>CAVWLG010000028.1:0-380850 GCA_963755805.1 uncultured Actinomycetota bacterium
CTGACCGTTGGCCTTCATGAACGCCTGGTCGTACCCGTTCGGCAGGTACTGGATCGCGTCCAGGTCCTGCTTGCGGGCCTCCTTGGCGATCGCGAGCACGCCGTTGGTGTCCATGCAGGTGGTGATGAAGTCGACGCCCGCGTCCTTCATCTTCGACGACCTCGACGCTGAAGTCGACGTCGCCGAACGAGAGGCTGTCGGTGTAGAAGCCGACCTTGGCCGTCGGGAACTCGTCGAACGACTTCTTGACGCCCTCCGCGCACTTCTTCGAGTCGTCGACGCTGTAGGCGAGCACGCCGATCGTCTTCTTGTCGAGCTGCTTGGCCATCCACGGCAGGTCGACGCCGGCGCAGCCCAGGCACAGCGCGCCGGAGTTGCCGAACAGGTTGGGCTTGTTCCAGTCGGCGTTGATGTTCCAGCCGAAGCGTCGGGATGCCGTTCTTCGCGAGCTGCGTCGGCGCCGCTGAAGTCGAAGATCGTGGCCAGGCCGGCGGCGGCGAACACGTTGTCCTCGTTGAGCAGGCTCTGGGCCTCGCTGCAGGTTCTGGGTCATCTGGTCGTCGCGCTGGGACGCGAGCTCGAGCTTGCGCCCGTAGATGCCGCCCTTGCTGTTGACCATCGCGAAGTAGGCCTTGACGCCCTTGAAGATGTCGCCGTACGGGGCGTTCAGCGCGTTGGTGATGGAGGCGACGCCGCCGACCCTGATCGTGTCGTCGGTGACGCCGGGCTGGTTGACCGTCGTGTTCTGCCGGAGCCACCGCCCCCGCCGCTGCCGCCGCACTTCGATCCGGACGACGCGTTGCCGCAGGCCGTCGCCACCAGCAGCAGCGCACAGGCGGCCACGATCAGTCGACGCGTTCCCCGAACTTGCATGCAGCACCCCCCGGTGGACCGGCGACCCGCCGGTTGGCTGACTCTAACGTCAGGTTTCGCGCCCAGCCAGGCACGTCCCCTCCGTCGCAACAACTCGGGTGCGTCGTGCCGGCGCACCCGGTCGACGCCGCGGCGGGCGCAGGATGACACGTCTCGCCGCCGCGGAGGGTGCGCGACACTCCCCCCATGTCCACACTCGTCTTCTTCCACGCCCATCCCGACGACGAGGCGATCGCGACGGGCGGCACCATGGCGCGCGTCGCGGCCGAGGGTCACCGGGTCGTGCTCGTCTGCGCCACCAAGGGCGAGCTCGGCGAGGTGGCCGACGGCTTCCTCGCCGACGGCGAGACCCTCACCGACCGCCGGGTCGAGGAGGTGCACGCCGCGGCCGAGGTCCTCGGCGCGCCAGCGCGTGGCGTTCCTCGGCTACCGCGACTCGGGCATGGACGGCGAGCCCACCACGAAGGACCCGGAGTGCTTCGCGATGGCCGACCTCGAGGAGGCGGCGACCCGCCTCGCCGCGATCCTGCGGGAGGAGGACGCCGAGGTCCTCACCGTCTACGACGAGCGCGGCAACTACGGGCACCCCGACCACATCCAGGTGCACCGGGTCGGCATCCGCGCCGCCGAGATGGCCGGGACGCCACGCGTCGTACGAGTCCACGATGAACCGCGACTACATCGTCGACCTGATGACAGGCACGCGCCGCGGAGATGGCGCGACATCGAGGACGCGCCCGACCCGGAGGAGATGGACCTCGGGATGCCGGCGGCGATGATCACCACGACCGTCGACGTCCGCGACTACGTCGGGCAGAAGCGGGCGGCGATGGTGGCGCACGCGAGCCAGATCCCGGCCGACTCGTTCTTCCTGCAGCTGCCGCCCGACGCGTTCGCCGCCGCGTTCGGCCAGGAGTGGTTCATCCGCCGCGGTCCCGAGCGCGCCGCCGTCGAGGACACGCTCGTCCCCGTCGACTGAGGCGCCGCGACCTACGACGCGCCGCGGTCTCGACCGGCGGTCCGGTCGCTCAGCGCTGGCGGCGCCGGCCCCACGCGGTCGTGGCGACGCGGAAGCGCACCGACCGGTCCGAGCTCCACGGCGCGTACGGCGCCTGCATGCAGCCCGGCGAGCGTGACGAGCACGATGTCGTAGTTGACCCGCCAGCCGGCGAAGTCGCGCCACGCCTGGTCGACGGTCGTGCCGCAGCGGCACGCCGGCCGCCGCGAGCTCGCGGCGCGCCTCCTCCCACTCGTCGCGGCTGATGCTGATCGGGTCGCCGGGCTGCGGGTCCGGCGGGTACGCCATGCCGAAGAAGTCGCGCGATCGAGCGCAGCGCCGTGAACCCGCTGCGGACGCAGAGGCCCGCCATCGGGTGCCAGCCCGCGTCGATCGTCGAGTTGATCAGCGACGCGGCGTCGAGGATCGCGCCCGCCGCGGTGATCCACGACCGGTCCGGCTACGGCGAGCGGAAGAAGTTGAGCGAACGGCTGCGACGTGTGCGTCTCCTCGAGCTCGGCGAACCAGAGGTGGCACTCGCTCCCAGAGGTCGTCGAGGTCGTGCGAGCCGGTCGATGAGGTGCGCGCGCCGGAGCAGGTCGACCGCGCTCGGCGGCGTGCCCGCCCGCGGCGTGAGGTACGCGACGAGCACCTCGCGCCGGGAGAACGACGCGTAGATCGTCGGGAGGTACGCGATCAGGAGCGCGACGCAGCCCGAGCCCGAACGCCGCCGCGAGGAAGCACGACGCGTCGCGGCGTCGCCGTGCGGCGGCTCGAAGCCGAGCGTGAACAGCGACGAGCCCGCCTCGCTGAACGCGCGCGACACGCCCTTGCCCTCGACCGCGAGGAAGATCATCGTGAACGCCGGCGATCAGCATCACCAGCCAGACGACGACCATCGCCATGAGCACGATCGGCCCGTAGAGCGCCATCACCCGGTCACGCGTCTCGTAGGTCTTCGCCGGGCGCAGGATCAGCTCGAAGACCCGGCTGATCACGACCGAGATCGCCCGGGTCAGGCGGACGACCGCGCCCCGCGGGCAGCACGAAGGTCCGCAGCGCGGCGTCGACGACGATGGCGATCGAGCGCGATGCCGACCACGAAGAGCGCGATGTCGCGGACGACGTCCATCAGGCCGCCCATCAGTCGTCGCGGTCCGGGCGGCCGCGGCAGCCGCTTGCGCTCGGACCGGCGGCGCTTGTCCTGCAGCCGGTCCTCCTTGGCCCCGCGCTTCGCCCGCGTGGGCCGGCGCACCGGGCGCTCGACCCGCAGCGCGGCGGCGAGGCGGCCGACGAGCCGCGTCGAGGGCGAGCTCGCGGTTCTTGGCCTGGGAGCGGGTGTCGGCGGCGACCGCCCGGACCACGGGCCCGAGCCGGCTCGATCACCAGCGCCCGCTGGTGGCGGCTCAGCGCCGGCGCAGTGGCGCACGTCGAGGCTGACCTCGACCCGGGTGTCGGAGGTGTTCGCGTGCTGGCCGCCCGGGCCGCCCGACCGGCTGACGCGGTACGTGAGATCGCGACGCGTCGATGGCGACGGTCGGCGTGATGCGGAGTCGATCGTCGGCCACGATCCCGAGAACGTAGTGCTGGCGAATGTTGACAACCGCGACCCCGCTTCCTACCTTGCGGGTCCGCGATGGGGTCCGGCGGCCACGCCGGCCGCAGCAACCGCTCGAACGCTCACGCAACGAACGCAGCCACATCCGAGATCAAGGCGAGACCGACCGGTATCGAACGTGCCGGGTGGCAACAATGTCGGGGCAACGACTCCGGCCCTATGGGGGGACAACGTGCAGGACACGACCACGCGCCGTCGGGCGCCGATGCTCTTCCTGGCTCTGCTGGCGATCGTGGCGCTCGTCGTCGCCGCCTGCGGCGAGCAGCGGCGGCAGCAAGGCGAGGCTCGCAGCGGCGGCGGCAGCTCGAGCGGTGGCCTGCCGACGAACAACCCGGGCACGCCCCGGGCGGCACGATCACCTACGGCCTCGAGGGCAAGACGACGGACTTCTGCCTGCCGCGTCGGCGCAGCTCGCGATCTCCGGGATCATGGTCGTCGAGCGCGGTCTACGACACGCTGACCCAGCCGACCGACGAGCCCAACGTCTACGCGCCGTACCTGGCGAAGTCGGTCACGCGCAGCGCCGACTACAAGACGTGGACGATCGTGCTGCGCTCGCGGCATCAAGTTCCAGGACGGCGAGCCGCTCAACGCCGCGGCGGTGAAGCAGAACATCGACGCCTGGCGCAAGGGCATCCTGCTCGGGTTCGTGTTCAAGAACATCGCCGACGTCGACGACGCCCGGCGACGATGACCGTCGTCGTGCACCATGACGACGCCGTGGGTCGCGTTCCCGGCGTACCTGTGGACCAGCGGCCGGGCCGGCATCGCCGCGCCGGCGCAGCTCAACGACGACGCCACCTGCGACACGAACATGATCGGCACCGGCCCGTTCAAGGTCACGAAGTTCGACCCGTCCACCGGTGACGTCAAGGTCGTCAAGAACCCCGACTACTGGCGCAAGGGCTTCCCCTACCTCGACGGCATCAACTTCAAGCCGCAGGAGGACGGCTACCAGCGCATCAGCGGCCTGCAGGGCGGCCAGTTCGACATCATCCACGACGACAACGGCGGTCTAGACCTCGACACGATCAAGAGCTCGATGCCGAGCGCCGACGATCTGGAACGAGCCCAACGGGCCGCATGGAGATCGGCGCACGCGCTCCCGAACGTGACCCGGCCGCCGCTCGACGACCTCAACATCCGCAAGGCGATCGCCATGGCGCGTCGACCGCAACGCGGCTCAACCAGATCGCGAACAAGGGCACGAGTCCGGCTCGCCGACCAGGTCTTCGACACCGACGTGATGGGCCACGTCGACGGACCCGGGCTACCCGACGCAGAACGTCGACGGAGGCCAAGAAGCTGGTGCAGCAGTACAAGAACGCGCACGGCGGCAAGTCCGACGTTCGCGCTCCAGTCGACGTTCGACGAGCACGACCCAGGCGCTCGCCCAGGAGACCAAGCGCGCGAGGCCGAGCAGGTCGGCATCACCGTGAAGCTGCCGAGCCCGGTGGACCAGGCCACGATCATCAACCAGGCCATCGGCAGCCAGGTGGACGCGTTCCTCTGGCGCAACTACCCCGGCCAGGACCCGGACACGCTGTACGTGTGGTTCTACGGCGGCTCGCGTGGTGAACTTCAACCACATCAACGACCCGCAGCTCAACGCCGACCTCGACAAGGGCCGCGCCGAGCCGGACACCGCGACGCGCACAGCGGCCTACGAGGACTTCAACAAGCGGATGACTCGGCCAGCTGTACAACTTCTGGACCTGGTACAACAACTGGTTCATCGCCACGCAGAGCAACGTGCAGGGCGTGGTCGGGCCGAACCTGCCCGACGCGAACGGAGCGGTCCGGGCACCGAGAAGCCGGTCGCCGATCCTCGCCGGCATCCACCAGACCGTCGGCCTCTGGGTCAGCAAGTAGCACGCAAGGAGTCACGCACCGACGAACGACGAGCCGGAGCGAGGAGACTGCATGAGAACCGTCGCGCTCAAGCTCGGCCGGCTCGTGTTCGTCGTTGTTCGTGGTCACGTTCCTGTCCTTCTGGATGCTGCAAGCTCCAGGAGCGCAAGGGCGACCTCGTCTCGAATCTGCGCCGTTCGCGCCGCCCGCGGAGAAGGCCCGACTGCGCGAGGACATCGGGCTGAACAAGCCGCTTCTTCGTGCAGTACAAGGACTGGGTCGACGAACTTCGTCCAGGGCGACTTCGGCAAGACCTACACGGGACTCGGCGAGAACGTCACCGGCGTCCCCGTGAGCGACGGTCTGTGGAAGCGCCTCCCGGTGTCGCTCGAGCTGATGATCTACGCGCAGGTGCTCGCGCTGCTGATCGCGATACCGATGGGCGTGCTCACCGCGTACCGGAACGGCACGCTGTTCGACCGGATATCGAACATCGCTGGTGTTCGCCCTGCTGGCGATGCCGGCGTTCGTCGCTCGCGCTGTTGCTAGCAGATCTACGTGGCCGCGCAATGGCACGTGTGGGATCTCCCGACGCAGTACACCGGCGTCGGGCGACTTCCCGCTCAACCCGTTCACGTCGGAGAACTGGAAACAGATGCTCCTGCCGACGATCAGCCTCGCGGTCGCGCCAGATCGCGATCTACATGCGCCTGCTGCGCTCCGACATGATCGCGACGCTGCAGGAGGACTTCATCACCACGGCGAAGGCCAAGGGCATCCCAGCCCGACCGGGTGCTGTTCCGCCACGCGCTCCGGCCGTCGAGCCTGACGCTGCTCACCGTCGCCGGCCTCAACGTCGGTGCGCTCATCGGCGGCGCGCTCGTCGTCGAGCGCATCTTCAACCTGCCCGGCATCGGCGACGCGCTCGCCGAGCGATCCTCGGCCACCAGCTGCATCGAGACCGCAGGCCCTCGTCGCGCGTCATCGCGATCATCTACGTGCTCGTTCAACTTCTTCGTCGACATCCTCTACACCGTCCTCGACCCGCGGATCCGGCATGCCCGAGCACTCGCCTAAGCCGGTTGCGATCCGCGACCAGCATCGTCGACGACGAGCAGCGCTACGCGCGGATCCCCGCTCGCGCCGGCAGATCGTGCTTCGGCGGCGGTCGATGTCCGGTCGCCGAGGGCCGAGCGCATCAAGCGGCAAGGGCATCGGCATCGGCGGCTGGCTCTGCGATCGTCTGGCTGGTCGCTCGATCGTCGGTTCATGGCGTTCTTCGGCTCGCAGATCCTGCCGATCCCGGACCCGATCAACGACGTGTTCACCGGCCTCAACCGGCTGGGCCGCCGCTCGACCACCTCGTTCGGCGTCGACGGCCAACGGCCGCGACGTGTTCTCCCGCGTCATCTGACGGCGGCCGCAACTCGATGTCCATCGGCATCGTGTCGCGTCGTTCATCGGGCTTCATCGTCGGCGGCGATCCTCGGCCTCGTCGCCGGCTACTTCAAGGGCGCCGATCGGCAGCGTGCTCGGCGTCGCTCACCGACATCCTCCTCGCCTTCCCTCCGCTGGTCCTCGCCCTCGTCGATCGTCACGTTCCTCGGACCGCACGCTCTTCTACGTCACGCGTCGCGCTCGCGATCGTGTCGATCCCGGTGCTGGCCCGGATCGCGCGCGCGTCGACGCTCGTCGTGGTCCGAGCGCGAGTTCGTGCTCGCGGCGCGGGCGCAGGGCGCGAAGCACGGCCGGGTGATGATCCGCGAGGTCTCCCGAACGTCCTGCCGGCGATGTTCTCGATCGCGCTGCTCGGCGTCGCGGTCGTGATCGTCGCCGAGGCCGGCCTCGCCATCCTCGGCGCCGGCGTGAAGCCCGACGGTGATCACCTGGGGCAACATCATCGCAGTCGGGCAGCACCGACCTGCACCGACGCGCCGCAACATCGTGCTCGCGCCGTCGCTCGTCATCTTCGTCATCGTGCTGTCGCTCAACTACCTCGGCGACGTCGTGCGGGCACGCTTCGACGTGCGGGAGAGCGCACTGTGAGCCCACGGCGCTCGAGGCACAGCGCGAAGCGGAGCACCGCGGCGAGGAGCCGGTTCGAAGCCGGCGCCGCTCGACGGGCCGCTGCTCGAGGTCAACGACCTCCAGACCCACTTCAAGACCGCCGCGCGGCCTGGTGCGCGCGGTCGACGGCGTCACGCTTCTCGCTCGAGCGGGGCAAGACGCTCGGCGTCGTCGGCGAGTCGGGCTCGGGCAAGTCGGTGCTGTCCCGCTCGATCATGGGCCTGCTCCCGAAGAGAACGTCGAGCGGACCGGCAGCATCCTGTTCGAGGGCCACGAGATCGTCGACGCGTCCGACGACGAGCTGCGCCAGCCTCTGGGGCACGCAGATGGCGATGGTCTTCCAGGACCCGATGACGTCGCTCAACCCGGTGATGAAGATCGGCAACCAGATCACCGAGTCGCTGCGCTACCACCTCGACGTCACGAAGGACTACGCCAACGAGCTCGCGCTCGCGCTGCTCGCAGTCGGTCGGGATCCCCGAGGCCGAGCGCCGGCTGAAGGAGTACCCGCACCAGCTGTCGGGCGGCATGCGCCAGCGCGTGATGATCGCGATCGCGCTCGCCTGCGGCCCGAAGCTGCTGTTCGCCGACGAGCCCACCACCGCGCTCGACGTCACCGTGCAGGCGCAGATCCTCGACCTGCTCCAGGAGCAGCAGCGCGAGCGGTTCATGGCGATGATCCTCGTCACCCACGACCTCGGCGTCGTCGCCGGCCGCACCGACGAGATCGCGGTGATGTACGCCGGGCGCGTCGTCGAGAAGGCGCCGACCCGGACGCTGTTCAGCGCGATGCGCCACCCGTACACCGAGGCGCTGCTGAAGTCGATCCCGAAGCTCGCGCGCGCCGAGCCACACCCGGCTCGAGGCGATCGGCGGCCGGCCGCCCGACCTCGTCAACCCGCCGCCGGGCTGCAAGTTCGCGCCGCGCTGCCCGTACGTGCAGGCCGAAGTGCGTCGAGGAGGAGCCGCCGCTCGCTCGACGCCGTCGACGCCCGGCCACGCGTTCCGCTGCTGGATCCCGGTCGGCACCGCCGGAGAACCGCGCCGCGCTCGAGGCGAACGCAGCAGGCCGGGCGTCGACGTCCGCGATGCGCCATGATCGGGAGCGTCTGATGGCCGGCAGCGGCACCGCCCACCTCCGCCCCGCCGACGAGACGCTGCTGCGCGTCGAGGACCTCGTCGTCGAGTTCCCGGTCGGCCGCACGGCCTGAAGGTCAACGCGGTCTCGAACGTCAGCCTCGACGTGCAGCCGGGCGAGACCCTCGGCCTCGTCGGCGAGTCGGGCTGCGGCAAGTCGACCACCGGCAAGGCGGTCATGCAGCTGTCCACGCCGACGAGCGGCACGGTCGATGTTCGACGGCAACGACCTCACCAAGCTCACGGCGAGGAGCTGCGCCAGACGCGCCCGAAGCTGCAGATGATCTTCCAGGACCCGATCTCGTCGCTGAACCCGCGCCGCAAGGTCGCGGACATCGTCGCGCGAGGGCCTCGACATCTGGAAGATCGGCGACGAGGCGAGCCGCAGACGCCAAGGTCGACGAGGTGCTCGACACCGTCGGCCTCGACCCCGACGTCGCGGGCCCGAAGCGGCCGCACGAGTTCTCCGGCGGCCAGTGCCAGCGCATCTCGATCGCGCGGGCGGTCGCCACCGAGCCGAAGCTGATCATCTGCGACGAGCCGGTCTCCGCGCTCGACGTGTCGGTGCAGGCGCAGATCCTGAACCTGCTCGAGGACATGAAGGCGCGCTACGGGCTCACGCTGATCTTCATCGCCCACGACCTCGCGGTCGTGAAGAACGTGAGCGACCGGGTCGCGGTGATGTACCTCGGCAAGATCTGCGAGGTCGCCGCAGCCCGACGAGCTCTACGAGCGCGCCCGCGCACCCGTACACCGCGGCGCTGCTCGCGCGCGATCCCCGATGCCCGACCCGAACGTCGAGGCCGGCGGAGCGCGCCGGCGTCGGCGGCGAGATCCCGTCGCCGGTCGCGCCGCCGAGCGGCTGCCGGTTCCGCACCCGCTGCCCGAAGGCCGAGGACGTGCTGCGCGCGCGAGGAGCCGCAGATCCGGGAGATCCGGCCCGGCCACTTCGTCGCGTGCCACTTCCCGCTCGCCGAGGCGAGATGCCCGCCACCGGGTCGAGCCACCGGCCGCGGCCCTCGGTCGCGGCTCCGGCCGACGCCGGTCCGTGCCCGCGGCGCGGACCGCCGCCGCCGGTCGCGTCGGTCGCTCGCCGAGCCGCCCCCGCCGGCGCCGCCGATGCCTCCCGTCGCGCCCGGTCGTCGCCGCCGCCCGTCACCGCCGCGCCGCCCGTCCGCCCCCGGTCGCGCCGCCGAGCTCGACGACCGCCCCCGATCGCGCCCACCGCCGCCGGCGGGTCGCCGGCCGGGTCAGCGCGGCCGCCGCCGGCCGAGCCGCACCGACCCGCCCGCCGGGCGCCGGCACCGGACCGGCTGGCCCGACCCGGCGCCCGAGTCGCCCCGGCGCCGACGCCACCGGCCGTGACCGAGCCCGCCGCCGCCGCCGGCCGAGCCCGACGACGCCTGGCTGCCGCGACCACCGCCGCGGCCGCGGTCGACGGCCCCGGCCGGTCGACTGGACGCCCGAGCCCACGCCCGCGCTCGCCGCCGCTCGGCGGCCGCCGGCCCCCGTCGCGCCGCCGCGCCCGTCCGAGCCGCGGCGCGCCGGCGACGCGGGTCCGACGGCGCCGCGACGCAGCGAGCGCGATCCCCGACGTCGCCGTCGCTCGACACGCTCCTGCCCGACCGCACCAAGGGCGGGTCGATCAACCCCGGGCGGTAGCCCCGGCGGACTCGCCGACCAGCTCGATCACCCGGTCGGAGCGCAGGGCCTCGAGGAACCGGCGGTCGTGGCTGACGACGAGCAGGGTGCCGTCGAAGCCGTCGAGCGCCTGCTCGAGCTGCTCGATCGCCGCGAGGTCCAGGTGGTTGGTCGGCTCGTCGAGGACGAGGCAGTTCACGCCCGTGGCCATGAGCGCGGCGAGCTCGGCCCGGCTCCGCTCCCCCGGTGACAGGTTCGCGACCCGCCGGCCCGACGTGGTCGGCGCCGAGCGCGAACTTCGCCAGCAGCGAGCGGGCCGAGGAGATGTCCAGGCCGGTGAGCGCCGTGAACGCGTCGAGCAGCACCGCGTCGGCGGCGAAGCCGGCCCGGGCCTGGTCCATCGTCGCCGATCGTGACGCCCGGGCCGACCCAGCGGCGGCCCTCGGCGAGCGGGACGTCGCCGAGCAGCGCGTGGAGCAGCGTGGTCTTGCCGCGAGCCGTTCGGGCCGAGGATCGCGATGCGCTCCTGCCAGCCGATCTCGAGGTCGAGCGGACCGAGCCGGAACGTGCCCCGTTCGACGACCGCGCCGTCGAGCCGGGCCACGACGTCACCGCTGCGGGCGGTCGGCGCGAGCTGCATGCGCAGCTCCCAGCCCTCCCACGGCTTGTCGACCGCGCTCGAGCCGGTCGAGCGCCCGCTCGGAGATCTTCGCCTTCGCCGCGAGCTTCTCGCTGCTCGCGGTGTTGAAGTGGCGGATGAACTTGTCGGTCTCGCCGCTGCTCTTCACCTTCGCCTTGCCCTGGACCGACCACTCCTTCTGGCGCTGCACCCGGTCGCGCAGGGCGTCGCGCTTGGCCACGTACTCCTCGTACCGCGCGTAGCCCTGCCGGCGGGCGAGTCCCTTGCGCTCCACGTACTCGGTCCACGCCGCCCGCGTACTCGACGCCGCGGTGGCTCTCCTCCTCGATCTCGAGGATCCGGTCGACGGTCGCGGTCGAGGAACTCGCGGTCGTGCGACACCGCGATGACCGCGCTCGGCGTCGACGTGACGAACCGCTCGAGCAGGTCGAGGCCGTCGAAGTCGAGGTTGTTCGTCGGCTCGTCGAGCAGCAGCACGTCGAACCGGCTGAGCAGGATCGCCGCGAGCGCGGCGCGCGGCGAACTGCCCGCCGCTGAGCGCGGTCATCTCGACCTCGAGCCGGTCGGCGGGCAGCCCGACCTCGGCGACCACCTGCGCCGAGCGCGCGCGTCGAGGTCGTCGCCACCGAGCGCGAGGAAGTGGTCGAGCGCGTCGGAGTACTCCTCGGCGACGGTCGGGATCCGTCGGCGAGCCGCGCCGTCCACGCGTCGAGGTCGTCGCTCGCGGCCTGCACGCCGGTGCGGCGCCAGAGGTAGTCGCGGAGGTCCTCGCCCGGCGCGGGCGTCGGGCTCCTGGGGCAGGAGCCCGACGGTCGTGCGCGCCGGCGCCCGCTCGACCGCGCCCGGCGTCGGGCTCGTCGATGCCCGGCGAGGGCGCGCAGCAGCGTCGACTTGCCGATGCCGTTCGGGCCGACGATGCCGAGCCGGTGCCCGGCCGCGACCGACAGCGACACGTCGACGAGGATCCGGGCGCCACCGCGCGCGACGGACACGGAGCGGGCGGTCAACATGCCGCACGACGCTACGGCGGCTCACGCCCAGCTCCGGCGGCGGGACTTACGCGTCACCCGAGCCGGAGCGAGCGACGCGAGCCGAGCGGAGCGAGCGGGCAGCTCGGGAGCGTCCCGAGCCACTCGCGCCCGCTCATCCGAGCGGACGAGCCATCAGGCGCGGGTTCGAGGGCCCAGTCGAGGACCTGGGACACGTCCTCGGCGAGGTGGAACGTCATCCGCTCCCGCACCGCCTCGGGCACGTCGTCGAGGTCCGGGCCGTTGCGGGCCGGCAGGATCACCGTGGTGAGCCCGGCCCGCTCGGCCGCGAGCACCTTCTGCTTGACGCCGCCGATCGGCAGCACCCGACCCTGCAGCGTGACCTCGCCGGTCATCCCGACGTCGCCGCGCACCGGCCGCTGCGTGAGCTGCGACACGATCGCGGTCGTCATCGTGACGCCCGCCGACGGCCCGTCCTTGGGGATCGCACCCGCGGGGACGTGCACGTGGAAGCGCCGGCGCCGAGACCGTCGGCGTCGACACCGAGGTCGGCGGCGTGCGCGGTCACGTACGTGAGCGCGATGTGCGCCGACTCCTTCATGACGTCGCCGAGCTGACCGGTGAGCTGCAGGCCCGGCTCGCCGTCGAGCGCGGTGGCCTCGACGAAGAGCACGTCGCCGCCGGTGCCGGTGACCGCGAGCCCGGTGGCGACACCCGGGCTCGCGCCGTCGGAAACCTGAACTTCCAGTCGCTGAGCAGTGTGTGACCAACGCTGGTGACATAAACGTAGTAATCCTCGACGATCAGCTTCCATGCCGTGTAGATGACCAGGAACGGCAGGATCGCCGTCATCACCACGTCGGCGACGCCCTTGGCCTGTTCACCGTCGGTCTCGACCCGCTGCAACCCCGGTGCGACAGTGCGGATCACCAGGAACATGGCCAGGTAGGTCAGCAACCGAGCCAACGGCGCGAGCGGCAAGATCAGGCTTCCCCAGAAGTCGCCGTGACCCAGCGCTACGTGAATCGCCAGATGCAGTGCCCAGTACCGCAGGAACCAGCCGATCAGATAGATGGCGGCCAGCCACGGCCACGTCCGCCACCACAGGCTGATGGTCCGTCGAAGGATCGTGAGCACCCGCACCTCCCAGGGGCTTAACGATAGCCGCTCGGCCACCGGGATGAGGGCGCCTTTTCAGGCCAGCCCAGCGGCGAACGGCCCCACTCGATCGACGAACCGGTCGAAGAACACGATCGGATCGGCGTCAACGCCGATCAGCGCGTTGGGCTTTCGCCCCCAGCGTCCCGACCAGTCGGTGACGGTCATGCCGCGGGTCAGGGTGCCGGTCAGTTCGACGTCCACGGTGGCCTGCCGGGTGGCGACGAGCTGTGGGTCCAGTGCGACGGCGGCGGCCAGCGGATCGTGCAAGTGCGCCAGGTAGCCGTGGCCCAGACGGTGGTACGACTCCAGGTAGAAGCGGGTCGCATCCTCGATCACCCGAATCACCGGATTGGACGACGACGACCGGGTGCCCGGCTGGTCGTCGACGCTCAACGCGGTGGTCGTCGCGCCTGCGCTTGCTGCCAGCCTGGCCAGGATGTCGGGTGTGAGAGCGATCTTGCGGGTCACATCCAGCCCGCACAGGATCGGAAGACTCAGCGGCTCAACGGTTTCCGTCGGCGACCAGGCGGCGAAGACTTCGGCTGCCGCCTCCGGGTCGAAGGCGATGTTCCACTCTGCCACCGTGTTGGTGTTGCCGCGGTAGTCGTACGCGCCGCCCATGATCACCAGCCGGCGCAACAGATTCGGCAGTGCCGGCTCCTTACGCAACGCCAGCGCCAGATTGGTCAGCGGTCCGGTCGCCAGCCCGATCAGTTCGCCCGGATGCGCGTGGGCCGCACGCACCCACGCCGTTGCGGCATCATCGGCGTCGAGTTGCCGATCGGTCGGCGGCAGTTCGGCGTATCCCAGGCCCCGTGACCCGTGGACTGCGCTGTCGGCCGGTGCGACGGAATTCAGCGGACGCTCGGCGCCGCGCGACACCGGCACGCCCTCGACGCGGCACAGGTCCAGCAGGCCCAGGTTGTTTTCGCAGACATGTTCCACACCAACGTTTCCGGCCGTGGACGCAATGCCGACCAGTTGGGCGTCCGGACTGGCCAACAGGTAAATCAGCGCAATGGCATCGTCGACGCCGGTGTCGACATCGGCGAAAACTGGTGCGGCGGCCACCGCGGAGACGATACCTGCTCGTGCCTACTCGACCCGGTCGGCGACGGCCTCGGTTGTGAGCGGCAGCCCGACCAGCATCAACACGTGGTGAGCCGGACTTCCCGGTGATGCGACCAAAGCGAGTTCGGTGCCATGGTGGCGCGCGCGTTCCAGCGCTTCGGCCAAGACCCGCAGTCCGGAAGAGCCCAGGTGGGTGGCCGACGACAGGTCCACGGTCAAAGGGTAAGTGCCGGAGCGGCTTTTGCGCGCGATCTGCGTCTCCAGAGTCGGTGCCGTCGCGTTGTCGACGTCTCCTGCGACCACCAGGCGATCGTCGACGATCTCGGTAGCGAACTCGTGTGCAGCGGGACGTTCGGTGACCGGCACGACGTTCGGGTCGATCACGATGCGCGCGGGCCGACACAGCCGGTGCGTAATCGACGCGGTGGTACCGCTGGCAGTGCCGACGATGCGGCTTTCGGTGGCCAGCGCATCCGCCAGCATCAGCCCGCGGCCGCGCATGCCGGGGTCCGCTGACGGGGCCTTCCACTGACCACGGTCGCTCACCGAGGCATGCACCATCCCGTGGGCGTCCAGCGTTGCCTCGACCTCGATCGGGTCGGCGATCGCTGAGCGGTACCCGTGCTCGAAGGAGTTCTCAACGAACTCGCATAGGATCTGCACGATGATCATGACGTCGACTTCGTCGGCGCCGACGTCGGACAACCAGGCTCGCAGCGGCCCGCGTACCTCGCGGGCCGCCTGGACGGTGGCAGCGACGGTCAGCTTCAGCGGCGGCGGCGGGATACGTCGCTGCGCGGCAAGCAACGTCACGTCGTCGTTGTAGCCCGTAGTGCGCAGCATCAACTCCAGCGTCTGCGAGCACAACCGCTCGACGGGACGTGATGTCGTCTCGATCGGGAACGCCGAACCGCCCAGGACGCGAGAGGCGATGTCGGCGAATTCGGCGGTGCTGGCGGCGAGTGGGCGGCCGGGACGCTCGATGATGCCGTCGCTGTAGAGCAGCACCGCATCACCCACGTCCACAGTTTCGGTGCGAGTGGGGAAGCCGATCCCGCTGCCCAGCGGCCCCGCGCCAGTCGGCTCGAGAAACCGTGGGACCTCACCACTGATCAACAGCGGGGGAGGATGTCCCGCAGTGCAATATTCCAAAGCCCCGGTGTCGGCGTCCAAGCGGCCGATGCACACGGTTGCCGCTTTCGATCCGGGTACGAACTTGCTGAATTGGTCTACCGCCGTGAGGCTTTCACCGATGTCGTGGCCGGCCAACAGCGCCATCCGGATCGCGGTCCGTAGCTGAGCCATCACCGCCGCGGCTTCGACGCCGTGCCCGACAACGTCGCCGACGACCAGGAACACACTGCCGTTGTTGCCGGGCAACGCGTCGAACCAGTCACCGCCGGCGCCGGCGTCCTGGGTGGCCACCAAATATTCGGCCGCAATATCGGTGCCCGCCGGCACCGGCAGCGCCGGCGAAAGCAGGGCACGTTGGACGTGGATTCCGAGGTCACGTACCTGCGTGTACCGCTCGGACAGTTCTGCCTCGCGCGCTTCCGCGGCGCGGCGTTCCTGTACCTGAGCGGTGGCGTCGGTCAGCATCACCTGAGTGCCTTCGATGCTTCCGTCTTCGGCCCTACGCGGACTGACGACGATATCGCCACAGACCTCCTGCATCGTTCCCGATCCGTCGAAGTCGAACTGGAAACGCCACTCGCGGCCCTGCTGGATCTCTCCGGTGCGGTAGACGCGATTGAGGATCTCGATCAGGTTCTGATCTTCGAATTCGGGAAACAGTTCTCGCGCCGGAACTCCCAGCCGCACCGCGGGAAATGCGGACCGGGTTGCCGCATTTGCGGCGACGTAATGATGCTCCGGACCAGCGAAAGCAACGATAAAGGAGGGAAGGCTGTCGAAAGCCCGCCGGACCACGTCGGCCTCACCGATCGTGCTGTCCAGGTCCGGATCGTCCCCCACAGTCTTCAGGGTAACCCGGGCGGAATTACTAGACCGTATTACCAGTGCACGCCGGGAACCAGGCGCACGAGTCGTTTGACCGGACCCGGAACCCGAACCCGGGTTACCCCGGCGCGGGCCGGCCGCCTCGGCTGACGTGACGACCGCTGTTCCGCAACGCCTTTCGAATCAGACGGAGCCGGCCCTGTCTCACCACGCGCTGCGGCCGAGTCCGGGTAGCCGAGATACAGCTGATGCAGCACCCGCCGCGACAGCTTGGGGATGAAGAAGTGACCGGCCTCGGACAGGGTGCCCAGCGGGGTGTCGATTCGTGATGGCTTGTCGATCAGCCCGCGAACCACCATCGCGGCGGCATGTTCGGCGGTGATCGGCGGAACAGGGTTGAGCCGCCGGGACGGTTTGATCATCGGGGTGGCCACCAACGGCATGTGGATGTTGGTGAATGTGACGTGATCAGAGAGCGTTTCGGTGGCGACCACTTCGGAGAACGCGTCGAGCGCGGCCTTGGTGGGCAGGTAGGCGCTGTACTTGGGGCTGCGCGCCTGCACGCCGGCACTGGAGACGTTGACGACGTGACCGAAGTGGCGCTCACGCCAGTGCGGCAGCAACGCCAACACCATCCGCACCGCGCCGAAGTAGTTGACCGCCATCACGCGCTCGTAGTCGTGCAACCGGTCGGTTTGGTTGACCACCGATCGGCGGATCGACCGGCCCGCGTTGTTGACCAGGTAGTCGACGTGATCGAAGCGGCCCAGGATGTCTTTGACGGTGTGTTCCACCGACCCGGAATCGGTGATGTCGCAGGTGAAGGCGTAGGCCTGACCGCCGTTGGCGCGAATTTCGGTAACTAGATCGTCGAGCGCGTCAGCGTTGCGGGCCAGCGCGAATACGCATCCGCCCCGTTCGGCGACAGCGATGGCGGACGCCCGGCCGATACCGCTGGACGCTCCGGTGATGATCACGTTCCGGCCGACCAGCGCGCCCTCTGGATCGTCGCGCCGGGCCCGGTCGGGATCGAGATGTTCGGCCCAGTAGCGCCACAACGCCGGCGCGTAGCTGCCGAAGTCCGGAACTTCAATTCCGGTTCCGCGCAATGCTTTCTGCGTCTGCTCGGAAATAAATGTGGGAGCAAGGTCCACGACGTCGAGCACTTCGCCCGGGATGCCCAGCTGGGTCGCGACCATGTTGCGCCACACCTTGGGCCGGCCACGCACCTTGAGCACCGGCGCCGCCACCGATCGTGGCAGCGATCCGCGTAGCGGCGGCAAGCCTGCCGCGGCCGCGACGCCTCGGTAAATGCCGCGCAGCCCAATGGTTTTCGGTGAGGTCAGGTGGAAGGTTCGGCCGTCCCAGGAGGGCGAGCCATCGGCGTTTATCAGCGCGACCAAGGCGTCGGCGACGTAGTCAACGGGCACGATGTTGGTGCGAGCGGTGTCGGGCAACATCATCGGCGTCAGCCGGGGCAGGACGGCCAGTTTGGCCAGCACGCCGAAGAAGTAGTACGGCCCGTCGATCTTGTCCATTTCGCCGGTGCGTGAATCGCCGACCACGACCGCCGGCCGGTAGATCCGGTATCGCAGCCCAGATGTCGAGCGCACCAGCAATTCGGCTTCGAATTTCGTCTGGTGATACGGCGTCGGAAGCTGTTGGCCGATGTCGAAGTCGTCTTCGGTGTACTCGCCGTGGAAGTCGCCGGCCACCGCTATCGACGACACGTGATGCAGCGTCGCATCGAGTCGGCGCGCCAATTCGATGACGGCCTGGGTGCCTTCCACGTTGGCGGCGCGCTGCTCGGGTTCGGCAATGGTGATGTCGTAAATCGCCGCGCAATGCACGACGTGGCCGACATCTCCGAGTTCGGCGATCGCCTCGTCGGCGAGCCCAAGCCCTGGCTCAGTCAGCTCGCCGACCAGCGGCTTTGCCCGGTCTCCCCATTCTGCGCCCAGCTGTTCGAAGCGGCCGAGCGAGGAGCGGCGTACCAGGACCCACACTTCGGCGTCCGGGCGGGCGTCTAGCAGACGGGACACCACACGGCGCCCAATAAACCCGGTACCGCCGGTAACGACATAACGCATGAAAGACATCGTGCGCTCGGCGCGGCCGCACGTCAACGCACTGTGACGTGATCGTGTCAATCAGCGCGGCGACGATGCCACTGCGTCTTTTTCCTCCGGGTCGTCCCACAGCAGGAGCTGACGAACGGCAGGACGTGATCCGTAGGGCTGCAGCATCGAGCTGGCCGGGCGGGGGCGCACCCGTACCGGCCACCAGAACCACCGGCCGAGCAAGGTCGCGATCGACGGTGTCATGAACGAACGCACGATCAACGTGTCGAACAGCAGACCGAGACCGATCGTGGTGCCGATCTGGCCGAGCGTCTGCAGACCGCTGAAGACGAACCCACACATCGTCACCGCGAACACCAGACCAGCGGCGGTCACCACCGAGCCGGAGCCGGCCATCGCGCGGATGATGCCGGTCTTCAGTCCGGCGGGTATCTCTTCCTCGAACCGGGAGATCAGCAGCAGGTTGTAGTCCGATCCGACGGCCAGTAGCAGGATGACCGCCAAAGGCAGTACCACCCAATATAATTCGATGCCCAGCAGGTATTGCCAGAGCAGCACGGACAGGCCGAACGATGCGCCCAGGGACAACGCCACCGTGCCGACGATGACGATCGCGGCCACCAGGCTTCGGGTGATGAGCATCATGATCAGCAGGATCAGGCTCAGCGAGGCAACGGCGACGATCAAGATGTCGTAACTCGCCATATCCTCGATGTCTTTGTAGGTCGAGGCGGTACCGCCGAGATAGAAGCTGGAGTTCGCCAGGGGAGTGCCCTTGACGGCTTCGTGGGCCGCGAGCTTGATCGGCTCGACCCGGGAGATGGCTGCGGGCTCGGCCGGGTCACCTTCGTGGATGATGATCATCCGCGCCGCTTTGCCGTCCGGCGAGAGAAACAGCTTGAGTCCTCGTTTGAAATCGGGGTTGTCGAACACTTCCGGCGGCAGATAGAACAGGTCGTCGTTCTTCGACTTGTCGAAGGCCTGCCCCAGCGCGGCCGGGTTGTCGTTCGCCACCTCGGACTGCTTGTTGATTCCGAGGTTGGTGGCGAAGTTCTTCAGTGTCAGCTCGCGGTTGACTTCCTGGCTGGCGATCTGCGGTGGGATCAGCCCGACCAGTTGCGGCTGAATCGTGTCCAGCTTGTCCAGGCTGACCACCAGGTCTTCGAATTTCTCGGTGAGCTGATCGATGCTGTCGATCGCCTCGAAGGTGTTCCGCAGCGCGAAGCACGCGGGGATGTCGTAGCAATGCTTTTCCCAGTAGAAATAGCTGTGGAGCGGCCGGAAGAAGTCGTCGAAATTCGCCAGCTTGTCCCGTACTTCGGAGATGATCGCCAGGGTTTCGTGGAACTTCTGGGTCTCTTCGTGCGTGGCGCCGGCGAGTTGCTGTTGTAGGGCATATTGCTGCTGCAGGATGCCGATGGTTTTGTCGAGTTCTTGGGACTGTCGCAGCAAATCGTGCGCGCGGTCCGATTGGTACTTGAGGTTCTGCACCTGCCCGACGCTCTGCTGGCTGATCTGGAAGGCGATCGAGCTGTGGTCCAGCGGCGTGCCCAACGGCCTGGTGATGGTCTGCACCTGGGCGATCCCGGGAATGTGGAAGATGCCTTTGGCCACCTTGTCCAACACCAGCATGTCGGCAGGATTGCGCAAGTCGTGGTCCGACTCGATCATCAGCAGCTCAGGTTCCAGCCGTGAGCGCGGGAAGTGTCGTTCCGCGGCGGTGTATCCCACGTTGGCCGCGGCGGTACCCGGGATGTAGGGGCGGGTGTCGTAACTGGTCTTGTAGCCGGGAAGGGCCAGTAGGCCGATCAGGGCAATGCCGATGGACACCACCAGGATTGGCCCGGGCCACCGGACGATCGCGGTGCCGATTCGGCGCCAGCCACGAGTTTGCAGCACCCGCTTGGGGTCGAAAAGACCGAAATGGCTGGCGATCACCAGCATGGCCGGACCCAGGGTGAGCGAGGCCGCCAGCGCGATGAGGATGCCGATCGCAGCGGGTATGCCCAAACTCTGGAAATAGGGCAGCCGGGTGAAAGCGAGGCACGCCACCGCGCTCGCAACCGTCAGGCCCGAGCCCAGCACGACATGGGCGGTACCGCTGTACATGCTGTAGTACGCGTCTTCTCGCTCTTCGCCGGCCGAGCGGGCCTCTTGATAGCGGCCGACGAAAAATATTGCGTAGTCCGTCCCTGCCGCGATGACCAACAGCGTCAACAGGTTGGTCGCATAGGTGGACAGGCCCAAGACTCCGATACTGCCAAGGAAGGCGACGAATCCGCGCGCGGCCGCCATCTCGATGAGAACCGTCACCAGGACAAGGGCCGTGGTGGCGAACGACCGGTAGACGACGAACAACATCACCGCGATCACCGCGATGGTCAGCGCGGTGACTTTGTTGGAACCCTTGCTGCCCTCGGTGAATTGGTCGGCGATCAGGGGGGCCGCGCCGGTCAGATAAGCCTTGACGCCCGGTGGCGGTTTCATCTGGTCGACGGTGGCGCGGATGGCGTCGACGGACTCGTTGGCCAACGCCTCGCCCTGGGCCCCGGCGAGAAAGAGCTGAACGTAGGCGGCCTTGCCGTCGGTGCTCTGCGAGCCCGCCGCGGTCAGACTGTCGCCCCAGAAATCCTGAATGTGCTGGACGTGCTTCTTGTCCTGCTCCAGCTTGTGGATCAGCGCGTCGTAATACTTGTGCGCGTCGGCGCCGAGCGGCTTGTCGCCCTCGAGCACAATCATCGCCGAACTGTCAGTGTCGAACTCGTGGAACACTTTTCCGATGTGCTTGAACGACTGATACGACGGCGCCTCCGGGGAGCTGAGGCCGACGTTGTGCAGTCGGCCGACCTCTTCCAGTTGCGGCACAAGGATATTCGGGAGAGCCGCCAAGGCCACCCAGAACAGTAGGATCGGTAGCGCGACGCGGTGGATGATGCGCGGCACTCGTGGCCGGCGGACGCTGTGGTTGCTCATCCGGACTTGTCCAGGCAGAAGGTGTACGCGCTCAATTCGTTGACGGTCCTCTCGTCTTTGACGACGCCGTTGACGGTGATGCGGCACCCCAGCGTGTTGCCGTTGCCCTGGGCGACCACGTTGGCGATGACTGCGGGATCGGTGGTGGTGATCGTGTACGACCATGGCAGCGGGGCGTTGTCGACCCGTTGCGGCGCGGCATGGACGTCCTGATAGTTGATGGTCGCGGTGGCGCCGGGAGTGCCGAAGACTTCGTAGACGACTTCCTTGGGGTTGAACGGAACGATCTCGTTCGAGGCGCCGCCGCCGTGCGCAGCGTTCTGGGCCGAGCCGAAGGCGTCATGCAGTCGATCGACGGCGAACCCCGCGAGGGCCATCACCACGATGGCGACCAGAATCATCCAGCGCCGCCGGACCAGACGTAAAAGACGGCTCACCCGTTCACCTTTCGGGTAAGGCTCGGGATGATGACGTCGTCGACGAGGGCTTCGACGGTCTCTTGCGTCGGGGGGCGACTTGGCATGACGGTCCGGAAGATCAAGTAGCCGGGCAACAGGTCCCACAGTTCGTCGCTGATCACCGAGGCGTCGATCTCGCCGCGATCGGCGGCATCCCGCAGCACTTCCTGGAGCAGGGCTTTGCGTTGATCGAGGAACTCATGCTGCATGGCTTCGTTGAGCGCGGGGTGGCGCGACGTCTCGACCAGTACGGCGCGAATGGTGCCGGCCTGCTGCGAGGACTGCTCGCAGATGGTCATTCCGATCTGCAGCAGGTCCCCGCGCAACGTGCCGGTCTGCGGATGCACCGCGACCTGGCGGCAGCCCTCGATGAATGCGGCCAACACCAGTTCGGCTTTCGACGGCCAGCGCCGGTACACGGTTGCCTTGCTGGCGTGGGCGTGGGCGGCCACGGCGTCCAGGGTCAACCGGTCATAGCCGTGCTCTTGCAGCAGTTGAAGCGTCACCTCGAGCAACTCGGTTTCCCGGGGCGACCAGGGTGAAGCCAGCACGCCGCGCTGAGCCGTCTCGGTCACAGCGCATACCCTAGAGCGAATCGAGGCAGTACTGTCCAGTACCGTACCGCCGCGGGCGGCCGCTCAGGTCAGTAGCTGAAGTCCCGGATCCCGTCCCAGTCGACCAACGTCCAGCCCGCTGCCGGGCTGCCGGTGATCACCACGCGGCCGAGGTTGGGCAGCGGATGGCTGGTCGCCAGGCTGTCCTTGGGGTTCTTCACGTTCATCAACGTCCAGTACATGATCGACTCGGCGTGGGCGAACGCCACCGGCTTGCTGTTACCGCTGTCGTAGATCTTCTGCACCGCCGCGCTGAACTGGTCGTTGAATTCCTCGCCGCTGACCGAGCCGGGAACGGCATCCTTGAACGTCGCCCTTCAGCCACAGCGACGGCGCGACCAGATAGGTCAGGTCGGCGCGCTTCGTCGGGGAGTTGTTGAAGCGGCCGGCATCGATTTCGCGCAGACCGGGCAGAATTTCGACGTGCTTGCCCAGCGCGTGGGCCAGTGGCTCGGCGGTCTGCTGGGTGCGGACCATGTTGGAGGCGTAGATGCCGTCGAAGTTGTTGCGCGACAGTTGATGAGCGAGCTGCTCGGCTTGGCCCTGGCCCTCCTCGGTCAGGCCCGGGCCGGGGATGTCGGTGTTGATGACGTGCTCGGCGTTGCTCAGCGACTCGGCATGCCGGATGAAGGTCAGCGTGATGCTGCGCACCTGCGGTGATCCCGAGCAGGCGCCGACGGTGATCACGGCGGCGAGTACGGCAGCGGCCTTCCAGATGACGGTGCGGGTGCGATTGCGCATGGCGATAGCCTGCCTTGCCGAGGCCTCCGGCGTGGCGCGTTTGCCAGGGTTGGGTGAATAAATCACCCGAGCGGTCGGGTGATGGAATGGCGGGACCAAGCCGGATGAGCGGTGCCGCCCGACCGAAGAGGAGACCCGAATGGCGATCGACCCGAATGCCGTCGGTGCGACCACCGAACCAATGCTGTTCGAGTGGACCGACCGCGACACGTTGCTCTACGCGCTCGGTGTAGGCGCCGGCCTGGAAGATCTGAAGTTCACCACCGAGAACAGCCACGACATCGACCAGCAAGTGCTGCCGACCTACGCGGTGATCTGCTGCCCGGCGTTCGGCGCGGCCGCCAAGGTCGGATCGTTCAACTGGGCGATGCTGCTGCACGGTTCGCAAGGCATTCGGCTGCACGCGCCGCTGCCGCCGGCGGGCAAGCTGTCGGTGGTCACCGAGGTGGCAGACATCCAGGACAAAGGCGAAGGCAAGAACGCGATCATCATGTTGCGCGGCCGCGGCAGCGATCCCGACACCGGCACGCTGCTCGCCGAAACGCTGACCACGCTGGTGATCCGCGGCGAGGGTGGTTTCGGGGGACAGCCGGGCGAGCGCCCGGTCGCGCCGGAGATTCCCGACCGCGAACCCGATGCCCGGGTCGCGCTGCCCACCCGTAAAGACCAGCCGCTGATCTACCGGCTTTCCGGCGACCGTAATCCGCTGCACAGCGATCCGTGGTTCGCCAAGGAACTGGCCGGCTTCCCCGAGCCGATCATGCACGGGCTGTGCACCTACGGGTTCTCCGGTCGCGCGCTGATCGCCGAACTCGGCAACGGCGACGCCGACGCGATCACCGCCATCGACGCGCGCTTCACCAAGCCGGTGTTTCCCGGCGAGACGCTGACCACGCTGATCTGGCGCACCGAGCCCGGCAAGGCGGTGTTCCGCACCGAAGCGTCCGGCACCGACGGTATCGAGGCGCGGTTGGTTCTCGAGGATGGCGCGGTGGAGTACACCGAGGTTTAACCGGGCCGCCAACGTGGCAGTCCCGGGCATGGCATTCAAACTCACCTACAGCGACGGGCAATCGACGGATTACGACGACAGCACCAAGTGGGAAGTCGACAGCGGGGTCGTCAAGCTGGGCCGCGACGAGGGGGACTGGACGGTGTTCGTCTCCCCGAGCCACTGGGCGACGCTCGAACTGGACACCGGCGACGAGAAGAAGTCGGACGACAAGAAGTCGGACGACAAGAAGAAGAAGTCGGACGACAAGGACGACAAGAAGGACAGCGACAAAGACGACTGACGCTCATTACCTGACAGGTAATCGTGGTGCCGATCGCGCCGCGGCTAGCATCGGGGCGATGACGACCCTGACCCGGAGCTCACGGGCAACACCGGCAGTCGGTCAGCTGCTGCGCGAGTGGCGTGAGCGGCGCCGGATCAGCCAGCTCGACTTGTCGATTCAGGCCGAGATCTCGGCTCGGCATCTGAGCTTCGTGGAGACCGGGCGCTCGCAGCCGACCCCGGGAATGATCCTGCGACTCAGCGAACAACTCGACGTGCCTCTGCGTGAGCGCAACGCGCTGTTGCTGGCCGGCGGATACGCGCCTGCCTACCCCGAACATTCGCTCGACGAGCCGGAGTTGACCAGGCTGCGCGCCGCGTTGCGGCAGATCCTCACCGGCCACGAGCCGTACCCGGCGCTGGTGATCAACCGATGGTGGGACATGCTCGACGGCAACGCCGCCGTCGCGGTGCTCATCGACGGATGCGACCCGGCGCTGCTGACGCCGCCGATCAACGCGCTGCGCGTCTCCCTGCACCCGGACGGAATGGCCTCCCGGATCGTCAATCTGCCGGAGTGGCGTGCGCATGTCCTCGAGCGGCTGCATCGCCAAGTCCGGGCGACGCGCGACCCGCGGCTGACCGAGCTGTTGTCCGAACTGTCGGGCTACCCGGGCGGCGAGGCGGAGCGTCCCGAGCCCACCGATGTCGCGGTGCCACTGCGGTTGCGGCACAACGGAAAAGAGTTGGCGTTCTTTTCCATGACCGCGGTGGTCGGCGCGCCACTCGATGTCACCGTCGCCGAGGTGGCGATCGAGTCGTTTTATCCTGCCGACGCGGACACCGCGGCGGCCCTGCACGCGCTGGGAAAGTGAGCCGATGACCGACACCGCTGCGACGGAGATGATCCAGGGCCTGGTCCCGCTGGCCGTAACCCTGGGCATCACCGCGGATGCGGCCGGCCCCGAAGAGGTTGTGCTGAGCCTGGATTGGGCGCCGAGCCTGACGACCGGCGGAGGCGTGCTGCACGGCGGCATCGTCATGGCGCTGGCGGATACGTCCGGCGCGGTGTGCGCATTCCTGAATCTTCCCGAGGGCGCCGGTGGCACCACGACCATCGAGTCCAAGACCAATTTTTTTGCCGCCACCCGCTCCGGCACGGTCAAGGCGCACAGCCGACCGCTGCACGTCGGCAGGCGCGTCATCGTGGTCGAGACGGAGATCCGCGGCGACGACGGCAAGCTGGCAGCCAAAACCATTCAGTCGCAAGCGGTCCTGTGATCAGTCCGCGAGCCGGCGTGCGAGCCGCTCGGTGAACTCACGCACCCGGTCGGGGTCGTCCAGCGCGTAACGAGCGGCGGTGGCGCGGTCCCCGTCGTCGCTGTGGCGCACCAGGATCGCGATGCCATCGTCGGCCACCGCGTCAAAGGCGTCCTCGTCGGTGATGTCGTCGCCGAGGTAGATCGGCAGCAACGAACTCGACCCTTCGTTGTCGCGGATGTAGTCGAGCACCCAGCGCAATGTTTTTCCCTTGTCCCAGTCGACATCTGGACGTAGTTCGATGACTTCACGGCCGGTCGTCACGCGAAGGGCGGTCCGCTGCCCGGCGCTTCGCACCGCCGCGGCCACCTCGCCGACGCGGTCACGCGCGGCATTGCGGTAATGCACGGCCACACCGAATCGCTTGTGCTCCACAGCGACTCCCGGAATGTCGCCGAGCTGGTCGGCCAGCGCGGCTGCCGCCTCCGCCAACACCGGGATGCTTGCGGCTGCCTCAGTGTTCTGGTGGTGCTTGCCGTCGGGTCCGGTCAGCTCGAAACCATGACTGCCCGCGTACCAGAGGCCGGGCAGGCCGATCCGCTGCCGCACGTCGGCCAGGTCTCGACCGCTCAGGATCGCCACGGGACACTGAGCGCTCAGCGATGTCAGCGCGTCGGCCGCGCCGTCGGCCAGCCGTGCGGAGTCGGGGTCATTGACGATCTCGGACAGCGTTCCGTCGAAATCGAAGAACACCGCGGGCTGTCGTTCGGGTGTCAGATCCAGTGCCTGCAAGCCGTCGGGCAGTTCGGACATTCGGCGATCCCCGGCGCGGACGTCGATGTCGTTCACGTCCTTGACCACGGCGTCGGCGCCGAGGCTGCGCAGCGTCCCGGCCGGGTCGATCGCGATCACCAGTGCGAATCCACCGGCCCGCGCGTCCGTCACGCCCCGTTCGGTCGAGGTGATGACGGCGCAGCGGCCGGGCCGAACAGCCAGGGCGGTGGCCGTCTCGACCAAGGCGGCGGCACCGGACCGATCGAGGCGTACGCCGGCGTCCCGCAGTTGCGCCGCGAACGTGGTGTCGGGCTCGCCGTCGAGGTCGAACAGCACGGCGTCCAAGCGGCGTGGGTCGATGATGACCGACATTCGCCGCCTGCCTTCCCGGGCCGCCGTCGCGGCGCCGGTAGTCAGGTTAGCCGGTGAGGGTCAGACCGATTTCCTGTCGAACAGCAAGATCGAGTCCTGGCTGAGCATGTCCAACCGGGCCACCCCGATCTTGATGCCGTCGGCCAGCGTGTCGATGTCGGCGCCCGCGTCGTAGTCGGCGGTGATACCGAACACCAGATCGTCGGCGTAGCTCATCACCGCGACGCCGGTGCGCAGCTGCAGGGCGATCGGCGGAATGGGCAGCAGCCGACTGACTGTGTGGCCCATCATCTCCAGCCGACGGTGTGGGCCCGGGACATTGGTTGCCAGTGTCACGATGCCGCGTTGCGGAAGGCGGGTGAGCAATCGAATCAGCCACGAGGACAACATGAATGGGACGTAGCCGGTCATCGACTACCGCCATGTTGCCGGCCTGGCGCTGCCCGCCCTGCTTGGTCCGGGTCAGCCTGCTGTGCACGGTGCGCAACTGCTGGATCGGGTCGTCCTCATCGACGGGAAGGTAGGGCAGCATGATCGAGATTCGGTTGCCCGGCTTGTCCGCGGAGTCGGGCGAGCGTACCGACACCGGTACCAGGGTGCGCAACGAATCCGGCCGGGGCTTTTCGCCGCGGTGCAGCAGAACGGATCGATAGCCTTCGGTGATCGCGGCCAGCGCGACGTCGTTGATGGTCACGTCGAACTTGCGGCAGACCTGTTCGACGTCGGCGAGTGGGACGCGGACCGCACGATAGCGCCGCATCGACGTAACGGGTCCGACCAGCGACGATCCCGCCGTTGGGCGCATCAGACCGGCGGCGATCTCGGTCGCGCCGCCGACCGTTCGGGTCACCGTGTTGGTGATTCCGGTGGCGGTCCGCCAGAGGTCGCTCAGCGGGTTGGTGCGCGGTGTGTGCTCGGGTACCGGCGTCAGGTGCGGGCGCCGGCCGGTCCGCTTCGCGGCGGGCCGTGCGAACACGTCGCCGTCGATCTCGTCGCAGAGGCGGGCGAGGATGCGAATCGCCGAGACCCCGTCGGCCATGCAATGGTGGACCTTCATCAGGATCGCCCACCGATTGCCCTTCAGGCCTTCGATGACCCAGCATTCCCACAGCGGGCGGTCGCGGTCCAGTCGGCGCTCCAGCACGTCGGCGACAACCCGAAACAGTTCGGTGTCATCACCTGGCCGCGGTACTGCTATCCGCCGCACATGGCGGCTGATGTCGAATGCCGGATCGTCGACCCACTGCGGCGCGCCGACATCGAAAGGCTGGGTGCGTAGCATCTGCGTGCATCGAGGAATCGATTTAATGCGCTCTGCCAGAACAGCTTTGAATTTTTCGTACTTGGGTGCCGCGCCATCGATGATGGCGATTCCGCCGATCGCCAAACTGACGTTGCGGTCCGAATCCTCGGCCATGAGGAAGCCTGCATCGAGAGTATTGAGTTGCTCCACGCCTCATCACCGCCGTTCTTTCTCTGGATTGCATTTGAGTATCGGCGGTGACCACTGGTCAGAGGTGGCGGCGATATTAATTCGTGTAAACAACTGGAGTCGGTTGTGTGGCAACGCAGTTGGAAAACGCGCCGCAGTGTTAGTCGCGTCACGAACAACGCCCTTCGTCTCTCATCGCCTGAGATTCTCTGAGAGTTTTTGCGAGCCGTACCAAAGTTGTTCTGGTTCAAGATATTTCAGTCGAATGACTTGCGCTATTTCGACGAAAGTTTCCGCCAACTAACAACTGCGACCACGATCCCGATCAGCATCGTGATCGGACCAGTGATGGACCAGGTTGTGGTGTTGCTCATCTGACTGCCGCCAAGCACTCCGAATCCCTGGAGCGCCCAGATCAGACCGAACAGCGCGACGATCAACCCGGCCGCGAATGTCACGACGAAAGTCCTTCTCATATAGGGATCGTAGGCGCGATTTGGTCACTCCGGTCGATGCCCGGGCGGTTGTTAGCTTCCAGGCGGATTCGGGCACGAAAACAGGCCGCAAGTACTCAACGGCTGCTCGATTGGCGCCGTGGATCGTCGCCATCCGCACATGTCAGTCCAGCGGCATGCAACGTTTCCCTTCACGCCATATAGCCCGTACCATGGTGTGGCAGACACCGTGTCCCACGGCTAATGCCGGTCCCGCGGCAGCTGGTTGTCCCGGATACCACGGTAAGGTCCTGTCGCCCAAGTATGGCTGGCGAGGGCGCTGCCCGCGGCCAGCCCCAAACCGGCCACCGCGAGAGTCCCCGACACCAGCGCCCCGGTAATGAGATTCTTCAGGTTATGGGTGATGTCCATCGCGGCTACCTTTCGTCGTCGTGGGAGCAGAATTTAACGCCGACCGTTTAATGAATACTTAACGACGATTGCCGCGAAAGTACGTCTATTCGAACATATATTCGATACACTGAGTCGATGGGGTGGAGCAACGGGCCGCCGGGCTGGTCGGAGATGGAGCGGGTGCTCTCCGGCAAGCCGCGCCGCTCCGGCACGCCAACCGTATGGACTCCGGCGGATGAGGCGCCCTGGTCGCGCAAACGGATCGCCTACCAGCCGCCGGACGAAGACCGGCCGGTTCGCTCGTCCGTCCCGTACGCCGAGCTGCATGCGCATTCGGCGTACAGCTTTCTCGACGGGGCCAGCGCACCGGAGGAGTTGGTCGAAGAGGCGGTGCGGCTGGGCCTACGGGCCATCGCGCTGACCGACCACAACGGACTCTATGGTGCGGTGCGGTTCGCCGAAGCGGCCGTGGAACTGGACATGCGGACGGTGTTCGGCGCCGAGCTGTCGTTGGGATCCGGCGCCAGGACCGACGATCCCGATCCGGCGGGCCCGCATCTGCTGGTGTTGGCTCGCGGGCCGGAAGGCTACCGTCGGCTGTCGCGGCAGCTGGCGGTGGCGCATCTGGCCGGCGGTGAGAAAGGCAAGCTGCGTTTCGACTTCGACGCGCTCACCGAGGCGGCGGGCGGCCACTGGCAAATATTGACCGGCTGCCGCAAAGGCCACGTCCGCTCCGCGCTGGCCACTGGCGGACCGGATGCGGCCTCGGCGGCGTTGGCCGATCTGGTGGACCGGTTCGGCTCCGATCGGGTCAGCGTCGAGCTGACCCACCACGGCTGCCCGGTCGATGACGACATCAATACCGAAATGGCCTTGTTGGCACAGCGATTCGGGCTCGGCAGCGTGGCGACCACCGGAGCGCACTTCGCCGCGCCGTCACGGCGGCAGCTGGCGATGGCGATGGGCGCGATACGTGCCAGGCAGTCGCTGGACGAGGCGGCCGGCTGGCTTGCCCCGCTGGGCGGTTCGCATCTGCGCTCCGGCGAGGAGATGGCGCGGCTGTTCGCGCAGCACCCTGACGCGGTGACGGCCGCTGCCGAACTCGGCGAGCAGTGCGCCTTCGGCCTGGCGCTGATCGCCCCGCAGTTGCCGCCGTTTCCAGACGTACCGCCCGGCTCAACCGAAGACAGCTGGCTGCGGGAGCTGACGATGGCCGGAGCCCAGCGCCGCTACGGCGAGCGGTCTCAGGCGCGCCGGGCGTATGCCCAGCTCGAGCGTGAGCTGGAAATCATTGCGCAACTGAAGTTTCCGGGATACTTCCTGGTGGTCTACGACATCACCCGGTTCTGCCGGGAGAACAACATCCTGTGCCAGGGCAGGGGATCGGCGGCCAACTCGGCAGTCTGCTACGCGCTCGGCGTCACCGCGGTCGACCCGGTGGCCAACGAGTTGCTGTTCGAGCGCTTCCTGTCGCCGGTCCGCGACGGGCCGCCCGACATCGACATCGACATCGAGTCGGATCTGCGCGAAAACGTCATCCAGTACGTCTACGACAAGTACGGCCGCGACTACGCCGCCCAGGTCGCCAACGTGATCACCTACCGCAGCCGTATCGCGGTGCGCGACATGGCCCGTGCCCTGGGGTTCTCGCAAGGGCAGCAGGACGCGTGGAGCAAGCAGATCAGCCACTGGAGTGGACGTCCGTCGGACATCGACGGCATTCCCGAGCAGGTGATCGAGCTGGCTGACCAGATCCAGAACCTGCCCCGGCACATGGGGATCCATTCCGGCGGCATGGTGATCTGCGATCGCCCGATCGCCGACGTCTGCCCGGTCGAATGGGCCCGCATGGAAAACCGCAGCGTGTTGCAGTGGGACAAAGATGATTGCGCGGCAATCGGTTTGGTGAAATTCGACCTGCTCGGGCTGGGCATGCTCTCGGCGCTGCATTACGCCATCGACCTGGTGGGTGAGCACAAAGGCATCGAGGTCGACCTGGCCGCGCTGGACCTGTCCGAACCGGCGGTGTACGAGATGTTGCAGCGCGCAGATTCCGTCGGGGTGTTCCAGGTGGAGTCCCGCGCGCAGATGGCGACCCTGCCGCGGCTCAAGCCCCGGGTGTTCTACGACCTGGTGGTCGAGGTGGCGTTGATCCGCCCCGGGCCCATCCAGGGCGGATCGGTCCATCCGTACATCCGGCGGCGCAACGGCCTCGACCCGGTCGTCTACGACCACCCGTCGATGGAGCCGGCGTTGCGGAAGACGTTGGGAGTGCCGCTGTTTCAGGAACAGCTGATGCAGCTCGCGGTGGACTGCGCCGGTTTCACCGGAGCCGAGGCCGATCAACTGCGCCGCGCCATGGGATCCAAGCGGTCGACCGAACGCATGCAGCGGCTGCGCGGCCGGTTCTTACGACGGCATGCGGAGCCTGCACGGCGCTGCCGACGAGGTGATCGACCGGGTCTACGAAAAGCTGGAAGCCTTCGCCAATTTCGGCTTCCCGGAAAGCCATTCGCTGAGTTTCGCGTCGCTGGTCTTCTACTCGTCGTGGTTCAAGCTGCATCACCCCGCGGCGTTCTGCGCGGCGCTGCTGCGTGCGCAGCCGATGGGCTTCTACTCGCCGCAGTCGCTGGTGGCCGACGCCCGCAGGCACGGGGTGACGGTGCACGGTCCGTGCGTGGCCGCCAGCGTGGTGCATGCCACGCTGGAGAACGCCGGCACCGAGGTGCGGCTGGGGCTGGGCAGCGTCCGTCACATCGGAGAAGATCTGGCCGAAAAGCTGGTCGAAGAACGAAAAGCGCACGGCCCCTTCGCTTCTCTGCTGGATATGACGACGCGGGTTCAGCTGTCCGTGCCGCAGACCGAAGCGTTGGCGACCGCAGGCGCGCTGCGCTGCTTCGGGATGTCGCGGCGCGAGGCGCTGTGGGCGGCCGGCGCGGCCGCCACCCAGCGACCGGATCGATTGCCGGGGGTGGGCTCGTCGTCGCATGTTCCGGCTTTACCCGGGATGAGTGAGGTGGAGCTGGCCGCCGCCGACGTGTGGTCCACCGGCATCTCGCCGGACAGCTACCCGACCCAGTTCCTGCGGTCGGATCTCGACGCGATGGGGGTGGTACCCGCCGCCGATCTGCTGTCGGTGCCCGACGGCGACCGGGTGCTGGTCGCCGGGGCGGTCACTCACCGGCAGCGCCCGGGACGGCTCGGGGGGTGACGTTCATCAACCTCGAGGACGAGACCGGGATGGTCAACGTGCTCTGCACGCCGGGGGTGTGGGCGCGGCATCGCAAGGTGGCGCAGACATCGTCGGCGCTGCTGATCCGCGGTCAGGTCCAAAATGCCAGTGGCGCAGTCACTGTGATGGCGGAGCGGATAGCCAAGCTCACATTGAAGATCGGATCGAAGTCCCGCGACTTCCGGTGAGCCGTCCTCAAGACCGTCACGGAGCTCAGCAGGATCTTGATGCCGACTTCCGGCATCACCTATGCCGCTGACGGTGCGGGCGGGAACAGTGTGACTCCACGGCATGAGTAATCTCGCGCTCATGGCCCTTAACCTTTCTGTCGACGAACTCCTCACCACCACCCGTTCGGTCCGCAAGCGCCTCGACTTCGACAAGCCGGTGTCGCGCGACCTGCTGATGGAATGTCTCGACTTGGCGCTGCAGGCGCCCACCGGCTCCAATTCGCAAGGCTGGCAATGGGTTTTCGTGGAGGACGAGGAGAAGAAGAAGGCGATCGGCGAGATCTACCTGGACAACGCCCGTGGTTACCTGAAGTCGCCGGCACCGGAATACGGCGAGGGCGACACCCGTGGAGAGCGGATGGGCGCGGTCCGCGATTCCGCGTCCTACCTGGCCGAGCACATCCACGAAGCGCCGGTGCTGTTGATCCCGTGCATCGAAGGCCGCGAAGACAAGCAGCCGATGGGCGGGGCGGGGTTCTGGGCGTCGCTGCACCCGGCGATCTGGAGCTTCTGTCTGGCGCTGCGCTCGCGGGGGCTGGGCACCTGCTGGACGACGCTGCATCTGATCCGCGGCGGCGAGGAAAAGGTGGCCGAGATACTGGGCATTCCCTACGAGAAGTACAGCCAGGCCGGCCTTTTCCCGATCGCCTACACCAAGGGCACCGATTTCAAGCCGGCCAAGCGGCTGCCGGCCGAGCAGCTCACGCACTGGGACACCTGGTAGATCACGACGGGCGGTCAGATCCCGCGCCGTGCAAAGCCTCTGCTGTCGCCACGCCTCGTAGACGGCCACCGCGGCGGCGTTGGCCAAATTGAGCGACCGCCGGCCGTCCAGCATCGGGATGCGCACCCGGCCGGTGATGTGCGGATCGGCCAGCGTCGCCGCGTCCAGACCGGTGGGCTCCGGGCCGAACATCAACACATCCCCGGGCTGGTAGCTGACGTCGGTGAACAGCTGCGTCGCGTGGGCGGTGAACGCGAACACCCGCTGCGGTGCGAGCGCAGTCCATGCGTCATCCAGCGACGGATGGACGGTCACCGAGGCGAGGTCGTGGTAGTCCAGGCCGGCCCGACGCAGCTTCGGCTCAGAGAGGTCGAAACCCAACGGCTCGACGAGATGCAGTTCTGCTCCGGTGGCCGCCGCGGTTCGGATTGCATTACCCGTATTGGGCGCGATTCGCGGTGAGTAAAACAGCAGCCTGAACACAACACACGGTAACCGGAAATGGGGCATTTGCCCGATGCGCCGACAGCCGTACGCGAGAAAAATCCGATATTATGAACCGACTAATCGCAGGGTGCGCTGCGGCGGTGACGGTGTCCGGCGGCCTCTTGGCTGGTCTGGGATTGGCCGCAGGTACCGCACACGCAAATCCGCCGGGATGCAGTCAATATTCGGCGTGCTGGTGTCCGGGCCAGCCCATGCCCGGCCACGGTGTCCTGGGAGATTGGGACCACGGTGGCTGTCACGACTACCACTTCGCCGACGAGGATTTCCCGCCAGGACCGCATATGCAGGTGGAACAAGGTCCTAAACCTCGCGACCCCAGCTGCCCGCCCTGGGCGACGATTTTCAGCGGTCCGGCCCAGTGCGGCGGGTTGTAAGCGCGTTTACCTAATTTGCTCGGCTATCCGCGGCCGAGTCGCAAGCGCGTCGGTGAACTCTGTCTGTTCAGTAAGAATTGTGGTCACTGCAGCCGCAGCCTGGCATACTCGCTGAATTGCCAGGCGTATATCGCTTGCCCGTCGCTCGGGGTGAGCGCAATTAGCAGGAAGTCTCATGAACGACGCGCTAACACTGCGATTCAGCGGAGCGGACGCTTACACCGCGCTGATCCGGTGACGATGTTTGCCCGCGTCCCGCGGACGGGTTCGCCGGACGAAACTCAGGCCCGCCGAGAGCAACAGCGCCGAATCCGCCTCGACGAAACGGCCCGCGTCGTGGTCGCTGCGCAATTGGCCGGTCCGGTGGAAAGTCGTCGCCATTGTCGCGCTGCCTTTGGTGCTGGCAATGGTCTTCGGGGGATTTCGCATTGCGGATGCATTGAGCGATGCGCACCGGCTTCGGTTGGCGGCAGACCGGGCCGAGATGGTTCCGGCGATCACCAAATACATGTCGGCGCTCGACGTCGCGTTGCTGGCGAGCTCGACCGGTGGCGATGCCGACGGAGCGAAGAAGAACTACGACGCCCGCAAAAGTGAGCTCGAAGCCCGCCTGCGCGGAACCGACGTCGAGCCCGATGTGAGCGCCGGCGTCGACGCGATACTGGACGGCGGGCAGTCGTTGCTGGACAACGTCGCGTCGAACACCCTCGGACTGCGGCCCCGGGTCACCACCTACGCGCCCATCCTGTTGACCGCCGAGAACGCGATCGACGGCTCGGTGCGCGTCGACAACGAGCAGATCCGCGCCGAGGCGCAGGGGCTCAGCCGGGCGATCGGGGCCCGCGGCCAGATGATGATGCAGCAACTGCTGATCGCCCGCGGCGCCGATCTGCCCGAGCCCGAGCTACGCACGTCGATGATCACCCTGGCCGGTACCGAGCCGTCGACCCTGTTCGGGATGGCCGAGGTGCTCGGCGTCGGCTCGCCGGAGGCCAAGACGCTGCAGCAGCAGATGGTGACCCGGATGGGTCTGATGTCGGATCCGGCGCAAAAGCTGGTCAACAACCCGGCGCTGCTGAAATCGGTGCAGACCACCGACGGGATCGCCTCGCAGATCATCAAGGACATCACCGCGAAGGTGACCAAGGCCGTCGAAGAACCAGGCCCACGACCGTCGCAACGCGGCGATCCGCGACACCGTGCTGGTGCTGGGCGCCATCATTGCCGCGCTGGTCATCGTGTTGCTGGTCGCGCGCTCGCTGATCCGGCCGCTGCGGGTGCTGCGCGACGGCGCGTTGAAGGTGGCGCACGAGGATCTCGAACGGGAGATCACCCGGGTGCGGGCCGGTGACGAGTCGCCGCCCGAGCCGCTGCCGGTGCACACCACCGAGGAAATCGGTCAGGTCGCGCACGCGGTCGACGAATTGCACACGCAGGCATTGCTTTTGGCCGGCGACGAAGCCCGGTTGCGGCTGTTGGTCAACGACATGTTCGAGACGATGTCGCGGCGCAACCGTTCGCTGGTCGACCAGCAGCTCTCGCTCATCGACCGGCTGGAGCGCAACGAAGAAGACCCCGAACGGCTCGACAGCCTGTTCCGGCTCGACCACCTGGCCGCCCGGATGCGCCGCAACGGCGCGAACCTGCTGGTGCTGGCGGGCGCGAAGAGCTCGCGGGGAGACCAGCGCACGACGGTGCCGCTGTCGTCGGTCATCCACGCGGCGACCTCCGAGGTCGAGGACTACCGCCGTGTCGAGACGTCGATGGTGCCGGATTGCACGATTGCCGGCGCGGTCTCCGGTGACATCGTTCACCTGCTCGCGGAGTTGATCGACAACGCGCTGCGTTACTCGCCGCCGTCGTCGCCGGTTCGGGTGTCGGCGGGATTCCGCAGCGACGGAGCGGTTCTACTGCAGATCGTCGACGTCGGGCTGGGCATGACCGACGGCGACCGCCGTATCGCCAACATGCGCCTGCGCGCCGGGGGAGAGGTCACCCCCGACAGCGCCCGCCACATGGGCCTGTTCGTGGTCAGCCGGTTGGCCGACCGGCACGCGATCCGGGTGCGGCTGCGTGCCTCGTCGCTCGAGGATGCGCGGTCGGGTAGCACCGCGGAGGTCTACCTGCCGTCGACCGTGCTGGCGAGCGGCGACGCCGGCCCGATGGCGCCGCGTGAGACGGCATCGGCCCCGGCAGCGTTCGTGGCACCGCCCGAGCCGCCGGTCGCCGTGCCCGACTACGTCGCCGACCTTGCGCCGGAGGAAGACGCCGGCGAGCGCAACGGCTCGTATTCGACGCGAGTCCTCGATCAGCCTGCTGCCCCGGCGCAGGCCCGGAGGCAGTGGCATCACCGGCGCCCCGGATGCCCCGCCGGATCGCGACGAGCCGCCGGCCGTCGCGCAGCAGGAAGTCGCCGAGCCGACTCCGGAACAGCCTGCTGCACAACCGGTTTCGAACACGTCGTCATTCTTCGGCTCGCGGGTCCGATTCACCAAGGAGAGCCGCCAGCGACCCAAGGCCGAGCCGCCTGTGCCGGTCCCGGTGGCCAATCCGAGCTGCCCAGTCCGAGCTGCCCCAGCCCGAGCTACCCGAGTCCGAGCTGTCCGAGGTCGATGACGTCTGGGCCGCCGAACTGCCGAAGCTGCCGCGCCGTCGACCGAGCCGCCCGAGGACGATCTGATCTACCAGCGGATGCTCTCCGAATGGTTGGTCGACCCGCGCGAGCTGGCCCACAGCCCGGATCTGGATTGGCAGTCGGTGTGGGACCGCGGCTGGTCAGCCGCCGCCGAGGTGGAGAACACGCCCAGTAGAGACGCACACCGAACACGGCCTGCCGGTACGCGACCCCGGTGCCCGGCTGGTGCCGGGCGGTGCCGAGCCAGAACGGGAACGCGCACCACCGGGCCGGCGGCGACGACAATGGGACAGCTTCCAACGGCGGATCGGGGCGCCGTCCCACGCATCAGGCGCCGGCACGCGACCCCGAGGCCGTCCGCACCTCGATAAGCAGTCATTTCGGCGGCGTCCGCGCAGGACGCGCGCATGCCCGTGACAACGACCTAGGAACCGATCCGAATGACCTCTGGCTTCCAACCCATACAGCCGAGCCAACCTGCACACTCCGACAATTCGCTGGACTGGCTGGTGTCGAACTTCGCCCGCGAAGTCCGCGGGGTGTCGCACGCGATTCTGGTGTCCGTCGACGGGCTGCTGATCGCGGCCAGCGAGCGCCTGCCGAAGGAGCGGGCCGACCAGCTCGCCGCGGTGTCGTCAGGTCTGGCCAGCTTGGCCAACGGCGCCGCGCAGCTGTTCGACGGTGGCCAGGTGCTGCAGTCGGTGGTGGAGATGCAGAACGGCTACCTGCTGCTGATGCAGGTCGGCGACGGATCGCATCTGGCGACACTGGCCTCGACGTCGTGCGACATCGGTCAGATCGGATACGAGATGGCCGTCCTCGTCGAGCGGGTGGGCAACGTCGTGCAATCGTCCCGACGTGCTCCATCGCCGTCGTGAGTCGCCATGGACAACCACGAACGACCGGGAATCGAACCGCCGCCTCCTGAGGCGAGCCTGGTTCGCCCATACACGCTGACGGCCGGCCGAACCAAGGCCAGCGTCGACATCCCGCTGGAAGCGCCGCTGCAGGCGTTGCAGTCGGCGATGTTCCACCGGTGGCCGCCCAACGATGTGCGGGGCAGAATTGTCCAACTGTGCGTCAAGAGTCCATCGGTGGCCGAAATATCGGCTCGTCTGAATTTGCCGCTCGGTGTCACGCGCGTGTTGGTCGGCGATCTGGTGACTTCGGGCTACCTTCGAGTTAATCGGACGTTGACCGAAAGCTCCACCCGTGATGAACGCCGCGAATTGATAGGAAGGACGCTCCGTGGCCTACGAGCGCTCTGATGCGGGGGCTCCTCCGTATCCGAAGCCGCGCGATACCGCGTCCACCAAGATCGTCGTCGCCGGTGGATTCGGCGCCGGCAAGACAACTTTCGTGGGTGCGGTCTCGGAGATCATGCCGCTGCGGACCGAGGCGATGGTCACCGACGCCTCCGCCGGCGTCGACATGGTCGACGCCACCCCGGACAAGCGGACCACCACGGTCGCGATGGACTTCGGCCGGATCACCCTCGACGAGGATCTGGTGCTCTATCTGTTCGGAACGCCGGGTCAGCGCCGATTCTGGTTCATGTGGGACGACTTGGTGCGCGGCGCGATCGGCGCGGTCATCCTGGTGGACTGCCGGCGCTTGCAGGACTGCTTCGCCGCGGTCGACTTCTTCGAGCATCGCAACCTGCCGTTCCTGATCGCTGTCAACGAGTTCGACGGCTCGCCAAGGTATCCCGCCGCCGAGGTACGTAAAGCGCTGACGCTGCCCGCGCACGTCCCGGTGATCAACGTCGACGCCCGCGATCGCAGATCGGCGACCAATGCGTTGATCGCGGTCAGCGAATACGCGCTGGCGAGCTTGTCGCCCACCGCGTAGTGGATTGGACCGATTGCGAATTCGTCGGCCGTGATTTCCGCGACGACGATCTCAGTCGCCTGCGCACCGAGCGGGTGGTGTTCACCGAATGCAATTTCAGCGGGATCAATCTCGCCGAGTCCGAGCATCTGGGGTCAGCGTTTCGCAACTGCACCTTCAACCTGACCACGCTGTGGCACAGCACATTTCGTCAGTGCACCATGCTGGGCTCGGTGTTCACGCGGTGCCGGCTTCGACCGTTGACCCTCGACGAGGTGGACTTCACGCTGACCGTGCTCGGCGGAAACGACCTGCGCGGCATCGACTTGAGTGGCTGCCGGCTTCGCGAGGCCAACCTGGTGGAAGCCGACCTGCGCAAGACCGTGTTGCGCGGGGCCGACCTGTCCGGGGCGCGCACCACCGGAACCCGTTTGGACGACGCCGATCTGCGCGGCGCGACCGTCGATCCGTCGCTGTGGACGACGGCGTCGTTGACACGGGCGCGTATCGACATCGAGCAGGCGCTCGCCTATGCCGCGGCCCACGGATTGCGGCTGGACGCGGTGACTAGCGCTTGAGCCGGATCCTCCACCGCACGTAGCCGGCGTAGAACAGCGACAGCGCCACGAGCATGCCCATATCGAAGCAAGAAGATGTGCTTGGAGTGCTGCCAGATCGGGTCGTTGGTCGGAATCTGCTTGACCTTCACCAGGTCTGGGAAGTCGATCGACGACGCTCCCGCGGCGTAACCCCAACGTCCGGGCGTCAGCCAGGACAGCTGGTTCAGCCCGGCCCGGCCGGTCACCGGGATCATGCCGCCGGCGAGCACCAGCTGCGACATGATCGTCACCACCAGCAGCGGCATGATCTGCTCGGTGGTCTGCGCCAAGGCCGACATCATCAGGCCGAGAATGGCCGAGGCGACACAGGTGCCGGCGACGGTGACGAACAGCGAGAACGTCGAGTTGCCGAAGAACGGCGGATGCGCGGTGGGCGCGCCCTTTCCGAGCCGGACGATGAAGGTCGCGATCGCCGCCTGGGCGGTCGCGAAGACGCAGAACACGAACACCTTGGCCAGCAGGTAGGCGGTGGTCGACAGGCCGACCGCCTGTTCTCGTCGGAAGATCGGGCGTTCGCCGATCAGGTCACGGATGGTCAGCGCGGTGCCCATGAACACGGCCCCGATATTGAGCAGCACCATGATGTACTGCGGCTGGGTGGGCGCCAGGCCGAGCGGGTCGGCCGGACCCGAGACCGGGTTTGGGCCCTTCACCGTCAGCGACAGCGCACCGATCAGGAACGGCAGCACCGCCAGGAACACCGAGTAGCCGCGGTCGGAGATGACCAGCCGAACCTGGCGACGCGCGATCGTGGAGAGCTGGCGCAGCAGGTCGGTGTGCACGGGTTCGCCGAGGTCGGCCGGACTTTCCCGATCGGGCGCCTTGGACTCCGACCTCGCCGCCGCGTTCCATGAAGCGGCGGTTCGCCTCGTCCGGGTCGGCGCCGACATTGGCGAAGATGTCCGCCCAGTTGGTGGTGCCCAACGCCTCGCCGACCTGGCTGGGCGGCCCGTTGAAGGCCATCTTGCCGCCGGGCGCCATCAGCAGGATCTGGTCGCACACATCCAGGTAGGACACCGAGTGGGTGACCACCAGCACCACGCGGCCGGCGTCGGCGAGCTGGCGCAGCATCAACATCACCTGACGGTCCAGCGCCGGGTCGAGACCCGAGGTCGGCTCGTCGAGCAGCAGCAGCGACGGTTGGGTCAGCAGTTCCAGCGCGACCGAGGCGCGTTTGCGCTGACCGCCGGAGAGCTTGTCTACCCGGGTGTCGGCGTGCTTGGTCAGGTCGAGTTCCTCGAGCACCTGCGCGACGACCTGGGCGCGTTCTTCTTTGCTGGTGTCCGGCGGCAGTCGCAGCTCGGCGGCGTAGCCGAGCGCCTGGTTCACCGTCAGCTGGCGGTGCACCACGTCGTCCTGCGGCACCATCCCGATCCGGCTGCGCATCGTCGCGTACTCGGCGTGGATGTCGTGGCCCTCGAAGGTGACGTTTCCGGCACTGGGCCGGGTGTATCCGGCGATCAGACGCGACAGCGTGGTCTTGCCCGCACCCGAGCCGCCGATGATCGCGGTCAGGGTGCCAGGCCGGGCGGTCAGCGAGATGTCGTCCAGCAGTTCCTTGCCATCGATCCTGAATTGCACGCCGTTGACCTCGAGGCCGCCGGTGCGGGTGGCGGCCTCGGTGCGGCGGACCAGGGTGCCGTCGGTGAAGACCAGGTCGATGTTGCCGATCGTGACCACGTCGCCCTCGCTGAGCACCGCCGAGCCGACGCGCACGCCATTGACGAAGGTGCCGTTGATAGCTGTGGGCGTCCCGGATCTCGGTGCCGAGCGGCGAGTCGACCAGGAACGCGTGATGACGCGACGCCAGCACGTCCTGGATCACGATGTCGTTGTCGTTGGCGCGCCCGATGGTCGCCGAACCCGGCGGCTTGTCCGGTGTCAGCGATCCGGGCAGGATCGCCTGGATCATCTTGGTTGCCAGGTTGCCGGATTCGGGTGGCGTGCTGATCGCCGGCGCCGGTCCCATCTCGGTCCTCGGCGCAACGTTCACGTTCAACGGGGGAGCCGACGCCACTGGGCGCGGGCTTGACGGACAGGTGGTGCCTGGTGCTGAGGGCCCGCTGGGTACGCGGGCGGGCGCGGTCCCGGGAACGGCTGCTGCGGTGGCCCGCCGGGATACGGGCGCGACGGTCCCTGGCCGGGACTTTGGCTGGGAGGCCCTTGTGTTCGCGGTCCCACCGGTGGGCGGGGCGGCTGTTGCGGTGCGGGTGCTGGCCGCGCGGGCGGGCCTGACCTGGCGATCGGCATCGACGCCGTCTGCGGCGGCCGGCCGGCGATGCCGTCGTGTTTTCCGATCTCGAAGCTCAGTTGCGGGCCGTCGGGGTTGCCGATGTTGACCGTCTGGCCGTCGTGCAGGTCGACCACCGGCACGCGGCGCCCATTGGCGTAGGTCCCGTTCAGCGAGCCGTTGTCGATGGCCAGCCAGCGGCCCTGGTCGAAGCGCAGTAACAGGTGCGCACGGGAGATCAGCGGATGCGTAATGCGCATGTCGGCGCGCAGATCGCGGCCAACCACAACGTCGTGACCTGCGGCGAAAGTACGTTGCGTTCCGTCGTACCGGACTGTCAGCGCGGGCGGTGCGGCATGACTCATCGCCCCAACATTAGCTGCTTGGCTCACTGCACCGACTGTATCGGCTGCCGTTCAATCCCCTCGAAGCGACACGACGGCCGGTCAGTGCGCCAGGAGGTCGGGGGCTCCGGTCACCACGCACTGGGTGCGGGTGTAGATCGTCGGCATGCACCGGTTGCAGTGCGTACACGCCGAACGCACGGCGGCGCCATCGCGGGCGATCCGGTTGATCAGGTCGGGCTCGGCCAGCAGCGCCCGGCCCATCGCGACGAACTGAAAGCCTTCGGCCATCGCCAGATCCATCGTCTCGCGATTGGTGATGCCGCCCAGCAGGATCAGCGGCATCGTCAACTCGGCGCGAAACTGCTTGGCATGGCGCAGTAGATACGCCTCGCGGTACGGGTATTCGCGGAGGAACTTCTTGCCCGTCATCCGCATGCCCCAGCTCAGTGGCGGTTTGAACGCGCCAGCGAACTCCTTGAGCGGGGCGTCGCCATGGAACAGGTACATCGGGTTGACCAGCGAACTGCCGGCGGTGAGTTCGATCGCGTCCAATGCGCCGTCGTCCTGCAACCACTTGGCGGTGACGATCGCCTCGTCGACCGAGATGCCGCCGCGTACGCCGTCGGACATGTTGAGCTTGGCGGTCACCGCGATCTGATCACCGACGGCGCGCTTGACGGCAAGCACCATCCCGCGAGCGACCTTGGCGCGGTTCTCCAGCGAGCCGCCGAACTCGTCATTGCGGCGGTTGATCAGCGGGCTCAGAAACGCGCTAGCCAGATAGTTGTGGCCCAAATGCACTTCGACGGCGTCGAATCCGGCTTCCACGGCCAGCCGGGCCGCGTTGGCGTGCGCGGCGATCACATCGTCGATGTCTTGGCGGCTGGCCTTCTTGGCGAACCGCATGCCGATCGGGTTGAAGAACCGCACCGGCGCCAGAGCCTTGGCCTTGTTGGAGCGGGCGTTGGCGACCGGACCCGCATGTCCGATCTGGGCGCAGACCGCCGCGCCCTCGGCGTGAATCGCATCGGTGAGCCGCCGGAAACCGGGCACGGCTTCCGGGCGCATCCAGATCCCGTTGCCTTCGGTGCGGCCGCCTTGGGAGACCGCGCAGTAGGCCACCGTGGTCATGCCGACTCCGCCGGCCGCCGGCAACCGGTGGTACTCGATCAGATCGTCGCTGACCAACGCATCGGGTGTACGGGCCTCGAAGGTCGCGGATTTGATGATGCGATTGCGCAGCGTGATGGGTCCGAGCTTTGCCGGTGCCAGCACGTCCGGGGCTTCGGACATGTCAGGGAGCCTAATGGCGATCGCAAGGTCGGCGGAGCCGAACGCGGCGGGTCGCGATATCAATCGGCACCGTGGCGATCGCAAGGTCGGCGGAGCCGAACGCGGCGGGTCGCCATAATCGGACCGTGGCGATCGCAAGGTCGGCGGAGCCGAACGCGGCGGGTCGCCATAGTCGGCCACGTCGCAGGTTGCGGGCCCATGCCAAACTGGATGACGTGGGTGCAATCACGTTGGACGGCAAAATCACACGTGACGAGATCTTCGTCGACCTCAAGGAGCGGGTGGCCGCGCTGACCGCGGCGGGCAAGACGCCCGGCCTGGGCACTGTCCTGGTGGGCGACGACCCGGGGTCGCAGGCCTACGTCCGCGGCAAGCACGCCGACTGCGCCAAGGTGGGCATCACCTCGCTGCGCCGCGACCTGCCGGCCGACATCAGCCAGGCCAAGCTCAACGAGACCATCGACGAACTCAACGCCAATCCCGAATGCACGGGTTACATCGTGCAGCTGCCGCTGCCCAAGCACTTGGATGAGAACGCGGCGCTGGAGCGCGTCGATCCGGCCAAGGATGCCGACGGACTGCACCCGACGAACCTGGGCCGGCTCGTCTTGATGGAGTCGGCGCCGCTGCCCTGCACCCCGCGTGGCATCGTGCACCTGCTGCGGCGCTTCGACGTCGAGATCGCCGGCGCGCATGTCGTCGTGATCGGCCGCGGTGTGACGGTCGGCCGGCCGCTCGGTCTGCTCCTGACCCGTCGTTCGGAGAATGCGACGGTGACGTTGTGCCACACCGGAACTCGTGACCTGCCTGCCTGACGAAGCAGGCCGACATCATCGTCGCCGGCGTCGGCGTGCCGCACATGCTGACCGCCGACATGGTGCGTCCCGGCGCAGCCGTGATCGACGTGGGCGTCAGCCGGGTGGACGGCAAACTCACCGGCGACGTGCATCCCGACGTGTGGGAGGTGGCCGGGAAGGTGTCGCCGAATCCCGGCGGCGTCGGGCCGTTGACCCGCGCGTTCCTGTTGACCAACGTCGTCGAGTTGGCCGAAGGGCAGTAAGCATGCGCCGACTCCGACCCCAATGGCCGATCGTCTGGGTTGTGCTGATCTTCGTGGTGGCGTTCAGCTTGGCGGCCGCCAACTTCTGGCGCCGCGGCGCGCTGCTGATCGGCATCGCGGTAGGCCTGGCCGCGGTGCTGCGGTTGGCGCTCACCGAGGACCGTGCCGGGCTACTGGTGGTGCGCAGCAAGGCAATTGATTTCACCATGATGGCGTCGGTCGCAGCGGCGATGGTCTACATCGCCTGGACGATCGACCCGCTGGGAACGCGCTAGACGCCCGGGATTCCCGTCACTCCCGTCTGCGGCTGACCATAGCGGTTGCCGCCCATCAGGTTTGCCATTTCATCCGGGCAATAAGTCCGGATCGCGATCGTGGTGAACATCCGCGCCACCTGCGGCGACATGCCCCGATGCGCGACTCCCGAAGCCGCGGCGGCGAAACTGCCGCCGGGCGCAGCGAGCATCGGGCAGATGGACTGACCGACAGCCATCGCGTTGCCCGGCTCGCCGTACTCGATTCCGGCATGGCTGAGCGCGTCGATGAAGTTGTCGTCGCTGGGATCTGCCCCGCCCGGTATCGAGAACGCGGTGGCCACCGTCAAAAGACAGCCGATACCGACCAACGCTCGCACGGCCAATGGTTGGTTGCTCAGTGCCGGCATCCAATTGCGACCCATACCCACCCCCAGATGTCTGATGTGTCCGCATCGAACTTTGGTCTACCGCAGTCACGTTCAGAACACGACGGGGTTAAGGTTCACGCACGTTTGGGGCGACACGCGGTCAGAGCGCGTGGTATCGGGGCGTGTCCCGGGTTCGCGTACATGACAATTCGAACATGACGGGTGACATCTCGCGTCAGACATTTCTGCGCGGCGCCGTAGGGGCGTTGGCCGCGGGCGCATTTGTCGGCTCAGGGCGTGCCGGCGGCGCGCCGATCTCATCGGGCTGGGACGGACTGTCCATCGGTGGGCAGGTCATCCGGCCGGACTCTCCGCAATTCGGTTCGGCCAAAGCGGTTTTCAACACCAACTACAACGGGATGACGCCGGCGGCGGTTGTCGTGCCGACATCGCCGGCCGACGTGCAGAAGGCGATGACGTTCGCGGCGGCCAACAACCTCAAGGTCGCTCCGCGCGGCGGTGGGCACTCCTACGTGGGGGCATCCACCGCGAACGGCACGATGGTGCTCGATCTGCGGCAACTGCCCGGTGACGTCAATTACGACGCCGTCTACCGGGCTCGTCACGGTGACACCGGCGACGAGTCTGTATGCGATGCATCAGGTCCTGGCGGCCGCGGGTCGCGGAATCCCAACCGGGACCTGCCCATCGGTGGGTGCGGCGGGTCACGCCCTGGGTGGTGGACTCGGTGCGCATTCCCGGCACGCGGGCCTGATGTCGGATGCATTGCGGTCGGCCACCGTGGTGCTGCCCAGCGGTCAGGTGGTCACCGCTTCCGCCAATTCGCAGCCCGACCTGTTCTGGGCGTTGCGTGGTGGCGGTGGCGGCAACTTCGGTGTCACCACCTCGCTGACCTTCGCCACCTTCCCGACCACCGAGGTCGACGCGGTGAACCTCAACTTCCCCGCGCAGTCGTTCGCCCAGATGCTGGTGGGTTGGCAGAACTGGCTGCGCACCGCCGACCGAAGCTGCTGGGCACTGGCGGATGCCACCGTCGACCCGATGGGCACGCACTGCCGCATCTTGGCGACCTGTCCGGCTGGATCGGGTGGCAGCGTCGCGTCCGCCATCACCGCGGCTGTCGGCCTCCAGCCCACCGGGACGGACAGCCATACGTTCAACTACTTGGATCTGACGAACTACCTTGCCGTCGGTAATCTCAATCCTTCGCCACTCGGATATGTCGGCGGCTCAGACGTTTTCACGACGATCACGCCGGCGGCGGCACAGGGGATCGCCGCGGCGGTCGACGCGTTCCCGCGCGGAGCGGGTCGCATGTTGGCGATCATGCATGCGCTCGACGGAGCTTTGGCCGATGTGCCGACGGGGGCGTCGGCATTCCCGTGGCGACGGCAGTCGTCATTGGTGCAGTGGTATGTCGAAACACCGGGAGATCCGTCGGGTGCGCTCGGCTGGCTGGGTGCGGCGCACCGGGCCGTGCAGCCGTATTCGGTTGGCGGGTATGCGAATTACCTCGAGGCCAACCAGCCAGTGTCGCGCTACTTCGGCCCGAATCTTCCGCAGCTGAGCGCCGTTCGGCAGAAGTACGACCCGGGTCGGGTGATGTTCTCCGGGTTGCCGGTGTGAGGCTTGGCTTCGCGGTTATCCACAGTTGCGACGGTTCATCCACAATTGCGGTTTCGGGGCGTGTCGTGATGTCGGTGCGCAGCAATATAATTCGAACATGCGTTCTAGTAGTCGTGAGGAGATCGTCGAGGTTCTCGACGCGCTCAAGGCTGGGATGAAGCGCGCGCGTGGATCTCACGTTCGACGTGTTGACCACCCCGGAACGGCTGGCCATGCTGGAGAACTTCGAGGAGATACGCCGCGTGCTAGTCCGCGGTCGAGCACCCGCTGATCAATCAGCTCGCCGCCCAGGCCGATGCCGACCGAGCTGGGCGGCAAGCTGGCGCCGGCGTTGGCCAACCGGTTGCGGATCAGCCGCGCCGAAGCCTCACGCCGTATCCACGAGGCCGCCGACCTGGGTGAGCGGCGGGCGTTGAACGGCGAACCCCTGCCGCCGGTGTTGCCCGCGACGGCCGAGGCGCAGCGCAACGGCGAGCTCGGTGCCGGCCATGTCGCGGTGATCCGCAGCTTCTTTCACCGGCTGCCCGATTTCGTCGACATCGAGGCCCGCGCCAAAGCCGAAGCGCACCTGGCCGCGCCTGAGCCTGGAGTATCGCCCCGATGAGTTGGCCAAGCTGGCCGACAAGCTCACCGACTGCCTCAACCCCGACGGCGACTTCACCGACATCGACCGCGCCAAACGCCGCGGCCTGATGATCGGCAAACAGGACATCGACGGCATGAGCCCGATCAGCGGCTATCTCACCCCCGAAGCCCGGGCGACCATCGATGCGGTGTTCGCCAAACTCGCCGCACCCGGGCATGTGCAACCCCGCCGACGACGACGCCGTGCATCAGCGGCACCCCGTCACAGGCCGCCATCCAGGGCGACACCCGCAGCGCCGGGCAACGCAACCACGACGCCCTGCTCGCCGCCGCCCGCGCGCTGCTGGCCTCCGGTGACCTCGGCCAACACAACGGCTTACCCGCCATCGCATCATCGTCACCACCACACTGCAAGAACTCGAGAAAGGCGCCGGCCGCGGCCTGACCGGCGGCGGCACCCTGCTGCCGATGTCGGACGTGATCCGGCTCGGCTCCCACGCCCATCACTACCTGGCCATCTTCGACAACGGCAAAGCCCTGGCGCTGTATCACACCAAACGCTTGGCCTCACCCGCGCAGCGAATTGTGTTGCACGCCAGGGATCGTGGCTGCACCTTCCCCGGCTGCACCATCCCGGGCTACCTGTGCGAGGTCCACCACTGCGACCCCTACGCCACCAACCCGGTCACCGACGTCAACAACCTGGCCCTCGCCTGCCGCCCCAACCACGCACTCGCCGAACAAGGCTGGACCACCCGCAAAAACAGCCGCGGCCAAACCGAATGGATCCCACCCCCACACCTCGACCGAGGACAACCCCGCATCAACACGTTCCACCACCCCGAGAAACTGCTACAGGACAGCGACGACGACGACGAGCCGGAGTGAGTGGCCTAGTACGGCAGGGTTGTCGGCAGCACTGTGGCCTTTTCGAGGCAGAAGTTCGATACAGCCGCGCCGATGACCAGCGCAGACAGATGCATGTCCAAGCCGCTCCCGGCGTTCTCCTGGTTCACCGCTGCCACCAGCGGATCGAAGCCGACTTTAGGAAGCCGGTCGCACAATTGCCGGCCGTATGCGGGTGAGGCCGCGGGGCTACCGTCCGGAATGCCCACGTTTCTCATGCCGAACATGTACGCGTTGTCGTTTTCGTCGGCATGGGCCAGCGGTGCAGCGCTCATCGCCAGCACGCAACCGACGACGAGCGATGTCAGTTTCACACCACGAACCATAGCCCCGATCAGTCGACGTCAGGACAGCGTCGCCCGCACGCACACCGTGACGTACGGCAGCGCAAGACCACCCGCGTTGGCCAAAGCGGGATGGGTGGCCAGCAACTCGCGCACCTGATCCAGCGTCTTGGTGCGGACCTGGGTCGGCGAGGTGATGCAGTAGCTGCGGGACGCGACCAAGTCGATCAACGCTTGCGGCGTCAGGTAATTCGTCCACTCGACCTGGTGTCGCTGCACGTCGGTGAACGGCTCCGGCAGCGTGACGTGGTCGCGCATCGGGTCGCCGTCGCGGCCGATGATGCTGCCCAGTTCGCGCACCCACCCGGATCGCTCGTCGCGGGTGTTCCACACCAAGCCCAGCCGGCCGCCGGGCCGCAGCACCCGGGCCAACTCGGGAATCGCGCGCGCCGGGTTGAACCAATGCCACGCCTGCGCGACAAGCACTGCGTCAACACTGTTGTCCGCCAACGGAATATCTTCCGCCGTACCCAGCAGCGCCGGCGTATTCGGCAGCGAGACGCGCAGCATCTCCAGCATCTCGGCGATCGGGTCGACGGCGACCACGTCCAGCCCGCGTTCCACCAGTCGGCTGGTCAGCTTGCCGGTCCCGGCGCCGAGGTCCAGCACGTCGCGCGCGCCGGGCGGCAGCAGCCAGTCGATCGCCTCCGGCGGATACGACGGGCGGCCGCGCTCGTATGCGGCCGCTTCAGAGCCAAATGACAATGAGCGGGCCTGTGAAGACCGAGTCACCGCGAACACGCACCCTTCGCCGCGGCCAGATCCAGGGTCTGTCGCACCAATTCCCCAACCGAATCGGTCTCCACCAGAAAACCGTCGTGCCCGTAGATCGAGTCCACCACCTCGAGCCCGTCGCATCCGGGCAGCAGATCGGCCAGTTCGGCCTGCAGGCGCAGCGGGTAGAGCCGGTCGGAGGTGATCCCGCCGACCACCGCCGGCACCGGACAGCCGCGCAGCGCGGCCTCGACACCGCCGCGGCCCCGGCCGACGTCGTGACTCGACAGCGACTCGGTGAGCACCACGTAGCTGCCGGCGTCGAACCGCGACACCAGCTTGCCGCCCTGGTGCTGCAGGTAGCTCTGCACCGCGTAGCGGCCACCGGACGCCGGATCCGCTGGATCTTCCGCCGACCCTGCGCTCTATTGGCGAAGCGGGTGTCCAGCTCGGCCTCGCCGCGGTAGGTCAGGTGGGCGAAGCGGCGGGCGATCTCCAGACCGGCGTCCGGGCTGCGCCCGGTGCCGTAGTAGTCACCGCCCTGCCAGTTGGGGTCGGCCTTGATCGCCGCGATCTGGGTGCACTGGGTGCCGATCTGGTCGGCGGTGGCACGCGCACCCACGGCCAGCAGCAGGCCCGCGCCCACCCGGTCGGGGTGGGAGACCATCCATTCCAGCGCGCGTGCGCCACCCATCGATCCGCCGAGCACAGCGGCGACTTCGGTGATGCCCAGCGCGGCCAGCGCCGCCACGTCGGCCTCGACCTGATCGCGGATCGACACCAGCGGAAACCTTGAGCCCCAAGGCTTTCCGTCAGGCGCGGTCGAGCTCGGTCCGGTCGAGCCGCGGCAGCCGCCCAGCACGTTGGTGGCCACCGCGCACCACCGGTTGGTGTCGATCGGTGCGCCGGGCCCCGCGATTCCGTCCCACCAGCCCGGCGTGGGATGGCCGGGCCCGGCAGGTCCGGTGATGTGCGAGTCGCCGGTCAGCGCGTGCAGCACGACGACGACGTTGTCGCGCGTCGGTGACAGCTCGCCCCAGCGTTGGACGGCGATGCTGACGTCGTCGATCACCACGCCGCTTTCCAGCGTCAGCGAGCCCACATCCACAATGCCCACCTCGCCTTCGGCGGGCAGCGTCTGTGTCGACATGTCAGAGATTGTCACCTGCGGACTCCTCAGAACGCCGCCACGGCGTGCGGGTCGCCGGCTCCGGAGGCTGGGATGCCGCCGTATGGGCGAGCGGCGGTGAAACCCAGCTCGAGGTCGGCCAGAATGTCGTCGATGCCCTCAATACCCACCGCGAGGCGCACCAAACCGGGGCTCACCCCGGCCGACAGCTGCTCAGCCGCGCTGAGCTGGGCGTGGGTCGTCGACGCCGGGTGAATGACCAGCGAGCGCACGTCACCGATATTGGCGACGTGGCTGTGCAGCTTCAGTGCATCGACGAACGCCTTGCCGGCGTCGACACCGCCGGCCAGCTCGAAGGACAACACGGCCCCGGTTCCCTTGGGCGCCAGCTTCTTTGCCCGCTCGTACCACGGCGAGCTCGGCAGCCCGGCGTAGTTCACCGACAGCACGTCGTCGTGGCCGTCCAGGTATTCGGCGACCCGCTGCGCGTTGGCGACGTGCCGCTCGATCCGCAGGCTCAGCGTTTCCAGGCCCTGGGCGACCAGGAACGCGTTGAACGGCGACGCCGCCGAGCCCAGGTCACGCAGCAACTGCACCCGCGCTTTGAGCGCGAACGCGGGCGGTCCCAGCTCCGCGTACACCACCCCGTGGTAGCTGGGGTCGGGCGTGGTGAATCCGGGGAAACGGCCCTGCGTCCAGTCGAAGGTGCCGCCGTCGACGATCACACCGGCGATCGCGGCGCCGTGGCCGCCGAGGTACTTGGTGGCCGAGTGCACCACGATGTCGGCGCCCTGGGTGATCGGCTGGATCAGGTACGGGGTGGCGACGGTGTTGTCGACGATCAACGGCACACCGTGCTCGTGGGCCACCGCCGAGACACCGGGGATGTCCAGGATGTCGATCTGCGGGTTGGAGATCGTCTCGGCGAAGAACGCCTTGGTGTTGGGGCGGACGGCGGACGCGCCAGGAGTCCAGATCATCGGGGTCTTCGACGAAGCTGACGTCGATGCCGAGCTTGGGCAGCGTGTAGTGGAACAGGTTGTAGGTGCCGCCGTAGAGCCTGGGGCTGGACACGATGTGATCGCCGGAGGCGGCCAGGTTCAGGATCGCGAACGTCTCGGCGGCCTGCCCCGAGGACAGGAACAGCGCGGCCACCCCGCCTTCCAGGGCGGCGATGCGCTGTTCGACGACGTCGGTGGTCGGGTTGCCGATGCGGGTGTAGATGTTGCCCGGGACTTCCAGCCCGAACAGCGCCGCAGCGTGCGAGGTGTCGTCGAAGACGTAGGACGTGGTCTGGTAGATCGGCAGCGCGCGGGCGCCGGTGGTCGGGCAGGGTTGCTGACCGACGTGGATCTGCTTGGTCTCGAACGACCAGTGCGCGGTCGGATCGGTCTCGGCCTCGGCGCCAGGGTCGAAGCAGGGGTGGTGGTGGTGTCGGAACTCACGATCGATTGCTTTCCGGGAAGAAGCGTCAGCGACGAACGATGGGTCGGCCCATGTAGGTACGCATCAGGTTTCCCTGTCTACTCCGGGGGGCCCATCACGGAGGACCCGCGCTTGCCGCGTAGCCACTTCTTGGCTACGAAACCTGGTCTTCACCCGGAGCACCCCACCGCGGTTGGAGGGTTGCCGGCCAGCGAGCCGGGGCTTGACGCTGGCGCTCATGACCGAAATGAAGCTTAGCTCATCAAGCCGAAATGGTGCCAATGGTGTGCCGGGCGTACCCACCGGTACGGACTGCGGCCCAGATCGAGGTCGACATCAGCGGAAACGTGCTTGATAACGTGACAGCCAGATTCACCGCGAAGCCCGTCAGGATCTAACCGATACCGGGAGAAACACCGTGTGCGCCGACCAGCCGACCATCATCTACACGCTGACCGATGAGGCGCCGCTGCTGGCGACCTACGCCTTTTTGCCGATCGTGCGGGCGTTCGCCGAACCCGCCGGGATCACGATCCAGACCAGTGACATCTCGGTGGCCGCGCGGATCCTGGCCGAGTTCTCCGACTACCTGACCGACGAGCAGCAGGTGCCCGACAACCTGGGCGAGCTGGGCCGGCTGACCAAAGAGGCCGACACCAACATCATCAAGCTGCCCAACATCAGTGCGTCGGTGCCGCAGCTGGTGGCCGCGGTCAAGGAACTGCAGGGCAAGGGATTCAAGATCCCCGACTACCCGCAGCACCCGAAAACCGACGAGGACAAGGAAATTCGCGACCGATACGCCAAGTGTCTCGGTAGTGCGGTGAACCCCGTTCTACGACAGGGGAATTCGGACCGTCGCGCGCCGAATGCGGTCAAGGAGTACGCGCGCAAGCACCCGCACAGCATGGGGGACTGGTCGCAGGCGTCGCGCACGCACGTCGCGACCATGAAGCGCGGCGACTTCTACCACGGCGAGAAGTCGATGACGCTGGACCATGCGCGCGACGTGAAGATGGAGCTGAAAACCAAGAGCGGCAAGACGATTGTGCTCAAGCCGAAGGTGTCGCTACGCGACGGCGACGTCATCGACAGCATGTTCATGAGCGTGAAGGCGCTCTGCGAGTTCTACGAGGCGGAGATCGAGGACGCCTACAAGACCGGCGTGATGTTCTCGCTGCACGTCAAGGCGACGATGATGAAGGTCAGCCACCCCATCGTCTTCGGCCACGCCGTCAAGATCTTCTACAAGGACGCGTTCGCCAAACACCAGGAGTTGTTCGACGAACTCGGCGTCAACGTCAACAACGGACTGGTCGACTTGTACAACAAGATCGAGGCGCTGCCCGCGTCACTGCATGACGAGATCGTCCGCGACCTGCACGCCTGCCACGAGCACCGGCCCGAACTGGCCATGGTCGATTCGGCCAAGGGTATCAGCAACTTTCACTCACCCAGCGATGTGATCGTGGATGCGTCGATGCCGGCGATGATCCGGGCGGGCGGCAAGATGTACGGCGCCGACGGTCGGCAGAAGGACACCAAGGCCGTCAACCCCGAGTCCACCTTCTCCCGCATCTACCAGGAGATCATCAACTTCTGCAAGACGCATGGGCAATTCGATCCGACCACGATGGGCACCGTGCCCAACGTCGGCCTGATGGCACAGCAGGCCGAGGAATACGGCTCGCACGACAAGACGTTCGAGATCCCCGAAGACGGCGTCGCCGACATCGTCGACCTGGACACCGGCGAAGTGCTGCTCACCCAAAACGTTGAGGCCGGCGACATTTGGCGGATGCCCATCGTGACCGACGCGGCGATCCGCGACTGGGTCAAGCTGGCGGTCACCCGGACGAGGAACTCGGGCATGCCGGTGGTGTTCTGGTTGGATCAGGAGCGTCCGCATGAGTACGAGCTCCGCAAGAAGGTCAACACCTACCTCGCCGACCACGATACCGAGGGCCTCGACATCCAGATCATGTCGCAGGAACGAGCCATGCGGCACACGATCGAGCGCGCGATTCGCAGCCAGGACACCATCGCCGCCACCGGAAACATCTTGCGCGACTACCTGACTGACCTGTTCCCGATCTTGGAGCTGGGCACCAGCGCCAAGATGTTGTCCATCGTGCCGCTGATGGCCGGCGGGGGAATGTACGAGACGGGTGCGGGCGGATCGGCGCCCAAGCATGTCCACCAACTGGTCGAGGAGAATCACCTGCGGTGGGATTCGCTCGGCGAATTCCTGGCGCTGGGAGCATGTTTCGAGGACATCGGGATCAAGACCGGCAACGAGCGGGCCAAGATCCTGGGCACGACGCTCGACGACGCGATCGGCAAACTGCTGGACAACAACAAGGGCCCGTCCCGCAAGACCGGTGAGCTCGACAACCGTGGCAGCCAGTTCTACCTGGCGCTGTACTGGGCGCAGGAGCTCGCGAAGCAGAGCGACGACGAAGAGTTGCGCAAGCACTTCGCCGCACTGGCCGAGGAGCTGGGCAAGGACGAGGACGCCATCATCACCGAACTCGCCAAGGCGCAAGGCGAATCCGTCGACATCGGTGGCTATTACCGGCTCGACGACGAGAAGACCATCGCGGTGATGCGGCCGAGCGAGACCCTCAACGCCGCCCTGGCGGCCGCCCGGGACTGACCGGTCAGTCCACCAGGCCGCGAAGCGTCTCGATCAGCTTGACCCGCTCGTGGGCGGTCTCGGCGACGGGCACCACGTTCAGGGTGGTCACACCGGCCTCGCGGAAAGCCGCGATCCGTTCCTTGACGAATCCGGGCGTTCCGATCAGCGAGACGTCGCGCACCAGCTCGTCCGGAACCGCCTTGGCGGCCGCTTCCTTGTCGCCGGCCAGGTAGAGCTCCTGGATGCGGTCGGCCTGCGCCCCGAAGCCGTAGCTGGTGGCCAGCGTGTGGTAGAAGTTCTTGCCCTTGGCGCCCATGCCACCGATGTAGAGCGCGAGATGGGGCTTCACGATTTCCCTGAGCGGCTCGACGTTTTCACCGATGGCCAGGGTCGGGCCGGCGAACACTTCGAGGTCGCCCAGAGCCGAGTCGCGCTTGGCTTGGCCGGCGGCCAGCGCTTCGCCCCAGACATCCTGTGCCTTCTCCGGCAGGAAGAAGATGGGCTGCCAACCTTCGGCGAGCTCGGCGGCCAGCTCGACGTTCTTGGGCCCCAGTGCGGCGATCAGTATCGGGATGCGTTCGCGCACAGGCTTATTGATGAGCTTCAAAGACTTACCCAGGCCGGTGCCTTTACCGGCGGGCAACGGGATCTCGTAGTGCTCGCCCTGATATTGCAGCTTCTCGCGCCGCCAGACCTGGCGGCAGATCTCGATGACCTCGCGGGTGCGCGCGATCGGCGCGTCGTAGCGAACGCCGTGGAAACCCTCGATCACCTGCGGGCCCGACGCGCCCAGGCCCAGGGTGAACCGACCGTCGGAGACGTAGTCCAGGCCGGCGGCGGTCATCGCGGTCAGGGTGGGTGTGCGGGTGTAGAGCTGCAGGATGCCCGAGGCCAGCTCGACCCGTTCGGTGCTGGCCGCCAGATAGCCGAGCGCACTCACCGCGTCGTACGAATACGCCTCGGGGACAAAGACAATGTCCAAGCCGGCGCGCTCGAGGTCGGCCACTTCGGCAGCCACCTCTTTGAAGCCGCCCGCGTAGTTGATCCCTAATCCGATTCGCATGCCTGGCTGCTCCCTGTTGCTCTAAGCCCGAGTGAACTGGTCGGCCAGTTCGACGGCTTCCTGCTGGATTCTCGGAAACTCTGCGGCCATCGCTTCGGACAACGCCTTCGCACCGGAGAGCGGTCGCACCATCACCTTAAAGTCATCGATCAGGCCGTCGTCATTGACGTGGATGAAGTCGCAGCCGTTGACGGTCACGCCGGGGGCACCGACGATCCCGGTCTCGAACTCGAGCGCGTGGTGACCGTCGTTGCTGTCGTGGATCTCGCGGACGTAGCGGAAGTCTTCGAAGACCCGCAGCACGCCGCACAGGATCGCCGCGGTGATCGGCTTGCCGACGTACGGCTTGAAGGCCACCGGGCTGGTGAACACGACGTCATCGGCCAGCAAGGCCTGGATGGCCGCCTCGTCGCGATCTTCGACCGCCTTGCGGAAGGGATGCATCAGATACCTCTAATGGTCAATTTGTTGAGTAGGTGTGCTCGACAGTAAAGGCTCGACCCCCGGTATGTCCATAGGTGAATAATCAATTTGTTGACTAATCACTCAGGTACGATCGCCGAATGTCGTTGCATGACGCCGTGCTGGCCGCCCTTCTCGAGGGCGAATCGTCCGGCTACGACCTGGCCAAAGGCTTCGACGCGTCGGTGGCGAACTTCTGGATGGCCACGCCGCAGCAGCTGTACCGGGAGCTCGAACGTCTCGCCGAGCAGGGTCTGATCCAGGCCCGCATCGTGGAGCAGGAGCGCCGGCCGAACAAGCGGATGTTCTCGCTGACCGAAGCGGGTTATGAAGCGATCCGACAGTTCACCGGCCGGCCGGCGAAGCCGTCGGCGATCCGCGACGAACTGCTGATCAAGGTCCAGGCCTTCGACGTCGGCGACGCTGCGGCGGTTCTCGACCTGATCATCGAACGCCGCGACCGGGCCGAGGTGAAGGTGCAACGCTACGAACGGCTGCGAACCCGGATTCTCGACGGCCGCAGCGAAGAGGAGTTCCTGGCCACCGCGCCGCGGGTAGGTCCGTACCTGACGCTGATGCGCGGCATCTCCTACGAGGAAGAAAACGTTCGATGGGCCAAGCGGGCGCTGGCGATCGTCGAGCAACGTCAGGGCGCCGGGTCCGTCAAGTAGTGGGCGAGCACCGGGCGTAGCCATTCGACGAGTTGTGCGTCGGACATGGCGATCAGCGGCGGCACGCCGAGGATGTGGCGGGACACGGCGAGGCCGAGTAGTTGGGATCCCACCAGGGCCGCGCGCTGGTGAGCGAGGTCGGGCGTGACTGCGGCGAGCGCGGGGGCCACCTGGCTGACGAAAACGGTGAGCAGCGCGTCCGCGGCGGTCCGGTTCGTCGCAGCCGCCCGCAGCAACGGAAGTAGCGGGCCTTGCGGGCCCCAGGCCTCGACGAACAACGGCAGCAAGACGTCGGCGAGCCGGTCGGGCGCCACGCTGGACAGGTCCGGGAAGCTGATGACGAATTGCGAGGCCGCCGCAAACAGTTCCGCTTTGCTGCCGAAATAGTGCATCACCAGCGCCGGGATCGACCCCGGCTGCCGATGCCACCGAGCGGATCGTGGTGCGCTCGAAGCCGTGGCTGCCGAACTGCGATCGCGCGGTGTCCAGGATCGCGGTTCGGGTGGCCTGGCCGTCGCGTCCCTCGCGCGCTTTGGGTGGCATGGCAGACAGTGTATTCAACAACTGTTGACATCGGCGCGGGAACCGCGCTAGCTTCGAGTTCAACAGTTGTTGACATGCCTTACTGAACCCCCGACGAGAGGTCACGCCCATGACCGTCACCGCCATCCAGATCGGGCTCGATCCGGACGTCATCGATTACTCCTCGGCCGACTTCGCGCAGTTCTCCGGTCTGTCGAAGGAGAAACTGCGGACCGCCAACGACGAGAACGTCGCCGGGTTGCGCGCCGCCGGCTACGACGTCGACAACTGCCTGATCGACTTCGGGTCGGCAGGCGCCGACAAGGCCCAGCAGTGGCTGGCGGCCAAGCGCTACGACGCGGTGCTGATCGGCGCCGGCGTGCGACTGGTCGCGGGCAACACATTGCTGTTCGAGGCGATCGTCAACGCCGCGCACGTCGCCCAACCCGATTGCCGCTTCGTCTTCAACCGCGCGGCCGATGTCCACCCCCGACGACATCCGCCGGTGGTACCCCAACCCCGAGGCGGTGGCGTGATGACCGATTCATGACGTCGACGTTCTGGTGGTCGGCGCGGGCCCGACCGGCCTGACCGCCGCCGGTGATCTCGCGCGCGCCGGCCGGACGGTCGCGGTGCTGGAGCGCTGGCCGGCCATCAACCCGTCCAGTCGCGCGTTCGCCACCATGGCACGCACGCTGGAGGTGCTGGACGCCCGCGGGATCGCCGAGGATCTGCTGGCCCGCTCGCACAAGGCTTCGGGGGTAACGATTTTCGGCGGCGCCCGGATCGACCTGACCCATCTCGACTCGCCTTACCGGTTCGCGATGATCACCCCGCAGACCAATGTCGACCAGGCGATCGGCGCCTACGCCGTCGCGCAAGGGGCCGACGTCCGGCGGGGCATCGAAGTCGTCGGGCTCGAACAAGACGCGGACGGCGTGTACGTGACCGCCCGCCCGAACGGCGGCAGTGAGAATGTTGAAACACGTTGGCGGGCAAAATATGTGATCGGCGCCGACGGGGCGCACAGCACGGTCCGCGCGCTGCTGGGTGTCGACTTTCCCGGCAAGACGGTGTTGTCGTCCATCGTGCTGGCAGATGTCAAGCTGACGCACGGCCCGACCGGCGGCGGATTGACACTGGGCAGCACCCGCAACGAGTTCGCGTTCTTGGCGCCCTACGACCGTCGCGAGCGGGACGGTCGGTGGTACCGCGCGATGGTGTGGGATCGCAAGCATCAGGCGCCTGACAGCCAGTGGGTGGATTCCGAGGAGATCGAGAGCATTCTCACCCGGGCGATGAAGGCCGATCTCGGTCTGAGCGAAATCGGCTGGAAGTCCCGATTCCACTGCGATGAAAGGCAAGTCGAGCAGTATCGACACGGCCGGGTGTTTCTGGCGGGGGATGCGGCGCACGTGCACTCGCCGATGGGTGGTCAGGGGATGAACACCGGCATTCAGGATGCCGCCAACCTGGCGTGGAAAATCGACGCGGCGCTCGCCGGTGCCGACGACGCCGTGCTGGACAGCTATCAGGATGAGCGCCATCCGATCGGCAAGCGGGTCCTGCTGCAGTCCGGGATGATGGCGCGCGGCGTCACCCTTCATCCGCGCATTGCGCGCGGCATGCGAAACATGTTGGCGCCCAGAATCCTTCGGATACCTCGAATTCGGGATGCGGTGGCGGGGAGCTTCGCCGGCACCACGCTGCGCTACCCGCACCGGGCCGACGAGAGCGCGTTGGTGGGTACCCGCGCGACGCAGATTCCCTTGATACAGCGAACGGCTGACGCAGTTGCAGCGCGAGCCGGGCTTTGTGTTGATTCGCGAGTGCGGCAGGGCCGCGGTCGGCGTGACCGATCTGCATCAGGCCGAGCGGGCCGATGCCGGACCGGCGGTGCTGGTACGGCCCGACGGCTACATCGCCTGGGCCGGCGACTCGGCCAACTGCGCGCAATGGCTCGATGCGCTGGCCCGCTGGACGGCACCGGCCGCGCGGCCGCGCGTGGTGCCCGCGGCCGCTGCCTAGCTGGCCGGCGGGTCGATAGCGCGGTCGTGCTGGCGGCGGGCTGTGCTCGTCCAGGAAGGCGGCGATCACTTCGGTAACCCGGGCCGGTGCCTCGAACATCGGGATGTGTCCGACGCCGTCGATTTCGGTGATCCGGGTACTGGCCGGCAGCTGGGCCTGGAAGTAACGGTGGGATCGGGGCGCGGGGAACACCCGGTCCTTTCCGCACAGCACCAGATGGGCGGGAACTGCGGTCTGCGCCAACTCGAGTAGTCCGGGCTGCAGCAGCGCTTTGGCCAGCAGCTGGAAGTAGGCGGGGCAGTGCGCGACGTCGTCGACGATGGCGGCCAGCTGTTCGTCGCTGACACCATCGGGGGTCCCGCTGACCGGCAGCGTGGACAGCTGGCGGGTATAGGGCAGGCGCAGCGCGCGGGGTCCCAGGAGGCGAGCGAACAGCCCAGAACGGCATCCCCGAGACGAACTTGGCGACCACCTCGAACTTGGCCGGCGTCCAGCGGGTCCACCCGCCGGCCGGCGCGATGCCGGTGACGGTGCGGGCCCGTCCGCGGCGTTCCAGTTCGAAGGCCACCCAGCCACCCAGCGAGTTGCCGACGATGTGGGCGGTGTCCCAGCCCAATGCGTCGAGTTGCCGCTCGACATGGTCGGCCAGCACCGCCGAACTCAGAAACCAGGTACCGGACTTGGGGCCGCCGTTGTGGCCCGCCATCGTCGGGGCGAACACCTCGTAGCGACCGGTGTCGGCCAGTTGCTGGGCGACGGTCTCCCACACCAGCTGCGAGATCAGGAACGGGTGCAGCAGCAGGACGGGTTCGCCAGAGCCGAGATGGATGGGCGCGCGGTGTGGTCATGCAGCCGACATTAAAGGCGTTACCGCCGGTACCGCAAGAAGCGCCGGCGTCCGCATGGAAAGATTGAGGGATCATGAGTAGCCGCCCCTGGATCCAGCCGGGTCTTCTCCGGCGTGCAGCCGACCTCCGACTCGCTCCACCTCGGAAATGCGCTGGGCGCCGTCACCCAGTGGGCCCAGTTGCAAGATGACCACGACGCATTCTTCTGCGTCGTCGACCTGCATGCCATCACCGTTCCGCAGGATCCCGAGACGTTGCGGCGTCGCACCCTGGTCACCGCCGCCCAATACCTGGCGCTCGGGGTCGACCCTGCCCGCAGCACGATCTTCGTGCAGAGCCACGTCCCCGCGCACGCGCAGCTGGCCTGGGTGCTGGGTTGCTTCACCGGCTTCGGCCAGGCGTCGCGGATGACGCAGTTCAAGGACAAGTCGACGCGGCAGGGGAGCGACGCCACCACCGTCGGCCTCTTCACCTATCCCGTGCTGCAGGCCGCCGACGTGCTGGCGTACGACGCCGAGTTGGTGCCGGTCGGCGAAGACCAGCGTCAGCATTTGGAGTTGGCCCGCGACGTCGCGCAACGGTTCAACAGCCGCTACCCGGACACGTTCGTGGTTCCCGAAGTCCTGATTCCCAAGGCCACCGCGAAGATCTACGACCTGCAGGACCCGTCGTCGAAGATGAGCAAGTCCGCGGCCACCGATGCGGGCCTGATCAGCCTGCTCGACGCTCCAGCGTTGTCCGCCAAGAAGATTCGCTCCGCGGTGACCGACAGCGAGCGGGAGATCCGCTTCGACCCGGAAGCAAAGGCCGGCGTCTCGAACCTGCTGAGCATCCAATCCGCGGTCACCGGGGTCGACATCGCGAAACTGGTCGACGGGTACGCCGGACGCGGTTACGGCGACCTGAAGAAGGACACCGCCGAGGCGGTCGTCGAATTCGTGACGCCGATCAAGACCCGGGTCGACGAATTGCTCACCGATCCAACAGAACTGGAGTCAGTGCTGGCCGCCGGGGCGGGGCGCGCCGATGACGTGGCCGCGAAAACCGTCGACCGGGTTTATGACCGGCTCGGGTTCCTGCCGAGACGTCCTTAGCGCGGGGTTGTCATGAGCGAGCCGGCCAAGCCAGGGATCCTCGATCGACTGCGGGCGCGGTATGCATGGTTCGACCACGCAATGCGGGCCAACGATTGGTTCGACGAATGTCAGGGCAATTTCTTCGCGGCCGGGCTGACGTATTACACGATCTTCGCGTTGTTCCCTTTGCTGATGGTCGGTTTCAGCGTCGCCGGATTTCTGCTGTCCCGGCGGCCCGACGTGCTGACCGCGATCGACAACAAGGTCAGGCACGCGGTGCCCGGCGCCCTGGGGCAGCAGATGCTCGACCTGATGAACTCGGCGATCGACGCACGCGCGTCGGTCGGTGTGATCGGCTTGGCCGTCGCGTTGTGGGTCGGCCTGAACTGGATGAGCAACCTGCGGGTCGCGTTGACCGAGTTGTGGCGGCAGACCGACGGTGCGCACGGATACATCCGCACCAAGTTTTCCGACCTCGGCGCGATGGTGTCGTCGTTCGTGGCCATCTTCGCGACCCTCGCGCTCAGCGCGCTGGCGGGTGCGGGGCCGATGGCCCGGCTGTTGCGGTTGCTGGGTGTACATGACCTTCCGGTGCTGGACGCGATCCTGCGATCGGTCTCAGTGTTGGTGTCATTTCTGTTGTCGTGGTTGGTGTTCGGCTGGATGATCGCGCGGCTGCCCAGGGATCCGGTCAACTTCCCCAGCGCGATTCGGGCGGCGTTGCTCGCGGCGATCGGCTTCGAGCTGTTCAAGTTGGTCGGGTCGATCTACCTGAAGTCGGTGTTGCACAGTCCGGCCGGGGCCACCTTCGGGCCGGTGCTGGGTCTGATGGTGTTCGCCTATGTGACGGCGCGGCTGCTGCTTTTCGCGACCGCGTGGGCGGCGACGTCGAACCCGACTCCGCCGACGCCGCGCGGAGCCGACCCGCTGCCGCTGCGCCGGACGGAGCGCCGGAACCCGTCGCCATCCTGCCCAGGGCGCAACCTGCCGACGGTCTCAAGGCGCGACAGGCGGTGGCCGCCTTTGTCGTGGGTGCGATTGGGGCTCTTGGCCTTTCGCGGCTGGTCCGACGCGACAAAGAGGACTAGCCGCTAAGAGGCACTCAACATCGCGGGTGTCTCGTTACCGAAACAATTAGGCCACGGCAGGGCGCGTCGGCGTCCGGGCGTGTCATCCTCAGGGGCACGAACAATTGCTCTACGCAAAGGCGGGTAGGCGATGTCTGCACCAAGTCTCTTCCACAAATTGGCTGCGGAGACCATCGGCACATTCTGGCTGGTGCTCGGTGGCGTTGGCAGCGCGGTCTTTTCGTTGAAGGCCCAATCTGACCTGTTCTCCCTCGGTATCGGCTATCTCGGTGTCGCACTGGCTTTCGGTCTCACCGTGCTGACCGGTGTGTACGCATTCGGGACCATCTCCGGCGGGCATTTCAACCCGGCCGTGACGCTCGGCGCCGCACTGGCTCGCCGGGTGGAATGGAAAGTGCTACCGGCCTATTGGATCGTGCAGGTGATCGGCGGTCTGCTGGGCGCGCTGGTGGTGTACTTCATCGCGTTCGGCAAGCCCGGCTTCGTCGCGACCGGGCACCTGGCCGCCAACGGATACGGGGTGCATTCGCCGACCGGCTATTCGCTGGGCGCGGTCATCCTGGCCGAGATCGTGTTGACCGCGATATTCCTGTTCGTCATCCTCGGCTCCACCGACGACGCGGGCGCCGAAAGGCTTTGCCGGCCTTGCCATCGGCTTGACCTTGACAATCATCCACCTGGTTGCCATTCCGATCTCCAACACGTCGGTCAACCCGGCCCGCTCGACTGCGGTCGCGTTCTTCAACGGCGACGGCGCGCCCGCGCAGCTGTGGGTGTTCTGGCTGGCGCCGCTGGTCGGCGGGGCGATCGCCGGTATCGCCTACCCGCTGCTGTTCGGCCGGGCGGAGGAGGACCCCGCCCACCAAGAACACCTAGCTCACCAGTTTCAGGCCCGCGATGCAGCCGACAACTCCGGCGATCAGCAGCACCTTGACCGGCGAGGCCGTCTCCTCGCCGGTCAGCATCGCGTAACCGACGGTGAGCGCCGCGCCGATGCCGACCCAGACCGCGTAGCTGGTCCCGGTCGGCAGGCTGCGCATGGCGAAGGCCAACCCTGCCATCGAAAACAGCAGCGACACAGCGAATATCAGCGAGGGAATCAGCCGGGAAAACCCGTCGGACCGGTCCATCGCGGTCGCCCACACCGCCTCGAGAACTCCGGACGCCACCAAAATCAGCCATGCCATCGCACGCCTCTCCCAAACCTCACCGTCCGTCTACCCAGCTGCCGCCCGCCATGACGGCGTGCACGGTCAAATCTTGGTCCAGTACAACAAGATTGGCGTCGCCGCCGACGCGCAGGGCGCCGGCGCCGTCGATGCCGAGCGCCCGCGCCGGAGTCGTCGACGTCAGTCAGCACCGCCGCGATCAGCGCGGCGTCGCGATCCGAGCCGAGGCCGGCCGCCGCGCCGAAGAGCTGGTCCATGGTCGCGGTGCTACCCGCGATGGTCGGGGTGCCTCGCACCCGCGCTACACCCTCGACAACGTCGACCGGCACCGCGCCGAGCCGATACTCGCCATCCTCGGCGCCCGCCGCCGCGGTGGCATCGGTGACCAGCGCCACCCGGTCGGCCCCGGCCGCCTGGACCGTCGTGTGCACCACCGCGGGGTGGAGGTGGATACCGTCGGCGATCAGCTCGACGATTACCCGCGGATCCTCCAGCAGCGCCAGCGCGGGCCCGGGCTCGCGGTGATGCAGTGGCCGCATGGCGTTGAACAGATGAGTGCCGACCGTGGCGCCCAGCTCGATGGCGTGCCGGGTCTGCTCGTACGTCGCATCCGTATGTCCCACCGCCACAACCACTCCGGCATCGACCAGACGAGTGATCGCGTCGTCGCTGCCGGGGCGCTCGGGTGCCAGGGTGACCATCCGGATCGCTCCATCGCCGGCGGCCAGCAGCGCATCGATCTCGGCCGGCGTCGCGTCACGCATCTGGGTGCGGTCGTGGGCCCCGCAGTGCGCCGTGCTCAGCCAGGGCCCCTCGAGATGGATGCCGGCGATCACGCCGTCGCGGGTGGCCTCGGCGAGTCCGTGCACCGCCGCCAACAGCTCGGCCGGCGACGCGGTGACCAGGCTGGCCAGTGTCGCGGTGGTGCCGTGCCGCGCGGTGAAAACCGGCCGCCCGCACAACCTCTGAGGCGTCGCCGTCGAGGTAGGACGCGCCGCCGCCGCCGTGCACATGGATGTCCACGAATCCGGGGACGAGCAGTGCGTCGGGCAGATCGACGTCGGGGGATTGCGGTGGCGCGCCCGCGCCGCAGCCCACGATCGCGGTGCCCGAGGTGTGCACCCAGCCCGGACGGCAGACGCCTTGTTCGAGTACGACCGTGCCGGCCGCGATCAGCGGCATGCCGGGACATCCGTTGCCGTGCTGGGGGTTTCGTCGGGCCAGTGGCCGTTGTTCTCCCAGAAGCGGCGGATGTCTTCGAGTTGCCGCCCTTTGGTTTCCGGGGCGAAGCGGTAGACCAGAAAGAATCCCAACGTCGCCAGAAAAGCGAAGATGGTGAACATCCCGGCGCCGCCCAAGGTGTTCAACATCGTCAGGAAGACCGACTTCGATCAGCGCGTTGGCGGTCAGGTTGGCGGTGAGCATCGCGCTGGAACCCAGCGACCGCAGGTGCGCCGGGAAGCTTTCGCCGGCGTAGACCCAGACCAGGGCCCCGAAGCCGAAGGTGAAGCCCATGGTGAACAGGAGCAGACCGGCGTAGCCGAGCCCGGAGACCGCGTCGGACTTGGCGGCGAACACACCGATCAGCACCGTGTCGCCGAGGATCATCGCGGCGATGCCGGACAGCAGGATGGGCCGGCGGCCGATCCGGTCGACCAGAACCAGCGAGGTCAGCACGGCGGCCAGCGACGCCAGTTGGATCAGCGCGGGCAACACCAGCAGCGCGAAATTGCCCTGAAATCCCATGGCCTGGAACAGCAGCGGGCTGTAGTAGATGATGCCGTTGATGCCACTGAGTTCGGCGAAGAATCCCAGCCCGACGACGAACGCGGTGGCGCGCAGATACGGCAGGCGCAGCATCTCGAGGAACGATCCGCCCCGTTCTTCGCGCATCGCGTCGGCGATCTCGGCGAGTTCCTGCTCGACGTCGCGGTTCGGTTCCACCCGCAGCAGCGCCTTGCGGGCGTCGTCGACCCGGTTCTTGAACAGATACCAGCGAGCGGTGTCGGGCATGGTGGCCAGCAGCGGCAGGACCAGCAGCGCCGGGACCGCGGCCAGCCCGAGCATCCACCGCCAGCTACCCGATTCAGCCAGCACAAACGCGGAAAGATAGCCGCCGATGATGCCGAGGATGGTCGCCACCTGATAGGTGACCAGCAGCGAGCCGCGGAGCCGGGCCGGCGCCGATTCAGCGATGAACACCGGGGTCACGGTGGCGGACAACCCGATCGTCATGCCGAGCAACATCCGCGCCGCCATCAGCCACGGCATGGACACCGCTGCGGCGCCCAACAGCGAGAACACCGCGTAGCCGCCCGCCACCAGCATCATCGATCGCTTGCGTCCGATCGCGTTGGCGAGGAATCCGCCGCTCAACGCTCCGCAGATCTCTCCGATCACCACCATCGTCGTCAGCAGTTCCTGCTTGCGGACGGTCAGACTGAAATCGTTGGTGATGAACAGCAGTGCACCGGCGATGTTGGACAGGTCGTAGCCGCAGATGATGCCCAGGGTCGCCGCGGTGACGGCGATCAGCAATCGCCGTCGTGTTCGCAGTGACTCGCCGATGCGGCTCACAAGCTCCCCTCCGGAGTGGGCCGCCCCGGTCTTCCTGGCCGCTGCTTAGTGCTGCGGCCGTCGGTTCATCGAGCGCGCCACCATAATCAAGCCGAACACGACGACCGTACCGATCACCGCGACACCGACCCTAACCGGCAATGCGTCGACGCTGGGTATCAGCGCGGCGGCATTCGCGGCGGGCCCGCCGGCGTTGTCGCCGGGTGCGGATTTGCCGGACGCGGTGATCAGCGACGGGTCGGGTTCGATCAGGGTCCCCACCCGGGTTCCCGGCGCGGTCGCAAAACCGTAATCCAGCAAGTGCGCGGCTTGCTGCCACGGCGGGATCGGCAGCCGGGTGCCGTGCAGCAACACCGCCATCAGCCGGCGTCCGTCCCGGTTCGCGGCGCCGACGAACGTCTGGCCGGCGTCGTCGGTGTAGCCGGTCTTGCCGCCGAGCGCGCCGGGGTAGTGGTAGAGCAGCTGGTTGTCGTTCTCCAGCTCGTAGCCGGGGCTGTCGGCGTGTCCGGGGAAGTCGAACTTCTCGGTGTGCACGATGTCGGCGAAAGTCGAGTTCTCCCAGGCATACCGATAGAACAACCCGATGTCGTAGGCCGACGTGCTCATGCCCGGGCCGTCCAGACCCGACGGTGTTGCGGCGCGGGTGTCTTTGCCGCCGAGTTTGGCCGCCAGCGCGTTGATCTTGTCCAGCGTGGTCGGCATGCCGCCCAGTTGCATGGCCAGCGAGTGCGCGGCGTCGTTGCCGGAGTGCATCAGCAGGCCGTGCAGCAACTGGTTCACGGTGTAGGTGCCACCCGGGGCAACGCCGACCCGGGTGCCCTCCGCGGCGGCATCCTCAGGCGTGCCGTCGACGGTCTTGTTGAGGTTGAGCTCGCGCATCGATGCCATCGCCACGAGCACCTTGATGATGCTGGCCGGGCGGTGCCGTCCGTGCGGGTCGCGCGCGGCGACGATGGCGCCGCTGTCCAGGTCGGCCACCACCCAGGCCTCGGCCGAGATGTCGCCGGGCACCGGTGGGGTGCCGGCGGCGGCGACTACGCCGCAGCCGCTCAGCGCGTTACCGCCGATCGGCGACGGCGGCACCGGCAGCGGCAACGGTGGCTCGCCGGCCTGCGGGACTTCCGACGAGTCCACCGCCGCCGGTGTCGCGACTTTGTAGGGGCACAGGTCGTGCACGACCCGGTCCGGGCTGGCTCGGCGAACGCGGCCGGCATGCCGAGCAGCGCGGGGGTGCTCAGCATGAAACCGGCCGCTGCCAGGCATGATGCAGTGCGGAAGAACGCCCGTAGGCAGCGCATGTCTGAGCAGAGTAGGCGATCAGCGGCCCGATTCCCGGGAGCCGCGCTGTGACTGGTGTTACGGATGTTGCAAATCCAGGTAACAAATGCCGGGCCCGGCGATGCGGCCGAGCCATAGCCGTCCCGGCGTTTCCACCACGCCGGTGGCCAAGCCGAAGTCCGCATGCTGGGTGTGTAGCTGGGCCACCACGTGCCCGTCGTCGGGGTCGAACCCGACGACCCACACCGTCGACTTGGGATCGGGCAGCCAGCGGTAGGGCAGTAGCCGCCACATCACACTGCGGATGATCGGGGCGCGCGGGCCCAGCCACTCGTTGAGCGCGTTGCGGTCCGAGACCAGCGCCACCCAGATCCGGCCGTCCAGGCCGGTGGAGATGTTGTCGGGATAGCCGGGCAGCTCGGTGACCAACGGGGTGATGGTGCCGGCCCGCTCTCCGGTCAGCCAGTACTTCGACACCCGGCATCCGGCGCTCTCGGCGAACACCACCGCCGACTCGTCGCTGGTCAGCGTGACGCCGTTGGCGAAGTACAGCCCGCCGGCCAGCTCGGTGACCGTGCCGTCGGGATCACGCCGGAACAGCGATCCGGTCGGGCGCCCCTCGATGACGGAGCCCTTGTAGTACTCGTAGTAGAAGCGGCTCGTCGACTCGGTGAAAAAGATTGTGCCGTCCGATGATTCGACGACATTCGAGCAGAAGGTCAGCGGGCGGCCATCGATCTCGGCGACCAGCGTCTCGATCGCCCCGCCGGCCGGGTCGTACCGCAACAGTCCGCGGTGGCTGTCGCAGATCAAGCAGCCGGCCGTCGCGGGCGACCGCCAGGCCCAGCGGTCGCCCGCCGGTGTCGGCGACCACCTGCACGGAACTGCCGTCGGGGCTGACCCGGACGATGCGGCCGTCCTCGACACCGGTGAAGATGTTGCCGTCGGCATCGGCGACGACGTCCTCGGCGGCGGTGCCCGGCACGTCGATGATGTGCAGTGCCGCAGTGAAATTCGGTTCGGGGAGCGGCCGCGACAGCGGTGGCTGCCAGCGGATCGGGTCGATAGGCGGCTTAGTCAAACTGCTTGAGCTCCTCGGTCAGCACACTGCGCACGATGGCTTCGATGGTGTCGAACTCGGGCTGTCCGCTGATCAGCGGGGGAGCGAGCTGGATGACGGAATCACCGCGATCGTCTGTGCGGCAATACAACCCGGCGGCGAACAGGCCCGTCGACACCCGGCTCAACAGCGCGCGCTTCTCGTCGGCGTCGAAGGTCTGCTTGGTCGCTTTGTCTTTGACCAATTCGATGCCGAAGAAATATCCCTCGCCGCGGACGTCGCCGACGATCGGCAGGTCGTACAGCTTTTCCAAAGTGGCGCGCAGCGCCGGGGACTGCTGCTTGACGCGATCGTTGAGGCCTTCGCGCTCGAAGATGTCGAGGTTGGCCAGTGCGACCGCGGTGGACACCGGATGGCCGCCGAAGGTGTAGCCGTGCGGAAACATCGTCTCGGTGCCGTAGAACGGCTCGAACAGCTTCGATCGCTGGCGATCATCGCGCCCAGCGGCGAGTATCCCGACGTCATCCCCTTGGCGCAGGTGATCATGTCCGGCACGTAGCCGAAGTCGCTGCAGGCGAACATCGATCCGATGCGGCCGAACGCGCAGATCACCTCGTCGGAGACCAGCAGCACGTCGTAGTGGTCGCAGATCTCGCGTACCCGTTCGAAATATCCAGGGGGCGGCGGGATGGAGCCGCCCGCATTCTGCACCGGCTCGAGGAACACCGCGGCGACGGTGTCGGGTCCTTCGAACTCGATGGCCTCGGCGATGCGGTCGGCCGCCCATCGCCCGAAGGCCTTGATGTCGGTGCTGAACGGTTCGGGCGCACGGTAGAAGTTGGTGTTCGGCACCCGGAAGCCGCCGGGCGTGACGGGCTCGAAGGGCGCCTTGTATTTCGGCAGGCCGGTGATCGCCAGTGCGCCCTGCGTGGTGCCGTGATATGCGACCGCTCGCGAAATGACCTTGTGCTTACCGGGTTTGCCGGTGAGCTTGAAGTACTGCTTGGCCACCTTCCATGCGGTCTCGACGGCCTCCGTGCCTCCACTGGTGAAGAACACCCGGTTGAGCTCGCCCGGAGCGTAGCGAGCCAGCCGCTCGGAGAGCTCGATCGCAGGCGGCGTCGCGTATCCCCACAGCGGGAAGAAGGCCAGTGTCTCGGCTTGCCGGGCGGCGGCCTGGGCGAGCTCGGCGCGACCGTGACCGACCTGCACCGTGAACAGTCCGGACAGCCCGTCCAGGTAGCTGTTGCCGGCGTCGTCGAAGATCGTCACGCCGTCGCCGCGGGTGATGATCGGCGGGGTGATGTCGGGGCCCTGCCGGGCGAAGTGCAGCCAAAGGTTGTCGAGCATGGTGTCGGTGAACGTTACGCTCGGGCTATGACCTCGGGCCATCAGGTCAGCGAATTCGAGTCGTTGCGGCCACATCTCATGTCGGTCGCCTATCGCTTGACCGGCACGGTGGCCGACGCCGAGGACATCGTGCAGGAAGCGTGGCTGCGCTGGGACGCGCAGGGCCCGGGCGAGATCGCTCGATCTGCGAGCCTGGTTGACGACCGTCGTCAGCCGGCTCGGGCTGGACCGGCTGCGGTCGGCCGCCCACCGGCGGGAAAGCTACATGGGCCAGTGGTTACCGGAGCCGGTGGTGACCGGGTTCGACGGCGCCGACCCGCTGTCGATGGTGGTGGCCCAGGAGGATGCCCGGTTTGCGGCGATGGTGGTGCTGGAACGCCTCTCGCCCGATCAGCGGGTCGCGTTCGTACTGCACGATGGATTTGCGGTGCCGTTCGCCGAGGTGCGCAGAGTTCTGGGGAGACCAGCGGACTGCCGCCCGCCAGCTGGCGTCGCGGGCCCGCCGAGGCCGTCACTACTTCGCCGCCGCCGGAACCTGATCCCTCGCACAACGAAGTGGTCGGCAAGCTGATGGCCGCTATGGCCGTCCGGCGACATGGACGCCGTGGTGGCGCTGCTGCATCCCGACGTGACGTTCACCGGCGATTCCAATGGCAGGGCGCCCACGGCAGCTCGGGTCATCCACGGCGCGGACAAGGTTGTGCGGTTCATGCTCGGGCTCGCCCAACGTTACGGCCCGTCGTTCGTTCACCGCTAGCAGTTGGCGTTCTGATCAACGGCGAACTCGGCGTCTACACCGCCGGCCTGCCGGCGTGACGACGAGCATACCGCGAAATGCTGCCGCGGATCATGGCGATCACGGTGCGCGACGGAAAGGTTTGCGCCCTATGGGATATCGCCAATCCCGACAAGTTCACCGGCTCGCCGTTGCGTCATCAGCCCGAGGCCCCGTCATCCAAGGAACGCGGCACGCATCACCCGAATTGAAGCCCTGCTCGGTGATGCCCAGTGCGGTGTTCATCCGCGCCCGCATGTTTTCCATCCCGATCTGATAGGTCAGCTCGACTACGCCGCTCTCGCCGAAGCGGGTCCGTAGATCGGCTACCTGCTCGTCGGTGACGCTGTGCGGATCGGTGGTCATCGCGTCTGCATAGGCGATCGCGGCTCGCTCGTCATCAGTGAAAAGCGGTGAAGTGCGTAATTTTCGATGTCTTTGAGCCGCTCGCACGTCCAGTCCGTCGAGGCGCAGCAGCATCGACCCGAAGTCGACACACCACGAGCAGCCGATAGTGCGCGCCGTCCAGAGCACCGCCAGCTCGCGCACGCTGGTCGGTAGCTTGCGTGAGGCCGACTGCAGCATGGTCTCGTGGACGGCGTAGGCGACCAGCAGCCGCGGGTGGTGCGCGACGACGGCGATGGGCTCGGGGACTTCCCCGAAGCGCCGCTTGCGTACCGGTACATGGCGCGGATCAGCCAGTTGGCCCGTTTCGGCGGCAAAGGTTCGAGGCGGGGTTTCTGTGTCATATCAGTCAGACGGCACAGCCGCAGAAATCGTGACGCGCGGCGGGGGAACCAAGACTTGTATTCGTCTTGTAAGTACGGCACATTTCCGGATCCGCTGGCGTATAAAATTCACGCGAGTGAAGAAACCGCTCATGGGGCTAAAGCGGGGGCTTGGCCAGCGAGGCGACATGAATGTCGACACTGCACCGGACGCCCAACGATCGTCGATGACGCCTGCGCCCGACGCATGTCGAGGCCGCGGAGTTCTTGTCGGCGCGTTCGCCGTGCTTGACGCGCTCGCCCATGCCGACGACGGGTTGGGCCTGACCGCGCTGGCTCGCGCGAGCGGGTTGGCGAAGACATCGACATATCGGCTCGCCGAACAATTGGTCGCGCTCGGGGCCGTGCAGTGTATCGAGCAGCGTTATTACGTCGGGGCGCTGATCGGGCGCATCGGGCAACGGTGGCAACCTGATCCGCTGTTGCGCAGAGCTGCGCAGGGACCTGTGCACAATTTGTCAGTGCAGGCGGGCGCGATGGCGTCGCTGCGAATCTTGCACGAAGAACGCCTTCGTTTGATTTGCGCGACGGCTGCGCGTGGTCAGGCCTACATTTCCGACCCGGCGGACCGCGAATTGGTCGCCCGGACCGCCACCGGCCGGGTCTTGTATGCGGCCCAGGCCAGCGGTGACGTCGCGTTGCCCGACTGCTGGCCGCAGCGGGAATGGCGACAGTTGCGTGCGTCAGTGCGCGAGCCCGGTGCGACCGTGGCCGACCGCCAGGACGCCTTCCCGGGGATCTGCTGTGTGTCCGCAGCGGTGTGGTGGCCGGACGGAACCTGCGCCGGCGCGGTCACCGTCCTGGTGCTTTCGCGGACGCTGCCGTCGCGTCTGCCTGACTTGGTCTCGCATGCCGCCCGCCGCATTGGCGCGGCCTTGCGGCAGCCATGACCGCCGCGGTCCGATAGCCGGACCGACCCCTTGTCACCTGGCCGGAGCCGGGTATGCGATTCGAGGACGGGTCCTCCAGGAGGAACCATGGTTGCTGCCGCAGCTGACAAACCCGTCCGAGGCGAGTCGCCCGCCACGCCGGCCATCACCGTCACGCGGGTCGGCGTCGTGATCGGCGCCGACTTTCTGCCCGACCGCGAAGTGACCGTCAGGATCACTCGCCCCGGGGAGAGCGCCAGCGACTACGTCACTTACACCTCGGACCGCAACGGCGACCTTCATGCAGAGCTGCCCGCCACGGCGCTGCGCGGGATATTGCAGATCGCTGCCACCGACCATCGCCCCGACCCAGATGGCCAATGCGGCCGGATCTGGAGCAACATCTATACGCTCAAATTCATTGGCGGCTAAGCGATCCCGGTACGGCGATCCGGACGTTCGGTCCGGCGCGAACGACGAGTCGGGTGATGTCGGTGAACCGCTCACCGTCGATGATCGGCGACAACGGTTGTCGTGCGGCTTCGATCACCATTTCGTGGCCACTGACATCACGCAGCCGAGCCGAGCGAATCGCGCGTCCGGCGATCAACGCCGGAAGGTTGGCAATCATCTGCGCCGGGGGTATCGCTCCGGCCTGGAAGTGCACGGCACCGGGTTCCCGCGCCAGCGGAAAAAGTCGCAGAACGCCACCGAGGTTCACGTCGAACGCGCCCGCGTGCAGCGCGTTGTGCAAGTCGGTGGGGACCTCCCGTCCGTCAATGACGACGCGGGCGTGGGTCGGGGTGAACAAGTGGCCGGCCGACCGTGGTCTCCTCGACAGCCGGGATGTCGCGTAGTCGGCGACCGCGCGACCGATCACCCGGCCCATCGTCACGCGGCCGGGATGGTGGTACTCGTCGTACTTGTCGAAGAACCGGTTGCCGACGCCGCCGGCCGCCAGCGCGAAACCAATTCGATGAAACGTTGTGCCGTAACAGGTTTCACCGAGTAGTTCGAGGGTGTCCAGCCGGACTTCCGGCGGTCGTCGGTCCGCCTGCGCGGCCGCGCTGAGGGTTTGCAGAATCGTGTCGGCCCGCCCGCGAATTCGCGCCTTGCGGGCGACGAAGTCGATGGATCCGCCGTTGGTGGGTACGAATGTCGGCCACCGTCGCGGGTCGCTTTCCTGTACCAGCATCTCGTTGATCAGCCAGTGCAGCGCCCCATCGCCACCGTCGCTGACGAGATGGCTGGCCCGCGAACGGAGTCGCTCGACGATCCCGGGCAAGTCGCGGACGGAATCGGTTTCGTGCACCTCGCCCCACGGGCCGACGAGACGACGCAAGCGCGCGCAGCGGTCATCCGGTGCCCCACGATTCTTGCGCGCGAACGGATTGACGATGACGCCTAGATACATGCCGAGACCCGGGCCGTCATAGTCCCGTCGCAAGCCAGCCCACCGCCGACGCCAACACCGAGCAGGCGATGAATGTCGCCAGGGCTACCGGGCGACCGGTGCGCGAATACGTCGGCCGTTCCCGCAGCGGGTCGATGGCGAGACGGGCGCCGGTATAGCCCGTCAGCGCGAACGCGAAGATCGTCCCGCGCGGCGTGCCCACCGCGAGCAGCGTCGCCGATCCGGCCAGCAAGATCAGCGCGGCGCCGAGCTCGAGCAGTTGCACCGGATACCGTCGCTCCCAGCGACCGGCGTGGTCCGGCAGCCATAGTCCGAGCCGGCCGTCGGTGTGTCGGCCCGAGCAGCAACCGTTGAGCAGGCAGCCGACCCTGGTGAAGATCATCCCGACCAGAATCGTGAACGTCGCACCGTCCCAGAACGCCGCGAATCTCAACCCAAAGGGCGCGAGGATGACCGGTGAAAGCACCAGGGCCAGAACGAGTCCGCCGTACAGCGTCATACCGCCGTCGGAATGTCGCCAGATGCGGTGCAGGTCATGTCGGTAGGTCGACCAGTGGTCGAGCACGAACCAGATGCGCGAACCGACAATCGCCGGCAGGAACATGATCAACATCGCGATGCTCGCCGGGCCACGGGGCATCCCCACGCTCGGCGCAATCGCGTACATCACGTAGAAACCACACACCAGTCCCACGTAGAGCAGCGCCGGGTAGCTCCAGATCGGCACCCCGCGAACGTGGAACAGAACCCTGCGCATGCGACTACCGCCCGCCCGCGATGGGAATGAGCGATGCGCCGGCAATCACCGCTCCCGCCACTATCGCGACATCGGCGAGATTGAACACCGGCCACCGGCCAAGGGCAACGAAATCCACCACGGCGCCGTGAATGACCCGGTCGGCCAGGTTGCCGCACGCTCCCGCCAGCGCAGCCGCGATACCGGCCGCGACGAACACGTTCTGCTGCAGCGCGGGGGCGTACAACAGTGCGCCGACCGCGCACGCCACAGCCGCGAACCACAGGATGACCCAGGTGCGCAGCGAGGTACCTCGAGCAAGCAGCGGGCGCTCGGTGAGCACCACGCAGACCACGCAGTGCCCGTGGCGCCCCACGCCGAGCTTGCGCAGCGCGAGCTCCTTCGTTGCGCGGTCGGCGACCAGGATCACGCGGCCAGCAGGACGATATTCACGAGTTGACTGCCTGAATATCAACACTTTTCGCGTAGAGCACATAGCCCCAGGGCCGATCCTTGATAGCTCGTAATCCGTAGCGCTCCAACGCCCGTCGGGCAGGGCCGTGACGTGAGCCGGTGTGGGCGACGATGACCGGGAATCCACGTTGCTGCGCGAGCAGCTCCGCGTGGTAGCCGAGGGTGGACGCGACGTCTCGCCGGCGGGCATGGCGAGCGACCGCGATCGTGCCGACGTAGTAAGCCCGGCGCGGCGGCCGCGGTGTGGCGGCGATCAGGTGGGGCAATGCGGCGACCAGAGCGGCCTGCGGCGCGCGCTGACGAACCGAAGGCCCTTGCGCAGCAGAGCCAGATGAAGTCGGTAGCGGTCGCGTGCCGCAAAGCCGATCAAGACACCAACCGGTCTGCCACCTGACTCGGCGACCAGCGCGTGCTCGAAACTGGCCGAGTGGCCCGGCATTCGCCACAACTGCTCGATGGCTGCACGCGCGCGCGGCTCCGACCCGGCCACCGCCGTATACGCCTGTGGTGCGGCCTCGAAAACCAGGTCGGCAACGTGATCGTCGGGCCGCGCTGCGCGGACCACGATCCGGGCTGCAGGCAGCACCGGGCGCGGGCTTGGCTTCGCGACTACCATGCCGCACATCCCGAGGTCCGACTACGGTGCTGTTCAATTCGGCATCCGGAGCGCTCGGTTGGCAACCGTGCGGTCCGCTGAGTGGACCAGACGCCTTCAGCGAGTGAACATCAACGCGCGCTTGACCTCTTGGATCGCTTTGGTCTAGTGGCGACCCGTTGCATCCGGCTTCGCCGCCCTTGCGATCGCCACGCCCTCTCGTCCGGCGGGCAATTTAATTTAGCCCCAATCGCGTGCTCGCCTGCCATTCTTGCGGCGGAATGACGCGCTTCGTGTCCACCGACGCTTTTGAACGCGCAGAATCTAGGCTGGTCATGTGAATTAGCCAACAGCGGACGGGGTAGTTCGGATGCATTGCAATGACGCGTGGAATCGCGATCGTGGCTGACCCGATCGACTGGAAGCTGCTGCGCGACAGTGCAATTCATGCATCGCGTGGGGCATATGCGCCGTACTCGGGATTCCCGGTGGGCGCGGCCGCGCTGGTCGACGATCGCCGGGTTGTCACCGGCTGCAATGTGGAAAATGTCTCATATGGCCTAGGTCTCTGCGCGGAGTGTGCGGTGGTGTGTGCTCTGCATTCGACCGGCGGTGGTCGATTGCTCGCACTGGCCTGCGTGGACGGCAGGGGAGCGCCGTTGATGCCGTGTGGCCGTTGCCGTCAGGTGTTGCTGGAACACGGCGGACCGGAACTGCTGATCGATCATCCCGACGCGCCCCGGCGGCTCGGCGACCTGCTGCCGGAAGCTTTTGGCCCGCAGGATCTTGCCGCGTACCGGCGGAGCCGCCCGTGAGCGGCGAAGCCCCGGGCATGAGTCACCGCGACGTCGACGATGATGCCGGCGCAGCCGGGGTCGAGGAGTGTCGCCATGAACTTCGACGTCGACGAAGATGCCGGCGCAGCCGGGGTCGAGGAGTGTCGCCATGAATTTTGATGCGCCGACGGTGATCCGAACCAAACGCGACGGGGGCCGGCTGTCTGACGCCGCGATCGACTGGGTCATCGACGCCTACACCCGCGGGCAGATCGCCGACGAACAGATGTCGGCGCTACTGATGGCGGTGTTCCTGCGCGGCATGGATTATGGCGAGACCGCGCGCTGGACAGCGGCCATGGTGGCTTCCGGCGACCGGTTGGACTTCACCGACTTGCGACGCGACGGCCGCCCGGTCCGCACCGTCGACAAACACTCGACCGGCGGGGTGGGCGACAAGATCACCCTGCCGCTGGTGTCGGTGATCGCCGCGTGTGGGGGCGTTGTGCCACAGGCATCGGGCCGCGGGCTCGGTCACACCGGCGGCACTCTGGACAAGCTGGAGTCGATCGCGGGTTTCACTGGATCGTTGACCAATAATCAAGTACGTCAACAGCTTTGCGATGTCGGCGCGGCCATCTTCGCGGCCGGTCAGCTGGCGCCCGCCGACGCGAAACTGTATGCGCTGCGCGACATCACCGCTACGGTCGAATCGCTGCCGCTGATCGCCAGCTCGGTGATGAGCAAGAAGATCGCCGAGGGGACGGGCGCCTTGGTGCTCGACGTCAAGGTTGGCTCCGGCGCGCTGATTCGCTCGGAAGCGCGATGCCGCGACTTGTCCGAAACCATGGTCGCGCTAGGCGCCGAGCACGGGCTGCCGACCTGTGCGGTGCTGACCGACATGAATCGCCCCCTGGGCGCGGCAGTCGGCAACGCGCTCGAAGTCGCCGAAGCGCTGGAGGTATTGGCGGGCGGCGGTCCGTCGGACGTGGTGGCGCTCACCGTGGGTCTGGCTCGCGAGATGCTCGACATCGCGGGCATCGACCGGCGCGATCCCGAGCAGACGTTGCGCGACGGAACGGCGATGGACCGGTTCCGGGCGTTGATCGCCGCGCAGGGCGGGGACTTGTCCGTACCGTTGCCGGTTGGTAAGTACTCCGAAACCGTCACCAGCAACCGGAACGGCACAATGGGTGACATCGATGCAATGGCGGTGGGGCTGGCGGTGTGGCGGCTCGGAGCGGGCAGATCCCGTCCGGGCGAACAGGTCCAGGCCGGCGCCGGAATCGAGATCCATCGCCGTTCAGGGAGCCCGGTCGCGGCCGGCGACACATTGTTCACCCTTCACACCGACACGCCGGAACGGTTTCCGAGTGCGCTGGCCGAATTGGGTGCGGGCTTCAACGTCGCCGATTCGGCCCCGGCGGAACGGCCCCTGATCATCGATCGGATCACCCCATGACGACGCCGCTGAACAACCAGACGATCAAGAAGGCACCGAAGGCGCTGCTGCACGATCATCTGGATGGCGGTCTGCGCCCTGCGACCGTGCTCGACATCGCCGGTCACATCGGGTACGAGGGCCTGCCCGCGACCGACGTCGACGCGCTTGCCCAGTGGTTTCGGACCGCGTCGCACAGCGGCTCGCTGGAGCGTTACCTCGAACCGTTCTCGCACACCGTCGCGGTGATGCAGACGCCGGAGTCGCTGCACCGCGTTGCCTACGAATGCGTGGAAGACCTGTCAGCGGACTCGGTGGTCTACGCCGAGGTGCGCTTCGCCCCGGAGTTGCACATCACCGGGGGCTTGTCGTTCGACGCGGTGGTCGACGCCGTGCTGGCGGGATTCGCCGACGGAGAGAAGGCGGCGGCCGCGGCGGGGCATCCCATCGTGGTGCGTTGTCTGGTCACCGCGATGCGGCACGCCGCGGTGTCGCGGGAGATCGCCGAGCTGGCGATCCGGTTTCGGGACAAGGGCGTGGTCGGCTTCGACATCGCCGGTGCGGAGGCCGGCTACCCCCCGACCCGCCATCTGGATGCTTTCGAATACATGCGAAACAACAACGCCCGCTTCACGATTCATGCGGGAGAGGCGTTCGGTCTGCCGTCGATTCAGGAGGCGATCTCCTACTGCGGTGCCGATCGGTTGGGCCACGGTGTGCGGATCGTCGACGACATCGACGTCGCGGACGACGGCGAGGTGCGGCTCGGCCGGCTCGCATCCATCCTGCGGGACAAGCGGATTCCGCTGGAGATGTGCCCGAGCTCCAATGTGCAGACCGGTGCGGCCGCCAGCATCGCCGAGCATCCGTTCGACCTGCTGGCCCGCACCCGATTCCGGGTGACCGTCAACACCGACAACCGGCTGATGAGTGACACGACGATGACTCGCGAGATGGGGCTTCTCGTCGACGCTTTCGGCTACGGCTGGAGCGATCTGCTGCGATTCACGGTCAACGCGATGAAGTCCGCGTTCATCCCGTTCGACGAGCGGCTGGCGATCATCGACGAGGTAATCAAGCCCCGTTACGCGGTTCTCGTCGGCTAGCCCTCATTGCCGGGCTCCTCCTCATCGCGCTGCGCGCTCTGCATCGTCGCCCGGCGGCTACATGACGACGTGACCGGCGTCGACGGGAACCGTTATGCCCGTCACGTAGCGCGCCCTCGGGCTGACGAGCCACAGCACCGCCTCGGTGACATCCTGCGGCTCGACCAAAGGCACGTCGGGCAGCAGCATCTGTGAGACGGCCGGGTTGGGATTCTCCAACATCCGGTTGATCACGAAGTCGTTGAGGATCATCGGCGTCGCCACACCGCTGGGATGTACGGAGTTGACCCGAATCTTGTGCGGCGCGTAGGCGTTTGCCGCCGAACGCATCAGCCCGACCACGCCGTGTTTGGATGCGGCGTAGGCGAACATCGCGGTGCTGCCGTCACCGCCGCGGCCGACCAGACCTTGTGACGAGCTGACCAGAACAACCGAACCACCGCTTCCCCTGCGGACGATCGAGGGCACCGTCGCCAACAACGTGTGCCACACGCCCTTGAGATTGATGTCGACGACCGTGTCGAAGAGCGGTTCGGCACGAGTCTGGGTGTCGCCGATGGCCACGACTCCGGCGTTCGCGATGACGATGTCGATCTCGCCGAGCGCGTCGATTCCCGACTGCACTCCGGCATCCAACGCGGCAAGGTCGCGGACGTCGGCGATGACGGGCATCACCTTTCGCCCTGTGGCCCGAACCAGCTCTGCGGTCGTGTCGAGATCCGACTTAGTCGCCAGAGGGTAGGGAATCGTGTCGACATCGGCGCAGATGTCCACGGCGATGATGTCGGCCCCTTGCTCAGCCAGGGCGACGGCGTGGCTGCGCCCCTGACCGCGGGCCGCGCCGGTAATGACCGCGACGGAGTTGTCTAGTTCACCCATGGGAGGAAACGTACCGCCCGATTCGATCCAAAACGCCTGCGACTCGGGGCGCTTCTGCCAGGATTTCCGGGTGAGCGACAGCGAACGGGAAATCACCAACCTGATCTACCGCTATGCCGAGATCCTCGACGGTGGCGACTTGGACGGCGTGGCCGGGCTGTTCGCGCACGGGCGTATCTGCGGAGCCGAAAACGGACCACCGGAGACGGTGTTCGAGGGAGCCGCCGGCGTGCGGAAGATGTACGAGATGGCGACCCGGATCTACGACGACGGCACCCCGAAGACCAGGCACCACACCAGCAACGTGCAGCTCTGGATCGACGAGGTCGAGGGCACTGCGCGCAGCCGGTCCTACTATTGCGTCACCCAGGCCACGCCCGACTTGCCGTTGCAGGTCATCGTGACCGGCCACTACAAAGACACGTTTCACCGGCTGGACGGCGTGTGGTGGTTTGACAGCCGCATCATGTTCGTCGACCAGCTCGGCGACGTCAGCCAGCATCTGAAGTTCTGATCGGGTGGGCCCATTTGATCTGGCTGCCGTCCTTGCCGATGCCCAGCGCAAGGAATCGCTGAGCGACTGGGGCCCAGCGGGATTCGAGCATCCGCTGGAGGTGCTGTTGGCCGACTACGCGACCGCCGATCTCAACGCCGTCGGCGTGCTCATCCTGCGGGCCGGAATCGTGCACAGCCTGCGGATGCGACTGCGCACGCACGAGTGGATCCGCCGGTACCCGGAGATTCTCGAGGAGCGCGTGGTTGCGCCGGTCGTGGTGGTCGGGATGATGCGCAGCGGCACCACGCTGCTGCAGCGGCTACTGGCTGCCGACCCGCGCTTCCAGTGCGCTTACGGCTGGGAGGTCGTCGAAGCGGCGCCTCGTCTGGACTACTCGTTCGTCGGCGTCGATCCGCGCATCGCCATCAGCGAAGGTCGCGAAGCCAAGTCCCGCGAGTTGGCGCCCGACTTGTTCGCCATTCATCCGATGTATGCGCGGGAGGCCGAAGAGGAGATCGTCTTTCTGGCCGACGCGTTCTTGTCGCACGTCCCGGAATCCGGTGCACAGCTGCCGAACTACCGATCCTGGCTCGACGCACAGGATTTCACGCCCGCCTACAGCTATCTGCACCGCATGCTGCAGTTCCTGCAGTGGCAGAAGCGGCAACGCGGTCTCCGGGCGACCCAGGTGGGTACTCAAGTCGCCGGCCCACCTCGGCTATCTCGGCCAACTGCGGGCACAGTTCAGTGACGTGCACATCGTGCACATGCACCGCGACCCGCGCGCCACGATCGCGTCGGGGGCCAGCCTGAACGCGACGCTGCACGCGATGCATGCCGACACCGTCGACGTCGATCGGGTGGGCGCGCAGTGGCTGCAGCGGATGGGCTGGACCAACGACCGCGCGATGGCGGTCCGTGATGGCTGGACCGATCAGGCGGATCGAGTCACCGACATCGCCTTCGATGACGCGGTCGCCGACCCGATCGGCCAGGTGGCCCGGGTGTACGACGCCATCGGGCTGCCGCTTACCGTCGAAGCCGAAGCGGCCATGCGACGTTGGCTCAAAGAACGGCCCCGCGAGACGGCACGCCCGCCGTACAGCCTGGCGGACTACGGCCTGCGACCGGAGCAGGTCGATGAGCGTTTCACCCAGTACAACAAGCGTTTTGAACAGTACGTCGGGAAGTGAGGAGAGGTCATGGCATCAGATCCCGTGGCGACAGCGGCTCAGCACGAACAGGAAGTGGCGGCGCTCGAGTTGATCGAGCACCCGGTCGTCAAAGCGGCGTATCAGTCGGTGGCCGAAACCTGGCTGGGACGGGCGAAAGCGACGCCGGCGATGCGTGAACGGTTCGACGACGCGTTCGCCGAGGTGATGTTCTCGGCGGCGATATGGTCGTCGAACCAGGACAAGCTGCGGCCCAAGGTCAGTTGCATCACGCGGCTGGCGCATCCTGTGGAGGGCCATCGAATCCCCGGATCACGTTGGGGCATCGATAATCCCGACAGTGTGTATCGGGTGATCCCGATATCGGGAGACGAGCGCTACGAGATTCACGGCCGGGTCGGCGAGCATCGGATGACCGAGAACTACTTCACCCTGTGGGATGCGAACATGGGAACCGTGGACGTGCTCAACGGCCGCACCATGGAGGTGGACTCCGACGGCAGCTTCACCATCACCGTCGACGCCGACGCCGCCAACGGGCGGCCCAACCACGTGCAGACGACCTCCGCGGCACACGAGTTCTATATCCGCGATGTGCTGCTGGATTGGGCCCGCGACGACCCCAATTACTTTGAGGTGCAACGGCTCGGTGGATCACCCGGGACGCCGGCGCGTACGCGCGATGAGCAGGCCGACGCGACGGCGGCGATGATGGAGTACTTCGCCAATTTCACCGGCAAGCTCAGCCATGGCGTCTACAAGATGGCGCCCAACAACTTCAACCTCGCGTGGTCGGCCGACAAGGTCGGTGCGATGCGCAACCAGGTCTACGTCATGGGCCGCTTCGAACTTGCCCCGGACGAGGCCTTCGTGGTCGACGTCAGCGACGGCGGCGCCGAATACTTCACCGTGCCGCTGAGCAACATCTGGGGCACCACGTTGGGCATCGTCGACAGCACCGGCAGTCTCAACAAGGCGCAGTCGGTTGCCAACGGCGACGGCAGCTACACCTACGTGATCTCTCCGAGCGATCCCGGAGTGGTCAACTGGATTGACTCCGACGGGCTGCACGAAGCCATCCTGACGCTGCGGATGGCCGAGTTCGGCGGGGCGGGCCCCCGGGAAGACCTGGGCGCCCACGGCAGGGTCGTCAAGCTGGACCGGCTCGACAGCGAAGTGCCGGACTTGCCTCGGGTGACTCCCGAGCAGCGCAAGGCCGAACTCGCCGATCGGCGTGCGGCCTACCTGCGGCGGCTACCGGAAGGGACGGCCTGAGATGGCGCGCTGGCTGATCACCGGATGCTCGACCGGATTCGGACGCGAGATCGCCCGCGCGGTCCTGGCGGCCGGCCACAGCGCGGTGGTTACCGCGCGACGGTCCGAGGCGGTGCAGGACTTCGTCGATGAATTCGGCGACCGCGCATTGGCCATCGCACTCGACGTCACCGACGCCGAGCAGATCGCGGAGGCGGTGTCGACGGCCGAGAACGCGTTCGGCGGCGTCGATGTCCTGGTCAACAACGCCGGACACGGCTATCTGTCGGCGGTCGAAGAAGGCGAGGACGCTGAGGTCCGAAAGCTGTTCGACGTCAACTACTTCGGCGCGGTGAACATGATCAAAGCGGTGTTGCCGGCCATGCGGGCCCGGGGCTCGGGCCATATCGTGAACATCTCATCGATGACGGGCCTGGTGGCCAACCCGCCCAACGCGTACTACTCGTCGACCAAGTTCGCGCTCGAGGCGGTGACCGAAGCGCTGGCCACCGAGGTGCGACCGCTGGGCATCAAAGTCACCGCCATCGAGCCGGGTGCTTTTCGCACCGACTGGGCGACGCGCTCGATGAAGGAGTCAGCCACTCCGATCGCCGACTACGCCGACGTGGCGGCGCGCAAGGACTTGATCAAACAGTTCGCCGACCACCTGCCGGGCGACCCACGCAAGGTTGCCGAGGCGGTGCTGATGGTGACCGCGCTCGACGATCCGCCGCTGCGGCTGCTGTTGGGCCGCGACGTACTAAAGGCGATGCGCGACAAGATCGCCGCCACGTCGGCGTCGATCGAGGAATGGAAAGCCGTGACCAAGGACGTGAACTTCCCCGGCTCGTGATGGGCCGACCGCGGCGTTATTCGCGCCGCAAGCGCGTGTCGACGAACTGCTCGAGCTCTTCCCAGGCGTGGACTGCGTCGGCGTACGGAGATGCCGGCTTGCTGGTCGAGTCGGGCTCGAGGACATAGGCGACCAGCTTGCCCAGCGGCTCATCGATGTCGAGCGCCTTGTCGATGGTGCTGTCCTCGGAGTACTCCCCGAGATCACGCAGGAACTCGACGGCCAGATCGAGCTGCTCGTGGTCCACCGCGTCCGGGCCGCCGGCGAAGTCGTCGGCCAGCCCGCTCAGCACGTAGACGTTGTCGTCGGTGACGTCGACCTGCAGCGAGCCGTCAGTGGCCGCCGTGCGGATGTCGTCATAGGTGCTCAGGTCGGACAGATCGTGGTCGTGCTCGTCGGCGAGGTAGCGGGCCAGCGCGCGCTCCGAGCTGAACACGCTGATTCTCCCGTTGCGGCCCAAGAAGATCGGGCGATCGTCGAAGTAACAGCGCAAGGTGTAGAAGGTATTTGCGCCGGTCATGATCCGGATCGGGTCGATGCCGACCTTCGTCCAGAAGTCCTCGTCGGCGCCCAGCACCACTTCGTCGCCGGCCGCGCGGTCGATCCCGGCGTCTTCGTCGACCGCGGTCTCGGGTTCGGGTTCGTCGGTGGTCTCCGGCTCGGTCTCGAGGCACTTCTTCTTCGAACGGTTCGGCCAGCTCGGCCTCGGCGGTCTTCGACACCGTGCTGTCCACGTCGGGGACGCTGACGATCTCGTCGATGGCTTTGAGCACGTCATCCCAGCCGCGCCCGACGACGTCGGCGATGGCGTGCCAGCGCTTGAGCCCGGCCTTCCCGCTGAAGTGGTCGATGCCGCCGCTCAGCGTGCCCAGCGTCGGGTTGCCGTTGAAAAACTTCATCACCGCCGGCAGTTCACACACCGACCCGATCGACGAGACGATCGTCAACGTGTTGGCCAGCGTGGCGAGCGACTCGGCAGTCGGCTTGTCCGACACCAGTTCCTCGACCGCGACCAGGTCGAACTGTTTGTCATCGGCCGGCTCCAACTTGTGGGCGTTGGCCTCGGTCAGCTCTTGCCACGCCGGGTGGTCGACCAGGTCGTTGTCGGAATTGGTGCGCACGAATGCGACGAGATCAGCCGCCGTCTCGAAGGTATAGAGGTCTTCGTCCTTGCCCAGAAACGCCTCCCACTCGTCCCCGGAGTCGCGCCAGCGGGGTGCCCACACCGTGTAGCGATCGCCGTCGGTCAGGCTCAAGCGGATAGGCACAAGGTCAGCAGCCATGCGGCTCACAATAGCGACGACCACTCGCCGGATCGGGTCAGGCACCCCAGATGTCGGTGATTGCGGGCGCTCTGGTCGCCAGGCCGAGCTTGGGCAGCCCGTACATCTGCTCGATGGTGGACAGCACGTTGTAGTGGCTGATCGGCTCGTCGTAGCTGCCCGGCCGGACTCCTGCGCCGTAGAGCACCGTCGGAATCTGATTGCGCGAGGTGTTGTCGTCCTCGTCCCAGGTCAGGATCAGCAGGCTGTTGTTGGTCCGCGCCCACGAGGCGTACTGCGACAGGTTCTGGTAGAGCCACTGGTCGCCCTGCGCGATCGAGCCATCGTGCATGTCGTTGTCGAGGTTGGGGATGACCATCGAGACGGTCGGCAGGCCGGCGTAGTTCGCCGGAGCCGGAAACGCCGAGAACGGAAGAGACCGCGAGCCGGGGATATTGGTGAAGCTGGCCCAGGGCACATGCTTGCGCGCATATTTGCCGGCCCGGCAGTCTTCCGAACCCGGCGCGGGCAGGCTTTCCGCGAAGCCGGCGAATGTGTAGCCGGCCCCGAGAAGTTGTGAGCCGAGGTTGGGTGCGTTGCCCGCATTGACCGGGCAGACGTTTTCCTTCACCAGGGTGTTGCCGGCGAACAACGCGTAGTAATTGGGTTCGCTGGGATGCACCTCGGCGAAGGATTGCGACATCATCGCGCCGTTGGCGGCCAGCTGGTTGATGAACGGGGCCGCCTTGTTGCCGATGATGTTGGACTGCGAGCGGTTCTCCTCGACCACGATGACGATGTGGGCGGGGGTCGGAACCGCCGCCGCTGTCATGTCGATCGGCCTGTCAAACGGCTGTTGAACAGGGACTGGCCACAACATCAGAGCCGTCGCGACGGTCAGGGCGCCGAACAGGCTGACCAGCGGATTTCGCCTGCCACTGCGCCCAGATCGGTGTTGCATGGCCGCAGTATATGAGCGGTGTCGCCGCAACCGTCGGCGCCGCGCTACACGTGTCGGCTGGCGGTTCAATGAAAAATAACTGTGAATTTGCCGTGTTGCATTACGATTCAGCCACGCCGCAGGGTCGGGGGTGCCATCCGCGGTCATGAGAGGTCTTTTCGATGACGGTTGCGCGGACTCGTACGGCGGGTGCCGTTGTCGCGGCGGCCGCGTGCGCCACAGCACTGACCCTGACGCCGGCCTTTCAGTCCGGGGTGCGGGCGTTGATGGCCGAGGTCTCGCTGGTCGCCGGCGAACGGCTTCATCATGGGCGGCACCGGGAACCCGAACCGGACTTGGACCGGGATACATCGGCAATGTCGAAGACCTGTACCTGACCACGGTGCCGGCTACGACTACGTCGGCTTGACCACCCCGGAGCAGTTCTGCCCGATCATCTGCAATGCCACCCAGCCCGATCTGACGTTCGGCGACTCGGTCGAACGCCGGCGTCGGCGACCTTGAACGGCGACCCGACTGACGCGCTGGCCAATGGCGACAACGTCTCGGTGCTCGGCTACTCGCAGAGCGCGACCGTGGCCACCGTGTGGATGAACGAACTGATCGCCGACTCATCAGGCGGACCCGCACTACCTGGACAACCTGCACGTCACGCTGCTCGGCGACCCCAACAACGCGGTCAGCGGCATCCTGGACCGCTTCCAGTTCCCTGACGGCGTCGGCCAATTCAGCTTGACCCCTGAGCCGCAACACGTTCCATTCCTCGGTATCCCGCTCGATCTGGAGCCGACACCGACCAGCGGGATCGGCACCGACATCTACATCGGCGAGTACGACGGCTGGAACAGACTTTCCCGTCGGACCCCAGCAACCTGTTCGCCGACCTCAACGCGCTGATCGGCATCGAGACGGTCCACCCCTACTACCCGGACCCGACTCCCGGCGTGAACCTGGACGCCGGAACCACATCATCGATCTCGGGCACGATCGGCAACACCAACTTCTATGCGATCCCCGCGCCGCTGCCGACTTTGGCGTTCATGTTCGACGGCGGGCCGGCCGGGCACTTCTTCTACGACAGCTTCAGCCCGTTCGCGACCCTGGTGGACGACTGGGGCTACGGCAACCCGGGCGACCCGGATGCCGGCATCGGGATCCACGGGCGCCGACCCGATCGGCGTCGCCGGACCCTGGCAGGTCGACGCCACCGGCCAGCTGGTCGCTGTCCGACGGCGCCGGGTTTGCTCGACAAGATGGACCCGCTGCAGATGCTGGCCGGCATGGAATACGCCGCGGTGCAGACGATTATCGGCCCGATCAACGACCTGCTGGCGGATGCCGGGCAGTCGCCGCTGCCGACGTCGTTCGTCGACTCGCTGCTGTCGGGCTACGACTCGCTGAACCAGCTCGATGTATCTCTGCTCACCGAGTTGACCACCTTGTCGGCGAGCATCCCGTCCTTGGCGCCGGATGTCATTTTCAGTGGCGAGCCACTGATTTCCGCGCAGCCGCTGATCGACCTCGTCGGATACGGGTTCGACGCCTTCAACTTCTTCGGCGCGTGAGGCACTGACGTCACATCCGTACCAGCGACCGGGCATGCACTACTTCTCGTAGCAGCACCGCATGTGATATCACCGGTCAGGTTGAGCGCTGCTGATATCGCATGTGGTCACGATTCGATACCCGCACTATCCCTTTGCCGAGGGACTGCTGAGACTGGTGGGATCGCCTGATGGATGTGCACGTCGTTGACCACCCGTTGGCCGCAGTCCGGCTGACCACTCTGCGCGACGAGAACACCGACAACGCGACGTTCCGCGCCGCGTTGGGTGAGCTCACGCTGATGCTGGTCTACGAGGCCACCCGTGACGCGCCGCGCGAGAACGTCGCCGTGCGAACACCATTGACCGAGACCGTCGGCACGCGGCTGGTGACGCCACCGCTGCTGGTGGCGGTACTGCGGGCCGGGCTGGGCATGGTCGAGCAGGCGCACACGCTTCTACCGGAGGCGCAGGTGGGCTTTATCGGCGTCGCCCGCGACGAGGAAACCGCACGGCCCACACCATATTTGGAGTCGCTGCCCGACGATCTGCGCGGCCGGCCGGTGATCGTGCTCGACCCGATGCTGGCTACCGGCGGCTCGATGACGCACGCCATCGGCCTGTTGCAACGCCGCGGCGCCGACGACATCACCGTGCTGTGCGTGGTGGCGGCCCCGGAAGGTGTTGCGGCGCTGGAGAAAGCGGCGCCGCACGCGCGCCTGTTCACCGCGGCCGTCGATGAGGGCCTCAATGGCGACGCCTACATCGTTCCGGGTCTCGGCGACGCCGGGCGACCGCCAATTCGGACCGCGCTGACTGGCCGACCTACATCTCGCACCGCAGCGGCGAGTTCGTCGCACAGCGCAGTGGCACGGTTGCGGTCGTTCGACCGGACCTCGATGTAGAACTTGACCTTCGGCTCGGTGCCCGACGGCCGGACCACGACCCGGGCCGTCGTGTCGGCGTCGCCGCCGGCGAAGATCAGCGCATCGGTCTGCGGGATCAGATCCGTTGTCGTGACGTCGAATCCGGCGAGCTGAGCGGGCGGCGCGGCCCGGAGTCGGCGCATCAGCGCGGCCGCCTCGCCGGCATCGGAGACCGGACGCGACACCGCGGCGCCGGTGTGCACCCCGAAGCGGCGGGCGAGGTCGTCCAGCGCGTCGAGTACCGACCGGCGTGAGCTCTTGAGCGTCGCGACCAGATCGCAGACCAACACCGCGGCGCTGATGCCGTCCTTGTCCCGCACCGCGGCCGGGTCGACGCAGTGTCCGATGGCTTCCTCATAGGCGTACACCAGCGTGCTGCCGGGCAGGTCGGCATCGGCGCGGGCCAGCCATTTGAAACCGGTCAGGGTCTCGACGTGCCGGGCGCCCCAGTGTGCGGCGATCGCCGACAGCATCCGCGACGACACCACCGTGCTGGCCACCACGCTGGCCGAGCGTTGCGGCGTCTCGATCTGCGAGAGAATGTAATCGCCGAGCAGCCAACCGGTTTCGTCACCGGACAGCATCCGCCAACCGGTCGGCGTCGGTATACCGACGGCACATCGGTCCGCGTCAGGGTCGAGCGCGATGGCCACATCGGCGTCGGTCTCGACGGCCAGCGCCAGCAGTGCATCGGTGGCGCCCGGTTCTTCGGGGTTGGGGAATGCGACGGTGGGGAAGTCGGGGTCAGGGGTGAATTGCGTGGCAACGGTGTGCACATCGGTGAAGCCGGCGCGCCGCAGCGTTTCGACGGCAACCTCGCCGCCCACGCCGTGCAGCGGGGTCAGGGCCACTCGAACCGGACTCGACGACGAGCGCCGTACCCGGGCGGCCCGCTCGATGTAGCGCTGCACCAGTGCGGAGTCGGCGGGGGCGACCGCGGATCTGGCGATCTCGTCGGCGAACGGTGCTGCGGCGATCGCGGTTTCGATCTCGCGGTCGGTGGGGGAGACGATCTGGATTCCGCCGTCCAGGTACACCTTGTAGCCATTGTCGGCGGGTGGATTGTGTGACGCCGTGATCTGGATGCCGGCCGCCGCGCCGGTGTGCCGGACCGCGAACGCGAGCACCGGTGTAGGTACCGGCTGCGGCAGCAAAGTCACCGAAAATCCCTCGGCGGCAAACACTTCAGCGGTCGCGGTGGCGAACGCGGCCGATCCGTGCCGCGCGTCGCGACCCACGATCACCGTCGACCCGGTCAGCCCGCGGCCGGTCGAGCACTTTGGCCACCGCCCAACTGGCGCGCAGCACCACGGCGAGGTTCATCGCATCCGGGCCGCCGCGAACCGGGCCACGCAGCCCGGCGGTGCCGAACGACAGTGGGCGGGCGAACCGCGCCGTCAACTCCGCGGCATCGCAGCGGGCGAGTTCGGCGGCCGTCACCGGGTCGGGGTCGTGCGCTATCCAGTCCTCCGGTGTCATGGGAGCGCCGCTACAGCCGTGCGACCACGTCGGCCAGCAGCGCACCCATCCGAGCCGCCGACGCGGCGCCGGTCTCGAGCACCTCGACGTGGCTGAGCGGCTCGCCGGTGATCCCGGCGGCCATGTTGGTGACCAGCGAGACCCCGAGCACCTCGGCACCGGCGGCCCGGGCCGCGATCGTCTCGTGGACGGTGGACATGCCGACCAGGTCGGCGCCCAGCGTGCGCAACATCCGGATCTCGGCGGGCGTCTCGAAATGCGGCCCGGGCAGCCCGGCGTACACGCCTTCGGCCAGTCCCGGGTCGACCTCGTGGGCCAGCGCTCGCAGTCGTGGGGCGTAGGCGTCGACCATGTCGACGAACTGGGCGCCGACCAACGGCGATCGCGCGGTCAGGTTCAGGTGATCGCTGATCAACACCGGCTGGCCGACCGTGAAGTCTTCGCACACCGCGCCGGCGGCATTGGTGAGCACCACGACGCGGGCACCGGCCGCGCACGCGGTGCGCACCGGATGGACGACGTGCAGCAGGTCATGGCCTTCGTAGGCGTGCACGCGGCCGGCCAGCACCAGCACGCGGTGCCCGCCGATGCCCACCGACAGCACCTGGCCGGTGTGGCCGGCCGCCGACGGCGGGGTGAATCCGGGCACGTCGGCCATCGGCAGGGTCGCGGTCGGCCGGCCCAGCGCGGAAACGGCCGGTGCCCAGCCGGACCCCAGCACGATCGCCACATCGTGGTCGGCGATCCCGATGCGATCGGCGATGAACTGCGCCGCCGTACGCGCGAGCGCATTCACGTCGGGCCGGCCGTCATTCACACCTCGGCAGCCTAATCGGCACCGCGGACGCTGAGTTGGTTCAGCGCTCGCAGGAACACGTCGCGCTCGTTCGCGGAAAGCTGTCCGAGCCAGCGCTCCTCGCCGCGCTGGATATCCGCCTGCACGGCGTCCTTGATCGGAGCGGCCCGATTCGGTGATCGCGAGGAGGCGCGCGCGGCGGTCGTCGGGGTCGGGCATCCGCTCGATGTAGCCGTGCTGCTGCAACTCGTCGAGCGTGGGGATGATGCGGGTCTTGTCGGCGCCGATCGCCTCGGCGAGTGCGGCCTGAGTGCGGATCGGTGAGTGATCCAGGACGCTGAGAACGATGTAGGCCCACATCGACAGGCCGTGCGCATCCAGCACCGGCTGCTCGGCGGCCACCGTCTGGCGGGCCAATTCCGCCAGCATCTCCGCGAGGTCCCGACGCGTCGCCTTCCGCACCACCCGGTGATGATAAGGCTGGACATATAATAAGCGGACGCTTACGATAAGCGAATGCATACAAATCAAGATATTCGACCGCTCCACCGGATCGCGGTGCTGGCCTCGGTAGACGTCGTCTCGCTGGTCACCGCCGACGACTTGACGCTGGCGACGCCCTGCGCCGGCTGGAACCTCGCTGACCTGCTCGCGCACATGACGGTCCAGCACCGCGGCTTTGCCGCCGCGGCACGCGGCCACGGCGCCGACGAGGCGGTATGGCAGACCGACACCGTCGCCGCCGCGGTGGCCGCCGACCCGGCCGGCGCCTACGCCGAGGCCGCCGCCGAGGTGCTCGACGCGTTCGCGGGCGCCGACGTGCTCGATGCGTCGTTCGCGCTGCCGGAACTCGGGCCCGGCGCGCGCTTTCCCGGGTGCGATGGCGATCGGCTTCCATCACGTGGACTACGTCGTGCACGGCTGGGATGTGGCCCGCACGCTGGGCCGGTCCTACGAGCTTCCGGACGACGTGGTGGCCGCCGCGGTGCCGTTGGCGCTCGTGGTGCCCGACGGCGACTTCCGCGCCATGGACAGCGCGCCGTTCGGCCCGGCGATCGAGTCGACCGGCCAATCCGGCGACCTCGACCGCATCCTGGCCCATCTCGGCCGCTCGCCGCAGTGGCGGCCACCCGTCGTGGTGGGCGATCGCCGCTAGTCGTTGTGCCCGCCGGTGATCGGCGGTGAGATACTGCGTCGATGGCTTCAACCCCGGCGCTGGATCGCGTCGACGAAACGGTGCAGCGCCGCAGCACCGACCTCGTCGAGTTGTCGCACGCGATCCATGCCGAGCCGGAGTTGGCGTTCGCCGAGCATCGCAGTTGCGCAAAGGCGCAAACGCTGGTGGCTGAGCGCGGTTTCGAGATCACCGCGGCGGCGGGGGGTTTGGACACCGCGTTTCGCGCCGACTTCGGCAGCGGTCCGCTGACCGTCGGCGTTTGCGCCGAATACGACGCGCTGCCCGAGATCGGTCATGCCTGCGGCCACAACATCATTGCCGCAGCAGCCGTGGGCGCCGCACTCGCGCTCGCCGACGTCGCCGACGAGCTGGGTCTGCGGGTGTCGTTGCTGGGAACTCCCGCTGAAGAGTTCGGTGGCGGAAAAGTCTTGCTGCTCAACGCCGGAGTGTTCGACGACCTGGCGGTGTCGGTGATGGTGCATCCCGGTCCGGTGGACATCGCGGCCGCCCGCTCGCTGACACTGTCCGCGGTCCGGGTGACCTACCGCGGAAAGGAATCCCACGCATCGGCCGCGCCGTTCCTGGGTGTCAACGCCGCGGATGCGGTCACCGTCGCTCAGGTGGCGATCGGACTGTTGCGTCAGCAACTGGCCCCGGGGCAGCAGGTGCACGGCATCGTCACCGTGGGCGGTCAGGTCGCCAACGTCATCCCCGGCCGGACCGAACTGCAGTACACGATGCGGGCCACCGATGCGTCGTCGCTGGCCGATCTGGAAGCCAAAGTGGGCGACTGCTTTCTGGCCGGCGCGGTGGCCACCGGCTGCGATTACAGCGTCGAGCAGACCGAGCCGATGTACGACGCGCTCAAGCCGGACGCCTGGATGGCCGAGACCGTTCGCGCCGAGATGACCCGGCTCGGCCGCTCACCTGTCGATCAGGCGCTGGAGGCGGCGCTGCCGCTGGGCAGCACCGACATGGGCAACGTCACCCAGTTGATGCCCGGCATCCATCCGATGGTCGGGGTCGACGCCGGCGGCGCGTCTTTGCATCAGGCTGATTTCACCGCGGCAGCCGCCGCGCCCACGGCCGACAAGGCGGTGCTCGACGGCGCAATCATGTTGGCGCGCACAGTCGTTCGCCTTGCCGAATCATCCGAGCAACGCGACCGGGTGTTGGCGGCGCATTCCGAGAGGCAGGAGGTGCGGCGCCGATGAGCCGCGCCGACGACGATGCAGAGCAAAGCGATGGGAGGAGCGGCGCCGATGAGCCTTGCCGACGTCGCGGATTCCTGGTTGGCCGCGCATTACGACGATCTGGTCGGCTGGCGGCGGCACATCCACCGCTATCCCGAGCTCGGTCGCCAGGAGTTCGCCACCACCCAGTTCGTCGCCGAGCGGTTGGCCCAGGCCGGGCTCAACCCGAAGGTGCTGCCCGGTGGTACCGGCCTGACGTGCGACCTCGGCCCCGACGGCGAGCCGCGCGTCGCGCTGCGGGCCGACATCGACGCACTGCCGATGGCCGAACGAACCGGGGCCGCGTACGCGTCGACGATGCCCAACGCCGCGCACGCCTGCGGCCACGACGGGCACACCGCGATCCTGCTGGGCACCGCGCTCGCCTTGGCGGGCGCACCGGAATTGCCGATCGGGATCCGGCTGATCTTCCAGCCCGCAGAGGAGCTGATGCCCGGCGGTGCGATCGACACCATCGCCGCGGGCGCGATGGCCGGGGTCGGCCGGATCTTCGCGCTGCACTGCGATCCCCGTCTGGCGGTCGGCAAGGTCGCGGTAAAGCCGGGGCCGATCACGTCGGCAGCCGACATGATCGAGATCAGCCTGTCGTCGCCCGGCGGGCACACCTCGCGGCCGCATCTGACCGGCGACCTGGTCTACGGGCTGGGCACCCTCATCACCGGCGTGCCCGGCATCTTGTCCCGCCGGATCGACCCGCGCCACAGCACGGTGATGGTCTGGGGCGCGGTCAATGGCGGGCGTGGCCGCCAACGCCATTCCGCAGAGCGGCACGCTGGCCGGCACGGTTCGCACCGCCAGCCGCGAGGCCTGGCTGGGCATGGAGGAGATCGTCCGGGAGGCGGTGGCCGCCCTGCTGTCGCCGCTGCACATCGAACACACAGTGCAGTACAACCGCGGCGTCCCGCCGGTGGTCAATGAAGAAGTGTCGACGCGGATCCTCACCCACGCCATCGAGGCGCTCGGCCCGGACGCGCTGGCTGGTACCCGGCAGTCCGGTGGCGGTGAGGATTTCTCCTGGTATCTGGAGGAAGTGCCGGGTGCGATGGCCCGGCTCGGCGTGTGGTCGGGGCACGGTCCGCAGTTGGACCTGCATCAGCCGACATTCGACCTCGACGAGCGCGCCCTGGGAATCGGGGTCCGGCTGATGGTCAACATCGTCGAGCAGTCGGCTGCGATCGGTTAGACGCGCGCGGGCCTTACTCGCCGTGCCCCGGCCCGACGTTGCGGGCCGGGCCGGTACGGATCTTGTGCACGTATTCGCTTGGCGCACCGGCGATTTCGGCGGCGTCAGCCATCACACCGATGTAGCGCGCGGACGGCACGCCGCCTTCCCAGGCGTCCACCACATACAGCCAGGCCAGCACCGGGTCGGTGTCGGTGTCCGACGCCACGCGTTCCACCCGGCAGCGGATCTTCTTGTGCACGCCGAGCTCGGAGCCTTCCCAGCGGTCGAGGTTGCTCTCGTCGGCCGACGTCATGTCGTAGAGCACGACGAACACCTTCGACGTCGGATCCTCCACGACCGTGGCCAGCGCGCCTTCCCAGCCGATGTCCTCGCCGCCGAACGTCAGCCGCCAGCCGTGCAGCCAGCCGGTTCCGGCCATCGGTGAGTGGGGTGCACGCTGCTGCATCTGGTCGGGATGCATGTTTGAGCCGTAAGCGGCGTAGAGCGGCACGGGGAAATCTTAGACGGCGTGCGCTGACGCGGCGCATATCCGCAACGTTCGTTAGGTTTAGGCGGTGGCGACCCGCATCGTGATCATCGGCGGAGGGCCGGCCGGATACGAGGCGGCGCTCGTCGGGGCAGCGCGCGATGCCCAAGTCACCGTGATCGACTCCGACGGCATCGGCGGCGCGGCGGTGCTGTTCGACTGCGTGCCGTCGAAGACGTTCATCGCGTCGACCGGTGTGCGCACCGAACTGCGCCGCGGGCCGCATCTGGGCTTCGACATCGACATCGAAGCGGCCAAGATCTCGCTGCCCGAGATCCACCAGCGCGTCAAGCGGCTGGCCGCTGACCAGTCCGATGATGTCAAAGCGCAGCTGCTCAGCGCGGGTGTCACGGTGGTCGCCGGCAAGGGCGAGCTGGTCGATACGACCCCTGGTCTGGCAACCCACCTCGTACAGGCCACCGGGCCCGACGGGAGTACCAGTACTTACGACGCCGACGTGGTGCTGATCGCCACCGGTGCCAGCCCCCGCGAGCTACCGACCGCGCGGCCCGACGGCGAACGCATCCTGACCTGGCGTCAGCTCTACGACCTGGACGCGCTGCCCGAACACCTGATCGTGGTCGGTTCTGGGGTCACCGGCGCCGAATTCGTGCACGCCTACACCGAGCTGGGTGTCGACGTGACGGTGGTCGCCAGCCGCGACCAGATACTGCCCTACGAGGACGCCGACGCGGCCGCCGTGCTGGAGCGGATCTTCGCCGAGCGCGGGGTCGAGTTGGTCAAGAACGCCCGCGCCGACTCGGTGACCCGCACCGATACCGGGGTGCTGGTCAAGCTCGCCGACGGTCGCACCGTCGAGGGCAGCCACGCGCTGATGACGATCGGCTCGGTGCCCAACACCGGTGGCCTGGGCCTGGACCGGGTCGGCATCGAACTCGGGCCCGGTAACTACCTGACCGTCGACCGGGTTTCCCGGACCTCGGTGTCCAACATCTACGCCGCCGGCGACTGCACGGGGCTGCTGCCGCTGGCCTCGGTCGCCGCGATGCAGGGCCGGATCGCGATGTGGCACGCCCTCGGCGAGGCGGTCACCCCGATCCGGCTGCGTACCGTCGCCGCGGCGGTGTTCACCCGGCCCGAACTCGCCGCGGTGGGCGTTCCGCAATCCGCCATCGACGACGGATCCGTTCAGGCACGCACCATCATGCTGCCGCTGCGAACCAACGCGCGGGCGAAGATGTCCGGCCTGCGGCACGGCTTCGTGAAGCTCTTCTGCCGTCCGGCCACCGGCGTGGTGATCGGCGGCGTGGTGGTGGCGCCGATCGCCTCCGAGTTGATCCTGCCGATAGCGATGGCGGTGCAGACCCGGTTGACCGTGAACCATTTGGCACAGACCTTGAGCGTGTATCCGTCGCTGTCCGGCTCGATCACCGAGGCGGCGCGACGACTGATGGCACACGACGACCTGGACTGACCGCCCGCCGCGGCGACGATGCAGAGCGTGGCGATGAGGAGGAGCGCGGCGATTGGGCCGGGTAGCCTTGGTGTCAATAATCTACTGACGAGTAACCGACAGGAGACCGCGCCGTGAGCGACCCGATTCGCGTCCCGGCCAGCGAGCACACCCGGCCGGGTTCGTTTTTAGGGCCCGAACAACGCGCGACGGCCTGGGAACGCCTCGGCAGCGAGCAATTCGATGTCGTGGTCATCGGCGGCGGAGTGGTGGGTTCGGGTGCTGCACTGGACGCCGCCACCCGCGGGCTGAAAGTCGCGCTGGTGGAAGCCCGTGACTTCGCCTCCGGTACGTCGAGTAGATCGTCGAAGATGTTTCACGGCGGGCTGCGTTATCTCGAGCAACTCGAATTCGGATTGGTCCGTGAGGCCCTCTTCGAGCGCGAGTTGTCGTTGACGACGCTGGCGCCGCATCTGGTCAAGCCGCTGCCGTTCCTCTACCCGCTGACGAAGCGGTGGTGGGAACGCCCGTACACCGCTGCCGGCCTGCTGCTCTACGACCAGCTCGGCGGCTCGAAATCCGTTCCCGCGCAAAAGCATTTGACTCGGGCCGGGGCGCTGCGGTTGTCGCCGGGTTTGAAGCGCACCTCGCTGATCGGCGGTATCCGTTACTACGACACCGTCGTCGACGACGCCCGGCACACGCTGACCGTCGTGCGTACCGCGGCGCACTACGGCGCCGTCGTGCGCTCGTCCACCCAGGTGGTGTCGCTGGTCCGCGAAGGTGACCGGGTCACCGGGGTGCGGGTGCGTGACTCCGAGGACGGCGCCGTCACCGACGTCCGCGGCCACGTCGTGGTGAACGCGACCGGGGTGTGGACGGATGAGATTCAGGCATTGTCCAAGCAGCGCGGGCGTTTTCGGGTGCGGGCCTCCAAGGGCGTGCACATCGTCGTGCCGCGGGACCGGATCGTCAGCGACGTAGCGATCATCCTGCGCACCGAGAAGTCGGTGATGTTCGTGATCCCCTGGGGCAACCACTGGATCATCGGAACCACGGACACCGACTGGGGATTGGACCTCGCCCACCCGGCTGCCACCAAAGCCGACATCGACTACATCCTGGGCACTGTCAACACCGTGCTGGCTACTCCGTTGACACACAACGACATTGACGGGGTATACGCGGGTCTGCGGCCGCTGCTGGCGGGCGAGAGTGAGGACACGTCCACGTTGTCGCGCGAGCACGCGGTCGCAGTGCCCGCGCCGGGATTGGTCGCCATCGCCGGCGGCAAGTACACCACCTATCGGGTGATGGCGGCTGACGCGATAGACGCTGCGGCGCAATATGTTCCGGCACGTATTGCGCAGTCGATCACGGAGAAGGTGCCGCTGCTGGGCGCCGACGGGTATTTCGCCCTGATCAACCAGACCGAGCACGTCGGTGCGCTGGAGGGGCTGCATTCCTACCGGGTGCGGCACCTGCTGGATCGCTACGGATCGCTGATCGACGAGGTGCTGGCCATGGCGGCAGACCGCCGCGACCTGCTCAACCCGATCGCCGCCGCGCCCGGTGTACCTGCGGGTCGAGGTGGCCTACGCCGTTGCGGCCGAGGGTGCATTGCATCTGGAGGACATCCTGGCGCGGCGGACCCGGATCGCCATCGAGTACTCGCACCGCGGCGTCGACTGCGCCCGCGAGGTGGCCGACATCGCCGCGCCCATCCTGGGCTGGACCGCCGCCGACGTCGACCGCGAGGTCGAGACCTACACAGCGCGAGTGGAGGCCGAGGTGCTCTCGCAAGCTCAGCCGGACGACGCGTCAGCGGATGCACTGCGGGCCAGCGCCCCCGAGGCCCGCGCCGAGATCCTCGAGCCGGTGCCGTTGAATTGAGCTGACCTGAGCAAATGTCCGATCAGCTGGACGGATGCCGCGCGAACACTGCTAAATGAGGCTGTGCAGGTCGATTTATAGCGTGTGGCAAAGTTGCACACACGCCTAAATTGGTGTTTGACATGAGTCGAAGCCCGGGATAAATTCCGTTTGCTAAGAGATTCTCAGCAACGTTTCCACTTGCCCGTAACAAAGGCGGCTCCTATGTCGAATCTGTCCAGGGGTAAGCACCGCGTAGCTAAACCGGCCCACCGGCTGGCGCTGAGTGCCGGCGCTCTCACCGCCGGCACCGCGATCGCGGGTGCCACCCTGATGGCGGCCGTTCCGTTCGGTCCGTCGCTTCCTCGGATAGAGACGCGGGACGTCGGTCTTACCACCACGGCCGATCCCGTGACCATCGTTACCGACCTGCAGAAACTACTCGATGATTTCGGCGTGGGCAGCACCACGGTTCCCGATTTCTTGACCGAACTTGGGCTCGGCAACACAAATATCGGCGACCTGCTGGCCGACGTCGGCCTGACTGGGAACTCGAACCTGGGCGGTCTGCTTACCGCTTTGGGGGTGCCTGGCACGACACCGCTGGGCACTCTGCTGTCGGACGTGGGGCTGAGCGACTCGACGCCGTTGAGCACCCTGCTGACTGACTTGGGTTTGCCCGGCACGACGCCGCTGAGCACTCTGCTCTCGGATGTCGGGCTGAGCGACGCGACCACCCTGGGCAAATTGCTGTCCGATCTCGGGCTGAGTGACTCGACGCAATTGGGCACCTTGCTGTCCGAGCTGGGCCTGCCGGGCACTACCACGCTCGACCAGCTGCTAGCCGATGTGGGCCTGCATGGCAGCACACAGTTGGGAACCTTGCTTACCGATCTGGGCCTGCCTGGCAGCACGACGCTGGACCAGCTGCTAACCGATGTGGGCCTGCCTGGCAGCACGCCGTTGGGCTCGCTGTTGACTGACTTCGGTCTGAGCGACAGCACGCAGCTAGGCAGTCTGCTGGATCTGGTGGGCCTCAGCGACAGCACGACGGTGGGCACCCTGCTGAGCGATGTCGGGCTACACGCCACCACCACGCTCGGCGACCTCGGGATAACCCAAGCTGAGCTGGGCAGTTTCGCGGCGCTGGCCGGGATCACGCCGAATTCTGACATCGGTGATCTGCTGAGCCTCGAGCTACTGACTACTAGCTCGCCGCTGAGCGCGCTCCTGGACAAGTTCGACCTGAGCGACAGCACGACCCTCGGCACTCTGCTGGGCAGTGTGAACATCACTGACGCCACCACGCTCGATGGGCTGCTGACCAGCGTTGGCGTGCCGGGCACGACGACGCTGGACACCGTGCTGACCGATTTCGGCTTGAGCGACACGATGACGCTGGACGCCCTGTTGACCAGTGTCGGTGTGCCGGGCAGCACGTCGCTGGACTCCTTACTGACCGATTTCGGCTTGAGCGACTCGACGACGCTGGGCACGCTGTTGGGTGATTTCGGCCTTCCCGACTCGACGACGCTGGGCACGCTGTTGGCTGATTTCGGTCTTCCCGCTTCGACGACGTTGAGCACGCTGTTGGGCGATTTCGGGCTGGCTGATGCGACGCTGAGCACACTGTTGACCGATTTCGGGCTGACCGACATGACGACGCTGACCACTCTGCTCTCGGACGCGGGGTTGACCGGCACGCTGGACACGCTGCTGAGCGACTTCGGTCTCAGCAGTACAACGACGCTGACGGACTTGGTCACCGACCTCGGATTTGGAACCGATACGTTGGACCAGGTGTTCACCGCCCTGTTGGGTTCGCTGTAAGCAGGGCGCAGCCTGAACACACTTGGCTTCCCACCGGGGTACGCAACGGGTTAGCTTGACCGCCAGCGTCCCCGAAGGCAGGAGCCCCCATGCGCCGCCCCGCCCCACTGCCGCTGCGCGACGGCCTGGGGCCGGCGCGGGTGCGGTTGCGCGGCGGATCGGTGACCGCCGAGCTGAGCAACCGATTCGGTGAGCAAGCGCTGGACGAAAGTAGTTGCCGGCGAGGTGCTTTGCGCTGACGGCTCGGTTGTCGACGAGACGACGGTGCTGCCGGCGGGCGCGTGCGTGTACCTCTACCGTGAACTGCGCGACGAGGTCCCGGTTCCTTTCGACATCCCGGTGCTCTACCAGGACGAGGACATCGTCGTCGCCGACAAGCCGCACTTTCTGGCCACCATGCCGCGCGGCCGGCACGTCGCGCAGACGGCGCTGGTGCGGCTTCGGCGACAACTCGGGCTGGACGAGCTCAGCCCGGCCCACCGGCTGGATCGGCTGACGGCCGGGGTGTTGCTGTTCACGACCCATCGCGCCGTTCGCGGGGCCTATCAGACGCTGTTCGCCCGTGGCGCGGTGCGCAAGACCTATCTGGCCGCCGCGCCGGTGGACCCCGGCCTCGCTTTGCCGCGTGAAGTATTCAGCCGGATCATCAAGCACCGCAGCAATTTTCAGGCTGTCGAAGAAGCCGGCGAGCCGAACGCGGAGACTTTGGTGGAGCTGCTATCGGCCGATGGTGTGTACCGGCTGACGCCACGGACCGGGCGTACCCATCAGCTACGGGTGCACATGGCGTCGCTGGGCATCCCGATCTATGGAGACCCGCTGTATCCCAACGTGATCGACGTTGCCGCCGACGATTTTTCGACGCCGCTGCAATTGCTGGCGCAGCGGCTCGAATTCGACGATCCGCGAACCGGCGCCCACCGCGAGTTCGTCAGCCGGCGGACGTTACTCGCGCCGTCGATATCAGCAGCGCTCGACGCCGGGGCGGAGCAGCGGCAGGTCGTGGCCGACAACAACGTGTCCCGGCCGAAGTGAGGCAACGGGCGCGGACGAGGGCGTACCGCGCACCGACGAAGCCGCCGAGTTGACCGCATTGAGCACTTGACGTGCCCAGTCGGTCAGGCCGGTGGCGGCGGTCAGGTCAGCGAAGCGTGCGCTGACAAAGTCTTGGAGTGTTTCCACAAGATGGTCCGTCCTTTGGTAAGTGGCGGGCAGATCTTCAACGTTTGAGGAGCCGTCATTGGCTCAATAATTCGACTTTTGTGATCAAGCCCATGCCATCTGGGATGTGCGACGCAGGTCACTTGACCTGCAACAGAAAGCCGACTGTTGATATTCCACGATATGGGTTGGGCCTCATTGAGGCCGGAGGCGGACGTCAACAACGCGTGAATATTTTCGGTGGCGGCGCCCCACGCACGCCTACTCCGGACGGTGCCCGTGATGACAATGAACGGGCGGCAAACAGCGGCTGAAATCGTGAAACCCGCACGTCCAGCGTTAGCCGGGCATAATTACCGCGTCGCGAATCTTGTTACCATGCCTCATGGGTGCGAGCGACACAGCAGTATGGCGTACAAATCGCCGGTGCGACTATCTCCGCTGACCGTCTGAAGGAATTGGATTGAAGCTCAACCGATTTAGCGCCGCACTGAGCGTGCTCGTGACCGGCATGCTGATCTTGTCGGCATGCGGAAGTCACAACAATGCCTCGGGCGGAGGCACCAGCACGAGTGCGCCGCCGGTGAAAGTGACCTGCGGAGGCAAGCCGGACCTCAAAGCCAGCGGATCCACGGCCCAGAAGAACGCGATGACCGAGTTCGTCAAGGCCTTCGCGAACGCCTGCCCGGGACAGTCGCTGGACTACACCGCCGACGATTCCAGCGCCGGGATCAACGAGTTTCTGAACAATCAAAACGATTTCGGCGGCTCGGATTCGGTTCTGTCGCGCGACGAGTACAACAGGGCCCAGCAGCGGTGCGGTTCGCCCACCTGGAACCTGCCCATGGTCGTCAGCCCGATCGCCATCGCGTTCAACGTCAACGGTGTGACGTCGCTGAACCTCGACGGTCTGACCGCGGCCCAGATTTTCAACGGCCAGATCAACATGTGGAATGACGGCGCGATCGCGCTGCAGAACCTGGGCGTGAGATTGCCCAACGAGCCGATTCACGTGGTGTTCCGCAGCGACGAGTCCGGAACCACCGACAACTTTCAGCGTTATCTCGACACCGCTTCTAGAGGCACGTGGGGGTTCCCCGCCGGCCGGAAGTTCAACGGCGGAGTCGGTGAGGGCGCGGTCGGCAACGACGGTGCCGCCGAGAAGGTCAAGAACACCGAGGGGTCGGTCACCTACCTCGCGTGGTCATTCGCCCAGGCGCAACACCTGAACGCGGCCAGCATCATCACCTCGGCCGGCCCGGACCCGGTGGCCATCAGCCCGGAATCGGTGGGCAAGACGATTTCCTCGGCCTGGTTCATCAAGAAGGGCGACGACCTCGCCCTCGACACCATCTCGTTCTATCGGCCGAATCAGCCCGGCTCCTACCCGATTGTGCTGGCGACGTACGAGATCGTCTGCTCCAAGTACCCGGATCCCAAGGTGGGCGAGGCCGTGCGGGCCTTCCTGCAGAGCGCGATCGGCCCAGGTCAGAAGAATTTGACCGGCGCCGGCTACATCCCGATTCCCGACGAGTTCAAGCCGCGGCTGCTGAACTCCATCAACGCGATCTCGTAAGGGGACGAAGCCCAATGTTCGAGGCTATTTTTCACCGTAGTCAACCCGGTGTTCCAAGCGTTTTCCCACGGTAGTAAATCTTTTGCATCATGGAATTCACGACGCTGCCCCCCGAAGTGATTTCGGCGTTGATTCATTCGGGGCCCGGTTCGGAATCGCTGGCTAACGCCGCCGCGGCGTGGCGTCAGCTCGGTGCCGACCTGGAGGACGCCGCGGACAGCTACGCGGCCGCGGTGTCGTCGATGGCCGATACCTGGCATGGCCCGTCGGCGGCGGCGATGTCTGCGTCCGCCGCGCCGTATCTGGCCTGGCTTCGCACCACCTCGCAGCAGGCCCAGCAGGTCGCCGCGTCGGCCCAGGCCGCAGCGGTGGCGTTCAACTCCGCGAGCGCGTCGGTGGTTCCGACGGCGACGGTTCTCGCCAACCGGACGCAGCTGGCCCAGCTGCTCGCCACCAACACCTTCGGCAGGAATCTGCCGGCGATCGCCGCGACCGAGGCCAACTACCAGCAGATGTGGGCGAACAACGCGGCGGCGATGACCCGGTATCAGGCCGCGTCGACGCAGGCCACCAACCTGCCGCAGTTCACCTCGCCCACCTCGACCACGGACCCGTCGGCACAGGCCGGGCAGGCCAGTGCGCAAACAGCGGCCGCCACCAACTCGGGAAGCTCGACCGCGGCGAAGGCCGCCGCTGCCGCAACTCCCGGCGGCTGCCCTGCCCACCGCGGGCGACCCCAACGCCGGCTTCGTCGGCCTGGCGAACACCTACGCCAACCAGTTCGTCTCGTCCGGATTCCCGATCAACCTGCTCAGCTACCTGGCGCAGAGCCAGTCGGCGCAGGCGTTGCAGGGCGTGAGCGCGCAGGTCGGCCAGGGCGTGTCGGAGGGCGAGGAAGCGCTGGGCGGCGGAGGTCTGGGCGGGGCAGCCGGAGCGCTGGGCGCGCTCGGCGCCGGAGGGGGCGGACTGGGAGCGCTGGGCGCTGCCGGGCTCTCCGCACCCGCGGCGGCCGCGGCGACCGGTGTGGCGGTGCCGATGGGTGGCCTGATGGCGCCACCGGCCGCTGGGACGCTGTTGGCGACGTCGCAGGCGCCCGTCCAACTCGCCTCGGCGGCAACGCCGCTCGGCGCGGGCGAGGCTGCCGGAATGCCGATGATGCCGCCGCTGATGGCACCACCGATCCAGGCGGGCAGTGGCTGGCGCAAGCGCAAGTCGCAGAAGTACGAAGACATTTCGATCGGCGCCGAACTCAAGGGCAACGTGATCAAACCGCCCCCGTCGGCGGGATGAGCGCTCAGGTATATCGCGAAAGCGCCTGCAACAGCTGAGAAGCAGGTGCGGCGGCCGTCAGGCTCCGGTGTGCCGCGGACAGAATGCGGCGATGCTGACGCCGACGAAGAACCCGGCGTGGTAGCCGTCGAGACCGCTCTGCTGCATCACGTCGTTGGCGACGTCGCTCGAGGCTCTGCCGCCGTCGAGCGCATCGCAGACCTGATGGCCGGCAATGACCGCCGCCTGTGCGGAGGCGAAGGTGATTTGCTTGGACTCCAACGCATTCAAGAAGCTGCGCGTCGACGGCGTCGGCGTGCGCGCTGGCCGCGGTGACGGCCATGACGCTGAGCGGCAGCGAACACCAGGACCAAAAGGATCAGGCCGGTCACCAGTGATCGCACAGGATTGATCAAGCGCACTCGGGTGGTCGTCCTTTCTCATCCGGTCCGCTGAGCAGAAGTCGCGAGTATTGCGGCAGCGAGCAAAGCCGCTGACATTGCGATCATTGCATGCCGCACCCAGACTTTTGAAGCGCGCACTGCGGCCAACGCGGCCAACCCTGATCGTTAACCGAATAGACATTCCCTGGGCGTTCAGCGTTGGCAGACGGGGCACCAATACGCAACCCGCTCGCCGCTGTCGTCATAGCTGATCGACGTGCCGCAGCGACGGCAACTCTGTCCGCGGCGTCCGTATACCCACAGCTGCCGCCCGGGCCGGGTGTCACCGGTGGTGCAGCGATTCTGGCGGAAGCGGTTGACCCACAACATGTCGCGAGCGCGGACGACCAGACGGCGGGGGTCAGTGATCGCACTCACCGGCGCGGTGGGCAGGTGTCCGCTGACGAAGCACAACTCGTTGCAGAAGACATTCCCGATTCCGGCCATCACGCGCTGGTCGAGCAGCGCCTCGGCGATGTGACGATCCGGACTCGCGATCAGATTGTCCGCGGCGATGTTCGCGTCCCAGTCCTCGCCCAGCAGATCGGGTCCCAGGTGGTCAACGGCGTCGTCGTCGTGGTCGCGTTCCAGAATCTCCAGCACGCCCAGGTCGATGCCGATCGCGCGGATATCAGTTGTTTCCAGGATGATTCGAACCCGGTAGTCGGTCCGACCTGCCCGCGACGTGATCCGCCAGCTGCCGTCCATCTTCAGGTGCGAGTGGATACTGGCCGGCCCGACGCGGATGAACAGGTGCTTGCCGCGGCTGCGCACCTCATCGACCACATGACCGCTCAGGTCGACCGTGGCATACCGCGGTACCCGAACGTCGCAGCGGGTCAGCGCGTGACCGACCAACGCCTTCCGCAGTCTGTCTGCGGTACGGAAAACGGTGTCACCCTCGGGCATGGGCTATCGCAGCCGCAGCCCGCGCGGAGTCCGGGAGAACCCAGCGTCGGTCAAGGCGGTCGCCACCGTCCCGGGTAGCTGCGGCCCCAATGCCGGCGCACTGTTGATGCGCTCGATGAGGATCGAGTTCACCTGCCCGGCAGCGACGAGATTCGCGACTGCGACCGCCGCAGCGTGGTTGGCCTCCGGCGTTGTCGTCGACGAAGCTGAGCATCGACCGTCCGCCGCGCTCGAGGAACCACACCAGTTTGCCGTCGACCAGCACCACCAGCGCACCCGCTTTGCGGCCCGGGCGGCCCGGACCGTCTTCGGTGGACCGTGACGGCCAGGGCAGCGCCGCGCCGTAGGGATTGGCCGGGTCTGCGGCGGCGAGCACCACCGCGCGGTACTCAGGTCGTTCGGGATCGACACCGTCGAGGTAGCTGCGCAACCGGTCGACGGTGGAAGCCACCGCGAACTGGGCGCCCCCGAGCGACTCGACGAAGTAGCCACGCTGGCACCGGCCGGCGTCCTCGAAAGCTGTCAGCACCTTGTAGAGCATGGCGAACCCGCCCGGGATTCCTTCGGCGCCGACCGCGCCCCTGGTCAGCACCCCATGCCGGTTCAGCAGCAACTCCGCTTGGTGGTGGGCGCGCGTGGTGGAGTCGGGCTCGGCCGGCGGCAGCGCCGACCAGCGGCCCGCGACGGTCGGGTCGGCGGCCCGCGCCTGGGCGTGCGCGACGCTGTAGCGACTCAGTCGCGGTGGGCGTTTGCCGCGGCCCTGCCGGTGCGCGGGCGCCGAACGTTTGCGGCCCGGCGCTCCCGACAACATCGCACGTAACGGCGCGAACGTGTCGCCGGTGACCCAGCCGGCCCAGATCAGCTCCCACAGTGCGGTTTTGAGCTCGGCCTCGCCGATACCCTCTTGCCCCAGCTGTCGGAAGAAGAACGCCCCGCCGCCGGCCAACATGTCCAGAACCGCGCGATGCGTCGCGGTGAACTCGATCTCCGATCCGGCGGCCAGCGTCAGCGGCGCGGTATCGGCGGAATGGAAAGCGACCCAGCCGTCGCTGCCGGAGATCGAGCCCGCGCCCGACCACATCACCTCCCCGGAGGCCAGCAGCTCGTCGAGCAGCGCGGGGGAGTAGTCGCGGACCCGCGGCGCCAGTACCAGCGATTCGATCGCCGACGCCGGCAGCGGTACGCCGGCGAGTTGATCGATGACCGCGAGCAGGCCGTCCAGGCCGGCGTTGGCCGCCGATCCGGCGCCCATCCCCTGCCAGGCCGGCAGGAACCGCGCGTATGCGCTGGTGCTGACCGGCTCGACCTGGGCCCGCAACGCCGCCAGCGATCGGCGCCGCAGAATCCGCAGCACATCGGCGTCGCACCACTCATCGCCGAGCGCGTCGGTGGAGAACTCACCGCGCACCAGCTTGCCGTCAGCGGCCAGGCGGCCCAGCACATCGGCCGCGACGCGTAGCCCCAGCCCGAACCGGGTCGCAACGTCGGTCGTGGTGAACGGCGCATGGGTGCGCGCATAGCGGCTGACCAGCTCACCCAGCGGATCGGCCACCGCTTCGGTGAAGCTGGCGGGCACGCCGACCGGGACCGCCACCCCGACCCCGTCACGCAGCCGGCCGATGTCCTCGATCGCCACCCACCAGCTGCCGCCGGCGAACGACACCGGGAGCGCGCGTTTGGCGGCGTAGAGCGCTTCCAGCCAGCCGCCGACATCGGCACCGCCGGCGCGGGCGGCCACCTCGTCGGCGGTCAACGGGCCGAGCAGCCGCAGCAGGTCGGCGACCGCCTCGGCGTCGCGGGCGGCCCGATCGGGCGACAGATGCTGCAACTGGCGGCCGGTCCCGGCGACGACGTCGGGATCGAGCAGCTCGCGCAGCTCGACCCGGCCCAGCAACTCGGCCAGCAGCGTGGGGTCCAGCGACAGCGCCGCCGCGCGGCGCTCGGCCAGCGGGCTGTCACCCTCGTACATGAAGGCTCCGACATAGCCGAACAGCAGCGAGGCTGCGAAGGGTGACGGCGTCGCGGTCTCGATCTCCACGACGCGGATCTTCCGGGCGGCGATGTCGTTCATCAGCCCGGTCAGCGTCGGCACGTCGTAGACGTCCTGCAGGCACTCACGAACCGTCTCCAACACGATCGGGAAGTCCGGGTACTTGCGGGCCACGTCGAGCAGCTGGGCGGCGCGCTGACGCTGGTGCCACAACGGGGACCGCTTGCCCGGGTGTCGTCGCGGTAGCAGCAGCGCACGCGCGGCGCACTCGCGGAACCGGGAGGCGAACAATGCCGAACCGCCCACCTCGGCGGTGACGACCGGATCGATCTCGTCGGCGTCGAAGACGAATAGTTCGGCGCCCGGCGGGGCTTCGACCCCCGACTCGGACACTGTATCGGGCAGCCGCACCACGATGCCGTCGTCGGAGGCGGTCGGTTTTTCATCGATGCCGTAGCGGTCGCGGAGCCGTCGGCTCACTGCCAGGGCCAGCGGACCGTGCACCCGCAAACCGTAGGGGGAGTGCAGGATCACCCGCCAGTCGCCCAGCTCGTCGCGGAACCGCTCGACCAGCAGCGTGGCGTCGGTAGGCACCACGGTGGTGGCGGCACGCTGGTCGTCAAGCAGCCGCCACAGGTTTTCGGTGGCGTATTCGTTGAATCCCAATTCGGCGCAACGGCTCTCGAACGGGCCCCGATCGAGCGCGGCCAGCTCGCCGGTGAAAGCGCCGATCGCGCGGCCGAGTTCGGCGGGCCGTCCGGAGTCGTCGCCGCGCCAGAACGGCAGCCGGGCCGGCTCGCCGGGCGCCGGGATCACCAGCACCCGGTCGTGGGTGATCTCGGTGATCCGCCAGCTGGTGGCGCCCAACGCGATGACATCGCCAGGCCGAGATTCGTAGACCATCTCCTCGTCGAGTTCGCCTACCCGCGAAGGAGTTTCGGAGTCGGTGGCCAGGTAGACAGTGAACAGGCCGCGATCCGGGATGGCTCCGCCGGACGTCACCGCGAGCCGCTGCGCACCGGGCCGCGCTGTCACGGTTCCGGTGTCGCGGTCGTAGATCAGGCGTGGCCGCAATTCGGCGAACTCGGTCGACGGGTACTTGCCGGACAGCAGATCCAATGTGGCCTCGAATACGCTGTGCGGCAACGTGGCAAACGGCGCACTGCGTCGGACCGTATCGAACCAGCGGTCGACGTCCAGCGGCTCCAACGCCGACGCCGCCACGGTGTGCTGAGCCAGGATGTCGAGCGGATTGGTCGGCACCCGCATCGTCTCGATCTGACCGGCGAGCATGCGTTGAACGGTCACCGCGCAGCCGATCAGATCGGTGCGGTGCTTGGGGAACAGCACGCCGCGCGAGATCTCACCGACCTGGTGTCCGGCGCGACCGATACGCTGCAGTCCGCTGGCCACCGAAGGCGGGGCTTCGACTTGAATGACGAGATCGACAGCGCCCATGTCGATGCCCAGCTCCAGGCTCGATGTCGCCACCACCGCCTTGAGTCGGCCGGATTTCAGGTCTTCCTCGACGATGGCCCGCTGTTCCTTGCTGACCGAGCCGTGGTGGGCGCGGGCCAACAGCGTTGGGGCGCCGTAGGTTTGGCCACTGCCCAGCAGGTGGGCCGGCGCACCGCCGGCAACCTTCGGGTTGGCCTCGGCGGGCTGGATTTCATTGCCCGGCTCCTTCTCATCGCGCTTCGCGCTCTGCATCGTCGCCGGGCGGTCTGTATCTGTGCGCTCGGCGTGAATCTCGTTGAGCCGAGCGGTCAATCGTTCGGCCAGCCGTCGTGAGTTGGCGAACACGATCGTCGAATTGTGCGTCTCGACCAGGTCGACCAGCTGCGCCTCGACGTCGGGCCAGATGCTGCCGTTTTCCAAGTTGGCCATGTCCGGGACCGGGACCTGGACCGACAGCTCGAAAGTCTTGGCCGCCGGCGGGGACACGATGGTCGTCGGGGAGGCCCCCGACAGAAATCGGGCCACCTCGTCGGCCGGACGCACGGTGGCCGAAAGCCCAATTCGCTGGGCCGGTTTCGGGAGCAAATCGTCGAGCCGCTCCAGGGACAGCGCCAGGTGCGCGCCTCGTTTGGTGGCGGCGATGGCATGTACCTCGTCGACAATGACGGTCTGCACGCCGGCCAGGGTTTGACGGGCCGCCGAGGTCAGCATCAGGAACAGCGACTCGGGCGTGGTGATCAGCACGTCGGGCGGATTGCTGATCAGCTGCCGACGTTGCGCCGGCGGGGTATCGCCGGATCGCAGGCCGACGGTGATCTCCGGCGTCGGCAGGCCGCGTTGCGCGGCCACCCGAGCCATCCCGGCCAGCGGCGTGCGCAGGTTGCGCTCGACATCGACGGCCAGCGCCTTGAGCGGCGACACGTACAGCACCCGGGTGCCGGGCTCTCGCTCACTGCGTGGCGCACCGGCCAGCGCGTCGATCGCCCACAGGAACGCTGCGAGCGTCTTGCCCGAGCCGGTCGGGGCGATGACCAGGGTGTTGTGACCGTCGGCGATGGCCGACCAGGCATCGGCCTGCGCCGGGGTGGGCGCAGCGAACGTCCCGGCGAACCAGTCGCGGGTGACGACGCTGAACCGCGCGAGCGGATCGTCGGGAACAGAGGCCACTTAGCCATGGTGCCAGCGGGCACCGACAACAAGCTCAGAGGCCGGTCAGCGCTGGTCGGGCGCCATCGCCTTGGCCAATTGCTCGGGAATGTTGTTCACCCGGATGATCGCATCGAGCAGTGAGTGTGCGCAGGAATCGCTGAGATGGCCTGCGTCGGTCTCCGGGTGGATGATGCGCTGCCGGCAGAACTCGAAGGTCAGCGCCAGCCAACCATGGATGACGATCCGCAGGTCGCGCTCGACGTCGGGCTCCAGATTGCTGCCCGACCCGTCGACCTCGACGATGCGGCTCATGATGTGTTCCATCTGACGGTCTTTGGCCTCGTCGTCGATGCCGAGCAGGACCGGGTCGGAACGGCCGAGGCCGACGTAGGCCGCCCAGGCCGCGTGCGGGTGCTCCTGGTGATACTGCATGTAGGCAAGTACGCCGCCCCGCACCTCCTCGAACAGGTTCTGGCCAGGCGTCGGAGGCGTGTTTGTGGTTTCGAAGAGCTGGTCGGCCTGCCCCTTGACGACGGCGGCGAAGAAACGCGCGCTTGTCCGGGAAGTAGTGGTACATCAGCGCCCGTGAGACGCCGGCGCGCTCCGCGATTTCGTCGATGCGAACCTCGTCGTAGGGCCGCTGGCCGAAGACTTCAGCGCCCAACGCGAGCAGCTCGGCGCGGCGGTCCTCCGGGGATAACCGGCGCCTTGGCGTTCGCATAGTGCCGATGGTACTTGCCGGAGCTTTGCGCAGACCCGCAACGCCCGGGATGCCCCTGCAAACTTCTATTCGGCCTCGTGCGGTCCGATTTCGGCGGCTCACCCTGTCGTCGCCGCGAAGTGTAGTCGCCCGTCTACCAGTGTGTTCGCGCCCTCAGCGAAGTTTCGAACCACTGTCCGCGCGATGCCCGGCGGCTCAACGGGCAACATCGGCTACCGACGGGCTGGGTGCGCTGGGCCTCCTGGTGGTCGGGATAGCCGCGGCGATCTTCATGATTCGGTACAGCGCGCGTCGAGGGTCGCAGAGTGACGGGGACAACGTCTGACCTGGTTTATTGCCGGCATGTCGATGGGTATACGGACCTGGCATAGCTAGGCGCGAGCGACGGCGATAGAGGTTTTCGATGACGACACAGCAACACTCCTCGACGGGTGACCGACTCGGGCAGTCAGACAACGAAGTGCATCACGCCGTCCGGTTTGCCGTGCTGGGCGCGTTGGCCGGCGTTGGTTTCCTCATCGTCGCCGCGCTGTGGGACAGCACCTGCACCGGTGCGATGTCCGTCGATACTGCGGCATGCGGGGCGCCCCAGCTGACCATTCTGGCCTTCGGCGCTCCGGTGATCCTGCTGGTCGCGGGCGTGTGGGCATTCATTCGCACCTACCGCGTCTGGCGCGACCACGGAACGTGGTGGGCATGGCAGGGCACCGGCTGGCTGTTGATGGTCCTGATGTTCGTCACGCTCACCATGGGCGCGCCGATCGCCGGGCCGGTATTGGCTGGTTGAGCAGCTCGCTTCGCGTCGCGTGGTTTGATCGGGCGCAGTTTGTGGGTATTTAGTCCGCCACAATGAGCATTTCATCCGACGGTCCGCTGGTCATCAGATGGTGGGTGACAGAATCACGAACGCGACGAGATAGATGCCCATTGCAATCAACGCAAGGATCACCAACGTGATGACGGAGATCAGCGCGATGCGCCGAATGCGGCGCGTTCGCTGGATTTCCGCGTTCTCGCTCGGGTCCAACGCGCGCGTAATACCCGGCGGCGATCATGACTAACCAGCTCGAGCGCGAGGGTACTGTCGGTCAAACTATGCTGGGAGGCCCGATGACTGCAGCTGCGAAGGCGGCCAAAGATCAGCAACGCGGCGAGCGCGCCATCGAGCTGCGGGTGGCAGCGACGCTGGAGAATCTGGCGGTCTTACGGACGCTGGTCGGCGCGGTCGGAACCTTCGAAGATCTGGATTTCGACGCGGTCGCCGATCTGCGGCTCGCGGTGGACGAGGTCTGCACGCGCTTGATCCGGTCGGCCGTCCCAGATGCCACACTCGAGATCGTCATCGACCCACACGGCGAGGAGCTGCGGGTCGAGGCATCGACGACGTGCGCCAACGAAGATGTGGTGACGCCCGGCAGTTTCAGCTGGCATGTCCTGACGTCATTGGCTGACGAAGTCCAGACATTCCAGAACGGCCAGGGCGTTTTCGGGGTCACGTTGACCACCCGAAGGGCGGGCACTCACAGGTGACGCCGCGAGCTGGCGGTGGTTCGTCATCTCGTCCAAACGAATACGCCGACGTTCCCGACATGTTCCGCGAGTTGGCGACCCTTGACGCCGGCTCAGCGGAATTTCAACGCCATAGCGACAAGATCGTCGCGCGCTGCCTGCCGCTGGCCGATCACATCGCCCGCCGCTTCGAAGGGCGTGGCGAACCGCGCGACGATCTGGTTCAGGTCGCGCGCGTCGGCTTGGTCAACGCGGTGAAGCGATTTGACGTCGAAACCGGCTCCGACTTCGTGTCCTTCGCGGTCCCCACCATCATGGGTGAGGTTCGCCGGCACTTCCGGGACAACAGCTGGTCGGTCAAGGTTCCGCGTCGGCTGAAGGAGCTGCACCTACGTCTCGGCTCAGCGACCGCGGACCTGTCGCAGCGGCTGGGCCGCGCGCCGACTGCCTCCGAGCTCTCTCGAGAACTGGAAATGGACCGCGCCGAAGTCGTCGAGGGCCTGGTCGCGGGCAGCTCCTACAACACGTTGTCCATCGACAGCGGTGGCGGCAGCGGCGACGAGGAGGCCCGGGCCATCGCCGACACGCTTGGCGATGTCGACACCGGGCTGGAGCGCATCGAGAACCGCGAGGCGCTGCGACCGCTGCTGGAAGGACTCCCGGAGCGGGAGCGAACCGTGCTGGTCCTCAGGTTTTTCGAGTCTATGACGCAGACGCAGATAGCCGAGCGAGTCGGCATCTCGCAGATGCATGTGTCGCGATTGCTGGCGAAATCGCTCGCGCGGTTACGGGACGAGCTGGAATAGCCGGTTGTGGTCCGGATCGTCGTCATCGGCGTCCGGCATCGCGTGTACGGATTTGATCAGCGGCAGGGTGAGGTCGGGGTCGCAGATCCGAAGTAACCGGGTCACCCCGTTGCTCGGCACTACCGCCCACCGCAGGTTGGCGGCCGCGCATTTGACGTTGATCAAGTGCAGCACCGAAAAGCCGTCAGTGCCAAAGAATTTCAGACCACTCAGGTCCAGGACCAGTGGGGTGGAGCGGGCGATGCACAGATCGAAATAGTCGGCGAGCTGGGCTGCATTGGATGCGTCGAGCTCGCCGTGAGCGGTGATCACCACCCGGTCCACGTCCCATTCCGCGCTGAATCGGACGGAACGGTTTTCCCATGCGGGTGGCGGGAGTGCCGCGTTGGTTCCAGGAACCGGCGGAGCAGAGGTGGGTTGTACAGCAGACATCAAGTGACTCCATCAGTCGACAAAGCGTTCTGTGGATCACGTCAAGCGTATTAGGTGCCGCGCGCGAGGAGAGACCGGGAGAACGAGTCTCCCCTTACGTCGATTAACGCTGTTCCGTGCGGCTGGTAACTCAACCTTGTTAAGACACTACTCCGGCTACTGCGTGCCTACAACGTGAGACGCAAGTTCTAAGAATGCCAGGTCAGCAAAAGTTGGAGCACTTACATTTAACGTGAATTGTGTTTGGGCGCAACGATTGCGGCGGCGAAGCGCCGAACAGACTCCGCAGCGGCGCCGGCCGCGTCGTCGTGGCCGGCGCGTGCTCTGCTGGCGACTTCCCCGGTCGCGGGATCCAGCGTCACCTCGGCCAACAGTTCACCGGTAGTGGGCTCGCACACCGCCCACGAGTAACACGAGTCCGCCGACCACGCGGCGGCGCTGCGTGAGACATGGTCCGGGTCGGTCGCGCCGAGTTCGGCCAGCGCGGGACGGTCGTCGATGCGACCGTCGGCCCGAAGTCCGCGCAGATACCACTGCCCGGCATTGATCTCGACGGCATCCACGGTGCTTGATTGTCCAGTTCCTCAGCGCGCCGGTACCCGGCGCGCTTCGTCACCGGGTGTGCGCCGCGCTATTTGATCTCGGCCAGCACCGTGCCCTGGGTGACCGCGGCACCGGTTTCGACGGCCAGTCCGGTGATGACGCCGTCCTTGTGCGCAGTGACCGGGTTCTCCATCTTCATGGCCTCCAGGACCGCCACGAGGTCGCCGGTCGAAACCTCTTGCCCCTCTTCGACAGCCACCTTCACCACGGTGCCCTGCATCGGAGCGGTCACCGCGTCGCCGGACGCCGCAGCGCCGCCGGCGGCACCGCGCTTGCGTGCCTTGGGCTTCTTACGGATCACGTCGCCACCTGCGGCAGCGCCGTTGGACAGCGCCAGATCGCCGGGCAGCGACACCTCAAGCCGTCGGCCGCCGACCTCGACGACGACCTTCTGCCGCGGCAGGGCTTCGTCCTCCTCGATGGGCTCGCCGGCGGTGAACGGTTCGACGGTGTTGTCCCATTCGGTTTCGATCCAGCGGGTGTGCACGGTGAAGCCATCGCCGTCGCCGATGAACGCCGGATCGGACACCACTGCCCGGTGGAATGGGATGACGGTGGCCAGACCCTCGACGTGGAACTCGTCCAGCGCCCGGCGCGAGCGCGCCAGTGCTTCTTCCCGGGTGGCGCCGTACACGATCAGCTTGGACAGCATCGAGTCGAACTGACCGCCGATTACCGAACCGGCCTCCACCCCGGAGTCCAGCCGGACACCGGGCCCGGTGGGGATGTCGTACCGGGTGACCGGGCCGGGGGCCGGCAGGAACCCGCGACCCGCATCCTCGCCGTTGATCCGGAACTCGATGGCGTGCCCGCGGGGCGTCGGGTCCTCGGTGATGTCCAGCTTGTCGCCGTTGGCGATCTTGAACTGCTGCAGCACCAGGTCGATGCCCGCGGTCTCCTCGGTCACCGGGTGCTCAACCTGCAGACGGGTGTTGACCTCGAGGAAGGAGATCAGCCCGTCCTGGCCGACCAGGTACTCCACCGTGCCGGCGCCGTAGTAGCCGGCTTCCTTGCAGATCCGCTTGGCGGATTCGTGGATCTCTTTGCGCTGCGCGTCGGTGAGGAAGGGTGCCGGCGCCTCCTCCACCAGCTTCTGGAAGCGGCGCTGCAACGAGCAGTCGCGGGTGCCGGCGACGATGACGTTGCCGTGCTGGTCGGCGATCACCTGAGCCTCGACGTGGCGCGGCTTGTCCAGGTAGCGCTCGACGAAGCACTCGCCGCGACCGAACGCGGCGACGGCCTCGCGGGTCGCCGACTCGAACAGCTCGGGGATCTCCTCGATGGTGCGTGCGACCTTCATGCCGCGACCGCCGCCGCCGAACGCCGCCTTGATGGCGACCGGAACGCCGTACTCCTTGGCGAAGGCGACCACCTCGTCGGCGTTCTTGACCGGGTCGGGGGTGCCGGGCACCAGCGGCGCCTGCGCCTTGGCGGCGATGTGTCGCGCGGTGACCTTGTCACCGAGGTCGCGGATCGACTGCGGGCTGGGCCCGATCCAGATCAGGCCGGCGTCGAGGACGGCCTGGGCGAAGTCGGCGTTCTCCGACAGGAAGCCGTAGCCGGGGTGGATCGCGTTGGCGCCGGATTTCTCGGCCGCCTCCAGCAGCTTGCCGAAGTCGAGGTAGGACTCGGCCGACGTCTGGCCGCCCAGCGCGAAGGCCTCATCGGCCAGCTTCACGTGTGGGGCGTCGGCGTCGGGCTCGGCGTACACCGCCACGCTGGGCAGTCCCGCGTCCTTGGCCGCGCGGATGACCCGCACCGCGATCTCACCGCGATTGGCGACAAGAACTTTCGAGATCGTCGAGCTGGCGTGACTGGCCACTTCGCCTCCTGGTGAGCACGTCTGGTGATGTCTAAGAGAAATTCTTACAAGTCGTTTCGGGGGAAGTTTATGCGGCGCGCCGTAGAGCGACGAGACCCGGTGTCTACTTCTCCGCGGACTCGCGCAGTCGGCGCTTGATTCGGGCCAGCATCGCCGACATGCCGCGCAGCCGCAGCGGGCTGATCAACTCGGCCAGACCCAGATCGGCATAGAAGTCCTCAGGCACCGCGAGGATGTCGGCGGCGGGCTGCTCGTCGAGGCCGGCGGCCAGAATCGACGCGAAACCACGAGTGGTGGGGGCTTCGACGGGAGCGCTGAAATACAGCCGCACCCGGTCCGGGTCGTGCGCGTCGACGTGCAAAAACAGCGGCGACTGACATTCGACGACCGGTTCCATCGCGGCCTCTTCGAGGTCGGCGGGCAGCGCCGGCAAATCGTCGGCGAACTCCAGCAACAGCTTGAGTTTGTCCTGGCCTTGGACTTCGGCGAAGTCGGAGAGGACTTCGGCCAGCGGCGCGGGCATGCTCATCGGGCCGGGCACAGCCCCTGGGGCTTCGCCGGCGACGATCGGCACTCGCACGGCGTTACCCCATTCGGTCCACGAACCGTCGTAGTTGCGCACGCCGGGGATGCCCAGCAGATGCGTCAACACGAACCAGGTGTGGCTGGACCGTTCGCCGATGCGGCAGTAGACGATCGTCTTGTCGTCCGGCTCGATGAACCCGTACAGCTTCTCGAGTTCGTCACGGCTGCGGAAGCGCCCGCTGTCGTCGGCGGCCTTGGCCCACGGGATCGACTGTGCCGTAGGGATATGCCCGGCCCGCAACGCGCCCTCTTCGGGGTAGTCGGGCATGTGGGTGCGCTTGCCGGTGTACTCATCGGGCGAGCGCACGTCGATCAGCGGCCCGTCACCCAGGGCGCCCAGCACGTCGTCTTTGTATGCGCGGATCGGCGCGTCGTTGCGCTCCACGACGGGGTAGCCCGACGAGGTGCGGCTCGGCACGTCCAGCGTGGTGTCGCGGTTGTCGTGCATCCACAGGTCGCGTCCGCCGTTGAGCAGCCGAACGTCGGGATGGCCGAAAAGGGTGAAGACCCACAGCGCGTAGGCGGCCCACCAGTTGCTCTTGTCGCCGTAGATCACCACGGTGTCGTCGCGCGAAATGCCTTTGCGGTCCATCAGTTCGGCGAACTGCCTGCCGTTGATGTAGTCGCGCACCCGCGGGTCGTTGAGATCGGTGTGCCAGTCGATTTTGACGGCCCCGGGGATGTGGCCGACGTCGTAGAGCAGGACGTCTTCATCGGACTCGACGATGGCGAGTCCGGGTCGGCCCAGATTGCCGGCCAGCCAGTCGGAGGTGACCAGCCGTTCCGGGTGGGCGTAGGCGCTCAGCGTCGGGCTGGGATCTGCTGGTAGAGGCACACCGCGAGCCTACCTGCCGGTTGCCTCGGGCGTTGCGGCGTTGACGCCGGCGACAGTTTCACGACGCGAGCGGGTTGGCCGCCCACAGATCGGCGATCGACACGCCCACTCGCTGCAGCAGCGCCCGGGTGTGCGGCAGGCTCAGGCCGATGACGTTGGACGGGTCACCCTCGATCCGGTCGACGAACCAGCCGCCGAGCCCGTCGATGGTGAACGCTCCGGCTACCCCCAGCGACTCGCCGCTGGCCAGGTACGCATCCAGGTCCGCTGGCGCCGGGGTGGCGAAATGCACTGTGGCGACGAATGATTCGGCCGCACGGTCGGTGACTTCGCCGTCGGCCAGCCGTACCAGGCAGTGTCCGGTGTGCAGCTGACCGGACCGACCGCCCATCGACTGCCACTCGCGACGCGCCGCATCGATGGATGCGGGTTTGCCGACCAGTCGGCCGTCGAGGTAGAGCATCGAATCACAGCCAATGACAACGCAATCCGCGGCATCTGCGGGATCGAGCAGCGTGACGACATGCTCGGCTTTGGCCTCGGCGAGGCTGCGGACCACGTCGCCCGGTGGCGGCATCGGCGCCCAATGCGGCGACGATCGCGTCCTCGTCGACCCCCGACACCACGACCGACGGTTCGACACCGGCCTGGCGCAGCACCCGTCGCCGACCCTCGGACGCCGACCCCAGGATCAGACGGGTCATTCCCACTCCTCGATCCCGGCTACGCCGGCATCAACGTCGTCGGAGGCCTGCGTCATCTGCCCCGCATGTGCGTCCGTTGCTGCAGGCTCATGCGCTGCCAGCTATGGATCGAGTAGCGCAATTTGTCGACGGGCAGCCCCCACTGGGAGAACACCGGTGTCGGCGGTTCGCCGCCGCCTACGGCGCTGCTCAGCACCGCGACCAGCGCGGCCAGCTCCGCATCGGTCGGTCGGCCCTTGAGCACGTGAATGTGCGGCGCGTGTGACCCGCGCTGGCGTTGGTCTCGTCGCTTACAGCGTTCTCGTCGTTCGTCACAGGCGCTTGACCGTTCGTCTCGTTCCCGTCGCTCACTCGACTCACAGGGGAATGTTCCCGTGCTTCTTGGGCGGCACCTGAGCGATCTTGCGCTCCAGCAACCGCAGCGCGGTCGCGATGTAGCCGCGGGTGTGCGACGGCGGGATCACCGCGTCGACGTAGCCTCGCTCGGCGGCGATGTACGGGTTCACCAGAGTGTCCTCGTACTCCTGCTGCAAGTGCAGCCGCAGCGCGTCGACGTCATCGCCGTCCTTGGCGGCTTCCTTGAGCTGCTGGCGGTAGACGAAGCCGACCGCGCCCGAGGCGCCCATCACGGCGATCTGCGCGGTCGGCCATGCGACGTTGACGTCACAACCCATGTCCTTGGAGCCCATCACGCAGTACGCGCCGCCGTAGGCCTTGCGGGTGATGACGGTGATCTTGGGGACGGTGGCCTCGCCGTAGGCGTAGAGCAGCTTGGCGCCGCGGCGGATGATGCCGTTGTACTCCTGGCCGGTGCCCGGCAGGAAGCCCGGCACGTCGACCAGCATCACCACCGGAATGTTGAAGCAGTCGCAGGTCCGCACGAAGCGGGCGGCCTTTTCTGAGGCGTTGATGTCCAGGCAGCCGGCGAACTGGGTGGGCTGGTTGGCGACGATCCCGACCGACCGTCCCTCGATGCGTCCGAACCCGACGACGATGTTTCCGGCGTAGCCCTCCTGGATCTCGAGGAACTCGTCGTCGTCGAGGATCCGCCTGATCACCTCGTGCATGTCATACGGCTGGTTGGCCGAATCCGGGATCAGCGTGTCGAGCTCGAGGTCCTCTTCGGTCAGGTTGTCCTCGATCGCACCGTCGGGAAGGGGCACCGCAAACTTCGGCGGATCGGTGAAGTTGTTGGGCGGCAGGTAGCTCAGCAGATCGCGGACGTAGTCGAAGGCGTCCTGCTCACCGGAGGCGACGTAGTGCGCCGTGCCGGACTTGGCCATGTGGGTGTGCGCGCCACCCAACTCCTCCATCGTCACGTCTTCGCCGGTGACGGTCTTGATCACGTCCGGGCCGGTGATGAACATCTGGCTGGTCTGGTCGACCATCACCACGAAGTCGGTCAGCGCGGGGGAGTAGACGTGGCCGCCGGCGGCGGCACCCATGATCAGCGAGATCTGCGGGATGACGCCGGAAGCCAGGATGTTGTTGCGGAAGATCTTGCTGTACAGGCCGAGGGAGACCACGCCCTCCTGAATGCGGGCGCCCGCGCCGTCGTTGATCCCGATCAGCGGCCGGCCGGTCTTGAGGGCCAATTCCTGCACCTTGACGATCTTTTCGCCGTAGACCTCGCCGAGGCTGCCGCCGAAAACCGTGGCGTCCTGGCTGAAGATGCAGACGTCGCGGCCATCGATGGTGCCGTAGCCGGTGACGACACCGTCGCCGAGCGGGCGGTTCTTCTCCAGCCCGAAGTTGGTGCTGCGGTGGCGGGCCAATGCGTCGAGCTCGACGAACGATCCCTCGTCCAGCAGGGCGTAAATGCGCTCCCGTGCAGTGAGTTTGCCCTTCTCGTGCACCCTCTCCACGGCGGCTTCACCCACCGGGTGCAGCGCCTCTTCGCTCCGCTTGCGCAGTTCGGCGAGCTTGCCCGCGGTGGTGTGGATGTCGATCTCGTGCTCGGCTTGTGCCTCGACCGAAGTCTCGGAGGTGCTCGTCATGGCTCACGATCTTAGCGGTCCCTTAAGTTTGCACCCGCATCAGCCCGCCCACGTTCTGCGTGTCCCGCGTGCCGGACTTTTGTTCGGCTGTGCCATGCGCAGGTAATCTTCGTCACTTGTCGCCTTGTTTGTCCCATGGCGCACCGGAGGAACGTCGGTGAAGTCGGAGAGCACGCGCCTACTGCGGCAGTGGTGGAACGAACCGGGCGACTATTCGTGGGTCGCCGAGTTCTACCGGCGGCGCGGCTTGATCGGCGCGCTTCGGGCGAGCAACAGTTTCGGGGGCGTGATCACCGCGCTCGCCGCGGTGTGCCTATGGTTCGAAGACCTCGCGGGGCCGCACTGGTTGAGCCAGGCGGTAGTGATCTGGATGTTCGTCAACGCAATCGGCTGGACGTTATTCTGGTGGTTCTTCCCGTGGCCCTCTGCCCGGCTGACGGCCGTCTTGTTCGCCTTCGCCGACATCGGCATCGCCATTGCCACGGGTTTGCACGCCGAACCGCTGGCAGCGCTGAGCACCACGCCGCTGTTCGCAATGCCTGGCGTGTGCATCGTGTTTTTCTTCGGTCCTCGTGCTAATGCCGCGCACATGACCTTTGCGAGTGTCACGATCCTGGCCGCGGCGACATGGCTGGCGACCTCCGATCGTCCCGACGCAGTGGCGGTCGCCATTGCCAAGGCGTTGATCGCGTGGACGGTCACCGTGGGCATACTTCCGTTCGTGCAGTTCGGCTTCTGGCTGATCCGCAGCAACTCGGTCGAATCACTCACCGATCCGCTCACCGAATTGGCCAATCGTCGCGGGTTGGCGAATTACCTGGACCGAAAGCTCGACACGCTGGCTCCATCTTCAAAGCCGTTGTGTGTCTTCGTGATCGACCTGGACCGGTTCAAGAACATCAACGACATCTACGGCCACAAGATCGGCGACTCGGTCATCGCGCGGACTGCCGAATCAGATCCGGGCTCGCGGTCGGCCCCTCGGCGTTCGTCGCCCGTACCGGTGGAGAGGAGTTCGTCGTCCTCGACCAGTTGACGTTGCCGGCCGCGGCGGGAATTGCCGAAAGCATCCGCGCTCGCGATCGAGGCTCCGGAGACGCCGAAAGCCACCGCGAGCATCGGGGTGGCCGAGCGGCGACATCGAGGACCATCGCGGCCTTCGAGGCGATCCACGCCTGCGCCGACGAAACGATGTACGCCGCGAAGCGCAACGGCGGCAACCGGATCGCCTTGGCCGCCGCGGTCGACGGAGGCAATGAGGGCGATCAGATCGACGAAATAGCCTTCAGACCAACAGGTGTGAAAGAGCCAGACGAGCTCGATGTCGAGGCCCTGGGCCTTTGACGCCCGCTGACCTAGGCTGGTCGGCGATGGACGACGACTCACTCAGAGCGCCCTTGGATGCGGCGGCGTTGCGTGACGGGCTGGTCGGGCCCGGCATGCCGTGGCGTCAGCTCGACGTCGTCGCCGAAACCGGATCCACCAACGCCGATCTGCTCGCGCGGGCCGAAGGCGGCGCCGATATCGACGGGTCGGTATTGCTCGCCGAATACCAGAACGCCGGCCGGGGTCGCCATGGCCGGCAATGGTCGGCGCCGCCGCGCACGCAGGTGGCCTTGTCGGTGGGAGTAGCCGGCGGCGTCGGTACCGCGGCCGGGCTGGGGATGGCTGACGCTGGCCGTCGGCGTCGCGGTCGCGGATGCGCTGACGGCGGTCGGACATCGAGGCGGGTCTGAAGTGGCCGAACGACGTGCTGGTCAACGGCGGCAAGTTGGCCGGGATCCTGGCGGAGGTGGCCGCGCCGACGCCGGCGATCGTCGTCGGCCTTGGGCTCAACGTGACGTTGACCGCCGACGAGGCGCCGGATCCCCGTGCCACCTCGCTGCTGATGCTGGGTTCACCGGCCACCGATCGAAACACTCTGGCGCGCAGGATACTTCGCGAATTGGCGCTGCGTATCGATGCCTGGCGCACGGCCGGCGGTGCCGACTCGGCGCTGATCGCCGACTATCAGCGCTACAGCCTGACCCTGAATTCCCGGGTTCGCGCCAGCATGCCCGGCGACCGGGAAGTGGTCGGCGTCGCTCGATCCGTCGACGAGACCGGGCGCCTGTGCGTCGACACCGGTGCTGAGACTGTGGCGATATCTGCCGGAGACATCACGCACCTGCGTCCCAGCGTCTAAAGTGCCAGCGTGGGCTACCCCGACAATGTGCTGGCAGGTGACGAGCAGGTAGTGCTGCACCGCCACCCGCACTGGAAGCGGCTGTTCTGGCCGGTCGTTGTTCTGATTCTGTCCAGCGCCGCGGCGTCGTTCGGCTGCGCGGTGGTCAACGGCACCACCTGGGACCCGAACGCCAAGCAGGTCGTCTACTGGGTGATCGGGGCGATCTGGCTGGTGCTGATCGGCTGGTTGACGGTGTGGCCGTTCCTGAATTGGCTCACAACCCATTTCGTCATCACCGGCCGGCGGGTGATGTATCGGCACGGCGTGCTGAGCCGCAGCGGCATCGACATCCCGCTGGCCCGGATCAACAGCGTCGAATTCCGCCACCGGCTGATCGACCGGATTACTGCGCACCGGCACCCTGATCGTCGAATCGGCGTCACAAGATCCGTTGGAGTTCCATGACATTCCGCGCGTGGAGCAGGTCCACGCGCTGCTGTATCACGAGGTTTTCGACACCCTCGGCTCCGAGGAATCGCCGAGCTGATTCGACCCGGCTGCGGCGCGTGCGCCACGCCCGCATCAGCGTGACGTTGCCGCTCTCTTCGACGTCCTCGAACACCTCGGCGATACCGCCGGCGGTGAACGTGGACTCCAGCGCGCTGTCCGCGCTGCGTGCGGCCTGATCCGGGAACACCCAGCGCCGGAACGCCCAGAACCGGAACGCCATCTGCAGCAGGTTGCCGATGAGGTAGGCCGAGACGAAGTCGGCGATGTTCTCCGCGGTCAGCGACACCGATGGGCACCCGCAGGTCCAGGATGTAGCTGGAGACCCACAGCGGCGCCATGCTCAGCAGCACCCCGACGCCGCTGAACGCGAAGAACAGCAGCGCCTCGTGGTGACGCTCGCGGCCGCCGCGGTCGCGGAAGCTCCATTCCCGGTTCAGGATGTACGACGCGATGACCGCGACGATGCCGGCGATGACCTTGGCGGTCACCGGCTTGGGCTCCAGAATCGTCAGCTTCAGCGTGTAAAAGATCGACGAGTCGATGACAAACGTGGTCGCGCCGACGATCGCGAACTTGATCAGCTCGTGATGGCGCTCGGCGTAGGGGCGGATCGGCCCCGGCAGTCGGGCGATCGTGGCATCGGCGAAGGACACAATGTCGCAGTCTACGTATTAGTGGTTAAGGGTGCTCTGTGACTGTGTCACCGCCGCCAAATGGCCCGCTCAAACCTGCTGGCGGCCATGACACCATGATTGCTCGTGACGAGTACCCCCAACTCCTCGCCCAAGGTCGCCATGGTCGGCGGCGGCCAGCTGGCCCGGATGACCCACCAGGCGGCGATCGCGCTGGGTCAGAGCCTGCGGGTGCTGGCCGACCGATGCCACGGATCCCGCCGCCCAGGTGAGCCCCGACGTGGTGATCGGCTCGCATACCGATCTCGACGCCCTGCGCCGGGTCGCCGCCGGTGCCGCTGCCCTGACCTTCGACCACGAGCACGTGCCCTCTGAGCTGCTGGAGAAGCTGGTCGCCGAGGGCGTCAACGTGGCACCGCCGCCGCAGGCGCTGGTGCACGCGCAGGACAAGATCGTCATGCGGCGGCGTCTGGAGGCGCTCGGCGCCCCGGTGCCGCGCTATGCGGTCGTCGAGAGTCGCGAGGACCTGGACGGCATCGCCGAGTTCGCCCGACGGTGGGCGGCCCCGTCGTGGTCAAGGCGGGCCGTGGTGGTTACGACGGTCGCGGGGTGCAGATGGCCGCGGACGCGGCCCAGGCCCGCGAGATCGCGGGTCAATATTTAGATTCCGGCGTAGCGGTATTGGTCGAGGAGCGGGTCGCGATGCGTCGCGAGCTCTCGGCGCTGGTGGCGCGCTCGCCGTTCGGGCAGGGCGCGGCCTGGCCGGTGGTCGAGACGGTCCAGCGCGACGGCATCTGCGTGCACGGTGATCGCGCCGGCCCCGGAACTGCCCGGCGACGTCGGCGCCGCGGCTCAGCAGCTGGCCCTGCGGGCTGGCGGCCGAACTCGGCGTCGTGGGCGTGCTGGCCGTCGAGCTGTTCGAAACCGTCGACGGCGAGTTGCTGGTCAACGAGCTGGCGATGCGTCCACACAACTCCGGGCATTGGACCATGGACGGCTCGCGCACCAGCCAGTTCGAGCAGCATCTGCGGGCGGTGCTGGACTACCCGCTCGGCGCCACCGACGCCGTCGCGCCGCTGACAGTGATGGCCAATGTGCTGGGTGCCGCGCAAACACCGGCGATGACGCTCGACGAGCGGCTGCACCATCTGTTCGCGCGGATGCCCGACGCCCGGGTTCACCTCTACGGCAAGGACGAACGACCGGGCCGCAAGATCGGCCACATCAACTTCCTCGGCCACAACGCGGCTGAGGTGGCAAACCTGCGTGAACGCGCCGAACGCGCGGCACACTGGTTGTCAGACGGGGAGTGGACGGACGGATGGGACCCGCATGACTAGCCACTGTCCGGGTCGGCGTGATCATGGGCAGCGACAGCGACTGGTCGGTGATGTCCGACGCCGCCGATGCGCTGGCCGAGTTCGACATCGCCCACGAGATCGGGGTGTACTCGGCGCACCGGACCCCGCAGCGAATGCTCGATTACGCGCAACAGGCCGCCGACCGGGGCATCGAGGTGATCATCGCCGGCGCCGGTGGCGCGGCCCACCTGCCCGGCATGGTCGCCTCGGCGACACCGCTGCCGGTGATCGGCGTTCCGGTGCCGCTGGCCAAGCTGGACGGGCTGGACTCGCTGCTGTCGATCGTGCAGATGCCGGCCGGGGTGCCGGTGGCGACGGTGTCGATCGGCGGCGCTCGCAACGCCGGCCTGCTCGCGGTGCGCATCCTCGCGGTGTCGGATTCCGCGTCTACGCAGCCGGATCGTGGCTTTTCAGAAGGAGTTGGCGGAGTCGGTGCTGGCCAAGGATTCGGCTCTCAAACAGCGTCAAGGTAAAGTTACCGGCGAGTAGCACCGCGCAGTCGGGCACAAAAAGGGAGGCTGGGATGGCTCAGTGGGCCGGAGATCCGTCGTTCGATCTGTTCCAGCTGCCTGAGGAGCACAACGAGTTGCGGGCAGCGATCCGCGCGTTGGCAGAAAAAGAGATCGCGCCGCACGCCGCCGATGTCGACGAGCAGTCGCGCTTTCCCGAAGAGGCACTCAAAGCGCTCAACGCGTCCGGCTTCAACGCCGTGCACGTCCCCGAGGAGTACGGCGGCCAGGGCGCGGACTCGGTGGCCGCGTGCATCGTGATCGAGGAAGTGGCGCGGGTCGACGCGTCCGCGTCGCTGATCCCGGCGGTCAACAAGCTGGGCACGATGGGCCTGATCCTGCGCGGCTCCGAAGAGCTGAAGAAGCAGGTGCTGCCGACGCTGGCCGACGACGGGTTGATGGCGTCCTACGCGTTGAGTGAACGCGAGGCCGGCAGCGATGCGGCGTCGATGAAGACCCGCGCGAAGGCCGACGGCGACGACTGGATCCTCAACGGCGCCAAAGCCTGGATCACCAACGGCGGCAAGTCATCCTGGTACACGGTGATGGCGGTGACCGACCCGGACAAGGGGGCCAACGGCATCTCGGCCTTCATCGTGCACATCGACGACGAAGGCTTCACCGTCGGCCCGAAAGAGAAGAAGCTCGGGATCAAGGGCTCGCCGACCACCGAGCTGTACTTCGAGAACTGCCGCATTTCCGGCGACCGGATGATCGGCGAGCCGGGGACCGGCTTCAAGACCGCACTGGCGACCCTGGACCACACCCGGCCCACGATCGGCGCGCAGGCGGTCGGGATCGCGCAGGGCGCGGTCGACGCCGCCATCGCATACACCAAGGACCGCAAGCAGTTCGGGAAGTCGATCAGCGAATTCCAGGGCGTGCAGTTCATGCTGGCCGACATGGCGATGAAGGTCGAAGCCGCGCGGCTGATGGTCTACAGCGCCGCTGCCCGCGCCGAGCGCGGTGAGTCGAACCTGGGCTTCATCTCGGCGGCGTCGAAATGCTTCGCCTCCGACGTGGCGATGGAAGTCACCACCGACGCCGTGCAGCTTTTCGGCGGCGCCGGATACACCATCGACTTCCCGGTGGAGCGCTTCATGCGCGACGCCAAAATCACCCAGATCTACGAGGGCACCAACCAGATTCAGCGTGTGGTGATGTCGCGCGCATTGCTGCGCTGACACCTCGACGGGTCTTGACAGCAGACTTTCAGCGAATGCGCAGTTGACGCGCATCTTCGGGCCGGTGGCGCTACAGTCACAGTGCATCATGTCCCCCCTGATGAATGCCTTGCTGGAACGCGAGGCGCCACTGGCGCAGTTGAATGCGCTGGCGCGCCGCGTGGCCCGCGGCGGCCCTGGGGAAGTGGTGTTGCTGCGCGGCGAGGCCGGAGTCGGCAAGACCGCGGTGCTGGCCCGATTCGCCGATCAACGGGAGCCCCGGCTGCGGGTGCTACGCGGATGGTGTGACCCGTTGGGCGCGCCGCGCCCACTGGGCCCGCTGACCGACGCGCTGTCGGGGCTGGACGCAGGCGCCGGGGCCGCGCTGACCGCGGCGGTCGATTCGGGGGATACCGCACGGATCTACCGACAGCTGTTGTCCGCGTTGGCCGATGGCAGCCGATGGGTGTGGGTGATCGAAGACGCGCACTGGGCCGACGGCGCCACCCTGGACCTGGTGCGGTTCCTGTCGCGACGGATCAGTGCGCTGCGGTTGCTGCTGGTGATCTCGTTCCGCGACGACGAGCTGGCGCCGACCCATCCGTTGGCGGTGACCCTGGGGGATCTGGCGAACTGCGCCAAGGTGAATCGAATTGAGTTGACGGCGTTGAGTTTACCGGCGGTGGCCGACGCTGGCTGCCGGTAGCGGGGTAAACGCCGAACAGCTGCATCAGGTCAGCGGCGGCAATCCGTTTTTCGTCACCGAGGTACTGGCCGCAGGGCCGGACGCGCTGACCCGGGAGGCGCTGCCGCGCAGCGTTTCCGAGGCGGTCTGCGGTCGACTGGCCCGGCTGTCGGCCAAGGCCCGCGACATCGCGCACGCGGTCGCGGTATGCGGTCCGCGCGCCGATGTCGCCCTGCTGGAACGGATGTGTCCCGAAGCCCGGTCGGCACTGCACGAATGCCTGGGCGCCGGGGTGCTGGTCGCCGACGGAGACCTGATCCGGTTTCGTCACGAGCTTGCCCGCAGGGCAACCCGGGCGCAGATCCCGGACTTCGACCGCATCGAATTGCACCGCTGCGCGCTGACCGCATTGGCCGCGCCGCCCGCCGATCCGAACACATTGGCGGCATTGGCTTTTCATGCCGACGAGGCCGGAGACAACGACGCCGCCGTCCGCTACGGGATAGCCGCCGCGGAGCGGGCCGCGTCGCTGGGGGCCAATCGAGAAGCCGCGAGCCTGTATGCGCTCGCGTTGCGCCGCGCGGATGCCGCGCCGCGACGACGATCGCGTGGTCTGGCTGGAGCGTCACGCGTTCGCGTGTTACCTGAGCGGTCAGGCCGAGCCGGCGGTCGCATCGTTGCGCGAGGCGATCATTCTGCGCCGCAAGCTGTCTGACCCTCTCGCCGAAGGCGACGACCTTCGCTGGCTGTCGCGTCTGCTGCAGCCGCTCGGGCGCGCTGCCGAAGCCATCGACGCGGCGCACGCATCGCTGCGGCTGCTGGAAGGGCTCGGCCCGTCGCCGCAGCTGGCCTGGTCGCTGATCAACATGGCACACATCAGCGCGCTGGAATTGGACCCGGCGTGCGCCGACTACGCCGCCCGCGCTCACGCGCTAGGCCGCGAATTGCATGATCCCGCAGTCGATATCCGGGCCCGCGGCTACACGGCGCTCACAGAGGTGTTCAGCACGGGCACCGGCTGGGACGAACTGGAGGCCGTCTGGCACGAAGCGCTGGCGACCCAGGGTCTCGAGGAGCACGCGGGGGTGCTGGGCGTGCTGATCTACTGGTATGCGGTGCTGCGCTGCGAGTTGGTCCGCGCCGAGGGCTTATCTGGCGGAGGCGTCGCGGTTCTGCGATGACCGTGATCTCGGCATGTTCAGCTCGCTGCTGACCTCCGCCGCCACGTTGGCGGCCTTGCATCAAGGAGATTGGGATCTGGCGGCCCGCAACGCCGAACAGATCGTGACCCGCCCCGAACTCAGCCCGCAGCATCGGGTGCTGCCGCTGGTGACGCTGGCCCTGCTGCGGGCCCGGCGCGGCCAGCCGCCGGCGGCTCCGTCGGCGGACGAAGCCTGCGACGGCGACCAGCCCGGCGACCTGGTGCACCTCGGCGTGGTGTGGGCGGCGCGCGCCGAGGTGGCCTGGCTGGCCGGCGATGACGAGCGGGCCGTCGCCGAAGCCCGTGCCGGCCTGGCCGGCATCGGGCGAGCGCGCCGATCCGTGGCTGGTAGGCAGTCTGCGCCGGTGGATTCATCTGGGCGGCGGCACAATTGACGCCGCCAATGGCGATGTGGCGACTCCGTTCGACCTGGAAGTCGGCGGGCAGTGGGAGAGCGCCGCGCAGGAGTGGGCGGACCGCGGCTGCTCCTACGACGCGGCCTTGGCCCTACTCGGCGGCGACATGACCGCGGTGAAATCGGCGTTGGACACCTTCCGCGGGCTCGGCGCCAAGGCGGCCGCTCGGCGCGCTCAGCAGCGGCTGGCCGTCCTGCGTGAGCGGGCACCGCGCACGCGGCAGGCGGACAAGCTCTCTGATCCGCACGCGCTGACCGGGCGTCAGCGCCAGGTATTCGATCTACTTGCCGCCGGTCGCAGCAACCCCGAGATCGCCGCCGAACTGCACATCAGCCCGAAAACCGTTGGCCACCACGTCGAAGCGATCTTGGCCAAGCTGGGCGTGCAGAACCGCACCCATGCGGTCGCCTACGCGCTGCAGCACCAGGCCGTCTTGCAGGCGGAGTCGTAGTTATGCCGTTGCGCCGGCAGTGGTTCCGCTCAGCCCCGCGCTCTCGACGCTGAGCAGGCTTTCCGCTTCATGCTCTTCGCGGTAGGCCTTGCCGCCGCCGTTCAGCCCGAACAGCCGTTTGCTCCACAGCAGCCACACCACCGCGACGATGTTGACGATCAGCGCGAAAAGTCTTAGAGCCGTGATCTTTTCAGTCAGCTCGTAGATCTCCAGCGGCAAGAACACACTGGTCGCGATCACCGCGAAGTACTCACCCCAACGCTGCATGAGCCACAGCCCGACCGCCTCGATCAGCTCGATCAGCGCGTAGCCGGCCAGCCCGATCGCGATCCACTGCAGCGTGGACGACGACAGCGCGAAGGCGTGCGCGATTTGGTGAACGAGCTTGGAGTTCTCCGGATCCCAGCCGATCTGGTTGGCCAGCGGCTTCAGCAGCGGGATGTCCTTGTCCAGCGCCTGCTGCAGTCGTTCACGCGATCCGCTGACCTTGAGCACGCCCGCCGCCACCAGCAGGAAGATGACAGCGCGAAATGCGCGCTCGACGGCCAGCAGCCGCATCAGGGTGCGATCCCGCAGGAATCGCCCGCGAGGGATTTCCGGTGCGGTGTTCGCCGGGCCGCTGGCGGCGCGGTGGGCCGACCACGAAAGTCTCACAGCGCAAACAACGCCAGGCTTCCCCGGCGGGTGTGTCGACCGTCAGACGCTCGCGGAGCTCAGGCTCATCGGGAGCAAAAGTCGCGTGTCCGCGCAGCCCACACGAGCGCAGAGCGAAATCCACCATGAGTGCACGCTACAGCGACGTGGCCACCAGTCGGCCTCAGTCGAGGTCCGTGTTCCAGGTTGTCGGGCAGCATCGGCACTGTCGAGCTGCCGCCGAACTGGTCCCGGGTCAGCGTGGCCAGCCCCGCCGGGTTCGGCGCCGCTCTCGCGGGCTGCGCTACCGGCGAAGCCGAGAGGTCCGGCATCGCGATCCGAGGCGGTCACGGTCGGCTCCGGCTCCAGGTCCATGTACTCGTGGCCGCGGCCGATCATGGTGGCCTTCGCCGGCCGTCGCCGCCGTGCCGGCTGTCGTTCGTCGGGAACTGGAGCGACCGCGGGTATTTCGGCACTGTCGACCGCCGTCTTCTTGGCCCGCTTGCTGGCACCGGCTGGCCTGCTGAGCTGCCAGGCCCAGGTCGCCGACCATGTACATGTACGCCGGCATCGTCACCACCGGTGGTCCGGCCGGCGTGGGCGGCGGGGCGGGGGCGCGGGCGCTACCGCCGGGGCGTGGGCGACGGTCACCGGGGCGGGCGCGGGCGCCATGGGGCGCGGGTGCGGGCGGTGGCGGAGGCGGGGCCATCGCGAACGCCGGGGCCAGCATCGGAGCGGTCGCCGGGGCCAGCCCGGCCAGTCCCGCCAAGCCCGCCAGGCCGGCCAGGCCGACCGGTGCGGCCGCCAGGGGAACGAGGGACGCGGTCGCCAGCGGCAGGAGCGATGGCAGCACGAAAGCCAGGGTCGAATCGAGGATGTAGTGCAGCACCTGGATGGTGTTGCCGATCGTCGATCCGACGATCTCGACGAGCGCCGTCGGGATGACCAGGATGAGAGCCTGGGGATTGACGGCGGCGGTGTAGACGATCGCCAGCAGGTCGTCGACGATGACGATGCCGGTGAAGGCGATGTAGGACCCCGGGTCGAGCGGCACCGACAGCACGTAGGCGATGGACTGCGGGGTTCAGGTAGCTCAGCGGGTCGCCGGTGAAGGCCAGCCAGGACCCGGGCACGCCGATACGGCGGCAACCACGACGGGTCCAGTCCCTGCAACCACGTTGCGATCGGATCGTTGACCCCGGTGTAGCCGATCTGGTTGAAGAAGTCGAGTAGCTGTTGATAAAGCGGGAATTGGCTGGTGTCCGGGTACGGGGGCTGCGGGAACAAGCCCTTCCAGATAGCTCTGTAAGTCCTCGAACCACTGCGGGCGGAGCTGGCGGGGTGGCGTCGGCGGCTGCCGCCGACTTCACGATCGTCGGAGCCGGTTGGGTCGTCGGCGCTGCCGCGACCGATGCACCCGCGACGCCCTCATACGTGCTCATCACGGTGGCGGCCTGCACCCACATCCGGGCATAGTCGGCTTCGTTGAGCGCGATCGGAATGGTGTTGATGCCAAGGAAATTCGTTCCCAGCAAGACCGCGTGGGTGGCGTGGTTGGCGGCCAGCTCACCCAGGGTCGGCATGGCGGCCAGCGCGGCGGTGTAGGCGGCCGCTGCGGTTTGCGTGTTCGGCGGCCCTCGCGGCGCTGTTCGCGCTTTCCTGTTGCAGCCAGGCCAGATAGGGCGCATGCGCGGCCGCGTAGCTCTCGACGCTCGGGCCCTCCCAGGTCCCGGCCTGCACGCCGGCCAGCACGGCGGTCAGTTCATCGGCGGCCTCGGTGTATTCGGTGCTCAGCGCGGTCCACGCCTGCGCGGCCGCGAGCAGCGACCCCGGTCCTGGTCCGCTGCTCAGCAACGTCGAATGCACCTCCGGAGGGGCAGCCGCCCAGATCGGGGCGGTCACAACCGGCCGTCGGAAATGGAAGAGAACAACGCGTGCAGCGTCATGGGAGACTCTCGCTCTCGGGGTCGACCGCCCCGGCTTGCAGGATGCGATGACGTGAGTCTCCTGGCTCTCGGATCGCTGCTTGCCTCGCCTTCCGACCTTGTCGGCCGTGGCTGGTGAGGGTCGCTCCCCGATGACAGTGGCGGGACCGCGCCGGATTTGCACCGGCTTCCTCTGTCGTCATCGCCTAACGGCGGAATTCTCCCATACCGCGTCAAAAGCGGCAGTAAATCGGCAGCGCGTTAAATGTTCAGGCGCGCGCGTTCGATCTGTACGGTGACCAAAATGACGGACAACACACGTGAGGTCGTGCGTAATCAACTGCTGCTCGACGCTCTCAGTGGGCCGATCGATCTCAATGCGGTCGATTGGCGCGTCAAGCACCAACATTCGTCGGCCTCGCCGCTGGAGGTGCAGAACGAGACGTTGGATGCCATTCGCGAATGGGTGAGCGACGGACTGTTCCGGCTCGGCGCCCCCAGCGGTAAGGCGAAACGCTTTGTCGCCTGGCATCATTCGCTCGACCATTCGCTGCACAAGATTTCGCATGCCTACGTCAAGCGCTACGACGATCCCGAGAAGTGGATGTATTCGGCGTGGCTGGCGCTCACGGCGAAGGGTGAGCTGCTGGCTCGATCGATCGAGGCCAAGGACATCGACGGGTACCGGCCCAAGGCGCCGTGAGCGCCGTGCAGGTGCGGTCCGCGACCGAGGAAGATCTGGTGCGGGTCGGCGAGATCGTCAACCACTACATCGAGCATTCCGTCTTCAATTTCCGGACCGAGCCGCAGAGCATCGACGAGGTGCGCGCCCTCTGGGCGCAGCGGCACCAGCAGTTCCCGTGGCTGGTCGCCGTCGTCGACGACCGCGTCGTCGGAGCGGCATACGCGGGGCCGTGGAACGATCGCGCTGCCTACCGGTGGACCGTCGAATCCACCATCTACGTCGACCCGGCCGCGCATCGTCGGGGAATCGGCGACGCGCTCTACACCGAGTTGCTTGATCGGTTGCGCCGCAAGGGATTTCACAGCGCGGTCGCCGTGATCGCGTTGCCGAACGATCCGAGTGTCCGGCTACACGAGCGGCACGGGTTCGCCCGCGTCGGCCACCTTCGTGAGGCCGGCTTCAAACACGACGCCTGGCACGACGTCGGTTTCTGGCAGCGCCACCTGGAAGGCGGCTAGTTCGCACCGAGTTGCGCTGTGCAGTAATAGTTTTCGGTCTGCCCTTCGTTGCGCTGCGGCGCGGGTAGACCGGCGTCGGCCAGCAATTGGGCGGACCGGTGCCTGGTCGTCTGCCAGCCACGCTCGTCCAGGTAGGGAGCGACGTCGTGGCGTTCGCCGCTGTACCAGAGGTCGTCGAGGCGGGCGTCGAGGCCGTGCTGGTACCACTTCTCCGACGACGCGTGCATGACCTCCAGCGACTCCGGCGAGCTCAAGAAGATCTCCACGACCAGCCGGCTGCCCGGCGCGCTGAGCTCGGTGATGTTGTCCAGCAGGCGATCCTGGGCTTCCGGCGGCAGGAATGCCAGCAGGCCTTCGGCGACCCATACGGTCGGGCGGCTGGGTGTCCAAGCCTGCCTGTTGCAGCGCCGCGGGCCAGTCGTCGCGCAGATCGATCGGCACTGCCCGCAGGTCGACGGTGGGCTCGGCGCCCGCGGCGGCCAGCGTCGCCGTCTTGAAGTCCGTCACCTGCTGCTGGTCGATCTCGAACACCACGGTGTCGGCGGGCCAGGCCAGTCGGTAGCCACGAGCGTCGAGGCCGGAGGCCAGGATCACGACCTGGCGAATGCCGGATGCCGTCGCGTCGGTGACGAAATCGTCGATCAGGCGGGTGCGGACCGCCAGCAGGTCGGTCATCGGCTGCATGCCCCACGGGTGGCCCGGAATGTCGACCTCGTCGCCGCTCATCTCGCCGTTCGCCCAGCGGGTGAAGAAGTCCACTCCGACCGCCCGCACCAGCGGCTCGGCGAACGGATCGTCGATGAGGCCCGATTGGGTGGCGCGGCCCCGGCCCGCGGCCACCATCGTGGCGGTGGCTCCCACGCTCGTTGCCAGATCCCAGGTGTCGTTCTCGGTACGGGCCATGCCAGCCAGGGTAGCCATCCGATCCTGGGAATGACCTTGTGGTGTTGGGCCGTTCGGGTCGGCCGCAATTCAGCGACATCACTTAACGCACCGGTCAAGTTCCATTCACTTTTCCGGGGTCGCGGCGGCATAAGGTACCGCCTTATGAGCGCACCTTCGCCTGTGCCCGCGTCAGGGGTGGCATCCGACGGCACCTGGTCGGCACCGCGGTGGGAGACCACCTTCATCAGCGTGACGAACGAGAGCCTGCAAGTTGTCATCGACGAGGCGAACCGGCACACGAACGCTCATGGGCTCGAAGGCTGGGAGGTGGTGAACTCCTCGGTGCAGCGCGTCCAGGTCTCCCACCACTTCGCCGGATACGACAAGGGCGGCGAGTTCTATTTCGAGTGGAGCATCGTCTGCACCATGAAGCGGCCCTTGCCGCCTTCTTAACAGTGCGGCGGGTACGACCGCGTCGCGCGTTGACCTAACATCGCTGGGTGACCGAATCCCGTTCGATGGGCGATCAGGCCGGCCTCGTCGCCGACGCCTGCTGCGCCGAAACCGGGCACGGACATGGCGTCGCGCACGACTCGCAGTGGCAGCACGGCGCGAAATGGGCGTATCGGCTGGCCTGGGTCAGCATGGTCGCGATGCTCACCGAAGGCGTGGTCGGGCTGTGGCAGGGCCTCGCGGTCGGCTCGATCGCGCTGACCGGGTGGGCGCTGGGCAGCCTGCCGGAGGCGCTGGCCAGCGCAATGGTGGCGTGGCGATTCTCGGGCGCACGGATGGCGTCGGCGACGGCTGAGCGTCGCGCGCAGGTCGGCGTCGCCTGGTCGTTCTGGCTGACCGCGCCCTACATCGCCGCCGAATCCGTCCACCACCTCCTTGATCGGCACGACGCCGAGACGTCGGTGATCGGGATCGTCTTGACCGCTGCCTCGCTGGTGTTGATGCCGATCCTGGGCCGCGCCAAGCATGCGCTCGCCGACCGCCTCGGCTCGGCGGCCACCGCGGGCGAAGGCACCCAGAACTATCTGTGCGGCGCGCAGGCCGCGGCCGTCCTGGCCGGTCTGGCGGTCGCCGCGATCTGGCCGGGCGTCTGGTGGTTCGACCCGGCGATCGGTCTGGGCATCGCCGCCACGGCGATCTGGCAGGGCGTCAAGTCCTGGCGCGGCGAAGACTGCTGCTGAGGACCTCGGCGTCGCCTTCAGCCGTGACGAAAGCCCTTGCCGGAGCGGTCAAGTGGGTCGGGGTCCAGTCCGCAGGTACGTGGCTCGCAGGCGGTCCCACAGTTCGAGTTGGTCCCAGTCGGGTTCGTCGCGGATCTGCTGCGTGTTGGTCAGGAATGGGCCGGGCAGCATCAGCGTCATCAACTGGTCGTCGCGGCCGTTGAACAGGCGCACACCCCACGACGTAGGGCAGCCGTCGCTGCCGATCCGGCGGTACATCTCGGCGCGCGCACACCGGCGGATCCGGCCGAGCTCGGGACCGCTCTCCGTGTGCTCGCCGATGCACAGGTGAAAGTGCCAGCGGCCGAAGTCGACGGTTGCGTATCCGTCGTACATCGAGATCCGCTTGGGCGGGTTGGGGGCGGCGACTTCCCATGCCGCGCCCTCGACCAGGACGCCGAACCAGATGTCGTCCCAATACTCCTCGAAGCACAGCCGGATCAGGTCGAGGAGACTTTGCTCATCGGTGGGCAACGGCCAGAGCTGCTCCCGGCCGTTGTCCTCAGTGGTCTGGACTGGAGGGCTGAAGTCGATCAACGCAATACCTTTCCGGCACCCGGTCGAGGGCGCAATCTCCACAGAGCCCGCCGTGCGGCGTGCGGTAATACAAGCAGCAACTGTTGCGGCGGTAGTCGGTATCGTCAAAACGGACCGCCGCGCTCAGTCGTGGGTCAGTGCATATGCTGCGGGCCAGTTGCCACCCCGACGTCGTCGCGCGGTCGCGATCGAAGACACGCGCGGCGCCAAGCAGCGCTGAGGCCGAATTACCTTCCAGCAACCTCTCCGAGATCGGGCTGAGCCGGCGCAGCGCCACCGCCAGCGGCGTGAGGTGGGTGTCGAGCACCATGTCGGCCAGCGCGCAGCGGAGATCGTCGCGCTGCTGAGCCACCGGATGCTCGAGGTGCAGCGCGATCTGACCGTCGATTTCACGGAAGAGCAGCTGCTCGGGCGGAAGGTCGACCAGCAGCCGGTAGCCGGCGACCGTGCCCACTCCGATCGACCACAGCCGTGCGGCGAAGCCCAAGAAGAACGTCGAGGCCGCGACGCGCTGCTCCGTGACGTTCATGCGTGCTTTGACCCGGCCGACGATCTCAGCCAGCAGTGCGGTGTCGTCGTAAAGCTGCCCGACCGGGCGCCACCCGTCATTGAGCGGTCCGGTGCCCACCGCGAAATACCCGCTGACGTCGCGGATTTCGTCGAGCGCGGTGATCGCGGCCGGGTCACCGGATGGATTGAAAGACGTTATATCGCAACCGAATACCGAGTCCACCTGGCCGCTGCGGACCAGGTCACCGGGAGTTCCGTCGACGAGCGTGCCGTCACGGCCGAGCAGCCAGGCCCGGTCGGCGACCCGCAGCGCGAGTTCCAGGTCATGGGTCGACATCACGATCGTCAGCCCCTGGTCGCGGGCCAGGCGGCGCAACATCTGGATCAGCCGGTGCGCGACGGCACGTCGAGGAAGGCGGTCGGCTCGTCGAGTACCAGCACCTCCGGCTGCTGAGCCAGCGCGCGGGCGGTCAGCACGCGTTGCCGCTCGCCGTCGGACAGGTCGGCGACCGGGCGGTCGGCCAGGTGTAGCGCGCCGACGGCATCCAGCGCCTGCTCGACGATGCGGTGGTCGTCGCGGGTCAGCCGGCCGGTGACGCCCAGGTAGGGGATGCGGCCCAGCGCGGTGAGTTCGCGGGCCGACAGCAGGCCGGGGTCGACCCGATCGGTCAGCACCACGCCGACCCGGCGGGCCAACCGGTCGGCCGGCACGTCGGCCACGTCGTCCCGTCGAGCATCACCTCGCCGCCCAGCGCGGGCTGCAATCCGCACATGGTGCGAATCAGCGTCGACTTTCCGCAGCCGTTGGGACCCAGCAGCACGGTGAGTTCACCGCGGCGCGCAACCGCCGACAGCCCGGCGGCGACGGTGCTGGTCCGCCGCCTGCTGCGGTAGCCGATCGAGGCGAAATTCCAAGGCTCGCGAAACTCCTCGACCGCTCCGCCGGCACATCGTCGTCGGCGGGGCACTCATCGCTGCATCCCCACGCCGTGGCGACTGCGGACCAGACACCAGACGACGATCGGCGCCCCGATCAGTGCGGTCACCGCGTTGACCGGAAGCACCGCGTCGCTGCCCGGCACCTGGCTGACGATGCCGCAGGCCAGTGCTACCGCCGAGCCCATCAGCACCGCCGCCGGCAACACCGCGCGGTGGTCAGACGTGCCGAGCGCCAACCGGGCCAGGTGCGGCACCGCGAGACCGAGGAATGCGATCGGGCCGCAGAACGCCGTCGTCGCGCCGGTCAGCAGTGACGCCGACGCGAGGGTGATCAGCCGTGTCCGGCGTACGTCGATTCCCATTGTGCGGGCGTAGCTTTCGCCGAGCAGCAGGGCATTGAGCGCGCGAACCGTCAGGGCGGCCGCGGCCATTCCCAGCGCGACCACGGGTAGCAGTAGCCGAAGATCCCACCACGTGGTGCCGGCGAAACTGCCCAGCCCCCACAGCAGATACTGCTGGACGCGCTGCGGGTCGGCGTACACCAGCAGCACGCTGACCACCGCGGTGGCGGCTGCGCTCACCATCACGCCGATCAGCAGCAAGCTCGCCGCCGAGCGCACCCAGCGGGCGAGCGCCAGGATCATCGCCAGCACGGCCGCGGCCCCTACCGCTGCCGCGACGGCCATACCGACCCGGTCGTCGGCCAGGCCCGCCGTGAAACCGGACCCGGTCGCGATCACCACCACCGCGACGCCCAAGCCGGCGCCCGAGCTGACGCCCAGCACGTAGGGGTCGGCGAGCGTGTTGCGGAACAGCGTCTGCATCTGCAGTCCGGCGACGCCGAGGCCGGCGCCCGCGGCGATCGCGGTGAGCACGCGGGGCAGTCGCATGCTGTGCACGATCACCTGCCAGCGCGGGTCCGACGGTTGCGCCCCGACCAATACCCGGGCGGTGTCGAGTAGCGGCACCCGCACCGGACCCAGCGCCAGCCCCAGTACGGTCAGCATCACGACCGCGACAGCGAGCGTCGTCAGCACCACCGCGGTTCGGTTGAGCCGCAATGAGATCGAGGACGCAGGTGCGTGGGCTGTCATGTACGCGGCGACCTGCCGGTAGAAGGTGAACTCGTGATGCGGCGCCAGCTCGGGATGCAGGATCGCCACCAGATCGCCCAGCACCAGATCGGGCCGCGCCGGGCCGCGTTCCCAGTAGTCGTTGCCGCCGCCGGGGCCTCTCGCCTTGGTCGCCGACCAGACCTGGCCGGTGCGCACCGCGGCGAGTTCGCTGTAGCGGTTGTCGGCGGCGATCGCGTCGCCGGTGGTCTTCCAGTCGTCGTTGACCAGCCACAGCGGTGCCTGCCCGGCGTTGGCGTAGACGGACTCGAAGTTCAGCTGCAATGAGCCGCTGCGGGTGTCACGCGCCCATGGATAGCTGCCGCCGGCGTCGAGGATGAGCCGCCCGGCGTAGTCGCCGCCGGCCGGCATGGACCAGGTGCCCTGGTTCATGGCTCCGGACAGCACCTCGACGGGTCGGGCGCCGGCGGATTTCCGGGCGACCGCGGCGTAGTCGTCGCGGAGCTTGCTGTAGACCTCGCCGGCTTTCTTCTCGGTCCCGGTCAGGGCGGCCAGCACCTTGATCCATTCGGCCCGGCCCAGCGGTGTGGCTTCCAGCCACTCGGCATCGGCGAGCACGCTGACGCCGGCGTCGCGCAGTTTCGGGTAGGCCGGCTCGTCCATCCCGGCGCTCACCAGCACATCGGGATGGGCGGCGGTGACGCCCTCCACGTTGACCTGGCTGCCCGGCGCGTAGCTGACCGTCCGGCCGCTGCTGATCCGTTGCCGCAGTTGCGGATCGACGACGTCGGCGGTGTCGGCGACACCGGTGACCACGTCCGCGCGGCCGAGCTCGGTGATCATGCCCAGCTGGGTGATCGAGGCCGAGTACAAGCTGGCAACCGGTACTGTAATCGGTTGTGCGCCAGCCAGATTGCCGGTCAAGCGCCGGCGTCGGTGCGCCACAGCGGACCAGTACATAGGACTCCGGGCGGCCGTGCGGATAGGGCTGCTCGACGGTCAGGACCTGGTAGCTGTCGTGATAGCTGAGGGTGAAGTTGGTGGCGTCGAGAACCGTGGACTTGTCCGGGAAATAGTCGGTGCCGGGCCGGAAGTCGGTGATGCAGTGGCGGTCGTGCAGGGCGCTGGTGGCGGGATGCGCGGCGCAGGCGGCCGCGGCGACCGGCAGCCATGCGCTCATCGTGAGCGACACCCAGAAACGGCGTGACATCGACGCTCGCCAGCTCTCTCGGGGTCGACCGCCCCGGGTTGGGAGGTTGCGACGACGCGAGTGTCCTGGCTCTCGGATCGCTGCTTGCCTCGCCTTCCAGCCTTTCGGCCGTGGCTGGTGAGGGTCGCTCCCCGATGACAGTGGCGGGACCGCGCCGGATTCGCACCGGCTTCCTGCATCGTCATCGCCTTGCCGGGGAATTATCGCATGTGGCGTGCTCACCGACGATCGAACGCTGTTAGACGGGCCCGCCCCCGGCGCTCAGCGCATCGACGGCCGCGTCGATGTTCGGGACGACCGCCGAGCCGTGGCGGGCGACCAGCTGCCCGAGGGAGCGGGCCAGGTGCGGCCCCACCGCGTCGGCGAGGAGCACCTCTTCGCCGATCACGATGCCGCCCACCACGTGCGCCGCCAGCAACCGGCCGTCGCGAGTCACCTCGTAGCGCCAGTCACCGATGTGCAGCCGTTCGGGTTGCGAGGAGAAGACTCCCCGTCGCGCGGCGATGTGCGTCACGCCCGGCAGCCCGGCAAAAACGTTGATCACCAACGCGATTCCGCCCGGTCCGGCCAGCGCGCCGCTGACCGTGCGGCTCACTCGTTCGGCGTCGAACTCGGCCATCAGTCGTTCATGGCGAGAACGAACGACGGCGAGATCGTCTCGGCGGTACCGCTGCGCCGCACCGCCGTTCCGGCGGCGTAGAACTCCACCGTGTGAAAGCCCCAGGCGTAGTTCTGGATGGCGAATTCAACCCCGACGACTCCGGATGCCCCGTCGCGCTCCGCCTCGCTTTGCATGCGCGACATCGCCAACTCGCGAGCTTCGTAGTTACCCTGCGTCCACTGCGGCATCTCGGTGTTGCGGCCCATCTGCCGCAGGGTCTGCAAAAAGCCTTGCGCGGCAATGTGAAAGACGCAGTTGCCCATCACGAACGCGACCGGCGCGTAACCCGATCGAAGCAGGGTCGCCAGGTCTTGGCCGGACAGGTGGCTGGAGAAGGCCTGACCGTTGGTGCGCCGAAACGACCCGGGTTTGGGGGTGTAGCGGACCGCGGTGCCGACCGCGATGAACTCCAGGTGCTCTGCTTCGGCGCCGTGCTGACGCCACTCCAGGCGGACACCGACGACACCGTCGGCGCCCAGCGCGTCGGCTTCGGCCTGCATGCGGGCCATGGCATTCCAGCGCGCCCGATACGTCGCCTCCGTGAGGACCGGTAGCTCGGATTGCTGCCGGATACCGGTGAATTGGTAGCCCACGTGGTAGACCGAGACACCCATCACGAGGTCAAGCGGTTCGAAACCTGCCCCGTGCAGCAGTGCGAATTCGCTGATGGACAGATCTGACGTGAAGACCTTGTCGGCGTGCGACAGGCGTTCGCTGGCAACAGGGTCGAGGGGAGTAGACATCGAGGCATCATGACATCGATCGGACTGTCGGTGCACTCGTTCAGTCCAAGCGGTACCGAATCAAGCGTGAACTGTTTGCGACGACAGCCACCGACGACGCGTTGTGCAGGATCGCGGCGAGCACCGGTGACAGGGCGCCGCCGGCCCCGATCAGTAGCCCGGCGGCATTGACCGCGATCGACATGCCGTAGTTCTGTTGGATGACGTCGACGGCACGGGCGCCCAGATCGCGCACGTCGAGCAGGCGGCGCAAGTCGTCGTTGGCCAGCGCGACGTCGGCGGTTTCGACGGCGACGTCGGTGCCGGCCAAGCCCATCGCGATGCCGATGTTGGCCGCCGCCAGCGCTGGTGCGTCGTTGATGCCGTCGCCGACCATCCCGACGATGTAGCCCTCGTCCTGGAGCTTGCGGACCACTTCGAGCTTGTCCTCGGGCAGCACCTCGGCACGCCACTCGTCGATGCCGAGATCGTCCGCGACGACTTTCGCGATCTCCGGGTGATCGCCGGTCAGCATCACAACCCGGCGGATTCCGTTGGCGCGCAGCTTGTTCAGTACATCCGGCGCCTCGGCGCGGATTTCGTCGCGCAGGCTGATCAAGCCGACCAGGGTCCCGTCCACGGCGAGCAGCAGCGGGGTCTCCGCCTGGCGGCGCAGCTTGTCGACCCAGTCGCCGGCCTCCTGTGACACCGTGACGTTCTCCGCGCGCAGCAGCGACGGGCTGCCCAACAGCAAGCGTCCGCCCGTCCGCCCAGGTCCGCATGCCCAGGCCGACCAGCACTTCGCATTCCTCGTGCGGCGGGATGGTGATGCGACGTTCCTCGGTGGACCGGATCACGGCTTCGGCCAACGGGTGCCGAGAGTGCAGCTCCGAACTCGCCGCGTAGGCGAGCACCTGTTCGGGTTGCCAATCATTGTGTAAGGCAATGATGTTCGTCACCACGGGGCGTCCGACGGTGAGTGTTCCGGTCTTGTCGAAGACGATCGCGTCCACCCGGCCCGCCTGCTCGAGATGCGACCCGCCCTTGATCAGGATGCCGCGGCGCGCGCCGTTGCCGATCGCGGCGCTGATCGCCGTCGGCGTCGACAATCCCACTGCGCACGGGCACGCGATCAGCAACATGGTCATCGCGCGCCGGACATCTCCGGTGAGAACCAGGGTGATCGCGGAGACGAAGAAGGAGATCGGCACGAAGCGGCGGGAGAAGTTCTCGCCGACGGTCTGGATGGGCGCCCGATCGAGTTGGGCCTCTTCGACGCGGGAGATGATCCGGCCGATGGTGGTCTCGTTGCCGACGGCGCGAGCGCGCACCACCAGCCGGCCGCGCAGCACTACCGAACCCGCGTGCACCCGCGCCCCGGCGACGATACTGGCGGGCAGGGTTTCGCCGGTGATCGCGGACTGGTCGACGATCGCTTCGCCGTCGACGACGTCGCCGTCGACCGGGATCGCGACGTGGTCGTGGATCACCACGTCGTCGCCGATCTGCACGGTGTCGATCGGTACCTGGACCTCGTTACCGTCGCTCAGCAGGATCCAGGCCGAATCGGCGGTGCCGCGCAGCAGATCGGAGATGGCCCGCCGGGTCCGGCGCAGCGTCAGATCCTGAAGGTATTCACCGATATTCAGCAGCCACAGCACAGTCAGCGCGACCACGTTCTCGCGCAACACCAGGCTGGCGACGGTGGCGGCGGTCACCAGCGCGTCGGTGCCCGCTCGCCCGGACCGCAGCCCGCGCAGCGCGCCGCGCAGGAACGGGTAGCCCATGAACACGGTCGCGCCGGTCGCGACCAGTTGGCCGCTGGGGCCCAGCAGCGGGGGACGGTTGAAGGCGTAGCGGCGCACGCCGAGCAGGGCCAGCGCCGCGCCGCCGATCACCATGCGCAGGACTTCGGTGTTGCGGATGTCGGACGACCGCGGCGTGCGAGCCGGAATCAGTTCGGCGGCAACGTGTTCAGCTTCGGCGATGGCCGTGAGAACCTCGTCGCGAGTCGCAGCGCTTCGGCGAATACCAGACGACGACCGAGCCGGTGTGCGGATAGGCGTGAACGGCGCGAACGCCGGGTTGGCGATCGACCGCCTCCTCGACTGCGACCGCACGCCGCGAATTTGCGCGTACCCAGGGCACTTTTACCCGCATGCGGCCGGCCGCGTCGGACACGACCTGTAGATCGGTCATGTCGGCGGTCAGTCGGTCGTGGTCGTGGTCGTGATCGTGGTCGCCGATGGCTGGAGGCTGCGCCTCCTCACCGATGCGGTCGCGGGCCTCGGCCACCACGTCGGCCAGCTTCAGCCGGGCTGACTCCGCGGCTTCCTCGGCCCGTCGAGTGCCGCGCAGGCTCCACTCCGTCGCCGATACCGCGGCCTCGTGGAGCGGGGCCTTGGCCAGGGCTTTTCGCAGGACTTCGTAGGCGCTGACGCCGACCAGGCCGGTTACCACCGTGCCGGCTGCTTTTCCCAGTAGGCCTTGCACCACCATCGCGAAACGTCCTCTCGTCATGTCGTACGGCCCAATTTCTGGCCTCCGACGACGTTAACATCCACATATAGCGATATCAACATGTATCGGTCGCGGGTGCGCCAGCCTCGGTGCCCGGCCAGCCTCGAGTGCCCGGCCAGCCGGGCGCTCGGCAGTGAACGCCCGGCTGACCGGGCCTTCGCTAGGGCGCTCGACACCTAAACTGCCGGGTGACCTTCTCGGTCTCCGTCTTGCGCGCTAGCGCGGCCGGGTCGGGGTTGGCGACGTACACCAGCGAGCCGCCGACCGACAGCACGCTCAGCAGGCCGTCGATCACATCGTCGGGCGTATCCCAGGACGCGGTCGACAGCACCCGGTCGGTAGCAATCAAACCCTTTGCGGCGACGTCTTTCTGGCATGCAGCCAACACCTCGTCGACGGAGCTGCCGGCCAGTGCCGGGCCAGGGCTCTGCTCGGCGACGATCTGGTCGCCGTGGACCCGCACCGCGGTCGCATAGTCGGTGACCCCAATCGGCAGATCGGGTACCGGGCGGCCGAAGGCGTCCAGCGACAGCACCGCCACCTCGCCGGCACCGGTGGCGTCAGCCTCCTCGAGCCGGTCGGCGGTGCACAAGGCGATGTCGGCGGCTATACCTTTGCGGCCGTCCGTTACTACGACCTCCGCGCCGATCCACCACACCCCGAACAGCACCGCCGCGGTCTGCCAGTGCGCCGGCAGCAGCACGGCCACCCGGCTGCCCGCGCCGCCGCCCAGCTCGTCACGCAGCAGGTTGCCGGTCTTGGCGGCCCAGTTGGCCAGCGTGACGGCGGACAGTTCGATGCGTTCGCCGGTGGCGTCGTCGTAGTAGGTGATGCGCGGGCCGACCGGGTCGGCGCGCAGCATCGGGTCCAGAATCGCCGCGCTGAGGTTCATGGGTGCCACTCTTCAGCATTTCCAGGATCGCACTGCTCTGTTGATCGTCGTCGGCACGAGATCAGTTGACGCACTCCGGGTGGTCGGAGCCTGCGGTGAGAATCGGCGACGGCGGGGGAGCGTCGGAGCCAGTGTCGGGGTGCGAGGCCGCCGCAAGCTTGGGGCCGCCGTCGCTGAGGCCCGAACCCGGGCCGGTGTAGTCGCTGCTGAGCACCACCCGGACCGAACCTTTGGGTACCGATGTGTTCGCTACGACGGGCAGCCCGCCCAGTTCTTTCGCGACGGCTTGGGCGCCTAGGTCGTCGGAGTTGGCGGCCTGCACCTGGCTGCTCTTCACGTGCGCGGTGTCGTTGTTACCGACCTTGCCAGCACCGAACCCTTTGGCGCTCAACACTTGTGACACCGACGAGGCGAGCCCGTTGATGTCGGTGTCGTTGAGGACGCTGGCGCTGGTCTTGTCCGGCGCGTAGGTGAGCTCCTCGGTCTTGCCCTTGGCCTGATCCTCCAGCAGGCCGGCGACCCAGTTCTGCACCTGGTGCGGGTCGACACGCACCACGCTGTGCATGCCGTCGTCGCTCCAGCCGGACTCGTCGAGCACCGGAATGGTGGCGAACGCGATCCGGCCGGCGGCCAGCTTCTGCAACTGGTTCACGAAATCCATGATGTCCCAACCGGATGACAGCACCACCGAGCGCTGGATCGCTGACTGCAGCCGGTTCAGCGTGGCCGGGCTGGACAGCGTCTTGCCGGAGATCACCTGATGGGCCAGCGACGACATCACCACCTGCTGACGCACCACCCGGTCCAGGTCGCCGCGGGGCAGCTCGTGGCGCTGCCGGACGAAGCTCAGCGCCTGCGGTCCGTTGAGCTTCTGTGGCCCCGCTGGGAAGTCGGCACCCGACATCGGTTCGAAGACAGGGTCTTTGAGGCAGACATTCACTCCGCCGAGGGCGTCGGTGATCAGCGAGAAGCCCAGCAGCCCGATCTCGGCGTAGTGGTCGACGGTGACGCCGGTCAGGTCGGCGACGGTCTTGATCAGCGCTTCGCGGCCGGCCTCGGTGCCCTCGCGCTCGGCCTCGTCGGGCGCGGCGCCGGACTCGACCAGGCTGACCCGCTTCTCTTCTTTGGTCTGGCCGTAGACGCCGTTGATCTTGGTCTTGCCCAGCCCGGGCGCGGACACGTAGGTGTCGCGGGGGATCGAGATCGCGGTGGCCGACTTCCCGTTGTCGGGGATGCGTATCAGGATGATCGTGTCGGTGTTGCTGGCCACCTCGTCGCCGGCCCGCAGGGACGCCAGTTCCTGCGGGCTCAGCGCGTTGCCGTGCGCGTCGGTGCGACTGTCCATACCGACCAGCAGGATGTCGAGTGCGCCGTCATCGCCGCCGTGTCCCAGTGACGGGGCGAAGACATGGAAGATCCCGTCCTCGAAGGAGCGGACTTTGCTCCACGCCACCCCCGTGACGAGGACGACCAACACGGCCGTCACGGTCGCAATCACACGGGTCACCCGTTGCTCAGGCATCACATCAGATTACTTCCGCAACAGCGGTAACTCCGGTAGCGAACCCCGGCGTGCCAGACTTGAGACCCATGCGCTGCCCCGAATCGTGATCGCCGGCGCCGGCGGACAGGTCGGCAGCTTTCTGGCCACCGAGGCGACCCGGCAGGGACGCGACGTGCTGGCGCTGACGTCGTCGCAGTGGGATATCTCCGATCCGCGGCGCGCCGGCGAGATCGTGCAGGCCGGCGACGTGGTGATCAACTGCGCGGCCTACACCGCCGTCGACGACGCCGAACACGACCAGGACAGGGCGTACGCGATCAACGCCGCCGGCCCGGAACACATCGCGCTGGCCTGCGCGCGGGTGGGGGCCCAGCTGGTCCACATCTCCACCGACTACGTCTTCGACGGTGATTTCGGCGACGCGGCGCCGCGGCCCTATGAGCCGGGAGACGCGACCCGGCCGTTGAGCGTCTACGGGCAGAGCAAGCTGTCCGGCGAGCAGGCGGTGCTGGCGGCGCTGCCGCAGGCCGTGGTGGTCCGCACCGCGTGGGTCTACACCGGCGGAAACGGGAAGGACTTCGTCGCCGCCATGCGCAGACTGGCGGCCGGCGATGGCGTCGTCGACATGGTGGACGACCAGACCGGATCGCCCACCTACGTCGCCGACCTGGTCGGAGCGCTGCTCGAGGTGGCCGACGGTCGCGTCAACGCGCCCAACGGGATCGTGCACGCCGCCAACGGAGGCGAGGTCACCCGTTGCGGGCAAGCCCGCGCGGTGTTCGAAATCCTGGGCGCCGACCCGCAGCGGGTGCGGCCGGTGGGCAGTGACCACAACCCGCGGCCGGCCACCCGGCCGGCGTATTCGGCGCTGTCCGGTCGGGAGTCGCAGAACGCCGGTCTGTCGCCGCTGCGGCCGTGGCGGGTGGCACTGGAGACGGCGCTGGCGGCGCCAGTGGACGGCTGACCGTTACCCTCAACGCGTGAGTGACGTGCTGCCGGTGGTCACGGTGACCTATTCGCCGGGCGTGCATCTGGACCGTTTTCTGGCCTCGTTGTCGCACGCGACCGAGCGGCCGGTCAGCGTCCTGATGGCCGACAACGGCTCCACCGACGGGACACCGCAGGCCGCAGTCGAGCGCTACCCGGGCGTGCGGCTGTACTCCACCGGAGCCAACCTCGGTTACGGCAGCGCGGTGAACCGCGCGATCGCCCAGTTGGGGGACGCCGACGAGTGGATCGTCGTGGCCAACCCGGATGTGCAGTGGGGCCCGGGCAGCATCGACGCACTGCTGGACGCCGCGGCGCGCTGGCCCCGCGCCGGGACCTTGGGGCCGTTGATCCACGACCCCGATGGGTCGGTGTATCCGTCGGCGCGCCAATTACCCAGCCTCATCCGGGGCGGAATGCACGCTGTGCTCGGTCCGCTGTGGAAGAAGAATCCCTGGTCTGCGACCTATCGGCAGGAACGGCTGGAGCCCAGCGAGCGACCGGTCGGCTGGCTGTCCGGGTCGTGCCTGCTGGTGCGTCGCGCGGCCTTCGAGCAGATCGGCGGGTTCGACGAGCGCTACTTCATGTACATGGAGGACGTCGACCTCGGCGACCGGATGGGCCGGGCCGGCTGGCTGAACGTCTACGTGCCGACGGCGGAAGTGCTGCACCACAAGGGTCACGCCACCGCGCGAGAGTCGTCGCGCAATCTGGCCGTGCATCACAAAAGCACCTACATCTACCTCGCCGACCGGCATTCTGGACCTTGGCGTGCTCCGCTGCGCTGGGGCTTTCGGGCCGGTCTGGCGGTGCGGTCGCGTTTGATGGTGCGTAATTCTCCAGAAGGAGGCGGCGCTGATGGTTAAGCAGGTTGACGCAGTCGTTCTGGTCGGCGGCAAAGGGACTCGGCTGCGGCCGTTGACGTTGTCGGCGCCGAAGCCGATGTTGCCGACGGCCGGGCTGCCCTTTCTGACCCACCTGCTGTCGCGGATCGCCGCAGCCGGGATCGAGCACGTGATCCTCGGAACGTCCTACAAGCCGAAGGTTTTCGAGGCGGAGTTCGGTGACGGCTCCAAACTGGGTCTGCAGATCGACTACGTGACCGAGCAGACTCCGCTGGGTACCGGCGGCGGAATCGCCAACGTTGCAGGCTATCTGCGGTACGACACGGCGATGGTGTTCAACGGCGACGTGCTCTCCGGAGCCGATCTGGGGCAACTGCTGGACTACCACAACGAGCAGCAGGCCGACCTGACGCTGCACCTGGTGCGAGTCGGCGACCCCCGGGCTTTCGGCTGTGTCCCGACCGAAAATGGCCGTGTGACAGCGTTTTTGGAGAAGACCGAAGATCCGCCGACCGATCAGATCAATGCCGGCTGCTACGTGTTCACCCGCGAGACCATCGATCGCATTCCGCGCGGCCGCGAGGTGTCGGTGGAGCGCGAGGTGTTCCCCGCGCTGCTGTCCGACGGAGTCAAGGTGTGCGGCTACGTCGACGCCAGCTACTGGCGCGACATGGGCACCCCGGAAGACTTCGTCCGCGGATCGGCCGACCTGGTGCGCGGTATCGCGCCGTCGCCGGCGCTGGGCGGCCACCGCGGCGAGCAGTTGGTGCACGACGGCGCCGCGGTCTCGCCCGGCGCGCTGCTCATCGGCGGCACGGTCGTCGGTCGCGGCGCCGAAATCGGGCCCGGCGCACGGTTGGACGGCGCGGTGATCTTCGACGGCGTCCGGATCGAGGCAGGCAGCGTGATCGAAAGATCGATCATCGGATTCGGCGCGCGGATCGGGCCACGGGCATTGATCCGCGACGGCGTGATCGGCGACGGCGCCGACATCGGCGCCCGCTGCGAGCTGCTGCGTGGCGCGCGGGTGTGGCCCGGCGTCAGCATTCCCGACGGCGGGATCCGCTACTCCAGCGACGTGTGAGCCGCACGCTGATCGCAGGTGAAAGCTCTTCGTGAGGCGCGGACGAAATCTTCGACGCTTTGCGCGGGATGGCCGGTGATTTCCTGCACTGTTGCGGTAGAGCGGTTGTATCGGTCCTCGCGGTGTAGGCGCGCCATCGTCGCGATGTGTTGCTGGACGTGCGCATCGAGTCCTGTGCTCGCGAGCTGGCTTTCCCAGTCTTCGTCGTCGACGCGCTGCCCGGTGACCGACCGCCCCAGCGCCTGACTGTATTGCGCCGCAAGGCCATCGATGTCGAGGAGGGTGGGCCCGGTCAGCTCGTACACGGCGCCGATGTGTCGGGCCGGACTGCGCAGTATGGCGCTGACCACGTCGGCAACATCGCGGGCTGCGATCGGTGATGTTCGGCCCGCGCCGAAAGGCAGTGCGAGCACACCCTGTTCGCGGATGGATTGGGCAGCGAGCGTTGTGAACAGCGGATTCTCCAGGAAGACCGTGGGCCGAATCTGCACGGCTGGTATCGGTGACCAGTCGACGACATGTTCGGCGAGCCAGTGCAATCGCTGGTGGTGCGACTCTGTCGTGCTGGTAGGTGTCATCTGCGACACGGTCATCTGCGACATGTTCACCAGCACTTCGAGATCGCTGAGTTCGGCGGCCAGCGAACAGACCACGGCGGTGGCCTCCAAGTACGAAGCGGACACGCTCATGCTGAAAAATACTCGCGCCACACCGTCGAGCGCGGAGGCAACGTCGACGGGGTTGGTCAGGTCTCCGACGACGACCTGGGCGCCGCTCTCGCGCAGCGCTTCTGCGCGGGCGTCGTCGCGGTGCACCATGGCCCGCACCGTGTGTCCGGAAGCCAGCAGATCGTCGACGACCATGCGGCCCACTCCGCCGACACCACCGCCTGCACCGGTGACGAGGTACTTCGGTGCTGAGGTCATGTCGTTCCTCCGGCAGTCACTGATAGCTGGGTCTACTCAAGTCCAGCCAACGGGCCGTCTCGGCTATTCCCGGTCTCGCGCCCCGCGCTCGACGAGGTAGGCCAGCGCCTCGTCGGTGCCGTCGGGCAGCTCGTCGATCGGCCACCATCGCAGGTCCACCGACTCCTCGCTGACCGTGATCTGGGCCCCGGCCGGTGCCTGCGCGACGAATTGCAGATCGAGGTGTCGGGTCGGCACGCCCAGCGAGCACGTCAGCGCGTGGACGTTGATCGCGGCCAGGTCGGGAGAGATCCGCAAGCCCTCGACGCCGGACTCTTCGGTGGCCTCCCGCAGCGCCGCGCCGAGGATGTCGGGGTCGGAATCCTCGCAGTGGCCGCCCAATTGGACCCAGCGGCCCAACCGCGGATGCAGCGTCAACAACACCTGGCCGCCGGTGTCGTCGAGGACCAGCGCCGAGGCCGTGATGTGGCCCGGTACGCACGCCCGACGGCAGGCGTCTTCCCGCGCATCCAAGAATGCCAGCACCGCATTGCGCAGCGAATCCTGCGAGCGATCCGGCGGTTGCCAGTCGGACAGCAGCGCGATCGCCGAGTCACGCACGCTCACTTGCGCACCAGCAGATCGTTGACCGTGGCGGGCTCGCGGGGCCCGGTCACGGGTTGCTCGGGATAGCCGATCGCGATGGCGCCCAACGGTTCCCAGTCATCGGGCAGATCCAGCTCGGCGCGAACCAGATCCGCGACGAAGATCGTCGACCCGATCCAGCAGCTGCCCACCTCACGTACCGCCAACGCCACCAGCAGCGCCTGGACGGCGGCGCCCGACCGCGACGGTGAACATCGTGTGCTCGGCGTCGGTCCGCGCGGCGTCGGGATAACTGTGCGCACCGTCGGGCACCAGGAACGGAATCACGACTTCGGGAGCGTCGTAGAGGATCTGACCGCGGGCCACCCGTCGCTCGACCGCATCGGCGGGCTTGCCGTCACCGGTCAGGTCGGCGCGCCACTTGTCGCGCATCCGCTCGAGCAGCCGGTCGCGCACGGACCGCGTCTGCAGCCAGACGAAACGCACCGGCCGGGTGTGGTGCGGTGCGGGGGCGGTGAGCGCCTCGGCGACCGCGTCCTCGATCAGCTGCGACGGCACCGGGTCGGCGGCGAACTGGCGCACCGAACGACGCAGCAGCTGGGCCTGCTGGCGGCCCAGCTCCAGGGCCTCGGCGGTACCCAGCCAGAACAGGTCGTCGGTGCCCGACCGCACGAGATGCCGGGCCGTGGCGTCGGTCTCGGTCACGACGCCGGCGGGCAGCCCGCGCACCACGGCCACCGGTATCGAGGTCAGCTTGCCCTTGACCAGATCGGCCGCGGCGGCGATCTCGTCGGCGACCGCGACCTCGGTGACCAACAGTTCGTTGCCGTGCCGGTCGACGGCGCCGGCGTAACCGTGCAGGACCGAGACCCCGGCCGCGCCGACGGCGGCGTCGGTCTGGCCGTTGCGCCAAGCCCGGCCCATGGTGTCGGTGATGACGATGCCGACGGTGACGCCGAGACTCGTCCGCAGGCCTGCCCGCAACGACGCCGCACTGCCGTCGGGATCGAGGGGCAGCAGCGCCAATTCGTCGGTGCCGATGTTGGACCCGTCCACGCCGGATGCGGCCTGCACGACGCCCAGTCCGTTCTCGGTGATCAGCGTTCGGCCCTTACGGGCAAGTACCCGAACGGATTCGGCGTCGACGAGCTTGCGGCGCAGAGGTGTCTCGCGCTTCGGGGTCTTCGGGCGCGGGCACCAGGCGCCCCTCGCACTTGGACAGCACCTTGCTGGTGACCACGAGGACGTCGCCGTCGCGTAGCCAGGGCGCCGCAGCCGCGAGCGCGGCGCCGAGATCGTCACCGGGGCGGAATTCGGGAAGCCCGGTCACCGGCAGGATCTCGATCGGCGACGCGGTGCCGTGCTCGTCGCCGGTCTTACGCGCTCGGCGGGTCGCGGCTAGGTGAGTCACGCTGCCACGCCCGCAAGATCCAGTCCGGCGCTGACCATCGCGGCCGTGGCCGTCGGATCGGTCATCAGCAGCGGCACCGATCGCACCGCTATGCCGTCGATCTCGGCGTGATCGCCCTCATGGATCATCCAGCAGTCCAGGATTCCGGTTCCGGCTCGCGCGCCGTGATACCGGCCGACCGCCTCCGCGGTCGACTCCACGCCGATGACCTTCAAGCACTCATCGGCCATCCCGCGCAACGGCTTTCCATCGATGATCGGGGAGTAGCCGACGACCGGAGCTCCGGTGGACCGCAGCGCCGCCCGGATCCCCGGCACGGCCAGGATCGCCCCGACGCTCACCACCGGATTCGACGGCGCTATCAGAACCACGTCCGCGTCGGCGATGGCGTCAGTGGCTTCGGTTGTGGCATTGGCCTTTTCGGCGCCGACGAATGCGAAGCTGTGGGTTGGCAGCTGCGCGCGGTAGCGCACCCACCACTCCTGGAAGTGGATCGCGCGCCGACTGCCGTCGTCGGGATCGGTGATGACGACATGTGTTTCGCAGCGATCGTCGCTGACGGGTAGTAGCCGCGCGCCGGGCTGCCAGCGGTCGCACAATGCCGCGGTCACCTGTGACAGCGGGTAGCCGGCCCGCAGCATCTGGCTGCGCACCAGATGGGTGGCCAGGTCGCGGTCGCCGAGTCCGAACCAGTCCGGTTGCACGCCGTAGTGGGTGAGTTCCTCTTTGGCGTGCCAGGTTTCGTTGCGATGGCCCCAGCCGCGCTCCGGGTCCACGCCGCCGCCCAGGGTGTACATGCAGGTGTCCAGATCGGGGCAGATGCGCACCCCGTGCATCCAGGCGTCGTCGCCGATGTTGACGATCGCCGTCAGGTCGTGCTCACCGGCAGGCGCAGAGCCGGAAGCGAATTGGCCGAGGCCGAGTAGCTGTTGCACCCCGAGCAGGAAGCGTGCGCCGCCAACCCCGCCGACCAGAACCGTCACCTTCACACCGCACGACAGTACGCGCGGCGACGGGGCAGACACCGAGGTGAGTGGGGGGAGCGACTCGCCGGGGTGGTGCCGGAATGCCTTGTGTGACTGGTGTGACCGACACGCCACGCCCGCATTGGCCTCGGTGCCGCAAATAATTGGTCACGAGATGATATGGAATTCTCCCGAATCGCTTGCGAATCGACTCTTACCCGTGTGTAATCACAGCAGTGTCATTTCGGTTAGCCCGCCGGATTTGGTGTCGCAGACCGAGATTCGATCAAGTGTTCGAATCGGGATGACCGACATCAGAACAGTGGTGACATTCGCGATCTACAAAACCAGGTGAGGAGGCGGAGCATGTCCTATGAACACCTTCGGGGAATAATGGGAGGGACCCCGCACATTGCGCCCGGTCTGCCGTTGACAGGGGTATCCCCAAGGCCCCATTTGAGTTTGGTTCCCGACGCCATCGAAGACGAATTCGAGGGTATCGAGGAAGCAACCGAACAGTGGCAAGACCGAGCGTTGTGTGCCCAGACAGATCCGGAGGCGTTCTTCCCCGAGAAGGGCGGCTCCACCCGCGAGGCCAAGAAGATCTGCCTTGGCTGCGAGGTTCGGAGCGAATGTCTGGAATACGCCTTGGCCAAAGACGAGCGCTTCGGCATCTGGGGTGGTCTCTCCGAGCGCGAGCGTCGTCGCCTCAAGCGCGGAATCGTCTGACCCGACGCGGTCATTTGAATAGCGGGTGACCCGCTGAGCCGGGCTTCGCCTGGGCTCGCGGTCGCCCGCTATTCGTCTTCTATCGTCGGGTCGATGACCGACGGTTCGACATCCAGATAGGTGGCCACCTGGGCCACCAGGATTTCATGCAGCAATTCGGCGAGCTCGACCGTGTCCTTGGCGCGTCGTTCGATTGGCTTGCGGAACAACACAACTCGCGCACGGGTGGCGCTTCCGCGCACGTCAACTCCGGCAGCGATCAAACGGGCCAGAGCGATCGGCCCGTCGGCGACCACTTCCGGTGGCCACTGCACGCTCTCGGGATCCTTGGCCGAAATCCGCGGGATCTCGTCGACGGCGACGTCGAGCCCGGACAGCCGTTCCTGCCAGCGCCGCTCGATGGGCTCGTACGCCTCGAGCACAGCCATGTCGAAGCGTTCGGCGCGGCTGCGCCAGCCCGGCACCGTCGGCGGCAGTAATGGACCGCGCATATCGCGGCCGCGGCGCGAGACCTTTTTGCCCGTCGAACGGCGGCCGCGCGGGGAGCTGCGCGAATCGCTCACCCGGCGATGGTAACGGTTGGGCATCCTGGCCCGACTGAATGCGCGTGTCCGCCGCCGTGCGGACGTTTTCGCACGATAACCTCTCGATCGTGAACGTTCCGCGTCGCTGCTGCCGTCCAGGGTGTCCGCATTACGCGGTCGCGACGCTGACCTTCGTCTACTCGGACTCCACGGCCGTCGTCGGCCCGCTGGCCGTTGCCAGTGAGCCGCACTCCTGGGACCTGTGCGTGAGCCATGCCGGCCGGATCACCGCGCCGCGTGGCTGGGAGCTGGTCCGGCACGCCGGCCCGCTGGCCACCAACCCCGATGAAGACGATCTGATCGCCCTGGCCGACGCTGTGCGGGAAGGCCGCGATGTGGCTGTCGCAGGCGGTGGCATGGTCAACGGATTCCACGAGCCCGGTGGGCAGTTCAGTGGCGCGCCGGCCGAGGCTCCGGTCGCCGGCGTGCTGACCTCGACCGCTGTCCGCCCGGCCGGCAACGGCCGCCGTCGCGGGCATCTTCGGGTGCTGCCCGACCCCTCCGACTAACAACCGCGACGGTCCGCCTCGTCGCCCGGCTAGATCTGATTTGCCGGACTCCTCAACGGACCGCGACGGTCCGCCTCGTCGCCCGGCTAGGCTGACGATGCACAGATCACCTTCCGTCGTCAGGAGCCCGCTCGATGTCTCGGCCTGCTGCGGCTGTTCACCGTGTGATCAAGGCGTATGACGTCCGAGGTCTGGTCGGTACGGAGATCGACGAGTCGTTCGTGCACGACGTCGGCGCCGCCTTCGCCCGGCTGATGCGTAGCGAAGGTGCCCACCGAGTCGCCATCGGCTTCGACATGCGCGACAGCTCGCCTTCGTTGGCGGCCGCGTTCGGCGACGGCGTCACCGGCGAGGGACTCGACGTCATCCGGATCGGGCTGGCCTCGACCGATCAGCTCTACTTCGCCTCCGGGTTGCTCGACTGCCCGGGCGCGATGTTCACCGCGAGTCACAACCCGGCCGCCTACAACGGCATCAAGCTGTGCCGAGCCGGCGCCAAACCGGTCGGTGCCGACACCGGGCTGACCGTCATCAGCGACGACCTGATCGCCGGCGTCGCGTCCGACAAGGGTGCCAGCGGAACCGTCACCGACCAGGATGTGCTGGCCGAGTACGGCGTCTTCCTGCGCTCGCTGGTCGACACCGACGGTCTGCGGCCGTTGCGGGTGGCGGTCGACGCGGGCAACGGGATGGCGGGTCACACCACTCCGGCGGTGCTCGAGGCGATCGACTCGCTCACGCTGCTGCCGCTGTACTTCGAACTCGACGGCTCGTTCCCCAACCACGAGGCCAACCCGCTGGACCCGGCGAACCTCGCCGACCTCCAGGCATTCGTCCGCGACACCGGCGCAGATATCGGGTTGGCCTTCGACGGCGATGCCGACCGGTGCTTCGTCATCGACGAGCGCGGCCTGCCGGTGTCGCCGTCGACGGTGACCGCCCTGGTCGCCGCACGCGAGCTGGGCCGCGAGATCGGCGCGACGGTGATCCACAACCTGATCACGTCGCGCGCTGTCCCCGAGTTGGTCATCGAGCGCGGCGGCACACCGGTGCGTTCACGTGTCGGGCACTCCTACATCAAGGCGCTGATGGCCGAGACCGGTGCGATTTTCGGCGGCGAACATTCGGCGCACTATTACTTCCGCGACTTCTGGGGAGCGGATTCGGGAATGCTGGCCGCGCTGTACGTGCTGGCCGCGCTCGGCAACCAGGAGCGCCCGCTGTCCGAGCTGACCGCCGACTACCAGCGCTACGAGTCATCCGGCGAAATCAACTTCACCGTGCGTGGATTCCGCCTCCTGCGTCGAAGGCGGTGCTCAAGGCGTTCGGCACCCGGATCCAGTCGATTGATCACCTCGACGGCGTGACCGTCGACCTCGGCGAGGGCAGCTGGTTCAACCTGCGGACCTCCAACACCGAGCCGTTACTGCGGCTGAACGTAGAAGGTCGTTGCGTCGAGGATGTCGACGCCGTGGTCGAGCAGGTCGCTGAGGAGATTCGCCGGCAGGTCGGCCAGCCGGAGGCCGTGACATGAATGCGGCCCAGGCCCTGATCGACCTCGACGACACCGAAGGCCTGCTCGGTGCCGACCGCGATGGACTCTTGCGAGCGGCATCGATGGCCGGCGCGCACGTGCGCGCCGTCGCGGCAGCGCTGGACGAGGGTGCGCTGGATTCGGTGCGCGACGGTGACCGGCCGCGCACCGTGATCTGGGTGGCCGGTCGGGGAGCCGCCGAGACCGCGGGCGCCATGCTGGCCGCGACGGCGGGCGGTTCGGCCCCGGCGCCGATCGTGATCGCCGCGGAAGCCCCGCCGTGGATCGGACCACTGGACGTGCTGATCGTGGCCGGTGACGATCCCGGCGATTCGGCGTTGGTCGGTGCCGCCGCGAGCGGGGTCCGTCGGGGCGCTCGGGTCGTGATCGCCGCGCCCTACGAGGGGCCGCTGCGCGATATCACCGCCGGTCGGGTCGCGGTGCTGGAGCCGCGACTGCCGATCGTCGGCGACCTCGGTCTGTGCCGATACCTGGCCGTCGGGCTGGCCGTCCTGGAAAGCCTCGATCCCCGGCTGCGGGTGGACCTCGCCGCGCTGGCCGACGAGTTGGATGCCGAGGCGCTGCGCAATAGCGCCAGCCGCGAAATCTTCACCAATCCGGCCAAGGCGCTGGTCGAGCGCATGTCGAGGCGTCGCGTGGTGTTCGCCGGCGACTGCGCGGCGACCCTGGCGCTGGCCCGGCACGGATCCGGCGTCCTGTTGCGCGCCGCGAAGGAAGTGGCCGCCGCTGCCCGCCTGGCGGACGCGTTGATCGCGCTGCAGACCGGGCCGGGCCCGGCCTTCGTCGATCGAGATGAGGCGTTGTTCCACGACGAGGAGATCGACGGGCCGATCACCGACCGGTTGCGGATTGTGGTGCTCACGCTGGACGCCGAGCGGGCCGTCGTGGCTTCCAGGGTTGCCGGGTTCGACGACGTCGACGTGGTGGGCGCCGAGGACGTGCCGGATCTGCCGGAGGCCCGCTCCGCACGGCCCGGGGCGCAACGCGCTGAGCAGCAGCTGGCTATATTGGCTGTCCGTTTGGAGATGGCGGCGGTTTATTTACGGCTCGTGCGGGGATAACTGGTTCTGAGGTAATGGCAAGTGCAGTTGCTACGTGGAGCGATACGGACGTACGCGTGGGGGTCACGGACCGCCATCGCGGAGTTCACTGGTCGTCCGGTGCCCGCGGCGCACCCGGAGGCCGAGCTCTGGCTGGGCGCTAACCCCGGTGATCCGTCCTGGCTGGAAGGGCCAGGGCGGTGAAATCTCGTTGTTGCAGGCCGTGGACGACGACCCCGAGGGCCAGCTCGGCGCGGCGGCCCGCGCCCGATTCGGTGACGCGCTGCCGTTCCTGGTCAAAGTGCTGGCGGCCGACGAGCCGCTGTCGCTGCAGGCGCATCCCAGCGCCGCGCAGGCCGCAGAGGGTTATCGGCGGGAGGAGCGGCTCGGGATCCCGCTGAAATCGCCGGTCCGCAATTATCGCGACGCCAGCCACAAGCCCGAGCTGTTGGTGGCTTTGCACCAGTTCGAGGCGCTGGCCGGATTCCGTCCGGTGGCCAAAACCGTCGAGCTGCTCAAAGCGCTTGCGGTGTCCGACCTGGATCCGTCCATCGACTTGTTGAACGACCAGTCCGACGCCGACGGGCTGCGGGCGTTGTTCACCACCTGGATCACCGCGCCGCAGCCCGACATCGACGTTCTGGTGACTGCGGTCCTGGACGGCGCCATCACCTATTTGAGTTCCGGTGCAACGGAATTCGCGGCCGAAGCCAAGACCGTGCTGGAATTGGGGGAGCGGTATCCCGGCGACGCCGGCGTGCTGGCCGCGCTGTTGCTCAATCGGATCACCCTCGGCCCCGGCGAGGGGATCTACCTGTCGGCCGGAAATCTGCACGCCTACTTGCGCGGCGTCGGTCTGGAAGTAATGGCCAACTCCGACAACGTGCTACGAGGTGGGCTGACCCCCAAACACGTCGACGTTCCCGAGCTGCTGCGAGTCCTGAATTTCACGCCGACCACCGGAGTCCCAGTTGCGTGCGGACACCCATCCGGATGGACTGGCGTCGTTGTACGACACGCCCACGGCCGAATTCGCGGCGTCGATGCTCACGCTGGGTGACGACCAAGTCGGCCACGAAGTCGACGCGCCGTCACGGCATGACGGTCCGCAGATCCTGGTATGTGTCGAGGGTGTGACGGCAGTGCACGGAAAGTCCGGGAAGCTGACGTTGACCCGCGGCGCCTCCGCGTGGGTGGCCGCCGACGACGGACCGATCCGGCTGGTCGCGCACGAGCCGACGAAGATTTTCCGGGCTACCGTCGGCCTGTGACCAATGCGCCGCGAGGGCGCTTCGGTTTCGGGCCTTTCCGGCGCGACGCTCGGCGAGCCACAGTCGCATGTTGTGCCGAACAGTGCGGCCGACCAGTTCGGTGGAAGGCACCATGTACAGGCTGTCCAGCAACGAGAAGCGGCGCAAAAACCATTCAGCGAGAACGGGATCGGTCTCGGCGGCGCCGAGAAACTGGTCGAACAGGCTGCCCACCGGCCGGTACCACCGGGGCCGCGGTCCGCTCGCGTGGTGGAAGGCGTAGTCACCGATCGCGGTCATCATCCACACCGGGTAGGTGGTCTTGGCGGTGGCCCGGTTGACGTCGCGGGCCAGGTGTTCGTCGGCCCCGTCCGTCAGAGCCCTGCGCAGATGACCGGCCTGCAGCGAGGTCATCGTCATGCCCTGTCCGTAGGTGGGGTCGAAGCTGGCTACCGCATCGCCCAACGGCAGGATCCCGGCGGGGAACCGCTCCAGTTTGTGGTAACGCCGCCATCTGCTGACGGGGTAGCGGTGGAAAGCCGGCTCGCCGACCGGCTCGGCCTGCTGTAGGGCGGTCGAGATGCGTTCGGGCAGAATCTTTTTCGCGAGCGCGAGCATCTCTGGAAAGCTTTGTGGCGGTTCGACTTTGCCGACGCCGAAGGTGGTCAGCGTCCAGGTGCCGTCCTCATAGCCCAGCAGGCCCAGGCCGAGCGGGTGCTCGCGCGACGCGCCGGCGACGATCACCCGTTCCCGAACTGCCCCCTCCGGCAGCCGCAACTGATGCGACGCATAGCCGATACCCACCTCGACGGTGTGTTCCGGTGGGCGCTGATATCCCCACTGCTCCAGCCAGACCGGCAGCCGGGTGCCGCGGCCGGCGGCGTCGACGACCACGTCGGCGGCCACGTATTCCGGCTCGTCGCCGTCGCTGTCGAGATACACCCCGGTCACCCGCTGCGCGTCCGACGTCGAATCGCGGGTGGGCCACCGAGCGATGCTGGATCTCGACGTTGGCAATCTGCGTAAACCCGTTGCCGGATCTGCCATTCCAGCTGCGGGCGGCTGGGCACATAGGCGGTGAACTCGTCGCGCAGCGTGTGTCCGGTGCCGAGCACATGGCCGGCCGCGCCGAAGTAGATGCAGTCCGGCCGGTTCTCCAGGATGGGAACACCGGCGGCCACCATGTCGTCGAGCAGACCGGGGAACAGCCCGTCGAACTCCATCGCGCCGCGGGCCATCAGCAGGTGAACATGGCGGCCCTGCGGGACGGCGGTGCGGTTGCTCGGCGTGCTCGGGAGTTCGTCGCGCTCGAACACCGTGACCCGGTCGTAGAAGTCGGACAGCACCCGCGCCGCGCACAGCCCGGCGAGGCTCGCGCCGATCACGACAGCGTGTTCCCTGCTATTTCCCCCACCCATCTGGCCACCGTACTCGGTACTGTCCGGGTGCATGGCTGATCGCTGGCGCACCAAATCGATCGAGCAGTCGATCGCCGACACCGACGATCCGGACACCCAGCTCCGCAAGGACCTGAGCTGGTGGCACCTCTGCGTATTCGGGGTGTCGGTGGTGATCGGCGCGGGCATCTTCACCGTCACCGCGTCCACCGCAGGCGACATCACCGGGCCGGCGATCTGGATTTCGTTCCTCATCGCCGCCATCACCTGCGGGCTCGCCGCGCTGTGCTACGCCGAGTTCGCCTCGATGCTGCCGGTGGCCGGCAGCGCCTACACGTTCTCCTATGCCACGTTCGGCGAGTTCGTCGCCTGGACCATCGGCTGGAACCTAGTGCTGGAGCTGGCGATCGGCGGCGCCGTCGTCGCCAAAGGCTGGTCGAGCTACCTGCAGACGGTGTTCGGGTTCGCCAGTGGCACAGTCACATTTCGGGTCGGTTGAAGATTGACTGGGGTGCGCTGCTGATCGTTGCGCTGGTGGCCACCCTGCTCGCATTGGGCACCAAGTTGTCGTCGCACTTCTCCACCGTGGTGACCGCCGTCAAGGTCGCGGTGGTGGTGCTGGTGATCGTCGTCGGCGCCTTCTACATCAAGGCCGCGAACTACTCGCCGTTCATCCCGCCGCCCGAGGCCGACCAGCTCCGGCTCGGGCATCGACCAGTCGCTGTTGTCGCTGCTCACCGGTGCGCACAGCAGCCACTACGGCTGGTACGGGGTGTTGGCCGGCGCGTCGATCGTGTTCTTCGCGTTCATCGGATTCGACATCGTGGCCACCATGGCCGAGGAGACCAAGAACCCGCAGCGCGACGTCCCGCGCGGCATCCTGGCGACGCTGGGCATCGTGACCGTGCTGTACGTGGCGGTGTCGGTCGTGCTGTCCGGGATGGTTCCGTACACCGTGCTGAAGACCACCCCGGACGGCCATCACGCCAACCTGGCTACCGCGTTCGCGGCCAACGGCGTGCACTGGGCATCCGGCATCATCTCGGTCGGCGCGCTCGCCGGCCTGACCACCGTGGTGATGGTGCTTCTGCTCGGTGGCTGCCGGGTGCTGTTCGCGATGGCGCGCGACGGCCTGCTGCCGCGACCGCTGGCCAAGACCGGCGCGCGCGGCACCCCGGTCCGCATCACCGTGCTGGTCGCATTGCTGGTCGCCGCGACGGCCTCGGCGTTTCCGACCGACAAACTGGAGGAAATGGTCAACGTCGGAACCCTTTTCGCGTTCCTGCTGGTGTCGGCCGGCGTCCTCGTCCTGCGCCGTACCCGCCCGGATCTGCCGCGCGGGTTCCGCGCGCCGCTGGTACCGATGCTGCCGATCGCCTCGGTAGGTGCGTGTGTCTGGCTGATGGTCAACCTCACCGTCGTCACCTGGGTGCGATTCGGGATCTGGATGGCCATCGGGATCGTCATCTACCTGGCTTACGGCCGCCGGAATTCGGTGCTGGCCAGGCGCGATGCCGATGTCAAAGCTGGTGTCCAACTGGGTAATAACTCCATTTGAAACGCGCGGTTGCTCAATCTAGTATCGCTGAATCAAGATCACTCGAGGCGCTGAATCGTCTCGTCGCGTTTCGAGGTGCTACGAGTCGCCCGGAGGCTAGCGATATGACAGCAGGATCTACCGACAACACGATGGAGTGGCAGGACAAGAAGCGCCGTCTGTGGCTGATGGGACTGGTCTTCCCGACGCTGGTCCTCACCGTCACGCCGTTCATCTGGGCGATGAACAAGTTGGGCTGGTACCCCGCCTCCCAGGTGCTGTTCTGGATCGGCCCGATCCTGCTGTATGTCGTGATGCCTACGCTCGACTTGCGATTCGGGGCGGACGGGCAGAATCCGCCCGACGAAGCCACCCAGTGGCTGGAGGACGACAAGTACTACCGCTTCTGCACCTATGCGTTCATCCCGTTCCAATACCTCAGCGTGATCTCCGCCGCTTTGACGTTCATCGCGCCGAACTTGAGCTGGTTGGGTCAAGACGGCCCGCTGAGCTGGCCGGCCAAGATCGGTCTGGCCCTGTCGATAGGCGCACTGGGCGGCGTCGGGATCAATACCGCGCACGAGATGGGGCACAAGAAGGAGTCGCTGGAGCGCTGGCTGTCCAAGATCTCCCTGGCGCCGACCGGCTACGGCCATTTTTACATCGAGCACAACCGCGGTCACCACGTCCGGGTGGCGACACCGGAAGACCCGTCGTCGGCTCGCTTCGGTGAGACGTTCTGGGAGTTCTTGCCGCGCAGCGTTTTCGGCAGCCTGCGCTCGGCTCTGCGGCTGGAGGCCCAGCGGATCCGCCGGCGGGGCGGCAATCCGTGGAACCCGAAAACCTACCTGCTCAACGACGCCCTCAACGCCTGGCTGATGACCGTCGTGCTGTGGGCCGCGCTGCTGGCGGTGTGCGGCCCGGCAGTGATCCCGTTCCTGATCATCCAGGCGGTCTTCGGCATCACCCTGCTGGAGGCGGTCAACTACCTCGAGCACTACGGACTCCTGCGGCAGAAGAAGCCCAACGGCCGCTATGAGCGCTGCACACCCGAGCACAGCTGGAACTCCGACCACATCGTCACCAACCTGTTGCTGTACCACCTGCAGCGGCATAGCGACCACCACGCCAACCCGACCCGGCGCTACCAGACGCTGCGCAGCATGGACGGGGCACCGAATCTGCCGTGCGGCTACGGGGCGCTGATCGGCGTGACCTACTTCCCGCCGCTGTGGCGCAAGCTGATGGACCACCGGGTGCTGGCGCACTACGGCGGCGACATCACACAGGTCAACATGCAACCGCGGCTGCGCGAGAAGGTGCTGGCCCGCTACGGCGCGGCCGCGTGATGGCGGCCTAACCGCTGCCCGGCTGCGAATACACCTACGGAACCCTGTTCGCTGTCCCGCTGGTCTTGGGCGGCGCCATCGTCTTGCGCTGAACTCGTCCGGACCTGCGGTGCGCCTTCCGTGCGCCACTGCTGCCGATCGCGTCTGCACCTAATTGCTTTACAAAACATGGCTCTGTGTCTAGACAAGGGACGCAGAGCGCGCTAATGTCCAATCTGAAGGTGTGATGGCTCACAAGGAGGTTGGCGATATGACCGCCGGATCAACCGAAGACACGACGATGTGGCAGGACCGGAAGCGTGGCCTGTGGCTGATGGGACTGATCGTCCCGACGCTGCTGCTGGCCGTCCTGCCGATCGTCTGGGCGATGAACCAGCTCGGCTGGCAGACCGCGTCCCAGGCGTGGTTCTGGATCGGCCCGATCCTGCTGTACGTCGTGCTGCCGGCGCTGGATCTGCGATTCGGCGCCGACGGCCAGAATCCGCCCGACGAGGCGATGAAGTGGCTGGAGAACGACAAGTACTACCGCTACTGCACGTACGCCTTCATCCCGTTCCAATACCTCAGCCTGATCTTGGGCGCTTACCTGTTCACCGCGTCGAACCTGAGCTGGCTGGGCTTCGAGGGGTCGCTCAGCTGGCCGGCCAAGATCGGCTTGGCGCTGTCGGTGGGCACGCTGGGCGGCGTCGGCATCAACACCGCGCACGAGATGGGGCACAAGAAGGAGTCGCTGGAGCGCTGGCTGTCCAAGATCACCCTGGCGCAGACCGGCTACGGCCACTTCTACATCGAGCACAACCGCGGCCACCACGTCCGGGTTGCGACGCCGGAGGACCCCGCGTCGGCGCGCTTCGGTGAGACGTTCTGGGAGTTTTTGCCGCGCAGCGTCTTTGGCAGCCTTCGTTCGGGATTGCGGCTGGAGGCTCAGCGGATCCGCCGGCAGGGCGGCAACCCGTGGAACCCGAAGACCTACCTGTCCAACGACGTCCTCAACGCCTGGCTGATGACCGTGGTGTTGTGGGGCGCGCTGCTCGCGGTGTTCGGCCCGGCGCTGATCCCGTTCCTGATCATCCAGGCGGTCTTCGGCTTCAGCCTGCTCGAGTCGGTCAACTACCTCGAGCACTACGGCCTGCTACGGAGCAAGAACGAGAACGGCCGCTACGAGCGCTGCACGCCGGAGCACAGCTGGAACTCCGACCACATCGTCACCAACCTGTTCCTGTACCACCTGCAGCGGCACAGCGACCACCACGCCAACCCGACCCGGCGCTACCAGACCCTGCGCAGCATGGACGGTTCGCCGAACCTGCCCAGCGGCTACGCGGCGCTGATCGGGCTGACCTATTTCCCGCCGCTGTGGCGCAAGCTGATGGACCACCGGGTGATCGAGCACTACGACGGCGACATCAGCCGGGTCAACGTGCAACCGCGGCTGCGTAAGAAGATGCTGGCCCGCTACGGCGCCGCGGCCTGACGGCTATCCGGCCGATACTCGAACAATCAACGGAGGTAACGAAATGAGCGACTACAAACTCTTCATCTGCGTGCAGTGCGGCTTCGAATACGACGAAGCCAAGGGCTGGCCGGAAGACGGCATCGCGCCCGGCACCCGCTGGGACGACATCCCCGAGGACTGGAGCTGCCCGGACTGCGGCGCCGCGAAGTCCGACTTCGAGATGGTGGAAGTCGCCCGCTCGTGACACCAGGACCGAGCGCGACACATGTCGAGCCGCCGCGATACACAGGAGTGGCGCGAGAGCGTTAGGGTCGCGCGTATGCGAAGGGTCCCGTACGCCGAGGCGTCGCGGGCCCTTCTGCGTGACTCGGTGCTCGACGCGATGCGCGAGCTGCTGGGCAGTCGCGACTGGTCGTCGATCACGCTGGCCGACGTGGCTCGCGCCGCGGGTATCAGCCGCCAGACCATCTACAACGAATTCGGATCACGGCAAGGCCTGGCCCAGGGCTACGCGCTGCGGCTGGCCGACCGGCTGGTGGACGCCGTCGAAGACGCCATCTACGCCAATGTCGGCGACGTCTACGCCGCCTTCCTGCAGGGCTTTCGGGCGTTCTTCGCCGACTCGGCGGCCGACCCGCTGGTGATATCGCTGCTGACCGGTGCGGCCAAACCCGATCTGCTGCAGATCATCACCACCGACAGCGGGCCGATCATCACGCACTGCTCGGCCCGGTTGACGTCGTCGTTCATGGACAGCTGGATGCGCGCCAGCGAGGAAGATTCCGGAATGATTGCGCGCGCCATCGTGCGGTTGGCGATGAGCTACGTGTCGATGCCGCCGGAGGCCGACCACGACGTGGCCGCTGACCTGGCGCGACTCATGACGCCGGCGGCCGAGCGCTACGGTGAGCTCCGGGAAGACTTCGAGTCGGGGGTCCGGGGTGGGACCACCGGCGAGGGCGGGCGAAGCCAAAGAATAGGCTTGTCGTCACCGACTGACCTCAGATCGCGGCCGAGAACGCGTCGCGACTAATATGTAACCAAGCTAATTAGTTGACCGGAGGAATGGGTAGTAGATGACGACGACCGAACAGCAGCTGACCCCCGATGTGGTGAACGGGCTCGACTTCAAGGTGGCCGACCTGTCGCTGGCCGAGTACGGCCGCCGCGACATCGAGCTCTCCGAGCAGGAGATGCCGGGTCTGATGTCGCTGCGCCGTGAATACCACGACGTCCAGCCGCTCAAGGGTGCCCGCATCTCGGGCTCGCTGCACATGACCGTGCAGACCGCGGTGCTGATCGAGACGCTGGTCGCGCTGGGCGCCGAGGTCCGCTGGGCATCCTGCAACATCTTCTCCACCCAGGACCACGCCGCCGCCGCGGTGGTCGTCGGCCCGCACGGCACCCCGGAGAAGCCGCAGGGTGTCCCGGTGTTCGCGTGGAAGGGCGAGACGCTCGAGGAGTACTGGTGGGCCGCCGAGCAGGTTCTGACCTGGCCGGGTGAGCCGACCAACCTGATCCTGGACGACGGTGGTGACGCCACCATGCTGGTGCTGCGTGGCGCGCAGTTCGAGAAGGCCGGCGTGGTGCCGCCCGACGAGGAGGACGACTCCGACGAGCACCGGGTGTTCCTGAGCCTGCTGCGCAAGAGCTTGGAATCCGACAAGGACAAGTGGACCAAGATCTCCGCGTCGATCAAGGGTGTCTCCGAGGAGACCACCACCGGCGTGCTGCGGCTCTACCAGTTCGCCGCCGCCGGTGACCTGGCCTTCCCGGCGATCAACGTCAACGACTCGGTGACCAAGTCGAAGTTCGACAACAAGTACGGCTGCCGGCACTCGCTGATCGACGGCATCAACCGCGGCACCGACGTGCTGATCGGTGGCAAGAAGGTGCTGATCTGCGGCTACGGCGACGTCGGCAAGGGCTCGGTGGACTCGCTGGCCGGCCAGGGCGCGCGGGTGACCGTCACCGAGATCGACCCGATCAACGCGCTGCAGGCGCTGATGGAGGGCTACGACGTCAAGCGGGTGGAGGACGTGATCGGCGAGGCCGACATCGTCATCACCACCACCGGCAACAAGGACATCATCACCCTCGAGCACATCAAGGCGATGAAGGACAAGGCGATCCTGGGCAACATCGGCCACTTCGACAACGAGATCCAGGTCTCGCGGCTGGAGAAGTCCGGTGCCACCAAGGTCAACATCCGCCCGCAGGTCGACCTGTGGACCTTCGGCGACACCGGCAAGTCGATCATCGTGCTGTCCGAGGGCCGGCTGCTGAACCTGGGTAACGCGACCGGCCACCCGTCGTTCGTGATGAGCAACAGCTTCTCCAACCAGGTGATCGCGCAGATCGAGCTGTGGACCAAGAACGACGAGTACGACAACGAGGTCTACCGGCTGCCCAAGCACCTCGACGAGAAGGTGGCCCGCATCCACGTGGAAGCCCTCGGCGGCGAGCTGACCAAGCTCACCAAGGAGCAGGCCGAGTACATCGGCGTCGACGTGGACGGCCCGTACAAGCCGGACCACTACCGCTACTGAGTTACCGCTTCGGCGGCTGAACGCCCCGCGTGGCGGCGCGTTCGAGCGTCGAGTGCCACGGTCACCAGCCGGGCATCAGCACGGCGCGGCTAGGCTCGCGCCGTGCTGATTGCTATCGAGGGCGTCGACGGCGCCGGCAAGCGGACGCTCACCGACGGTCTGCGCGGGTCGCTGGAGGCCGACGGGAAATCGGTGGCGACGCTGGCGTTTCCGCGTTACGGGCAGTCGGTGACCGCCGACGTGGCGGCCGAGGCGCTGCACGGCCGGCACGGCGACCTCGCATCGTCGGTCTACGCGATGGCGATGCTGTTCGCCTTGGATCGCGCCGGGGGGGCCGATCAGATCCGCGACCTGTGCCGTGACCACGACGTGGTGATCCTGGATCGTTACGTGGCATCCAACGCCGCCTACAGCGCCGCGCGCCTGCATCAGCCGGCCGACGGCGAGGCGGTCGGCTGGGTGCACGACATCGAATACGGCCGGCTGCGGCTGCCGGCGCCGGATTGGCAGGTGTTGCTCGGGGTTTCCGCGGAACTCGCTGATCAGCGGGCCCGCCACCGCGCCAGCGTCGATGCGAGCCGGGAGCGTGACGCCTACGAACGCGACGCGGGGCTGCAGCAGCGCACCGGCGCGGTGTACGCCGGGCTGGCCGCGGCGAACTGGGGCGGACGCTGGCTGGTGGTCGACGAGAGGGTCGATCCGGGTCGGTTGGCGGCACAGTTAATGGCCTAGTTGCTGTCCGCTTCGGGGCGGCTGTGGTAATAGGTGCACGAAACACGCGCGTGGCTAGCCCGGTTTTGTCGCGATCTGGTGACACCATGGACTCCATGAGGCAAAGGATTCTCGTGGTTGACGACGACGCGTCGCTGGCCGAGATGCTGACCATTGTGCTGCGGGGCGAAGGTTTCGACACCGCCTCCATCGGTGATGGCACCCAGGCGCTGACCGCTGTGCGTGAACTGCGGCCCGACCTGGTGTTGCTGGACCTGATGCTGCCGGGCATGAACGGCATCGACGTGTGCCGGGTGCTGCGCGCCGACTCCGGGGTCCCGATCGTGATGCTCACGGCCAAGACCGACACCGTCGACGTGGTGCTCGGGCTGGAGTCGGGCGCCGACGACTACATCATGAAGCCGTTCAAGCCCAAGGAGCTGGTCGCCCGGGTCCGGGCGCGGCTGCGGCGCAACGAGGACGAGCCGGCCGAGATGCTCTCGATCGCGGACGTGGACATCGACGTGCCCGCGCACAAGGTGACCCGCAACGGCGAGCAGATCTCCCTGACGCCGCTGGAGTTCGACCTGCTGGTGGCGTTGGCGCGCAAACCGCGCCAGGTGTTTACTCGAGATGTGCTGCTCGAACAGGTGTGGGGATACCGTCACCCCGCGGACACCCGTTTGGTGAACGTGCACGTCCAGCGTCTGCGGGCCAAGGTCGAAAAAGACCCCGAGAACCCGACCGTTGTACTGACCGTTCGAGGAGTGGGTTACAAGGCCGGACCTCCGTGATCCGTGCCTGCGACGATGCAGAGCGTAGCGATGCTGAGGAACGGCACAGGGCATCACCTGATATCGCGCAGGAGCGGCGTCGTTGATTTGGGGATCGAGGCCACGTTTTCGTGGTCGTTCTGGCCGGTCCGGCCCGGTCATGCGGGGCATGGGCACATTGAGCCGGGCCCTCGGCGTGGCCTGGCGGCGCTCGCTGCAACTTCGAGTTCTCGCTATGACGCTCGGAATGTCGCTGGCCGTGATCCTGGCGCTGGGCTTCGTGCTGACCAGCCAGGTCACCAACCGCGTGCTCGACGTCAAGCTGCGCGCCGCCACCGAGCAGATCGAGCGCGCGCGTAGCACGGTCAGCGGGATCGTCAACGGCGAAGAGGCGCGCTCACTGGACAGCAGCCTGCAGCTGGCCCGCAACACGCTGACGTCGAAGACCGACCCCACCTCCGGCGCCGGGCTGGCGGGCGCGTTCGACGCCGTGCTGATGGTGCCCGGCCAGGGCCCGAGGCCGGCCGCCTCGGCCGGGCCGGTCGACCAATTACCGGATTCGCTGCGGGATTTCGTGAAGGCCGGGCAGGTGGCCTACCAGTACGCGACCGTGCACACCGAAGGCTTCTCGGGGCCGGCCCTGGTGATCGGCACGCCGACGACGTCGCGGGTGAACAACCTCGAGCTGTACCTGGTCTTCCCGCTGGGCAATGAGCAGAGCACGATCGCACTCGTCCGGGGCACCATGGCCACCGGCGGCCTGGTGCTGATGGTGCTGCTGGCCGGGATCGCGTGGATGGTCACCCGGCAGGTGGTGGTTCCGGTCCGGGCGGCCGCGCGGACCGCCGAGCGATTCGCCGACGGTCATCTGTCCGAGCGAATTCCGATCCGCGGCGAAGACGACATGGCCCGGCTTGCGGTGTCGTTCAACGACATGGCCGAGAGCCTGTCGCGCCAGATCGCTCAACTGGAGGAGTTCGGCAACCTGCAGCGCCGGTTCACCTCCGACGTCAGCCATGAGCTGCGCACCCCGCTGACCACGGTGCGGATGGCCGCCGACCTGATCTACGACCACAGCGAAGACCTCGACCCGGCGCTGCAACGCTCCACCGAGCTGATGGTCAACGAGCTGGACCGGTTCGAGTCGCTGCTCAGCGACCTGCTGGAAATCTCCCGCCACGACGCGGGTGTCGCCGAGTTGTCGGTCGAGGCCGTCGATTTGCGGACCACCGTCAACAGTGCGCTGAGCAGCGTCGGGCACCTGGCCGAAGACGCCGGGGTGCAGATGATCGTCGACATGCCCGAAGAGGATGTGATCGCCGAGGTCGACCCGCGCCGGGTCGAGCGGATTCTGCGCAACCTGATTGCGAATGCGATCGACCATGCCGAGCACAAACCGGTCCGGATCCGGATGGGCTACGACGAAGACACCGTCGCGGTCACGGTCCGCGACTACGGCGTCGGGCTGCGGCCGGGCGAGGAGAAGCTGGTGTTCAGCCGGTTCTGGCGCTCTGACCCGTCCCGGGTGCGCCGATCCGGCGGGACCGGCCTGGGGCTGGCGATCAGCGTCGAGGACGCGCGGCTGCATCAGGGCCGGCTGGAGGCCTGGGGTGAGCCCGGCAACGGCGCCTGCTTCCGGATGACCCTTCCGCTGGTGCGTGGACACAAAGTCACCACTAGCCCGTTGCCGATGAAACCCGTTGCCCCGGAACGCAAGGAGCGTCCGCCGCGACAGCGCGAGCACGCCGAGAGGGTGCGTGTGATGCGCCAGCAGCTCGCCGCGCTGGTCTGCACGCTGGCCGTGGTACTGACGGGCTGCGCGGGTGTGCCGAACGGGTCGGCGCCGCAGGCCATCGGCACCGTCGACCGGCCGGCGCCGGCGAACCTCCCCAAGCCCACCCCCGGCATGGACCCTGACGTGCTGTTGCGCGAATTCCTCAAGGCCACAGCCGATCCGGCCAACCGGCACCTGGCCGCGCGTCAATTCCTCACCCAGTCGGCGTCCAACAGCTGGGATGACGCCGGTAGCGCGCTGCTGATCGACCACGTGGTGTTCGTCGAAACCCATAGCGCCGAGCGGGTTTCGGTGACGATGCGGGCCGAGACCCTCGGGTCGCTGTCGGACATGGGCGTCTTCGAGACCGCCGAGGGGCAGTTGCCCGACCCCGGTCCGATCGAGCTGGTCAAAACGCCGGGCGGCTGGCGCATCGACAAGCTGCCCGACGGGGTCTTCCTGGACTGGCAGCAATTCCAGGCCACCTACAAACGCAACACGCTGTACTTCTCCGACCCGACCGGCAAGACGATGGTCCCGGACCCGCGCTATGTCGCGGTGTCCGACCGCGACCAGCTGGCCACCGAGCTGGTGTCCAAGCTGATCGCCGGCCCGCGCCCGGAGATGGCGAAAAGCGTGCACAACATGCTGACTCCGCCCGTGCGTCTGCGCGGCCCGGTGACGCGCGCCGATGGCGGCAAGAGCGGCGTCGGCCGCGGCTACGGCGGCGCTCGCATCGACCTGGAACTGCTGACCGTCGCCGACCCTCGCAGCAGGCAATTGGTTGCCGCGCAGATCATCTGGACGCTGGCGCGTGCGGACCTCAAGGGGCCGTACGTGATCAAGGCCGACGGCGCCTCGCTGGACGACCGCTTTGCTGACGGCTGGAACACCACCGACGTCGCGGCCACCGACCCGGGGGTGGCCGAGGGTGCGGCGGCCGGGGTCCACGCGCTGATCGGCGGGCGGGTGGTGGCCCTGGACGGTCAGCGCTCCGACCCGGTGCCCGGGCGCTTTCGGGCGGACGACCGATCAGACCTCGGCCGCGCTGTCCCGCAACGGCCATCAGGTGGCCTCGATCGTCACGCTGCGACCCGGCGCGCCGGACATGGCGTCGTCGCTGTGGATCGGCGACCTCGGCGGCGAGGCGGCCGAAGCCGCTGACGGACATACCCTTTCGCGGCCAACCTGGTCGCTCGACGACGCGGTCTGGGTGGTGGCCGACGGTAACACCGTGCTGCGCGCCATCCAGGAGACCGCCTCTGGCCAGCCGGCGCGTCTGCCGGTCGACTCGGCCGGGGTGTCCAGCCGCTTCCCCGGGGTGATCGCCGATCTGCAGCTGTCACGGGACGGCACCCGCGCGGCGATGATCATCAACGGGCAAGTGATCTGCTCCAGCGTCGAGCAGACCCAAGCCGGCCAGTTCGCGTTGACCTACCCGCGTCGGCTCGGCTTCGGTCTGGGCTCCTCGGTGGTGTCGTTGGCCTGGCGCACCGACGAAGACATCGCGGTGAGCCGCAACGACGCCGAGCATCCGGTGTCCTACGTCAACATCGACGGGGTCAACTCGGATGCGCCCAGCGGCAATCTGCAGCAGCCGGTCGGGGTGATCGCGGCCAACCCGTCGACGGTGTACGTCGCCGATCCCCGCGGGGTGATGCAGCTGTCGATCTCCGGCGCCGAGGGCCTGTCGGGCTGGCTGGACGTGCCGCCGTTCATGGCGGGCGGCGCGATGCCGGTGATGCCCGGCTGATCTCTGCCGGTTGTCGGTGCCGTGCTCGGCACACTTGGCGCTGTGCTGGATCTGGTTCTTCCGCTGGAATGCGGCGGCTGCGGAGCCCCGTCGACGCGATGGTGTGCGGCCTGCGCCGACGAACTCGCGATCGGTCTCGACGCGCCGCGCGTCGTCACCCCGCGGGTCGACCCGCAGGTGCCGGTGTTCGCGCTGGGCCGCTACGCCGGGGCGCGGCGGCGCGCGATCATCGCGATGAAAGACCGCGGCCGCACGGATCTGCGGGCGCCGCTGTCCCGGTCGCTGGCTCTCGGCATCCACCGACTGCTGCAGTGGGGGCTGCTCGACGTGCCGTTGACCATCGTCGCGGCGCCGACCCGCGGCTGGTCGGCCCGGCAGCGTGGGGGAGACCCGGTCACCCGGATCGCCACGCTGGCGGCCGCGGGCCATCCCGGAATCACCGTGGTCCGCGCGCTTCGGATGAAGGCGCTGGCCCGCGACTCGGCCGGGCTCGACAGCGCCGCGCGACGAACGCAACATCTCGGGTCGAGTGTCGCTGACGCGCCGGGGCATGCCGCCCGGCGGCGAGCTGTTGTTGGTCGACGACGTCGTCACGACCGGGGCGACGGCCCGCGAGTCGGTCCGGGTGTTGCAGGCGGCCGGGGCTCGGGTGACGGCTGTGCTGGCGCTAGCTGCGGCGTGAGTGTTTGTGAAGAACTCGCAACAGGTCGCGCGAAATGCTGGCACTGCCGCCCATCGACGGTCTACCGTCGGGATCAAGCACCACAACGCCTCCAGGCAGCGCATCTGATCGCAGCTCGAGGCGCCACCGTCGACGGTAGGGGGTGAATTTTCGACACCTTGCATCGGCGGGCGGACACTGACTTCTGACGACCCCGTCGGCGCGATCATCTGATAGCCAGGCGCGCAATCTGCGCGCAATGCGAGAGAAGGCGAGTTGTCAAGTATGTCAAGACAAACCGTGGATTCCGGACAGCTGCTTGCTGAACGCCCCGGTCGACATCGACGAACACGAACCGACGGCAAACGCCGAGGTCGTCGTCAAAGGTCGCAACGTCGAAATTCCCGACCACTTCCGCATCTACGTCTCGCAGAAACTCGCCCGCCTGGAGCGACTCGACCGAACCGTCTACCTGTTCGATGTCGAACTCGACCACGAGCGCAACCGTCGCCAGCGCAAGTCGTGCCAGCACGTCGAGATCACCGCTCGCGGTCGCGGGCCGGTCGTCCGCGGCGAAGCCTGCGCCGACAGTTTCTATGCCGCCCTCGAGGCCGCGATCGCCAAGCTGGAAGGCCGGCTGCGGCGCGTGAAAGATCGTCGCAAAGTCCACTACGGCGACAAGACCCCGGTTTCGCTGGCCGCCGCCACCGCGGTCCTGCCCGATCCCGAGCCGGCCTTCGACGACATCGAGACGCCACACTTCGGCGACCCGGGCGGCACCAACGGGCATCACCAGCCGGGCCGGGTGGTGCGCACCAAGGAGCATGAGGCCAAGCCGATGTCGGTCGACGACGCGCTCTACGAGATGGAGCTCGTCGGCCACGACTTTTTCCTGTTCTACGACAGCCAGACCGAACGGCCGTCGGTGGTCTACCGCCGGCACGCATATGACTACGGACTGATTCGGCTGGCCTGACGACCGAGGCCGACAGAGGTCCAGCTTGCTCGTCACCTAGGATGGGGGACGCCGAAGACGTCTGATCCGAAGAGGACCTAGGGGATTTAAGTGGTGCTGGATAAGTTGTTGCGCCTTGGTGAAGGTCGCATGGTCAAGCGCCTCAAGCGGGTGGCCGAGTACGTCAACAGCTTGTCCGACGACATCGAGAAGCTCACCGACGCCGAACTGCAGGCCAAGACCGCGGAATTCCGGAAACGGCACGCCGACGGGGAAAGCCTCGACGACCTGCTGCCCGAAGCGTTCGCCGTGGCCCGCGAGGCGGCGTGGCGGGTGCTCGACCAGCGCCACTTCGATGTGCAGGTGATGGGTGGAGCGGCGCTGCACTTCGGCAACGTCGCCGAGATGAAGACCGGTGAAGGTAAGACCCTGACCTCGGTGTTGCCGGCCTACCTCAACGGCATCGGCGGCAAGGGCGTGCACATCGTCACCGTCAACGACTATCTGGCCAAACGCGACAGCGAGTGGATGGGCCGGGTGCACCGCTTCCTGGGTCTGGACGTCGGCGTGATCCTGTCGCAGATGACCCCCGACGAGCGCCGCGTCGCCTATGCCGCTGACATCACCTACGGCACCAACAACGAATTCGGCTTCGACTACCTGCGCGACAACATGGCCCACACGTTGGAGGACTGCGTGCAGCGCGGCCACAACCTCGCCATCGTCGACGAGGTCGACTCGATTCTGATCGACGAGGCCCGCACCCCGCTGATCATCTCCGGGCCGGCCGACGGCGCGTCGAACTGGTACGGCGAGTTCGCCCGGCTGGCGCCGCTGATGGAGAAGGACACCCACTACGAGGTCGACATCCGCAAGCGCACCGTCGGTGTGCACGAGCTCGGCGTGGAGTTCGTCGAGGACCAGCTCGGCATCGACAACCTCTATGAGGCCGCCAACTCGCCGCTGGTCAATTACCTCAACAACTCGCTGAAAGCCAAGGAGCTGTTCGCCCGCGACAAGGACTACATCGTGAAAGACGGCGAGGTGATCATCGTCGACGAGTTCACCGGTCGCACGCTGGTCGGACGCCGCTACAACGAGGGCATGCACCAGGCCATCGAGGCCAAGGAGCGGGTCGAGATCAAGGCCGAGAACCAGACGCTGGCCACCATCACGCTGCAGAACTACTTCCGGCTCTACGACAAGCTCGCCGGCATGACCGGTACCGCCCAGACCGAGGCCGCCGAGCTGCACGAGATCTACAAGCTCGGCGTGGTTCCGATCCCGACGAACAAGGAAATGGTCCGCACCGACCAGTCCGACCTGATCTACAAGACCGAGGAAGCCAAGTACATCGCCGTCGTCGACGACGTCGGCGAGCGTTACGAAAAGGGCCAGCCGGTGCTGATCGGTACCACCAGCGTGGAGCGCTCGGAATACCTGTCGCGGCAATTCCAGAAGCGGCGCATCCCGCACAACGTGCTCAACGCCAAGTACCACGAGCAGGAAGCCGGCATCGTCGCCGAGGCCGGTCGCCGCGGCGCCATCACGGTGGCCACCAACATGGCCGGCCGCGGTACCGACATCGTGCTGGGCGGCAACATCGACTTCCTCACCGATCTGAGGCTGCGGGCCCGCGGCCTGGATCCCGTCGAGACCGCCGACGAGTACGAGGCGGCCTGGCACGAAGAGCTCCCGATCGTCAAGGACGAGGCCGCCGCGGAGGCCAAAGAGGTCATCGAAGCCGGCGGGCTCTACGTGCTGGGCACTGAGCGGCACGAGTCGCGCCGTATCGACAACCAGCTGCGTGGCCGCTCGGGTCGCCAGGGCGACCCGGGTGAGTCGCGCTTCTACCTGTCGCTGGGCGACGAGTTGATGCGCCGCTTCAACGGCGCGGCGCTGGAGTCGCTGCTGACCCGGCTGAACCTGCCCGACGATGTGCCGATCGAGGCCAAGATGGTGACCCGGGCGATCAAGAGCGCCCAGACCCAGGTCGAGCAGCAGAACTTTGAGGTCAGAAAGAACGTCCTCAAGTACGACGAGGTGATGAACCAGCAGCGCAAGGTCATCTACGCGGAACGTCGACGCATCCTGGAGGGCGAGAACCTGCAGCAGCAGGCCCACGACATGCTCGTCGCCGTGATCACCGCCTACGTCGACGGCGCCACCGCCGCGGGCTACGCCGAGGACTGGGATCTGGAGAAGCTCTGGGAAGCCCTCAAGACGCTGTATCCGGTCGGCATCGACCACCACAGCCCTGATCGACTCCGACGCGGTCGGCGAGCCCGGCGAGCTGACCCGCGAGGAACTGCTCGACGCGCTGGTCGAGGACGCCGAGCACGCGTATGCGAAGCGGGAAGCCGAACTCGAGGAGTTGGCCGGCGAGGGCGCGATGCGTCAACTGGAACGCAACGTGTTGCTCAACGTCATCGACCGCAAGTGGCGCGAGCACCTCTACGAGATGGACTACCTCAAAGAGGGCATCGGCCTGCGCGCGATGGCGCAGCGCGATCCGCTGGTCGAATACCAGCGTGAGGGCTTCGACATGTTCGCCGGAATGCTGGAAGGTCTCAAAGAAGAGTCTGTCGGTTTCTTGTTCAACGTCTCCGTCGAGGCGGTTCCGCCGCAGCAGGTCGGGCCAGTCGACGAGCCGGACGGCCTGGCCGAGTTCGCGGCCGCCGCGGCGGGCGCGCAGAAGCAGAGTGGTGCTGCGCGCGAGCCGGCGCCTGCGTTGCGCGCCAAGGGAATTGACAACGAGGCACCCCAACTGACCTACACCGGGCCCGCCGAAGACGGCTCGGCGCAGGTGCAGGGCAACGGTGACACGTCGCAGGCCGGTGGCGGTTCGCGCCGCGAGCGCCGCGAGGCCGCCCGGCGGCAAGGCAAGCACGCCAAGGCCAAGCGCAGGTAGGGCCGCCTAACCGATGTGCAGCGCGACCACCTGCCAACGCCCGGCACAGTTGCTCGATGCGGCAGGCGATGGCGTGCATGCGCTGCCCGCGGCTGTAGCTGCCGAACACCTCGGCCGCGGTGTTCGGCCCATTCACCGCTTGCAGTCGGACCCGGCGTAATACCGCGACCCCGTTCTGGCTGCCGATCAGGCGATTGGCCGACAGCACCGAGTCGACGAGCCCCGCGGCCAGCAATCCGTTCAGCTGAGCGATCGGGCGGCGACGGTCGATGACTTCCAGCACCCGTCGCATCGCGGCGTCGGCGAAGCTCGCCGCTTGCCGCATCGGCAACGACATAGTTGGTGCGGGCGGCGTCGGATGCCGTTGTGGCACATGGGTATTGCGCTTCCGCAACGCGGTCGGCGAGGGTGGCCGGCATGCCGGACATCGCGGGCCGGCGGTTCGCAGTCGACGACAGGGGTGACCGCGAACGCGGCCCCGTCCAGCGAGCTTGCGTCCGGTGAGCTTGAGCTGGTCGACACTGCACTCTCCCGCACATTCGAAGGGCCACAGACGCTGGCCTGCTGGAGAGGGGCAGACAGTGTGACGATGATCGCACAACCGTCGCTTTTGCGTGCTCGCCCTGTGCCGGGCGCCGACAGCCGGTTAGCGTGTGCGGCATATTGGTCGGTGAACCAATCGGCAAGGGACGTGAAGGGGAGAGGCGACGTGACCCGGTTGTCCGCTTCGGACGCCTCCTTCTACCAGCTCGAGAACTCGGCGACTCCGCTGTACGTCGGCACGCTGTCGATCCTGCGTCAGCCGCGCGCCGGGTTGAGCTACGAGACCATGCTGGCCGCCGTTGAGCGGCAGTTGCCGAAGGTGCCGCGGTACCGGCAGAAGGTCCGCGAAGTCACGATGCGGCTGGCCCGGCCGGTCTGGGTCGACGACGACGATTTCGACATCACCTACCACGTCCGGCGTTCGGCGCTGCCGTCGCCGGGCAGCGACGAACAACTTCACGAGTTGATCGGCCGGCTGGCCGCACGGCCGCTGGACAAGTCGCGGCCGCTCTGGGAGATGTATCTGGTGGAAGGGCTGGCCAAGAACCGGCTGGCGCTCTACACCAAGTCGCACCAGGCGCTGATCAACGGCATGGGGGCGGTGGAGATCAGCCACGTCATCGCCGATCGCAACCGCCGTCCGCCGCCGTTCGTCGAAGACATCTGGGTGCCAGGCCGCGAACCGGGCAGGGCGCGGCTGCTGCTCGGCGCGGTCGGCGACTGGGCCACCCGACCGCAGGCGCAGCTGAAGGCCGTCCACAGCGGGGTCGTCGATCTGCTCACCAACTCCGGCCAACTGGCGGACACCGGCCGCCGGATGTTCGACGTCGCCCGGACGTTGGCGCGCGGCTCGGCGCCGCGCAGCCCGCTGAACACCACGGTGTCGCGCAATCGGCGCTACACGGTGGCGATCCGGACGACTCGACGATTACCGGGCCATCCGTTCGCGGTACAACTGCGACGTCAACGATGTGGTGCTGGCGGTGATCACCGGCGCGCTGCGCAGCTGGCTGTCTTCTCGCGGCGAGCCATCCGCGCCGACTGCGACGGTACGGGCGATGGCGCCGCTGCCGGTCTACGAAGCGTTCGACTCGTCGAGCCGGGGCCAGGCCATCAGCCAGGTCGCGCCGTTTCTGGTCGAACTACCGGTCGGCGAGGCCAACACCGTGGTGCGGCTGTCGCAGATCGCCCACGCCACCGAAACCAATCCGACCGCGGCCAGCCTGGTCGATGCCCGCACCATCGCGACGCTGTCCGGCTTTGCGCCGCCGACCTTGCACGCCATGGGAATTCGAGTTGCGACCGGCTTGTCGTCGCGATTGTTCAACCTGTTGATCACCAACGCGCCGGGCACTCAGGCGCAGATGTATGTCGCGGGTGCCAAGCTGCTCGAGACCTACGCGGTGCCGCCACTGCTGAACAATCAGGTGCTCGCCATCGGTGTGACGTCGTACAACGGCATGTTGTATTTCGGCATCAACGCCGATCGGGACGCGATGAGCGACGTCGACATGTTGCCGGCGTTGCTGACCGAATCGCTCGATGAATTGCTGGAAGCCGCGCAGTAGAAAAGCCTCTCGCCGAGAAAGAAGCAGCTCACGGCCTTACGATTCCTAAGCATGACCACCAACGGATCGGCTAAAGACTCGTCAGCCAAATCGAAGCAAGCCAAAAAGCCGGGCGCGAAGGGTCAGAAGACATCGCCGGCCAAGATCCCCAATGACGCCTACGAGGCCGAAATGTTCCGGCTGCAAACGGAATTCGTCAAATTGCAAGAGTGGGTGAAGTTTTCCGGTGCCCGGGTTGTGGTGATCTTCGAAGGCCGCGACGGCGCCGGAAAAGGCGGGACGATCAAACGCATCACCGAATATCTCAATCCCCGCATCGTGCGAATCGCTGCGCTGCCCGCTCCAAATGACCGCGAACGTGGGCAGTGGTACTACCAGCGTTACATCGCGCAGTTGCCTGCCAAGGGTGAGATCGTCCTCTTCGACCGCTCCTGGTACAACCGGGCCGGCGTCGAGAAAGTGATGGGGTTCTGCACTGCGCAAGAGCATGCGCTGTTTTTGCGGCAGACCCCGATCTTCGAACAGATGCTGATCGAAGAAGGGATAATCCTGCGCAAATACTGGTTCTCGGTGTCCGACGACGAACAGCTGCGTCGCTTCAAAGGCCGATTGAACGACCCTGTGCGGCAATGGAAATTAAGCCCGATGGACGTGGAGTCGCTGAATCGGTGGGAAGACTATTCCCGTGCCAAAGACGAGATGATGGTGCATACCGACACGCCCGGCAGTCCGTGGTTCGTCGTCGAGTCCGATATCAAGAAGCACGCCCGGCTGAACATGATGGCGCATCTGTTGTCCACCATCGACTATCACGAAGTGGAGCGGCCGAAGGTCAAGCTGCCCTCACATCGCGAGGTCAGCGGGAACTATCAGCGGCCGCCGCGCGAGTTGTCGACCTACGTGGATGATCATGTGGCAACGTTGATGGCCCACATGGAGAAAGCTGGATAACCGCTTACTGATGCGCATTTACATTCCGGTGACGCTGGCCATGCTGCAGCAACTCGTCACCGACGGGTCGCTGCGACCGGTGAGCGGCACCGCCTTCGCAGTGACCCCCAAGTTGCGCGAGGCCTACGCCGAGGGCGGCGACGACGAGCTCGGCGAGGTCGCGCTGCGGGAGGCGGCGCTGGCGTCGCTGCGGCTGCTGGCCGGCGCCACGGACGGGCGCGACGGGCCCGAGGGCCCGGACAGCCACACGCTGCCGCCGCGACGCGCGGTGCTGGTCGCCGATGTCAGCGATGTCACATTGCGACCGGATCTCGATGATGCGGTAGTGCGGATCGCTGCGCCGGTGACCACGGATGAGGTGGTCGCCGCGTTCGTCGACAACGCCGCGGCAGAGGAACGGGTTAAGCGCGGCGGTCGAGGTCATCGACGCCGCCGATCTGGGCGACGAGGACGCCGAGTTGACCGTCGGCGACGCCCAAGATCACGATCTTGCCTGGTACGCCGTCCAAGAGCTGCCGTTCCTGCTCGAGTTGCTTTAGCGCGCCCTGCGACGATGCACGCCCGAGGCGGCGTGTGGAGAAGCCGGCTCAGACCTAGCTACGGTACCGTAGGTTACGGTACCGTAGGTTCTGTTCCGAGCGAGCAGGAGTTTCCTCAATGGACAGCAAAATATCGCGAGCCGCGAAACAGGGCATCGAGACCAGGCCCATTACGCTGGCCGGAGTGGACACACACCCCGGCTGGCATGCGTTGAGAACCGTGGCCCGACGCATCACGACGCCGCTGCTACCCGATGACTACCTGCGACTGGCCAATCCGCTGTGGTCCGCGCGCGAGTTGCGTGGCCGCATCATGGAGGTACGTCGGGAGACGCGGGACTCGGCGACGCTGGTCATCAAGCCCGGCTGGGGTTTCAGCTTCGACTACGAATCCGGTCAGTACATCGGCATCGGCTTGCTGGTCGACGGTCGTTGGCGGTGGCGCTCGTATTCGTTGACGTCCAGCCCGCGGACTAGGCATGCCAACCAGGCGCGGCCGCACCGTAGCACCCGGACGGTGACGATCACGGTGAAGGCGATGCCCGAGGGATTTCTGTCGACGCACCTGGTCGACGGGGTCCGGCCTGGGACGATCGTCCGACTGGCCGCGCCGCAGGGCAATTTCGTGCTGCCCGATCCGGCGCCCCCGGCCGTGTTGTTCCTCACCGCCGGCTCGGGCATCACGCCGGTGATGTCGATGCTGCGCACGCTGGTCCGTCGCGATCAAATCACCGACGTCGTCCACCTGCATTCGGCGCCCACCGCGGACGATGTGATGTTCGGCTCGGAACTCGGGCGGCTGGCCGGCAATCACCCGGGATACCGGCTGCAATTGCGGGCGACACGCACCGAGGGGCGGCTCGATCTGTCCCAGCTCGACGCCGAGGTGCCGGACTGGCGCGAACGGCAGACCTGGGCCTGCGGGCCCGAGGACATGCTCAATTCGGCCGAGCAGGCCTGGTCGGCGGCCGGTGTCAAGGACCACCTGCACCTCGAGCGGTTCGCGGTGTCGAAGGCGGCGCCGGCCGGTGCCGGCGGCACGGTCACGTTCGCCAAGAGCGGTAAGAGCGTCTTCGCCGATGCGGCGACGTCGCTGATGGATGCCGGCGAGCAGCTCGGTGTGCAGATGCCGTTCGGCTGCCGAATGGGCATCTGCCAGTCCTGCGTGGTTACGCTGGCGGAAGGCCACGCACGCGACCTGCGCTCCGGTCTGGATCGTGAGCCGGGGACCCGCGTTCAAACCTGCATTTCCGCTGCATCGGGCGATTGCACACTCGACGTCTGAGGGTTACCCGCTGGTAACCTACGCTTTCGTAGGTTACGATAGCGTAGGTCAAGAACTGCAGTCTGCAGGAAGGCAAACACCACGATGGCGATCACCGAACTCGATGTCTTCGCGCATCTGACGGACGCCGACATCGAGAACCTGGGCGTCGAACTCGACGCTATCCGCCAGGACATTGAAGACTCCCGCGGCGCGCGCGATGCCCGCTACATTCACCGCACCATCGCCGCGCAGCGCGCCCTGGAGGTCGCCGGCCGATTGCTGCTGGCTTTCAGCAAGCGCCGCTCCACCTGGTGGGCGGGGACCGCGACACTGAGCGTGGCCAAGATCGTCGAGAACATGGAGATCGGCCACAACGTCATGCACGGCCAGTGGGACTGGATGAACGATCCTGAAATTCACTCCTCGTCGTGGGAGTGGGACATGATGGGATCGTCCAAGCACTGGCGGTACACCCACAACTACGTGCACCACAAGTACACCAACATCCTCGGCATGGACGACGACGTCGGCTACGGCCTGCTGCGGGTGACCCGCGACCATCCGTGGAAGCGCTTCAACCTGTTCAACGTGTTCTACAACGCGATGCTTGCGCTCGGATTCGAGTGGGGCGTCGGCATGCAGCACGTGGAGATCGGCAAGATCGTCATGAAGCGGATGGACGACGATGACGCCAGCGAGCGCGTCCAAGAGTTCTTCCGCAAGGCCGGCCATCAGGTGGTCAAGGACTATGTCGCGTTCCCGGCGCTGACCTCGCTGTCGCCCGGCGCGTCGTTCACGTCGACGCTGAAGGCCAATGTGCTGGCCAACATCATCCGCAACGTCTGGGCCAACGCGGTGATCTTCTGCGGCCATTTCCCCGACGGTGCCGAGAAATTCACCAAGACGGACATGATCGGCGAGTCGAAGGGTCACTGGTACCTGCGTCAGATGCTGGGCAGCGCCAACTTCGAAGGCGGGCCGGTGTTGCGGTTCATGAGCGGCAACCTGTGCCACCAGATCGAACACCATCTGTACCCGGACCTGCCGAGCAACCGGCTGCACGAGATTTCGGTGCGGGTGCGCCAGGTGTGCGACAAGTACGACTTGCCTTACACCACAGGCTCTTTCCTGGTGCAGTACGGCAAGACCTGGCGGACGATCGCCAAGCTGTCGCTGCCGGACAAGTACCTGCGCGACACCGCCGACAATGCGCCCGAGACGCGCAGCGAGTCGATGTTCGCTGACCTGGAGCCCGATTTCGCCGGCACCGATCCCTCGACCGGGCGTCGTCGCGGCCTGAGGACCGCGATCGCCACCGTGCGGGGCTGGCGCCGTCACAAGCGGGCCGCTGATAACGGGCAAACGCCCGGACGGGACGACCTGGCCGCCTAGGCCGGCCCGTAGACTCTGCGCGGTGGACACGGCCGACATTGTCACCTCGCATCCGATCGTCGACGCCGTGCTGGATCGGCATCGCGATGCCTTAGGCGGCGACCGGACGGCGTACGGCAATCATGTCTACCGCTGCATCACGTATCACCAGCTGCTGCTTGGCTTTTCGGTACCCGACGTCGCGGCGCTGGCCTGGGCGACTCACGACTTGGGCATCTGGACGGCCGGCACTCTGGACTACCTGGCGCCGTCGGCCGACCTCGCCGCGGCCTACGCCGACAGAGTTCGGGATCGACGACATCGATCAGTTGCGCGCGCTGGTCACCGAACACCACCGGCTGCGTCCGGTCGAGGACCGCGTCACCGAGACGTTTCGCCAAGCCGACCTGATCGACGTCAGTCATGGCGTGCTGCGCCAGGGGATCGGGCGATCGGCGGTCCGGGCGGCCGTTGACGCGTTGCCGTACAACGGCTTTCACGCTTTTCTGGCCAAAGGGCTGACCGGCTACGCCGTGCGGCATCCGCTGCGCCCGCTGCCGATGATGCGCTGGTGAAGCCGGCTCAGGCTTTGTCGGCGATGGTGACCAGACGCTGCAGTGCCGCCAGCTGTTGGGCGTGACTCACCTTCCAGCTTCGCCAACAGCGTCGTGATGCCGGCCGCTCGGTAGCGATCGATGCGCTGGGCGATAATGTCTTCGGTGCCAAGCAGATTCGTCAGGCGGCCGAGATCCAGCGGCACCTTGCTGCGGGCCTCGTCATGCTTGCCGGCCTGCCATAGCTCGGCCACCGTGGCGACTTCGTCGGCGTAACCCAACCGACTGAACGCGTCGTTGTAGAAGTTCTGCCCCGCCGACACCCATGGCGCCGATGGTGAACGCGTACCCGTCGGCGTGCCGGCGGGCGGCCGCGTCGCTGGATGCCTGGTCGTCGTGGAACTCGAGCGCGACGGGCGCGACCAGGTCGAGCTGATCAAGGGTGCGCCCGGCCCGCTGCGCGCCGTCACGCAGCGGCCCGAGGAACACCTCGGCCGCCTCGGGGATGAACGCGTTGCCCAACCAGCCGTCGGCCGCCTCGCCGGTCAACTCCAGGTTCCGCGGACCCATCGATGCCACGTAGACCGGGACATGAACGCCGGGCCGCACCAGCGGCTTGAGCGCCGAGCCGCGACTGTCCGGCAGCGGCAGCGGATAGATCTCCCCGGCATGCTCGAGGCGCTCGCCGTGGCTGACCATGCGGATGATCTCGATGGTCTCCCGGGTGGTCTGCACGGGCTTGCGAAAGCGAACCCCGTGCCAGCCCTCCATAACCCGTGGCCCCGACGTGCCGACGCCCAAGATGAATCGCCCCGCCGACAGCTCCTGCAGGCTCAGCGCCGACGTCGCCAGCAACGCCGGACTGCGCGAACCCAACTGCACGACAAAGGTTCCGAGTTGCACCGACGACGTCTTGGCGGCCAGGTAGGCCAGGCCGGTCAGTGCGTCGTAGCCCCACACCTCCGGAACCCACAGCGATGCGACGCCGATCCCTTCGGCGGCCACGGCGAACTCGGCGGCGCCTGGCAATCGGGGTTCTATCATCGCGCCGACCTTCATTGCTGGCATGCTAGCCACTATGCGTTACCGCGACCAACCCACAATCGAAGTGACTCAGCGGGTTCGGTGTGACCTCCCCACGGCATGGCGCCTGGTGACCGACATCAATTTGCCGACGCACTGCTCGTCGGAGCTGCAGGGCGTCGATTGGCTCGACGGGGCCACCGGCGTCGAAGTCGGCGCGCGTTTCCACGGACGCAGCAAGCACGAAGCATTCGGGGACTGGTCGACGACGTGCCAGGTGACCGAGGTCGAGGAGGATGGAGACCAACGGCGCTGGGTGTACGACGTGGTCGGACCCGACGGTGCCAGCGCGACGTGGGCGTTCGAGGTCGAACCGGCCAGCGATGGCGTGCTGATCCGGCAGTGGGGCCGGATGGGGCCCGGGCCGTCCGGCCTGACCCCGGCGATCGTGGCGAGCCGGACAAGGAGGCCCGGATCGTCTCCCGCCGGCTGGCCGAATGGCAGAAGAACATGCAGGCCAACCTGGAGTGGGTCCGGTCGCAGGCTGAGGCGCTGAGCGGTCAGCCCTCGCGCAGCGCGGCCAGCAGCCGGCGTGCGGCGGCGACGCGCCGGACCACCGGCCCGGTGAGGGTGTCCAGCGCGCATTCGGGATCGGCCGGCGGCCCCAGGTGCCCGCAGCCGCGTGGGCAGTCTTCGATCTTTTCGGCCAGGTCGGAGAACGCCAGCATCACGTCGTCGGGCTTGATGTGGGCCAGCCCGAACGAGCGAATCCCCGGGGTGTCGATCACCCAGCCGCTGGGCTCGAACGGTAGCGCCACCGACTGCGTCGAGGTGTGCCGCCCCCGGCCGATATCGGTCACCTCGCCGACTGCTCGATGTGCTTCGGGGACAAGGCGATTCACCAACGTCGACTTGCCCACACCGGAATGCCCCAGCAGCACCGTGATTTTGCCGTCGAGCAGGTGCGCCACCGCGTCCAGCGGGTCGTCGCGGCCCGCGATGATCACCGTGAGATCGAGGTCGGCGTACTGCTCGGCGAACGGCGCGGCGGGCGCGAGGTCGGTCTTGGTCAGGCACAGGATCGGGGATCAGCCCGCCGGCGTAGGCGGCGATCAGCGTCCGATCGACCAACCCGGTGCGCGGCGGCGGGTCGGCCAGCGCCACCACGATCAACAGTTGATCGGCGTTGGCGACGACCACCCGCTCGGTCGGGTCGGTGTCATCGGCGGTGCGCCGCAACAGGGTTCGCCGCGGGCCGCGCCGCACGATGCGGGCCAGACGTGTCGGTGCGGCCGGACAGGTCGCCGACGATGTCGACGTCGTCGCCGACCACGATCGGTGTGCGACCCAGTTCGCGGGCCCGCATCGCGGTGACATGGCGGTCGATGTCGCCGCCGAGCACACATCCCCAGCGGCCGCGGTCGACGCTGACCACCATCGCCTGCTCGGCGTCGGCATGTTCCGGGCGGGTTTTGGTCCGCGGGCGCGAACCCTTGTGCGGAGCGCATCTTGGCGTCGGACTCGTCGTAGTCGCCCGGCTTCAAGCTACGGAGCTCCGCAGCATGTCGGCCCACATCGCCGGGAAATTCGGCAGCGTCTTGGCGGTGGTCTCGATGTCGTCCACTTCGACACCATCGACCCGCAAACCGATGATCGCGCCCGCCGTCGCCATCCGGTGATCGGCATACGACTGCCAGGTGCCGGGCCGCAGTGGTGCTGCGGTGATCTCGAGCCCGTCGGCGGTTTCGCGGCAGTCGCCGCCGAGCCGGTTGATCTCGGTGGACAACGCGGCCAGCCGGTCTGTCTCGTGGCCGCGCAGGTGGGCGACGCCGGACAGCCGCGAGACCGAGCCCGGGGCGGCCAGCGCGGCGAGCGCCGCCACCGACGGGGTGAGCTCGCCGACGTCGCGCAGGTTGACGTCGAAGCCCGGGTAGGACTGCGGACCTTGCACTTCCAGGTACGAATCATCCTGCTTCACAACGCAATTCAGTTGACCGAGGATGCTGAGGATGGCTGTCGGCGGGTTGGATGCTGGCGGCCGGCCAGCCGTTGATGCGGACCGTGCCCGCGCTGACCACCGCCGCGGCGATGAACGGGACGGCATTGGACAGGTCCGGTTCGATGTGCCAGTGCCGCGCCGCCACCGCCCCCGGTCGAACGGTCCAGCGGTTGGTGGTCGCGTCGTCGACCTCCACGCCGGCCTGGCGCAGCATCGCCACCGTCATCGCGATGTGCGGCGCCGACGGCAGCGACGGGCCCACGTGGTGCACGGCCAGGCCGTCGGTGAACGACGGACCGGCGAGCAGCAGACCGGAGACGAACTGCGACGAGGCCGAGGCGTCGATGTCGACCGCCCCGCCGGCGACCGTCCCGGCGCCGCGCACCCGGAACGGCAGCCCGTCGCCGTCGATGTCGACGCCCACACCGCGCAGCGCATTCAGCAGCGGCGCGATCGGCCGAACCCGGGCTTGCTCGTCGCCGTCGAACGTCACCTCAGAGAGGCCGAGCGCGGCCAGCGGCGGGACGAACCGCAACACCGTGCCGGCCAGGCCGCAGTCGATGCGAGCATCGGCCGGCGGGGCGATCGTCCCGCTGACCGCGAGTTCGTCGGCCGGTCCGTCGATCCGCAGACCCAGCGCTTCCAGCGCGCCGATCATCAGGTCGGTGTCGCGGCTGCGCAGCGCTCCGCTGATGGTCGAGACGCCGCCGCCGGCCGCGGCCAGAGCCGCGAGCACCAGCGCCCGGTTGGTCTGGGATTTCGAGCCGGGCACCGTCACCGTCGCGTGTACCGGCCGCGAGGTGGAGGGGGCGGGCCAGATACTCACGTGCTCCATCATTGCTCACCGGCGATCGCAAGCGCGGCGAAGCCGGGCGCCGGGCACCATGGAGACATGTGCGGACGATTCGCGGTGACGACGGACCCGGCGGTGCTGGCCGAAAAGATCGAGGCGATCAACGAGGCGCGCTCGGCGGAGTCGACGGGCCCGAACTACAACGTGGCGCCCACCACCACCATCACCACCGTGGTCCGCCGTCACGACGAACCCGACGATGAACCCACCAGGCGAGTCCGGTCGATGCGCTGGGGATTGATCCCACCGTGGGCCAAGGCGGGATCTGACGGTGCGCCGGATTCCAAAGGACCGCTGCTGATCAACGCCCGCGCGGAGAAGGTCACCACCTCGCCGGCGTTTCGGTCCAGCGCCAAATCCAAACGCTGCCTGGTGCCGATGGACGGCTACTACGAGTGGCGCGCCAATCCCGATAACGACGCCGGCAAGAAAGCCCGCAAGACGCCGTTCTTCCTGCATCGCGCCGACGGCGAAATGCTGTTCATGGCGGGGCTGTGGTCGGTGTGGAAGTCGGCGAAGGACGCCACCCCGCTGTTGAGTTGCACGATCATCACCACCGATGCGGTCGGCGAACTCGCCGAGATCCACGACCGGATGCCGTTGATCGTGCCCGCGCGTGAGTGGGACCGCTGGCTGGATCCCGACGCTCCGCCCGACCTCGACTTCCTGGCCGCCCCGCCGAGCGTCGACGGCATCGAGATGCGCGAGATCTCCACGCTGGTCAACAGCGTGCGCAACAACGGGCCCGAGCTGTGGGAACCGGCCGAGCCGCAGCCCGAACAGGCCACGCTGCTCTAGCTCACGCCGCTCCCGGTTCTTCATCGGGAGCGAGAAGCTTCTCGGGGTGGTGGAACGTGTTCACCCGCGGTTGCCCGTAATCCAGATGCGGCGGCGGTATCCACTCGGTGTCGCCTCGGGCGTTCTTGCGGGTAGTCCACCCTTTTTCGACGAGCCTGTTGTCGGGGCCGCAGGCCAGCGCCATCTGGTCGACGTCGGTGCGGTGCGTCGCCGCCCACCCTTTGGTGTGGTGCGCTTGAGTCCAGTACCCGGGTGCGGTACAGCCAGGCCTGGTGCATCCACGATCCCTGGCGTGCAACATGATTCGCTGAGCCGCGGAGGCCAGCCGTTTGGAGTGATAAAGGGCCAGAGGCTTGCCGTTGTCGAAGATCGCCAGGTAGTGGTGAGCATGGGCGGCCATCCGGACGAGATCGCTCATGGGCAACAGGCTTCCTCCCGCGGTCACACCGCGTCCGGCGCCGGCGGCCAGGTCTTTCAATGTGGTCGTCACGATGATCGTGGTGGGAAGTCCGTTGTGCTGGCCGAGCTTTCCGGACATCAGCAGGCCTCGCAGCCCGGCCAGTAGACCGTCGTGATTGCGTTGCGCGCCGGAGCGGGTGTCGCGTCGGGAAGCATCGTCGGAGGGTTCGCCGTCGACCACGGACGCCTCGTCGTCGGGATTGCACATGCCGGGTGCGGCCAACTTGGCCAGCACCGCGTCAAACGTCGCCCGCAACTCGGGGTTCAGGTAGCCGCTGAGGCGTGACATGCCGTCCAGTCCCTGCCGCCCGATGACAATGCCGCGCCGTCGCGCACGGTCATCATCGGTGAAGTTGCCGTCCGGGTTGAGGCAGTCCATCAAGACAGCGGCGTACTTGGCGAGTTCATCAGGGCGATACTCCTCGGCCTTTTTCGCCAAGTCAGCTTCGGCGGCCTGCCGCGTCAGCAGGTCCACGCCGTCGGGCAGACGACGAAAGAAGCTGCGGATCACCGTCACATGGCCGTCGCCGACGCGTCCCTCGCGCTGCGCCTCGGCCGTGGCCGTCAGCTGGGGTGCCAACGTCTCACCGGTCAACGCACGGCGTTCGCCCAGATCGGCGGCTTCGGCGATGCGGCGATTGGCGTCGGATCGGGAAATGCGCAGCCGGTTGGCCAGCGCGTCTGCCAGTCGGCCGCCCAACTCTTCCTCGCCGGCCTGCTCGGCGAGCTGGTTGATCAGCGGGTGCGTTGGCACTCGGAGCCGCCTCGCGGTCGCCTCCAAGCGCTCCAACACCCGCAATCGCTCCGGTGTGGTCAGTACATCAAATGACAAGCCGCACAATCGGTCCAAGTCGGCATCGAGCGCGTCGACACTGTCGACGATCTCTTCGCGAGTGCTCGATGACATGCCTCCGATGTTATGAAGAGGGTCCGACAAAAACTGCCGTTGTGTGACTACTGAAATCAAAGTGGCACAAGTGATTTGAATCGAGTACGCCAGTTTCCTCTAACGTGTCAATATGACGAGCCGCTATACCTACACATTCGATGACATTCGGAACCGTCCGGTCGCGGTGATCGGAGCGGGGACGCTGGGACGGCGTATCGCGCTGATGTTCGCCAGCCGCGGTGGAACCGTGCGAATCTACGCCCGCCGCGACGAGCAGCTGGTAGCCGCGAAACAATATGTGGCCGAAACCCTTTCGAGAGTCATCGAGAATCGCGGCTTCGGTGAACCGGGCATCGTGGTCACCACAACATCTCTTGCCGAGGCGCTGGACGGCGCGTGGCTGGCGGTGGAGTCCGCGCCCGAAAAGCTCGAGATCAAGATTCCGCTGTGGGGCGACATCGACAAGTCAGCCCCGCCCGACACCATTTTCGCGACCAACTCGTCGTCGTACCCCTCGCGTCTGATGGCCGAGAAGGTGCGAGACAAGACGCGTTTGTGCAACACGCATTTCTACATGCCGCCCGAGGTCAACGGCCTCGACCTGATGTCGGACGGTGAGACCGACCGTGCCCTACTGGACACCCTGCTCACCGTGCTGCCCGAGTTCGGCGTCTACCCGTTCGAAGCGCGCAAGGAGTGCACCGGCTTCATCTTCAATCGGGTCTGGGCAGCGATCAAGCGTGAGTCGCTGGCGGTGGTCGCCGAGGGGGTGGCCCGTCCGGAAGACGTCGACGGGATGTACAAGCTCAACCTGGGTGCGCCGGCCGGCCCGTTTCAGTTGATGGATCTGGTCGGCCTCGACGTCGCTCTGGACATCGAGAACCACTACGTCGACGAGTTCCCGCAACTGCCCAAGGGCCCGCGGGACTTGCTGCAGTCCTACGTCGACGCCGGCAAGCTCGGCATCAAGACCGGTGAGGGTTTTTACACGTATCCCGGTTGATCAGCGCAGTATGGTGCCGCCGTCGACGTTGACGATCTGGCCATTGATCCAGGCGCCTTCCGACGACAGCAGGAAAGCGACGAGCGCCGCGACGTCCTCCGGGTCGCCCACGCGGTTTGTGCGCATGCGTTTCAGTGCGGCGGCCTCCAGCTGCGGCCACTGCGGCACCGACCGGATGGCCTCGGTCGCGGTGAATCCGGGTGCTACGGCATTGCAACGGATTCCGTCCTTGCCCCACCGGGACGCGACGTGTCGGGTGAGCGCGCCGATGCCGGCTTTCGCGGTGGCATACGCGGGTCGCGCGGGTTCGCCCTGAAACGCCGCGGCCGACGACATGTTGACGATCGCACCGCCCCCGCGACTCAGCATTGCCGGGATGGCGTACTTCATTGCCGCCACGTAGCCACGCAGGCTGACTGCCATGACCCGGTCCCACACATCGAAATCGATGTCGACGACGTCGGTGTCGGCGCTCAGCGTCCTCATGTCGGCCCCGACGTTGAACAACAGGTCGACTCCGCCGTACATCGTTGCGGCGTCGTGAATCAACCTGGCCACCGACTCGGTGTCCGACAGGTCGAACTGAACGTGGTTCGCCGTGCCGCCTGCAGCGACAATGCGCGTGGCCGTCTGCCAGGGCGGCATCGACGGCAACGTCCCCGACGACCACCCGGCAGCCTTCCTCGCCGAGCCGGGCCGAGGTCGCCGCACCGATGCCACTTCCGCCGCCGACTACGACGACAACCTTCTCGGCCAGACCCCGCAGTCCCATGGGGGAGAGCCTAATGTCGCGCCAGGTGGCTGAGCGCGAGCTCTGCCGCGTTGGCTCCGCACATACCGTGGGCGCCCGGGCCGGGGGGAGTGGCCGCCGAGCAGATGTACATGCCCGGAATTCCAATGCTGTACGGCGACAGTGTGATTCGTGGCCCGAAGGTCAGCTGCCGAATGTCCTTGGCGCCGGTCATGATATCGCCGCCGACGTAGTTGGGGTTGTAGGAAGCGAATTCGGTGGTGGTCCGGACGGCCGTCCCGACGATCCGTTCCCGGAAGCCGGGCGCGAACCGCTCGATCTGAGCAGTGATCGCCTCGGTCGCGTCGCCGGTGTAGCCATTGGGGACATGCGCGTAGGTCCACACCGGATGGACATTGCCGACGGAGCGTTGCGGGTCGGCCAGATACTGCTGACCCACCAGAACGAACGGCCGCTCGGGCATGCGTCCGGCGTGGATCTCCCGCTCGGTTGCGGCGAGTTCGCGAGTAGTTCCCGACCACGATGCACGGTGCCGGCCCGATGGGCGTCCGGGTTCGTCCAGGGCACGCCGCCGTCGACGGCGAAGTCGACTTTGAACGCACCCGGACCACGCCGGAACTTGCTGAAGGCGCGCGAAATTCGGCGCGGAAGCCGATCGCCGAGGACGGCGGCGACGGCTTCGGGTGCGAGATCGAAGATCGTCACGTCGGCGGGCGGCAGCTGCGACGCGTTCCGGACCGGGACACCGGTCTCGATCTTGGCGCCCAGGTCGGTCAGCAGCGCAACCATCGCGTTGGTGATGGACTGCGATCCGCCTTCGGCAACCGGCCAGCCGTACCGGTGGCCGGCCGCGATGATGCCCATCCCGATTGCCGAAGTCATCGGGTAATGCAACGGCCGGAAGGCATGCGCCGCAACACCACCGAACAGAGCCCGCCCCTCGTCGGTGCGGAATACCCGGGCGAACGTGGACGCGGGAAGCACCGTGGGCGCGCCGAACCGGGCCAGCTTCAGTGGGTGATGCGGGACCCGCAGCAGCGGGCCCATGATGTCCTCGCTGAGCGCGTCGAACCGGGAGGCCGGATAGCCGAACGCACGCTGCCACCGAGATCCGTCGCGACCGAGTCCGGCCGCGGTCTGCTCCACCGAGCGGTGCAGCACACCCGCGCTGCCGCCGTCGAGCGGATGCACGCAGTCGATCTCCGGCCAGCGCCAGGTGAGGCCGTAGCGATCCAGGTTGACCTTGCCGAGGAACGGCGAGCCGACGGCCATCGGATGGATCGCCGAGCAGTGGTCGTGCAGCAGGCCGGGAAGGATGGCTTCGCTGCTGCGGGCGCCGCCGCCGACTTCGTCGGCCGCCTCGAGGATGGTGACCTCCACGCCCTCGGCGGCCAGGGCTATGGCGGCGGCGAGCCCGTTGGGCCCGCCGCCGACCACGACCGCGGTGCTCGTCATACCTGAAACCCTATGCCGAGCCTGCCGCAAACTCGCAATACCGAGGATTCCTCTGTTGAGTTAGAGTAATCCTCGTGCCGCGATCAGCTACCGATGCGCGAGGCCGATTGATGCAGTCGGCCCGCCGCCGTTTCGCGGCTGACGGAGCACTGGCGGCGACGCTCGACGAGGTCCGCCGGGACGCCGAGGTCAGCGTCGGTGCGCTCTACCACCATTTCCCGGACAAACCCGCGCTGGCGGCCGCGGTCTACGCCCAGGTGATGGGCGAGTACCAGTCGGGATTCGTGACGATGTTGCGCCGTCACGACAGCGCGGAGGGTGGCATCCGCGGCGGCGTCGCACACCACCTGCGATGGGTGTCCGCCAACCGCGGCGAGGCGGCATTGCTGCTGGGGGACCGGCTGGACAGCGCGGAGCTGCAGGAATTCAACCGGGCGTTCTTCGCCGACGTGCGGGACTGGTGGCGGCCGCATCACAACTACGGAGCCTTGCGCCCGATGCACGCGGGAGTCACCGCCGCGTTGTGGTTCGGCCCGGCGCAGGAATTCAGCCGGTACTGGATTGCCGGCGACGAACCCCGAATGCCGCGAGGCGTGGTCAAGACATTCGCTGACGCTGCGTGGAAAGCATTGCGGGCCAGCGTGATCGAGGAGGACGACAGATGAGCACATCAGAATCGCTGTACAACCGACTGGTCGCCGAAGGGGACGATCCCGACGCGCCGCGCCGGGTGGACGTCGAGCACCGCGGCGACCGGGCGATCGTGACCCTCGACGAACCCGATCGGCTCAATGTCCTGTCGGCGCCGTTGGTGCGCCAATTACGCGGCGCGTTGGAGGCTCTCGTGGTCGACCGCGAGATTCGAAGCGTCGTGCTGACCGGTCGCGATCCCGGCTTCAGCGCCGGCGGCGACCTGAAGATGATGGAGACGGCCACCGGCAAACCTGAGCCGGCCCGAGGGCGTCGCCGACGTGTGGCGCTGGATTCGCCGCGAGTTCGGCGGGATTGCCCGGCTCATCGCCGGATCGGACACGATCTTCGTCGCCGCCATCAACGGTCCCGCAGCCGGAGTCGGGCTGGCCTGGGCGCTGGCCTGCGACGTCGCCGTCGCCAGCGATCGCGCCGTGATCGTGCCGGCGTTCGGTCGCCTCGGCCTGATTCCCGAGGTCGGCACCAGCTGGGCGCTGACCCGGCGACTGGGATACCAAGGGGCGCTTGCCTATTACCTGCGCGGCGAGCACATCGATGCCCACGAAGCGCAACGGCTCGGCCTGGTTCAACAGGTCGTCGACCACGACACGCCTGCTCGACACCGCCGATGAGTGGTGCTCACGTGTCGCGGCGATGCCGGCGCATGCCGTCGCGATGACCAAGCCTCTGCTGCGCGCCGCGGCCGATGCCGGGTGGCACGAATCGCTGACCATGGAGGAATTCGCCGAGCCCACCTGCTTCACCACCGCCGCGTTCGCCGACAGCGTGCACGCGATGCTGGCCAGATCTCAGGCGTGAATCTCCGCGGTCACCGCGCCGGTGAGCCGGACCAGATCAGCGGGCGCCACCGCGACGTCCCAGCCGCGTCGGCCCGCGCTGACGTACATCCGCTCCCAGCCCAGCGCGCCCGAATCGACGACCGTCGGCAACCGCGTGCGCTGCCCCAACGGCGAAATCGCGCCCAGCACATAGCCGGTCGCGCGTTCGGCGGCACGCTGATCGGCCATGGTGGCTTTGCCCGCACCCAGCGCTGCGGCGGCCGCCTTCAACGACAGCCGCGCCAGCGCGGGCAGGATCGCGACGGCCAACCCGTCGGGGACCGCGATGATCAGCGTCTTGTAGATCTGTTCGGGCGCGACGGCACCGTCGGTGGTCAGCGCGCGGACGGCCTCACCGCCAAACGATCGTTCGCGCGGATCGTGTGCGAACTTCACCACCTCATGGGGCACGCCGGCGTCGATCAGCGCCGCCAGCGCCGGGGTCGCCGCGCCGACCACGGTTAGGGGCCGGAGTACCCCGGCGGGTTGACGCCGTCGACCCAGAAGTCGACGCCGAGCTTCGAACCCGGGATGCAGTCATACACCGACAGGTCGGACACCCCGGACTCCACCAGCACGTCTTCGCAGAGCAGCGTGTTGCCGGTGTACTCCTTGGACGGCTTGTTGAGGATGACGTAGGCCGCGTCGGAGTAGATGTCCGGCTTGCGTGCGCGGCCCATCGCCTCTTCGCCGCCGAGCAGGTTCTGCACCGCGGCGGTGGCGACCAGCGTGCGGGGCCACAGCGTGTTCGAGGCGATGCCCTCGTCGCGCAGTTCCTCGGCGATACCCAGCGCGCACAGCGTCATACCGAACTTGGCCATCATGTACGCCGTCGGCTTCAGCCATTCTTTGCCGAGCAGCACCGGCGGGGACAGGGTCAGGATGTGCGGGTTTTCCCGGCCCTTCATGTGCGGGATACAGGCCTGGGACACCGCGTAGGTGCCGCGCACCTGGATGCCGTTCATCAGGTCGAATCGCTTCATCGGCACCTCGCTGATGGAGCCGAGGTTGATCGCCGACGCGTTGTTCACCACGATGTCGATCCCGCCGAACTGCTCGACGGCTTTGGCTACTGCGGACTCGACCGACTCCGGGTCGCGGACATCGCCGACGATCGGCAACGCCTGCCCGCCGGCCTCCTCGAGCTCCTTGGCGGCGGTGTACACCGTGCCCTCAGCTTGGGGTGCGGCTCGGCGGTCTTGGCGATCAGCGCGATGTTGGCGCCGTCTTGGGCGGCGCGCTTGGCGATGGCCAGGCCGATTCCGCGGCTGGCACCCGAGATGAACATGGTCTTGGCCTTGAGTGACATGAGCGCCACAGTAACGCCGCTCACAATCGCCCCGAATCAGCGGTCCGGAAATAGCCCGGCGATCGTCACTGTTGACTCTCCTGTCTGGTCAAGCAGACACATGTCGGTCACAGCCTTTAGATTGGGAGAGGGGAGTCGCGGTGTCAACGGCAACGAGCCTTCGCCGATCGGGTCCGGTATTGATGGACCTGTTCAGCGGCATCGCGACGGAAGGGACTGTGTCACCCAACATGGCCGACATCGATGGCGCGACAGACTCGGGAATCGCGGAGGCTGTCGACTTCACCGAAACTCGCGGAGAAAGCCGATCCAGCGAGACCGATGCGGCATTGACCGCGCGCTTCGAGCGCGACGCGATTCCGCTGCTGGATCAGCTCTACGGCGGCGCGTTGCGGATGACCCGCAACCCGGCCGACGCCGAAGACCTGCTGCAGGAAACCATGGTCAAGGCCTACGCCGGCTTCCGCTCCTTCAAAGAGGGCACCAACCTCAAGGCGTGGCTGTACCGCATCCTGACCAACACCTACATCAACAGCTACCGCAAGAAACAGCGGCAGCCGGCGCAGTACCCGACCGACGAAATCACCGACTGGCAGTTGGCGGCCACCGCCGAGCACACGTCGACCGGATTGCGGTCCGCCGAGGTCGAAGCGCTCGAGGCGCTGCCCGACACCGAGATCAAAGAAGCGCTGCAGGCGTTGCCCGAAGAGTTTCGGATGGCGGTCTACTACGCCGACGTCGAAGGCTTTCCCTACAAGGAGATCGCCGAGATCATGGGCACGCCGATCGGGACGGTGATGTCACGGCTGCACCGCGGCCGCCGTCAACTGCGCGAACTGCTGACCGATGTCGCCAAGGAACGGGGTTTCATCCGCGGTGACCAGGCCGCCGAGGGGGTTTCGTCGTGACCGAATTCTCGTCTGAATCCGAACCCGGAATCAAAGCCGAATGCGCTGAGGTGCTTGCCGAGGTCTGGACCTTGCTCGACGGCGAGTGCAGCCCGGAAAGCCAAGCCAAGCTCAGGCAACATCTCGAGGACTGCCCGCCCTGCTTTCAGGCCTACGGCCTGGAGGAGCGCATCAAGGGACTGATCTCGGCCAAGTGCCGTGGCGAGCGGGCCCCGGAGAGCCTGCGCGCGCGGCTGCGGGTGGAAATCAGCCGGACCACGATCATCCAGGGGCGTTGAGCAGGCAATAGGCCAAAAACAAAGACGCGGGCCGCCTGTCGGACGGTCCGCGTCTTTGTTGGTTTCGAGCGGTTGGTTAAGCGTTGGGCCGCTTGCCGTGATTGGCCTTGCTGTGCTTGCGGTCGCGCTTCTTCCGGCCTCGCTTGGCCATGACTGATCCTCCTCGCAGTTCTGCTTGCCGATCAGTCTTTCATGCCGCTAGCCGTCTAGGCCAACTGCTAGACCACCGGCACGTGCGCCAGGGTGGTGCCGTTGCTGCTCGCCGAGGCGATCGGACCGGGTTGGCCGGCGGGCTCACCGATCGGCGGGGTCTGTGCCGGAGCCACCGGGCCGGCGGCGCCGGGCCCCTGTCCCGGTGCCAGCGGAGCGGGCCCGCCGGGAACCGTGCTGCGCGGGTAACCACTCAGTCCGGGCGTCTGGCCCGGGAGCTGCTGGCCGGGCAGGCCGCCGGGGTAAGTGGGGCCCTGGCCGGGCAGGCCGCCCGGGGTCTGTCCAGGAAGGCCACCCGGGTAGCCGCCGAGCCCAGGAGCCTGACCTGGGATACCACCAGGAATGCCGCCCGGAATGCCGCCAGGAATACCACCAGGAATACCACCAGGAATCCCGCCGAGACCACCGAGGCCGCCGGGCAGGCCGCCGGGTAGGCCGCCGCCTCCGCCGAGCGCGCCGCTGGCAGGCATCAGCAGGTCGCCGGCGCCGGGAAAGACGTTGTTCATCAGCCCGCTGAGAGAGCCGAACAGCGAGTTGGCGATGTTCACCGCGCTACCGGCACCAGGCATACCAGGGATCGGGTCGTCGGCAGCGAAAGGTTGCTGGGGAGCGGCCGCGGCGGCTCCGGCGCCAAGCCCGATCGTGGCGAATGCTGCCATCGCCACCCCGAAACCGGTGGCCACTCGGGCCAGTGGTCTGCGAGCTGTCTTATGCGCAAACATGTTGTCGGACAACGGAATACCCCTCAATATCGGCTGTTTCACTCTGGGATCTTCAGGCACTTCATTCACTTTGAACACTCTGATGCCCAAATGTCACAATTCGAGCACGACACGATCACAGAAGCGGCTCTATAGGTTCTCTTAGTGATCTTGGAGTTTGCTTATCGATATCTACGAGACACCAATCGTGACCTTTCAGCCGCATAAACCGGTCGCCGGCGCAGCGGTCCGTCACCGACTCTTGCTCGGAGTGCAACTGGGTAAATTGGTTGTGGTTCGATGAAGCGACGCAAATGCCGAAAACGGCTGGCTGACGAACGGGGTGATGATGGCTGAGGACGTCCGGGCAGAGATCGTGGCCAGCGTGCTCGAAGTCGTGGTCCACGAGGGCGACCGGATCGGCGAGGGCGACACCCTGGTGCTGCTGGAATCGATGAAGATGGAAATCCCGGTCCTGGCCGAGGTCGCAGGCACGATCAGCAAGGTGAGTGTGTCGGTCGGAGACGTCATTCAAGCAGGCGATCTCATCGCCGTGATCAGCTAGCCGTCTGAGCATCACAGCGGGGAGCGCCGATGTCCACGCTCGGTGACCTGCTAGCCGAACACACCATTCTGCCGGGCAGCGCTGTCGACCACCTGCACGCCGTGGTGGGCGAGTGGCAGCTGCTCGCCGACCTCTCGTTCGCCGACTACCTGATGTGGGTTCGCCGCGACGACGATTCGGTGGTCTGTGTCGCGCAGGTCCGGCCGAATACCGCGCCCACGGTGCTGCTGCGCGATGCGGTCGGAACCGTCACTGATGGCGACCGGATGCCCCCGATATCCGCAGCTTTCGAGTCGGGCGCTATCCGCCTGGAAAGTGCTGCAAATCAACAGTTTTCGTGGCAACAGACGGGTGTGAACATCGAAGCGGTGCCGGTGCGTTACGGCGACGCAGTGGTCGCGGTGTTGACGCATCAGACCGCCGTCGCGGACACCCCGAAATCGAGCCAGTTGGAGACCGCCTACCTCGACTGCGCCGGGGACCTCGTGCACATGCTCTCCGAGGGAACCTTTCCCAATGTGGGCGATCTGGCGATGTCACGGTCGAGCCCACGGGTGGGTGACGGCTTCATCCGCCTCGACGTCAACGGCGTCGTGTCCTACGCCAGCCCCAACGCGCTGTCGGCCTACCACCGGATGGGTCTGAATCTGGAGTTGGAGGGGCAAGACCTGATCGAGGTCACCCGCCCGCTGATCTCCGACCCGTTCGAGGCCCAGGAACTCGCCGCGCATGTGCGTGACTCGCTGAACGGCGGGGCCAGCATGCGCGTCGAGGTCGATGCCGGCGGTGCTGCGGTGCTGTTGCGGACGCTGCCGCTGGTGCTCAGCGGGTCGGCCGCCGGTGCCGCGGTGCTGATCCGCGATGTCACCGAGATCAAGCGTCGGGACCGCGCGCTGATGTCCAAGGACGCCACTATCCGGGAAATTCACCACCGGGTGAAGAACAACCTGCAAACCGTCGCGGCGTTGCTCCGTCTGCAGGCACGCCGGACCACTAATGCCGAAGGCCGCGAAGCGCTGATCGAATCGGTGCGACGGGTGTCGTCGATCGCGTTGGTGCACGACGCGCTGTCGATGTCGGTCGACGAGGAGGTCAACCTCGACGAGGTGATCGACCGCATTCTGCCGATCATGAACGACGTGGCGACGGTCGATACCCCGATCCGGATCAATCGCGCGGGCATGCTCGGCGTCTTGGACTCTGACCGGGCGACTGCGCTGGTCATGGTGATCACCGAACTGGTCCAGAACGCCATCGAGCACGCCTTCGACCAGGCCAACTGCGATTCCGCTGCGAGAGGCGGGTCGGTGACGATCCGCGCCGAGCGTTCGGCGCGCTGGCTGGACGTGGTCGTGCACGACAACGGCCGCGGGCTGCCCGACGGTTTCAGCATCGAGCAGTCCGACCGGCTCGGTCTGCAGATCGTGCGGACGCTGGTGTCGGCGGAACTCGACGCCTCCCTGCAGATGCAGGACGCACCCGAAGGCGGCACGGACGTGGTGCTGCGGGTCCCGATCGGTCGTCGCCCGCGAACGCTGAACTAGCTTCAGACACAACGGTGCGGCCCCGACAAAGTGTCGGGGCCGCACCGTTGAAAGCGACTTAGGTCAGACTCCGGTACGGGCCTTCGTCCGAGCGTTGCGACGCTTCAGTGCACGCCGCTCGTCCTCGCTCATTCCACCCCATACACCAGAGTCCTGTCCGGTGTTGAGCGCCCACGACAGGCACTCGGTTGTCACCGAACAGCGGTTACAGACCAGTTTCGCGTCGGCGATCTGTGCGAGAGCCGGTCCGCTGTTCCCGACAGGGAAGAACAGCTCCGGGTCTTCGTCGCGACAGACCGCTGTGTGGCGCCAATCCATAAGTCGTTGCTCCTCACTGTGTGCGCAGCAATGCGCACGAATGATTTTCTTCGGCTGTTAACGCAGGCACAAGAAATGTTTCCGTACCGTTTCATGCGATTGTTCGATCGTTTCACAGGCTCAACAGATGTCAATAGCCGCTCGTTGGTCCGTGGGCTATCTCACTTCAAGGATCTGTTACCAAATCCCTTAACCGGTTGTACTACACTCCTTGCGGGTCTGGCCAGTGTTATTGCCCACAAGGCGTGATCGTCGCAGGTCAGAGCAGCCTTTTTGCGGGCGGAGCGACGACATCCAGGGCGTCGGGAACCGACCGAAACGTCATCCCTTCGCGCAAGCCTAGGTAGTCACCGTCGATTTGGCTCGCCATGGGCGGATCGGCGCAGGTCACTCGCACGCAATCGGCGTTGTCATCGCGAACTACCTGATCACCGGCGATTTTGGGCTGCTTGGAGAACATCTGCGCGACCAGTCTCAGGCTTGGCACGACCTTCAGTCTGGTGACGCCGAACACCCCGAGCCCGGATTCGAAGGTGGTGCCGGGATTGGTGCACATCGGGCGGGCGTCGGCGTAGGTCCACGGACTCGAGTTGGACACGAAGACGAAGTAAGTACCGGTAACCGGCTCGCGGCCGGGCAGCTCGACGGTCAGCCGCGGCTGCTTACGGGCGTATGCCGAGGGTGGCCCGCGTCGCGGCGAGGATGTAGCGCGTCGGCGTGACCTTGCGGCCCTTTTCCCGCTGCCGCTTCCACTTTGGCCACCGCCTCGGCGTCGACGCCCAGCCCGGCGTTGAGCACCGCCCACTGCTCGCCGCAGTCGATCAACCCGATCCGGCGCCACTGCTTCTGCGGGCCGTATTTGTCGAGCAGCCAGATCAGCTGGTTGGTGGCGTCGATCGGGCCGGGCGGGATGCCCAGCGAGCGCGCCGTCACGTTCGCCGATCCGCCGGGGACGATCGCCAGCGCGGGGACATGCCCGGTGGGCAGCTGCCCGGGCTTGCCGAGCAGGCCGTTGACCACATTGCTCACCGTGCCGTCGCCACCGTGCACGACGACGAGATCGACCCCGTCCTGGACTGCGGACTGGGCGATTTCGCGCCCGTGACCGCGGTGACGGGTGTGCTCGACTCTCAACTCGAGGCGGCTTTTCAGTGCGTGCGCCAGCAGATCGCGGCCGGCCGTTGTCGTCGATGTCGCGGTCGGATTGACGATCAGCACGGCGCGCATGACGTGAAAGCCTACGGGAGCGCGACTTTCGGGTGAGTCAGTGTGGCTACGCTGAGGCGGTGATCAGGCGTACTCCGGCCAGCGTGCGCGGTGCGGGATTGATCGTCGCAGCTCAAGGCGCGACGGGTGTGGTGGTCGCCGCGGTTCTGCTGATCCGGGCGATCGGTGGCGCTGGGTCAACGCGGTAACAACGTGTTCGGGACGTCGGGGTGGTTCGCGCTGTTCGGCGGCGCGGTGTTGGCGGCTGGCTGGTCGCTGCTGGTCGGACGGCGTTGGGGCCGCGGGTTGGCGGTGTTCGCCGAGCTGTTGCTGCTCGGGGTGGCCTATTACCTGACGACGGGCTCCCATCGCGCGCTGATCGGTATCCCGGTGGCCGCCGTGGCGATAGTCGTGTTGGCGCTGCTGTTCAGTCCGGCGGCGGTGCGCTGGGTTTCGGACCGAGATCAGACGGACCCGGCCAGCGCGGACAATTCGGGACCCGACACCCGGTAGGTGGTCCACTCGCTCTGCGGTTGACCACCGATCGCTTGATACAGCGCGATCGCGTCGGTGTTCCAATTCAGCACCGCCCAGGCCAGCCGGGTGTAGTTGTGGTCGACACATTCTTGCGCCAGCGCGGCCAGCAGGCCGCGGGCCAGCCCGAGGCGCCGAAATTGCGGCCGCACGAACAGGTCTTCCAGGTGGATGCCCTCGACGCCGTCCCATGTCGAGAAGTTGAGGAACCACAGCGCCATCGCCGCCACTTCGCCGTCCACCTCGGCGACGTGCGCCCGTAATGTCGTCGAATCGCCGAAAAGCGCTGAGCTGATTTGCGTTTCGACGACGGTGCACTGATCGGGGGCACGCTCGAAGAGGGCCAGGTCGTGGATCATCGCGGTGATCGCGGCGGCGTCGCCTGGCGCGGCTCGACGGATGCGCACACTCATGGTCGGACCCCCAGCGCGGTCAGGATGGTGATGAATTTGGTTGTGGTTTCGGCGACTTCGCCGTCTGGATCGGACTCGGCGACGATGCCACCGCCGGCATGGGCCAGCGCGGTGCGCCGGTCGGCGGACAGTTGCGCGCCGCGAATGGTGACCACCCAGCGCCCATCACCGTTGGCGTCGCACCAGCCCACCGCGCCGGCGTAGAACCCGCGATCGCCTTCCAGTTCGCCGATCAGGCGCGCGGCGGCATCGGTGGGCACTCCGCCGACAGCCGGGGTGGGGTGCAGGGCAAGTGTCAAATCGATTGCGGTCGTTGAGGTATCGCGCAACCGTCCGGTGATCGGCGTGCTGAGGTGCCACAGCGCGGTGGTGCGGCTCAGCGTCGGCGTCGGGGCAATCGTCAACTCGCTGCACAGCGGGCGCAACGCCGCCGCCATGGTGTCGATCACCAACTGATGCTCGTGACGATCCTTCGCCGACTCGGCGAGCGCGGCGCCGGCAGCGGCGTCGAGCTCGGGATCGGCGGCCCGCGGCGCGGAGCCGGCGAACGGCTGGCAGCTCACCCGATCACCGTCGCGGGCCACCAGTAGCTCGGGGCTGGCGCCGACCAGCGCCATGCCCGCATAGTCGCCGCCCGCCGTCGACAGGTCGACGAGATAGCCGTAGGCGGCCGGGTCGTTGTTCACCAAGCGGCGCAAGATGATTCGGGCATCCAGGGGGGCGTCGGCGGTCAGCCGCAGTGCGCGGGCCAGCACCACCTTCTGCAGTGTGCTGCCCGCGGCGGTCAGCTGGTCGCACGCGCGTCGCACCCGGGCGCGGTGCTCGTCCGGCGCGGGCAGCGTGCCGGATACCCGCACATTGGGGCATCGGTCCAGTCGGCCAGCTCGGGTAGCTCGGCGGCCCGCCGGACGGCGCGCGGTGCCATCAAGGCGGCCGGTCCGTCGACGTCAAAAGCTAATGCGCCCATCACGATTGATGCTCGACCCGAGCGCAGCGCCGACTGCGCACCGGCCACTTCGCGATAGCCGGCCTGCACGCCATCGGCGATCACCACGCCGGACGGCCCGCACAGCACGAACGGCGGCTCAGCCGTCATTCGGCTCAGTCGTCATGAGGAGAAGGAAGGCCCAGCGCGCTGATCTGGCGTATCCCATGTTCGAAGCCGCCGACCGCGACAGAGGCCGGGCCCATACCGAAGCGGCTGCCCTCGACGAGTGGCAGCTGCACCCAGCGGGTGATGACGGCGCGGGAGAAATGGCCATGACCGACGAACACCACGTCACGCGTCGCCATCAGCTCCAACGCCAACGCGACGGCCCGGTCCGCGCGCTCGCTGACTTGCGCGACGGATTCGCCGTCCGGGCCGCCGTGCGTCCAGATCGACCAACTGGGATGGGATTTATGAATCTCCGCGGTCGTCAGCCCCTCGTAGGAGCCGTAATCCCACTCGGCGAGCAGCTCGGACTTCTCGTCGACGGTCAGGCCGGCGAGCTCGGCGGTCTCCACCGCACGGCGGCGCGGGCTGCTGATCACCTTCGGATCGTCGAGATGCAGGTCGGTCAGACGTCGGACCGGCGGCGACGGCCTGGGCGCGGCCGTTGTCGGTGAGGTCCAAATCGGTGCAGCCCGGTGTGCTGACCGGACAGCGACCACTCGGTTTCCCCGTGGCGCAGCAACACCAACCGATGGCTCTCGACGCCCATGCTGACCGATTCTGCCTGACACACATAGCCATCCGCGCGCGGGCACCAGGGTGTTGGTGCTTGGATGGCAGGTGTTAACCGCCAGCACGAAACGAGGAGGAACGGCGTCTGATGAAGGGGACCCGAGTGCTGGCGGTGGCTAACCAGAAGGGTGGGGTGGCCAAGACGACGACGGTCGCCTCGCTGGGTGCGGCGATGGCGGACGCAGGCCGGCGAGTCCTGCTCATCGATCTGGATCCGCAGGGCTGTCTGACTTTTTCGCTCGGCCAGGATCCGGACAAGCTGGCGGTGTCGGTGCATGACGTGTTACTCGGCGACGTCGAGCCCAACGCCGCTCTGGTGGAGACTGCGGAGGGGATGACGCTGCTGCCGGCGAACATCGACCTGGCCGGCGCCGAGGCGATGCTGTTGATGCGGGCCGGCCGCGAGTACGCGCTCAAACGGGCGCTGGACAAACTCGACGGCACCTTCGACGTCGTGGTGATCGACTGCCCGCCGTCGCTGGGCGTGCTGACCCTGAACGGGCTCACCGCCGCCGACGAGGTGATCGTGCCGCTGCAATGTGAAACGCTGGCGCATCGCGGCGTCGGGCAGTTCCTGCGGACCGTCGACGACGTCCAGCAGATCACCAACCCGGGCCTGAAGTTGTTGGGTGCGCTGCCGACGCTGTACGACCCACGTACCACGCACACCCGCGACGTGCTGCTCGATGTCGCCGACCGCTACGACCTGCCGGTGCTGGCGCCGCCCATCCCGCGCACGGTGCGGTTCGCCGAAGCCAGCGCATCGGGCTCGTCGGTGCTGGCCGCGCGCAAGAACAAAGGCGCAACCGCCTATCAGGAGCTGGCGCAGGCGCTGCTCAAACACTGGAAGACGGGCAAAGCGTTGCCCACGTTCGCGATCGACGCCTGAGCGGGGTCAGCTCTAGCAGGCGGATTGCCCCTCCTGGCCCATCTCAGGCCGTTCCGGCCTGCATCGTCATCCGGGGCCTAGCGCGACGAGGGTTTCGCCGCGCTGCTCGAGCAGCTGCGAACCCGCGACGGCGGGGATCACCGCCGAGTTCGTCGCCTGCCGCTGCACCGGCAGGAAGCCTTCGCCGACGCCGGTGACCGGATCGCAGACGGCGATGCCGTCGGTCACCGGGACGAGCAACTTGCCGGCCATCAAGGTCGCCGGACCCACCGGAACCGAAGAACCGGCAGGCCCAATGGAATAGCGGTAGGTCAGATTCGCCGTGTCGAACACCATCACCCGGTGGCCGGTCCACCAGGTGATCAGGTTGCCGGACCGAGTCACCACGTTGGATGTCAACGGCGGCTCGGGCAGCAGGGTGCTTCCCACGGTGGTGCCGGTCTCGTCGATGACATCGACCCTGGGCTGGGGCGCCGGCAGGTACACAGCCGTCCTGGTCTCTGACACCGCCAGGATTTTGGCGCCGGAGTCCGCGCCGATGCCCGGTTCGGCCACATTGTGCTGGTCCGGCTCGTCTTCCTCCTTGGCCGGACGCAGCAGCGTCAGCCGTAGGTCGGCCTGCCGGCCGCATGCCTCGAACACCGATACGGCGGACGAGCTGGCCGCAGCCGACGTCAGTCGGCAGCCGGTGTGCAGCCCCTTCGACGACGGCTTGATCCGGGCGTCGATCTCACCGTAGGAGAGCATCCGGACCATATCGGAGCGCCATAATTCCAGCCGGGTGTCGCCGGCTGACAAGACCGTCGTGCCATCGGAAGACAGGGTGACCTGTCGGTCGGCGTAGCTGCTTCGGGCGGGTCCACGGCTGCCGGTGGGCCCCTCGAGCGTGCTCACCTGGCCGCAGCCACGGTCATCGCGGTAGACGGCGACCGCGAAACGGTAGACGCCGGTGACCCCGCACAGGTCACTGCTGCGCGAGTAGCTCCAGCGCACCTGGCCGGTGACCGGATCACGCCCTTCGACCGCATGCGCGTCGGCGGTGACGACGGTTCCGGCGACAACGACCGGCTGGTCGGTCGGCGCGTTGCCCGCGGTCCAGAGCTGCTTGAGCGAAGTCGGCACCTGTTGGGTCAGCCGCGGGCTGGGCGCCGGGCCCCCCGCCGGCCGGCTGATGGTGGCCCGGGCGTCGCTGGTCCACCAGATCAACGCCGCGGCGGTGGCCACCACAGTCAGCGATCGCGGCCGCAGCCAGCAGATCAGCCTTGGTGCGACGTTCCGGCTTGACCATCGAGCTAGGTCGACCGGATCAGTTGGCGGGGGCTACGGGAGCTTTAGTGCCCGCGCGGGGGCGACGGCGACGACGCCGTGCACGGGTGGCGTCGCCGGACGCGGCGTCGGAATTGCCTGCGGCCGTTGCCGACCCATCCGTGTCGGCGTTGCCGTTGGTTCCGGAGTGCCCGGTCGCCGACTGGCCCCCGCGGGTGCGGCGGCGCTGGCGGTCGTTGTTGCGCGACGGCGCGGGCTCGTCGCTGGTGCGGGCACTCGATGCGGTGCGCTTCACCGGCGACTTCTTCGGCGCTCCGACGGAGCCGCGGGTCTCGGTGGGGATGTCCAGCTCGTCGTAGATGTGCGGCGAGTTGGAGTAGGTCTCGGCGGGGTCGGGGCAGTCCAGGCCGAGGGCTTTGTCGATCATCGTCCAGCGGGCCAGGTCGTCCCAGTCGACGAGGGTGACGGCGATACCGGTCTTACCGGCCCGTCCGGTCCGGCCGATGCGGTGGACGTAGGCCTGCTCGTCCTCGGGGATCTGGTAGTTGATCACGTGGGTGATGTCGTCGATGTCAATGCCGCGGGCCGCCACGTCGGTGGCAACCAGCACGTCGATGTCACCGCCGCGGAACTGCTTCAGGGCCTTCTCGCGCGCAATCTGGCCGAGGTCTCCGTGCACGGCGCCGACGGCGAAACCGCGCTCGGCGAGCTCGTCAGCGACTTTCTGGGCGGTGCGCTTGGTGCGGGTGAAGATCATGGTGGCGCCGCGTCCGCGAGCCTGCAGTACCCGGCTGATCAGTTCGACCTTGTCGAGGGCGTGTGCGCGGTAGACGTACTGCTTGGTGGAGTCGTGCACCGCCGAGGAGTGCGGTGCTTCCGCCCGGATGTGGGTGGGCTGGTTCATGAACGTGCGGGCCAGCGTGATGATCGGGTCCGGCATGGTCGCCGAGAACAGCATCGCCTGCCGCTCGTCGGGAATCTGGCGCAGAATCCGCTCGATGTCGGGCAGGAAGCCCAGGTCGAGCATCTCGTCAGCCTCGTCGAGCACCAGCACGGACAGGCCGCCGAGCTGCAGGTGGCCTTGCTGGGCCAGGTCGAGCAGCCGACCGGGCGTGCCGACCACCACGTCGGCGCCTGCGCGCAGCGACTCGATCTGGGGCTCGTAGGGCCGCCCGCCATAGATGGAGACCACGGAGAGCTTGCGGTCGTCGTCGGCGGTCAAATACTTGGCCGCAGTGGACAGATCGCCGTAGACCTGCAGGCAGAGTTCGCGGGTGGGCACCACGATCAGCGCCCGGGGAATTCCGTTGAGCGGGCGATCCGGCGCCCGACGTGGTGATGCGCTGCAGCAGCGGCACGCCGAAGGCGAAGGTCTTGCCCATTCCGGTGCGGGCTTGTCCGATCAGGTCGTCGCCGGTGAGGGCGAGCGGCAGCGTCAGCTCCTGGATGGCGAACGGGTGCTCGATGCCCTTTTCGCTGAGCGCCCGGACGATTTCTTCGCGGACGCCGAGGTCGGCAAAGGTGGCTTCGACTTCGGCTGCGATTGGGTTAGGTGTGGTGAGTGGAGTCATGCGTGAAACACATGCCTTTCGGGTTCGTATTCGATTGGTCAATCGTTGCGGTCACAGCGCGCACCAGTTGACTTTCGAATACGTTTCCGATTCGCGGGGCCCTGCGCTTCTGAGGCGGGGCCAACTGCGTGCACGCACATTGCATAGGCAGAGGTGGTACGGATCGACCACCGTTACCTGGATCGATTGTAGCTGGTGGGTACCCGCTGGCCCGATTCGCGGCATTTGGCGCGCGGGCGGGTCGCCGCACCGGACCCCTGTCGGCGATCGCCAGGGCGGCTTTGCCGGCCGCAGCGGGTCGCCGCACTGGACCCCTAGAGTGGGTGCATGACTTCGCTTTCGTCGGGCGACCAGCTGGCCGATCCGCCTCCGCCACGGCTGCCGGCGGACCATCCCGGGGTCAACGAGTTGTTCGCGCTGCTGGCGTACGGCGAGGTCGTGGCGTTCTACCGGCTCACCGAAGAAGCGAAGATGGCGCCGGATCTGCGTGGACGGATCTCGATGGCCAGCATGGCCGCCGCCGAGATGACGCACTACGAACTACTGCACGACGCCCTGGAGAGCCGCGGTGTCGATGTGGTGCCGACGATCTCGAAGTACGCCTCCGCGCTGGACGGCTACCACCGGCTCACGACGCCCAGCACCTGGCTGGAGGCGCTGGTCAAGACCTACATCGGTGACGCACTGGCGGCCGATTTCTATTTGGAGATCGCCGACGTGCTGCCCGATGACGTCGCCGACGTCGTGCGCTCGGTGATGGCCCAGACCGGACACTCCCAGTTCGTCGTCGCCGAAGTGCGCGCCGCGGTAACCAAGAGCACCAAGCAACGCAGCCGGCTGGCGTTGTGGTCGCGCCGACTGCTCGGCGAGGCGATCACCCAGGCCCAGTACGTGCTGGCCGAACACGACGAGCTGGTCGACCTCGTGGTGTCGAAGTCCGACGGCTTGACGCAGCTGGCGGGTTTCTTCGATCGCCTTCAGCGCACCCACGACGAGCGGGTGCGGGAGCTGGGCCTGGCCTAGCGGCTTGCTCAGCGGCTACAGGTCGCGATCATCGTGCTGCTGGTCGAGATCGCGATGGCCTCACCCACGCCGTCGGCGATCGAGCAGTTCAGGCGGCCGGTCAGGCTGGTCGCCACGACGGATCGCATCCCAACCCCCGGATTGAGGACGACGGTTCTCGACCACGGCAGTGACACGTTGAAGTCGGTCTGCGGCGCGCCCGACGCGTCGGTGTAGACGATGGTGACCAGATCGAGCAGGCCCTTGGTGCCGGTCACCCGGTAGACGAAGGTGCGGGCGGCGACGTCCGGCGGCACCGGGGGAGCCGCGACCGGTGGCGGGGTCTGCGTCGGCGCGGTGCTGGTGGCCGTCGGGCTGGGTGGTCGCGACCTCGGCGTCAGGGTGGTGACCGTCTCGGGCGGCAAAGCCGGTACCAACCGGGGCGTGGTGCTTCGACTCGGCGGAACCACCACGGTCGCCGAGGTCGAGGCGCTGTCGCCACCGTTGACGATCACCACGCTGGCGATCACGGCGAGCACGAAGACGATCCCGGCGATGGCCGCGGTCGGACGCCAGCGCCCATCGGCCGACGAGTCATCGCCGTCGGCGTAGATGTCGTCGACGGTGTCGTCTTCGTAGTCCTGGAGCTCTTTGTCATCGGAGCCCAGGTAATCTGTGGTGCTGATGATGCAGATGTTAGCGATGTGACTGGCTACCACCGGCGGTGCAGCGGGCGTGTCAGGTCACGATTTGCCAACGGCGGCCGTTGTCGCCGGGCGCCGTGCGAATCCTTGGTGCCGACCGGCTTTCGGCGCGCCTTCGCCGGGCGTCCACTAGCCTGCAAGTCGGAGCATCGATCTACCGAGGAATTGGGAAGGGACCGGCGTGGAGGTCAAGATCGGTATCACGGACAGTCCGCGCGAGCTGGTCTTCAACAGCGCGCAAACCCCCAGCGAAGTCGAAGAACTCGTCACCGGCGCGCTGGGCAAGAGACTCCGATGTGCTGGGCCTGACCGACGACAAGGGCCGTCGCTTCGTGGTCAACTCGAGCAAGATCGCCTACGTCGAGATCGGCGTCGCGGATTCGCGTCGCGTCGGCTTCGGTATCGGAAGCGTCGCCGCTAAGAGCGGGTAAGCGGCACGTGTGACAGGCCGCCCCAAGCGAACAGGACGGTGCCGTCGACGGCATCGTCTCTGGGGATCGGCCGGTCGGCATCCAGCCAGTACCGGGCGCAGTCGACGCTGAGCCCGACCAGGCCCACCGCGATCATCCGGGCGCGGTGCGGGTCCAAACCGGAATCGGCGCTGATCAGGTCGAAGACTGCGTCGATGCACGACTCGGTGGCCACCCGCACTTGCGCGGCAACCTGAGGCTCGGTGGTGAAGTCGTTCTCGAAGATCAAGCCGGTAGCCCTGGCCGTCGTGCTCGATGAAATCGAAGAACGCCCCCACGGCGGACCGCAGCCGCTGACGGTTGTCGGTCGTGGTTCGCAGCGCTTGGCGCACACCGGACACCAGATTTTCGACGTGCCGCGCCAAGACCGCCAAGTACAGTTCCAGCTTGCTTGAAAAGTGCTGGTAGAGAACGGGTTTGCTTACCCCGGCGCGCTCGGCGATTTCGTCCATACCGGCGGCGTGGTAGCCGCGGTCGACGAAAATGTCGCTGGCGGCGATGAGCAACTGGCCCCGACGCTCGTCACGAGGCAGTCGGTTGCCGCGCCGACCAGGAGTCGCGGGCTTCACCCCGCTCCGTCCTGCGGCGTTGGCGAGATCGCTCATCCATTCCTCAATCTGCTTGTCATCGCGCCGGTCTAGGCAGTGCGCGGTTGATCGCAACGACACTACTACCCGCACGGATTTTCACTCGTCACCTGCGGCTGTGAATGTTCGCCATGTCAGCCTCTCACCTGCGCCCGCTGGCGCGCCGAGAGTCCCTGCTAGCAGGTGTTGTGCCATTCTGGGAATGTGACCTTCGACCCCGAGCGGCGCGGGGGCAACCGGACACCGGTTCTTCGCGACGACTGGCGCGAGCCGCTGCGCGCCCAGCGGGATCCGCTCGCGTGGGGTGGTGGCGCGGGTCGGGTCCGGTCGAATCGTGACTCCAGTCGCTGGCGCAAGCAGAGTTGGCTGGGACGCTTCGTCTCCACCTACGGCTGGCGCGCTTACGCGCTGCCGGTGCTGGTCGCCGTCACCGGAGTGGTGCTCTATCAGACCGTCACCGGGACGAGTGCGTCCGCGCCCGCTGTCCGGGCATCCGTTGCAGGGCCCACCGAAGATCGGCGCTGTGGGCACGGTGATCATCGACGCTCCGCCCCGCGGCCTGACCCAATACGACGCCAGCCTGCCGACCGGGATGCTGCCCAACGGTGGGCCGTTCACCGATGCGGGCGCCAAGTCGTGGCACGTCGTCCCGGGAGTCACGCCGCAGGTCGGCCAGGGTACGGCGAAAGTCTTCAAGTACACCGTCGAGGTCGAAAACGGGATGGACCCCACCGCGTTCGGCGGTGATGACGCCTTCGCCGCCATGGTCGACCAGACGCTGGCCAACCCGAAGAGCTGGACCCATGACGCGCAGTTCGCGTTCGTCAGGGTCGACGTGAATGGCAGAGCCAAACCCGATATCCGCATCTCGCTGAGCTCGCCGATGACCATTCGCGAGGGCTGCGGGTACGAGTTCCCGCTCGAGACGTCCTGCTACAACCCGTCTTACGGGGCCGGGGTCGAGCCGCGGGTGTTCATCAACGAGGCACGCTGGGTGCGCGGCGCGCTGTCCTTCCAGGGCGACATCGGCTCGTACCGGCAGTACCTGATCAACCACGAGGTCGGCCACGCCATCGGCTACCTGCGCCACGAACCTTGTGACAAGCAGGGCGGCCTGGCGCCGATCATGATGCAGCAGACGTTCTCCACCTCCGACGACGACAACTCGAAGTTCGACCCGGAGTACGTCAAGCCGGACGGCAAGACCTGCCGGTTCAATCCCTGGCCGTACCCGATCGCCTAGCCGTATCCGTTGGCCTAGCCTCGGTGGGGTGTTGCCGCCGCTCGTTGAGCCGGCTGCCGAGTTGACCCGTCGACGAGGTAGCCCGCTACAGCCGTCATCTCGTCATCCCCGATCTGGGCGTCGACGGGCAGAAGCGGCTCAAGAATGCGCGGGTGCTGGTGATCGGCGCCGGCGGTCTCGGCGCGCCGGCGCTGCTCTACCTGGCCGCGGCCGGGGTCGGAACGATCGGCATCGTGGACGACGACGTCGTCGAGGAGTCGAATCTGCAACGTCAGATCATCCACGGCGTCGGCGATATCGGCCGGTCCAAAGCGCAGTCCGCGCGCGACTCGATCGCCGAGATCAACCCGCTGGTGAGCGTCCGTCTGCACGAGGTCCGGCTTGATCGGCACAACGCCGTCGACCTGTTCGAGGATTACGACCTGATCCTCGACGGCACCGACAACTTCGCCACCCGCTACCTGGTCAACGACGCCGCGGTGCTGGCGCACAAGCCGTACGTGTGGGGGTCGATCTACCGGTTCGAAGGCCAGGTGTCGGTGTTCTGGGAAGACGCGCCGGCCGATGAGGTCGGCAATAAGCGGGCCTGAACTACCGCGATCTGTACCCCGACGCGCCGCCGCCGGGCCTGGTCCCGTCGTGCGCCGAAGGCGGCGTGCTGGGCGTGCTGTGCGCCTCGATCGCGTCGGTGATGGGAACTGAGGCGATCAAGCTGATCACCGGCATCGGGGAGCCGCTGCTGGGCCGGCTGCTGATGTACGACGCGCTGGCGATGAGCTATCGCACCATCGCCATCCGCAAGGACCCGGCCGCACCGGCGATCACCGAGTTGATCGACTACGACGAATTCTGCGGGGTCGTCTCCGAGACCGCCGATGACTCCGCGATCACGCCCCGTGAGCTGCGTGATCTGCTCGATTCCGGCACCAAGATCGCGCTGATCGACGTGCGCGAGCCGGCCGAGTGGGACATCAACCACATCGACGGGGCTCAGTTGATCCCGAGTTCGTCGATCAACTCCGGCGAGGGCCTGGCCAGGCTGCCCCGGGACCGCAGGCCGGTGCTCTATTGCAAGACGGGGGTGCGCTCGGCCGAGGCGTTGGCGGCGGTCCGCGACGCCGGGTTTGCCGACGTGGTGCACCTGCGAGGGCGGCATCGTGGCCTGGGCGCAGCAGATGCAGCCCGACATGGTGATGTACTGATCCGCCACGCGGAACTGCGACTTCGTGTCTAGTCCCGGGACTTCGCTGGGCCCGATTAGGCTAACCGCGTGAGTGTCGACCCGCCGCCGGAGCACGTGCTGTCGGCATTCGGTTTGAGCGGTGTCGGGCCGATACCCCTCGGCGCTGCCTGGGAGGGCGGCTGGCGGTGCGGCGAAGTGGTGCTGTCGATGGTCGCCGAGAACGCCCGCGCCGCGTGGTCGGCGCGGGTCCGCGAGACGTTGTTCGTCGACGGTGTGCGGCTGGCCCGGCCGGTCCGCTCGACCGACGGGCGCTATGTGGTGTCGGGTTGGCGAGCAGACACTTTCGTGGCCGGCCAACCCGAGCCCCGGCATGACGAGGTGGTGTCGGCCGCGGTGCGGTTGCACGAGGCCACCGGCAAGCTGGAACGGCCGCGATTCCTGACCCAGGGGCCGACGGCGCCGTGGGCCGATGTCGACGTCTTCATCGCCGCCGACCGGGCCGCGTGGGAAGAGCGGCCGCTGCAGTCGGTGCCGGCGGCGGCCCGCACGGCGTCTCCCACGGCGGACGGCCAGCGGTCGGTCGAGCTGATCAGTCAGCTTGCCGCACTGCGCCGTCCGACCAAGAGCCCCAACCAGCTGGTCGACGGCGACCTGTACGGCACGGTGCTGTTCGCCGGTGCTGCCGCGCCGGGGATCACCGACATCACGCCCTACTGGCGGCCCGCGTCATGGGCGGCGGGAGTGGTCGTCGTCGATGCGTTGTCGTGGGGAGAGGCGGACGAAGGCCTGATCGACCGCTGGAACGCGCTACCGGAATGGCCGCAGATGTTGTTGCGCGCGTTGATGTTCCGGCTCGCGGTGCACGCGTTGCACCCGCGTTCGACGGCCGCCGCCTTCCCGGGCCTGGCCCGCACCGCCGCATTGGTGCGGCTGATCCTCTAGCCGGGCTGATCCGTCTAGCTCGGGGAAGGCGTAGCGGACCTCGTCGAGCGGGATCTTGCCGTCGTTCGACAGAACCCCTTCTGCCCGAAGCAGTTCCAGCTGCCGTGTGGTCAGATGCTTTGCGGGACGGCCCGATGCGGTGATCACCCGATGCCACGGCAGGTCCAGCGAATCGATGCGCATGATCCAGCCGACGATGCGCGGGCTGGAAAGCCCTGCGACAGCGGCGATGTCGCCATAGGTCGATACCCGGCCTGCGGGGATCGAGGCAACCAGAGTCGCGCACCCGCTCGACCTGATCGTCGGTCACCGGCGCCATGGTCAGGCCATCCGTTCGCGGATCAGCGCGGCGACTTCGGCCGGCTTGGTCTCGGCCACCATGTGGTCGCATTCGAACGTCAGGTAGCGAAAATCCGGGCCCAACTGTTCGCGCAGACCGCTGACGAGACGATCGGTGACATACGACGGCGACGTCCATGCCGCCTGCACCAGCGTCGTCCCAATTCCTTTGGGCGGCAACACGATTTCCCGGGCCAGCTCACTCCAGTAGGCCATCATCGCCGGCAGGCTGAGTCGCCAGGTGCACCGACCGCCCGGCAGCATGACGAGGTGTTCGTCGAGTTCGGCGTCGACCACGGCAGGGTCCACGCCGGACCAGGAGCCGTTGGTTTTCGCCGCGCGGGCTTCCGCCGCATCGGAGTAGTCGGGGGAGGCCAGCATGGCGTCGGCGATCTCGAGCATCCAAGCGCCGTCCAATCCGACGGCCGGATCGAGCAGCACCAGTCCCGCGATCCGGTCAGGATGGGCCGCCGCCAACTGCAGGGCGACCGCGCTGCCGAACGAGTGCGCCACGACGACGACTGGGTCATCGGCCTCGTGCTCGAGCAGCGCGGCCAGCGCGGCCACGTTGGCTTCGATCGTCCACGGCGCGTCCCACGACGAGTGGCCGTGCCCGATCAGATCTGGTGCGGCAACGGCGATCTCGGGCAGGTACCGGTTGGCCAGGTGTCCCCAGCGCTGGCCATGCCCGGTGAGCCCATGTAGTGCCAGCAGCCGCACGGGTCCGGGCGGGCCGAAGCGGTGCACGTGCAGGCGGGTCACGCGTTAGATCGTGCCAGTCCCGCGATCACCCGACCTCGGCCGGGCCTCAACTTGTCAGACCCCCGTGGTGTCATTCCGCTATGTCCTACCACTGGGGCCCGGAAGCCCGCGCCGTGCTCGATCCCGGTCTGCGGGGGACGGTGCGCGTGCTCGGCGGGCCGGGCACCGGCAAGAGTTCGCTGCTGATCGATGTCGCGGCCACCCGAATCGGCGCGGGCACCGATCCGGAATCGGTTCTGCTGCTGACGGGTTCGGGCCGGATCGGCGCGCAGGCACGCAGCAGGTTGACGGCGCGACTGCTGGGGTCACAGGATGCCGGCACCCGACCCGCGGTCATCCGGGAACCGTTGGTGCGCAGCGTGCACAGCTACGCGTTCGCGGTGCTGCGGCTGGCGGCGCAGCGCGCCGGTGGCCCACTCCCCAGGCTGGTCACCAGCGCCGAACAGGACGCGATCATCGCCGAGTTGCTGGACGGTGAGATCGCCGATGGTGCCGACGCGTGGCCTGCCGAATTGCGGGCGGCCCTGGGCACCGACGGTTTCGCCGCCGAACTGCGTGAGCTGCTGACGCGGTGCGCGGAACGCGGCGTCGACCCTGCGCAACTGGAGCGGGTGGGTCGGCTGTCGGGTCGCCCGGAATGGACTGCCGCGGGCCGCTTTGCGCGCAACTACGAGCAGGTGATGCTGCTGCGCGCGGCGGTGGGAACGGCAGCTCCGCAGGCGACTACGCCGGCGGTCGGGGCCGCCGAACTGGTGGGCGCCGCGCTGGAGGCCTTCGCCGTCGACGCCGAGTTGTTGGCCGCCGAGCGGGCCCGGATCGGCGTGCTGCTCGTCGACGATGCCCAGCAACTCGATCCGCAGGCCGCCCTGCTGGTTCGGGTGCTGGCCGCCGGAGCCGATGTGACGCTGCTCGCCGGTGACCCGGATCAGGCGGTGTTCGGCTTCCGCGGCGCGGAGCCGGCGGCCTTGCTGGGCGATGGCACACCGTCGGTCACGTTGCGGACCTCGCACCGCTGCGCTCCGGCCGTGGCGCGGGCGGTCTCGGGCATTGCCGGCCGGCTCCGCGGCGGCGGCGAAATCGACGGCTTCGGCGAGGATCCCGGCTCGGTGCTGGTGAAGCTGGCCGCCTCTACCCACGCGGAGACGACGATGATCGCCGACTACCTGCGGCGCGCCCACCTGGTGGAAGGCGTGCCGTGGTCGCAGATGGCGGTCGTCGTCAGGTCGGTACCGCGTGCGGCGGCCGGCCTGCCGCACGCGCTGGCGCGGGCCGGTGTTCCGGTGGCACCGCCGGCGCTCACCGGCCCGCTGGTTGCGCAGCCCGCAGCGCAGGCATTGTTGACCGTGCTGGCCGCGACTGCCGATCCGGCTGGACGGCGAACAGGCGCTGTCGTTGCTGACCGGCCCGATCGGTCGCGTCGACCCGGTGTCGCTTCGCCAGTTGCGACGCACGCTGCGGCGCGACCGACATCGACGGGCCGGCAAAGGAATTCGGCGACCTGCTGGTCGGGGCGCTGAGCGGCAACTCCTCGGCCCGGCTGCCCGCCGCCCAGGCCAGGCCGCTGCAGCGGGTTCGCGCGGTGCTGGATGCCGCGGCGGGCTCTCACCGGCGCGGTGAGGATCCGCGTTACACGCTGTGGGCGGCGTGGCAGCGTTCCGGTTTGCAGCGTCGCTGGCTGACGGCGTGTGAGCGTGGTGGCACAGCGGGCGTTCAGGCCGGCCGGGACCTCGATGCGGTGACCGCGTTGTTCGACGCCACCGACCAATACCTGGCCCGCACCGCGGGTGCGTCGCTGCGCGGCTTGATCGATCATCTGCGGACCGAGCAGTTGCGCGCCGCCGGCCCCGAACCGGCTGCTGGGCGAACAGGTCGCGGTGCTCAGCGCGCACGCGGCGCTCGGCCAAGAGTGGGATCTCGTCGTCATCGCCGGCTTGCAGGAAGGGTTGTGGCCCAACACTGTTCCGCGTGGCGGGGTGCTAGGCACGCAGCGCCTGCTGGACGTGCTCGACGGCGTGGCTGAGAACGCCTCGATGCGCGCGCCGCTGCTCGCCGAGGAGCGGCGACTGCTGGTTGCCGCGATGGGCCGAGCGCGCAAGCGGCTGTTGGTGACGGCCGTCGACGGCGAGGCCGGCGGCGGTGACGAGGCCAGCATGCCGTCGCCGTTCTTCGCCGAAATCGCGCAATGGTCCACCGGAGCCCCCGACGCCGCGCTCGATGACCGCGGCGCGCTGCACGCTTGCAATCGCTCTGAAGCCGCGCCGGGCCGCGGTGCTGTCGGCCAACGCGGTGGTGGGCCGGCTGCGCGGCGTGGTCTGCGCACCGCAAGCGTCGGTCAGCGACGCGATGCGTGACTGCGCAGCACAGCAATTGGCTCGCCTGGCCGAAGCGGGCGTGGCAGGCGCCGACCCGGCCGGCTGGTATGGCATGTCGCCGGTGAGCACCACCGAACCGATGTGGAGTAGGGACGATCACCCAGATCACGTGGTCACGCTGACGCCGTCGAGCTTGCAGACGTTGACCGACTGCCCGCTGCGCTGGATGGCCGAACGCCACGGCGGGACCGACCTGCGCGACCTCGGTTCGACCGTCGGCTCGGTATTGCATGCGCTGATCGCCGAGCCGGCCGGCGGCGAGTTCGAACTGCTCGCCGCCCTCGAGCGGGCCTGGCAGCATCTGCCGTTCGAATCACGTTGGTACGCCGACAATGAACTGGCCCGGCACCGGACCATGATCGAGACGTTCCTGGCCTGGCGGGCGCAGACCCGCGGCGAGCTGACCGAGGTCGGCGTCGAAGTCGACGTCGACGGCATCCTCGACGGCAGTGTCGGGCTGCGTGGCCGGGTCGACCGCATCGAGCGCGACGCCGAAGGCCGGCTGGTGATCATCGACATCAAGACCGGCAAGACACCGGTCAGCAAGGACGACGCACAGCGGCATGCCCAGCTCGCGGCGTACCAGCTCGCGGTCGCCGAGGGCCTGGTGACACACGGCGACGAACCCGGCGGCGGTCGGCTGGTCTACCTGGGCAAGACGGGGTCGGCGGGCGCCACCGAGCGCGAGCAGGACCCGCTGACTCCGGAAGCGCGTGAGCAGTGGCGTGACCGGATCCGCGAGGCCGCCGGAGCGACGGCCGGCCCGCAGTTCATCGCGCGGGTCAACGACGGGTGCTCGCATTGCCCGCTGCGGCCGAGCTGCCCGGCTCAGACCGGGATCGACGGAAAGGGGGCGGTATGACAGTCATGGCAGCGCCGTCGGCGCGCTACAGCCCGGCAGAATTAGCCAGCGCACTCGGGCTTTTCGAGCCCACCGAGGAACAGGCGGCGGTCATCGCCGCGCCGCCGGGGCCGCTGGTGGTGATCGCGGGAGCCGGTGCCGGCAAGACCGAGACGATGGCAGCTCGGGTGGTGTGGCTGGTGGCCAACGGCTACGCCGATCCCGGTCAGGTGCTGGGCCTGACGTTCACCCGCAAGGCGGCCGGGCAGCTGCTGCGCCGCGTCAGGTCCCGCCTGGCCCGGCTCAGCGGCACCGCTCTGGCCTTCACCGGTGAGCCGGGCCCGTTGGGCGGCGAGCCCGCCGGCACGCCGGTGGTCAGCACCTACCACGCCTTCGCCGGTCAACTGCTGCGTGAATACGGTCTGCTGTCACCGGGCGCCGGGGAGTACGCGCAGCCGATCGAACCCGACACCCGGTTGCTCAGCGAGACGGAGCTCTGGCAGCTGGCCTTCGACGTCGTCAACGGATACGGCGGGGAACTGCGGACTGAGCGGAACCCGGCCTCGGTCACCGCGATGGTGCTGCGGCTGTCAGGTCAGCTCGCCGAGCACCTGGTCGACACCGGCCAGATCTCCGACACCCACGTCGAGCTCGAACGGCTGGTGCACACCCTGCCCGCGGGTCGTTACCAGCGTGATCGCGGCCCCAGCCAGTGGCTGCTGCGCATGCTGGCCACCCAGGCCGAGCGCGCCGAACTGGTGCCTCTGGTCGATGCCCTGCATCGTCGGATGCGGACGGACAAGGTGATGGACTTCGGCAGTCAGATGGCCTGCGCCGCAAGACTGTCGCTGACGGTCCCACAGGTCGGCGAACAGCTGCGCAGCCGCTACCGGGTGGTGCTGCTCGACGAATACCAAGACACCGGATACGCCCAGCGCATGCTGTTGTCGTCGCTGTTCGGCGGCGGGGTCGACGAGCAACTGGCGCTGACCGCCGTCGGTGACCCGATCCAGTCCATCTACGGCTGGCGTGGCGCGTCGGCGACCAACCTGCCGCGGTTCACCACCGACTTCCCGATGTCCGACGGCAGCCCCGCGCCGGTGCTGGAGCTGAGCACCAGCTGGCGCAATCCGCCGACCACCCTGCATGTGGCCAACGCCGTCTCGGCCGACGCGCGACGACGGTCGGTCGCCGTGCACGCGCTCCGCTCGCGCCCCGACGCCGCGCCCGGCACTGTGCGTTGCGCCCTGCTGTCGGACGTTGACGCCGAACGGGACTGGGTTGCCGATCACCTGCAGCGCCGCTACCAGCAGGCCGCTGCAGACGACGTCGCGCCGCCGACCGCCGCAATCCTGGTGCGCCGCAACGCCGATGCCGCGCCGATCGCCGCCGCCCTGCGAGCCCGCGGCGTCCCGGTGGAAGTCGTCGGACTGGCCGGGCTGCTGTCAGTCCCCGAGGTCGCCGACGTGGTCGCGATGCTGCGTCTGGTCGCCGACCCCACTGCCGGTGCGGCCGCGATGCAGGTGCTGACCGGGCCCCGCTGGCGGCTCGGAGCGCGCGACGTCGCGGCGCTGTGGCGGCGGGCCGTGGCGATCGGACGGCGGGCAGCCGGCACGCTCCGGTGAAACGGCGGAGCGGATCGCCGAGGCGGCCGGGCTGCGGGCCGATTCCGCGGGCCTGGCCGACGCGCTCGCCGATCCGGGCCCGGCCAACGGTTATTCAGCGGAGGGGTATCGGCGTATCGCGGCGCTCGCCGAGGAGCTCACGCATGCTGCGCGGCCACCTCGGCCACCCGCTACCCGATCTGGTGGCCGAGGTGCGCCGACTGCTCGGTGTCGACTGCGAGGTGCGTGCGGCATCGCCCGGCGGCGGCTGGACCGGCACCGAACAGCTCGACGCCTTCGCCGACGTGGTCAACGGCTACACCGAACGATCATCGGTGACCGATTCCCTCGCCTCCGTCGTCGAGCTGCTGGCCTACCTGGACGCAGCGGCGGTCGTCGAGAACGGCCTGGCGCCGGCCCAGGTCGTCGTCGCGCAGAACCGGGTGCAGGTGCTGACCGTCCACGCCGCCAAGGGTTTGGAGTGGCAAGTGGTCGCGGTGCCGCACCTGTCGGGTGGATTGTTCCCGTCGACCGCACAGGCTCGCACCTGGCTCACCGACGCCGCTGATCTCCCGCCGCTGCTGCGTGGGGACCGTTCCGCGAATGGCCTGCACGGCGTACCGGTCCTGGACACCTCGGACGTGACCGATCGAAAGCAGTTGTCGGACAAGATTTCCGCACACCGGGCTCAGCTCGAGCAACGTCGCATCGACGAGGAGCGCCGGCTGCTGTATGTCGCCATCACCCGCTGTGAGGACACGCTGCTGCTGTCGGGTCATCACTGGGCGGCCACCGGCATCAAGCCGCGCGGCCCGTCGGATTTCCTATGCGAGCTCAAGGACATCATCGACCAGTCGGCCGACGCCGGCGAAGCCTGCGGAGTCGTCGAACACTGGGCGCCCGCCCCGGCCGGTGGTGACCGAAACCCATTGCGCGACAGCGTTCACGAGGCCAGTTGGCCCGTCGATCCGTTGGGCGATCGTCGCGCCGATGTTCAGCGGGGCGCCGCGCTGGTCGCCGCCGCGATGTCGGCGGACGTGCCCATCGCAGGCGCCGACGACGACGCCGAGGACTGGGCGGCCGATGTCGACGCACTGCTGCAGGAGCGTGCCCGCGCCGGGCAACTGCCGACGCCAACGCTGCCCAGCGGTCTGTCGGTCAGCAGCCTGGTGGACCTGGCTCGCGATCCCGAGCACGCGGCGCAGCGGCTCGCCCGCCGGCTACCCGCGCGACCTGAGCCCCAGGCGTTGCTGGGCAACGCTTTCCACGACTGGGTCGAGCGCTTCTACGGCGCCGAGCGGCTGTTTGACCTAGCGGACCTGCCGGGTGCCGCCGACTCCGACATCGCGCAGCGCGACGCCGACGAGCTTGCCGCGCTGCAGGATGCCTTCCTGGCCTCGCCGTGGGCCGCGCGCACGCCGGTGGCCATCGAGGTGCCGTTCGAGATGGCCATCGGCGGCACGGTGATCCGCGGTCGCATCGACGCGGTCTTCGCCGAGCCTGACGGCGGCGCGACAGTCGTGGACTGGAAGACCGGCGAGCAGCCACGCGGCTCGGAGGCCGCCCGGCACGCCGCTATCCAGCTCGGCGTCTACCGGCTGGCGTGGGCCGCGCTGAGTGGCTGCCAGGAATCGTTGGTGCGCACGGCTTTTCACTACGTGCGAACCGGCCGGACAGTCGTGCCGGAGACGCTGCCGGGCCACGACGAGCTGACCGAAATGCTCGTTTAGGCCTCTCAAGCGGCTTAGGAGTTGCGGGCGATCTTGAGCGCGGTGGTGATCATCGGAATCTGCAATGGCAGCCGCGCCAGCGCGAGGATGCGCATCGGCCACGGCTTGTCCCACCACAACCGGCACATGTTGATGTTGCCCGGCAACACCGCCAGGAACAGTGCGGCCGCCGCCAACGCCGCCAACCGCCGGGTCCGCAGCGGCAGCAGTAGGGCGCCGACGACGAGCTCAGCGACCCCGGACGCGTACGTGTAGAAGCGCGCACTGCCGGGCAGTTCGACGGGGATGATGTCGTCGAACGGTTTCGGCGCAACGAAGTGGAGGGTGCCGACGCCAAACAGCATCGCCGCGATTCGGTAGGCGGGCTTCTGGCTGGCATCCCGTTGAGGACTGTGTGTGATGGCGGTCATGGTTACATTGTGTCGTGCGTCCGGTCGAGCCGATGAGCTGTGGTCAAAGTTAGACCTCGGGAACGCGATCTCGACGAGACGCTGACCGCCCAGCCCGACTACGCGCTCGTCGGCGTGGTGCGGGTCCCGGAGGCGCAAGTCAGCCCGGTGCGGGCCATTTGGCGACGTGTCGCCGTCGCACTGTTGGCCTTGGTGGTGGCGGTGATCACCGTCTACCTGGGCCGTGACGGATACACCGACGTGCGCGGCGTTCCGCTGTCGTTCGTCGACTGCTTGTATTTCGCCACGATCTCACTGACCACAGTCGGCTACGGCGATCTGACGCCGTACTCCGAATTCGCTCGGCTGACCAACGTTGTCATCATCACGCCGCTGCGCATTCTGTTTCTCGTGGTGTTGGTCGGCACGACCCTCCAGGTGCTCACTGAGCGGTCGCGGCAAGCCTGGAAGATTCAGCGTTGGAGGAGATCTGTGCGCAACCACACCGTCGTCATCGGTTACGGCACCAAAGGCAAGACCGCCGTCGCGGCAATGTGCGGGGACCCGGCGGCCAGCAAGGATTTCGTCGTCGTCGACATCAACCAGGCGGCACTTGACCACGCGGCGGCCGCCGACCTGGTCACCGTGCACGGCGACGCGACCAGATCCGACGTCCTTCGGCTCGCCTCGGCCCAGCACGCGTCCGCGATCATCGTCGCGACCGGCCGCGACGACACCGCAACGCTGGTCACCCTCACCGCCCGGGAGGTCGCGCCCAACGCCAAGATCGTGGCGTCGATTCGCGAGGCCGAAAACCAGCATCTGCTCAAGCAATCAGGCGCCGACTCGGTCGTCGTCTCGTCCGAAACAGCCGGCCGACTGCTCGGTGTGGCCACCACCACGCCCAGCGTCGTCGAGATGATCGACGATCTGCTGACGCCGTCGCATGGGTTTGCCATCGGCGAACGCGAGGTCGAGCAGACCGAGCTCGGCGGCTCACCGCGGCATCTGCCCGACATCGTGCTCGGTGTGGTGCGCGATGGTCGGCTGCTTCGCGTCGACGCACCAGAGGCCGACGCCATCGAGGCCGGCGACCGGCTGCTCTTTGTCCGCAACACGGGTAAGTGACCGTGGCGATCGCAAGCGCGGCAGAGCCGGGCGCAGCGGGTCGCCACCAGGAAGACGTGGCGATCGCAAGCGCGGCGAAGCCGGGCGCGGCGGGTCGCCACCAGAAGACGTAAGGCGCAACGTGGATTTTCAATTGAAGGCCGTGCCGCTGCTGTCGCGCGTCGGCGCCGATCGGGCCGACCAGGTGCGCACCGACATCGACGCAGCTGCCGCCGGATGGCCGGACGCGGCTCTACTGCGGCTGGACTCCCGCAACCAGGTGATGGTCGCCGACGGCAAGGTGTTGCTGGGTAAGGCGAAAGGGCTGGCCGACAAGCCGCCGTCGGACGCGGTGTTCCTGGGGCGGATGGCCGACGGTCGCCACGTGTGGGCGGTTCGCGGTCCACTGGAAGCTCCCGAAGACCCCGATCTCAAAGCTGAGGTCGCCGATTTGCGCCGGGCGGGCCAGCTTTTCGACGACGTCGGAGCGCAGTTGGTGTCGGCGGCTGCGGCGCTGCTGAATTGGCACGCAAGCTCCCGGTTCAGCGCGATCGACGGCTCGCCGACCAAACCGATTCGGGCAGGCTGGGCGCGCGTCAACCCGGTCACCGGTCACGAGGAGTTTCCGCGCATCGATCCCGCGATCATCTGCCTGGTGCACGACGGCGGCGACCGCGCGGTGCTCGCTCGTCAGACGGTGTGGCCAGACCGGATGTTTTCGCTGCTGGCCGGTTTCGTCGAGGCGGGGGAGTCATTCGAGACCTGCGTCGCCCGGGAGATCCACGAGGAAATCGGACTCTCCGTCAGCGACATCCGCTACCTGGGCAGCCAGCCGTGGCCGTTTCCCCGGTCGCTGATGATCGGCTTCCACGCGATCGCCGACCCCGCGGAGCCGTTCGCGTTCAACGACGGCGAGATCGCCGAAGCCGAGTGGTTCACCCGAGACGAGGTCCGCGCCGCGCTGGCCCTCGGCGACTGGAGCAGCGACTCGGAATCCAGGCTGCTGCTGCCGGGGTCGGTGTCGATCGCTCGGGTGATCATCGAGTCGTGGGCCGAATCCGGCTAGCCGGCCAGTGCGGCCAGCTTCGCCTTGACCTCTTTTGGCGCGGGGTTGGTCAACGTCGAGCCGTCGGCGAACTTCACTGTCGGTACGACGTGGTTACCGTTGTTGACCGAGCCGACGAACTCCGCTGCCACCGGATCGTGCTCGATGTCGACCTCGTCATACGCGATGCCCTCGGACTTCAACACCTTCTTGAGCCGATGGCAGTAGCCGCACCACTGTGTGCTGTACATGGTGATGGAAGCGTTAGTCATAGTGGATTCAACATAACGTGTGTCCGCTTCGATGCCGCGCCGCGCCGCTGCAACACGTATGTCGGCCATCACTGCCAAGATGGACGCCATGCCGGCGATCACTGCTAACACCGACTCCTTGGTCGCCGAACTCGACGACGAGCAGCGCGAGGCCGTGCTGGCTCCCCGCGGTCCGGTCTGCGTGCTTGCGGGCGCGGGAACAGGCAAAACACGCACTATCACGCACCGCATCGCCCAGCTCGTCGCGAGCGGACACGTCGGTGCGGGTCAGGTGCTGGCGGTGACGTTCACCCAGCGTGCCGCGGGTGAGATGCGAACGCGGTTGCGGGCGCTGGGCGCCGCCGCGGAGACCGGCGTCGGCGCGGTGCAGGCGGTGACGTTCCACGCCGCCGCCCACCGGCAGCTGCGGTACTTCTGGCCGCGGGTCGTCGGCGATACCGGCTGGCAACTGCTGGACACCAAATTCGCGGTCGTCGCGCGCGGGGCCACCAGCGCCGGTCTGAAGCTGAGCACCGACGACGTCCGCGACGTGGCCGGCGAGATCGAGTGGGCCAAGGCTTCGCTGATCTCTCCAGAGCAGTACCCCGATGCAGTGGCCGCAGTGTCTCGCGATGTTCCACTGGACGCCGCCAGGGTCGCCGCGGTGTACACCGCCTACGAGTCGCTGAAGGCCCGCGGGGACGGCCCTGCGTTACTCGACTTCGACGACCTGCTGCTGCACACCGCGGCTGCAATCGAGAACGACGCCGCGGTGGCGGAGGAGTTCCGAAACCGCTACCGCTGCTTCGTCGTTGACGAATACCAGGACGTCACTCCGCTGCAGCAGCGGGTGCTGTCGGCGTGGCTGGGCGATCGCGACGACCTCACCGTCGTCGGCGATGCCAACCAGACCATCTACTCGTTCACCGGGGCCTCGCCGCGCTATCTGCTGGACTTCTCCCGGCGTTTCCCGGACGCGACTGTGGTCCGGCTAGAGCGTGACTACCGGTCCACACCGCAGGTGGTGTCATTGGCCAACCGGGTGATCGCGTCCGCCCGCGGGCGGGTAGCCGGCAGCAAGCTGCACCTGGTGGGTCAGCGGGATCCCGGGCCGGAGCCCACGTTTCGCGACTACCCCGACGAGGTCGCCGAAGCCGCCGCGGTTGCGGCGTCGATCTCGCGGCTCGTCGACGCCGGCACACCGCCCTCGGAAATCGCTGTGCTGTATCGGATCAACGCGCAGTCCGAGGCCTACGAGGAGGCGCTGACCGAGGCGGGCATTGCCTATCAGGTCCGCGGCGGCGAGGGCTTTTTCAGCCGTCAGGAGATCCGGCAGGCCCTGCTGGCGCTGCAGCGGGCGGCCAACCGGGAGGTCGACGGCGAGGTAGCGCTTAGGGATGTGGTGCGCGGACTGCTCGAACCGCTGGGCCTGACCGCCGAACCACCGACGGGGGTCCGGGCCCGGGAACGCTGGGAAGCGTTGGTAGCACTCGCCGAACTGGTCGACGAGGAAATCGAGCTCCGGCCATCGCTGGATCTGCCCGAGCTGGTGGCCGAACTGCGGACCCGCGCCGACTCACGTCACCCACCCGTCGTGCAGGGGGTCACGCTGGCGTCGCTGCACGCCGCCAAGGGCCTGGAGTGGGACGCGGTGTTCCTGGTCGGCTTGACCGACGGCACGCTGCCCATCTCACACGCGCTGGCCCACGGCGGCGAGAGCGAGGCCGTCGAAGAGGAACGTCGACTGCTCTACGTCGGAATCACCAGGGCCCGAGTACATTTGGCGATCAGCTGGGCGCTGGCCCGCAACCCGGGCGGACGGCAGAGTCGCAAGTCGTCACGATTCCTCAACGGGCTGTCGCCGCAGACACTGGCCGACCCGACGCCGAACCGGCCGCGCCGAAAGAGCGGACCGGCGTCGCGCTGCCGGATCTGCAACAACCAGCTGAGCACCCCGGCGGCGATCATGTTGCGCCGCTGCGAGACGTGCGCCGCCGACATCGACGACGAGCTGCTGCTTCAACTCAAGGACTGGCGGCTGCGCACCGCGAAGGAGATGAGCGTCCCGGCCTACGTCGTATTCACCGACAACACGCTGATCGCGATCGCCGAGCTGCTGCCCACCGACGATGCCGCGCTGGTCGCCATCCCGGGCATCGGTGCTCGCAAACTCGAGCAATTCGGCCCCGACGTCCTGGAAATAGTCCGCAGCCGCGGCTAACGCCGCCCGAGCCACTAAAGCTGCAGGTCAGAAAATCGCTTGCCCGGTTACGCTGTTAAGATCTAGCCTCAATGCGCATATCCGCGTGCCTGAACGCTCGGATGTCTATCGAAGGGAGGGAGCTCTCATGATCACCGTGAACGTATTCGACGTACGTCCGGCCGGCGATGCTGGCTCCCACCATGCCGCCATTTCGGCGGCCGCCCACAAGCACATCGCCGCCGCCAAGACCCAGCGTCCGTGGATTGGGGCTCTACCTACTTAGGAAGCCCACAATCTCGCCAGATGGCCACGGACCCGAAGTCACCAGGATCCGTGGCCAATTTTTTTGCGTTGAACACCCCGCCACTGGTCCGGAATCCACCAGACCAGGAAGCAGGTAGCACGACATGACGACGGAACTAGATCCCGACGATCAGCAGCCGGAGTTGCCCTGTCACGTCAGCGATCCCGACCTGTGGTTCGCTGACAGCCCGTCCGATCTAGAGCGCGCCAAGGAGCTGTGCACCGACTGCCCGATCCGACGCGCATGCCTGGCCGAGGCGCTGAACCGCGCCGAACCGTGGGGAGTGTGGGGTGGCGAGATTTTCGACCGCGGCTCCGTCGTGAGTCGCAAACGTCCGCGGGGACGTCCCCGCAAGATCGCCGCGTAGAACACGAAAACTGTTGCGAATGAGCAGCTTTAGGCGGTAGCCGTGTCGGGTTCGGCGAACCCGGGAACCAGCTCCTCGGACAGCTTCTGGGTCGGCACGTGCGCATCGAGCTGGCACAGGATCGCCATCGACGTGGCGAGCACCCGCATCGGGATCGCCAGCTTGGGCGGCAGATCCATCTGTCGCGCCGTCTTGATCTGCGCGACACCCTGGTTCAGCTGCCGATAAGTCATGCGCTGCAACCACTTACGCGTGTAGTGGAAGACTTCGACCTCGACGGGCTCGACGTATTGGCGCAGCATCTCGTCGATGTCGTGCACCGACACCTGCTGGCCCTTCTGGATGAACCCGGCCTTTTCCATCGTCGGCAGAACCAGGTCGTAGTTCTTGTCGCGGGCCAGCCGGATCGTCGCGCCGAGTTCGACCGGGAATCCGCCGGGCAGCGGTGCGACGGCCCCGAAGTCGATGACGCCCATCTTCCCGTCGGGCATCAACATGAAGTTGCCCGGGTGGGCGTCGCCGTGGATCATCTCGATCCGGCGCGGCGAGTCGAAGATGAAGGCGGCCAGCCGAGTTCCCAGCAGGTCGCGCTGTTCGACGGTGCCGTCGCGGATGATGTCCGCCATCGGAATGCCTTCGATCCACTCCTGGATCACCACTTTGGGGGCGCTGGCCACCACGTGCGGGACCAGGTAGTGCGGGTCGCCCTCGTAGGCCTTGGCGAAGGCGCGCTGATGCTCGGCTTCCAGCCGGTAGTCGAGCTCCATCTCGGTGCGCTCGATCAGTTCGTCGACGACGCCTTCGACGTCCACGCCGGGGGCAAGCTGCTTGACCACACTGATCATGCGGCGAAGCGTCTTCAGGTCGGCGCGCAGCGCTTCGTCGGCGCCGGGGTATTGGATCTTGACGGCGACCTCACGGCCGTCGGCCCACACGCCTTTGTGCACCTGGCCGATGCTGGCCGAGGCCACCGCGGTGTCGTTGAACTCGGAGAACCGTTGACGCCATTTCGTGCCCAACTGCGCGTCGAGCACCCGGTGCACCTTGTCGGCGGGCAGCGGCGGCGCGTCCTTCTGCAGCTTGGTCAGCGCTTCGCGGTAGGGCTCGCCGAACTCCTCGGGGATCGCGGCTTCCATCACCGAGAGGGCCTGGCCGACCTTCATCGCGCCGCCCTTGAGCTCGCCGAGCACCGTGAAGAGCTGCTTGGCGGCCTTCTCCATCAGCTCGGCGTTGATCTCGTCCTGCGATTTGCCGGCCAGCCGCTTGCCGAATCCGAGTGCGGTACGACCCGCTATGCCACCGGCGAGGCCGGCCAGCTTCGCGTTACGCGCGGCGCCCCCGCGTTTGATGTCTGCCACGCCCCCATCATCCACGACGAGCCTGTGCTTGCCCTATCGATCTGGGAACAAGCGCTGTCAGCAGGAACACAGCGGATGCCTCGGCCATTGCCGCGCCACGATCGAGCCGGCGTGCACATCGAATTCGAGTGTGGCGCTCAGTGCCGCCGGCGGCTCGGAGTCGACTCCGCGGACCGCGCCGATCACCCGGTTGACCTGGCTGAGCGCCAGCGCCGCAGTGGCCAGCAGCGTCGCACGGTCGGCCACCCCGACGGTGTCGCGCAGCTGTGCGGCGACCGCCGGCCACGCCGCGTCGCGGTCCCGGCGATGCAGATCGGCGCACCCCAGGCAGCTCGTCACACCAGGCACGACCAGCGGGCCGACCAGGCCGGTGCCGTCGCGTACCCGCACTGCGAGGTGCGCGACGCCCTGACTGTGTAGCTCGCGCAGCATCCGCGGATCGGCGACGAGGTTGTCCGACAACACCACCAGGTCGGCGTCGGCGGACGTCACGGCGGCATGCGGCTGATTGCTCTGTTTGACCCTGGCGCCCGAGCACCGCAGCCCCTCAGCCAGCAGATCCGACAGTGGGCCGCGGCCGTGCACCCGGATCGACGCCGACCGCGTCGACCGCTGCCGGGCACCACAGGTGGCGACCCCCGCCGTCACCAATTGCCGGACCAGATCGCGTAATTCGTCGTCGCTGAGCCCGCTGGGCTGGCGCTGCAGCTCGCTGATCGGCACCGGCGAATGCATCGCCCGCAGCAGCGCGGCCAGCCCGGCGGCGGTTACGCCGCGCGGCGGCCGGATCAGCACCGCGCGTCGCGGACTCCAGCCCACCTGCACGGCGCCGTCGGGGCGAAGCAGCACGGGGAGCGCCGGATCCAGCGCGTACAGCGACGGCCTGGGCTGCGCCATCCTGGCACTGTGCCACGGCAATCGGGCCGAGACGACTCAGCTATCCCCAGCGCCGCTCGCGCTGGATGCGTACTACGCCCTCGTCATCACGCCGCAGCTCAGGCAGCCACGAAACGCTCTGCGTCGTTGGGAACCCGACCGCCGGCCGGCAGCAGCTGAGTTAGGTCGCGCATCATGCGTCAGATGGCGAGAAATTTCCAGGCATTTAACAAACTGAGAGATTTTTCACATATTGCGCTCAGCTGGTGCTAAGGTCTGCGCTGATAGCAAAGTCCGCTACCGGTTTGGGGTGCGGTCGGGGAAAGAAGACCGACGATGAACACTCATGGTTTTGCTCGGCTGGGCATGCTGGCTGTGGGGCTGGGTCTTGGGGCAGCGGCAGCCCACGCGCCCGTCGCGGCGGCCGACTCCTCCGCTGATTTGCTGTCCTCGATCGACAGCCTGTTGAGTGGCGGGCCTCTGCCGGCCCTCGATCCAACATCAGGTCTGGATCTGGCCATCTCGTTCAACGGGACCTCGCTGGTATCCGATGGCAGTGCGTACGCTGATTCGGGCACCGCCGGGGACTATGACCTCGCGATCGCCTACGGCGCCAACACGTATGCCACCGCGGCCAACGGCTTCGGCAACTTCGCCATGGCCGACGGCCCCAGCGACCAGGTCGAAGTCAATACCGGCAACTTTGACTCCGGCATCGTCTTCGGCAATAACAGCGAGGTCGAGGTCGACTCGGGCAACTTTGACTCCGGCACCGTCGTTGGCAACGGCAACTTCGCCGAGGTCGGCTTCGGCGGCGACTTTGACAACGGCATCGTCATCGGCACCAACAGCGACGTCTACCCCCAATTGGGCAGCCATGACACCGCCACCGTCTTTGGCGCCAACAGCGAAGCCGACTCCTGGAACGGCAGCTATGACACCGCCACCGTCTTCGGCAATAACAGCCAGGTCGTGGCCGAATTCGGCAACGGCGACCTCGCCTCCATCATCGACACCGGCAGCACCGGCGACATCGCCACCGCCAGCGGTAACACCGACATCGCCTCCGTCCTGGGCGATGCCAGCAGCGCCACCGCGGGCGCCCCCGGTAATTACGACCTCGCCGCGGTCTTCGGCGACATGCTCCACGCGGTCGCTAGCGGCGGAAATAACCTGGTCGACATCCTGCCGTCACTCTAGGGTCACCGGCCGGGCGGTTGCTACCAAATCCAATTCACTGCGGTCGATCCGACTGCCGCGTCACCCAAAAGTAGTCCCCCGTAACGCTTTCCCAGGGAACTCGTCACACCAGGCACCACCAGCGGGCCGCGGCCATGCACCCGGATTGACGCCGACCGCGTCGACCGCTGCCGGGCACCACAGGTAGCGACCCCCGCCGTCACCAATTGCCGAACCAGATCGCGTAATTCGTGGTGGCTGAGCCCGCTGGGCTGGCGTTGCAGCTCGCTGATCGGCACCGGCGAATGCATCGCCCGCAGCAGCGCGGCCAGCCCGCGGCGGTTACGCCGCGCGGCGGCCGGATCAGCACGGCGCGTCGCGGACTCCACCCCACTTGCACGGCGCCGTCGGGGCGAAGCAGCACGGGGAGTGCCGGATCCAGCGCGTACAGCGACGGCCTGGGCTGCGCCATCCTGGCACTGTGCCACGGCAATCGGGCCGAGCGACTCAGCTATCCACAGCGCCGTCGGGCGCCATCGCCGGGCTACTAAGCCCTCGCCACCATCGGCAGCGCCGGCAGCCACGAGACGCTCTGCGTCGCTGGGAACCCGACCGCCGGCCGAAAACCGGGAACCAGCCCAACATCCCTGGCCCGGTCGATCCACTCCTCAACCAGCACGCGCAACACCTGACGGACGATGTGCCCGCCCCGGCAACGCATGGACCCCGCACCCAAACTCCAATGCCGGTGCGCCCTAACGCCAATCACAAGATCATCGGTGGACATGGCGTCGCTGCCGTCCCGCTGCACCGCACCGATACACAACATCAGCACCATGCCGGCCGGCAGTTCTACCCCACCGACGGTCGTTGGCTGGGTAGTAAAACGACTGCAACTCGGCACCATCGGCTCGAGCCGTAAGACCTCTTCCACGAACTCGCGGATCAGCTCAGGCTGACGTCGAAGCAGGTCGCACAATTCGGGGCGCCGTGCCAACTCGAGTAAGTGCGAGCCGGCGTGTCTGGACAGGTTGCGGCACGCCTCGGACAGGACCTGGCCGGACTGCCCATTCAGGTGCTCGACAGGCAATAGCTGCAGGCGCGACACGATGTCGAAAACGACGCTGGCGATCGGCGCGGTCACATCGGTGACCGCGTCACCGCCACCAGCGGCGACGAAACGATCGATCAGCGCAGCGGCGGTCGGACGGAACGCTGCCGCAATGTCATGGGCGGATTTTGGCGCGAACAGTTGCTGGTGAACTTGCAGATCGCGCTCGGGCAGGGCACGGGTGCTTTCCAATCGTGCATCGTCCAAATTCGCCAGCACTTCGTCCCGGCCGACGACAAACGCCCAGTTCTCAAACCAGTTTGCCCCCGGGTGCCGCAACACCGGGCCGGCCTCTCGCGCCAGGCGCCAACCCAAGCCGCGGTCCGTGCTCATGGCGGTTCCCGCCTCGGAGGGAAAGACCGGACAGTCGGCGAGCTCCAAAGGGCTCAGCTATCCACAGCGCCGGAGCGCCGTCATCCTCGCCGGATTCGGCGCGACGCTCGAATTCGGCGATGGCTTCGTCGATCCCGCTGGTGTCGCCGCCGAGAGCACGGTCGATGAAACCGGCCGGGTCGTCGAGGTCCTCGGCTCCGGGCAGCAGGTCGGGGTGCTGCCAGACCGCGTCGCGGGCGTCGACGCCGACGGCCTGAGTCAACCGGTCCCACAGCGCCGCGGCCTCGCGCAACTTGCGTGGCCGTAGCTCGAGGCCCACCAGCGTGGCGAAGGTCTGCTCGGCCGGGCCGCCGGTGGCCCGCCGTCGCCGCAGCGTCTCGCCGAGGGCGTCCGCGCCGGGAATGCGCTCGCCCAGTGCGGCGTTCACCACGGTCTGCACCCAGCCCTCGATCAGCGCCAGAAGTGTCTCGAGGCGTTCGAGTGCCTGGGTCTGCTCCGGGGTCGCCTTGGGCTCGAAAACGCCCTGGGTCAGCAGCTGCTCGACGGCGGCCGGATCATCCATCGCCGCCGGGTTGAAGTCGCGGGCCAGCTCCTCGATGCCCTGCATATCGATCTTCATGCCCTTGGCATAGGCCTCGACGGCGCCGAGCAGCTGACCGGACAGCCACGGCACATGACTGAAAAGGCGGTGGTGGGCGGCCTCGCGGGCGGCCAGGAAAGTGACGATCTCACTGCGGGGCTGTTCGAGGCCGTCGGCGAACGACTCGATGGCGTCGGGCAGCAGTGCCGCAATTCCCTTGGGCCCCAACGGCAATCCGATGTCAGTGGACGTCAGAACTTCCTTGGACAGCCGGGCCAGCGCTTGGCCGAGCTGCGAACCGAATGCCATGCCGCCCATCTGCGACATCATCGACAGCAGCGGGCCGGCCATGGCCTTGGCCTCCTCGGGCAACGCTGAGGCCCACACCGTGGAGATCTGCTGGGCCATCGGATCGCACAAGCGTTTCCAGGTCTCCAACGTGTTGTCCACCCAGTCGTTGGGAGTCCAGGCGACGGTCTTGGTCGTGCCTTCCGGCAGCGCGGTCACGCCGTTGAGCCAGGTCTCGGCGAGGTGGACGGCATCGCCGATCGCCTCGCGGGTGGCGATCGGGATTGGTGCCACGAATCCGATCGAGCTCGACGCCATCTGGCGGGCCAGCTCATAGTTCACCGGTCCGGAGGATTGCCCGCCCATGGCGGAGCCGGCCCCGCTGAACATCTGCCCGAGCCGGGTGAACATCTGGCCCAGGTCGGCCACGATTGAATTCGCCGCCGAGGCCGCCCAGTCCGAATGGGTCAGCAGATCCTGAGCCGGACTCGGGGTCTTTCTCGCGGTCCGGGTCGTCTCCCGCGGAGAACCCGAAGGGCAGGTCAGCCATGCCCATAACGGTACTCATGGTCAACGCATGACGCGCGGCCCGGCGTCACGCTCTGAGTGAACCCGCCTGACACTGGCGTCTAGTGTTGGCGACGTGAACAGGCGGATTCTGACGCTGATGGTGGCGCTGGTCCCGATCGTGGTCTTCGGCGTGCTGCTCGCTGCGGTGACGGTGCCGTACGTGTCGCTGGGACCCGGCCCGGCCTTCGACACGCTGGGCGAGGTCGACGGCAAGCAGGTCGTCGAGATCAAAGGCACCACGACACACCCGACGACGGGCCACCTGGACATGACGACGGTGTCTCAGCGCGACGAGCTCAGCCTGGCCGAGGCGCTGACGCTGTGGCTGTCGGGGCAGGAACAGCTGATGCCGCGCGATCTGGTCTATCCGCCTGGCCAGTCGCGCGACGAAGTCGACAAGGCCAACGACGCCGATTTCAAAGAGTCCGAGCACAACGCCGAGTTCGCAGCCCTGGGCTATCTGAAGTACCCGCAAGCCGTGACGATCGTGACGCTCACCGACCCCGGACCGTCGGTGGGCAAATTGCAGGCCGGCGACGCCGTGCAGGCGGTCGACGGCAAGCCGGTGGCCGACGTGGAGCAGTTCACCTCGTTCCTGAAGACCACCAAGCCCGGACAGCAGGTCACGGTCGACTTCCGGCGCAAGAACGCGCCGCCCGGAACGGCCCAGATCACGTTGGGCCATCACCCGAAAGGCGACTTCGGCTTCTTGGGCGTCTCGGTGACCGACGCGCCGTGGGCGCCGTTCGCGGTCGATTTCAACCTGGCCAACGTGGGCGGCCCCTCGGCAGGCCTGATGTTCAGCCTGGCCGTGATCGACAAACTCACCACCGGCGACCTTGCCGCGAAGAAGTTCGTCGCGGGCACCGGCACGATCAAGCCGGACGGTGAGGTCGGCAAGATCGGCGGGATCGCGCACAAGATGAGCGCCGCCCACGACGCCGGCGCGACGGTGTTTCTGGTGCCGGCCGGGAATTGCTACGAAGCGAACTCCGGCAAGGTGCCCGGCCTGCAGTTGATCAAGGTCGACACTCTCGGTGGGGCAGTGGATGCGCTGCACACCGTGGCCTCCGGCGGACAGCCGCCGAGTTGCTAGGCCGGCCAGTTCGAGCCCGGGGCAGATCACCGGTTGTGCGTAGAGTCGAGGACATCCAGCGACAGCGACTGTCGAGACCGAGCAGGGAGCGTAGCTAGTGGGGATGCGGCCCGCCGCCAGAATGCCGAAGCTGACTCGACGCAGTCGGACTCTCATCGCGATCGCGTTGACCGTGATCGGCCTGCTGCTGGTCGGCCCCCGGCTGATCGACGCGTATGTCGACTGGCTCTGGTTCGGCGAGTTGGGTTATCGCTCGGTGTTCACCACCGTGCTGGCGACCCGGCTTGATCGTGTTCGTGGTGATCGGGCTGGCTGGTCGGTGGCATCGTGTTCGCCGGACTGGCAATGGCCTACCGAACCCGGCCGGTATTCGTCCCGAGCAACGGCGCCGATCCGGTGGCGCGCTATCGCACCGTGGTGATGTCGAGGCTGCGGGTGATCGGCATCGGTGTCCCGGTGACAATCGGACTGCTGGCCGGCATTGTCGCGCAGACCTTTTGGGTTCGTATTCAGCTTTTCCTGCACGGCAGCAGCTTCGGTGTCCGCGATCCGCAGTTCGGTAAAGATCTAGGCTTCTACGCCTTCGAGCTGCCTTTCTACCGGCTGGTGCTCAGTTTCTTCTTCGTCGCGGTGTTCCTTGCGTTCGTCGCGAATCTGCTGGCGCACTACATCTTCGGCGGCATCCGGTTGTCGGGCGCACCGGTGCGCTGAGCCGATCGGCGCGTATCCAGTTGATCAGCCTGGTCGGAACGCTGGTGCTACTCAAGGCGGTTGCCTACTGGCTGGATCGCTACGAGCTGCTGTCGCACACCCGGGCGGGCAAGCCGTTCACCGGCGCCGGGTACACCGATATCAACGCGGTGCTGCCGGCCAAGATGATCCTGCTGGCGATCGCGTTGATCTGCGCGGCAGCGGTGTTCTCCGCGGTTGTGCTGCGGGACTTGCGGATTCCATCCATCGGACTGGTGTTGCTGTTGCTGTCGTCGATGGTCGTGGGTGCTGCCTGGCCGTTGGTCATCGAGCAGTTCAGCGTCAAACCCAATGCGGCGCAGAAGGAACGCGAATACATCAGCCGAAGTATCGCCGCGACCCGGCAGGCCTACGGTCTGACCGATGACGTGGTGACGTACCGGGACTACAGCGGCGACGGGCGGGCCACGGCCGAGCAGGTGGCGTCAGACCGGGCTACTACCTCCAACATTCGGCTGCTCGACCCGACCATCATCAGCCCGGCGTTCACCCAGTTCCAGCAGGGCAAGAACTTCTACTACTTCCCCGACCAGCTGGCGATCGACCGCTACCGCGATCGTGACGGCAACCTGCACGACTACGTCGTCGCCGCCCGCGAACTCAATCCGGACCATCTGATCGACAACCAACGGGACTGGATCAACCGGCACACCGTCTTCACCCACGGCAACGGCTTCATCGCTTCGCCGGCCAACACCGTGCGCGGTATCGCCAACGACCCCAACCAAAATGGCGGATACCCCGAGTTCCTGGCCAGCGTCGTCGGGGCCAACGGCAGCGTGACCTCCAGCGGTCCCGCGCCGCTGGATCAGCCGCGTGTCTACTACGGGCCGGTCATCGCCAGCTCGCCCGCCGATTACGCGATCGTCGGGAAGAGCGGCGTCGACCGGGAATACGACTACGAGACCAACACCGAGACCAAGAACTACACCTACACCGGAAGCGGTGGAGTGCCGCTGGGCGGCTTGATTTCCCGGAGCGTCTTCGCGGCAAAGTTCGCGGAGCGAAACTTCCTGTTCTCCAACGTGATTGGATCCAACAGCAAGATCCTGTTCAACCGCGACCCGGCTCAACGGGTGGAGGCGGTAGCGCCGTGGTTGACCACGGACAGCAGCGTCTACCCGGCGATCGTCAACAAGCGGCTGGTCTGGATCATCGACGGCTACACCACGCTGGACAACTACCCGTACTCCGAGCTCACGTCGCTGTCGTCGGCTACCGCCGACTCCACCGAGGTGGCGTTCAACCGACTGGCGCCCGACAAGCAGGTGTCCTACATCCGCAACTCGGTGAAGGCCACCGTCGATGCCTACGACGGAACGGTCACGCTGTACGAGCAGGACGAGCACGACCCGGTGTTGCAGGCGTGGATGAAAGTCTTTCCCGGAACGGTCAAACCGAAGAGTGACATCAGCGGCGAGTTGGCCGCGCATTTGCGCTATCCCGAAGACCTGTTCAAGGTGCAGCGGATGTTGCTGGCCAAGTATCACGTCAACGACCCGGTGACGTTCTTCTCCACATCGGACTTCTGGGACGTGCCGCTCGACCCGAATCCCACGGCCAGCAGTTATCAACCGCCGTACTACATCGTCGCGAAAAACATTGCCAAAGAGGATGATTCGGCGTCATTCCAACTGACCAGCGCGATGAACCGGTTCAAGCGCGACTACCTGGCGGCCTACATCAGCGCCAGCTCCGATCCGTCGACCTACGGCAAGATCACCGTGCTGACCATCCCGGGGCAGGTCAACGGTCCCAAGCTGGCGAACAACGCGATCACCACCGATACCGCGGTGTCACAAGACCTCGGCGTGATCGGGCGCGACAACCAGAACCGGATCAAGTGGGGCAATCTCCTGACGCTGCCGGTGGCCCAGGGCGGGCTGATCTATGTCGAGCCGGTGTATGCCTCGCCCGGCTCGAGCGATGTCGCGTCCTCGTATCCGCGGTTGATCCGGGTGGCGATGATGTACAACGACAAGATCGGCTACGGCCCGACCGTGGGCGATGCGCTGAACGGGCTGTTCGGACCGGGCGCCAGTGCGACCGCAGCCGGTCCTGCGCCCACCGAGTCCGGCCCGCCCGCCAGCACGCCACAGGGCGGTGAGCCGCCGGCGAGCCCGCCGCCACCGGCCGGGCCGGTGCCTCTCCGCCCAGCGCCGCCGTCAGCTTGTCGCCGGCAAAAGCCGCCGCGCTCAAGGACGTCGAGACGGCGATGGGTGCGGCCCGCGACGCGCAGAAATCGGGCGACTTCGGTGCCTACGGTGCGGCACTTCAACGGCTCGACGACGCGATCAACAAGTACAACAGCGCGAAGTGAGTCGGTTCCGGCGCTGGTACGCGCGCGATTTGGTGGCCTCGCGTGCGTTCGGTAACCTGATATTCACCCGTCGCGGGGTGGAGCAGCTCGGTAGCTCGCTGGGCTCATAACCCAGAGGTCGCAGGTTCGAATCCTGTCCCCGCTACTAGTAGAAACGGCCCCCGGAGATCACTCCGGGGGCCGTTTTCATGCCAGCCTGCACGGTCAGGGCAGGGCGGAACCCGGTTCGACTTCGATCGGGTAACGGGTCTCGCGCTGATCCAGCTCGCGGGTCAGCTGCCAGGCTTCCTCTGGTGGGAGCGGTCGGATTTCGCCCAGTTCACGGCGGGTGAGTTCCACTTCCACGGCGTACTCACTGGGGTGCTGCAGCAGAATCCAGCGTTTGCCGTCGCGATCGAAGCGGCGGATCTGGTGGTAGTAGCTCAGCACGCCGTCATATACGTCGAGCACATCCTCGGAACCGCCGTAAGTACTGCTGTTACTGCGAATGTGTTCGAAGTGGTCCAACTCGCGAGCGGGGAATGTGAAATAACGAGGATCGTATGCGCGGCGCATGATGATCCTGGTTCCGTCGGATTTGTCGACGAACCACTTGTACGGCTTATCGGAGAGCTCAGCCATCGGCTACTCGATCTCGAGAGGGGTGAGGCGGACCGCGCGCTTCGGTGCCCAGCGCGAACGCCTTTGCGGGGAGCACTATATCCGGAGGCATCGCCGTCAGCGGTAAGTTCCGAGCATGGGCGAAGACAGAGTTCAGGTGAAGATCGGCGCCAGTGGCGTGGCAACGGTGACGATGGTGCGCGCCGACAAGCACAACGCGCTCGACCAGGCCATGTTCGAGGGCCTGATGAATGCCGCGGGCCAACTGGCCGGCGACGCGTCGGTGCGCGCGGTCGTGCTGCACGGCGAGGGGAAGAGCTTCTGCTCGGGCCTGGACATCGCCAGCTTCATGTCCGGTCAGGGCGGCACCGGTGTGCTGCTGGAGCGCGACGGCGACCGGCTGGCCAACTTCGCTCAGCGCGTGGCCTACGACTGGTCCTTGGTGCCGGCGCCGGTGATCGCCGCGATTCACGGGAATTGCTTCGGCGGCGGTCTGCAGATCGCGTTGGGCGCCGACATCAGGATCGCTGCGCCGGACGCGAAGCTGTCGATCATGGAGATCAAGTGGGGCCTCGTTCCCGACATGGGCATCACGCAGACCCTGCCGCGACTGGTCCCCATCGACGTCGCGAAGGAGTTGACGTTCAGCGGCCGAATCGTTTCTGGCAGTGACGCTTTGGCGCTCGGGTTGGTCACGCGAAACAGTGACGATCCGCTGGCGTCGGCGCTGGCACTTGCCGAGGAGATCGCGCAGAAGTCTCCTGATGCCGTGCGCGCCGCCAAGCGCCTCTACGACGAGACCTGGGTCAGCGACGACGCCGCCGCTGCCCTGAAACGCGAATCCGAGCTGCAGACCGGGCTGATCGGCAAGCCCAATCAGCTCGCCGCCGTCGTGGCCGGAATGTCAGGGGAGCCGCCGGTTTTCGTCGACCCCGCCTAGCGTCGAGCGACCGCGGCGTTTCACCGCTATGGCCAGCACGCCGAGCGCGAACACGGCCAATCCCAGCACCCACGGCCAGGCGCCGTGCTGATGCACCCAACCGGCAAGCACGCCTTGGAGGCGCCCGGCCGCCGCGATCACCGGATCCGTCGGGCTGCCGTGCAGGACGAACAGGCGGACCTCGTAAAAACCGTAGTAACCCACATAGAGCCCGACAGCGATCAGCAGCACACCGCTGATCCGGTTGATGTAGGGCAAGATTCGGCGCATCCGGTCGATCAGCGCCGAGCGGGCCAATGCGACGGCGACCGCCAAAACACCGACGAGCAACCCGAAGCCGGCGGCATAGGCGAGATAGACCATGAGGCCGTCGAGAACCGGGCCACCGCGAAAGACGGCTCCGGTGACCGCCAGGAACGGGCCGATCGTGCAGGACAGCGACGCGACGGCATAGCCCACCCCGTAGCCGAACATCGATCCGAGCCTGGCGGTCGGCGCACGACCGTGTCCGGCGAGCAGTGAGCCCGGAGTCAGCGCCGTCAGATCGCGGCCGAGGAGCAGCCAAATACCCAGCGCGACAAGAGAAATTCCGATCACGATCGTCACGTAGGGCAGAAAGCGCTCGACGGTCGCCGCGATCGTCACGGTGAGCAGCCCGAACGTGCCGAAGGCCGCGAGGAAGCCCGAGAGTCATCGCCACGGTGGCCGCCAGTGCACGTCCCACCGCGGTGAGACCGTCCGGCCCGCTCCGTCCGCACCACCAGCGTCAGATAGGCGGGCAGCAGCGCGAACCCGCACGGATTGAGCGCGGCCACCAGTCCGGCGCCGAAGGCCAAACCCAGCAGGCCCTGGTTCATGACGCCGTCCGGTCTAGCTGGTGAGCGCGGCGACCCGGTCGGACAACTCCTGCTGCGACATCGCCGAGGTGGGGTTGTTCACGAACGTCGAGGAGCCATCCGGCTTCTCGAACACATACGCCGGCTGCCACGGCACGTTGAACCGCTGCCAGATCGACCCGTCGGCATCGTTGAGGTTGGTGAAGTTCAGGTTGTACTTCGATACGAAGTCCCGCATGGACCCTTCGTCGGAGCGGGCCGCCACACCGACGAAGGTCACCTTCGGGTTGGCCGCCGCGACCTGGCTCAGCGACGGGGCCTCCTGGTTGCAGAACGGACACTGCGGCCGCCAGAACCACAGCACCGCGGGTTTGCCTTGCAGGCTCGCGCCATTGAACGGTGCGCCGGTCAACGTCGTACCCGTGAACTGCAGACGCTCGTCGGCGGCCATGGCCCTCGGTGTGTCACTCAGCCCGAGGACCATCGCGACAGTCGCCAGCGCCACAGCCAGGCCCGTCGCCCAGCGTGAAATTCGGATCCTCATGACATTGCCTCCCGTTGTCCCAGGTCCCCACCGCCAAGGCTACAGAAACTCGAGGTCGAGGCCGCCGGACAGGACTAATCCGCGCCAAGGCCGTGTTGCTGCTCAGGATGAGCACGCCGCAATTGCACTTCAACGCATTCATCTGGCCCAACGGCTACCACGAGTCGGCATGGCGCGTGGTCGATGACGACGTCCGCAACGTTCTCGGCCTGTCGTACTACACCGACATCGCCCGGACCGCCGAACGCGGGCTGATGGACTCGGTGTTCCTGGCCGACAACATCGCGATCGCGGAATACCGGGCCACGCTACCTTCCGCAGACGCAGTTCGATCCGATCTCGGTGCTGTCGGCGCTGGCCGCGGTCACCAGCCGGATCGGTCTGATCGGGACGGGCTCGACGACCTACAGCAAGCCCTGGGAGCTCGCTCGCCGGTTCGCGACGCTGGATCACCTGAGCGGCGGTCGCGCCGGCTGGAACATCGTCACCACGGTCACGCCGTTGGCTGCGGCGAATTTCGGTGAACGGTTCCACCCCGAACGCGACGATCGGTATGCGCACGCTCACGAATTCGTCGACGCCGTCACACGCTCGTGGGACAGCTGGGCCGACGACGCGGTCGATCGGCGATCGGGCGAACGGCGTCTGGGCCGATCGCACCAAGCTGCACGCCCCGCGCTTCCACGGCCAGTACTACGACGTCGAGGGGGTCCTGCCGTTTCCGCGCTCGCCGCAGGGGCACCCGGTACTCGTTCAGGCGGGTCAATCGGCCGGCCGGCATCGCGCTGGCCGCCCGGTACGCCGAGCTGGTCTTCTCCGGGCCGCCATCCCTCGAGGCGGCCGTCGCTTTCCGGGCTGATCTGCATGCCCAGGCCGCGGCCGCGGGCCGCAATCCCGAGCATGTTCTGGTGCTGCCGGCGTTGATGGTGACGCTGGGCGGCACCGAGGCCGAGGCACAAGCCAGGGCGCAGCGCCTCGAAGACTTGGCCAGCCCTGAATTCCGTTGGCAGAACGCTTTGTACACAGCGGGCCTCGATCCCGACGGCTTCGATCCGGATGTTCCGCTGCCGGAGGAGCTGTGGGCAAACGGATCGGTCCCGTCCAGCCGTGCCGAGCAGCTGTACGCGGCAGCGCGTGCGCGACCGAACGCGTCGTTGCGCGAGATCACCCAGCCGACGAGCGGGGGTGCCGGAGGGACACACTTCGTCGGCACTCCCGAGCAGCTCGCCGACCACGTGATCGCTTGGCAGGACGCCGGTGCCGTCGACGGATTCACATTCATGGGATCGACTCTGCCGCATGAACTTACGACGTTCGTCGATCACGTCGTGCCGATCCTGCAACGCCGCGGCCGATTCCGTACCGAGTACACCGGTGAGACGCTGCGCGACCACCTCGGCCTCGCAGCGGCCGGCTAAATAGCTTCCCGCCCATCGAGTGCGGCGCGTACCTTCATACGCGATGAGCCGATTGGGTCGCGTGTTGTGTTGGGGCATCCCGTTGCTGGTGGGTTTTGCCTTGGCGGGGTCGTGGGTGCTTTCGGGTGGCTTCTTCGCACCCGGGCATGACGCCTACGGCAAGGTTCCGATCCCTGGCGAGCTCACCGTGACGTTGCCGGCGGGGCCGGCCCGGCTCTACGTACAAGAGCACGGATACTTCGGCAAAAACCGCAGCGCGACGATCCCCGGGGGTATCGAGGTGAGCGTGCAACCGTCCGGGGGTGGGGCGCCGCTGGCCCTGAATTCGAACACGCACGCCGCGGTGACCACAGTCGGCAACGAATCGTGGAACACCTTTGCAACGTTTGACGTCCCGGCGACGGGGGCTTACCGCGTCACGGTGCTCGATCCCGGTGACAACGGAGACTCACGCCACAGCATCACAATCGGCAAGGGCCCGTGGGCGCCGGTGCCGCCGTGGTTGTTTGGGCTTGGGATCTTGGCGGTTGCCGTGGCGATCGGCTTCATCGCCGACCAGATCCGTAAGCGAATCAACGACAGGACAGCGCGATGACGCAGGTCGAGCACTACGAGCAGTTCCTGGCTTTGCATCAGCAAACCGACGCGTTCGTCATGCCCAATCCGTGGGACGGATTGTCGGCGCTGATCTTCAAGAGGGCGGGCTTCGCCGCACTGGCCACGTCCTCGGCAGCCTTCGCGGCCACGCTGGGCCGCCGCGACGGTCGGCACGCGGTCAGCGCCGCGGAACATCTGGCACACGCGAAGCTACTGATCGAGGTCGGCGGGTTGCCGGTGAACGGCGACTTCGAAGATGGCTACGGTCAGACACCCGGTGACGTGGCGGCGACGGTTCAGGCTGCCATCGAAGCAGGCTTGGCCGGCATCGGGATCGAAGACACCTCCGCCGATCCCGCGAACCCGATCCGCGACTTCGACGAGGCCGTCGCGCGGGTCGCGGCGGCAGCCAAGGTGGCCAAGGGCCGCATCGTGCTGACCGGGCGCACCGACAATTTTATCTACGGCCGTAACGACCTCGATGACACGATTAGGCGTCTGACCGCGTTCGCAGAGGCCGGCGCTGACGTTCTCTACGCGCCGTACCTGCCCGACCTCGTGGCAGTCGGGGCGATCGTGAAAGCTGTTGCGCCCAAACCGGTGAATCTTCTCGTGGGCATCAAATCCGAGAGGCTGACCGTAGCCGAGCTGTCTGCGGCGGGAGTCAAGCGCATCAGCGTGGGCTCTTCTGTCTACACCCATGTCGCGGCGTACCTGCAGGACGCAGCGATGGCGCTGGCCCAGGGCGACATCGCGGCGGCGACCTCGGGAATGCCTTTCTCTGAAGTGAATTCACTGCTCGAGCAGATCCCTCGCGACTGAGCAGTGGCCTGCGGGTGCGGGAAATAAATCCGCGCAATCGCACGTTCTGGCTCAAAGCTTTCATTACATGTACGAGCCATGGAGGTTTGATGGACTGGCCCGGTGGCTGAGTTTGAACCGGATATCTTGACCGAAGGCCTCGATGTCGTTTTCTGCGGATTGAACTTCGCTGCCAGCGCGGTCGAGGACGGCTACCACTTCTCACACCGCAACAACCGTTTTTGGCCCGTGCTGCATCTGGCCGGGTTCACCGATGTCCGGCTCCAGCCGGCCGATCAGCGTCGACTGCTGGACTACGGGTGCGGGGTTACGGCGGTCGTCCGGCGACCGACGCGGTCTGCGAGTGAAGTTTCACCGGCTGAGTTTCGTTGCGCACAACCGGAATTCGAGGCAAAGATGCGTCGCTACGCACCGCGGGCGATCGCGTTTCTCGGAAAGCGGGCTTTAGCCTGCATGCTCGGCGCGTCAGACGTCGCCTGGGGTCGGTATCGCCCGGGCTTCGCCGGGACCAACGCATGGGTGTTGCCCAATCCGAGTGGGTTGAACATCGGCTTCTCGCTCGACCAGCTCGTTGACGCGTATGGCGAGCTACGTCAAGCCCTTTCGACCTCTCAGCTGGAACCTCCGATCGTGAGCTGGCATCCTCCGACGCTGAAGGACATGAGAAAACGATTCTTCGCACCGGTCGCTGTGATAACTGTCGTCATCGTGTCGCTCTTGTGGATGTGGTACAACTCCGGCCAACACAAGCTCGAGCGTTGCGTCAAAGCCCAGTCGGACCACTTCTATTCGACCAGTGAAGGCAAGGAGTTGCACCGCCACGGCACGGATCCGCCGGCGAGAGCTATTCGTTCTGGAGTGCAATCAACTCGGTATCAAGTAACGGTCGCTACTGCGTAGCGCTGTTCGCCAGCAGAACGCGCGCAACCCATTCGACCCGGCTCAGGGATTCCTCCAACGTCATCATCCCGGCCAGCACCCCGGCCAGCGAGCTGCTCAGTGCGGCGTTGAGTCCGAAGGTGATGTTCGGAACATCCTCCGGTGCAACACCTTCCAGCAGCCTGTTGAACATCTCGGTGTTCGTGCGATTCATCTGGTCGATCGTGGCTCTGGCTTGGAGATCGGTGGACGTCGTCGTCTGGAACATCAGCGCGGTCATATTCGGATTGCGGTGAAATGCACGCTGAGCGCGTCGCAGGTAGTCGAGGATGCCGGGCAGCGGGTCCTGGTCGGCGCGGCCTGCGCGCGAGGCGATGATGCGGCGGGTCAGTCGCTTCTGCCAGTCCTCGAGCGCCGCCGCGAGCAGGTAGTCCTTGGAGTTGAAGTAGCGGTACACGGTGGCCAGCGCTACGCCCGAGCGCTTGGACACGTCACGCATCTGCACCGCGTCGGCGCCGACCTCGGCAATCAGATCGATGACCGCTTCGATGATCTTGGCTCGCCGGACGAGCTGGCGGGTGGTCATATCCGCCAGCGAGCGACGGCGGTATCAGGCCGTTCGGGAGTGACGGGAGTGTTGACGGTGCGACCTCCGAGTCGGCCTGACGACGAGAATAGAACTTACTTCTCATCAGCAATCTCGACAGCTGACGCGTCGGCAACGTTATCGCAGCTAAGTCGCTTATTCAATCTTGACTTTAGTAGAACCGTGTTTCAGTATGGATCGGCGGCAACGGTGCTCGCGGATCAGTGCGATCGGAGGACTTCATGCCCGGACCGGTGGGTCTGCCGGTGATCGACACGATGATCGGATTTCCGCACGAGGGGTCCGCCCAGTACGACTTCATCCGCAAGCAGACCAAGGACCGCGAATCCAAAGAGGATTTCGAGTTCCCGGTCGAGTACATGTTCAAGGATGTCCCGCAGGGCCTGCCGACCGACGATCCGGTGTCGCTGGTCCTTCAGCAGATGGACCGGTTCGGTATCGAGAAGGCGATGATCGGGGTCGGCGAAGACTCCGCGCAGTTGGCGCTCAAGACGTTTCCGGACCGCTTCGTGCCCTCCGGGGCGCTCGCCGACCCCAATGACGTCATGGGCTCGGTCAACGCGATTCGCCGCGAGTACGAGCAGTTCGGTATCCGCGCAACGTCGGTGTTTCCCGCCGGAACGTTCCCGCAGGTTCCGATCGACGACCCGAAGATGTACCCGATCTATGCCACCTGCGTGGAACTCGGCATCCCGATCTTCGTCTGCGCGGGTGTCCCCGGGCCTCGAGTTCCCTTTGCGCTGCCAAGAAGTCTCACGCATCGACGTCGTGATGTTCGACTTCCCCGACCTGGTGTTCGTCACTCGTCACGGTTGTGAACCGTGGGAGGACCTCGCGGTCAAGCTCATGTTGAAGTGGCCCAACCTGTACTACTCGACATCGGCGTTCGCGCCCAAGTACTACCCGAAGGCCATCATCGACTACGCGAATTCCCGCGGCGCCGACAAGATCCTCTACGCCGGCTATTTTCCGATGGGCCTCTCGTTGGAGCGGATCTTCAGCGACATGCCCAATGTTCCGCTGAAGGATGAAGTCTGGCCGAAGTTCCTGTACGGCAACGCCGCCCGTATCCTCGGGCTGGAAGGCTGACGATCGATGACGCTGGCGATCACCGCCGAGCAGGAGCAGCTCGTCGACGCCGTGCAGCCGTTTCGCGGCCCGCCACGCGCCGATCGACAAGACCCGCGCCGCATTCGGTTCGATCGCGGCCGGCGAATTACCCTCGTGGTGGCGGGAATTCGTCGGTAACGGTTTTCACGCGGTGCACCTTCCGGGTCATGTCGGCGGCCAGGACGGTACCCTGGCCGACACGGCATGTGTGGTCGAGGCGGCCGCGGCGGCGCTGCTACCCGGTCCGCTGCTGAGCACGGTCACGGCGAGCGCGGTGGCAAATCTCGCCGACGCCTCAGTCAAGCCGCTGCTGACTGATCTGGCCGCCGGGGCGACGGCGGTCGTCGTGCTGCCCGAGCACTGCGACATCCAGGCCGTCTCCGAAGGAAACTCCTGGCGGCTCAACGGAGCGTCGGACTCGGTGCTGGGAATCTGTGCAGCGCAACGTATTCTGCTTCCGGCCCGTGCCGCGGATGGCGGCCTGCGATGGTTTGTGGTCGCGCCGGGCCCGGGTCGTGACGATCGAATCGCAGCAAGGCACGGATCTGTGCACCGACGTGGGTGTCGTCGAATTCGCCGACCACGTCGTGCCGGAGAGCGCCGAGATATCCGGCATACCGACCGAGCGGGCCCGTTGCCTCGTGGTGGGCCTCGCCGCGTGTGCGGCCGCCGGAGCGGTGCGCCACTGCGCTGACGCCGCGACCGAATACATCCGCACCCGCGAGCAATTCGGCAGGCCAGTCGGCTTCTTTCCAGGCGCTGCAACACAAAGCGGCGACCCTGCTGGTCGCGTCGGAACTTGCCGCGTCAGCGGCCTGGGATGCGGTCCGCGCCGAAAGCGAGTCCATCGAGCAGCATCAACTCGCGGCGGCCTCGGCTGCTGTGATGGCGGTGGGCGCCGCCCCCGACCTGGTGCTCGACGCGATGCTGATGTTCGGCGCCATCGGCTACACATGGGAGCACGACACCCACCTGTACTGGCGGCGCGTCACCAGCTTGGCGGCGTCACTGGGTCCGATGACCCGCTGGACCCGGAAGGCCGGCGAGTTGGCATGCACGTAAAGCGCTCCACGACAGTCAACCTGGGTGACGTCGAATCGGATTTCCGTGCCAGGGTGGCGGCCACACTGGATGAGGCGCTGAGGCTGTCCAACGATCACTATTCCGGCGACGTCAGAACCCCCGGCCTGGCCATTGGACCGCAACGCGACCTGCTGGCGCAGGCGGGTCTGGTGGCGCCAAATCTGCCCGCGCCGTGGGGTGTTGGCGCCTCGGCGGTGCAGCAGGTGATCATCGCCGACGAGTTCGGCAAGCGGCCCGAGTTGATCCGACCCTCGCTCGGCATCGCGGAATGGATCCTTCCGACGATTCTCAACAGCGGATCCGACCTGCAACGCGAGCGATTCGCCGTGGCCGATCCTGCGTGGCGTGCAGCCTTGGTGCCAGCTCTTCAGCGAACCCGGCGCCGGATCGGATCTGGCGTCGTTGTCCACCCGGGCCGCCAAGGTCGACGGCGGATGGCTGATCAACGGACACAAGATCTGGACATCGATGGCGCACCAGGCCGAGTTCGGCGCATTGCTGGCCCGAACGGATCCCGAAGCGAAGAAGCACCGCGGCATCGGCTACTTCCTCATCGACATGGCGTCACCCGGTATCGAGGTCTCGCCGATCAAACAGGCCAGCGGACGCTTCGAGTTCAACGAGGTGTTCCTCACCGACGTGTTCGTGCCCGACGAGATGCTCGTCGGTGAGACCGGACGAGGGATGGAGCCTGGCGGTATCGACCATGGCGGTCGAACGGACGGCCATCGGAAATTACGTCACCATCGACCGGGCCAAGGCGCTTCGCGCGGTGGCCGAAATACCCGGCCCCGAACAGGATGCCGCACTGCGGGCGCTCGGTGACGTCGAGTCCTACAGCACCGCGATCAAAGCCCTGGTGCTGCGCGAGACCCTCCGCCTGGTGGAAGGGCAGGGGCCCGGGCCGACCTCCAGCATCGCCAAGTACGCGATGGTCACGTTGTTGCGTCGCGCATGGACCGCAACGCTCGGCCTGACCGGCCGCACCGCGATGCTGGAGAAGTCCGAACCAGCAGTCGTCCAACCGTATTTCGACGCACCTGCCGAACTCATCGGCGGTGGCACACCTGAAATCCAGCTGACGGTCATCGCTTCGATGGTCCTCGGTTTGCCGCGCAACTGAATCACTCGCCACAGAAAGGACACCACCGCGATGACGACACAGCTTCCCTTCCAATTCTTCGATTGTGACAACCACTATTACGAAGCCGTCGATGCGTTCACCCGCCACATCGATCCGCAATTCAAGAAGCGGGCGATCCAGTGGGCGCAACTCGACGGCAAACAACGTCTTCTCGTTGGCGGCAGGGTCAACAGGTTCATTCCGAATCCGACATTCGACCCGGTGGGAAAGCCCGGCGCACTCGACGAGTACTTCCGTGGCCGTAACCCCAGAGGTGCGGATTTGAACGCACTTTTCGGCGACTTGGAGCCGATCCCGCCGGCCTACCGAGACCGCGACGCGCGACTGGCTGTGATGGACGAACAGGGCATGGCGGGCTGCATCCTGTTACCCACTCTCGGCGTGGGGATGGAGCAGGCATTGTTGCCGGACCTGGACGCGACGGTGGCGACCTTCCGGGCGTTCAATCGCTGGATGGACGACGACTGGGGATTCGCTTACAAGGAACGGATTTTCGCCGCGCCCTACATCACCTTGTGCAAGCCGGACGAGGCGGTCCGCGAGCTCGAATGGGCGCTCGAGCGCGATGCGCGTTTCATCGTGATGATTCCCGGCCCGATCACGACCGACGGTCGGCATGCGTGCGCCCGGCGACCCGATGTTCGACGAATTCTGGCAACTGGTAAACGATTCCGGCATCACGCTGTGCTACCACTCGGGCGAGACGTACTACTCGAAATTCATGCCGGCCTGGGGTGAATCGGACTACATGATGTCGTTCCAGGCGCTGCTCGGGTTCCGGAGCTTGTTCTCCGGCGACGCCCTGCAGGACACCTTCGCCAACCACCTGCACAACGGTCTGTTCCTGCGCTTCCCCAACCTGCGGATGGCTTCCATCGAGAGCGGCTCGAATTGGGTGTTCCACCTCTTCGAAAAGCTGACCAAGTCCTACGGCCAGATCCCGCAGATCTACCAGGAAGACCCGCGGGAGACCTTCAAGCGCCACGTCTGGGTGTCGCCGTTCTACGAAGACGAACTGGCCAGCCTGTTGAAACTGTTGGGCGACAAGCAGATCATCATGGGCTCGGACTTCCCCCACGTCGAGGGCCTGGCCGATCCCGCGTCCTACATCAAGGACTTGGAGAACTTCGACTACACCCCCGAGCAGTGTCGAACTGTCATGCGCGACAACGGACTCCAGCTGTCGATCCGCCGGCCGGTGTGACCGCTTGTGAAAGTCGACAAGTCCAACGTTGTCGCCATGCTGCTCGAGGTCGGCGAGGAGAACGCGGCGGTACTGCTTGCGCGCTCTGCGTTACCGGACGAGATCGACCTCGACAGCGACCTCGACGCCCTGCTCGGCATTCGGACTGGACCGCGATCAGGTCGACGAAGTGGCGCGGCTGACGATCGGCGACGTCGAGCCCGAGACGAAAACGTCCGCCGGCAGCGCGGCGAGATGGAGAAGACCATCTCGCGGCGGTGCGCCGACCTCGTCGACCAATGGCTCGACGTAGGGAGGCGTCATGACGAAACCGCAACTACCGCAAGGGTTCGACTTCACCAACCCCGACGTGTACGCCGCGCGGCTGCCTACCGAGGAACTACGCCAGCTACGACGAGCGGCGCCCGTGTGGTGGAACGAGCAGCCGCCCGGCGTCGGCGGTTTCACCGACGGCGGGTACTGGGTGGTGAGCAGGCACCGCGACATCCGGGAGGTTTCGCGGCGCAGCGATGATGTTCTCCAGCGCCCAGAATTGCATCGTCCCGCGCTATGTCGACGAGGAGACGGCACGCGGGCAGATCGAGGCCGGCCGATTCTCGATGATCAACATGGATGCCCCGCAGCACACCCGGATGCGCAAGATCGTGTCGCGGGGGTTCACGCCGCGCGCGGTAGATCGTCTGCGTGCGGACCTGACCCAGCGCGCTCGCCGCATCGTGATTGAGGCATCCGATTCTGGGACAGGGGATTTCGTCGCGCAGGTGGCCAGCGAACTGCCGCTGCAATTGATCGCCGGTCTGCTCGGCGTGCCCTTCGAGGATCGATCGAAGCTGTTCCACTGGACCAACCAGATGGTCGGCGACGAGGACCCGGAATTCGCCGGGTCCGAAGCGCTGGCGTCGGCCGGTGAATTGATGTTCTACGGCATGCAACTGGCCGCGCACAAGGCTGAGCATCCCGGCGAGGACATCGTCACCCAGCTGATCACTGCCGATGTCGACGGCCACAAGCTCACCGATGAAGAGTTCGGGTTGTTCATGGTGACCTTGACGGTCGCCGGCAACGAGACGACCCGCAACTCGATCACTCAGGGAATGATGGCGTTCCTTGACAATCCGGACCAGTGGGAGCTCTTCAAAGAGCAACGTCCGGTGACCGCCGTCGACGAGATCATTCGCTGGGCAACACCGATCACAGCTTTTCAGCGCACCGCGGTGCGCGATATCGAACTCGGCGGCGTCCCGGTCAAGCAGGGCCAGCGGCTTGCGCTGTTCTACCGCTCGGCCAACTTCGACGAGGACGTGTTCGAGGATCCGTTCTCATTCAATGTGCTGCGGGATCCTAATCCGCACTTGAGCTTCGGCGGCACCGGCGCCCACTACTGCCTGGGGGCCAACCTTGCCAGAATGACGGTCGGGGTGATGTTCGACGCGATCGCTGACGTCATACCCGACCTCACCGCGCTGGCCGCTCCTGAGCGGTTGCGGTCGGGCTGGCTCAACGGCATCAAGCACTGGCAGGTTGACTACTCCGGCGCCTGACGGTTACTCGTCCTCTGTTTCTCCTGCGTGACGGTCTCGAGTCGAACGTGTTGCGAAGCGACTCCTATTGCGGCACATCGTAGTTGGTGTCTGTCCTCAGGTGGCACGCTCCGGCATTATGGCCGATAGTCATAGGAAATGTGAACCGCAGGTGTCGGCGGAGGTTGGAGGGGTCATGTCTGTCACTATCGACCCCGCTGGTCAGCTGAAAAGCCAACCGGCTGCTGCGCAAAAGGGCGAGGCCTTTCAATTCCATCGCGAAATCATCGTCTGCGGTGACGACCCGCTGGCGAACACCATCATCGACGAACTGCGGGGCGCCGGCGCCCGGATCATCCGGATCAACTCGGCCGCCGATCTGCTGGGCGCCGGGGTACATCGCGCGCGGGCCGTGGTCTGCGCCGGGCCCAATGACGCGGTGAATCTCGAAATCGCCTTGTTGGCAAGGCGATTCAGCCCTAATGTTCGCGTGGTGGCGCGTCTGGCGGACAACATGCTGCGTGATGCGGTTGCTGCTGTCAGCGGACCCGGCGCGATCTTGAATGTCGCCGACCTCGCGGCGCCGTCCGTCGTCGAGGCGGTCCTGTCGCGCAATACACACCAGTTCGCCACTGCCGGTGTCGAATTCGTCATCTGGGGGTCCGAGGCGCCGAAGGATGGGACGCTGCGCGACCTCTATAAAGACCTGGCGCCGGTGGCGGTGGTCCATGGTAAGAATTCGCCCACCCCCGGCGAGGTGGTGCCGTGTCCGGGGCGGGACCTACAGATCTTCAAGGGCGACTGGACCTCGATGATCGGCCCGAAGGACGAGATGGAAGCCCGCGGAATCTCGGTGCCGCCCTCGACCGCGACCCGCTCTCGCCACTCCAGGGTGCGACGCGCCATCGACGCCGTGCGCGCCATGCGCGAGGACGCCAACCCGCTGCTCTTTCCTTCGGCGATATTCACGCTGGTGCTGATTTTCGGTGCGACGACCATGGTGCGCTTCAGCTATGTCAACCCGAAGATGTCCTGGCTCGATGCGTTGTACTTCACCTCCGAGACGATCACCAGCGTCGGCTTCGGCGACTTCAGTTTTGCGGCACAGTCCGGTGTGCTGCGGTGGTTCGCCATCGGACTGATGTTCGGTGGCGTGACCATCACCGCCATCCTCGTCGCGCTCATCTCGGACCTGCTGCTGTCGCGCCGCTTCGTCCATACGGCCGGTCTGCGACGGGCCCGCCGCATGCGCGACCACATCATCGTCGTCGGCCTGGGGTCAACGGGCATCCGCGTCGTCAGTGACCTCGTCGCTGCCGGATACGACGTCGTCGTGATCGAGCAAGACGAGAACAACCGCCTCCTGTCGACGGTCGCCAAACTCGACGTGCCGGTGATTTTCGGCGACTCGACGATGCGCCAGACACTGGAATCGGCACGCGTCGATCGCGCCCGCGGAGTGGCGGTGATGACCCAGGACGACATGGAGAACATCCGGACCGGCATCGTCCTGCTGGAACTGCTCGGATCCGACACCAAGGTGCCGATCGTGCTGCGTGTGCAGGGTCGTGCGCTGAGCGCCGCGGTAAGCCAGCAGTTCGGTTTCGAGAACGTGCGGTCGGTCGTGGATCTGGCGGCGCCGTGGTTCATCGGCGCGGCGATGGGTTTGCAGGTACTGGGCACGTTCTGGGTCGGGCAGCGCTCGTTCATGGTCGGCGCGATGCTGGTCGCGGAGGGCAGCGAGCTCGACGGGATGCGAATGGCGGACCTGTCGACTCAGACGCGTGTCATCGCGATCATCCGCCCCGAAGGACCGGTGAGGTTGCGCCCCCGCCGCGGTGCTCAAATGCAGGCCGGCGACACGGTGTACCTCATCGGCCCGTATCGCGAGCTGATCGCCACGCTTCGCAAGGGCCAGCCGCCGCCGATGACCACGATCAACGGTGAGGCCGCGTTGGCGCTCGCGGCGGCGCGTGGCCCGCAGCGGCCCGAAGTGCGCCGGCCGCGGTGGGCACCCGATCCCGTCGAGTGAATCGACAACGATTGTGGGCCGAAAGCTCAGGCCGCTTGTGTGTGGGCCGCTTGAGTGACAGTCACACTACGGAAGTGCTCGATTCCGTCTTCGTCCGTCAAATCCCGGACGACTTCGGCCAATTTGGTTCTCACGTCACTCGGTGACGAGTACTGCGTGATCGCACGCGCGCCGTCATCGAACTCAATAGTTACGAGGTAGTTGCTCACGGTGAGCCTCCTGATGCCGATGGGGTTACCCAACGCTAACCCGGGACCATCGGTGGCACCCGTTGGCCAGCTGTGAGCTCGCTGTACGTTCTGCCGACGTCGATCATGATCCGCCAGGGCGTACTGGGCTGTCGGCCGCCGACGGTACCCTCGAAAAGCGAACTGTCCCTGCAACAGAAGAGGAGCCCTTGATTGATCAATTCCTTGGAACCACGTACTTCCTCAGCAACTTCTACCGCCACCCAGTGCGTATCGGCGACGACACGTACCCGACCGCCGAGCACGCGTATCAAGCGCTGAAAGCCGACGACCCGCACGAACGCGCCTGGGTCATCGCGTCTGAGACACCGCTGATCGCCAAGCGACGCGGTCGGAAAGTCCGAGTTGTCAGTTATTGGTCGGACATCCGCATTCTCGTCATGGAGCAGGTTCTGGAAGCGAAGTTCAGCGACCGCGAACTCGCTGACCAACTCGTCGCTACTCACCCGCACAAGCTTGTCGAAGGCAACACGTGGCATGACCAGTTCTGGGGCGATTGCCGCTGCGGTCGATGCCCCGGAGACGGCGAGAACATGCTCGGTGTCGCCTTGATGGAGTTGCGCGACGCACTGCGAATCTAGGTCCCGCGCTGACGGCGAATTGCGAAGTGCGGCAAGGGTCAGCGCGCGTGCGCTGAGCCCGTCAGGCAGCTTGAGTGATGGTGACGCTGCGGAAGTGCTCGATGCCGTCTTCGTCCGTCAGATCGTTAACGACTTCCGCGAGCTTGGTTCTCACGTCTGAGGGCGACGAGTACTGCGTGGTCGCGAGCTGACCGTCGTCGAACTCAACTGTGATGAGGTAGTGGCACATGGTCAGCCTCCTGACTGGTTCTCAGATGGGTCAAAGCTAACCCGAAACTGACAAACACGCCCTCTGAACAGCTAAGAACCGGCTGTGCATTTCGTCAGCACGGTCGGCGCGAGGCTGCGACAGCCGGCCTATACGTCGTAATACAGCGCGAACTCGTACGGGGTGGGATGCAGGTTGTATGGCGCAAGCTCGTATTCGCGTTTGTAGTTGATCCACGTCGCGATCAGATCGGGCGTGAAAACGTTTCCCTCGGTGAGGTATTGGTGGTCCTCTTCTAGCCGGTCGATCACCGCGGACAGCTGGGTCGGAGCCTGCGGGATGTCCGCGGATTCTTCCGGCGGCAGGTCGTAGAGATCCTTATCGACCGGGGGAGGGGGTTCGATCTTGTTCTTGATGCCGTCCAGGCCGGCCATCAGCATCGCCGAGAACGCCAGATACGGGTTGCCCGAGGCGTCCGGACATCGGAATTCGAGCCGCTTGGCCTTGGGATTGCTGCCGGTGATCGGGATACGCACGCAGGCCGACCGGTTGCGCTGGCTGTAGACCAGGTTGATCGGCGCTTCGTAGCCGGGCACCAGACGCTTGTAGGAGTTGACGGTGGGATTGGTGAAGGCCAGCAGCGACGGCGCGTGATACAGCAGCCCGCCGATGTAGTGCCGCGCGATGTCCGACAGCCCGGCGTATCCCGCGTCGTCATAGAACAGAGGGACGCCGTCCTTCCACAGCGACTGGTGACAATGCATACCGGAGCCGTTGTCGCCGAACAGTGGCTTGGGCATGAACGTGACGGATTTGCCTGCCTGCCAAGCGGTCTGCTTGACGATGTACTTGAACATCTGAAGGTCGTCGGCCGCGTGCAGCAGCGTGTTGAACTTGTAGTTGATCTCGGCCTGACCGCCGCTGCCCACCTCGTGGTGGCCCTTCTCCAGACTGAAACCGGCATTCGTCAGGTGGGTGAGCATGACGTCGCGCAGGTCCACGTAGTGGTCGGCGGGGGCAACCGGGAAATACCCGCCCTTGGGGCGGACTTTGTGGCCCAGGTTGGGGCTGCCGTCCACCTCGCTAGCCGCTCCGGTGTTCCACCACCCCGATGTCGCGTCCACCTTGTAGAACGACTCGTTGGTGCGCGAGTCGAAGCTGACCGAATCGAAGATGTAGAACTCGGCTTCCGGGCCGAAGTAGGCGGTGTCGGCGATGCCCGAGCTGATCAGGTAGTTCTCCGCTTTGCGGGCGACGTTGCGCGGGTCGCGCGAATACAACTCGAGCGTGAATGGGTCATGCACAGAAAAGTTCACGATCAGCGTCTTGGCGGCGCGAAACGGATCGATCGTCGCGGTTTCCGGATCGGGAAGCAGCAGCATGTCGGATTCGTGGATCGACTGGAATCCGCGAATCGAGGAGCCGTCGAAAGCCAGCCCTTCCTCGAACACGGTCTCGTCGAACGCATAGATCGGAATGGTGAAGTGCTGCATGGTGCCCGGCAGATCGCAGAAGCGGACATCGACGTACTCGATGTGTTCGTCCTTGGCGAGCTTGAAGATGTCGTCGGACGTCTTGTCGGACACTTCAATACCCCTTTTGCTTGGCGCAACCGCGCCGTCGCGGCGTGTCACCATTCACGCACGTCGAGACGCTTTCCGCATCCGGGGAGAGCATTCCGTCGACGGTTGCTAGGTGGTCAGATCTTTCCTGGGGGTGTCGGCGGTGACTCCGCCGTCGACGACGAACTCCGAACCGGTGGAATACGAGGATTCGTCGCTGGCCAAATAGAGGACGAGATTGGATACCTCGATCGGCTCAGCAGGGCGACCGAGCGGCGCGGCGACGATGTCGTCGGGGAAATGGGCGGTCATGGGTGTGCGGACCAGCCCGGGATGCACCGAATTCACCCGGATGTTGTAGCGCCCGAGTTCGATGGCGGTGGATTTGGTCAATCCGCGCACCGCCCACTTCGAAGCGACGTAGGCGTGCGCGAAGGGTGCGCCCCGCAACCCCTCGATCGATGAGATGTTGATGATGGAGCCCTTGCCGGAGCGGATCATTTCATCGACGACGGCTTGGGTGCCCAGGAAAGTGCCGGTCAGATTGACGTCAAGGGTGTGGCGCCAGCGTTCGAGTTCGAACTTGCGCAGGGTCTTCCGGCCCGCGACTCCGGCATTGTTGACCAGGATGTCGAGGCGCCCGAACCTTCGGACCGCCTCGGCGACCGCGAACGCCCACTGCTCCGGTTGGGTCACATCGAGATGCAGGTAATGCGCATTGTCGCCGAGTTCCCTTGCGACAGAATGGCCTTCGTCGTCAAGGACATCGCCGATCACGACCTTGGCGCCTTCGCTGACCAATAGCCGCGCGTGTTCGGCGCCCATGCCACGGGCACCGCCCGTGATCAGCGCAACTTTTCCATCGACTCGTCCCACCGAAGATCTCCCTCTTCATCGAGATGGCCGACCTGTCACGGCCATGATGGGAGAGGCTAGGCGAGCGCCCTGCTTAACCGCCGTAGGTAGGTCCTTGGACCCCGTCTTTGTAGTCCACGCATTTCTTCGTCGCCCCGGTGCCGGTGCAGCACTCCTCGAACAAACTCGGGTCTTGCCCGAAATGCGCGCTCACCTCGCTTTTGGTGTACTGACCGCCCGCGTTCTTGCAGGAATCCTCGACGTCAGTCTGCGCGTGAGCGAAGGGTGCGGCCAAGATCATCGCCGTAGCCGGTGCGGCAAAAGCGGCGAGACGAATGGCGGTGAAAACCGGGCGTTTCATGATTCTCCGTAGCTCTGGGTGTATCGCCAGTTTACCGACTCGGTCGGGTCAGACCGCTGAGTGCGCCGTGGCGATGTCGTGCAAGATCGTGCGCTCGACGGTCATTCATCGATTGTGCCGTCGTCGGCGCCTGGTCAGGCCGGCGGCGCCGGTGTCATCGACCCGATCGAGTAGGTTTCGTGGCCGGTCGGGTAGCCGCCGCCATCGGTGGCGATATGAACGTGGTCGTAGTGGTTGGCGGTTTCGTTGCCGAGATTGGCCGTCCAGCTGGGCTTGCCCAGGCCGGGGTAGATCTTCTGCCGCCAGATCACGTGGTCGACTCCCCACCGCTTGGCGTTGGCGAGCGCATACCCGGCGATCTGGTCGCCGAGCTCGATGCCTTCGGGGGAGTTGTGGTTGGGGATCATCACGTCGATTGCCAGCCCATTGGGATGCCACCTCAACGCGTCTTGGCGATACCCGCCGATGGTGGTGATCTGCGGAAACAGCAAGCTGATGGCGCGGGCCGCCCAGATGGTCTTGACCTGCAGGCCGTTCTCGGGCGCGACGCCGGCCGGCAACGCAAACGTGAAACTCTGAGCGGCGGCGGGCGCATCGGCCGTCAACGACTTCAGTTCGGCGGGGCTGGCCATCCGAAGCGGCGCCGGCGGCGGCGGTGGCGCCGACGGGACGGGAGGCGCGGGTTGGGTATGTGCCACCGGGCTTGCGCTGGGGGCGCTCGCCGTCGCTTTGTTGCCGCAGCACGGCGACTCGGTGCTCTGCGCATAGAACATGCCGGCAGAAACAGCGATGGTCGCTCCGAACGCCAACCAGCGGCCCCGCCCGCTGGTTGACCGGTTACTGCTCACGAACAGCACATTAACGCCAGGTCAGGCGTTCTGTGTCAATTTCGGACAGGTTTTAGCGGTCTGCCAGATCAGTAGATGACCGGCGAGAAGGCGGCCGAGTTGCCGGTGCCCTGGCAACTAACGTCGACCGCGTAGTGTCCGCCGAGTTGCTGTAAGATGATCGTGATCGGCGCCGAGGGATTCGGCCCGGTGAGCGATCGTCTGGCGAGTGTAGGGAAATGTCGGCGTGCCCTGAACCCCCACGGCGTGGTATTGGCAGAATTCCGTTGCACCTTCGGGGTTTCGGAGGTCGACGACTGTCGCGAAGATGGCGCCGCCGCCCTCGCCATAGATGACCTGCATGCTGTTGTCGCTGTTGTAGAAGTAGTTCGGCTCGATTGCCTGCGCGGTTCCGGCACTCGCGACCAGCGCGGCGATCGCCGTCGCGCATATCGCCGAAGCTTTCCGGATGATTTTCATGGCGTGCCCCTGCTTCCCGTTCGAATGTGGCTGACGCATCGTCCAGCCATTCTGCCGCGTATTGCCAGCGGGTACCCGCTTATCGGCCGTCTATTCGTGGGCTGCCCACGGCGTTGCACGCTTCGCGTCCAGAAGCCTTGACGGGCCGAGTGCGGGGCTGCTACACATGGCGTGCGCCCGGAATTGGGCGATCGCCCAAATATTCTGCACGGAGGCTTCGGATGGGCCGGACACTTGAAACCGACGTCTACTACGACCCCTATGACACGGGGATCAACACCGACCCGTATCCGACGTTCGCGCGGCTGCGCGAGGAAGCGCCGGTCTATTACAACGAGCAGTACGACTTCTGGGCGATCTCACGGCATTCCGATGTCGAGCAGGCGCTGGCGAATTGGCAGGTCTTTTCCAGTCGTCGCAGCGACATCCTCGAGTTGGTGAAGTCGAAGTTCGACATGCCCGGCGGCGTGATGATGTTTCAGGATCCGCCCGAGCATTCAATGCTGCGCGGCCTGATGTCGCGGGTGTTCACCCCGCGCCGGATGGCCGCCATCGAGGAACAGATTCGCCAGTACTGCGTGCGATGCCTGGACCCGCTCGTCGGATCGGGTGGCTTCGACATCATCGCCGAACTGGCATCGATGATGCCCATGCGGGTGATCGGGATGTTGCTGGGAATCCCTGAATCCGAACAGATCTCGGTCCGCGACGCCAACGACGCCAACCTGCGCACCAAGCCCGGTGCGCCGCTCAAGGTCGCCAACGCCGATTCCATCGCCGACGGACGGATCTACGCCGACTACGTCGAGTGGCGATCGAACAACCCGTCCGACGACTTGATGACGACGCTGCTCAATGTCGAATTCGACGACGAGCACGGGGTGCACCGGAAGCTGACGCGCAAGGAAGTGCTGCACTACACCCAGGTGGTCGCCGGTGCGGGCAACGAGACGACGGGACGCCTGATCGGCTGGCTGGCCAAGGTGCTCGCCGAGCATCCCGATCAGCGCCGCGAGGTCGACCAGGATCGCTCGCTGCTGAACCGGACCATCGACGAGACGCTGCGCTTCGAGCCGACGGGCCCACACGTAGCTCGTTGGATGGCAGCGGATTTCGAGCTCTACGGCACCACCATCCCGGCGGGTAGCGCGATGCTGCTGTTGTTCGGCGCTGCCAACCGGGACCCGCACCGCTACACCGACCCGGACAACTTCAACATCCACCGCGACAACATTTCGCACATCACCTTCGGCAAGGGCGTGCACTATTGCCTGGGCGCCAACCTGGCCCGGTTGGAGGGCCGTATTGCGCTCGACGAGATCCTCAACCGCTGGCCGGAGTGGGATATCGATTACGACACTGCGCAACTCGCGTCGACGTCGACCGTGCGCGGTTGGGAGAAGCTGCGGATCGTGGTGCCCTAGTACGCGGGCGGCTAGCTGGGCTGCGTTGGGCGGCCCGGCTTTGTCGCGTCTTCGGTTGCGGCATCTCGAATTTGTCCAGGAATCGGTGCACCAATGCGACGGCCTCGTCGTGACCGCCGGCGGTGCCGAGCCCCTGCTCGAGGATCAGCGTGCGCCCGATCGCGGCGATGATGACGGCCAGCGCGGCCGGCGGGAAATCGTCGGTGTCGAGGTCGTGTTCGCGGACGATGAAGTTCAGTGCGGTGATCTGCTGTTCACGCCAGCGTTCGGACCAGGCCGCGATCTCCGCGCGGATCTCCTTGCGGTGGTTGGCAAGTCCCATGAACTCCAGCAGCAGTCGGGTGTCTTTGGGTGCGGTCAGGGTGTCCCAGAACGCGTGCAGCGGCCGGTCAGAGGCCAGCGCCTTCTGCTGTCGGTCGAGGTAGATCGTCGCGCCGATCCGGAAGACAGCCAGATACAGCTCGTCCATGGTCGGGAAGTAGTAATGCACGAGGGCCGGCTTGACCCCGGCCTGGGCGGCGACCCGGCGTGACGTCGCCGCGGCGTAACCCTCCTCGACCATGATCTGACTCGTCGCGGCGATCAACAGGTCGCGCGTCGTGGAGTCGCGTGCCTTGGGTCGTGCGGATGCGGTCACGTTGGGAGTCCTATCACACCGCGGGTTCGGCGACCATCTCGAAGAAGGCGGCACCCGAGTCGGGGATGCGGTTCTGCTTGAACACGTTGACGGCGTAGGAGACCAAGATAAATGAGTAGAGCATGTGCAGCAGCGTCGTGGCGTCGTCGGGCAGATCGTCGATGTCGAGGCCGTTGAGGTAGCCGATGGCCTCCTCCGCCCGAGGCGCCAGTGCGTCGTAGAACCTGACCAGCTCGTCGAAAGGCTTCGAGAGCCGGGCCTCGTAGCGCTGCGCCCGGGTCGGCAGTGCCCAGTCGGCGACAAACGGCTCGAGGTCGGAAAACGCCTGAGGTAATGCCGACATCATGACTCCTTCGCAGACTGGTACGCGCCGACGGTGTCGCGGATCACCGTGTGGAACTGGCGGATCAGCAGTTCCTGGTCGCTGAGGTGAAAGGTGTTCTGCGCACGTGTCTTGAGCGCGGAATGGGTGGCCTCGATGGTGTTGACGTCCTGCATGGCGAACTCGATCGTGCTGTCCACCACCAACTCCTGCGCCAGGCGATCCGACGCATTCGCCGGCGGCACGAAGTACAGGTCGATCTCATAGATGTGCGAGTCGACGGTCTCGGGCCAGTAGGTGTAGGTGATGTAGTAGTTGCGCGCCCAGAGTTGGATCGAGATGTTCGGGAAGACCCAGAACTGGTCGTTGCCCCACGAGGCGATCTCGCCGCGGTTCAGGAAATCAGCGGACTCGTCGATACCGATGTCCGGAATATCGTCGGGTCCGAAAAGGCCTGCGCGGAAAAGCTTGTAGACCCAGCGCTGGTCCTGGCGAGCCGGTCCTGCGGTGCCGTGTTCGCGGGTCGGCAGCGGCGGCGGCCCGGGAACCGACGTCAACATGTGCGGGCGGAACAAGTCGTAGTGATAGGAGTCGACCGGCGGCACCATCATCTCGGCCTTGGCGACGTCCGGATCGATGAAACGGCCGTGCACGTACGGCGGGTGATACCACTCGCAGACCGAGTCGACCGCCAGCTTCCAGTTGCCGTTGATCCGGGTGGAGAATCCGTAGTGCTGGGTCATCTTCTCGAACGGGTAGCCCTCGATGGCGAGCAGCCCGTCGCCGAGGAACTCCCGCAGCGGTGCGGGAGTCCTTTTTCGGCGAGGTTGACGAAGATGAAACCGGCCCACACCTCGCAATGCACCGGCGGCATCCGGAGCTTGCTCTTGTCCAGGTCGAAGAACTCGCCCTCGTTGGTGATGTGATTGACCTTGCCGTCCAAGCCATATCGCCAGCCGTGATATTTGCAGGAGAACGCCCGGCAGCTTCCCGACGACTCCTCGCCCGGGTGTTCCTGCCAGACGACCTTGTTGCCGCGGTGCGCGCACACGTTGTGGAAGGCATGCACAGTGTCGTCGAGGTCGCGGGCGATCACGATCGAGGCCAGCCGGCCGGGTAGGTCGCGGGTGAAGTACGAACCCTTGCGCGGTAGGCGATTGATTCGCCCCACGCACAACCAGTTTCGCTTGAACACCGCCTCGCGCTCGTCGGCGAAGAACTCCGGAGAGATGGAGTCTTCGTAATTGACCGGCGCTGTGCCGAGTTCGGGGTAGTCGGTGGTGAACTTGCCGCGTCCGGTCGACAGGCGTTGCTGGATGCTGGTCACGAATGAGCTCCTTCTTGTGCGGGCGTCCCGTTGGGCGGTGTGCTCCAGGGCTCGTCGTCCCACGCCCGGTCCAGCGGCGCCATCTCACCGCCGAAGGGGAAGAACACGCGCTGCGCGTAGGTTTCGCGGGCCAGGCCGTGGCCGAGTTCGTTGACGAAGGCCCGCTTGAGCGGGTTGGTGAACAGCTGACGCGTGTACCGCAGAGTCAGCGGTGGTCGCTTGATCAGTTCGCGAGCGTGCTCCCAGGCCCGGTCCAACACCTTGTCCTTGGGCAGCACCTCGTTGACCACGCCCCACTCCTTGGCCTCCTGCGCACTGACCTTCTGACCCGTGAGTAGGAAGTAGCGCGCGCGGTTGTGCCCGGCGAGCACACTCCAGATCACGTGCTGACCGTCACCGGGCACCTGTCCGCGCGGGAAGTGGGAGGCGTCCTGAAAGTAGGCGTCCTCGGAGGCCAGCACGATGTCGCCCATGATCGGCACCTCGGAGTGCATGTTGCACGGACCGTTGACCGCGCTGATCATCGGGACGTCGACGTCGAGCACATTGAAGATGAGATGGCGTGCGTACCAGGCCTTCTCGTCGAGCTTGTGCGTCCCGCGGTCGTTGGGCATGGCCTGATAGATGGGGTGTTCGGGCGGTTCGCCGTTGGGTAGGCGACCCCAATTGGCGTTGTAGTTTTCGCCCGTGCCGGTATGAATGAGCACCTTGATCTCGCGGTCGCCGGCGATATCAGCGAAGGCGTCCGACATCTCGTCGTGGGCCTTCCAGCTCCACACCAGGCTGTCGCCGTCGGTGTGGCACTGCATGAACAGGATGCCGTCGTCAGTGAGTTCGAACTTGTAGTTGGCATAGCTGTTCTGGTACTCGCTGTATCTGGTCCGCTTTGCCATTGAGTCGTCTCACTCCCGCGGTGGTCGTATGGGCGCTATAACTATTTGAGCGATCGCCCAATAGTTACGTGCCATCGTTACACCCTCCGCGCGCAGCGGTCAAGCTTCAGCGGCCGACCAACCGGTCGACAACCGGTGCGAACGATTCGATCTGTGACTGTTGCACCGTGACGTAGTTGACGCCGAGCGACTCCCGTCGCGAAAACAGGATCTCCGCAATGGTTTCCAGGGAGCCGATCATCACGTTGGGGTGTTCACGCAACACGTCGGCGGGAATTCCGGTGGTCGAGGCTGCCTGCGCCAGAGCGGCTTCGGGATCGTCGGTGATCGGCCGTGAAGTACGGCGAACTCTCGATTTCCAGCCGGCTGTAGCGCTCGCCTGCTGCGGCCCGGACCACGTCGATGCGGCGCTGGGCGACGGCCTGGGGGTCGCGGCCGTCGGCATCGCGTGCGACAAACGGCACGCTGGACATGCTGACGATATCGGCCTCGCGGCCGGCGAACGCCAGCATGCGCGGACCACCACCGCCGATCATGATCGGCGGATGCGGGCGCTGCACCGGCAGAGGCCGGCCGGCGTAGCCGCGCACCTGAACCATCTGGCCGGCGAAGTCCAGTTGCTCGCCCTCCCAGTGCGCCTTGATCAGCGACACCACCTCGGCCAGCTTGGCGATTCGTCGGCCCGGCCGGTCGAAGGTCAAACCCATTGCGTTGTATTCGGTTTCGCTCCAGCCCGCTCCGATGCCCATCTCCAGACGGCCGTCTGAGAGCAGATCCAGGGTCGCTGCTTCCTTGGCCAACACTGCGGGCACGTGATAGTCGATGCAGAAGACCCGGCAGCCGATCCGCAGTGTCTCGCTGACCGCCGCCGCCGCGGCCATCGCCGCGATCGGGGCGAGATCCTGGCGAGGGGTACGCGCGATTTTCTGGGCGGGCCCGGGGCCCAGATAGTGATCGGCGAGGAAAAGCGTTGAGTAGCCGAGATCTTCGACCTTGCGCGCGGTGTCGTGCCACTCCCGTCCGCCGGCTGCATTGGTCGCTTGCACGGCGAAGCGAAACGGGGGCCTGTCCATGGGCTTGACCATAAACGACACGGGGTGATAGGCATGCAGTGTTTGGGCAGTCGCTCAGGAAGTTGGCCTAAGAGTAGGGCGGTAGCGAGCTTGAAGACGGCGGTCGTCACCGGCGGTGCCTCTGGAATTGGTCGCGCGATCGCCGAACGCTTGCGCGCCGACGGCTTCCGGGTGGCCGTTATCGATCTGTCGGCCTCCGATGACGAGTTCAGTCACGTCGTCGATGTCACCGATCGCGAGCAGGTGGACGCCGCGGTGGCCGCCATCCGCGAACAGCTCGGCCCAATCCTGGTGCTGGTCAACTCCGCCGGGATGACGGGGTTCCAGAAGTTCTCGAAGATCAGCTTCGCGGAATGGTCGAAGGTGATCGACGTCAACCTCAACGGCGTCTTCCACACCATCCAGGCGGTGCTGCCCGACATGGTGGAGGCCGGCTGGGGGCGCATCGTCAACATCTCGTCGTCCAGCACGCATTCCGGTCAGCCGTTGATGGCGCACTACGTCGCGGCCAAATCGGCGGTGAACGGCCTGACCAAATCGCTCGCGCTGGAGTACGGCCCGGCGGGGATCACCGTCAACGCCGTCCCGCCGGGCTTCGTCGACACTCCGATGCTGCGCGGCGCCGAGAGTCAGGCACCAGCTCGGCGGAACCGTCGAAGACCACATCAACCGCACGCCGGTGCGCCGGGTGGGCCGACCCGAGGACATCGCCGCCGCCTGCGCGTTTTTCATCTCGGAGGAAGCCAGCTACATCACCGGACAGATACTCGGCGTCAACGGCGGTCGCAACACCTGAGAGGACCAGATGTACCACAGGGACCAACTCTTCATCGACGGGAAATGGGCTGCGGCGCAGGGTGATTCCGTCATCACCGTCATATCGCCGCACAGCGGGACCGAGATCGGCCACGCGGTGTGCGCGGGACCGGCCGACGTCGACCGCGCCGTGCAGTCGGCTCGCGCGGCATTCGACACCGGGCCGTGGCCACGGATGCAGCCCAGCGAACGGATCGAGGCGATCGGACGCCTCGCCGCTGTCTACAAGGAGCGGCGCGCGGATATGGCGGCGCTCATCTCCGCCGAGATCGGCGCCCCGATCAGCTTCGCCAAAATGGCGCAGGTCCGACTGCCTCTGACGATGATGTCGGCGTTCTGCGGCATCGCCGGTAGCTACCCGTGGCAGCAGGATCGTCCGGGGTTGTACGGCAAGGACATTCGGATCATCAAACAACCGGTCGGAGTTGTTGCCGCGATCGTGCCGTGGAACATGCCGCAATTCCTGACGGTGGCCAAGGTGGTGCCGGCGCTGCTGGCCGGGTGCTCGGTGGTGCTCAAGCCCGCGCCCGAGTCGGTGCTCGACGCGCAGCTGCTCGCTGATCTGGTCGCCGAAGCCGACTTGCCGCCCGGCGTGCTGAATGTGGTGCCCGGCGGTCGCGACGTCGGCGAGCAGTTGGTGAGCCATGACGGGGTGGACAAGGTCTCGTTCACCGGTTCGACCGCGGCCGGGCGCCAGGTCGCGCTCGCTTGCGCGGCGGGATTGAAGCAGGTCAGCCTGGAACTGGGCGGGAAGTCGGCGGCGATCGTGCTCGACGATGCGGACCCGTCAGCCGTGGCGACCGGGATTCAGATGGCCAGCCTGGCCAACAGCGGCCAGGTGTGTAACGCGCTCAGCCGGATTCTGGTGCCGGCGGCCCGCGAGGCGGAGTTCGTCGATGCACTGGCGGCCGCGATGGAGTCGATGACGGTCGGCGACCCGTCCGATCCCAACACGGCAATCGGGCCGTTGGTGGCTCAGCGGCAGCAGGAGCGCGTCCGCGGCTACATCGAATCGGGCAAGAGTGAAGGCGCGCGACTCGTCGTTGGCGGCGCGGAGATGCCCGACGGCTTGGACACCGGTTGGTACGTGCGGCCCACGCTATTCAGCGGCGCGAACAACGACATGCGGATTGCGCGCGAGGAGATCTTCGGCCCGGTGCTGACCGTCATCGCCTACAGCGACGAAGACGAGGCCATCCGGATCGCCAACGACACCGAGTACGGGCTGGCCGGGTCGGTGTTCACCGCCGACACCGATCGTGGTTACGGCGTTGCCACCCGCGTTCGGTCAGGCACATTCGGCGTCAACGAGGGCTACATCATGGATCCCGCGGCGCCGTTCGGTGGCGTCAAGAACAGTGGCTACGGCCGCGAGCTCGGAGCTGAAGGTATCGACAGCTACACGGTGAGCCAGTCGATTTCGGCGGCCGCACGAAGCTGACCGACGGCTAGTGCTTGCCGCCGACCTCGGCAGGCAACGGCGGTGGCAACGGTTTGGCCGGAGCCGCCGAGGTCTGGGGCGCAGCCGGCGCCGCGGACGGCGTCTGCGCTGCTGCGCTGGGACTCTGCGCCGTCTTGGGTCCGTGATACGTCACCATTGTTTCCCGGCGGATCACCCCGTTGGCGTCGCTGACCACCAGCGCGCTCGATGTCACCGTGTAGGTCACACCGTCCTGCTTCGCGACGTAGCTCCCGTCGGAGGCCGCGGTTGCGGACGCGATCAGTTTCGCGCCGTCGCTGACCCGCACACCGTGGTAGCCGAACTGGCCGGCCGGGCTTTTGCAGATCGCCACCCGCGATTCCGCAGTGCTGCCAAATGCGACCGCTGTGTTAGGTGCGGCGCAGCGCGCGGTGGAGTCGACGAAACCCAGGGCGTCGGTGGACGGATCGGCAGCGGCCAGCGGTGTGCCGACTGCGAACAGCGTCCAGCACGCAGCCGCAGCGACCGCGATGCGTCGGGTGCGAGGCAGGTAAGAGGACATAAGGCCTCACGACACCACGGGCTGTAAGTAGCATCCCGCGCCCACGCCGCACGACGGCCGAATCGTTAGCTTCTCGAGATCCGACTGAGCCCTAGGGCTAGATTCGCTTGTCATGGGACTGCTCTTCGATCCGAATACTTACGACCCGTCGCACTTCGATCCGGAAACACGGCGCCAGCTGCGCGCGGTGATCGAGTGGTTCGAGGGCCGCGGCAAGGTCAAGCTGCTGCGCGACGACCTCGAGGCGGCGTGGGTGTCGGACTTCCTCGACTTCATCAAGCAAGAGAAGATCTTCGCGACCTTCCTCACCCCGTCGGAGTACGGCGGCGGCGACCCGAACAAGCGGTGGGACACCTCCCGCAACGCCGCGCTGAGCGAGATCTTCGGGTTCTACGGGCTGTCGTACTGGTACGCCGAGCAGGTGACGATCCTGGGCCTCGGGCCGATTTGGCAGAGCGACAACATCAAGGCCAAGGAGCGCGCGGCCGCGCAGCTCGAGGCCGGCGGCGTGATGGCGTTCGCGCTGTCCGAGCGTGAGCACGGCGCCGACATCTACAACACCGACCTGCTGCTGACGCCCGCGAAAGACAATGACGACGAAGGTGTCGTCTTTCGTGCGTCGGGGGAGAAGTACTACATCGGCAACGGCAATGTCGCGGGCATGGTGTCGGTGTTCTCGCGCCGCACCGACATCGACGGCGCCGACGGCTACGTGTGGTTCGTCGCCGACAGCGGCCACGACAACTACGAGCTGATCGACAACGTGGTGCACGGCCAGATGTTCGTCAGCAACTTCCGGCTCAACGATTATCCGGTGCACGAGGAGGACATCCTGTGCACCGGCCCGGAGGCGTTCTCGGCCGCGCTCAACACCGTCAACGTCGGCAAGTTCAACTTGTGCTCGGGCTCAATTGGTATGTGCGAGCACGCCTTCTACGAGGCGATCACCCACGCCAACAACCGCATCCTGTACGGCAACCCGGTCACCGACTTCCCGCACGTGCGGGCCAGTTTCGTCGAGGCCTATGCTCGGGTGATCGCGATGAAGTCGTTCAGCGATCGCGCGATCGACTACTTCCGCAGCGCCAGCCTCGATGACCGTCGCTACCTGCTGTTCAACCCGGTGACCAAATCCAAGGTGACGTCGGAAGGCGAGACCGTAGTCACCTTGTTGTGGGATGTGCTGGCCGCCAAGGGCTTCGAGAAGAACACCTACTTCTGCGAAGTGGCCCGGCTGATCGGTGCTCTGCCGCGGCTGGAAGGCACCGTGCACGTCAACGTTGCGCAGATCCTGAAATTCATGCCCAACTACATGCTCAATCCGGCGGAGTACCCGGAGATCGGCACCCGCAACGACCCCGCCGACGACGTGTTCTTCTGGGCGCAGGGACCGGCGCGTGGCGCGTCCAAAGTTCAGTTCGCAGACTGGACAAAGGTTTACGAGCAGCACTCGAAGATTCCCAACGTCGCGCTGTTCTACGAGCAGGCTCGCGCTCTCAAAGACTTGCTGATCACTGCGGCGCCCAGCCCGGAGCAGATGAAAGACCTCGACTTCCTGCTTGTCGTCGGTCACTTGTTCACGTTGGTCGTCTACGGCCAGCTGATCCTCGAACAGGCGGATCTGATCGGGCTCGATGCCGACCTGGTGGACCAGATCTTCGAGGTCCAGGTCCGCGACTTCTCCGGCTACGCCGTCGCGTTGCACGGTAAGCCCAGTTCTACTTCGGCACAGCAAGATTGGGCCCTGGCCGCCGTGCGTAAGCCTGTCACTGACGCCGATCGGTTTGACCGGGTGTGGCAACAGGTCGAGGCCTACGACGGCGCCTACCAGATGCGGCCCTAGCCTACGGGCGCCGACCCGCTGCGCCCGGCTCCGCCGAGCTTGCGATCGGCCCTAGCCTACGGGGCCGACCCGCTGCGCCCGGCTCCGCCGAGCTTGCGATCGGCCCTAGCTAGCCGGCCGGCACGAACGGGACGTCGTCCGGCGCAGCGCTGCGAGCCTTCAGCACCGCGCGGGCGGCGTCACCGATCGGAAGCCGCAGTGGGAGTTCTGGCTTCTCGGCGGCGTCGGCGATCTCGGTTGCCACCTGTTCGGGGGTGATCATCGCCGCGCGCAGATCGTCATCGCCGGCGAGTCCAGCGTAGGGGTCGTCGGGCAACGTGTAGGCCGTCACGTTGTCGAGCGCGCCCGAACTCACGGCACCGGGTTCGAGCAGTGTGGCCTGAACGCCGAACGAGGCAACCTCGATCGCCAGGGCTTCGACGAGTGCTTCCAGCGCCCACTTCGTCGCCGCGTAGGCCGCTCCGGTCGGCAGCGTGATCCGTCCGACGACGCTCGACATGAACAGCAACTTGCCTTCGCCTCGGGCGCGCATGCCGGGCAGCGCGGCCTGCGCGACGCGCAGTGCGCCGACGGTGTTGAGGTTGAACAGTCCCTGCAGCTTGTCCAACGGGATCGCTTCCACGGCCGCGTAGAAGATTTCGGCGGGGTTGATGACGACGATGTCGACGTCACCCGCGGCCTTGAATGCTGCGGTCACGCTCGCATCGTCGGTGACGTCGAGGGCCAGGCGCTGGGCGAGGTCGAGACCTTCGAGCGAACGCGGATCGCGGGCGGTGCCGATTACGCGGTGGCCGCGCCGGATGAACTCTTCGGTGATCGCGCGGCCGATTCCGCGACCCGCTCCGGTGACGAGGACAGTTGACATGATGTCGGCTCCTTGAGCTCTTGCGAACGTCTGATGTCGTTGTAAACCGATGCGGTGTACTTTCTTGTTCCAAGCTAGCCGAGGTTTCTGCGGCGGTAAAGCCGACGCGATGTGAGTGCCGGGCATACGATCGGCAGATGCGTGGCGCCAAAATTCTGATCACCGGCCCGACCGGACAAGTTGCCAGTCCCATTGCTCAGGCCCTGGCGGCCGACAACGAAGTGTGGGGCATCGCCCGTTTCACCAACGCGGCTGCTCGCCAGACGCTGGAGGAGGCGGGCGTTCGGTGCGAAGCGGTCAACCTCGCTGCCGGCGAGTTCGACAGCCTGCCAGCGGATTTCGACTACGTGCTCAATCTGGCCGTGGCGAAAAGTGGCGACTGGGATAAGGATCTCGGTGCCAACGCCGAGTCCGTCGGCCTGCTCATGGCGCACTGCCGCAGCGCAAAAGCGTTCCTGCACTGCTCATCGGCCGCCGTCTACGACCCGCCGGACGACGAACCCCGCACCGAGCGCTCCGCTCTGGGTGACAACCACAAGCCGTTGTTTCCGACCTACTCCATCTCCAAGATCGCCGGTGAAGTCGTGGCCCGGACCATGGCGCGCGCCCTCGGGGTACCGACCGTCATCGCCCGACTCAACGTCCCGTACGGCGACAACGGGGGATGGCCGTTCTATCACATGGAGATGATGCTGGCCGGCATGCCGATCCCGGTGCCCGCCGGAGTTGCGGCCAGCTACAACCCTATTCACGAAGACGACATCATCGCGACGGTCCCGAAGCTGCTCGCGGCCGCATCGGTGCCGGCGACCACGGTCAACTGGTGCGGCGACCAGACCGTCAGCCTGCAGGACTGGTGTCGATACCTCGGCTCGCTGGTCGGCAAGGACCCGGTGTTCGAGGAAAGCCCGCAGGCGTTGCGTGGCAATCCCACCGACGTGTCACGAATGCACGAGCTGGTAGGTGCCGGAAAGGTCGACTGGCAGGACGGAATTCGCCGGATGGCGGCGAAGTTCCATCCCGAACTCGTCGGCTAGTCCTGCTTGGCGATCAGCTTCTTCAGCGCTTCACGGTCGGACGCCAACAGCTCGTCGATACGCGGCTGGTTCACATCCGCGACGATGATCTCGCCGACCTCCTGGTACACGTTGCTGAAGATGCCGTGCGACTTCATCTTCTCGGTCTGATAGATGTTGTCCTCGGTCGGCGTCACGTAGTACACGATCTCCGGCTTGAAGCGGTGGATCAACCACAGGTGGATGACGTCCATCAGCCGCTTCTGGCGCATCTTCTCGGCGAACGTGTTCTGGTCGCGCACGGTGAGGATGTTGCGTCCGTGCCGGTCCTTGATCGGGTCGACGACCACATTGGCGAGCGGTTCGTCGGCGTTGTTGCCGTAGATGCCGAGGTCGAGCACGTCAGATCCGGCGCGCCGGGGACGTAGCCGGACGGTCAGCGTCTCGCCGATCTTGTAGTGGTCACCCCACAGCGCCAGCCACTCCTCGAGCAGCTTCTTGGGCACCTCGGTCTGCACCAGGTGCTGATGCTGCGTGGATCCTTCACCCATCGACTTCGTGGTCGCGGTCCGACCGGACGAGGCCGCCAGTGCGGCGTCGCTACGCGGTCCGCCGACCAGCGTTTGCGGTGTGCGGTAAGGCGATTCGACCAGTCGCATCTTGCGTTGCAGGCGAGCCAGCGCGAGCATGCCTTCCTGGCGCAATGACGTCGCGAACTCCTCGGAAGCCACACCGTCGATCTGGTGGCCGCCGTAGGTGATGAAGTTGAAGACGAAGCCCATCTTGCCGAGTTCCTCAGGGAACGCGCGCATCTCGTCATCGGTCATGCCGGTGGTGTCCCAGTTGAACGACGGCGAGAGGTTGTAGGCCAGCATCTGGTCGGGGAACTGCGCGTGGATCGCGTCGGCGAATTCGCGGGCGTCGACAAGATCCGCCGTCTTGGTCTCCATCCAGAGCAGGTCGGCAAATGGCGCTGCGGCAAGCGATTTGGCGATCGCGTAGGGGATGCCGCCGCGGATCTGGTAGTAGCCCTCCGGCGTCTTGGCCAGCTCGCAGTCCCAGGAAACGTTGACGCCCAGCTCCTTTGCTTTCTGCTGGGCGGTGTAAAGCGGAGCGCGCTGCGCGAACTTCCGCCACTCGTCGGCGCTCATGTCGCTTGCTTCGCCGTCGTTTGCGTTGAATTCGAGAAGTTCCGCAACGGCTTCGCCGTAGGTCATCAGGCCGGCGTCGAGCTGCCAGGCGTCGACGAATTTCGACTCGATCTCGTCGAACACGGCGTCGATCGACTCCTGCGCGTGATCCGGCGACGCGGCGGCCTTCGTGATCAGCTCGGCAATGCCGTTGCGCTCCAGCCAGGAATCGGCCGCGGCGTACTGCCCGTCGGGCAGCGCGTAGAGCAGGTGGCCGTTGAGTTCTTTGAACCCGGAGTCGTAGAAGCGCCGGACCATCGCCAGGAAACAGGACTTGTACGACGGGATCTTGAGGTTCGTCGTGCCCAGGAGGAACGGCTGGTCACGTTCGTCGCCGCGGCTGTCGAGCAGGTTGGCGGCCTCAGCGTCGGTGCGGGCGACGATGATGCCCGGCACCCGCATGATGTCGAGCTGGAAGCGGGCGGTGTTGAGCCGCTTGATCTGCTCGTCCGACGGCACCAGCACCTTGCCGCCCTGGTGGCCGCACTTCTTCGTTCCCGGTCGCTGGTCTTCGATGTGATATCCCGGCACGCCCGCCTCGACGAATCGTTTGACCAGGTTGCGCACGTGCGGATCGCCGCCGTGGCCGGTGTCGGCGTCGGCGATGATGAACGGCCGGTAGTCGACCGCCGGCGTCCTCTCGCGTTGCGCCTCGCTCATCCGCAGGCGCAGGTACTGCTGGTTGCGGTCGGCGGTCAGCAGCGCGCGGACCAGTCCGGCGGCCTCGTCGGGCACCTGGCTGAGCGGGTAGCTGGCCAGGTCGGGCCCGGGATCCTCGCTGATCGAGCCCTTGGCAGAGGTCGCCCACCCGCCGAGGTAGATGCCCTCGATGCCCATCCGCTTCATCGTCACGGCCTGCCCGGGGGAGTACGGGCCGAACGTGGTGATGCTCTTGCGCTGGGCGAAGAGCTCGCGCAGCCGCGGGTAGAACGCCTCGGCGGCCTCCCGCGCGACGATGTAGTCCGACGGGATGGTGCCGCGCTGTTCGACGACCTGGCGCGCGGAGTAGAGCCGGGTGATTCCGTCGAAGCGTGGGCTGTCCAGATAGGCCTGCGTTGCGGCTACGTCGCTCTCGAACGCATGCTGCGAGTCCTGCTCGGACGGTGTCTGCGCCTTTGCATCCGCCTCGATGGTGCTCATGTGTGCTCCGCTCCTCGATATCGATGTCATCGCGATTTAGCCTCTGAGTCTATGGCTGCTGTGAGCCACGACGTTTCAAAATCGAATCTCTGCTGCCCACAGCCGCGGCGGCGCATACCGCCGACGAGGCGTCGGCTAAACCCCTGATGCGGGCGCACGTGCCCGAAAAATGTCGTCGGCGACAGTTTTCGACAGACATCGGGTGGTCCGCTCGGATACGCTCTCCGTTCGCGGCGACGTTGCCCGCGAGTGAGGGGAGCGGCAATGAGTTCTCTGCGAACGGCCTCCGCGCCGCGCTCTCTGCCTGCGGCTTTGCCGCCGAGCCGGACCGTGGACGTGCGTTCCGCAGATGGAACCCGCCTGCACACCGAGGTATTCGGTCCTGAGGACGGCTACCCGATCGTTCTCGCGCACGGCATCACCTGCGCAATCCGGGTGTGGGCCTACCAGATCGCGGATCTGGCAAAGAATTACCGGGTGATCGCGTTCGATCATCGCGGTCACGGGCGCAGCGGACTTCCGCGTCGCGGCGGTTTCAGCCTCAGTCACCTGGCCGCCGATGTCGATGCGGTGCTCAACGCCACGCTTGCGCCGGGGGAGCGCGCCGTCATCGCGGGACACTCGATGGGCGGCATGGCGATTGCCGCCTGGTCGGACCATTACCGCCACAAGGTCGAGTCCCGCGCCGACGCCGTGGCCCTGATCAACACCACCACCGGCGATCTGCTGCGTGAGGTGCGACTGCTGCCGGTGCCGGCGCCGTTCGCCGCGGTGCGGGTTTTGGGCGGACGCGCGCTGATCAACATCTTCGGGTCGTTCACGGTGCCGCCGGCGGTGCACCGGGCCAGCCGCGAAATGGTCTCGATGCTTGCGGTGGGCGCCGACGCGGACCGCGCCGTCAGCTCACTCATCTTCGAATTGTTCAGTGCCACATCGCCGGCGGGCCGCGGCGGCTGCGGCAGGGCGCTCGTCGAAGCGATGGGTCGACGGCACATCGACCTGAGCGGTCTGACCGTGCCCACGCTGGTCATCGGCAGCCAGCGCGACCGGTTGACGCCGTTGGTCCAGTCTCGGCGAATGGCCGCTGCCGCACCGAACTTGGTTGGTCTGGTGGAGTTGCCGGGCGGTCACTGCTCGATGCTGGAACGGCCGTTGGAGGTCAACCGGGAACTGCGGGCACTCGCCGAGTCAGTGTCCCTGCGTCGCGCCGCTATAAGCGCTATAGGCGAGCAGCGACCTCGGCGGCAGCCCGCTGCCCGGAACGCACCGCGCCATCGAGGAAGCCGGTCCACTCGTCGGCGGTCTCGGTGCCGGCCCAGTGAATCGGCCCGACCGGGCGGCGCAGCAACGGCCCAAAGCGGGTCCACGAGCCGGGCGGCACCGCGGCGGTCGGGCCGCCGGGTGCGAATTCCTCTGCGCCCCAACGATGATCGACGTAGTCAAGCGGCGTGAGCGCTTCGTCGCCGAACAGTGCCGCAAAGCACTCCAGCGCGCGTTGCCGACGCTGCTCAGCCGGTAGCTTGTCGAACTCGCGGGAGTCGACGAATCCCAACAGGATCCCGGGCCCGTCGGGCTGCGGACTGACGTCGAAGGTGATGAACACCGGGCCCTGGTCGGACAGCGATTCGCCGGAGAATCCCTGGTCGCGCCAGAACGGGGTGGCATAGGCGACGTAGGCCTTGCTGAGCCGGCCCTGTGGCCACTGCGCGGGTAGTTGCCGGTGTTCGGCGGACAGTGCCGGGCTGAATTCGATGACGCTCCAATGCTCCGGCGGGACGGCGACGACAACGAATTTCGCGTCAGCCCGGCCTTTTTCGCTGGTGACCGTCACCCCGTTGTCGTGGTAGTCGATGCGTTGCACGGCGGCCTCCAACACCACGCGGTCGCCGAGCTCGGCGGCCGCGGTGTCGGCGATGTGTTGAGTGCCCGCCGAGAACCGGTCCTGCTGCGCACCGTTTTCGACGTCGAGCATCCGGTCCAGGCCACCGGCCGCGCGGGCATAGCGGGCGGCGTGCAGCATCGACACGTCGTCGGGCTCGCAGCCCCAGGTCACCCGCGCCATGATGGCCAGCAGGTCGCGCGTGGTGGCGCCGGCGCGCACCGATCGCAACCACTGGCCCAGCGACTGGCTGTCCAGCCGGGCGGCGCGCCGTGCGGTCCACGGCTCGGTCAGCGACACGGTCCGGGCGATGCGCTCGAATTGCCAACGGACACGGCCGAGATCGAGCAGGCCGGCCAGCGACAACCGCGGGATGGTACCGCTGTACGAGCGCACCGCGCCGCGCCACCGGATCAGGTTCGCGCCGTCGTGATAGGTGGGGATGGTCGTGATGCCGAGATCTGCGGCGAGCTTCAGAACCGCGTCCTGCGTCGGGCCGACGAACGTGCCGCCCATATCCACCGGGATGCCGGCTACCTGGCCGGTGTACGAGCGCCCGCCGACCCGGTCGCGCCCCTCGAGTACCAGCACATCGTGGCCGAGTCGGGTCAGCTCGCGGGCGGCAGTCAGTCCGGCGAAACCGGCCCCCACCACGACGACGTCGGCGGTCCAAGTCGCATCAGGCATGCCCTTCAGTCAACCCCATCGGCGCTACGTAGTGTGAGTCGTCTGAAAGTCTTCACAGCTTTATATGGCCTGACCGACGCGGCTGAGCGCGCTCGGGAGCTTCGCGACGCGGGAGCAAGTGGCGTCGCCACCTTCGAGGGCCCGCACGACGTCTTCGCGCCGTTGACGCTGGCGGCCACCGTGCCCGATCTGGACTTGATGACCAACGTAGCTATCGCGTTCCCGCGCAATCCGATTCACCTGGCACATCAGGCCAACGATCACCAACTGCTGAGCTCGGGCCGGTTCATTCTCGGCCTGGGAACCCAGGTCCGCGCGCAGATCGAAAAGCGGTTCGGCGCCGAGTTCGACAAACCGGTAGCCCGGATGAGCGAACTCATCGCGGCGCTACGCGCGATATTCGCGGCGTGGAACTCCGGGGAGCGGTTGGACTTCCGCGGCGACTATTACCGGCACACCTTGATGACGCCGACCTTCAACCCGGGGCCGAATCCTCATGGCCCACCGCCGATCTACGTCGGCGCACTCGGGCCGCTGCTGACCCGCGCCGTCGCGCAGCACGCCGACGGACTGCTGGTGATGCCGTTCGGCTCGAAGCGTTTCCTGCACGAGCACACCATGCCGAAAGTGCACGAGGGTCTGGAGGCATCGGGCCGTAACGCGAGCGACTTCACCGTGCTGCCCGAGATCATCGTCTCGGCCGGCGACACCGACGCCGAACTCGAAGCGGCGCACGCGCGGACGCGGGCCCTGCTGGCGTTCTACGGGTCGACGCCGGCGTATCAGCCGGTGTTGGCCGCACACGGCTGGCAGGACTTGCAACCCGAGCTGAACGCGCTGTCCAAGCAGGGCCGCTGGGAAGAAATGGGCGGACTCATCGACGACGAGGTCCTGCACACCATCGCCGCCTGCGGCAAGCCTGCCGACGTCGCCCGGCACATCCGGGACCGCGTCGACGGCATCGGCGACACCGTCTGCCTCTACCAGGCGGCTCCGATCGGCCTGCAGACGCTGGCCGGGATCATCGACGAATTACGTTAAGGCGCAACCGTCAACCAGTCTTTGAAGCCCGACGGGTCGTGGCGGCCGAGCGCACCGTGCTCGTAGAGACCCCAACCCTCGACCGGATCCCGGTTGCCCTCGCGGCACACCGCACGCCCGACATGGTCGATGACGCCGAAACCCGAACGGCCGATGACCGCCGGATCGGTCATGTCGTAGGTCAGCCGTTCGACAAACTTGTCGCCCTTCCATACGCCGTGTAACCAGTCCGAGTCGCCACCGTAGCCACCGCCGACGTGAATCGGGACTGGCAGTTTCGACTCGACGTCAAGGTGGACGGGTGTGCCGTCGGGTGCGGTCGCTTCGATCGTGGCGCCGGTGGGGATGCGGGTACCCGACCGGTAGTGGATTTTCACCCGCGGCCAGCCCAACTGCTCGACGCGGCCGTCGCGCCAGATCCGGGTGCAGTCGTTGAGCGAGCGAAACCCGTTGGGCTCCTCCTGGATGATCAGCACGACGGCGTAGTCGTCGAACGCCATCGGAACGTAGAGCCACCACATGCCCTCGAATGGCGGGTCTGCGGGCCGGCCCGCCGGCTCGGCTTCGCCGATCGGCCGGATGCCCCAGGATCGGTCGCGGCTGCCGATCCAGGTGTCGGGGTCGACGGCGATCTCCTTGCCGTCCACGACGATTCGGCCACTCCAGCTGCCGAGTTGGGCGAACCGCTGCGCGTTCAGCGTCACACGATTACCCGCGCGCATGATGTGCGGCTGCTCTTGGACGACGTCGAAGAGGCCTTCCCAAGTGAGATCGGCTGCGACGCCTTCGGTTTCGTCGAGGACGATGCGCAGCTTGTGCAACGGCTCGATGACTTCGACGCGGTAACCGTTGACATGCTGATTGAGCCGGTCCTGGTCGATGGCGTCGGACAGGTGTACCGCTGTCTGGGTGTCGCCGCGCCGGATCAGCATGAACGCGTCCTTCACCCCGAGGTGGGGGTAGTAGCCGATGCCGCTGATGACGAAGATGTCCCCGGTGCGGTCGTGGGCGTTGAAGTAGGAGCGATCATAGAAGTTGCGGTCCGATGAGCCCGGCCACGCGATGGGCTGGGGGACCTGGTGAACCGGGAACTCGTCGAGCGGTCCGAGCATTACTGATCCTCTCCGATAAGACGTCGCATCAGCCCTGAGTGGTAGAACAGCGATTCGACGCTGTCGGGCTTTTCGGTTTCCCCGAAGTGCACGCGCCGCGCGCCAGTGCGCATGAAGACGCAGGCCCACATCACCCCGGAGTAGACGTAGAACCAGCGCAGGTCGCCGAGATCGACGCCGGAGAGCCGTTTGTAGGTTTCGCGGACGTCCTGTTCACGCATCACATCGGGCAGGCCGGGCAGCGTCGCGAGGCCGGCCAGCTCTTGAAAGACCATGTGCGCGTAAATCATCCACGCGGCGTCCAGTTCGCGCGGGCCCAGCGTCACCATTTCCCAGTCCAGCACCGCCACCGGCTGGAAGTCGCGGTAGAGCACGTTGCCCACCCGTGCGTCGCCCCACAGCAGTACTGGTTCGCTCGCGGCCGCGTCCTGGGGCCAGTTGTCCTCCAGCCAGGCGAATGTCCGCTCGAGCAAAGGTGATCGACCGATGTCCGGCACCGCGAAGTCGTACCACGACCGGACCCAATTGAAGTGCTTGCGCAGCGCGGTATCGCCATTCTGCCCTTCGGCAAGGAATCCAAAGGTCTTCTCGGCGTCTGGAATTGAATGCAACGACGCCAGCACCGAGACGGTCGCGTCTTGAAGTTCGCGCTGGCGCTCGGCGGGCGCGTCGGCGAACCAGTTACCGCCGAAGGTGTAGGGCATCACGTCCGGGGGCACTTCGCCGTCGACGTAGTCCATCAGGAAAAATGGCGTCCCCAGCACTTCGCCGGTCGCCTCCAGCCAACGCACCCGCGGCACGGGGACGTCAGTCAGCTCGCCGACCATGCGGATCACGTCGAATTGGTGGTCGAGCCGGTATGTCGGGAAAACCTGAACGTCCTCGGCGGTGGGCGCCACCCGAGCTACCAGCTTCTGCTCGACCGGCGTGCCGTCTTCGTCCCAGCGGGCGGTCAGGATGATCGTCTCCGACGACATGCCGGTCGAATCGACTCCGCTTTCCACGGTGATCGCGGGTGCAGCGCCGCCCGGAAGCACTGTCGACAGCCACTTCGACATCACTGCCGGCAACGTAGTGACGTCGCGGCTCGAGCGCTGGAGCCGATCGACTTGGTCGAGTACAGGTTCATTGGGCACGGGGTGCCTCCATTCTTCGAGCCCTACCGCGCCAATTACGATACGGTGGGTAGCGTTATGAAAGCAGACCCATCCGCGGTTGACAAGGCCGCCGGCGCCGGGCGGCCCCGCGACCCACGTATCGACGCTGCCATATTGACGGCGACCGCGGATTTGCTTGTGCAAATTGGATATTCGAATCTGACCTTGGCTGCGGTCGCCGAGCGTGCCGGGACGACGAAGACCGCGCTGTACCGGCGGTGGTCGAGCAAGGCCGAGTTGGTGCACGAGGCGGCCTTCCCGGTGGCGCCGACGGCGCTGGTCGGTCCGACCCGCGGGATGGCCGCTGACCTGCGGGCGATGATCGCGGCCGCGCGCGATGTCTTCACTACCCCGGTGGTTCGGGCCGCGTTGCCCGGACTGGTCGCCGACATGAGCGCCGACTCCGAACTCAACGCCCGGGTGATGTCGCGGTTCGCCGACTTGTTCAGCACGGTGCAGGTCCGGCTCGGCGAGGCGGTTGATCGCGGTGAGGTGCATCCGGATGTCGACCCGGACCGGCTCATCGAATTGATCGGTGGGTCGACGTTGTTGCGAATGCTGTTGAGCCCCGACGAGCCGCTCGATGACGCCTGGGTGGATCAGACGACGGCGATCCTCGTGCACGGCGTCACCCGCGATGTAGGGTCGGGCCGGTGACGGGACGTCTGCAGGGGCGGGCCGCGATTGTCACCGGTGCCAGCCGTGGACTGGGCCGTGAGATCGCCCTGGCGCTGGCGTCCCGACGGGGCGGCTGTCGCGGTAGTCGGCCGAACCGAAAGTGTCTGGGACGAACGGCTTCCCGGCACGATCGGCGAGACCGTCGCCGAGATCGATGCGGCCGGTGGACGGGCGCTGGCGATCCGGGCTGACCTGCTCGACCGCGACGACATCGCTCGGCTGGTCGGTGAGGCACGAGATGCATTGGGCCCGATCACGATTCTGGTCAACAATGCGGCCTTCACCGCGCCGGGTCGTCCGCCGAAACCCGGCGACGACGCACGCCCCAAGCCGGCGAGAGCGCAACAGGCTGGCGTCAAGAGCGTCAAAGCGGACTTTCCGCCGGTGCTCGGCACACCGCTGGGCGCGTATCGCCGGCACTTCGAGATCGCGGTGTTCGCCGCCTACGAGTTGATCCAGCTGGTTTGCCCGGACATGATGGCCGCGGGCATCGGCTCGATCATCAACATCAGCTCGGTCGCATCCCGGCTACCGGGTGACGGGCCATACGCCGACCGCAGTGGCGGTGTGCTGCCTGGATACGGCGGATCCAAGGCCGCGCTGGAGCACCTGACGTCCTGTGCCGCTTACGATCTGGCGCCCCACAACATTGCGGTCAACGCGTTGTCGCCGTCGAAAGCGATTATGACGCCGGGTCTTTCGTATTACGCCCGCGATTTCGCCGAGGTGGCGACCGCGGAAGAGTTTGCCCGAGCGGCGGCGGAGCTGGTGCTGGTGGATCCGACGGTGGTGACCGGCCGGACGATCGGTCACCTGCAGGTGCTGGACGGCAGCTTCCGCGCGTTCGGGGCTTAGGCGGCCTCTTCCGGCGGATCCGGATCGCCGCGCAGCAACTCGTCGGGATGGTGGGCGTGGTTGATCTCGGGCGGGCCGGTGCCATCGCTCCAACCCAATCGGCCGTCGACGACATCGGTGTCGGATTCGCCGCGACTTGCCATGCCGTGGTCGGAGCCGCACAGGAAGTACAAGTTGTCCGCATCCGTGCGGCCGCCGCGCCGCCAGTCCCGCGAATGGTGGACCTCGCAGCGATAGCCGGGCTCGAGGCAATTGGGACGCGTGCAGCCGCGGTCACGGGCATAACAAATCAGCCGCTGATCGGCAGTGGCAATCCGCTTTTGCCGACCCAGGTACAGCGGTCGCTTGGTGTGCTCGTCGAATACAGCCAGGTAGTGAATTGATTTGCCGGCCATGGCAATCAGGTCTCGCATCGGCAACCGGGAGCCACCACCCGTTCTTGCGGGAGGCGGCGTCGGAACCGACGGGTCGAGCGCGGCCTCGGCCGCCTGGTTGAGCTCGGCCAGCGATCGTCGTGACGACCACGGTGACAGGATGGCCGCGGTGCACGCCCATGCCGCCGGATGCGATAGCGGTCTCCAGGCCGAGCTTCAACGCGTCGTGGCAGCGCTGGGCGGGGGTGCGGTCATCTCGCGAAGCGGAGTCGTTGTCCGGCTGGTGACGGCCCGGTCGCACCGCGGCCTCGATGGCCTCGAAGTAGGCACGGCACTGCGGGTCGAGCAATCCGGACAGCCGCGACATCCCGTCAGGCCCCTGGGGGCCAAGGTGCAATCCGCGCCGGCGCGCACGATCCTCGTCGCTGAACAGGCCGTCGGGATTGAGGTAGTCGGCGATGCGTTGGCCAAGTTTCGCGACGATTCCCGCATCGAGCTTGGTCGCGTGCTGGACCGAGTTTGCGCTCCGCGGCCGCGACGTCAACCGGTGACACGGAGCCAGGGAGCACGTCGATTGCCCGGCACACCGAGCGAATGTGGTCATCGCCGACGGCGCCGGCTTCGACCGCGGCGGCCAACTCCGGCAGTTCTGGCATCAGCATGGGGCCGGTCAGCGACCGGCGCGGTCGAATGCGCACCGCAAGCTTGAACCGCCGGGTGATTTCGTTCGGAGTGATGTGCAGTCGCGACCACAGCGTCGAACGCATCAGGGCTACGGATCCGGATTCGTCCGGCGGATCAGCGATTTCGCCGAAAATCCGGTACATCAAGCCCCGGTTGGTGCGCTCCTGCGTTTCCAGCCGCTCTGCGACGTCAAGCCGAAACGTGTTGCCCACCAGGTCCGACGGCGTATCGCGGAGCAGATCGTGGCCGGCGTCGATCGCATCGAGAGCGGACTTGATCCGTTCCCGTGCCTCGTCGGCGCTGATCGCTGGACCCATATCTCGAGGTTATGAATCGGCCCGACAAACAAGCCGTCAGCGCACGAGGCAGAGCACTACCTGTGGATCAATCGCCAACTGTGGATAACTACGGCCGTTCTGCAAAGGCCTTGAGGTCGCGCTCGATTACATGCTGGCGCGACCGACGGCAAGCACCGCCTCGGCAATCCCGTCGGCCAACGCGTCGATGTCGTCGGCCGCAAGCCCCGAGATAGTGATCCGCATTCCCGGTGGGCTGCCGATTCGGAATCGTGTTCCCGGCGCCGCGGCCCAGCCTGCACTCAAAAGCCTTGTGATCGAGACGGTTTCGTCGGGGACCGGGATCCAGACGTTGAGTCCGGACCTGCCGTGCGACGTCACCCCGCGATCGGCCAGCGCCGCCGCGGAGCAGTTCACGGTTGCGGGTGTAGGCGACTTCGGCGTCGTGGACCATCTGGCTGGCGGCCTCGTCGCTCCAGAGGCTGACCGCGAGGTCCTGCAAGAGGTGACTGATCCAACCGGGACCCAGCCGCAGCCGCCCGTGCACCCGTTCGACCGTGCGTTGGTCACCGGCGAGCAGCGCCAATCGCAGGTCGGGACCGTAGGCCTTCGCGGCCGAGCGGACGAACGCCCAGTGCCGGGTAGTGCCGGACAGGGTGTGTAGCGGTGCGCCGGCGATCCCTGCGCAGTGGTCGTCTTCGATGAGCAATACGTCGTCATGCGCGATGAGCAATTCCCGTAGCTCGTCAGCCCGCACACTCGACACCGCGGCACCGGTCGGATTTTGCGCGCGGCTTGTCAGGACAAGAGCGCGTGCACCGCGGCGCAGAGCCCGGTCCACATCGGCCGTCAGCGGCCCGTCATCGTCGACTCCTACCGGTTCCGCTGAAAAACCCAGCGCTGCAAGCAGATCCAAGAGGTTGGCCCAGCCGGGGTCTTCGACCGCGACCCGGTCGCCGGGACGCAGGTGGGCGGCGAGAACGCGTTCGATGCCGTCGAGGGCACCCGCGGTCACGGCGATGTGCTCGGCCGGAACGCCGTCGGCGGTCAGCGATGTTCGCGCGAACTCGGCCAGCTCGGCCGAGACCGGTGGATCTCCGTACAGCACGGGTGCGCTGCGGCGCGTGCTGAGCCCGGCAATGGGCAGTAGGGCGGGATTCGGGTTGCCGGTGGACAGGTCGCGCGCACCCGAAGGGACGGCGATTCCGCGCAGCGAGCGGGGAGTGGTCGCCGGACGATCCCGCACCCGGGTGCCGCGCCGGCCCGCGGTCTCGACGGCTCCACGTTGGCGCAGCAGGCGATACGCGGCGGCCACCGTATTCGCATTGACGCCGAGCTGACCGGCTAGCTCGCGGATCGGCGGCAGCTCGGCGCCGGGCGCCAACGCGCCCGCGGAAATGGCAGCTTCGACGTCGGACGCAATTGCCTCGGCACCCGTACCGCGGATCATGTATTGTTCTGGCACATAATCAATTATGTACTAGTGCAAATGAGGTGGCAACCATGACGGCAGATCAGGCTTATGCGCCCACAGCGCGGACCGTGCCCACCCGGTATCGCGAACGCGCCCGCTACGACCGCGCCACCGTCCACGGCATCCTCGATGAGGCACTGTTCTGCCACGTCGGCGTCGTCGGTGACGCTGGGCCGGTGGTGTTGCCGACTATGCACGTACGACTGGACGAGACGCTTTACCTGCACGGATCGACCGGTAGCGGCCCGATGCTCGCCGCCGCCGGCGCTCCCGACGGGCTGGCGGTGTGTGTCACGGCGACAGTGGTCGACGGTCTGGTCCTGGCGCGCTCGGCGATGCACCATTCGCTGGAATTCCGGTCGGTCGTCGCGGTCGGCAACGCGCGACTGGTGCGTGACGACGACGAGAAGCGGCGCGCCTTGGCGGCGCTACTGGAACATGTCGCGACCGGTCGATCTACCGACAGCAGGCCCCCAGCGCCCGCGAACTCGCGGCGACCGCCGTGATCGCGCTCGACCTCGTGGAGGTCTCCGCCAAGGTACGCACGGGCGGGCCCGTCGATGATCCGGAAGATCTCACGTTGCCGCACTGGGCCGGGATCTTGCCGCTCACTCTGCAACCGGGAACGCCCATTCCCGCCGACGACCTCGATCCGGCTGTGCCGCTGCCGTCCTACCTTGCGGACTACCGCCGGGGCTGAGTGCTTGGATCGAGCTATGTCCGACGACGCCGAAGACCCTCGGGTGGTGAGCGCGAGCCGCGAGATCGCCGCCGCCGCGGATCAGCTCTTCGAGCTGATCGCCGACCCTGCGCAACAGCCGCGGTGGGACGGCAATGAGCAACCTCGCGAATGGCGAAGGCGGGCAACGGGTCCGCACGGTTGGCGACATCTTCACGATGACGCTGACCAATGGCGGCGTTCGGGACAATCATGTGGTCGAGTTCGTCGAAGCCCGTCGTATCGCCTGGACCCCGGCGACGGCCGGTGAGCAGCCTGCCGGGCATCTGTGGCGTTGGGAGCTGGAGCCGCTGGGCGATGCCCGCACCCGGGTGACGCACACCTACGACTGGACGCGCTTGACCGATCAGCACCGACTCGCCCGTGCCCGCGAAACGACTAGTGACAAGCTGCAGGCATCGCTGGATCGGCTGGCGGAGCTCGCCGAGCGCCACTGAACTGAGCACCACTGAACTGGGCACCACTGAACTGGGCCGATCTCTGGCCGTCCACCTCGACTCCGTGCCACGATGGGCACTTGTCGAGTGGTGTGCCGATCTTTGATAAGGCGACTGGCCGCGTGGTCGCCGTGATCGTGCTGTTGATCGCCATCGCCGCGGCGCTGCGCGGATATCTCCCAGGCGTGCAGCGTGCCGACCGGCCACCCCAGCAGAGCGGCGCGTCGCTGGTCTACGTTGCGGTCCTGCTCAGTGTGTCGCTGGTGATCGTGGCCGTGGCGCTGATCGCCCGGATGCGCGACCCGCGGCGGGCGGCAAGCAGCGCCAGTCCGCTGCCGAAGACATTTTCCGACGGCGGCGGCCGGCCGGCCTGGCGGGTGATGCTGATCGTGGCAACGGTGCTTCTGGTGTGGCTGGTCATGGCGTGGCTGTTGTCGCAGCTCATCGGTCCGCATCAGATCGATCAGCCGCAGTCGCTGCCGACCTCCACAAGTCCCGCACCGACGGGCGGCGCCCCGCAACGACCGGGATCCCAGGACAACGGCGCGGACGGCGACGTGCTGCGCTACCTGATCGCCAGCACGGTCGCACTGCTGCTGATGATCGTCGCGGCGGCCGTCGTCACCCGCCGGCGTCGGGCCGCCGGTCCGGCGGTCGGTGCGGCGCGACCGCTCGGCGAATCGGCTCCCGTCGCCGCAGCGGCCACGTCGCTGGTGCGGGCGGCCGAAAGCGGGTTGGCCGAGATCGAAGATCCCGATCACGAACCACGGCAGGCGATCATCGCGTGCTACGCCGCGATGGAACGCGAGCTGCGACGTCACCCCGGAGCGGTACCGCAGGATTTCGACACTCCCACAGAGGTTTTGGCTCGCGCCGTCCAACATCACGCGCTGCACGCCGACAATGCGGCCGAACTGGTGAACCTGTTCGAAGAGGCACGGTTCAGTCCGCATGTGATGACCGAGACGCATCGAAGCCGCGCGGTTGACGTCTTGCAACTGGTGCTCGCCGACATGCGGAGCTCGGTATGAAAAGACTTATCGCGCTCGGTGTTTCCGTCGTGCTGTGCGCGGAGCTGGCCGCGCTGTCGCTGCACGATCGTCGGTTCGTGCTGTGGGCGGCCGGTGCCGCAGCGCTTTTCGCGTTGGTCAACGTGCGGCAGGTCCTGGGCCGCAACATCGAACCGCCGCCGCCCGAGGTCCCGAATGCCCTCGAGGAGACGCTGCGCAGTTGGTTATCCCGAACGCAGACGCTGATTCACCGGTCGGAGTCGACACGAGCCGACTGGGACCGGCATCTGCGGCCGATGCTGGCACGACGATTCGGGATGGCAACCGGGCAGAAGCAAGCCAAAGACCCGGCTGCGTTCGCCGCCACCGGGCGAACACTTTTCGGCTCGGAGCTGTGGGCGTGGGTGGACCCCAACAACGTGTCGCGCACCGGCGGGAGCGAACCCGGACCGGGCCGGGCGAAACTGGAGGAGATCCTGGAACGGCTTGAGCAGGTATGACAGGGGGTACGTGTCGGATATGACCTCCGAGACCGTGGTGACGACGACGACCCGCGCGGTGGCGGTGCTCGACGAGATCGAGCGCGTCGTGGTGGGCAAGCGCTCGGCGCTCACGCTGATTCTCACTACGGTGCTCGCGCGCGGGCACGTGCTGATCGAAGATCTGCCCGGCCTCGGGAAAACGCTGATCGCCCGGTCGTTCGCCGCCGCCCTCGGGCTGGATTTCACCCGTGTGCAATTCACCCCTGACCTGTTGCCGGCGGACCTGCTCGGCTCGACGGTCTACGACATGCAGTCGGGTCATTTCGAGTTCCGTCCGGGCCCGATCTTCACCAACCTGTTGTTGGCCGACGAGATCAACCGCACCCCGCCCAAGACTCAGGCGGCGCTGCTGGAGGCGATGGCCGAGGGCCAGGTCAGCATCGACGGTGTCACGCATCCGTTGCCGCAGCCGTTCATCGTCTTGGCCACCGACAACCCGATCGAGTACGAAGGCACCTATCCGCTGCCCGAGGCGCAGCTGGATCGGTTCGCCCTACGACTCGAACTGCGCTACCTCTCGGAGCGCGACGAGGTGTCGATGCTGCGGCGCCGCCTGGATCGAGGGTCGACGGAGCCGACGATCAATCAGGTTGTGGATCAACATGATCTGCTGGCGATGCGCGAGTCTGTCGAGCAGGTCAGCGTGCATGAGGACGTGCTGAACTATGTCGTGTCGCTGGCCGCCGCGACCCGACACCACCCTCAGGTGGCGGTCGGTGCCAGCCCCCGTGCGGAACTCGATCTGGTGCAGCTCGCCCGCGCCCGCGCCCTGCTGCTCGGCCGCGATTATGTGATCCCCGAAGACATCAAGGCGCTGGCGCCGCCCGTGGTGGCGCACCGGATCACGTTGCGTCCGGAGATGTGGGTCCGAAAAATCCAGGGCTCGGACATCATCGAGGAGTTGTTGCGGCGGTTGCCGGTCCCACGAACGCACGGCGGCCCACAGTAGGTCGGCGTGGCTGAGGTTCGAGAGGTTCAGCTACGTTGGCGCGCATCGTCATTGACGCGAGCGATCGCCACCTGCGCGGCGCTGGCACTGGCGGTCGGCCTGATCCGATCGTGCTGGCAACTCGTCGCTTTCGCGGCTCCGTTGCTCGGTGTGTTGTGTTCCGTCAGTTGGCAGCGGCCGCTGCCGAAAGTCAGTGTCCATGCCGAGCCCGGATCGCAGCGATGCTTCGAATCCGAGCCGATGCCGCTGACTCTGTGGGCCAGCACCGAAACATTCGGTACCGCAATCAAACTCGCGGTATCAGCGATTGATGGAATGCAACTCGACCTCGTCCAGCGGGCATCTGGTCCGCGGCAGACCGTAACCGCCAGTGCCGAGCGCTGGGGACGGTATCCCGTCCGGGCCTCGGTCGAGGTCGTCGCGCACGGTGGGCTGTTGGTCGGCGCGGGGACCGTCGACGCGGCGCAGGTGACCGTCTTCCCGATGACGCCGCCTCAACCGACGACGCTTCCGCCGACCGAGCTGCTGGACCGGCTGGGCACCCACCTGACCCGGCACATCGGACGCGGCGTCGAGTACGCCGACATCCGTACCTACGTGCCGGGCGATCAGTTGCGCACGGTCAACTGGCCGGTGAGTGCTCGCCGCGGTCGGCTGCACGTCACTCAGCGGCTGACCGATCGTTCCGCGGACGTGGTGGTGCTGATCGACGGCTATCCGCAGCCGGCCGGCCCGGCGACCGAGGCCACCGAGCGCATCGTGCGTGGTGCCGCCCAGGTGGTGCAGACCGCGCTGCGCAATGGTGACCGGGCCGGCCTGGTCGCGCTCGGCGGTCGCAGGCCCCGCTGGCTTGGCGCCGAGATCGGGCAGCGCCAGTTCTACCGCGTGTTGGACGCCGTGCTTGACGCGGGCGATGAATTCGAAAGCACCACTGGGACATTGGCGCCACGGGCGGCGATTCCCTCGGGAGCGATCGTCGTCGGTTTCTCCACGCTGCTCGACACCGAATTCGCGCTCGCGCTGATCGACTTGTGCCGACGCGGTCACGTCGTGGTGGCGGTCGATGTGTTGCAGGGCGACCCGTTTCGCGCCGCCCAAGATCCGTTGGTGCAAAGGATGTGGGCGCTGCAGCGCTCCGCCATGTACCGCGACATGGGCACCGTCGGCGTGGACGTGGTGGCCTGGGAGGCCGGATCGGACCCTGGATCAGTCGATGCAGGCGGTGCCCGATCGCCGTCGGCGGCGGGCGGTACGGCGGTTATGAGGCGCGGCACGCCACTGGTTGCGCACCTACTGTCGACGGCCTGCGGGCTGCTGATGGTGGCCGCCGTCGGTGTCGGGACGTACGGCCCGGCCCGGGTCGCGGCGGTGTCTGCGCTGGTCGCCGTGACGGTCGCGATCATGTTTCGCCCCGTTGCCACGCTTGCGGTGCTGCTCACCGTGGCGGTGATCGCATTGACCGGCGCGACCGCCAACGGTGGCGGCGGTGGCGGGCCTGTCGGCGGCCGTCTACCTGGTGCTGCGACATGGCGCCGCGAGCGGTATCGGCCTCGACTCGGTGAGCGTGGCGACGCTGGTCGCTGCCCTGGGGTTCACGCTTGCGGGCCTGGTCGCGACCGCTTTTCCGCTGCAGCTGCCGTGGTTGCCGCTGCTGGCGCCGCTCGCGGTGTTCGCGATCTATTTGCTGGCCACCCGGCCTTTTCTGCCTGACGAGGATCGCTAGCGCCAGGGTCTTGCGCTGCGACTTTCCTTACACAATCCCTTGCATCAGAAAATCTTGACCGGTGGTCAGTTGGCGGCAACAATATCGGGATGCCTCCAGAAGAGCGGGCGTTGGATCACCGACGTGGAGCGTCGCCTCGCCGAGAAGTATTCAGCTCTTCCGGGGGACCACGTCGCCGCCGTCGTGCGGCATGCGTATTCGCACTTCCAGAGCAGCCGGGTACGGGGATTCATTCCGTTGCTGGTGCAGCGGCGTGCCGACGAGGAGCTCGAAGAGTTGAGCGTCTTGCGGCCGGACCTGGCGGCGGTCGCACTCGACGATATGACCACGGCCGGGGTTTAGCTTCGCAAGCCGCTTGCGGGCGGCGGTGATTGGCGGCTTCGGCTCGATGATTTCGGCCTCATCTCTTAACTATCTCTGTAGCGTAAGCCGGCAGACGCGCTAGGGGCGAGGGGGAAATCGGTGGGCAAACTGGGGGAGCGGGCTGTCGTCTGTGGTGCGGGAATGGGCGGCCTACTCGCCGCCCGGGTGCTCAGCGACTTCTACGGCACCGTGACGGTCGTCGAGCGGGACAAGCTGCCCGACACGGCCGATCAGCGGCGCGGTGTTCCGCAGGGTCGTCACTTTCACGTGTTGTGGAGCCGAGGCGCTCACGAGCTGGCCGAACTGTTCCCCGGCATCCACGATGACCTGATCGCCGCCGGCGCCGCGGTCTGCGATGACGGCGATCTGTCCCGGGTGTCCATCCGGGTTGCCGGCCACGAGCTGAGTCGAGAGGGCAAATTCAGCGACCCGTCGGCCGTCAAACTCCACCTGCTGAGCCGCCCGCTGCTGGAATCGCATGTCAGACAACGGGTCAGCGCCATAGACAACGTGGAGATCCTCGACGGTCACGACTTCGTCGAGCCGATCGCACCGACCCCGCAGCGGGTCACCGGCGCCAAGATCGTTGACCGCGAAACCGACGAGCAGCGGACCCTGGAGGCCGACCTGGTGGTCGACGCGATGGGGCGCGGTGCGCGCACGCCGGCTTTCCTGGAGGACTTGGGCTACGGGCGACCCGTCGCCGAACGCTCGACTACCAGCGCGAACTACACCAGTCTGCTGATGCGGATCCCGGAGGGGATTATCAAAGAGCGGATGACGTTCGTCGTTCCCGAGCCGAAAAAGGCTACCGGCGGTGCCTTTTCGATGTACGAGCACGACACCTGGATTTTCACGCTGACGCGGGTCGCGGACAACGAACCACCGGACAGCCTCACCGGGATGATCCGGATGGCCACGCAGTTCGCGCCGCCCGCGTTGTTGCGGGCGCTCAAGCGCGGCGAGCCGATCAGTGAGATCTCCATGTTCCGCTACCCGGGTGCCATTTGGCGACGCTACGACCAGATGGATCGGTTTCCCTCGGGCTTCTTGGTGTTCGGCGATGCGATCTGTAGTACCAACCCGATCTACGGCCAGGGCATGACGGTGGCGGCGCTGGAAGCGACGGCGCTGCAAGCGTGTCTGGCCGAAGCGAACGGTGATTTCGCGCAGCGATTCTTCGCGGCCGCCGCCGGGCAGATCGGACCGATGTGGGCTTCCAATCAGTTCAACGATCTCTATATGGCCAGCGGAGACCCGGATCATTCGGCATCCAAAGAATTGCTGGAGTTCCGCGAGGCGATGCTTTCCGCGGCTGAGACCAGCCCGGCGCTCAGCGAAAAGCTCTACCGGTCAATGAATCTCGTTGACCCGCCGACCGATTACAGCCCGCTGCTGGCGTCTGGCTGAGATCGAATCTGGCGGCGGTTGCGCTCGCTGATCTCGGCGTAGCGATCTTTCAGGCCGTCTCGATCCAGCGTCTGCGCGCCGGCGATGGCGCGTTCGGCGGCAAGGGCGGGGTCGATGATCGCGGCGGCGCCGGTGACGTAGATTTCCTTGAGCCCGGCCATGATTGGCGCAGGCACTTCGGCGATCTGACCGGCCAGCTCGACCGCCCTGGTCAACAACTGATCATGTGGCACGACCTCGGTGACCAAGCCGATTCGCTCGGCCCGCGCGGCGTCGACCACTTCGCCGGTCATCGACAGCCGGCGCGCCATCGCCGCGCCGACGACATGCGGAAGCCGGGCCGTCATCCCGCCGCCGGGCAGAATCCCGACGCGGGCATGGGTGTCGGCGAATACCGCGCGCTCAGAGGCGATGAGAAAGTCGCAACCCAAAGCCATTTCGAGTCCGCCGGTGAACACCGCGCCGTTGATGGCGCCGACGATCGGCGTGCGCATCTCCCCGGTCTGGCGGATGCAGCTCTGGTTCTGGAACTGCTCGAAGTAGACCGAGCCGAGCCGTTGGGCTTCTTTGAGGTCGACGCCGGCGCAGAACGCCGGGTCGGCGCCGGTGAGAACCACTGCCCGCACCGATGGGTCGTCGTCGGCTTCGCGGAGTGCGGCATACAGCGCCCCGATCAGGTCCGGGCTCAATGCGTTTCGCTTGTCGGGCCGGTTCATCGTCAACACCCGAACCGCGCCGGTGTCGTCGCTGATAACCAGCGTCGACGTCATGTCAAGAACTGCGCGGCCTGCCCGGCGAGATCGAGCAACGGCTGCGGGAAGATGCCCAAGCCGATCGTGATCGCGGCGCACACCGCGATGGCCGCCTTGCTCCAGAAGCTGGGCATCACGACGTGCACCGGCTCAGCGTGCGGCTCGGTGAAGAACATCAGCACGATCACCCGAACGTAGAAGTACGCGGCGACCGCGCTGCCGATGACACCGACGATGACCAACGGCACCGCGCCGCCCTTGGCCGCCGCGGAGAACACCGCGAACTTGCTGATGAATCCACTGGTCAGCGGGATGCCGGCGAAGGCCAGCAGGAACATCGAAAACAGCAGGCCGACAACGGGATACCGCTGGCCCAGGCCAGCCCAATGCGCGGTGGTGGCGTCTTCTTCGCCGTGCGCGTTGCGAATCAGGCTGACAACCGCGAACGCGCCCACCGTGCTGAAGCTGTAGGCGACCAGGTAGAACATCGTCGCCGCCAGACCCGCCGGGTTGTCGGCGATCACGCCGGTGAGCAGGAAGCCCACGTGCGCGATCGACGAATACGCCAGCATCCGCTTCACGTCGGTCTGCGTCACCGCGGTGACCGTGCCGACCGCGATGGTCAGAATTGCGATGGCCCACAGCACCGGCCGCCACTGATCGTGCAGCGGCGGCAGCGCGACATAGACCACGCGCAGCAGGGCGCCGAACGCCGCGACCTTGGTGGCGGCGGCCATGAACCCGGTGATCGGGGTCGGCGCACCTTGATAGACGTCGGGGATCCATGAGTGGAACGGGACGGCGCCGACCTTGAACAACAGCCCGACCGACAACAGCGCGACACCGGTCAGCGCCATCGAGTGGCTGTGGTCAGCGGCCAGCGCCTTCGCGATGCCGGGCAGCGAAAGGGTGTCGGTGGCGCCGTAGAGCAGCGCTACGCCGTACAGGAAGAACGCCGACGAAAACGCGCCCAGCAGAAAGTATTTGACCGCTGCTTCCTGAGACAGCAGGCGGCGGTGCCGCGCCAGCCCGCAGAGCAGGTACAGCGGCAGCGACAGAACCTCGAGCGCCACGAACATCGTCAGCAGGTCGTTGGCGGCCGGGAACACCAGCATGCCGCCGACAGCCAGCATGGTCAGCGGGAACACCTCGGTCTGGCTTGCGCCGGCCCGCTCCGCCTCGTGCTCGGCCGCACTGTGCGGAACCGCCGATGCCTGCGGCGTAAAGGCGTCCAGCCGCGACCGGCACATGAGCGGTGGCCGTCGCGGCACCCGGTCCGGCGGCCGCGCTGTCGCCCTTGTGGCGCTCGGCGAAGAAGAACACGGCCAGCAACGCGACCAGCAGGACGGCACCCTGCAACAGCAGGGTCGGCCCGTCGACGGCCAGCGCGTGCAGCACCGCGAAGCGGCCCGGGGGATCGAGCTGGCGGGCGACCACGATGACCGCGGCGATCGCCGCGCTCAAGCCGCCGAGCGCGAGCAGTACCTGGGCGCCGTAGCGGGCCCGTCGAGGCAGGAACGCCTCGACCAGGACGCCGACCACCGCGACACCGAACACGATGAAGATCGGTGAGAGCAGCCCATATTCGACGCTGGGCGTGGGCATGGGAAGAGACGTCATCGGTGCGGTCCTTCCGCCATTCCAGGCACGTGCGCCGTGCCAGGCCGCACAATCGGTGCGGGGTCATGCGCACCGATGGTCGCCATGGTGTTGCCCACCGCGGGGTTGATGATGGTCGAGCACCGGCTTCGGGTAGATCCCCAGCACCAGCAGCAGCAGGATCAGTGGTGCGACGACCAGGATTTCGCGTGGCACCAGGTCGCGGATCCGTTCGTTGCCTGCGGTGACGGGGCCGGTCATCACCCGCTGGTACAGCCACAGGATGTAGATCGACGAAAGCACCAGCGCGACGACGCCCACCGCCGCCGCCAGCCAGTAGCGGTTGTACGCGCCCAGCAGCACCAGGAACTCGCTGACGAACGGCGCCAGCCCGGGCAGCGACACCGTGGCCAGCCCGGCGACCAGGAAGGTCCCGGCCAGCACCGGCGCTACTTTCTGGATCCCGCCGTAGGCGGCGATCGAGCGGGTGCCGCGGCGCGAGATCAAGAAGCCGGCGATCAGGAACACCGCGGCGGTGGAGATGCCGTGGTTGAGCATGTACAGCGTCGCACCGCTCTGGCCCTGACTCGTCATCACGAAGATGCCGACGATGATGAAGCCGAAGTGCGAAATCGACGTGTACGCGATCAGGCGCATGATGTCGGTCTGGCCGATCGCCACGATCGCGCCGTAGATGACGCCGATCACCGCGAGGGTGACGATGGCGGGCCGGAAATACGTTGACGCGTCAGGGAACAACTGCAGGCAGTAACGCAGCATGCCGAAGGTGCCGACCTTGTCCATCACGGCGGTGATCAGCACCGCGGTCGCCGGCGTCGACTCCACTGCGGCGTCGGGCAGCCAACGGTGGAACGGCCACAGCGGCGCCTTGATGGCGAACGCGAACATGAATCCCAGGAACAGCGCCTTGAGCACACCCGAGGAGGCGCCCAGCGAACCCGTGGTGACGGCGGCGACGATCTGGCGGAAATCGAATGTGCCCGAACCGTTTTCGGCGGTCACCACGTACAGGCCGATCACCGCGGCCAGCATGATCAGGCCGCCGAACAGGTTGTACAGCAAGAACTTCACCGCGGCGCGCGAACGGTGGGCGCCGCCACCGAAACCGCCGATGAGGAAGTACATCGGGATCAGCATCGCCTCGAAGAACACGTAGAACAGCAGCACATCCAGCGAGACCACCGAGATGAGCACCATCGATTCGATGGTCAGCGTCAGCGCCACGTAGGCCTGCGTGCCGCGGGACCGCTCGCCGCCGTCGTTCCAGCCGGCCACCAGCAGGAACGGCACCAGGATCGTGGTCACCAGCACCAGCATCAGCGCGATGCCGTCGACACCGATGGTGTAGCCCGCGCCGAACGCCGGTATCCACGGGTGAGATTCGGTGAACTGATAGGTCGGGCCGCCGGCCTTGAAGGCCACCGCCAGCGCGATCGACAGCGCCAGCACTGCCACCGACACGGCCACGCCGAGCCACTTGGCGAACTGCCGGCCGCCCGGCGGGATCAGGATGATCACGACGGCGCCGACCAACGGCAGCAGCCACAGGACGGAAAGCCAAGGGGCGCTAGTCATGAGCGCTGCTCCTCCTCATCGCTGCGCTCTGCATCGTCGCAGCGCGACTCACCACAGTTGCACCGCCAGGATCGCGGCGGCGACGAGCGCCGCTCCGGCCAACATCGACAACGCGTAGTTACGGGCGAATCCGGTCTGGAAGCCGCGCAGCCACTCCGACGTGCGGCCCACCAGATTGGCCAGCCCGTTGACCGAGCCGTCCACGCCCTGGTCGTCGAACTCGACCAGCGCGTGGGTGAGCTGCGCACCCGGTCGCATGAACACCTCCTCGTTGAAGGCATCGCCGTAGAGGTCCCGGCGGGCGGCGACGGTCAGCACGGACACGTCGGCCGGCGCGGTTTCGGGCATGGGTCGGCCGAGGTAGCGCCACAGCGCGATCAGGAAGCCGACGGCGACGACGCCGACGGCCACGGCGCTGATCACCCAGCTCGGCGCGACGGGTGTGCTCTCCTCGAAAGTGGTCACCGGCTCCAGCCAGTGCTGCAGCGTGCCGCCCCAGCCCAGCAGCCCGCCGGAGAACACCGATCCGACCGCGAGCAGGATCATCGGCCACGCCATCAGCGCGGGCGCCTCATGGGGATGCGCGTCTTCGGCCCAACGCTTTTTGCCGAAGAACGTCATCAGCATCACCCGGGTCATGTAGAACGCGGTGATTCCGGCACCGAGCAGTGCGGCGCCGCCCAGGATCCAGCCGCCGGCTCCGCCTGCTCCCAATGCGGCTTCGATGATGGCGTCCTTGGAGAAGAAGCCGGCGAACGGCGGCACACCGATGATCGCCAGATAGCCCAGGCCGAACGTGGCGAAGGTGACCGGCAGCGCGCTGCGCAGGCCGCCGTAGTGGCGCATGTCCTGCTCCTCGTGCATCGCGTGGATGATCGAGCCGGAGCCGAGGAACAGGCCGGCTTTGAAGAAGCCGTGGGTGAGCAGGTGCAGGATCGCGAACGCGTAGCCCGCCGGCCCCAGGCCCGCGGCGAGCACCATGTAGCCGATCTGGCTCATCGTGGACGCGGCCAGCGCGCGCTTGATGTCGTCCTTGGCGCAACCGATGATCGCCCCGAACATCAACGTGACCGCCCCGACGATGATCACGCCGAGCCGGGCGTCGGGGGACAGGCTGTAGAGCGGGTTGGAGCGCACGATCAGGTACACGCCGGCGGTCACCATGGTGGCGGCGTGGATCAGCGCGGACACCGGGGTGGGGCCTTCCATCGCGTCACCGAGCCAGGCCTGCAGCGGAACCTGCGCGGATTTGGCGCACGCACCCGACAGCAGCAGCAGACCGATCCAGGTCAACGCGCTGTGGCTGGCGCCCGCCGCCGCGCCGAACACGCCGGAGTAGGACAGCGTGCCGAAGTTGGCGAAGATCACGAAGATCGCCAGCGCCAGCCCGGCGTCACCGACCCGGTTCATCACGAAGGCCTTCTTGGCCGCGGTCGCCGCGGTCGGCTTGTGGTACCAGAACCCGATCAGCAGGTAGGACGCCAGACCCACGCCTTCCCAGCCGGCGTAGAGGCCCACGTAGTTGTCGGCCACCACCAGCAGCAGCATCGCCGCCAGGAACAAGTTCAGGTAGGCGAAAAACCTTCGGCGATCGGGATCTTCGGCCATGTAGGCCACCGAGTAGATGTGGATCAGCGATCCGACCCCGGTGATCAGCAGCACGAAACAGATCGACAGCTGGTCGATCTGCAGACCGAAGTCGACCTGCAGACCGTTGACCGGGATCCAGGTGAACAGGTTCTGGCTGATGGTCCGGGCATCGCCGTGGCGACCGAGCATGTCGGTCAGCAGCGACAGACCGACCCCGAACGAGGCCAGCGCGGTCAGACAGCCCAGCCAGTGTCCCCACGGGTCGGTGCGCCTGCCGCCGAGCAGCAGAATCGCGGCGCCGGCCGCGGGCAACGCGACGAGCAGCCAAGTCAAATGTGTCATCCCTCAGCCCTTGAGCAGGTTGGCGTCGTCGACCGAAGCCGATTTGCGGGCGCGGAAAATCGTCATGATGATGGCCAGCCCGACCACCACCTCACAGGCGGCGACGACCATCGTGAAGAACGCCACCATCTGACCGTCGAGATGGCCGTGCAGCCGGGCGAAGGTGACGAAGGCGAGGTTCACCGCGTTGAGCATCAACTCGACGCACATGAACATGACGATCGCGTTGCGCCGCAACAGCACACCGGCAGCGCCGATGGTGAACAGCAGTGCGGAGAGATACAGGTAATTCTGCGGGTTCACGACGCACCCCCTCTAGTGATGGCGTCAAAACCGTTGGAACCGTTGGCAACCGGCAGGTCCCGCTCCTCGACCGGCCGCAATTCCAGGACCGCGGGCACCGACAACCGGGAGGGTGAGCCGTCGGGCAGCCGCGCGGGAGTGTCGACGGCGTTGTGCCGCGCGAAGACGCCCGGGCCGGGCAGCGGGGTCGGGTAGCCACCGGGGCCGAATCGCTCGATGGACATCTCGCGCTGGGTCTTGCGGCGCTCGAAACGCTCGCGGTGGGCCAGAATCATCGCACCGATCGCCGCGGTGATCAGCAGCGCGCTGGTCAGCTCGAACGCCCAGAGGTATTGCGAGAAGATCAGCGCCGCCAGCCCTTGGACGTTGCCTTCGGGAGCGATGCCGGTCGAGAGGCCGTTTGCCGCAAAACGGTTGGTGGCGACGTTGCCGATTCCGGCGATCAGCACGACGCCGAAGCCCAGCCCGGCCACCACCGCGGCAACCCGTTGTCCGCGCAGGGTTTCCACCAGCGACTCCGCCGAGTCGACGCCGATCAGCATCAGCACGAAGAGGAACAGCATCATCACCGCGCCGGTGTAGACCACGATCTGCACGACGCCGAGGAACAAGGCGTCTTCGATCATGTAGAACACCGCCAGCACGATCATCGTCAGCGCCAGCGACATCGCGCAGTACACCGCGTTGGCGGCCATCACCACGCCCAGCGCCCCGATCAGCGCCAGCGTGCCCAGTAGCCAGAAGGTCACCGCTTCGCCGGTGGACGTGCGGGCGATGACGTCGGCGGCCAGCTGGGTGGTCACTTCGAGACGTCCGTGATCGGTATGTTGCGCAGGCCTTCCGAGGTGATGTTGCCGCGGTAGTAGTCGGCGTCGGTGGAGCCTTCGGCCCTGGGGTGCGGCGCCGGGGTCATGCCCTCCAGCAGCGGAGCCAGCAGTTGGTGCTTCTCGAGGATCAGGTCGGCGCGATTGTCATCGGCCATTTCGTAGTGGTTGGTCATGGTCAACGAGCGGGTCGGGCAGGCCTCGACGCAGAGCCCGCATCCGATGCAGCGCAGGTAGTTGATCTGATAGACGCGGCCGTAGCGCTCACCGGGCGAAAAACGCTGCTCCTCGGTGTTGTCGGCGCCCTCGACGTAGATCGCGTCGGCCGGGCACGCCCATGCGCACAGCTCGCAGCCGATGCACTTCTCCAGGCCGTCGTCGTAGCGGTTGAGCTGGTGGCGGCCGTGGTAGCGCGGCTTGACCGGCCCGGGGTTCTCCGGATAGCTCTCGGTGATCGGGCGCTTGAACATCGCGCCGAACGTGACACCGAATCCGGCGAGGGAACTGAGGAACTTAGCCATTGGCTGCCTCCTTGGCCGCCGGGGCCAGTGGTTTGCCGGGCAGTGCCGGCGTGGGAAATGCCGGTTCGAAGGACGCCGCGCGTGCGGACCTTGCCTCCGACTCGGTGCGACGACGCTTCTTGCGCAGCTGTCTGTTGCTGAACGGTCTTTGCAGCAGATACAGCAGTACGGCGGTGACGACGATGCTGGCGCCGACCAGCACCGTCGTCCAATGCGCGTAACCCTGGTCGCGCAGCGTGCGGATCGCCGGCGGCGATCAGCGCCCAGACCAGCGACACCGGGATGAGGATCTTCCAGCCGAGCGCCATGAACTGGTCGTAGCGCAGTCGCGGCAGTACGCCCCGCAACCAGATGTAGAGGAACAAGAACACCCACACCTTGGCGGTGAACCACAGCACCGGCCAAAAGCCGCTGTTGGCGCCGGCCCACATGTTCAGTGGCCACGGCGCGTGCCAGCCGCCCAGGAACAGCGTGGCGGCCAGCGCCGACACCGTCGTCATGTTGATGTACTCGGCGAGGAAGAACATCGCGAAGCTCAGCGACGAGTACTCGGTGTGGAAACCGGCGACCAGTTCGCCTTCGGCCTCGGGCAGGTCGAACGGCGCCCGGTTGGTCTCGCCGACCATGGACACCAGGTACGTGCAGAACGACGGCAGCAGCAGGAAGATGTACCAGACCCGGTTCTGAGCCGTGACGATCTCCGACGTGGACATCGTTCCGGCGTAGAGGAATACGGTCGCGAACGACAGGCCCATCGCGACCTCGTAGGAGATCACCTGCGCGGTGGAGCGCACGCCGCCCAGCAGCGGATAGGTCGATCCCGAGGACCACCCGGCCAGCACGATCCCGTAAACCCCGATCGAGGACAGCGCCAGGATGAACAGCACCGCCACCGGCAGGTCGGTCACCTGCAGCGGGGTCCAGTGGCCGAACACCGAAACCTGCGGCCCGAACGGGATGAACGCGAACGCGGTGATCGCCGGAATCGTCGAAATAGCCGGTGCGAGAAGGAAAATCGGCTTCTCGACGCCGAACGGGATGATCGGCTCCTTGAGCGCCAGCTTGATGCCGTCGGCGAGGCTTTGCAGGTAGCCGCGCGGGCCGACCCGGTTGGGTCCCCAGCGCATCTGCATCCGGCCGAGGATCTTGCGTTCGGCCAGGATCGCGATCAGCACGGTCAGGACCAGGAACACAAAGACCAGAAGCGATTTGGCCAGGATCAGCCACCAGGTGTCGTGTCCGAAGCCGGTCATTATTTGCTCACTCCAATTTTCACCACGGCGCCGGGCGTGACGCCCAGTTGCCGGTGTACCGCCGAGCCCGGCGAGTTCAGCGGCAGCCAGGCCACGTGGTCGGGCATCTCGGTGATCGTCAGCGGCAGGGTGATCGCGCCGCGCGCGGTGCTGACGCTGACGTTGTCGCCGTCGGCGGCGCCGATCGCGTTCGCGGTCGCGGCCGACAGTCGCACCACGGGCGTGCGTGCGGTGCCGGCCAGATGTGGCTCGCCGTCCTGCAGTTGCCCGTCGTCGAGCAGCATCCGCCAGCCCGCCAGGACGGCCTCACCGGCGCCGGGTTTGGGTGCTGCGGCCGCGGCGACGCTCGGCGCCGCCGCAGGGGCGCCGTCCCAGGTGCCCAACCCGTTGAGTTCGGCCAGTCCGGCTGCCACGGTGGGGAATCCGAGGTCGATACCCAGCTCGTCGGCCAGGGTGTCGAGCACCCGGCAGTCCGGCGTGGCGGTGGGCTGGCAGCGCGCCGGAGAAGCTGCGCTGACGGCCCTCCCAGTTGACGTAGGTCCCGGCCTTCTCCGCGGCCGGCGCGATCGGGAAGACCACGTCGGCGCGTTCGGTCACCGCGCTGTGCCGCAACTCCAGGCTGACCACGAAACCCACGGCGTCCAGGGCGGCCAGCACCGCGTCGGGGTCGGCGAAGTCGTCGGGGTCGATGCCGCCGACCAGCAGTGCGCCCAGGCTGCCATCGGCGGCCGCGGCCAGGATGCCGTCGGCGTCGCGGCCCTCGGCGGAGGGCAAGTCGGCGACATTCCAGCCCTGCGGCGACCTGCGCGCGGGCGGTCTCGTCGCTCAGCGGCCGGCCACCGGGCAGCAGCCCCGGCAGCGCGCCGGCCTCGATCGCCCCGCGCTCGCCGGCGCGGCGCGGCACCCACGCCAGTTGCGCACCGGTGCTGTCGGCGAGTCGGGCCGCGGCAGACAAGGCGCCGGGTGAGCTCGGCCAGCCGTTCGCCGACCAGGATGACGGCTCCTGGTTTGGCGAGCAGCCCGGCGAGTTCGCCGCCGGCCAGTCCGTCCAGCGCGGCGGCCTCGCCGCCGGGCGCGGTCTCGATCAGCGTGCCGTGCATCTTCTGTAAACCGTTGCTGGCGAACGGCGCAACCGCGTGGACCGGCAGACCGTGCTTGCGCGCGGCCTTGCGCAGCCGCAGATACACGATCGGCGACTCTTCTTCGGGTTCGAAGCCGGCCAGCAGCACCACCGGCGCCGACTCCAGATCGGAGTAGCTGGTGGTGAGCGGCTTGCCCGCGACCCGGGCCGCCAGGAACTGCGTCTCCTCGCCGGAGTGCGGGCGGGCGCGGAAGTCGATGTCGTTGGTGCCCAACACAATTCGGGCAAACTTGGAGTAGGCGTACGCGTCCTCGACGGTCAGCCGGCCACCGGGCAGCACACCGGCGCCGCCCGCCGCGGTGGTCAGACCCTCGATCGCCACGGCGACCGCATGCGGCCACGACGCGGGCTCCAGCGCGCCGTCGGCGCCGCGGACCAGGGGAGTGGTGATCCGGTCACGCTGGGTGGCGTAGTTGAACGCCCAGCGGCCCTTGTCGCAGTTCCACTCTTCGTTGACCTCGGGCTCGTCGCCGGCCAACCGGCGCAACACCTTGCCGCGACGGTGGTCGGTGCGCTGCGAGCATCCCGACGCGCAGTGCTCGCACACGCTCGGGCTGGAAACCAGGTCGAACGGCCGGGCCCGGAAGCGGTAGGAGGCTCCGGTCAGCGCCCCGACCGGGCAGATCTGCACGGCGTTGCCGGAGAAGTACGACTCGAACGGCTCGTTGGCATAGATGCCGACCTGCTGCAGCGCGCCGCGCTCCAGCATCTCGATGAACGGGTCGCCGGCGATCTGCTCGGAGAACCGGGTGCACCGCGCGCACAGAATGCAGCGCTCGCGGTCCAGCAGCACCTGCGAGGAGATGTTGATCGGCTTGGTGAAAGTGCGCTTGACGTCTTCGAACCGAGAGTCCGGGCGGCCGTTGGACATTGCCTGGTTCTGCAGCGGGCATTCACCGCCCTTGTCGCACATCGGGCAGTCCAGCGGGTGGTTGATCAGCAACAGCTCCATCACGCCGTGCTGCGCCTTGTCGGCCGCCTCGGAGCTGTACTGCGTGCGGACCACCATGTCGTCGGCGACGGGAATCGTGCAGGACGCCATCGGTTTACGCTGGCCCTCGATCTCGACCAGGCATTGGCGGCACGCGCCGACCGGGTCCAGCAGCGGGTGGTCGCAGAACCGGGGGATCTGCACACCGATCAATTCGGCGGCCCGAATCACCAACGTTCCCTTGGGAACGCTGACTTCGGTGCCGTCGATGGTCAGCTTCACCAGTTCGGGCTCGGGCTCGGTGACCTTTCCGGTGTCGGCCATTTGGTCATGGCGCCACTCCTTCTCATCGCTGCGCTCTGCATCGTCGTGGCGCGGTCATGAGGCTCCGTTCGCGGCGAGCATGGACAGCTTGGGGTCGAACGGGCAGCCGTCGCCCTCGATGTGTGCGACGTATTCGTCGCGGAAGAATTGGATCGACGACGCGACCGGGCTCGCCGCACCATCGCCCAACGCGCAGAACGACTTTCCGAGAATCGCGTCGGAGATGTCCAGCAGCTTGTCCAGGTCTTCGGCGGTGCCGTGACCGGCTTCCAGGCGGTGGTAGATCTGGCTCAGCCAGAACGTGCCCTCGCGGCACGGCGTGCACTTGCCGCACGACTCGTGCATGTAGAAGTCGATCCAGCGGCCGACCGCGCGCACCACACAGGTGGTTTCGTCGAAGATCTCCAGCGCCTTGGTGCCCAGCATCGACCCGGCCGCTCCGACGCCTTCGTAATCCAGTGGTACGTCGAGGTGTTCGTCGGTGAGCAGCGGTGTCGACGATCCGCCGGGCGTCCAGAACTTCAGCTGGTGTCCGGCCCGCACGCCGCCGGCGTAGTCGAGCAGTTCGCGCAGCGTGATGCCCAGCGGCGCCTCGTACTGGCCTGGCTTGGTCACGTGCCCCGACAGCGAATACAGCGTGTAGCCAGGCGATTTCTCGCTGCCCATCGAGCGGAACCAGTCCACACCGTTGAGCACGATCGACGGGACGCTGGCGATGGTCTCGACGTTGTTGATCACCGTCGGGCAGCCGTACAGGCCGGCGACGGCGGGGAACGGCGGACGCAGTCGCGGCTGCCCGCGCCGGCCCTCCAACGAGTCCAGCAGCGCGGTCTCCTCGCCGCAGATGTATGCGCCGGCACCGGCGTGCACCACCAATTCCAGGTCATAACCCGACCCGGCGATGTTGCGGCCCAGGTAGCCGTTGGCGTACGCCTCGGCGACCGCGTTCTGCAAGCGCCGCAGCACCGGCAGCACTTCGCCGCGCACGTAGATGAACGCATGGCTGGCCCGGATCGCGTACGACGCGATGATCACGCCTTCGACCAGGACGTGCGGGGTGGCCAGCATCAACGGAATGTCTTTGCACGTACCAGGTTCGGATTCGTCGGCGTTGACCACCAGGTAGTGCGGCTTGGCGGCGGCGCCGCTGTCGCCCTGCGGGATGAACGACCACTTGGTGCCGGTCGAGAAGCCCGCGCCGCCGCGACCGCGCAGCCCAGAGTCCTTGACGGCGGAGATCACCGCGTCGGGGTCCAGTCTTCAAGGCCTTCTCCAGCGCCTTGTAGCCGTCGTTGCGGCGGTAGGTCTCCAGAGTCCACGACTCGGGGTCGTCCCAGAACCGGCTCAGCACCGGAGCCAACGGTGTTTGCGACCCCATTACTTGCCTTCTCCTGAGCTGTCGGGCGACGGTGCGGCCATGTTGTGTTCCTTGGCGACCTTGAGGCCGGCCAGCGTCGCCGCAGCCGGCACCGCCCTGGCCCTCGTCCGGCCGCGGGTCGGGGAAGCCGGCCAGGATCCGCTCGGTCTCCTTGAAAGTGCACAGGGAGCGAGGCCGCGCGTTGGGGCCGGCGGGTTCCCGGAGCGCAGTCCGTCGACGAGGTCGCGCGCCGATTCGACGGTCTGGTTGTCGTAGAACTCCCAGTTGACCATCACCACCGGCGCTAAGTCGCACGCCGCGTTGCACTCGATGTGCTCGCAGGGTGACCGATCCGTCGTCGGTGGTCTCGCCGTTGCCGATGCCGAGGTGGTCTTTGAGCGAGTCGAAGATCGCGTCGCCACCCATCACCGCGCACAGCGTGTTGGTGCACACGCCGACCAGGTAGTCGCCGGTGGGGCCACGCCGGTACATGGTGTAAAAGCTTGCGACAGCGGCGACTTCGGCGCCGGTCAGCCCGAGCTGTGCGCCGCAGAACTCCACACCGGCCGGCGTGATGTAGCCGTCCTCGGCCTGCACGAGGTGCAGCAGCGGCAGCAGCGCCGAGCGCGGGCTCGGGTATTTGCCGATGATCTCTTTGGCGTCGACCTCGAGCCGCGCCTGCACATCGGCCGGGTAGTCCTGCGGCGCGCCGTCGGTGACGAACTGCCCGGGCTCTTCCGGTGGCGGGCCGAGTCGGAGGAACACCCGCTCGCCGTTGTTGGCGCCGGCCGCCGTTCTGGCGCCTGGGGTGCTGCGGTCATCGGTCCACCCCGCCCATCACCGGGTCGATACTGGCCACCGCGGTGATCACGTCGGCGACCATGCCGCCCTCGCACATCGCGGCGACGGCCTGAAGGTTGGTGAACGAGGGGTCGCGGTAATGCACCCGGTACGGCCGGGTGCCGCCGTCGCTGACCATGTGCACTCCCAGCTCGCCGCGGGGCGATTCGACGGCGACGTAAACCTGCCCGGCCGGCACGCGGATTCCCTCGGTGACCAGCTTGAAGTGATGGATCAGCGCCTCCATCGAGCCGCTCATGATCTTCTCGATGTGCTCCGGCGAGTTGCCCAACCCGTCCGGACCGACTTTCAGGTCAGCCGGCCAGGCGATCTTGCGATCCTCGATCATCGTCGGGCCGGGCTTCAGTTTGTCCAGGCACTGCTCGACGATCTTCACCGACTCCGACATCTCCTTGACGCGAATGATGTAGCGGCCGTAGGAATCACACCCGTCGTCGGTGATGACGTCGAATTCGTAGTCCTCGTATCCGCAGTAGGGCTCTGATTTGCGCAGGTCGTGGGGCAGCCCGGTGGACCGCAGGATCGGCCCGGTGATTCCCAGGGCGACACAGCCGGTGAGGTCGAGGTAACCGACGTCCTTGGTGCGGGCCTTCCAGATGGCGCTCTCGTTGAGCAGGTTGCCCATCTCGCGCAGCACGCCCTTGATTTCCTTGAGGGCGGTGGCGATTTCGGTCTTCGGCGTCCGGTGGCAGGTCCTGCGCCACACCGCCGGGGCGGATGTAGGCGCTGTTCATCCGCAGCCCGGTGATCGACTCGAACAGCGTGAGGATGATCTCGCGGCCCTTGAAGCCGGTGAACATCGGCGTCATCGCGCCCAACTCCATGCCGCCGGTCGCCAACGCGACCAGGTGCGAGGAGATTCGGTTGAGTTCCATCATCATCACCCGGATGACGTTGACCCGTTCGGGGATCTCGTCGGTGATGCCGAGCAGCTTCTCCACTCCGAGGCAGAATGCGGTCTCGTTGAAAAATGGTGCCAGGTAATCCATTCGGGTTACGAACGTCACGCCCTGCGTCCAGTACCGGTATTCGAGGTTTTTCTCGATTCCGGTGTGCAGGTAGCCGATTCCGCACCGGGCATCGGTGACGGTCTCGCCCTCGATCTCCAGGATCAGTCGCAGCACGCCGTGGGTCGACGGGTGTTGCGGTCCCATGTTGACGACGATTCGTTCGCCGGGCTCGCCGCGCTCCCGGGCGGCCTCGACAACCCTGTTCCAATCTTGGCCCGTGAGCGCGATCAAGGTGTCCGAGCCGTCACCGTTGGCGGCGGTCGTGGTTTCGCTCATTAGTTGTAGGACCTCCGCTGGTCGGGCGGGGGGATCTGCGCGCCCTTGTACTCCACTGGGACGCCGCCGAGCGGGTAGTCCTTGCGCTGCGGGTGTCCCTGCCAGTCGTCGGGCATCTCGATACGGGTCAACGAAGGGTGGCCGTCGAAGATGATGCCGAAGAAGTCGTAGGTCTCGCGCTCATGCCAGTCGTTGGTCGGGTAGATCCCGAACAACGAGGGGATGTGCGGATCACCATCTGGTGCAGCCACTTCCAGCCGGACCCGACGGTTGTGGGTGATGGAGCTCAGCGGGTACACCGCGTGCAGCTCGCGGCCGGTTTCGTCCGGGTAGTGCACGCCGTTGACACCGAGGCACAGCTCGAACCGCAGCTGCGCATCGTCGCGTAGCCGGCGGGCGACCTGCGGCAGCAGTTCGCGGCGCACGTGCAGCGTCAGCTCGTTGCGGTAGACGACCACTTTCTCGATGGCGTCGGCGAATTCGACGTTGTCGTCGGCTTTCAACACCTCGGCCAGCCGGTCGACGATCTCGTCGAAATAGAAGCCGTATGGGCGCGGGCTTCCCTCGTCGATGGTGACCTGGCGAATCAGTCGTCCGTAGCCCGAGGTGTCACCGCTGCCGCGGACGCCGAACATGCCGCGGCGCACGCCGATCAGGTCGGCGTCGGAGGTCTCGGCGCCCACCGGGTTTCCGCCGACTTCGCTGGCGGCGCGCTTGGGGTCGTGTTCCGGTGAACTCATCGCAGCAGCCCGAGGTGCTCGATCGTCGGCCGCGCGGCGAGCGCCGCCTTTTCGGCCTCGGCGATGGCCAGCTCACGGTTGACGCCGAGCGGCATCTCTTGAATCTTGTCGTGCAGCTTGAGAATTGCGTAGAGCAGCATCTCCGGACGCGGCGGGCAGCCGGGCAGGTAGATGTCCACCGGCACAACGTGGTCGACGCCCTGGACGATCGCGTAGTTGTTGAACATTCCGCCCGACGATGCGCAGACGCCCATGGACAGCACCCATTTGGGCTCGGCCATCTGGTCGTAGATCTGGCGCAGCACCGGCGCCATCTTCTGGCTGACCCGGCCGGCGACGATCATCAGGTCGGCCTGTCGCGGCGTTGCCGAAAAGCGCTCCATGCCAAAGCGTGCGATGTCGAACCGCGGGCCGGCGGTGGCCATCATCTCGATCGCGCAGCAGGCCAGCCCGAAGGTGGCCGGCCACAGCGAGCTCTTGCGAAAGTATCCCGCCAGTTGTTCGACGGTGGTCAGCAAGAAGCCGCTCGGTAGTTTTTCTTCGATGCCCACGATCTACCTCAATCCCAAGTCAGTCCGCCGCGGCGCCACACGTATGCGTAGGCCACGAAGACGGTCAGCATGAAGATCACCATCTCGATCAGCGCGAACAACCCCAGCTGGTCGTAGCTGACCGCCCACGGGTACAGGAACACGATTTCGATGTCGAAGACGATGAACAGCATCGCTGTCAGGTAGTACTTCACCGGGAAGCGCTGGCCGCTACCGGCATGCGGTGCGTTGGCCGGCTGGTCGCTGGGCTCGATCCCGCATTCGTAGGCCTCGAGCTTGGCGCGGTTGAAGCGGTTCGGGCCGGTGACCTGGGCGATCGCGACCGAGCCGAGCGCGAACGCTGCGGCGATCCCTCCGAGTACGAGAATTGGTAGGTAGAGATTCATCCCGCGACGACGCTTCCTCACTCTGGTCTATGGGCTGGACTGTGAGCGCAACCACAGCCTAGCGACCGCGTGCGGTCCCGCGCTCAGCAGGTTAGATGTGACCTCAACCACAGCTTGACGAGCGATGAACGCCACGAGACATGCGGCATCCAGCCGCTTGAGCCGAAGGTTGCGAACTACCAAGTGCGGGCAGAAGATTTGGCCCATTCAGCGAGCCAGATCTGGAGACGTGATCCGGTCGGTCCAGCGGCGAGGCCGTGCGCGAGTCTGGGGCCGGTTAAACGGCTACCGAACCGGGGTGCGCAGCAACTCGAGCACGGTTCGGCTCAGCCTGATCGGGTCGATCGGGTGGGGCACCGCGCCCTCGGCGCGTGACCAGGCTGGCCAGCCAGGCGTCGTCGTGGCGCCCGGTCAGCACCACAATCGGCGGGCCGTCGTCGATTTCGTCTTTGAGCTGTTTGGCGAGTCCCATGCCGCCTTCGGGAGTCGCCTCGCCGTCCAGGATCGCCAGATCGATGCCGCCGGCGTCCAGCTGCTGGACCACTACCGGTCCGGTCGCGACCTCGACGTAGCTCAGCTCGGGCAGGTCCGGATGGACTCGTTTGCCCAGCGCCAGCATGACGGCCTGTCGGGTGTTGGGGTTGTCGCTGTACACGAGGATCCGCAAGGGGCTGGTGGCAGACACGGTCCAGATCGTACTGCCCGGCGATAGTTACTGCGGCGTCCGCACGAAGTACGCGTCGGCCGACGATCGTTGCCGTCTTCGCGATCATGCCCAGCGGATTGGCGTCCACACCGAATTGAGTCCGGTCGATCTCGGTGTTCGCCCTCACCCGCACCGCGCCGTCGTCGAGTGTGCTGACCTGGACCGGCAGCCGGCACGGGCGCGGTGACCCCTTTGATGCTGAACGTGGCGTGCAGATCGGCGGCGTCACCGGCGCTGGGCTCGATGCCGGTCACCTCCACGCTGATCGCCGGATAGCGCTCGGCGTCGAAGAAGTCGGCCGATCGCAGGTGCTCGTCGCGTTTGCCGATGCCGGTGCGCAGCGATGCCACCTGGATGTCGAGACGGCCGAAGATGGCGCCCTTGCCGGTGATTTGGCCGTCGGCGTTGACGTCGGTGAACCGCCCTTTGACACGGATCAGGCCCCAGAAGTTCTTGATGCTGAAGCCGACGGTTGAACGGTCGGGATCCAGGTTCCACACTCCGGCGGTGTCCGGATCGTTCAGCAGTGTGTCGACGTTCGCTCATTGCGCCACTCCTCCTCAGTCGTGGTCAGCTCAGATCGGCGCGAGTTGCGCCGGGTCGAAGTACTCGTCGATGCGGGTGATCAGGTCGTTGCCACTCACCTTGATCACGATGCAGACCCGCAGCGCGATCAATCCGCCGTTGCGACCGGTGGCATGCAGGATGTGCTGCTGGACGAAGCCCCCGGGAAACAGCTGACGGTCGAGGACCTCGTAGCTGCGCTCGGCGGTGACGCGGATGAACCACCGCAGCACTTTCATCGCGCGCTCTTTGTCGTCGTCGCGCTGCAGCGCCGGCCCGCCACACCGCGATGTCCTCGGCGAAGAGTGCGTCGAGTCGCGGCTCGTCGCCGCGCTCGATGGCCGCGAACAGTTCATCGGCCAGATCGACGACAGCCTCGGCAGCAGGCATCACGTATCTCCCTATTCGTCCTGGTAGCCGGGGTGGGCGGCGGCCAGTCGGCGTCCGACGAGCGCCCGCAACGCGGACTGCACCCGATCGCCGGCGCCATCCAGCTCGCCTGCCCGGATAGCCGCGGCCAGCGCGGCCTCGTCGTCGTATCCGACCCGGGTCAACGCGTCGGCTACCCCGTCGTCTGCCGCGTCGGCCAGCAACTCCCGTTCGACCATGCGCAGGGCATTGGCCGCGACCCGGGAATGAAAGTTGACCTGACCCGAGGTTGATTCCCGCACATCGGTCTCGAGGAACTCGGCCACCGCGGCGATCAGTTCCGCCGCGGTGGGGCGACCGTGTGCGGACGTCATCAGGTCGCGGGCGCTTCGGGTCCCCGGTCGACACCGGAGCGCAGCTTCACCGAAGCGGAGTAGGCGAGCGTGCGGAACCGCAGGACCGGGTCGTCGGAGGGCTCGATGCCGTCGGTGACGCGCATCGGGTCGAACACGACGATGTCGCCGCCGTGCTCGCGTTCCGTTTCGACGCCGGTGATCTCGAGGGTGCCGACGGTGACGGTCTGGTCGCTGCGCCAAGGCTTGGACGGGTCGACGGTCGAGTCGCCGTGCGCGCCGATCTGGACCTGGTAATCGAACCGAACCGGTTGGGACGCAAGGCGTTCGTCGAGTTCGTGGATCAAGAAGTCGGCGTCCTTGGCTTTCGCGACATCCGGCGGCAGAATCTCCTCGCCGGCGGCGGGCTGCAAGTGGTAGCGCACGAATCGGGCGCTGCCGTCGGCGGCAACCCAGCGGAACGCGTGCAGGCCGTGATAGGCGATGGTGCCGTAGCTGGCCGGCACTTTGTTCGCTTCCTTGACGACCGGCAGCGACTTGACAGGAACCGCGGATGGGTGGCGATGTATCCGATGAGCCGCAGCGGAGCGGTGGGCCCGGGACGCATCGCTCGCAGCAGCGAGATGAAGCCGTCGGGCGTGCTGGCCGGGAACAGCTTCGCGGTCTGGGTGGACACGTCGGTCGTCGACCCGTCCGGAAGCGTGAACTTCACCGCCAACCCGCGCACGCCGGGAGCGTTGTCGGGTTGTCGCGGATTGCCTGAGCCGCTGGAAAACCGGATCAGCGCGGGCACCGCTGCGCCGCTGAGATGCGCGGCACGCGAGAGCGCGGCCGCCTCGGGGGTCGCGGTGAAGGTGCCTCGGTAGAGCTTGCCCTTGGCGTGCAGCGCCCGGTTGCCGGGTTGCGCCCCGCCAGTTTCGCGAATTGCGTCGATTGCCTGATCAGGAGTAACCACAGCAAAATCCTAGGCTCTCAACCGGCATGCGCGACCGCCTTATCGAGCAAGTTCAGCAAGTCCCATTCCGTCTCGCAGACCCGGCGGCCGATCGTCGCGAGCTCCACCGAGCGGAGTCTGTCCGCTCAGGTGGCGTTCGGCCTGGTAGCGGCAGATGACACCCCAACGCAGCGTCGCCTGCACCAACCACCAGTGAAACGCCGCCCGATCGACCGTGGCGCCGCCGGCATTTTCGTAACCGTGAAGAAAATCCTCGATGCTGCCCAATCCGCCGGCCGCGAGATCCGCTGGCGCGCCGAACCGCCAGGCGCGGATGCAGAACCAGGCCAGGTCTTCATAGACCTCACCGACGTGCACCAGCTCCCAATCGAGCACGGCCGCCAAATCGGATCCGTCGACGATCAGGTTGCCCATCCGAAAGTCGCCGTGCACCAGACGCGGCGGCGAGGGCGCCGGCCGGTTGTCGGCCAGCCACCGGAACGCCCACTCGAACGTGGCCGTGGTGTCGCCCATGATGTCCAGCTGCTCGCGCCATTCCGCCAGCTGATCCTCGTGACTCACCCCGGGCAGATCCGTGTCGGCTCGATGGATCGCGGCCAGCGCTTCGGCGCACTGGCCCAGCAGTCGGCTCCGGCCCGGCCTCGTCCAGCGTGGCGCTGGATGCGGCGGACGATGGTCTCGCCGCCGATCGCGTCGCAGATCAGGAACGGATTGCCCAGTGCGGCAACAGAATCGTCGGCGACGACGATGTGGGGGACCGGTGCGCCGGCGGCGGCCGCCGCGCGCTGGGCGAGAGCTTCGAGTTCCATGCCGGCGTGCACCTCGTCGGGTGGGCCGGTGCGCAGGATCAGCGACCGCCGTTGAGCGCCGGTGACGGCGTCGAACGCCCAGGTGGTTCGGCTGGCGCCGCCGGTCAGCGTGTGCAGATTCTCGACGACTGTGCCGGCGCCGAGCGCCGGTTCCAGCACGCCGGCGAGTTTCGGTGCCAGCTCTTCGGCGTCGCTCACTTGCGGCCGAACTTGAACAGCCGCTGGGCCACCCGGCGGATCTGAATCTCCTCGGCGCCCTCGGTGATCCGGTAGCGGCGGTGGTGGCGGTAGATGTGTTCGAACGGCTCGTGACGGCTGTAGCCCAGACCGCCGAAGATCTGCATCGCTCGATCGGCGGCGTCGCACACCAGCCGGTTGGCGCGATAGTTGGCCATCGACACTTTGTCCGACACTTCCATGTGATGGTCGCGGTCGAGGTGCCACGCCGCGTACTGCACCAGCAGCCGGACCATCTGGGCTTCGGTCTGCAGCTCGGCCAGCGGCCACTGCACGGCCTGGTTGGACGACAGCGGCTTGCCGAAAACCTTTCGTGTGCCGGCATATTCGGCGGCACGATCGATGCAGTACTGCGCCGCGCCGAGGCTGCTGGCCGCCTGGCGGATGCGATTCTCGTGCAGGAAGGTCTGCGCGACCTCCAGCCCGCGGTCCACCTCGCCGAGCACCGCGTCGGCGGGGACCCGCACGTCGGTCAACTCGACCTCGCCGTGGTCGGTGGGCATGTTGAACGTCCACCAGTAGTACGGGACGTGGAAGCCGGGCGTGTCGGTGGGAACCAGGAAAGCGGTGATGCCCTGAGCCTGGCCCGGCTCGCCGGAGGTGCGGGCGAAGATCAAGTCATGCGTGGCCCGGTGTACGCCGGTGTTGAATCGCTTGGAGCCGTTGATGATCCAGTGCGTCACCGTCGCGCCTGTACCGCGTGGTTTCCAGCCAGGTGGCGTCGGAGCCGTGCAGCGGCTCGGTGAGCCCGAAGGCCATCGAGCGTTCGCCGGTGATCAGCGCCTCGGACCACGCGGCGCGCTGCTCGTCGGAGCCGAACCGCTCCATCATGATGACCTGCGGGAAGTTGCCGACGATCGAGGACTCGTTCTGCAGATCGTTGTGCAGGCCAAGGCCTTTGTGCGCCAGATGTTCCCGAATGACCGCCATGTCGATGTTGGTGCCGTCGCGGCCGCCCAGCGATCCGGGCAGGCCATAGCGCAGCCAGCCGGCCTTGTCGGCGCGTCGGCGCATCTCGGAGAGCAGGTCCTCCCACTCCCGGGTGGGGATGCCGTCGTTGTCCCAATCGGTGCGGGCATGTTCTCGGCGCTGGTCGAAGTACTGCATGTTCTCGGCCTGCAATGGCGCGATCTCGCGATCGATGAACGCATCCATGTCGGCGAGCAGTCCCGGAAGGTGTTCGGGCAACGTGAAATCCACAGTGATTTCTCCTTAAGTGCCGTACAGGGTTTTCTTCCATACCGTCGCGAGGGTCGCGATGGCGTCCTCGTCGCTGATCGTCCATGCCCAGCCGCCCGGAGCCGGCCGGGCCCACGAACACCGTGGTGAAGTTCTCGAACAGCAGCGCGATCGCCGCCGCGATGTGTTCGGGATTCAGCTCGGACGCGTAGCCCTGTTGCTGCACGTGTCGCACCGAGGCCGCGACGATGTCCATGCCGAACCGCCGGAACTCGTTCTGCACGGCGGCAAACCGCTGCTGGGTGGTGGCCAGTTGTGCGACCGCGATCATGATGCCGATGTTCTGCTTGAACATGTTCCAGTAGCCGGTGACCACCGAGGTGAAAGAACGCGTCGTCGTCGGGGAGAGTCCGGCAGGTGCAGGCTCAGCCCGGACGGCGTCAGAACCTCGTGCAGAAACGATTCCGCAAGCGCGGCGAGCAGATCTTCTTTGTCGTCGAAGTACCGATAGAACACCGCGGCGGACTTGCCGGCGGCGGAGGTGATGTCGGCCAGCGTGGTGCCGTGAAAGCCGCGCTCCGCGAACAGCTTGCGGGCGGCCTGCTCGATGGCCGCCCGGGTCTGGCGGCCTTTCGCGGTCAGCGACGTCAGCTCGGCATCAGCGCGCTATCCGGTCACCGGCACGCAATAGGGCACTCGGCAAGTCATGGCCGACAACCGATTTCGCGACGCCGGCCGCGGCGATCGCGGCCTGCAGGTCGATGTCGACGTCGATGTCGCTGTCGCGCAGCAGGTACACCAGGTCCTCGGTGGCGATGTTGCCGGTGGCGCCCGGTGCGAACGGACATCCGCCGAGTCCGCCGACCGAGGCGTCCAGTCGGGTGACGCCCGCCTCGACCGCGGCGTACGCGCTGGCCAGCCCGGCGCCGCGGGTGTTGTGGAAGTGCCCGCCCAGCGGCAGCTCGCCGATCACCGGACGCAGTTGCGCGATCAGCGATCGCACCCGTCCCGGCGTGGTGGTGCCGATGGTGTCGGCGATGCAGAACCGGTCGACGCCGCGGTCACGCGCTGCCGCGGCGATGTCGAGGACGCGCTGCGGCGGGGTGGGTCCCTCGAACGGGCAGTCCCATGCGACCGCGACGATGACCTCGACGCTGACATCGCTGTCGTGCGCGATGGCGACGATCTCGCCGATCTGTTCGGTGGCTTGGGCGCTGCTGCGCCCGACGTTGGCCTGACTGAATGAATCGCTGGCCGCGACCACGTATTCGATCGAACGCAAGCCCGCGGCGACGGCCCGTTTGGCGCCGTTGGCGCTGGCGACCAGCGCGGAGAAGTCGATGTCGGGGTAGTGATGCAGTTCGGCGGCCAACTCGGCGGCATCGGCCATCGACGGCACCTTCGACGGGGACACGAACGCGGTGGCCTCGACCTCGCGCACCCCGGTGGCGGCCACGGCTGCCAGCAGTTCCAGCTTGGCCGACAACGGGATTGGCTTCTCGATCTGCAACCCGTCGCGCAGCGATACCTCGCGAATGTCGACGTGTGTCATCAGATGACCCCCTCGGCCCGCAACTGCTCCAGCTCTTCGGCGCTCTTGCCAAGTAGCTCGAGGTAGACGTCGTCGTTGTGCTGACCCGGGACGCGCCGAGCCGGCGTTGCGGACGCTGCCCGGCGATTCCGACAGCACCGGCGTGATGCCCGGCCCGAGCACCGGCCGGCCGAGCCGTTCGTCGTGGTGCTCGACCAGCATGCCGCGCGCCCGCAGCTGCGGATCGTTCACCACGTCGGCGACGGTGTTGATCGGGCCCGCGATCACGCCTGCGGCGCTGAGGGTTTCGATGATGTCACCGGGTTCACGCTCGGCGGCCCAGGCGCCGATGATGGCGTCGAGTTCGTCCTGGTTGCGGCCCCGGGCGCCGTGATTGACGAAGCGCTCATCGGTGGCCAGCTCGGCGCGTCCCATCGCCGTGCACAGCCGGGCGAACACGGTGTCCTGGTTGGCCGCGATCACCACCCACGAGCCGTCGGCGCTCTGGTAGATGTTCGACGGCGCAATGCCTTCCAGCCGGGTGCCGGACGGGCCGCGCACCACGCCGCCGACGTCGTAGTCCGGAATGGTGGATTCCTGTACTGCCAAGCATGATTCGGTGAGTGCCACGTCGACGACTTGGCCGTGCCCGGTAACGCTGCGCCGATACAGCGCGGCCAGCGCCCCCTGGGCGCCGAACATCCCGGCCAGGCTGTCGCCCAGCGACAGGGCCAGCCGCGGTGGCGGCCCACCCGGGAATCCGTTGAGGTGACGCAGACCGCTGGACGCCTCGGCTACCGAGGCGTATCCGGGCTTGTGGGCGTCGGGTCCGGTCTGCCCGTAGCCTGACACCCGAACCAGGATGATCCCTGAATTGCGTTGGCTGAGAACGTCGTAACCCAGATTCCACTTTTCCAGCGTGCCCGGGCGGAAGTTCTCCACCACGATGTCGGACTTCTCGACCAGATCGAGGAACAAGCTCGCGGCCGCGCGGCTGGCGCAGATCCAGCGTGACGGCTCGCTTGTTGCGGGCGTGGACGGTCCAGAACACGTGGTGCCCGTCGACCTCGGCCTGGCCCCAGGTGCGCAGCGGGTCCGGTGCGCCCGGCGGTTCGACCTTGATGACGTCGGCGCCCATGTCGCCGAGCAGCCGCCCGGCGAAGGGCCCGGCGATCAGGGTGCCCAACTCCAGCACCCGGATGCCGTCCAGAGCACCGATCGGGAGGTCATGCGAGTCCCCGTGAAGTCATGCCGCTCAAGCCAATCGGAGACCACTGTGACGGCCTCACGCAATTTGTCGCGCTGATCGGGTCCGGCGTAGTAGTGCGTGGCGCCGTGGATTTCGTGCATCTCCTTGTCCGGGTGACCGATCGCCTCGAAAAGGCGGCGGGTGTGCTCGGGAGTGCAGGCGTCGTCGGCGAGGTTGCCGATGACCAGCGCCGGCACCGCGATGTCGCGCCCGCAGTCCACCCCGTCGCCGTGTGCGTCGTCGTAACTCCACTGCGAGAGCCAACTGCGCAGTGTGGAGAACCGCGCCAGGCCGACCGGGCTCATGTTCACCACTTGAGGATCGCCCAAATAGCAGGTTCCCGGAACCCGTTCGTTGGGATCGACGGCCGGGTCGAGCCACCGCGGGTCGGCCATGGTGCCGTGCACGATGAAGCCGAACTCGTCGTCTGGGCGCCCGCTTGCCTTCAGTTCGGCCAGTTTGTCCTTGACCCAGGCGGTGATTCGGCGGTTGCGGTCGATCTGGGCCTGCCGGTAACGAGCCAGGAAATCGTCGCTGTAGGGCGGCTGGTTGGGGTTGTCCGGGTTGTAGAGGTCCAATTCCGGGTCGCGTTTGGTCGGATCGGATTCGTCGAGAATCGAGCCGTCCAGCCATTCGGTCAGCGTGCCGTGCCGGCTGATATGGGCGGCCAGCAACATGATTCCGTCGGCGGCCGGCAGGTCGAGTTTGGTGAGGTCGGGTCCGTCGCCCGACGGGCTCGAGGTGACGGTCGCGTGCTGGGCCTGCTGTTGATAGAACACCGACAGCGAACCGCCACCGCTCCAGCCGGCCAGCACCACTTTGCGGTAGCCGAGGCGGTCTTTGGCGTCTTTGATGGCGGCGCCGAGATCCTCGATCACCTTCTCCATCAGCAACGCGGAATCAGTGCCGCGGAATCGGCTGTTGCAGTAGATGACGTGATGACCGGCCCGGGCCAGCGCGTTGATCATCGGCAGGTAGGCGCCGCCGCCGATCGGGTGCATGAACATCAGCACGGTGTCCGACGGCTTGTCTTTCGGCTTGAGCAGATAGCTCTCCAGCACGGTGATCTCGGCCAGGCCGCCGTAGACATCGCGGACCCCGGAATTGTTCTGGAAGGCAACCAGATAGGGGATCCGCTCGTAGTCGTGCTTCACCGGCGCGCTGGTCGTCATCAGTGCTGTCCTAGGTCGTGCGCCAGCACTTCGGCTGACGGGGTGAGCCGGCGACGGGTGTCGACGGCGATGACCTGCCAGTCGACGCGGGAATGCTCGTCGAACTTGCGGCGGGCCCGTTCGCGCGCCTTCTCCGGAGCGCCGTGGTGAACGCCTTGCGGCGCATGGGAAATGAGGCCGGGCGGCATCGGGATGCCGTAGAGCGAGCCGCCGTGGAAGAAGGCGATCTCGTCGTAGTCGACGTTGCGGTGATACCACGGGTGTGCGCTCGGTGCCCGGCACGCCTTCGGCGGGCTTGGGCAGAAAATTCATCACGTAGACCCCGGTGGCTTGCATGAACAGGTGCACGGTCGGGGGCAGGTGGACGCTGTCGGAGGTCACCACGTTGTAGTCGGCGATGTTGAAGGTGAACGCGAAGTTGTCGCCGCGCCACCCTTCGACGTCGATCGGATTATGTTGGTAGAAAAGCGTTGTCGGGCCGCCATCGTGGATCAGCCGGACCCGGTACTCGTCGCGGCCATCGTCATCGTCGATCGGCTCAGGATCGGGAATGACGGCCTGCGAAGGGTCGAACGGGAAGTGGCGGCCCAGCGCGCCCGGGGGCGGCACCCGGAACTCGTCGCTGGCCTCGATCATCAGCAACGTCGTCTGAGCGTCGGGCACCTGGCGCCACGTGCACGCTTTCGGCAGGTACACCCAGTCGCCCGCGCGGTAGCGCAGCGGCCCGAACTCGGTCTCCAGCAGACCGGCGCCCTGGTGCACGAAGCACAGCAGATCGCCGTCGATGTGTCGGGCGAAATACGGCATCGGTTGCTCGCGGCGGGACAAAAAGATTCGGCAGTCGGGGTTGGCGAACATCAGCAGCGGCCCGCCGTCGGCGTCGGTTGCGTCGCTGGGCTTGAGTTCGCTGGACAGCACGTCGATAGGGCGCAGCGGACCCTCCGACCGGTACGCGGTGGGGTCGTGGCGGCGGTACAGATTCGCGGTGCGGCCAGTGAAGCCACCGCGGCCTAATTCATCGTCCTTCAGCCCGTCGAGATCGGCATGCAGGCGGCGCGGGGTTTTGCCTTTGCGCAGGTGAATGAAGGATTCCATAGCGGCTCCAGGGTTGCGGCGGCATCTAGGGCGACAAAAACTGAAAGTGACATTACTTTTTCTTATCGACTCTCACAAGGGCCGTCGCGATGATTTCTCGGGCCTGGTGCAGTCTGTATCGGCATGACCAACGACACTTCCATCGCCACGATCACGATTCCCGCACCGGCCGAAGCAGTGTTCGGGATATTGGCCGACCCCACGACCCATGGGTCCATCGACGGAACCGGCTGGGTGCGGGAATCCCTCGACGGCGATTCCTTGTCGCGTACCGGCCAGATCTTCCGGATCGCGATGTACCACGACAACCACCCCATGAAGAACTACGAGATGGCCAATAAGGTGGTGGTGTTCGACCGCCCGCACGCCATTGCCTGGGAGCCAGGCCAGGACGTCGCGGGGGACGGGAACCTGTCATTCGGCGGCTGGATCTGGCGCTATGACATCCGCGACACGGGGTCGTCCGGCAGCTCATGTCACGCTCACCTACGACTGGTCGGCTGTTCCGGCTGAACTCCGCGAGCACATTCAGTTCCCGCCGTTCCCCGCCGAGCACCTGGAGAATTCGCTGAAGAATCTGTCGGAATTAGCGAGCGCGCACGAATAAGAAGCCAGGGCTGTGAAACTCGGCGGTTAGAGACCCCTGGTTTCTGTTTCGCGATGCCCAGCCGAGGTCAGTCCCGAACGCGCAGAACGACTTTCCCTTTCGCGGTGCGATTCTCCATCGAGGCGATCGCGGCGGCGGCCTCCTCCAGCGGATAGACGACCGGCTCGGGAGGCGGCAGCTTGCCGGAGGCGAGCAGCTTCTCGAGCTCGGCCCACTGCTCGGTCAGCGCTCCGGGATGCTTACCCGCCCAGGCGCCCCAACCGACGCCGACCACGTCAACGTTGTTCAGCAGCAGCCGGTTTACCTTGACGGTCGGGATCTCGCCGCCGGTGAAGCCGATGACCAGCAGCCGGCCGCCCGGAGCGAGTGAGCGCAGCGAGTCGGTGAATCGGTCGCCCCCGACCGGGTCGACCACCACGTCGACCCCGCGGCCTCCGGTCAGTTCCTTGACCGCGTCCTTGAATCCGTCGGCCAGCACGACATCGGTCGCGCCCGCCGCCCGCGCGATGTCGGCCTTGTCTTCGCTGCTGACCACGGCGATCACCCGCGACGCGCCCAGCACCGGCGCCAGTCGCAGCGCCGAGGTGCCGATCCCGCCGGCGGCGCCGTGCACCAAGACCGTCTCGCCCTCGTGCAACCGACCCCGGACGGTCAGCGCGAAGTAGACGGTCAGGTCGTTGAACAGCAGGCCGGCGCCCGCGGTGAAGCTCACGTTGTCCGGCAGCTTGAACACCCGGTCGGGCGCCAGCACCGCGACCTCGGCCATGCCTCCGGTCAGCATGGTCAGGCCGACCACCCGGTCACCGGCCTTCACCGGCGCATCCGCGGGTGCCGATCGCACCACGCCGGCGATCTCGGCGCCCAGCACGAACGGCGGGTCCGGGCGGTACTGGTAAAGGCCGCGGGTCAGCAATGCGTCGGGGAAGGCTGCGCCGGCCGCGTGCACATCGACGATCACGCCGTCGCCCGTGGGTTCGTCGATTTCGCCGACCTCGACACCGTCCGGACCGTCGAGCCGAGTCAATTGTGCTGCGCGCATGCCACCTCCATTGTCAGGCTGAACGTCGCTAGCGCTTGACGTTAGCCCCCCGGCGGACGTTGACGGTGGTGCGCCTGCGTCAGTCCGTCGATGATGAGGTCGAGTGCGCGTCCGCCGGCTTCGAGAAGTCCAGCGTGCTGCAGCGCTTTTCGGTGGTCCGGCAGGATCACGTGGTGATGGGTGTCGATGCGTAGCATCGCGGGCTCCTCCTCCGTTGTCGGCGATGCCGGCTCCGGGCGCCGCACTGAATTCACGCCCGGCGCTGATCGAGGTCGGGGAGCGGCCGCTGGCAGATATCTCGGGCCTCGTCAGCATCCATACCGAACATGCGCAGCATGTCTTCGGCGACGCGATCCGTTGCCTGAGCGTCATCACGATCGGGTTCGGCGGCCAGCAATTGACCCAACCCCATCAGTGCACCCCCGGCGAGGGCGAGCGCCAATGTGGGATCGTCGATGCGAAATCTCTTGGCGCGAATGGCCGCGACGATATCGCGCAGCGCCCTCGGGGCAAGACCCCGATCGGCCGACGTCAGCAGAACGCCGGTGGCAAGGAGAACTCGGCTTTCCTGGGGGCGCCGCCGAAACAGCCGACCCGTGTGCCGGAAGCTGCACGCGAAGGTCTCCGCAGGATCATCGAGCGATTCGGTGACCTCGTCGAGCAGAGCGCCGTGTGCGTCGAGGACCTCGTTGAGAGCGGCGGCGAAGAGTGCTTCCTTGCTGTCGAAATAGTTGTAGAAAGAACCCATTCCGACGTCGGCCGCCTGGGTGATCTCCAAGATCGGCGCGTTCAACTTGCCCGCGCCGATGAAGACCTGTGCGGCCTGGATCAGCGCGGCGCGGGTTCGCTGCTTGCGTCGCTCCAGGCGATTCGGTAACTCCGCGGGTTGGCCGACCGTCTCCGCTGCCACCCCGACCTCCTTCCCGCACAGCGATCTTAACCGATCTGATCACTTCTGAGGATTTCGTCAAAACTTCTTGACTGAGCGTACCGTCGCATGTGACGATTTCGTCAGTCAATGGAGGAGTTCGACATGGGCAGCACAATGAGCGCTCATAAAGACCTGCACAGCGACCAGGGCCGCCGGAGCGGAGAACACCTGGGCCGCTCACGAAACCCGGTGATCAAGGTGCAGTGGTCTCGCCTGGCTGGAATTCTGCAAGCCAGATCTGGCGCGCGCCGAGCAGTTTGCGCACGTGTTCGGCTTCTCGACGGTGTTGCGCACGAACGACGAGCTTCAGCTGCGCGGCACCGATGCCGGCGCCCCATGCGTCCTGATTCGACGCGGACCGTCCTCGCGGTTCCTCGGGATGGCGTTGCAGGCCGCCGACGAAGCCGACCTGCGACGCCTTGCCGATGCCGCCGGCGTCCGAATTCGAGCGTTGCATGAAACGATCGGTGGCCTCGCGATCGACCTCACTGATCCAAGCGGTCTCCCCGTGCGGGTGGTCACTGGGACAAGCGAGCATGCGGCTCTTCCGCATCAGTTGCCGCACGCCTTCAACGTCGGCAACGACGTTCGGCGCGCGAACACCACCCAACGCCCGGCCAGGGAGCCTGCGCGGGTGCAGAGGCTTGGGCATGTGGTTTTGCAGACGGCGAAATATCTTCAAGTGTTGGACTGGTACCTGGATCATTTCGGCATGATCGTCAGCGACTTCCTGTACTTTCCCGGTCAGCGCGAGCGCGGGCCGACGATGAGCTTCATTCGCTGCGACCACGGCCCGACTCCCGTCGACCATCACACCCTGGCAATAGCGTTGGGGCCGACTAATCGTTACGTTCATTCGGCGTATCAGGTTTGTGATCTCGACTCCTTGGCCGCCGGCGGCGAGTACCTCAAAGACCATGGCTATCAACGGTCGTGGGGCATCGGTCGGCATATCCAAGGCAGCCAGATCTTCGATTATTGGCGTGACCCCGACGGGCTCATGGTGGAGCACTTCACCGACGGCGACATGTTCGACTCCACCCTGGAACCTGGCTGGGCGCCGTTCACCTCGTCGGGACTGTCGCAGTGGGGACCGCCAGCGACCAAAGACTTCCTCGGTATCAACCCCAAATCGCTGCCCCACGAAGTGCGTTCGATGATCGGCGGCCTCCGTGAACACAACGAATTCGATCTCCGTCGACTTGTCGGCATGATGAAAGTAGCCAGCTCATGACAATCTCGATCGTGCGTGCCGATGACGCCTGGTGGGTGGTCACTGAATCGGGTGCCAACAAGATCGCCGTTGACGCGGCCACCACCCGGGAGTTGCTTGCCGACCGCGCGGCCATCGAAGCCGCCGCCACATCCGCATCGGACACTGTGCCGCTGGACAGCCTCACGCTGGCTTCGCCGGTCACCGCGCCGTGCCGGGTAGTCGCGCAGATGACCAACTTCGCGTCTCATGTCAAAGACGCGGGAATGGATCCCGCCTCGACCCCGCTGACGTTCTTCCGCAAGGCCTCAGGCTCGATCGCGGGTCCATTCGACGACATAGTCAAGCCCAGCCATGTGCGCTTCCTCGACTACGAGGTCGAAATCGGCTTGGTCGTAGGTCGCGACATGCCGGTAGGCACCGTGGTCACCGAAGCGAATCTCGCGGACTACGTCGCCGGGCTGGTGGTGACAAACGATGTCTCCGCGCGTGACATCCAACTGCCGAAAACCCAGTTCTACGAGTCAAAGTCGTATCCGACGTTTACCCCGGCCGGTCCCAGGCTGGTACTGCTCGATGCCGACGAGCTCAAGCGGTTCGGTGACTTGCGGCTCCGCTTGCGGGTCAATGGCGAAATGCGTCAGGACATGATCGTCGACGGCGACATGATCTACCCGCCCGTAGAGGCGTTACAGGCGCTGGCCCGATTCCAGCGCCTCGACGTAGGTGACCTGGTGTTGACCGGCACCCCCGTCGGCACTGCGCTCAGCGCTCCACCCAAACCGATCGAGATCATCGGATCGCTGCTGCCGCCGGTAGTGAAGTGGAAGGCATTCTTCGGCAGGCAAGCAAGAAACCCGAAATATCTGCATGACGGGGATGTCGTGGAAGCCACTGTCGCGACCGACGACGGCACCATAGATCTTGGCGGACAACGTAACTCCGTGAAGTACACTTGATCGGCGCGCCGGAACCCCATATGACCGTCACCGCTGAGGCATCCGTGCCGGTACTTGTCGTCGGCGCCGGCCCGACCGGGATCACGGCAGCAACCTTGTTGGCCCAGTACGGGATTCGATGCTTGGTGCTCGACCGCTATTCGAGCGCGTATCCGCAGCCTCGAGCTGTACACCTCGACGACGAAGTCCATCGCATCATTGCCCGGCTGGGTGTCGGCGCGGAATTCTCGGCGATCTCCCGGCCGGCGATGGGGCTGCGGCTGCTGGACCACGATTTCGGCCTGCTGGCCGAGTTTCGGCGCAATGCCGACGATAGCCGCCACGGCTACCCCCAGGCCAACATGTTCGACCAGCCTGAACTCGAGGCGCTGCTTGCGAGCGAACCTCAAGAAGTACCCCGAAGTCGAACTGCGCGGCGATGTGGACGTCACCAACATCAGTCAGCTCGACCAGAACCGCGTCCAGGTCACGTTCACGGACCGCTCGACCGGCAAACGGCATCAGGTCGAGGCCGACTACGTCTTGGGTTGCGATGGTGCCAACAGCATTACGCGTACCTCAATCGGCGCCGAGATGGACGACCTCGGTTTCGAGCAACGCTGGTTGGTCACCGACGTCGTGACCGAGGCCGAGTTGGACCAATGGGACGGCGTGCACCAGGTTTGCGACCCCGTGCGCGCCGCAACCTACATGAGGATTGGGCCGACCCGCTACCGGTGGGAGTTCCGACTGTTGCCTGGAGAAAGCGTGGACGACTACCGGACGCTGACGGCGCTGCGGCGGCTGATCGAGCCGTGGGTTGACGGCATTGACGACGGGCGACTCGATGTCGTGCGCGTCGCCGAGTACACGTTCCGTGCTCAGCTGGCCGATCGGTGGCGTGACCGCAACGTATTCATTCTCGGTGACGCCGTTCACCTGACCCCACCGTTTATCGGGCAGGGGATGGGTAGCGGTATGCGCGACGCAATGAACCTGGCTTGGAAGTTGGCCGTCGTGATCAACAACGTCCTACCAGCCAGCATCCTGGACACATACGAGGCGGAGCGAAAACCGCATGCCCGCTTGATGATTCGCTTGGCCTTGGGGATGGGTTGGGCGATGACCGCCGGAGGCCGGCTGGGTAACGTGATCCGTCGATCGCTGGCGCCGCGGCTGCATTTGATTCCCGGCCTGCGTACTCGGCTGGTAGACAGCAGCACACCGCCGTTGCGCCGCTCCGCCCTGATCGTCAAGTCGTGGCGACCGCACGGGCTAGCCGGCACCTTGTGTCCGAATCCCCCCATCGACGATGCGGTACGGCTGGATGCCCAATTGGGCAACGGATTTGCACTCGTCACCGCCAAGCCACTGGAGCCATCGCGAGTGCAAGAGTTGCGGTTGCGGGGCGCCACGGTCATCACCGCGCAACCGGGAACCGAGTTGGCTCACTGGTTGCGTGGTGGTCGGGCCCTGGCCGCTGTTGTCCGGCCCGACCGGACCGTCATGCAGGCCGGCACCCGTCTACGGCCCCTCTGCGACGCCCTGGTGCGGCTCGCGCCGACCGACCAGCCACGCCGGCAGGCGTCGGTCCCCATGGCTGAGAAGAAATGAGAGAACTTATGCCCGGATCATCGAAGTTCAGTCCGGCCAGAGGAATTCCACACTATCGGCCAGATATCTACGCGACCAAGGCCATCATCGACCCCTACCCGCATTACGCCCGGATGCGCGAACTCGGAGCCGTGGTGTGGCTACCCAGACAGCGCGTCTTTGCGCTGCCGCGGTTCAGCGAGTGCAAGGCCGTCCTGCGCGACGACAAGACGTTCGTCTCCGGCGGCGCAGTAGCGCTCAACCCGATCAGCAATCGACTCTCACGCGGAACGACACTGGGCAGCGATGGCAGCGAGCACAGTCGGCGTCGCAAACTGGTCGCCCACCGGATGCTGCCCCGCGCGCTGGGTGCCATCAGCGACAGCGTGACCGAGCAGGCTGCCCGGGTTGTCGATGCCGCGGTGGCCAAAGGCGAGATCGACGGCGTGACCGATCTCGCCACCGCGTTACCCCTGGCCGTGGTGCCCGACCTGGTCGGGTGGCCCCGGGATCAGCGGGAGCACCTGCTCGCCTGGGCCGGTGCGACATTCGATGTCCTCGGCCCGCTGAATCGGCAATGGCTCAAAGCGTCGCCGTCGAGCCTGCAGATGCTGCGTTTCGCGCGCCGCGTCGTGCGCCGGCGCAGCGTCATCGAGGGGAGCTTGGGCCATGACGTGCTGACCGCCGCCGACGAGGGGAAGTTGGCGCACAGCGAGTGCCCGCCGTTGATGGTCGACTACGTCGCGCCGTCGCTGGACACCACCATCAGCGCCATTTCCAGTGCGCTGCAGCTGTTCGCGACGTTCCCCGATCAGTGGCAGATCCTCAAAGACGACCGCGACCTGATCCCTGGCGCCGTCAACGAAGTCATCCGTTACGAGTCTCCGCTGCGCGGGTTCGCGCGAAAGGCAGTGCAGGAGAACTCCATTGGGGGGATGGCGATCAGGGCCGGGTCGCGGGTCCTGGTGCTCTACGCGTCGGCCAACCGTGACGAGCGGGAATGGGACCAACCCGACGTCTTCGATGTCCGTCGCGATGCAACCCGGCAACTCGGCTTCGGCCACGGTGCCCATGCCTGCGCGGGGCAGGGATTGGCACGGATGGAAACCGAGGCGATGCTTCGCGCGCTGGCGGAACGGGTGGACCGGATCGAGCTGACCTCATCACCAACGTGGGTCATCAACAACATCATTCGGCGCCACGAACGCCTACCGCTCAAGCTCATTGCCGCCTGAGCGGGCTCGCGCCTACTTCAGCTCGGACGACGACAAGCCCAGCAGGCGGCGTGCCACCACCAGCTGCTGGATCTGCTGGGTGCCCTCGAAGATGTCCATGATCTTCGAGTCGCGGGCCCACTTCTCCAGCAGCGTGTCCTCCGAATAGCCGATGGTGCCGACCATTTCGACGGCTTTGAGGGTGATGTCGCTGCCCACCCGGCCGGCCTTGGCCTTGGACATCGATGCCTCTTTGGAGTTGGGAATGTTGTTGTCGGCCTGCCATGCCGCACGCAGCGTCAGCTGGTAGGCCGATTCCCACTCGGCCTCCATCCGGAGGAACTCGGACGCGGCAGCGCTTTGCACCTGTCCGGGCTTGTCGTAGGAGATCTCTACGCCCGCGCTGGTCAGGATCTTGCGCAGTTCTTCCAGGGTGGCGCGGGCAATACCGACGGCCATCGCAGCGACCACCGGTCGGGTGTTGTCAAAGGTCTCCATCACACCGGAAAAGCCCTTGCCCGACTCGATTTCGGGATTGCCCAGCAGGTTGTTCTTGGGAACGCGGGCATTCTCGAACCGGATGGCCGCGGTGTCGGAGCCCTTGATGCCGAGCTTGTTCTCCAGCCGCTCGACGGTGACGCCGGGGTGCTCGCGCGGCACGATGAACGACTTGATCGCCGCACGGCCCTTCGACTTGTCGAGCGTTGCCCACACCACGATGTGGGTGGCTCGCGAGCCCGCGGTGACGTAGATCTTCTCGCCGTTGATCACATAGTCGTCGCCGTCCAGCTTGGCGGTAGTGGTCACGGCTGCCGAGTCGGACCCGAATCCCGGTTCGGTGATCGCCATTGCGGCCCAGACCCGGCCCAGGCGCTCGAGCTGTTCATCGGTGGCCACGGCCGACACGGCCGCGTTGCCGAGGCCCTGGAAGGGGATTGACAGCAGCATGGCCGCGTCTCCCCAGCTGGCCTCCAATGCCTGCAGCACCGCGGACAGATTGGCGCCGTTGCGGTTCTCGCCATTACTTTCGCTGCTGCGAAGCCCGTTGACGCCGGCCATGTCCAGCGTGTTGGCGGCGGTGGCTCCAGCGAACAGCTCGGCCAGCGTGTCGAGCTCGACCGGGTAGGCGTGCTCCTTCTGGTCGTACTTGCGGGCGATCGGTCGCATCATCTCCGCGGCACCCTGGTGCGCCGTGTCGATCACCGCGCGCATTTTGCCGGGCAGTTCCAAATTGATTGCCATGATTAGTCTTTCGTTGCCGGTGAGTAGGCGATCGGATGACGGCTAGATAACTACAACGCCCTCGGCGACGCCGAGAACTCGTAGGTCGCGGTACCAACGCTCGACGGGGTGCTCCTTGGTGAAGCCGTGTCCACCGAGCAACTGCACGCCGTCCAGGCCGATCTGCATGCCCTTGTCGGCGCCGAGTCGCTTGGCCAACGCGGCCTCGCGAGCGAACGACAGACCTTGCTCGGCCCGCGCTGCGCCACGCCAAGTGACCAGGCGCAGCCCATCGAGTTCGATGGCGATGTTGGCGCACATGAATGCGACGGACTGTCGACGAGCGATGGGCTCGCCGAACGCTTCTCGTTCCTTCACGTACGGGATGACGTAATCCAGCACGGCATGCGACGTGCCGACCGCGAGTGCGGCCCAGCCCAGCCGCGACAACGCGATGGCCTCGGAGTAGTCGGCATCGGTGGCGTCGTCTTCGCCCAGGCGTGCGCTGCAGCGGCACCGCGACATTGTCGAGTTCGACGCGGCCCAGCGCGGCAGCGCGGATTCCCATGCTCGGGTCGGCCTTGACGGTGAGGCCTTCAGTCGCCGACTCGACGATGAACAGCGCCGGTTTGCCATTGAGTTGGGCTGCGACGATGAACAATTCGGCGTCGGCGGCTGCCGGCACCAGCGATTTGACGCCGTTGAGTCGGTAGCCGCCCGGGGTGCGGACCGCGGTGGTCTTCAGTGCCGTCGGGTCGAACAGCGGCTGCGGCTCGGCGATCGCCAGGCAGGCCTGCGGGACGTTCTCACCGGCGAACTCATTGAGGTAGGTCGACTGTTGACCGGCGCTGCCCCAATGGGTGAGCGCGGCGGCGACACCGGCCGGCGCGAGGATCGGCAGCGCCAGCCCCATGTCGCCGTAGGCCAGCGCCTCGGCCACCAGCACGTTGGTGACGCTGGACCGCTCGGCGGCGATGCCGTCGAAGTCCTCGGGAATGTTGATCGCGGTGATACCCAGCTCGGCGGCCTTCTTGACCAGGTCCGGGGGATAGGTGATCGCCGCGTCGGCGTCATGCGCGGCCGGCCGCAGCACCTCTGCGGCGAATTCCTCGACGGTTTCGACGATCAGCTTCTGGTCGTCGTCGGGCGTGAGGTCGTAGTAGTCCTTGCCGCTGGTCTTCAGTCGGGCGGGGCCGCCGCGCAGGTTCTGGACGCGCTTGAACTGGCGGCTGGTCGCTCCGGCGGTGGCAAAGATCGTCTGGGCGCCGTAGCGCAGCGTCCGGTTCAGCGGATCGCGCAACCCGTACTTGTCCAGGAATTCCTGCCCGACGAGGGGCGTGAGCACGCCCAACGCGACGTCGATGCCGGTCCGCTTGTGCTTCTGCTCGCCGATGGCAGACTTTTTGCCTGCGCGCTTGGGACGCGGCTTCGCGCCGTTGTGGGAGCCGTTCGTGGGGGTGACAGTGTTTGTCATGAATGCAGCCTCGGTCGTTGGGGCAGTGCGATGACTGTATCTTACTCCGGAGTAAGATAGAAGTTGCGTGTTACGCAGTTCACACGCTGGAGCTAACCAGCGGACAGCCTTCCGAGGACCTGATCGTGCAAAAGACCGTTGCTGGCGACCGCATTTCCGCCGTGTGGGCCGGCGGTGCCGTCCAGACCGGTGAATGTCCCGCCCGCCTCGCGGACCAGGATGTCCAAGGGGGCCAGGTCCCACACCGACACTTCCGGCTCGGCCGCGATGTCGACCGCTCCCTCGGCGACGAAGCAGTAGGACAGGAAGTCGCCGAACGCGCGCACCCGCCACACCTCGTCGGTGAGTTCCAGGAAGCGGTCACGCACGCCGAGCTGGGCCCACCCGGACAGGCTGGAAAACGACAGGCTGGCCGAATCGAGTTGCGCCACCGAGGAAACCGACAGCCGGCGCGCCGGGGCATCGCCGACGGCGACGAAAGCACCCCCGCCGGCGGCCGCCCACCAACGCCGATGCAACGCCGGCGCACTGACGACTCCGACCTGGGGGACACCGTCGACCAGCAGGGCGATCAGGGTTGCCCACACCGGCACGCCGCGCACAAAATTCTTGGTGCCGTCGATCGGGTCGATGATCCATTGCCGCCCGGCCAAAGTGGTTGAACCGCCGAACTCCTCGCCAAGGACGCTGTCGTCCGGCCGGGTTCGGGCAAGTGTCTCCCGCAGGCCTGTTTCGACCGCGTGATCGGCGTCGCTGACCGGCGTCAGATCGGGTTTGGTGTCGACCTGCAGGTCAACTGCCCCGAAGCGGGCCAGCGTCACCGCATCGGCCTGATCGGCCAGAGCCAACGCCACCGCAAGGTCGTCGTCGCGGTCAAGCGCGTCACGCATAAGGTCGCCTTTCACCGAAACCGTCACGTCTATGTATGCCAGCAACCCCGCTCCGGTATCGCACCGGGTTGGTCAATGTGTACCTATTTTGCGACCCGTTCAACGGGACGACGCACGATTTTCGGTGCGCGACGGGGAAGATCGGCGAGGATTGCGATGTACGCGATGATTTCCCGTCACGGTGACCGCGCCGGACGCACGAGAGAGGCATTGGCGATGGCTGACGAAAAGCGCGGGCAGGCAGCTACTTTTCGATGCACTGACGACCAAGGGCACGGCCTTCTCGGACGCCGAGCGCCGTCAGTACGGCCTGCTTGGCCTGCTACCGACCGCGGTCAAGACCATGGACGAGCAGGTCGAGCACTGCTGGCACGAGTTCTCGACGCGCCGCGACGATCTGGACAAGCACATCTATCTGCGGGCACTGCAGGATCGCAACGAGACGCTGTTCTACCGGGTGCTGCTCGACCACATCCCCGAGTCGCTGCCCGTCGTCTATACCCCGACCGTCGGCGAGGCCTGCCAGCGTTTCAGCGAGATCTACCGCCGGCCCCGGGGCCTGTTCGTGTCCTACCCCGATCGCGACTGTCTGGAGGAGGTCCTGGGAAACCGGCCCCACCGCGACGTCGACGTGATCGTGGTGACCGACGGGCAGCGCATCCTCGGGCTGGGCGACCAAGGCATCGGCGGAATGGGCATCCCGATCGGCAAGCTGTCGCTGTACACCCTGATCGGTGGCATCGACCCCGCTCGCACGCTGCCGATCGTCCTCGACGTGGGCACCGACAACGTCGAACTCCTCCAAGATCCGCGGTACCTGGGCTGGCGCCACCGCCGCATCGACGACGACGAGTACTACGCGTTCATCGACAAGTTCGTCGGTGCGGTACGCCAGCAGCTTCCCGATGTGCTGTTGCAGTGGGAGGACTTCGCCACCGCGCACGCGCAGCCGATCCTGTCTCGCTACCGCGATACGTTGCTGACCTTCAACGACGACATCCAGGGCACGGCCGCCGTCACGGTCGGCGCGCTGCACGGTGCCGCCGAAGTCGCCGGCCGCCCGTTGTCACAGCAGCAGGTAGTCATGCTGGGCGCGGGCTCGGCGGGCATCGGGGTGCTGAACATGGTCCATCGTGAGATGGTCAGCGAAGGACTGTCCGAACAGGCTGCCCGGGAACGGATTTGGGTGGTCGACGTGGTCGGTCTGCTCACCGACGACCGCACCGACCTGTCGGATGCGCAGCGTGACTTCGTCCAGCCCGCTGAGCGGGTAGCCGGCTGGGGACTACCGGGCCCCGCCCAGCTCGCCGATGTCGTGCATCACGTCGACGTCGGGGTTCTGCTCGGATTATCCACTGCCACCGGTGCTTTCACCGAGTCGATCGTGCGTGAGATGGCGGGCAAGACCGAGCGGCCGATCATCTTCCCGCTCTCCAACCCGACCAGCCGGGCGGAGGCGCACCCTGCCGAGTTGGACCACTGGACCGACGGTCGGGCATTGATCGCCACCGGCTCGCCTTTCGCGCCGCTGCACCGCAACGGCGTCGAATACGTTGTCGCACAATGCAATAACGTCTACATCTTCCCGGCGATGGGGCTTGCCGTGACCGCGGCGCAGGCGACCCGGGTCACCGACGAGATGATGCGGGTGGCCGCGGCGACCCTGGGAGACGCGTCACCGGCCCTCGCCGATCCCGACCAGCCGCTGCTGCCGTCGTGGGCAGATGCGCCGGGTGTGGCCGTGCGCATCGCGCAGGCCGTCGCGGTGCAGGCCGTGGCAGAAGGCGTTGCCCCGAAGCGCAGCAGCGAGGAGCTCGCCGAGCGGATCGCCCAGGTGCACTGGCACCCGGTCTATCCGGCGGCATCAACCTGACCGTGGGCGGACCTACCATGGCGTCGTGTGGGAAATCCTCTCGGTGCTGTTGCTCCTCGCGATCGCCGCAAGCTTCGTGGCGCCGCGACTGCTCCGCCAACGTCCCGGCGCCGACTGGTTGAGCGGAACACTGCTGATCACCGGCGTCAGCCCGCGACCAGACGCCGCCGGTGAGCAGTACGTCACGATCACCGGCGTCATCGACGGGCCCACGATCAGCGACTACACCGTCTACCAGCGCATGACCGTCGACGTCGACCGCTGGCCGGCGGTGGGGGAGTTGAAGCCGGTGGTCTATTCGCAGCGCAACCCCGATAAGTGGGCCTACGCGCCGCCAAAGCCGCAGACCTGCCGGACCCGCCGGACCGCCGGCCGAGTGACCCGCGTCAGCCGTGGCCGATGTGCAGCAACTTGGTCAGGTTCGGCCAGCTTGACCCGGGGCCGCCCGTGCGGCTCACCGGAGGACCGTTCGTGCTCGTCGATCAGCTTCCAGTGCGCGTCGGTGACCACTTTGGGCTGCCGTTCGATCAGCCAGCGCGGCGATTTCGTCGGCATGGTCGGCGCCGAACTCGGCCAGGTCGGCGGCGGCGGTGAGGTCGGCGATCAGCGCGTCGACGGTGTCCTGCGAGTCCTTCTTGTTGGTGCCGATCACCCCGGACGGACCGCGCTTGATCCACCCCACGACGTATTCATTGCTACTGCCCTCGATCCGGCCGTCGCTGTGCGGAATGGTCCCGGTTTTCTCGTCGAAGGGCAGCCCTTCGGTGGGAACGCCGCGGTAGCCCACCGAGCGGACCACCAGTTGCACCGGCACTTCCTCGCGCTCGCCGGTGTCCTTGGCGGCCACCCGGCCGCTGTCGTCGGTGACCAGTTCGTTGTGCCCGAGCACGATCTTCTCGACACGTTCCCCACCGGCGATCTCGATCGGTGAGGTCTGGAAGCGGAACACGATCCGGCGGTGGCCGGGCCGGAGCTCGCGCCCGACGTAGCCCTTGAGCACCTTGATGTTCTGCTTGCAGACCTTGCCGACGGCCGCCGCGTCCTCCTCGGTGATGTTCTCGAAGTCCGCCGGGTCGACGACCACGTCGACGTTCTCCAGATCGGCCAGTTCGCGTAGCTCCAGCGTGGTGAACGCGGCTTGCAGCGGGCCACGGCGGCCGAGGACGATCACTTCCTCCACACCACGCGGCCGCAGCGACTCCAGCGCATGGTCGGCGATATCGGTGCGGGCGAGCTCATCCGGCTCGGTCACCAGGATGCGTGCGACGTCGAGCGCGACGTTGCCGTTGCCGACTACAACGGCCCGGGCGCCGGACAGGTCGGGCGAGATGTCCTCGAAGTGCGGGTGCGCGTTGTACCAGCCGACGAAATCGACCGCGGCGACGCTGCCGGGCAGCTCTTCGCCCGGGATGTTCAACGGCCGGTCGGCCTGGGCGCCGATCGCGTAGACCACCGCGTCGTACTGCTCGGACAACTCGGTCAGCGCTGACGTGCTTGCCGATCACGATGTTGCCGAAGAACCGAAACCGCGGGTCTTCGGAGATCTTCTCGAATTGCTTGCTGATCGACTTGATCTTGGGGTGGTCGGGTGCGACCCCGGAGCGGACCAAACCCCACGGCGTCGGGAGCATCTCCAACATGTCGACGGCGAAGTCGAGTTGATCGTCGGCGTCGGCGGCTTTGAGCAGCGATGCCGCCGCGAAGAATCCCGAGGGACCCGACCCGACGATCGCAACGTGATAGGGGCGCATAAGCCACGATGCTAAACGCCCGCCCAGCCGATCCGTAGCTCAAACTGATTGCCCGCTTCCTTCTCACCCCGCTGCGCGGGATGCATCGTCATCAGGCGTCGTGCCGACTGTCGTGATTACCCGGCCGGTAACGTGAGCAGGCGTGGACCCCGACCGTCAGGCCGATATCGCAGCACTCGACTCCACGCTGACCACGGTGGAGCGAGTGCTCGACATCGACGGTCTGCGCGGCCGCATCGACAAACTCGAGCACGAGGCAGCCGATCCCAAACTGTGGGATGACCAGGCCCACGCGCAGCGTGTCACCAGCGAGCTCTCCCACACCCAGGGCGAGTTGCGGCGTGTCGAAGGACTGCGTCAGCGGCTCGACGATCTTCCGGTGCTCTACGAGCTGGCCGCTGAAGAAAACTCCGAAGACGCCAAGGCCGAGGCCGACGCGGACCTGAAGGCGCTTCAAACCGACATCGAGGCGATGGAGGTGCGCACCCTGCTCTCCGGCGAATACGACGAGCGGGAGGCACTGCTCAACATCCGCTCCGGCGCCGGCGGCGTAGATGCCGCCGACTGGGCCGAGATGCTGATGCGGATGTACATCCGGTGGGCCGAGCAACACAACTATCCCGTCGAGGTGTTCGACACGTCTTATGCCGAAGAGGCCGGGATCAAGAGCGCGACGTTCGCGGTGCACGCGCCCTACGGATACGGGACGCTTTCGGTCGAGCAAGGCACCCACCGGTTGGTGCGGATCAGTCCGTTCGACAACCAGAACCGACGTCAGACGTCCTTCGCCGAAGTCGAGGTGCTGCCGGTGGTGGAAACCACCGATCACATCGAAATTCCCGAGGGCGACCTGCGGGTGGACGTGTATCGCTCCAGCGGTCCTGGCGGACAGTCGGTGAACACCACCGACTCCGCGGTTCGACTCACGCACATCCCGACAGGTATCGTCGTCACCTGTCAGAACGAAAAGTCGCAGCTGCAGAACAAAGTTGCGGCGATGCGGGTCCTTCAGGCAAAGTTGTTGGAACGCAAGCGTTTAGAAGAACGTGCCGAGCTCGACGCATTGAAGGGTGACGGCGGCAGCTCCTGGGGAAACCAGATGCGGTCGTACGTACTGCACCCGTATCAGATGGTCAAAGACCTGCGTACCGAGTACGAAGTGGGTAACCCGGCGGCCGTTCTCGACGGAGACATCGACGGATTCCTGGAAGCGGGAATCCGGTGGCGCAATCGAAAAGATGACGACTAAAACGACGTATTTAGCTATCGACACCGCGCAGCGCTGGCACGACTTCTGGCACGGCGTGATCGGTCAATGGATCATCACCCGCGGCCTGCGGGTGATGATGGTGGTGATCCTCGCGATACTGGCGATCCGCTTTGTCACCTGGGTCGCCGATCAAATCGCCCGGCAACTCGACGAACGCTTCGTCGAGAGCGATGCGTTGGTGCGGTCGGAGACGAGCAAGCACCGGCAAGCATTGGCGTCGGTTGTCCAGTGGGTGTCCATAGTCCTCATCGCGATCTGGGGCATGGTCCAGATCGCCGACGTCCTGAATTTCTCCGTCGCGGCCTTCGTTGCGCCGGCGACCGTGATCGGTGCCGCGCTCGGCTTCGGCGCTCAGCAGGTGGTCAGGGATCTGTTGGCGGGGTTCTTCATCATCGTCGAGAAGCAGTACGGCTTCGGTGACTTGGTCACGTTGACCGTGGTGTCGACGACCGAATGCAGCGGCACGGTCGAGAATGTGACGCTGCGGGTGACCAGGCTGCGTTCGCCGAACGGCGAGGTGTTGACCATTCCGAACGGCCAGATCGTCAAGGCGGTCAACGAGTCCAAAGACTGGGCGCGCGCGGTGGTGGACATCCCGGTCTCGACCACCGTGGACCTCAACCGAGTCGCCGAAGTGCTGCGCCAAGAGTGCGAGGCCGCCCTGGAGAACCCGATCCTCGGCGACTTGCTGTTGGACGCGCCCACCTTGATGGGTGTCGAAAGCATCCAGGTCGACACCGTCACGTTGCGAATGGTGGCCCGCACCTTGCCCGGTAAGCAGTTCGAAGCCGGCCGCCAGTTACGGGTCCTGGTCATCCGGGCGCTGGCCCGCGCGGGCATCGTGACCGCGGCGGACGCGAAAGTCGGCGTGGTCGATGGCCCTGGCGTCGAGGCGGCAGCGGCCGAGCAGGAAGAGTACGAAAAAACCCACGAGCCGGTGCAGCGCTGATGAAGCTCACCCTCAACGTCCTCGAAAACCACAGCCGCGATGTGGACAAGCACTGGCCGAGCTACATGTTCGGCGGACGGATCCGGACGTCGACGCTGGTGTTGATCGTCGCGTTCTTCGCCACCTGGTGGACCTACAACACGTACCGACCTGTCCCGACTCCACCGGTGGCGCCGCAGGTCGTGCCGCCGGGATACGTTCCGGACCCCAACTACACCTGGGTGCCGCGCACCCGTGTGCAGCAGCCCACCTACGACACGCCCACCACCACGGTCCCGACGACGACGCCGCCGACCACGCCCCCGACGACGACAACACCGCCGCCGCTGATCCCGACGTTCGTCCTGCCGCCGCCGTTCGGTCCTGGGACGACGCCTCCCGACACCGACGCCATCACCCGGCCCGGTTCCGGCGCCCGCACCGGCACCGGGTTTGCCCGGTCTGCCGTGGCTGCCCAGATGACGCGACCTGGCTCACCAGCGCGCCGCGTCGTCCGGACATCCGGCGTTCACGGTTAGACTGGCGACCCGTGATGATCACCCTCGAACGTGTCACCAAGCAGTACAAGTCGTCGGCGCGACCGGCGCTGGACAACGTCAACCTCAAGATCGACAAGGGTGAATTCGTCTTCCTGATCGGTCCGTCCGGCTCGGGCAAGTCGACGTTCATGCGGCTGCTGCTGGGGGCCGAGACGCCGACCAAAGGTGATGTTCGGGTCTCGAAGTTTCACGTCAACACGCTGCCCGGACGGCATGTGCCCAAGCTGCGGCAGGTGCTCGGGTGCGTGTTCCAGGACTTCCGGCTGCTGCAGCAGAAGACGGTGTTCGAGAACGTCGCGTTCGCCCTCGAGGTGATCGGGAAGCGGCCCGATGTGATCAACCGGGTGACGCCCGACGTGCTGGAGATGGTCGGGCTGTCCGGCAAGGCCAGCCGGCTGCCGCACGAACTGTCCGGCGGTGAGCAGCAGCGGGTGGCCATCGCGCGCGCCTTCGTCAACCGGCCGTTGGTCTTGCTGGCCGACGAGCCCACCGGAAACCTCGACCCGGAGACCAGCAACGACATCATGGATCTGCTCGAGCGGATCAACCGCACCGGGACCACGGTCCTGATGGCGACCCATGACCACCACATCGTCGACTCGATGCGGCAACGCGTGGTCGAACTGTCGTTGGGCAGGTTGGTGCGCGACGAACAGCGCGGTGTCTACGGGATGGACCGCTAAGTGCGCTTCAGCTTTCTTTTCAACGAGGTCCTCACCGGCTTTCGTCGCAATGTGACGATGACCGTCGCGATGATCCTGACGACCGCCATCTCGATCGGACTGTTCGGTGGCGGTCTGCTGGTGGTCCGGTTGGCCGACCACTCGCGCAGCATCTATCTCGACCGGGTCGAGACGCAGGTCTTCCTGACCAACGACGTCTCGGCCAACGACATGACGTGCGAGAGCCCGCAATGTAAAGCGTTGCGCGAGAAGATCGAAAAGCGCAGCGACGTCAAGTCGGTGCGGTTCCTCAATCGCGAGGATGCGTACAACGACGCCATCCGCAAGATCCCGCAATTCAAGGATCTGGCGAGCAAGGACGCCTTCCCGGCCTCGTTTGTCGTCAAGCTGGAAAATCCTGAGCAGCATGCCGAATTCGACGCCGCGATGCAGGGCCAGCCCGGTGTCGACCATCTGCTCAACCAGAAGGAGCTGATCGACCGGCTCTTCGCCGTGCTGGATGGCTTGTCCAACGCCGCCTTTGCCGTCGCGCTGGTGCAGGCGGTCGGGGCAATCCTGTTGATTGCCAACATGGTTCAGGTCGCGGCATACACCCGGCGTACCGAGGTCGGCATCATGCGACTGGTCGGCGCCACCCGCTGGTACACCCAGTTGCCGTTCCTTGTCGAGGCGATAGTGGCGGCGACGTTCGGTGTCCTCATCGCGATCGTCGGGTTGATCGTGGTGCGAGCGCTGTTCCTCGACAGCGCGTTGAGCCAGTTCTATCAAGCGCATCTGATCGCCAAGGTCGACTACGCCGACATTCTCTACATTGCGCCGTTGCTGCTGTTGGTCGGCGTAGCGATGGCCGGGGTGACGTCGTATGCGACGTTGCGCCTGTACGTGCGGCGGTAGCGGTGGCCAAGAAGTCGCCGAACAAATCCGGGCCGGCCCGGCAGATCTTGGCGACCAACCGCAAGGCTCGACACAACTACTCGATCCTGGACGTATTCGAGGCCGGGGTGGTTTTACTCGGCACTGAAGTTAAAAGTTTGCGGGACGGCAAGGCCTCGTTGGCCGACGCCTACGCGACCGTCGACGACGGCGAGGTTTGGCTGCGTAACCTGCACATTCCGGAATATCACCACGGCAGCTGGACCAACCACGAGCCGCGCCGCAACCGGAAGCTACTTCTCCACAGGCATCAAATCGATGTACTCATCGGCAAAATCAAGGATGGTAACCTCGCGCTCGTTCCGTTGTCGCTGTATTTTTTCGAAGGAAAAGTCAAGGTGGAGCTCGCATTAGCGCGTGGTAAGCAAGCCCACGACAAGCGGCAGGACATGGCCAAGCGCGACGCCCAACGCGAGGTGATTCGCGAGCTGGGCAGGCGATCCAAGGGCATGAGCTGATCGGGGCGGCGTACGCCCAGCTTTCCGCAGTCAGCTACGGCGTCAGTGATTTTGTTGGCGGTGTAGCTTCCCGGCGGGCGGCCGCGCTGCGCATCATGCTGGTGACGTACCCGCTCGCGACGTTGTTGCTGGGCGTGCTCGCGGTTACCGCCGGTGGACCGATTCATGCGGGCGCGGTGCTGTGGGGTTCGCTGTACGGGATCAGCCAGGCGATCGGCGTCTACTGGTTCTACCTGGCCGTCAGCGCCGGACCCATCTCGGTGGTCTCACCGCTGGCCGCGGTGCTCAACGCGGCGGTCCCGGTGGCGGTCGGCGTGGCACTCGGCGAGCGGCCCGGCGCGAGCGCATCGGTCGGCGTGGTTCTGGCGATGTTCGCGGTGATACTTGTCAGCCGCGAGTCGCCGGATGACGACGACGTTCGGACGCACAGATTCACCAGCAAGGTCGCCTGGCTGACGATCGGGTCGGGCGTGGCGTTCGGACTGGATTTCGTTCTGCTGCACGAGGCTCCGGTGGAGTGCCGGATGTGGCCGCTGTTCTTCGCTCGGGCGGCGGCGACCGTGCTGGTGATCGTGGTCGCGGCGGCGAGCAAGAATCTCGAGCTGCCGTCCAGCACGCCGCTGCGGTTGGCGGTCCTTGCGGCGCTGCTGGACACCTGCGCCAACGTCAGCATGCTGATGGCGATCCAGAAATGGATGCTGTCGCTGGCCAGCATCCTGATTTCGCTGTACCCGGCGACCACCGTCGTCCTGGCGATCATCGTGCTGCGCGAGCGGCTGACGCGCTGGCAGGCAATCGGCATGGTGTTGGCCGCGGTATCGGTAAGCATGATCGCCGCTGCCTGACGGCGGTCTAGCATCAGGCGGCATGGGCAATGTCACCGTTCTCGACAAGTCCGAGGTGTTATCGGGTCTGTTTGGCACCTGGGACAGCCTCGATCAATTGCTGAGCGGATTGTCTGAGCAGCAATGGCAGACGCCGACGCCGCTGCCCGGCTGGTGCGTGCACAACGTGGTCGCCCACATCGTCGGCACCGAATCGATGCTGCAGGGAATCGATACGCCCGACGCCGATATCGATCTGACGACCCTGGACCACGTGCGCAACGGCGTGGGCGCGGCCAACGAAGCCTGGGTCCGCCACCTCGGCTCAGAGTCGGAAGCCGCTCTGCTGCAACACTTCCGCTCGGTCACCGCGGACCGGCGCAAGCGTGTGTCCGCCATGTCCGTCGACGATTGGAACGCACCGACGCCGACGCCGGTTGGCATGGAGAGTTTCGGGCGGTTCATGCGGGTGCGGCTTTTCGACTGCTGGATGCATGAGCAAGATATTCGCGACGCCGTCGGGTTGCCGTCGTCCGAGGCGGAGCTGAGCGGCCCGGCGGCGCGGTTGTCGCTGGACGAGATCGCCGCGACGATGGGGTTCGTCGTCGGGAAACTCGGCAAAGCGCCCGAGGGTTCGCGGGTCGCCATCGAGCTGACCGGCCCGCTGGCCCGGACCATCCGCGTCGCTGTCGACGGTCGCGCGCAGGTGGTCGACGATTTCGGCGGGCTCGACCCGACTGCCTCGATCTGCCTCGATGGGCTGCTGTTTGCGCGATTGGCCGGCGGCCGTACCGACGACACGGCCGGTGTCGAACTCGGCGGCGACACCGAGGTCGGCGCGCGCATCGTCGAGCATGTCAATTTCGTGATCTGAACCGGGATGATTGGTCGCTGACCTGCTGTTGAAAAGCGCGTACTATGAATTGTCTTGCCGAAAATCGGCAGGGGTGCGAGGGGCTGAACGGTTTCGACTTCGCGCATCGAATCAAGGGAAGCGTGCCGGTGCAGGCAAGAGACCACCGTAAGCGTCGCTGCAACCATATAAGCGCCGATTCACATCAGCGCGACTACGCACTCGCTGCCTAAGCGACTGCGTGTCTGTCAGACCGGGAGCGCCCTCGGCCCGGACCCTGGCATCAGCTAGAGGGACAAACCCACGGGCCCGGTCGCGGGACCCGCGGGGACATCAAACAGCGACTGGGATCGTCATCTCGGCTTGTTTGCGTGACCGAGAGATCCGAGTAGAGACTTAGCGAACTGCGCACGGAGAAGTCTTGAGGGAATGCCGTAGGACCCGGGTTCGATTCCCGGCAGCTCCACCGAGAAGAAGCTGGTCAGAGCCACAAGCTCTGGCCAGCTTTCTTTTCCATCAACATCGGTCGTCTGAGCTCCCTTCGTGGCATCACTGCACAGCTCGACGGCAGGGCCGACATCACCACCTCCGCGGAACGCCCACAGTGCCTCACGGTCCACCTCGTCGTCCGCGTCCTCGCAGGCCAAGCCGGCACCGTCGATGTAAGTGGCAGACAGCAGTGCGTTTGAGGCCATGCCAAAAGCAGGGGTGAGCCACCCAACTCCGCCGCCGAACGTATCGCCGGCCGCGTCAGCGTCGCCACGTCGCCGGTCACCAGTCGGGTTTGCTTAACAGTCATGGTGAGTTCTCCTGATGCCGTCCCGCCTGAAGTAGCTACGATACGCTATCGTAGCTATGTGTAGCAGCCAACGGCGGACTGCACATCGCCCCGCAACGTGAGGCCGCTAGTCCAAGGCGTGGGACGCCGCGGCGTTGTGCGGCAACCGATGGGTCGGTTGGGACGCTCGCCGGGACCCACCCACCCGCGATCCGAGCAGAACCATCACTCCCGTGTGCGCCGCCGCTGCGTCCCACAGGGCAGGGCGGTTCACGGTCGAAACCCCTGGGCGTACAAGCACGGAGAGGAACGGGGCCGTGGGCGCAACGCGGGCATCACGGGGTGCGAAGCGCCCGCTCGACGACCCCGCGGACGAAGGCATCGTCGATCTCTTGGCGTGCAAACCACCGGCGGTAGAAGATGGGGCCGGCAATGTTGGCAGTGAGCTCGGAGACGTCGAACGACGCGTCGAGTTCGCCGCGTTCCTGCGCCCGCGCCGCAATCGTGTTGAAGCCCGAGATCATTCCCGCGTGAGTGCGCGATTGAAGATCAGCGACCTCCTGGTCGCGTTCGGCGGCGTCGATGATCGAGGGCAGCGCGGAGGACCACCGGCCTGTCTGCAAGCGTTGAGCCAAAGCGAGCGCCAATGCGGTCAGGTCGGCCTGAAGGTTGCCGGTGGCGGGCGTCGGAAGCCGAGGGGCGAATTGCATGACGGCATCGAACAATAGGGCCGAGCGTGTCGGCCAATATCGGTAGATCGTGGTCTTGGCGACGCCGGAACGGCGTGAGACTTCATCAAAACTGACGCCGCTGAAGCCGGCCTCGGTCAGCAGCTCATAGGCGGCGGCCAGGCTCGCAGACTTCACGGCTTCTTTGGAACGCCGCTGCGTATCAGCGCCTCGCGCGGGGCCGGCTGGGGTCGGGGATTCTGAAGGCACCGGTTGACTCCTCCAAGCAGTTTGAGCTACGGTAGCGTAGCTTCGGTTGTGAAGCTAACTATGGCTACGAAATCGTGGATCTCGCGCAGCGCCACGGCGGCTGATCCACACAGTATCGGAGGAAATCATGAGTGTTTTAGTCACCGGCGCGACCGGCAACGTCGGCTCGGTCGTGGTCGAACAGCTGGTCGCGGCGGGATTGGACGTTCGAGCGTTCACGCGGTCCCCGGAAAAGGCGACGTTCGGGCCGGGTGTCACTGCGGTCAAGGGTGAACTGCTCGACGTGGATGCGCTACGGGCTGCGATGGACGGCGTCGACGCGGTATTCCTTCTCAGTCCGGTCGTGCCCGATGAGTTGAACGCCACGATCTCCGCGCTCAATCTGTGTCGCGAGGCGAACATCAAAGCCATCGTTTACTTGTCGGTGTTTCAGGTCGAGCAGACCGCGGACGTTCCGCACTTCGCCTCGAAATTCGCCGCCGAGCGCATGATCGAGAAATTCCACATGCCGGTGACCATCTTGCGCCCGAACGCCTACATGCAGAGCCCGGTCGTCAAGGATTCTCTCGTCGGCCAGGGCGTGTTCCCGTTCCCGATCGGGCAAAAAGGTGTGTCCTTCACCGACATTCGCGACATCGCCGAGGTCGCCGTACTGGAATTTCAACGCCGGCTGGCGGCCGAGGAAGCACTCGGTCCAGAAGTCTACGAGGTGGCCGCGGAGGACGTTCTGACCGGCGAAGCCTGCGTCAAACTGTGGAGCGAAGCGCTTGGCCGCCCAATCGAATACATCGGAGACGATCTCGACCAATACGTCCAGAGCTTGCAGGCCTTCGCCCCCAGCTGGATGGTCTACGACTTCAAGTACATGATGAAGCACTTCCAAGAGAACGGCCCCGCATCGACCGACGCCGAAGTCGAGCGTTTGCGCCAACGCCTGGGCCGCAGCCCGCGCTCCTACTACGACTTCGTCATGGAGAGCGCCAAGCTGTGGGGCGCGGCGTCCGACTAACCCCGACGGCTCATGGGCGGTAGACACGTCCACCGCGCAGATGCACGAAAGCGCCTATCCGCCAAGGGAATCGTGAACTTTCGACGGTTCACGATCCCTTGTCGGGAAGACGCGATGTCAGCACCACAGGTTCGTGCCAAGGAGGCTCGAGTGAATGTGTTCTGGAAGTTCTCACCCTGGATGAGCAAGTCCGTCTTGCTACCGCCGGCAGCGATCTTGGCCATCGTCGGTGTCCGCAACCTGGCCCATCCAAAAGAACAAGCAGCAGAACGGGGCATTGCCTTCACCAATCCCTTGGGCGCGACGATCTATCGCGTGGGCTTCGCCGGTTTCCCGCTAGGCTGCGCCGCGTTCCTCGCGTACTGCCTGCGCACGAATCAACGGACGCTCACCGGTCTGATCTTCTCGGCCCTGTTCAACGGTGTCGTTCTCGCGGTTCGCATCTTCGGGATGAACGTCGATTCCACCGTCGAGCAGAGTCTGCACCTCGTCAGAGCAGAGATCGTCGTGGTCGCCTTCAGTCTCGCGGGTATCACCCTCGAAATCGGGCGGCGACCTCATCGTCTGCGAGGTCCGCTGCACCCCTGAGATAGACCACGGTTCCAGTTCCATGGACCGGTGAAACACCGGCCCCTCCGACGGGCTCAGCGACCGCTGACCGTCAAGCAAAAAACGAAAGTAGAAGGAGAGAGTTGATGAGCTTTGACACCCCCCACGGCACCCGCGGTGCCCGCCTGCCCAGCAAGAGGCTGATGAACTGGATCAACGCCTTTAACATGAGACGGATCCGCGGCAAGGCCCCCAAGGTGATGGGCTTCCCGTCGCTGGTGTTGACGACCGTCGGCGCCAAGAGCGGCGCATCACGCCACACCCCGGTCGCCTACTTCCCCGACGGCCCCGACAGCTGGCTGATCGTCGCGTCCGCGGCCGGGGCGGCCAAGAACCCCGACTGGTACTACAACCTGCGCGCGCACCCCGACGACGTGCAGATCCAGCTCGCCGGGCGGACCTACGCGGTGTGCGCCGAGCAGCTCAAAGGCGCTGCCCGCGAGCACGCGTGGCGCCAGATCACCAGCACCGCAAAACGTTTCGCGGGCTACGAGCAGAAAACCGACCGCGAACTGCCGGTCATCCGGCTGCGCACCCGCCTTGACCCCAAGCAGTAGGTTCCAGGACGCCAACACCACAGCCCAATGCGATTGTTGGCAACCTGCGGCAGCGACTTAGGCGCCCGAGCGTGGCCGACGCGGCCCAGGCCGTTTAGTAACTTTGCGGGGCGAAGACGGTCGGACGCCCTCGGCGAAGATTCGCGCCCCGAGTTTTATCTGGGCGCGGACGTCGGCCTCGGCGGTACCGAACCAGCGGGGCCCGACAGTTGCCGTGAAGATCGTGAAATTGGCGAGCAGTTCGGCCACTGTGCCGGGGTCAACGTCGGGCGTGACTTGGCCGAGATCTTGATAGTGGGCGACGCCCTCGGTGATCACCGACACACGGTGCTCGTGATTCGGCCGCATGACTCGCATGGAGAACGAAGGGTCCGACAGGGCGCGTCCCGCTATGTCCCAACCCGGCACAGTGCCGTGGCCGCGGTTGAGTCGCGTCTCGAAAAGCTGCTCAACGAATTCGACGAACGCGTTCGGCAGAGCCTCCATGACTTTGTCTTCTGATTCGGCTACTGCCTCCGCGATCTGACGCGATACGACCTGCTCGAAGATGCCCTGCTTGTCAACGAAGTAGTGGAAAAGCATCGACTCCGAACAGCCTGCGCGTCGAGCTATCTCCTTCGTCGCTGCAGCTTCAAATCCCTGTTCGGCGAAAACCTCGGCCGCCGCCTCCATCAACGCGCGCTGCTTCCCGTCCTTATCTCGGACTCGCTTCACCCCGCTCCCGCGCATCCGGACACAGTAACGCGGAACACCGTCCCGCGAGCCGAACGCTTTGGACTGATTCCTCAACTTGTCGATGCGCCCAGCACCTGCGAGACGAGATTGGCCGCAGCACATCGCAGTACACGCGCAGATCCACAGGAGGGGGCAGAGGCAGCCATGACGATTCGATGTCGAATTAGAAGATTGGTGAATCATGATGATCCGCATTGTCCACTCGACACACGCGGGCGTTTTCGCCATGACTGCCGCGTCACACCGGCCTCACTGCCCGAATCGAGCCACAAGCCGTGAGCTGACACGGTCTTGATCCAACTCGCGTGCAACGAGATATCCCGAACCCATCCACCCGCGCCGAACCCACTTACCAAAAGACACCCGTGTTCCAGGAGCGCCGGACGCGGCGGGAATCGACTTGACGCGCTCGAGAGCATCCTTCACCCCGCGTGGACTGAGCGGATGCGCGTCTGTCAAAGCGTGGAGGAGAGTCACCGCAACGTCGCGGTTCACCACAGGCACGCACCACTGCGGCCGCCGGCCGTAGGTCTGCTCGAATTGGTCGAGAAACCGTTGTCCCACCTCGTTTCCTTCGTCGTACTGGTCGACGCCGGTCCACCCCACGAACGCGTCCCATAGCGCGTCATTAAGCCAGGCATTCTCGAAAGCCGTTCCAGCGAACCGAGGAGGATCCCAACCCAGTGCGGCCAAAGCGGAGTTCACATGAACTACGCCGAAGCCGAAGCCCGCGTGCACTATTGCCTCGGCCTTCGCTTCCTGAAGCGTCCGTACCGCTGCGACGACGTCCTGCGCCGTCTGCGCAATCGGTGTTTCGGCCACAATTCGAATTCCGTACCGCCGGCACGCTTTACGGAAGCTCTTGGCGTACGCTTCGCCGATTAGTGACTGCTCGGTCAGGACGCCGACGTGCATGTGTCCGGCACTGGCAAGCAACTCGGCCCAGAAAATGGGTTCGTCGTCGTGCGAGCCCATCGGCAACGCGAAGAACCACTCGCCCAGGGCGTCGTCCGATCCAGTAACGCTGATGGCCGGCACCCGAAACCGCTCGTTTAAGGCGTCTCCAATAGCAACAGCATTGTCGCCGATATGCGGCCCGAAAATCGCCAAGCAGCCCTCGTCCACCAACTCCGCATAGGCGTCGACGACTGCCTTCACCGTCCCCTTCGGGAGCCCCTCCACTTCGCGATAGAGGATTGTGACCGGTCGATCCAGTAAGCCTGCCTTGAGCGCATCTCCGAAAACCATGTCGAACGGCGCAAAGAGGTCTTGACGATAGGTTTCTGGGAGCCCTTCCGGAAGAATGAGGTCCATCAGATAACCGATCTTGATCGGTTCGGTGGTGCTTTCGAACGCCACGACAAAGCCTTTCGCCTAGGGTCGTCCCAGCTAGCCCAGCCAGTCACCCTCATGTAATCACTATCGAGCGACACTTGACAGCTTCGTCGCGACGTCGTTAAATGCGTCGACAATGAAGATGAATGCGGCAGTGATGTGGGACGTCCACCAGGAGTGGAGTGTCGAAGAGATCGAGCTCGACGGTCCAAAAGAAGGCGAACTGCTCGTTTCCTTCGAGGCGACCGGGCTGTGTCACTCCGATCACCACGTCCGCGAGGGTGACCTTCCGCTCGCACTGCCGCTGGTCGGTGGGCATGAGGGTGCCGGCATCGTCCAAGAAGTTGGCCCAGGGGTACGGAACCTGACAGTCGGCGATCACGTGGTGGGTTTGTTCCTGCCTGCGTGCGGGCGATGCCGTTGGTGTTCCAGCGGCCACCAGAATCTGTGTGATCTCGGTGCCCAGATGGCGACCGGCGAGCAACTGGACGGCGGCTTCCGTCGTCATGCCAAGGGCCGCGACATCGGCGCGCTGGCCTGGCTTGGTGCATTTGCGCAATACGGCACAGTGCCGGAGGCATCGGTGGTCAAGATCGACGAGGACCTCCCGCTGAGCCGGGCCTGTCTCGTAGGCTGCGGCGTGACCACCGGCTGGGGCTCGGCGGTGAACACCGCGGGAGTCAAACCGGGCGACACTGTGGTGGTGATCGGATGCGGCGGTATTGGCAGTGGCGCGATCCAGGGTGCGCGCTTGGCAGGTGCCGAGAAGATCATCGCTGTGGACATCGCGGAGGCAAAGCGCGACATGGTTTCTCAGTTCGGCGCCACTCACTTCGTGACGTCGATGCCCGAAGCGACGGCCTTAGTTGCGGACGTGACCCGCGGAGTAATGGCCGACTCCGCCATTGTCACGGTCGGACTTGTGGAAGCCCCGATGATTGTCGACGCACTCAACATCGTCAGTAAGAACGGCGCCGTCGTGGTCACCGCGCTGGGGTCGATGCTCGACACGACGACGACCCTGCCGATGTCGATGGTCGCGATGATGACGTTGTTTCAAAAGCGGCTGCTGGGAAGCCTTTACGGGGAGGCCAACCCGCGCTCCGACATTCCACGACTGCTCAGCCTCTATCGTGAGGGCAAGCTTCTACTGGACGAAACGGTCACCACCGAATACAAGCTCGCCGACATCAACAACGCCTACGACGACATGCTCGCGGGCCGAAACATTCGCGGCGTGATCATTCACGAACATTGACGCCTCGTACTGAACGCGTCAGCCCAGCTGTATTCGCGGTCCGGGTGTGAACTCCACTGGAATCTTGCGGAACCCTCGAGTCACCGAATTCCCATGGAAGATCGACTCGGCATCGGTCGCTACGGTGTAGTCGGGCATCCTCGCCAGCGCCTGCTCGACGCCAATGCGGAACTCCAGTCGTGCAAGATTCGACCCCAGGCAGCGATGAACACCGGCGCCGAATCCGAGATGGCGGTTGGCTTCTCGGTCGAGGATGCATCGGTGCGCATCGGCAAACTCGTGGTCGTCGCGATTGGCGGATGCGTAGTTGACAATGACCTGTTGGCCCGGGCACAGGTTCTGCCCACCGATTTCGACTTCCTTGGTAACTGTTCGCGGAATGCCGTGAATCGATCCGGCGAAGCGGATTAGCTCCTCGACCGCGGTCGACATGAGCTCGGGTTTGTGGATCAGCCGATCCCGTTCGTCAGGACGGCTGCCCAGGTAGTGGAAGGCACACGACATCGCGCTTGCGGTCGTCTCTAAGCCCGCCTGTACCAACAGCATTGCATTGGAAACGACGTCATCGAATTGCAGTTTGACACCGTCGATTTCCGCCGATAGCAAAACGTCGATCATGTCGTCTTGAGGTTCGCCTTGCATCCGAGTTGTGACGGCTTTGGTGATGTGTTGGTAAAGGCCGCCCCAAGCCGTCAGGCGGACCTCTTCGGTTTCCCCGTTCAGCGCTGTATCCGTGAGTTCGATGCATAGCGGGACGTCGCCGACCGGCATGCCGAGTAGATACTTGAAGAATACGATCCCGGGCTGTTGCCAGGCGACCACTGCCAAATCGCCGCGACCGTCCTCGATGAACTCGTTGATCAAAGCATCGGTTTCGGCGCGGATTTGCGGTTGCAGCTGCTTCATGCGGCCGGGGGAGAAGTACGGATTGAGCACTTTACGGAGAGCCTGCTGGCGTGGTGGGTCCAACAGGATGACGACGTCACCCGATAGCCCCATCGCATCGCCGGGTGGGGGCTTGCTCGAAAAAGTCTCCCAGTCCCTGAGGATTTCGTAGCACTCGTCGTACGTCATCGCCACCCAGGCACCGTCTTCCCGCGTGCTCAGAAATGGGAAATCGGTATGCGCGATCGGTGCCTGGTCGCGCATGTGTGAATACAGCTCGTACAAAAAGTCCGGATCCTTGAAATCCGCGTGGCGAAGATCGAAGTTCTGGGCATGGTCCTTGAGCGGCTTGGGCACTGGGGAGTAGTCCTTCTGTTTCGTTTCGACCACGATCGTCGGGTGTCGCGGCTTCGCTACGCGGTCCTCCTGCGGCGGTCGGCCTGGGGCCGACTAACACGTCCGAAAGCCGTGTTTTCGCACGATAGATGCCGAAAAACTAGTCGTCAAGTGTCACTCGATAATGACGGCAAGCGCTTATCAAGTGTTACTTGACAAGTTCAATGCTCGCTCATAGTGTCCGAGAGGTTGGGCGTCGTAGGCGATTAAGCGTGCCGTGCCAGTCGGACCGACGCGCAGCCGGCGGACGATCACACAACGGCCCTAGGGAGTATCCGTGGAACAAGATCTGCAGTGGCTCATCTCCGTTGATGATCACATCATCGAGCCGCCGAACGTCTGGGTCGACCGCGCATCTGCGGCTGACCGCGACCGCGTGCCCCACGTCGAACGCATCGACGGTGTGGACACCTGGGTCTATGAGAAGCACCGCGCCACGGTCATGGGAATCTTGGTTGCTGCCCATCAGCGGCCCGAAGAGTACTCTCCGCTGTCGGTCAACTACGACGAACTGCCGAAGGTCTATTACGACCCAAAGGCTCGAATCCCCGACATGGACGAGGATCACGTCATCGCGGGGTTGAACTTCCCGTTCTTCCCACGCTTTTGCGGACAGGTCTTTTCGCAAGTTCAGGACCGGGAACTTGGTCTGAAATGTCTCGCCGCATACAACGACTACATCATCGACGAGTGGTGTGGGGCGGCGCCGGGTCGCTACATTCCGATGATCATCGTTCCGCTGTGGGACACCGCACTGGCCGTCGCCGAAGTGCATCGTTGCGCAGCCAAGGGTGCGAAGGCGATCGCATTCTCAGAAAATGTGCACGCGCTTGGCTTCCCGTCGATCCACTCGGGGGAATGGGACTCATTCTTCGCCGCAGCGAACGAAACGAAGATGCCGCTCTGCACGCATATCGGGTCGTCGTCCGTCAGCCCGAATACGTCGCCCGATGCGCCTTTCGGCGTGCAGTCGGTGAACATCGGTCTCAACCTGGCTCACTCCACAACAGACTGGCTGTTCTCGGGCAAGCTGCAGATGTTCCCCGACCTCAAGATCGTGCTAGCCGAGGGTGGCATTGGGTGGATTCCCTACCTGCTCGAGCGGGCTGAGCACGTCGCCGCCGAATATCGCTACCTACGAGCCAACAACTGGACAGTCGACCCGGCAACCATGCGAATGAGCGCAACCGCCGCGGACCCGGCCGTCTTCCCGGAGTCGCCTCGGCAGTTGTTCCGCGATCACATCTACGGCTGCTTCATCGAGGACGAATTCGGTGCCGCCAACCTCGATTACATCGGTGTCGAGAACGTGATGATCGAAACCGACTACCCGCACACCGACAGCTTGTGGCCGCGCTCGCTAGAAGCCGCGCACAAGAGTCTCGAGGGTAGGTCGGACGCGGACAAGTACAAGGTGCTGCAGGGCAATGCGCGGCGCGTCTTCAACTTTGAGCCTGCACCGTATCCGGTCGCAAACTAGCGGTAGCCGCGCTGCGCATGGGCTCAGCTCGATAGACGGGCTCGACCGCGACACGAAAGGAACAGCGTGGCAATCCGCCAATACGAGAACTTCATCGACGGCCGATGGACCAGTGACAATGCTGGTGCACTGATTGATGTAATCGACCCAGCCACTGAAGAAGTGGTCGGCCGCGTTCTCGACGGCGGCGCCAAGCAAGCTGTCATGGCAATCGAGGCGGCGCGCCGGGCATTCGACGAAGGTCCTTGGCCGTGGATGTCAGTGCGCGAGCGCGCGAAAATACTGAAGCGTTTCAGCGAAATCATGGAGTCGCGGCACGACGAACTTCGCGAGCTCATCGTGTCCGAGATCGGCTCAGTGGGCTTCCTCACCGATTTCCTGCAGGTGGGTGGAGCGATCGAAGCATCGCACTACTACAGCGATTTCGTCGAGCACGATGTCACCTGGGTCGAAACCCCGGGAGCGCCGACGGTTTCACCTACCGGGCTTGGCGGCACTGTCGTCGTTCGTGAACCTGTCGGAGTGGTCGGCGTGATCACGCCGTTCAACTTCCCCTTCTCGATCAACCTGCAAAAGTGCTTGCCAGCGCTGGCCGTCGGTTGCACCGTCGTCTTGAAACCACATCCGTGGACACCGATGAATGCGCTGGAACTCGCCCGGATAGGCGAGGAGGCCGGCATACCGGCGGGTGTCTTCAACGTCGTGGTGGGTGGCGCTGATGTGGGGGAGGAATTGTCGACGAATCCCCTCGTCGACATGATCGCGTTCACGGGGTCGACAGCGACCGGCAAGCGCATCCGGGAGGTTTCGGCGCGGACGATGAAGCGGGCCCAGCTGGAATTGGGCGGCAAAAGTGCCCACATCGTTCTTGACGACGTCACTGAATCTGATGTTGCCGGTATCGGTTTCGGTCAAGTGCTGATGCATTCGGGACAGGCATGCGTCGCCGCGTCGCGCCTGCTGTTACCTGAGCACCTTCTCGATTGCTACGTGGAAGGCGTCAAGAATATGGCGCCAAACCTCACAATTGGTGACCCTCGCGACCCGGCCACGGTGGTGGGTCCGCTGATTCGTGAACAGCAACGGCAGCGGGTTGAGGGCTATGTGCAATCGGCACTCGATGAAGGGGCTACGTTAGTGGTCGGGGGTAAGCGGCCCGCGCACCTGAGTAAAGGCTTCTTCTATGAGCCAACGGCATTCATCAACTGTCGCAACGACATGCGGATCTGCCGGGAAGAAGTCTTCGGCCCGGTGCTGACGGTCCTGACCTACCAGACTCAGGAGGAGGCGATACGGATCGCTAACGACTCCGACTTCGGGCTCGCGGGGGTAGTCATGACGCGCAATGCCGCACGTGGCTTCAACGTAGCGCGCCAAATCCGCACCGGCACAGTGATTGTGCAGTGCTGTGGCGGTGGTCCGAGTGATCCTGGTACTTCTCCGGGCAACGGTGCGGGTCCAGGCTGGTCTGTGCCCGCGCGTGGAATGTTCAACGGCGGTGGCCCATTCGGTGGTTTCAAGCACAGCGGTCTCGGGCGCGAGCAGGGCCGCTGGGGCTTCGAGGAGTTCACCGAAATCAAGTCGATCTCGTTAATGTGAGGGCTTAAGCGCAATGGGCATCGGAATTCTGAAAGGTTAACTATCGTGCTTCACGATGTTCGGGTGCTCGAGCTATCCCTCTTCTCGCCTGACGCGCTCGGCGGACACCTCGCCGACCTTGGTGCCGAGGTGATCAAGATCGAACAACCCGGGGGTGGCGGGTTCCGTGGTGAGCTCTTTCCGTCTGACAATGTGCAAAACCTCCAGTGGAACCGCGGAAAGAAGAGCGTGACGCTCAACTTGAAATCGGAGGAGGGGGCCGCGATCTTTCGGCGCCTTGCCGCAGAGGCCACAGTGCTGATCGACGGCCTGCGGGCCGGCGCCGCCGAGCGACTCGGCCTCGGCTACGACGATGTCGTCGAACTCAACCCGACAATCGTCTATTGCAGCCTCAACGGAATGGGTAGCTACGGCCCGTACGCGAAGCTCCCCACGCACGGGCTGTCCTTCGACTGCTTCGCCGGCCTGAACCCCCCGCTGATCCAGGCCGACGGAACACCGCGGCTCTCGGCCGGCGCCACCGGCACCACCGGTGTGTTGGCCGGTCCGCTCTACGCTGCGATCGCGGTTCTGGCTGCACTGCACAGCGCGCGCCGCGACCAGAAACCGCAGTATGTCGAGGTCTCCCAAGTCGACGCCGCGATCGCATGGAACTTCCAGAAACTGACGGCCCTCGCCAATGACCTGTCCGGCTACTCAGACAATATGCATGCATCCCTCCGGTATCAGTACTACGAGACCAGCGACGGCAACTACGTGGTGTTCAACGCGTTGGAAGACAAGTTCTGGCAAAGGTTTTGCGAAGCCGTAGACCGAATGGAACTGTATGAACCCGGCTGCGCGCGCCTAGGCGACGATCCGCAAACCGACGAACACCTGCGCAGTGAACTCACCACACTTTTCAAGAGCCGGAGTCGTCGTGACTGGATTGACTTCTTCATAGCCACCGATATCGCTGGTGCTCCGGCCTTCGAGGGCAGCGACTTACTTGACGACGAACACGTCAAAGCACGCGCCATGGTGTATGAACCGCCCGCCACGAACCGGCCGCCTCTGCGGCTGATCGCAACGCCGATCAAGACCAAGCCAGACCGTCCATTCGCCGCGGCACTTCCGCCGACCGTCGGGGCGCACACCGACGAGGTACTCACGACGCTGGCGGGCTGCGATGAAGTAGTACTTGCCCGGTTGCGGCGCGAGGGAGTGATCGGAGATTAGTGGGCGATGAACATCCTTCAGGGTCTGCGGATCATCGAGATCGCCGACGAGATCGCCGGGCCTTATTGCGGCAAACTGTTTGCCGATGTCGGCGCCGAAGTGATCAAGGTCGAGTCACCAAACGGCGATCGGCTTCGTCGCAGGGGTACGGGGCGGCGCCCGGACGGCGACGGGGCTTTGTTCACATTTCTGAACGCCGGAAAGCGCTCGGTCGTGGGGGTTTACGGTGAACCGCACGTTGACGATCTGATCGCAACAGCCGACATCGTGATCGATGCCGGAGTCGGTGGCCGGATCGACCACGACGAAATGTTGTGTCAATCACCCGATTTGGTGATAGTCGTGTTGTCACCGTTCGGCCTGACAGGTCCGTATCGAGATAAGCCCGCAACAGAGTTCACATTGCAGGCCGAAAGCGGAACCATGGGTCTGCGGGCCCGGCCGGACCAACCTCCCTTGCAAGCGGGCGGCCGCATCTTCGAATGGGTCCTCGGTAGCTATGCGGCTGTCGGTGCGATGGCTGCGTTTCTGAGCGCCCGTGCCGGACGCGGCGGCGAGATCATCGACTGTTCGTTGATGGAAGCCTGCCATCTCAGCGCCAGCGGATTCATCGACTTGTACTACGCCCTCGCCGGCAGTCCACCGGTATCGGCTCCACCGAGAATGACTGAACTGCCGTCGATCGAGCCGACGGCCGACGGCTGGGTCGGTTTCAATACCAACACCCATCAGCAGTTCGAGTCCTTCCTGGTGATGATCGGGCGTACCGATCTCCTCGAACACGATGCGGCCTGGGCGTCGGCTCCGACGCGGTATGAGCGGACGGAGCAGTGGAACAAGATTGTGCGGGACTGGACTACTCAGCGAACCACCGCCGAGATCGTGGAAGTCGCTTCCGCGCTTCGGATTCCGGTTGCGCAGGTCAACAACGGGCGCACTGTGCTGGACCATCCGCACTTCAACGCGCGGGGCGTATGGGCCGCGAGCGCCGACGGATCATTCACTCATCCGCTCCCGCCCTACCGGATCGATGGCACACGGCCGGGCGGAGAGCCGAAGATTGCGCCACGGCTCGGCGAGCTCGATACGACAGCACTTCTCCCGAAGCCGCGCACGCCAGGAACTTCGGTGTCAGCAGGGAATCTGCCGCTGGGTGGCATACGCATCATCGACGCCACCGCCTGGTGGGCCGGGCCTTCATCAACCCACATCTTGGCGGCGTTGGGCGCCGAGGTCATTCACTTGGAGTCAGTTCAGCATCCAGACGGCGCACGGATGACCGCCGGAGCATTTATGGACCAGCCCAGCTGGTGGGAGCGCTCGGCCATGTACTTGGCCACCAACGCCAACAAGAAAGGATTGACGCTCGACCTGTCGTCACCAAGAGGTCGTGAGTTGTTCTTCCGGCTTGCCGAAAAAGCCGACGTCGTGGTGGAGAATTACTCCCCGCGCGTCTTCGAGAATTTCGGAATCACATGGGAAGCGCTGAGTTCTGTTAACCCGCGACTGATCATGACTCGTATGCCCGCTTTCGGTCTGGACGGACCGTGGCGGGACCACGTCGGGTTCGCGCAGACTATGGAGCAGATGACCGGAATGGCCTGGGTGACCGGCCACGAATACGATCAACCGCGCATACCGCGCGGACCGTGTGATCCGTTGGCGGGCATGCATTCCGCTTTCGCAATGCTTGTTGGCCTGAGTCGGCGCGAACAAACCGGCCATGGCTCTTTCATCGAGGTATCCATGGTCGAAGCGGCACTGAATGCCGCCGCTGAGCAAGTCATCGAGTACACCGCCTATGGCACCGTTCTATCGCGACTGGGCAATCGCAGTAGGGACGCGGCGCCTCAGGGTCTGTACCCATGTCGCGGCCACGAGCAGTGGTTGGCTCTCTCCATCGCGTCCGACGAGCAATGGGTCGCATTGAAAACCGTGCTCGGCCAGCCAGGCTGGGCGGATGATCCCTCGCTCGACACGCACGAAGGGCGCTGGCGTGCGCATGATTTGATCGACAAACATCTTGAGCAGTGGGCCTCTGGGCAAGACAGCGCCGACGCAGCGGCCATGCTGTCGGCTTCTGGGGTTCCTGCTTCGATGCTTTACGACGCGCGGTTCAGCCCTCAACACCCGCAGATGGTCGCGCGTGGCTACTTCGAACATTTGAATCACTCGATCGTCGGTCAGCACCAGGTCCCGACTATTCCATTTAAGTTCCGCAGCGTCGATCGATGGTGTCGGTCGCCGGCACCCACGGTCGGAGAACACAACGAGAACATCTTGAAGGAGCTGCTCGGATTGGACGAAACGGCGATCGAGACGCTTACCGATGAATCTGTGATCGGCACTCGGCTCAAGGGCATCGATTGAGCGGATGCTTTCAATCCTCGAATCGAGATCGGCTGCAGGGGAGAGGAAACGATGCGTGTACGCATAGAGCGTGACGCTTGCCAGGGCCACAGTCGATGTGCAATGACGTACCCCGAGATCTTCGACGTTGATGACGACGCCAAGGCATTCGTCCATGTCGACCACATCCCTCCGGAATGGGAAGACAAAGCGCGGATGGCGGTCGCGAACTGCCCTGAGCGTGCCATCAGCATCGACGAATGACCGCGCCCACCGGTTGGGCCTCAGTTAGACGGCAACTCATCGATCAGTCCCGCATTGATGACCCGGATTCGGTGATCGGTGATCGGCGGCGTGTAAGTGGTCTGTTATCAACGTCGCCATTGCGTGACGTTGAGGTTCGGTCGGCAGCGGTTCATTAGTGACCATCTGCCGCCGTCGGGACGTCGATCACTACGGGCCAGCGATCAGCGTTGATGCCATCAACACCGTTCGCGTATCCGCAGGACATTTCGCGTCGTTTGGCGTCGTTTCGCGTCGTCAAATCCCGCCGTTTTCCCAGTTCGACGGGATTTCTGCGCCTGGTTCGATTCCCGGCAGCTCCACCGGGAAAAGCTGGTCAGAGCCAAAAGCCCTGGCCAGCTTTCTTTTTCATCAACACCTCATCAACATTCTGGTCTAGGCGCGCCGTATGGCATCGGCTCCGGCCTGGCGAGCGCAGGGACGGCAGCACCTATGTATCGGCTCGACGACAAGTAGTCTTCGACGCGTTCGAGGACATGGCTTCGGCTAAGAAGTCCTAGAAGCTCGTCGACAAATTCGGGCCACCAAAGCGCTGGAGTCGCTCGGCGCCGATCCGGACTTCTTAGCCATCACAGCCCATGACTGGGTTGACGTCCACTCGTTGAGTTCCGGGTGGCATCGGGCTGCCGCTGGAGCGAGGGCACGGAGCTCCTGCCCGACGATGTCGATCGTGCCGCGAACACCGTGCGGAAGGCTGAATCCAAAGTTGTGGTCACCAATGTGTTTGGTCTAGAAGGTTACCGCGAGATCTTGACGTGCCAGTCTGCGAACGCCCCAGGCGAAGGTGACGAGTGGCATGGTGCACCACAACAGGTTCAGCACCACGAACTTGATCCACATCTCCAGCGGACTCGTCATACTCTGCATGTTGTTGGCGATTTCTACCCCGAAGTAGACCGCTGGCAGGGTGACCTCGACGATCATTCCGGCCATGATGAACGAGAGCTGAGTGTTAGTGAACCGCTTACCGTTTCGGAAGAACTGCACCAGCGCATAGGCCTCGAACAGTCCTACGAAGAAGGCTATCCATTCGAGGACGACGATGAGCGGGTCACCGTTTAGGTAGCGTGCGTCTCCTCCGAGCAGGATTGGCGACCACATGTAGGTCCAGGCCGACCCGTGCTGCACACCGTCTCTGATCTGGTTGAAGAACAACAGCCACGGCAATTCCCAGATGAAGCGCGGTATCAGGGCGATGAAGACCCAGACGATCACCATCGCGCTCAGGCGTTCCCACTTGGTCCGGTCGCGCTGGTCGGGAAGCGGAAGCCAAGGCAGCGCAAGTGCTGTCAAGAAACAGCCGACGACGAAGACGACCAACGTGGTGGACGCAACCGCGTGTGACACCCCAGCGTGAAACTCGAGATACCAGAACACAATATGAATGACGAAGAAAAACGCCAAGACGCCGAAGAGCGACTTTTGCAGTGATGAAAGACCCGGCCTCTCCGGTGACATTCGCTTGTCGTCAACGTCGATTATTTCTGTCATGATCCGGTCCTTTGGCGAACGGGTAGCTGCTTGCCCCGAAGCATGGCACATGCCATGTTTTAGTGGCAAGGGTGTTGACTTAAGGTGTCGTGGATGAGGCAACGCGGTGAGCAGGGCGGACTACGGAGATGACTGGGCGCAAACGCACCGCTCCGCGTCGTCCGAGCACCGGGCGGCAGGAGCGGGGGGACCGGACTCGCGACTTACTCATCGACGAGACAGTTCGGTGCATTCGCGAGGAAGGCTTCTCAGCGGCTAGCGCGCGACACATCATTGAACGCGCAGGGGTGAGTTGGGGCGTCATCCAGCATCACTTCGGTGACCGCGATGGTCTGCTGACTGCGGTGATCGAAGATGCAGTCGAGCGTCTTTGCTCATCACTTGAAGTGTTGTCCGATCCGGCGCAGGTCACCGACACAGAAGACTTGGTGCGGGCGACGTGGGAGGCATTCGCCAATCCAAAAGCAATGGCGGGGCTAGAGATTCTCATCTCGACCAAGCAGTTGCGCAGCGGGCTTGATGGGCGGCGCATGGAACGTCTCGGCGCGGCATTGGCGAACTTAATGGCCCGTTTGAACCATGCGACCACGGGTGAACATGCCGTCGCGTTGGGCATGTTGCTGTGGACCACACCGGTAGCGATGATGATCGCCGAGATGTTCGCCACGCCTCCGCTGGCCACTCAGGATGCACAGAAGGCGGTTGCCACCTTGATTGACGCGCATCGCTGACTGGTCTCGACGGCTTAGCCGTTGTTGCGCGTCCTCGGCTCGGCCCTTACGCCAGCGCTGCCGGGATCGTCGACCCTGCGCTGGCGGCTGAGCAGACCATCGCCCCCACGCTGCCAGGTACACCGACGGCTTGGGCGAGCGCTATCGACAAGTCGCAGAACGTACCCGATGGCAGATCCGTCGGCCAACCCGAGGTCGAGGCGCTTTCGTAGTGTTGATGCCATCAACACATTTCGCGTATCCGCAGGTCGATTCGCGTACTTTCGGGTCGTTTCGCGCGCTCACTATCGGCATCGTCGCAGGTCACACCGTTTTATGCGCCTGGTTCGATTCCCGGCAGCTCCACTGAGAAGATGCTGGCCAGGGCCAAAAGCCTTGGCCAGCTTTCTTTTTCATCAAGAGCCCATGAACATTGATTCTCTAAGCTCGCCTTATGGCGTTGCTTCGGGGTGGCACTCGCACCCGAACTGCCAAGCGCTGACCTTGCAACCGCCTAGGTTGGCCAGCGATGTCGGCGTGGCGAGGTAGCGACCCGGCCTAATTCCTGCGTCGTGCTGCCGGCGATCGGGGCAAATCTCAGTCCCCGGCTGTCTCAGCACCAGCCGACTAAGCGAACGTTAACCCAGCTCAAGGGCATTTTTGTACATTGTCTCATTCGTGTCCGGGCAGTTTGATTACCGACACGTACATTTCGAGGATCGGCCGGTAGAGGTCGACATCGTCGAGTTGGCTCCCCAACACAACCGAGTCGCTGGTGGCGACGAGCAACTGCGCGAACGTCAGTGGTGGGATTAGCAAGGCTCCACCGATTGCGTCGAGGCCCTCGACGATGAAGGTGCTCAGTGCCTCGACGACATCAAACCTTTTGGCCGCCACCCGTTCCCGCGCCTCCGGGTTGCGGAGCAGATACAACGTGAACTCGTGGCCCAACGCGGCGTGCTCGGCACCGCGGTCTTCACTGAGTTGGCGCCAGCGCTGGGCAACTTCGTCGAGCTCGCGCGGCTCCCAGCTCGGTCGCCGCCGACAGCACTTCGGCGAAGTTATCGAAGTAGCGACGCCAGTACCGGTCGCTCACTGCCAGGAAAAGGTCTTCCTTTGCGGCGAAGTGCTTGTAAATGGCACCTTTGGTGTAGCCCGCCGTATGCGCAATGTCGTCGAGAGTTGCTGGTGTGAAGCCTTTTTCGGCAAACACTTCCTCCGCGGCATCCAGGAGGAGCGCACGGGTGTGCTCCAAGCGTCGCTCTCGTGTCCAACGCTCAACCATGCCAGCGATTGTGCCAGGGATTCTGAGAAACTGGCTCGCATCTCAGATACCAGTGGGTATATTAATGGAGATTCAGCTGCCGAGAGAGGTGACATGACCGACGTATCGGACAGGACGAGTGCGCCCATTGTGACCGAGTCGCTGGGCGCAGCCGCCGAGCTCAGCGCCCAGGTCCAGGTCCAGTCGAGAGTAAAGCCCGTCCAGATTTGGGCAGCTATCGGCGGTGGGCTTTTGGTTCTGCAGCTCTACGTGTGGACCCGGTGGATCACCGGCCCCTATTTCCAGCGGGTGCCTTCAGGGCCGAGCGATCCGCCGATGTACATGAAGGTCCCACTCATGGTGAACGCGATCGTGCTCTGGGTTGCGCTGCCGTTCGCGCTCTGGTGGTTCATCGTCCGGCCCTGGCTGCGGGAGCGGCGAATCACACTCGACGGCATGCTCCTGGTGTCGATGGGGCTGATGTTCTTCCAGGATCCGTTGCTGAACTACTTCAACACCTGGTGCACCTACAACACCTGGTTGTTCAACCGGGGCTCCTGGTCGCCCTACATCCCGGGTTGGGTGTCGCCCGACGCGCCGGGCCATCAGGTGTCAGAACCCCTCTTGACGAATACGCCGGGCTACGCATACGGGGTTCTCCTGATCACGATCGTCGGCTGTTGGGTCATGCGAAAAGTCAAGGCGCGCTGGCCGAATATCAGCAACCTTCAGTTGATTGCGCTTACGTACGCGTTCACGTTCGTCCTCGACTTCCTCATGGAGGGTTGCCTCCTGCTGCCGATTGGGTTCTACACGTATCCCGGTGCGATTCGAGCGGTGTCGTTCAACGCAGGCACTTACTGCCAATGGCCCATCTACGAAGGGCTGATGTGGGGCGGAGTCCAGGCGGCGCTGTGCTGCCTCCGGTTCTTCACCGACGATCGCGGCCGCACCGTCGTCGAACGCGGATTGGACCGCGTCCGCGGCGGAGTGGTGAAGCAGCAAGTCACTCGCTTCCTGGCGATCTTCGCCGGGGTGAGCGCGTGCTTCTTCATCATCTACAACGTTCCCGCGCAATGGGTCGGCATGCACGCCGACCCCTGGCCAGCCGACCACCTGAAGCGCTCTTACTTCAACGGTGGCACCTGCGGCGCGGGGTCTGATCAACCTTGTCCCGACCCCGCTCTGCCGATCCCCACCAGGCGATCCGGCTTCATCAATAACGACGGCCGGCTCGTCCTTCCCGAAGGCGCCCAGCTTCCACCTGTCGTGCCCTTCCAACGAGGCAAATGAGTGGCTGACCAACAGCCACGCCACCGCTAACCACCCAGGGCGGGCGCCACGGCGATCGACTTCGTGTCGAGATAGCCGTCGAGGCCCTCGGGTCCCAGTTCGCGTCCGTAGCCGCTGGCTTTGACGCCGCCGAACGGCGCGAACGGGTCCATGGTGTAGCCCTGGTTGATGCCGAAGGTGCCGGTGCGGATTCGCCCGGCGATGGACAGCCCCCGGTCGGTGTCGGCGGTCCACACCGATCCGGCCAGCCCGTAGTCGGAGTCGTTGGCGATCGCCACTGCGTCGTCCTCGTCGCGATAGGGGATGACGGTGATCACTGGTCCGAAGATCTCTTCTCGCGCAATGCGCATGGTGTTGTCGGCGCGCGGCGAACAGGGTGGGTTGGACGTACCAGCCGCGTTCGAGTCCGTCGGGCAATGCGGTGCCGCCGATGACCAGTTGCGCGCCTTCGTGTTGACCGATCTCGATGTAGCCGCGGACACGCTGCTTGTTGGCGGTGAGAGACCAGCGGGCCGATCTGGGTGTCGGGATCGCTGGGGTCGCCGACCCGAATGGCGGTCATTTCGGAGGCTAGCGCGTCGACGTACTCGTCGTGGCGCCGCTCGGGCACCAGAACACGAGTCAGCGCGTTGCAGATCTGCCCGCTGTTGGACAGGCTGGCCGAGCGCACCCCGGCGGCGACGGCTTCAGGTGCGGCGTCATCGAGGACGATGGCGGCGGACTTGCCGCCGAGTTCGAGACTGACCTTGGTCAGGTTCGGCGCGCACGCCGCCGCGACGGCCCGACCGGCCGCGGTGGAACCGGTGAACGACACCTTGTCAACGCCGCGGTGGCGCGACCAGGAGTTCACCGACGGCGCCGTCGCCCGGTAGCACGCTGACCACGCCGGAGGGCAGGTCGATCTGGTCGATCATTTCGGCCAAAAGCAATGCGTCCAGGGGGGATTCGGCGGCGGGCTTGAGCACTACGGTGCAGCCGGCCAGCAGCGCGGGCACCAGTTTGGTGACGATGAGGAACTGCGGCATGTTCCACGGCACGATCGCCGCGACCACGCCGACCGGTTCCTTGCGGACGTGCACGTCCGCGCCGAAGAAGCCGGTCCGGGTCTCCTGCCACTGGTGGCGTTCGGCCAGGTCGCAGAATGCGCGCATCATCATCGCGGGCAGGCCGACCTGGGCGCGCTGCGCGAAGGTGATCGGCGCGCCGATCTCTGCGCTGATGGTTTCGGCCATCTCCGAGCGGCGTTGGTCGTAGACGTCGGCAAGGCGACGGATCGCCGCGACGCGATCCAGGGGTTCGCTGCGGCCCCAGGGTCCGGAGTCGAAGGCCGCGCGTGCAGCGTTGACGGCCGCGTCGACGTCGGCCGGCCCGGCGGCAGCGACTTCGGCGATGGATTCCTCGGTGTGCGGTGAGATGACGTCGAAGACTTCTCCGTGTGCCTGCACTCTGCGGTCCGCGATTCCGCACCCTGGCGTTTTGGTCCATGCGGGCCTCCCGAAAGTCAATATCAACTACTTGTGATTAGGCCACCGACCATATACCGTCGGCTCGACGGAGTCCTACGGATCACTGAAAACGGTGGCTGCGTGGCCATTCCCCGTCGGAATGGCTGCCTGACCGCTGAGGGGTCCGTGCGGGATCGGAACGGACAGGAGCGATCGTGGCTCGATTTCCCAAGCCGCCGGAAGGCAGCTGGACGCAGCACTACCCGGAACTCGGCACCGAGCCGGTGTCCTACGAGGACTCCATCAGCCCGGAGATCTACGACCTGGAGCGCGAGGCGATTTTCAAACGCGCCTGGCTCAATGTCGGTCGGGTCGAACAGCTTCCGCGCAAAGGCAGCTACTTCACCAAGGAACTCAAGGCCGTCAACACCTCGATCATCCTGGTGCGCACCACATCCGGGGAGATCAAGGCATATCACAACGTCTGCCGCCACCGCGGCAACAAGCTGGTGTGGAACGACATGCCGCTTGAGGAGACCAGTGGCGTGTGCCGCCAATTCACCTGCAAGTACCACGCCTGGCGCTACGACCTGGACGGCAACCTGACTTTCGTGCAGCAGGAGGAGGAGTTCTTCGACCTCGACAAGAGCCGCTACGGGCTGGTGTCGGTGCACTGCGATGTCTGGGAAGGCTTTATTTTCGTCAACTTCGCCAAGAAGCCGGAACAGTCGTTGCGTGAGTTCCTCGGGCCGATGATCACGGATTTGGAGGGTTACCCGTTCGACCAGATGACCTCGCGCTGGTGCTACCGGTCGGAGGTGAAGGCGAACTGGAAGCTGTACATGGACGCCTTCCAGGAGTTCTATCACGCACCGGTGCTGCATGCGAACCAGTCGCCGACCGCCTATTCGAAGGCGGCCGCGCAGGCGGGTTTCGAGGCTCCGCACTACCGCCTGGACGGCCCGCACCGGCTGGTCAGCACGTCGGGCGTGCGCGCCTGGGAGATGGCAGACGAGATGCGCAAGCCCATCGAGGACATCTGCCAGAGTGGACTGTTCGGGCCTTGGGACAAGCCCGAATCTGGGCGAGATGCCCGCCGGGCTGAATCCCGCGAAATGTGATCCGTGGGGACTGGATTCATTCCAGCTGTTCCCCAACTTCGTCATCCTGTTCTGGGGTCAGGGCTGGTACCTGACCTACCACTACTGGCCGACGTCCTACAACACCCACGTCTTCGAGGGCACGCTGTACTTCCCGCAGCCGCGCACCCCGCGCGAACGCGTCGCCCAGGAACTCGCGGCGGTGTCCTTCAAGGAATACGGGCTGCAGGACGCCAATACGCTGGAGGCGACCCAGACGATGATCGAATCGCGGGTCATCGACAAGTTCCTGCTCAACGACCAGGAGATCCTGCTCCGTCACCTGCATAAGGAAACCGCGGCCTGGATCGACGAGTATCGCCGCACGTCTACGGCGGGAGTGTGAACGCGGTGTCCGCTTTGCTGCCAACCGAATTCGCCGACCTGGAGCCCTTCGCCGCAGTGGTGCCTGCCCAGCGAACCGCAGCGCTACGCCAAAAGGCTGGCGAGTTCGATGACCGAGATGAAGGCCTTCTACGACGCGATCACCCCGCGCGCCGAGGAGGCCCTCGCCTACTGCGACAAATTCCCCCTCGACGACTTGCCCGACGATGTCGAGAACCTGATGCACCTGCTGTATTCGATGATCATGGTGTCGTTTCCGGTGGAGTGCTGGAAGCAGCCGCGGGTGCCCGACTCCGGTGCCTCCACCCTGGACTGCGTGTCCGAGCCCGTTCCGTGACCGCGCGACGGTCCTGCGGGCCGCGCGGTGGGCCGACGTCGACACCGGCCAGGTCCACTCGCCGGCAGTGGTGGTGGTCGACGGTGAGCGCATCACAGCGGTCAATCCCGAAGGGCCACTGCCGGATTCGGCAACGGTCGTCGACCTCGGGGACGTCACGCTGCTGCCGGGCCTGATGGACATGGAACTCAACCTGCTCATCGGCGGCCCCGGTGGGCCCGAGGGCCTGCCGGCGCCGATGCACGGCGTTCAAGACGATCCGGCGTACCGCACGCTGCGCGGGGCGGTCAACGCGCGCACCACGCTGGACGCCGGCTTCACCACCGTGCGCAACCTCGGGCTGATGGTCAAGACCGGCGGCTACCTGCTCGACGTCGCGCTGCAGCGCGCCATCGACCAGGGCTGGCACGCCGGCCCGCGCATCTATCCCGCGGGCCACGCCGTCACCCCCTACGGCGGGCACCTGGACCCGACGGTGTTCCAGCGGCTCGCGCCCGGGATCATGCCGCTCTCTGTCGCCGAGGGCATCGCCAACGGTGTGCCCGACGTGATCGCCTGCGTCCGGTATCAGATTCGCCACGGCGCCAAGCTGATCAAGGTGTCGGCCTCCGGCGGGGTCATGTCGCACAGCACGGGCCCGGGTGCCCAGCAGTACTCCGACGCGGAATTCGCCGCGATCGCCGATGAAGCCCACCGCGCCGGGGTGCGCGTCGCCGCGCACGCCGTCGGCGACTCCGCGATCCGGGCCTGTATCCGCGCCGGGATCGACTGCATCGAACACGGCTTCCTGGCTACTGACGACACGATCCAGATGATGGTCGATCACGGCACCTTCCTGGTCTCCACCACATATTTGACCGAGGCGATGGCGATCGACCGGATCGCGCCGGAACTGCGGAAGAAAGCGGAAGACGTCTTCCCGCGCGCGAAGGCCATGCTGCCCAAGGCGATTGCCGCCGGAGTGCGCATCGCGTGCGGTACCGACGCGCCGGCGATCCCGCACGGCCAGAACGCCAAGGAACTGGGCGCACTGGTGGCACGCGGCATGACTCCCATGCAGGCGATCCGGGCCGCCACCGTGGTGGCCGCCGAGCTCGTCGAGGCCGACGACGAGCTGGGCCGCCTCGCGCCCGGCTACCTCGCCGACATCATCGCCGTGCCCGGCGATCCCTCCCAGCGACATCGGCACCACGCTCGACGTCTCCTTCGTCATGAAGGGCGGACAGATTTACAAGACACCCGCCGTCGCCACGTGCGATAACGTCGAATAACCGAGAACGGGCCGTGGAAGGGAGGCAGGCATGGAACTCACTGACAACATTCTGTGGCTGCTCAAGCAGGCCTTCTACTTCTCGCTGACCACCGTCAACGAAGCGGTCAGCAGCCACGGCGTCAGCACCGCCCAGATCGGCGTGCTGCGCCAACTTGCCAACGAACCCGGCCTGTCCGGCGCCGAACTCGCCCGACGCCTGCTGATCAGCCCGCAAGGGGTTCAGCTCGCTCTCACCGCGCTGGAACGCCGCGGCCTGGTGGAACGAAAACAGGACCCCCAACACGGGCGCATTCTGCAGGCCTACCTCACCGGCGAAGGCCGCAACGTGGCCGCCACGGTCGTCAACGACGCAATCGCCGCACACGAGAAGGTGTTCGGCGTACTCAGCGCCGAAGAGCAGCAGACCCTGCGCGAATTCCTGGGCCGCGTAGTCGAAAAAGGCACCGGCCACGAGCTGTTCAACGACCACGTCGACACCTGACCCTGGCCCGACTCAGCCGCGCGGTACCGGTATCTAGTACTTGATACTAATCGCAAGTAGTTGATACTCTGCTAGGGATGCAAGAATCCCGGGCCTTGTCGGACGTCAGCGCTGCAATGGCGACTGGCGGTTACGCGGCCGGCGTCAACACGGCCGCGTTGCCAGAGGGCTTTGTGTCGTTGCGCGTCAAACATGTGGTCCGCGAAACCCACGACGCCATATCGATCGTTCTTGACGTCCCCGAATCGAGCTCGCGACACTTCGGCTACCAGGCCGGGCAATTCCTGACGCTGCTGGTCTGCGTCGACGGTCGACAGCATCGACGGTGTTATTCGATGTCGTCCTCACCGGGCACGGGCGAAGACCTGCGCATCACCGTCAAACGTGACCGCGACGGGGTGGTGTCGAACTGGCTCAACGACACAGCGTTGCCGGGCAACGACATTCACGCCTTGCCGCCCGAGGGACGCTTCGTCCTCAAGGACACCGACCGCGACGTGGTCGCCTTCGCGGGTGGAAGCGGCATCACACCGGTGTTCTCGTTACTGCGGTCAGCGCTGATATCCAGCACACGCAACACCCGGCTGTTTTACGCCAACCGCGACCGTGACTCGGTGATCTTCGACGAAGCGTTGGCATCCTTGAATGACAGCCACTCGGGCCGCTTCGTCTTACACCATCATCTCGACGACGAAAGCGGCTTCGTGACACCTGCGCACGTCGAAGCATTCGTTGCGGGCGCACAGGACGCCGACGCTGCCGACTACTACATCTGCGGACCAGGCCCGTTCATGGACATCGTGCAGACCGCGCTGCGAGCAGCAGGGGTGCCCTCCGATCGTGTGCACCTGGAGCACTTCGAGGTCGCCGAGATGCCTGTCGACCCGTCGGCTGCCGGCGGCGATACGGTCACCGAGGAGGTGACCATCGAGCTGCAAAAGCGCAAGATCACGGTGCCCTATTCGCGCGGGCGACACCTTGTTGCAGACCGCCCGCATGGCCGGCTTGCAGGCGCCGTCGTCATGCGAAGTCGGTTCCTGCGGAACGTGTATGGCGCGTCTCACGCAGGGCAGCGCTCGGATGATCAACAACGACGCACTCGAGGACGACGAGGTGGACGATGGCTGGGTGCTGACCTGCCAGTCGCTGCCGACCAGCCGCACTGTGCGGGTGGTCTACGAATGAACGCCCAGGAGGACGATTCGATGAAGCGCAGCCGATGAGCAAGGTCGCGGTCGTGACAGGCGGCGCTTCGGGCATGGGTGAGGCGACCTGCCACGAATTGGGCCGACGCGGCCTCAAAGTCGCGGTTCTCGACCTGAACGAGCAAGCAGCGCAACGGGTCACCGACGATCTTCGCTCCGAGGGCGTCACCGCCGTCGGAGTCGGCGCTGACGTCACCGACCGACCCGCTGTGGAGCACGCGTTCGCCAAGGTACGTAGCGAGCTGGGCCCGACCACCGTTCTGGTGACCAGTGCCGGGCTGTTCGGCTTTTCGGCCTTCACGGAGATCACCATCGAATCCTGGACGCGGATCATCGACGTCAACCTGACGGGCACCTTTCATTGCTGCCAAGTCGCGCTGCCGGACATGCTGGACGCGAATTGGGGCAGGATCGTGATGATCTCGTCGTCGAGCGCCCAGCGCGGCTCACCGTTCGCCGCCCACTACGCGGCATCTAAGGGTGGCGTGATGACCTTGACCAAGTCGCTGGCCCGCGAATACGCCCCCCATGGGATCACGGTCAACAACATCCCGCCGTCGGGCATCGAGACCCCGATGCAGCACCAGGGGCAAGCCGCTGGATACCTGGGTTCCAACGAACAGCTCGCCAGCAACATCCCGGTGGGTCATCTGGGCACCGGAGCCGACATCGCTGCGGCGGTGGGGTTCCTGTGCTCGGAGGAAGCCGGATTCATCACCGGCCAGGTACTGGGCGTCAACGGTGGAGCGGTGATGTGACACCGCATAGCGCACAACGGTTTTCGAACTAGCTTTGCCGGCAGAGAGGTACACATGACGCGATCGGGTAGGCCCGCGGAGGGCTCATGGACCGAGCACTATCCCGAACTGGGGACCGGTCCCGTCTCGTTCAGGGATTCGACGTCTCGGGAGTTTTACGAACTCGAGCGCGAAGCGGTCTTCAAACGGGCCTGGCTCAATGTCGCCCGCGTGGAGGAACTGCCTCGCACCGGCAGCTACCTGACCAAGGAAATCGAAGTCGTCGGCGCCTCGGTGATCCTGGTCAAAGGCCGAGACGATCGGATCCGCGCGTTTTACAACGTCTGCCGCCACCGGGGAAACAAGCTGGTCTGGAACGACTTTCCCGCCGAGGAGACCCGCGGGATGTGCCGGCAGTTCACCTGCAAATACCACGGCTGGCGCTACGACCTCGACGGTGCCCTGAAATTCGTGCAGCAGGAATCGGAGTTCTTCGACCTCGACACCGCCGACTACGGATTGCGACCTGTGCACTGCGATGTGTGGAACGGCTTCATCTTCATCAACTTCGACGACGAGCCGCGTCAGAGCCTGCGCGAGTTCCTGGGTCCGATGATCACCGGCCTGGACGACTACCCGTTCGGCAAACTGACCGAACGCTACGAGTGGGTCGCTCACAACAACAGCAACTGGAAAATCTTCGCCGACGCTTTCCAGGAGTACTACCACGTACCCTCGCTGCACTCGCAGCAAGTGCCGTCCGAGGTACGCGTACCCAACGCCGGATTCACCTGCGGGCACTTCCAACTCGACGGTCCGCATCGGCTGGTGTCGACAGCGGGACGACGCCGGTGGCTGCTGCCACCGGAGTACATGTATCCGATCGAACGAGCAACCAGAAGCGGGCTTGTCGGACCGTGGCGCACTCCCGACATCGGTGAACTGCCGGCCGCCGGGCTCAATCCGGGCGGTATCGAGCCGTGGGGGATCAGCAACTTCCAGATCTTCCCCAACACCGAGATCCTGATCTATGGCGGCTGGTATCTCGTGTACCGGTACTGGCCCACCTCCTACAACACCCACCGCTTCGAGGCCTACACCTACTTCCACCCCGCCGGTAGTGTGCGCGAGCGCGTCGAACACGAAGTCGCCGCGGTCGTGCTCAAAGAGTTCGCGCTGCAGGATGCCGGCATGCTCGGCGGCACCCAGGCGGCACTGGAATACGGCATTGTCGATGATTTCCCACTCAACGACCAGGAGATCCTGGTGCGCCACCTACACAAGGTCGCCGTCGACTGGGTCGAGGCCTACCGGCGCGAAAACGCCCCTGCAGGAGTGTGAACATGCCAGAAACCATGCTGCCGAGCGCGTTTGCCGAACTCGAAAAGTATGCCCAAACCTGGTGTTTGGCAACGGAAAGCGAGCGGTGGAATGCCCGTGTCAGCGCCACAATGCCTGAGTTGCACGAGTTCTACGATGCGTTCTTCCCACGCCTAGAGGAAGCCATCGACTACTGCGACAAATTCAGCCTCGACAGCTTGCCCGACGACGCGCTCAACCTATTGCACATGATCTATTCGCTGATCATGGTCGCGATGGCGGTCGAGATCATGCACCAACCTGCCCCGGTCGACGCCGCCGACGCAGTCATGATCCGCACCGGCGAACCATTTCCCTGACCACAGCACGAAATAACGGAAAGGAGCAACCATGAGTCTGCTCACGATCTCCAAACTCACCGACTCTGTCGGCGCTGAGGTCGCCGGCCTCGACCCTGCTTCGCTGGCGTCCCACGACCCGGTCGGTGAGGCTGTCTTGGATGCGTTGGAGGACAACGGAGTTCTGGTCTTTCGCGACCTGCAACTCGATCCGCAGGCTCAAGTTGCCTTCTGCCGCCGGCTCGGCGAGATCGACCACTCCTCGGACGGTCACCACCCCGTCGCCGGGATCTACCCGATCACCCTGGACAAGTCCAAGAATGCGTCGGCCGACTACTTGAAGGCGACCTTTGATTGGCACATCGACGGCTGCACACCCCTCGGGGAGGAATGCCCGCAGAAAGCCACGGTTCTGTCAGCGGTGCAGGTCGCCGAGTGGGGCGGTGAAACCGAATTCGCCAATTCCTATGCCGCCCACGACGCCCTCACCAACGAAGAGAAAGATCGCTTCGGCTCCCTACGCGTCGTGCACTCGTTAGAGGCCTCTCAGCGGCGGGTTAACCCCGAGCCCACGCCAGAGCAATTGGCGCGTTGGCGATCCCGGCGTACCCACGAACACCCACTGGTGTGGACGCACCGCACGGGTCGCAAGTCACTGGTGTTGGGTGCCTCCGCCGATTACGTGGTCGGCATGGATCTCGATGAGGGTCGCGCACTGCTGGCCGAGCTGCTCGAGCGCGCAACCCTGCCTGACAAGGTTTACAGCCACACCTGGTCGGTCGGCGACACCGTCATCTGGGACAACCGCGGTGTCCTGCACCGTGCGGCCCGCTACGACCCCAGCTCAGCGCGCGAAATGCTGCGCACCACCGTGCTAGGTGACGAACCGATCCAGTAACCCGCACCGCCCCGACAAGGAGGATCCACATGGCCAAAACATTGCTATTCGTCGAAAGCAAGCCTGTCTCACCGCAATTAGTAGCGGAATACCACAACTGGCACGAGCAGACCCACATCCCTGAGATGCTCACCATCGACGGATTCGTCTCCGCGCGCCGCTGGCAGGCCGATAACGGCGAATCGTTCATCACCCTCTACGAGATCGACACCGACGTCGACACTGCCCGCGCCAACCTGAAGGCTGCGTTTCAAGGCGGCCAGATGTCGAAGGCTGACCTAGTGGAGTCGGAACCGCCCGCCGTCATGCGGTACTTGAGCCTGGTCGGCGAAGCGACGCGCGGCTGATCGGCACAACACCACACCGGAGTCGTAAATATGAGCGATCGACACCCGCTACGGCTAACACCATTGCCGTCCGAGGAATGGGACGACCGGGCCTGCACAGCGTTGGCTTCCCTCTTACCGCCGGATCGGGCCACCCCCAGGGGTGCCGGCAACGTCTTGGCGACTCTTGTGCGCCACCCGGACCTGACGGCCGCCTATCTGCCCTTCAACGCCTACCTGCTGCGGAACTCAACGCTGTCGCCGCGCGCACGGGAAGTCGCCTTGTTACGGGTTGTGCACCAAGGCAACTGCGACTACCTGTGGACCCACCACGTTCCCATCGCTGAGCAGGCCGGCTTGAGTCCGGAGGATATGAGCGGCATCCGTTCCGGCAACTGCCCCGACCGCCACGACCAGTTGGTGATCCAGGCCGTCGATGACCTCATCGCTGACAACACCATCACGCAGGCGACCTGGGAGGAACTGGGCCAAGTCTTCACCGACGACCAACGCATGGATCTGGTTTTCACGATCGGCGGCTACTTCTTGCTGGCTATGGCTGTCAACACGTTCGGTGTCCAGGATGAACACAAGTAGCGACCAATGCGGGCTTCCGGGATACCAATCGCACGCCGCAATCAACGAGTTGAGGAATTAATGACTTTCAAAAATATCAACGCCGCGCCGTCAGGACGGACCACCCTATGACTGCATCGTTAGCCGGGAAAGTTGCCATCGTGACCGGCGGAGCGTCGGGACTCGGTCTCGGAATAGTGCAGAAGTTCGTCGACGCCGGTGCCGAGGTAGTCATCGCAGATCTCAACGACCACGACGGTGAGCAACTGGCCAACGAGTGCGGGTCACAGGCTTGTTTTCGGCACGTTGACGTCGCGGTTGCCGAGGACGTCCGCGCCCTCGCGCAAGCCGCTGTTGACCGTTTCGGCGGACTCGATGTGATGGTCAACAACGCTGGGATTTCCAGCAAAATGCACAAGAGTTTCCTCCACGATGACCTCGCTGACTTCTCGAAAGTGATGTCGGTCAACCTGTTAGGAGTCATGCTCGGTACCCGGGAGGCCGCACGCTATATGGCCGCCAATGACGGTGGCAGCATCATCAACGTCGCGTCGATCGGTGGGCTGCAAGCCGGTGGCGGCGTGATGACCTACCGCGCCTCCAAGGCCGCCGTCATACATTTCACCAAAAGCGTGGCCACAGAACTCGCACCACTCGGCGTCAGCGTGAATTGCATTGCACCAGGCGGAATTCCCACGCCCATCCTTGCGTCCTCGGTCCATGGTCTCAGCGCTGAGGCGGTCGACAGATTCGTGGAGAAAACCCGCATCAAAATGCGTAACGATCGGCCCCTCCCGAGGGAGGGAACCCCCGAGGACGTTGCCGAAGCTGCGCTCTACCTTGCGGCGTGCACCAATACGACAGGCACCGTGCTCACTATCGACGGTGGGACGTCGGCTGACCGGCCGTAACGACACGTCGAATCCAAGACGCATCTCGGCTGAATTCAGTTGGTGCGAATAGGTTCAGAGTTCCGGGCACAGCGAAGCGACGAAGTTTTGGGTGCGTGTTCGTGACGTGGTGCGCGCACCGGGGTCGGGCCCGAGTGGCACGATACGAACGGCGAGATCTGTGACCCCGGCGTCGCGGTAGCGAAGAAGTCGGGCAAGGACGGTTTGCTCGTCCCCGACGGCCATGGTATCTCCGACGTCGGCCGCGTCGCCGTGTTCTAGCAGGCGCTCGTAGTTTGGTGAGAAGTGGGCGTGGCCAAGCACTTCGCTCGCGTAAGCCCGTGCGTCGTCGACGTCGCCGTTCGAGCACACCGCGACCGGAACGCCGGCAACGATGCGGGGTGCCGACCGTCCGGCATCCGTTGCCGCCGCAGCGATCCGGGGCGCGATGTGATCGCCGATCGCGCGCTCATCGGCCATCCAGAGGATCGTGCCGCCCGTCTGCTCGCCGGCAATTCGCAACATGACCGGGCCGAGCGCCGCCAGCAGGACAGGCATCGGCATGGGTTCTGCGACATCCATCGGACTGTGCACGCGGAAGCTGTCGTTCTCGACGTCGACGGATCCCGGCCCGGTGAATGCGGCGTTAAGCACCTGGAGATAATCGCTCACCAAGCCAGCCGGACGCTCATACGGGAGACCCAACTGACCGTCCACGATCCAATCGTGCGACGGACCGATCCCCAGGGTGAATCGGCCGTCGCATGCCGACTGAGTGGTCAACGCCTGCTGCGCCATCGGGACGGGATGTCGTGTTTGTACTGGCACCACGGCGCTGCCGATTTCGATGCGGTTGGTTACCTGGCCCAGTAGCGCGATCGCGGTCAGGGCGTCGAGGTAACCGGGAACCTGAGGAATCCAAAAAGAGGAGAAGCCCGCATTCTCGGCGCTCTGGCCGTCGGCAAGCAATCCGGCCAGGCGTTCCGGGCGTGGGCGTTCCTTGTCGGAGCCGACCATCAGACCTATCCGCACGAGCGCCTGCGGCTAGGGCACATAGCGACTCCACTCGTGGGGTACGACCGGGTGAAACGGTGCGGCGAAGAGCGGATCGATGCCCGTTGCACTCCAACGCATCTCGAGGACGGGCCGTAGCCGGGCAGCGGTCGCGACCGGGTCGCCGTCGAGGAAGCAATAACTGAGTTGCTGCCCTGCTCGCGCGCTCGCCAGCTTCGGACCGACGTCGAGTGCGGCCATTGACCAGATTCCTGCGACACCCTCCACCTCGACCAGTTCTGCCAGCGGTGTCGCGTGGGTTTCCAGTAGTAGGTACACGCCGCGGGCCGGCCACCACGGCAGCACGTCGGCGCCGACTTTGACTCGCGCCGCGGCTACCCTGCTCTCCACGCCGTAGACGCCACGTTCAACGGGCGGCAAGAGTGGGAGTTTGCGACCGGCGCCCCCCAGCGCCGCGGACAGCGTGAGAAATCCATCCAGACCCGCGGTGTCGCTGAAGAAATAAGTCATCACGTGATCCACCGGGTCGAAACGCTCATGTTTCACCGCTCGGGCCGCACGGCACGCAGGTGTGGACACGAGCCGCAACGAGGCCCGGACGGCACTCAGCCGGTGCTGCTCCGGCCGGTGATCGAGGGTGTGCCACTGCAGGTACTCAGCGTCAGTGCCGTCCGGGTGTCGTGTCGCCATGGACACGAACGTGGTGGTGATGTCGCCACCACCGGTCGCGAGAACGTCGGCGACCTCGTCAGACGGCTTGCCCGGCAACAACATCAGCGCTGAACCGGGCTTGTGACCGGCTGGACCGCGCCGAGTTTGAGTTCCGGGTGGCGTGCCTGGATCATCCGCCGGAATCCGTCACGCCAGCTGACCTTGGTGCGACCGAGCAGTTGGTGCATGTAGGTGACGTCTGGCCAGAGCGGGGTGTGTGCTTCTGGCGTGTAGTCGAACGACGGCTCGATACCGACCAGCTGGCCCATGTACGTGCAGTAGTCCTCGACGCTGACGGTCTCGCTACCCGCCCAGTTCACGACGATCGGCGGCGAGGCGGCAACTTCCATGGCTCGGATCCCGAATTCAACGTAGTCATCCTCGTAGATCGGGTTGTAGTTGTTCGGCGCGTCGGGGTGGAGCCGAATCGGCTTGCCCGCCAACATCATCTCGAATCGGTCGGCCGGTGCTCCGCCCCGCGGTCCGTAAGTGGAGCAGATCCGAATAATGGTGAGTGGGATTCCGAATTGCTCTGCGATCCAGCTGCACACTGATTCCGCGGCGATCTTCGAGAAGCTGTAGTTCGCTCGCAGCGGTACGCCCGGACCGTCCGCCTCGGTCAGTGGGCGCTGGCCGTGGTAGCCGTAGACCGATCCTGTTGAGCACAGCACGAAACCCTTTGCCGTACGGCAGTGATAGAGCAGGTCGCCGGAATTATGCGCGTTGGTCTGTGAGGCAGCGCTGCCAGTCGTCGGCGCCGGCGTCCACCGCTGCGTGGAAGACGTAGGTGAAGTCGCGGGGGAGAGCAGAGAAGTTGCCCGTGGACATGTCCAGTGGCAGAGGTGTTATCCCGGCGGCCACGAGATTGTCGCTGTCCTGGGGATTGCGCAGCCGTGCCGCGCCCCAAACTTCGTTGCCTTCGGCCAGCGCCCTTGCGATCGGAAAGGCGATCTTGCCCGTGACGCCGGTGACGAGAATCTTCTCTCCGTCGAGCAAACGGCCCTCCTGTGGTGGATCGGTCTTCGTACCATCTCCGGTCCGCTGAAGGATTGTCAACCACTTGATATCGGCACGCGGCGCAGATATGAAGTACTTGATATCTTGAACGAAGGTGTCGACCGCGAAGGAGCGCCATGCAGCTGACCTTTGACGCGAATGTGGAGGCATTCCGGGCGGAGTTCGTCGCCTTCCTGAACGAACATCTGCCCCCTGAGGCGGAGGCGGCCGAACGGTCCCGGTCCACGTCGCACATACCGGAATGGTCCCGACGTTGGCAGCGGCTGCAGTTCGACCATGGATGGCTGTTGCCCGGCAATCCACCGGAATTCGGTGGCCGCAATGCCACGCTCCTGCAGCAGTTCGTGCACCGCGAGGAACTGTCGCGCAGGCGGGTCACGCAATCCTGCAACCCGCAGGGCGTGGGGATCATCGCGGCATCGCTGCTGACGTTCGGATCTCCCGAGCAGAAACAGCGATGGGCAGTGCCGATCTTGCGTGGGGACATGACGGCATCGCTCGGGATGAGCGAACCGGGCGCGGGCTCTGATCTGGCCGGCCTGCGAACCGCGGCGGTCCGGGACGGTGACGACTTCGTGGTCAACGGGCAGAAAGTGTGGACCTCCGGCGCCCACGACTCGGATGTCCTTCTCACGTTCGTGCGCACCGACCCCGAAGCGCCGAAACACAAGGGCATCAGCGTCCTGCTCATCCCTACCGACACCCCCGGCGTCGAGTGCCGACCGTTCGCCTACGTCTACGACCGAGACCATCTCGACTTCAACGAGGTGTTCTTCACCGATGTTCGGGTTCCCGCCGAGAACCTGGTCGGAGACCTCGACGGCGGTTGGCGCGTGGCCAACGGATCGCTCGGTCACGAACGCAACTTGCTGTGGATGAGTTTCGCCGACCGGTTGCACTACCTGGTCCAAGACTTCCATCCGGTCAGTGCGCTGGATCGCGACCACTACGCCACCTTGGTGATGGACGCCCAGGCGCTGCGTCTGCTCGGTTCGGCGGCGTTGGCGCGCGCATCGCGGGGCGAGGAAGACGTCGCCGCGTTGTCAGTCCTGAAGGTGTTGGGGTCAGAGGCCGCGCAGACCGCCGCTGAGCACGCTTTGGCCGCGGCAGGTGCGGATGGCCTCGTTGATCCCGCAGCCACCTCCAGGTACAACGCGCATGGTCTAGATCAATCCACCGGAAGCTGGTTCGCCCGCTACGCGGCAAGCTTCGCGGGCACCATCTCGGGCGGCACATCGGAAATCCAGCGCAACATCATCGCCCAGCGAGTTTTGGGCCTTCCCCGGGGCTGAGTGCGGAATCGACCACCGCCGAAACCGCACTGCCATTGAGCCAACTTGGCGCCGCTGGCGGCGCTTTTCCCTTCTGGGGGGCGAAAGACCCCAGCAATCACGGAGTGGCACAACAACTTCCACTTTTTCACCGCCAGCCTGCTGCGGGCAGAACTGGAAAACGCTGGCACTCCCGCGGCAACTCTCGACGCCGAAGTGATGATCGGCACCTCCGCCGTCGAGGGACTGCTCATGCACCCCCTGGACGAGGAACAGCAACTCGCCATCTGCGATGCCCTAGCTGCACACTGGATCCCCACACCGGCGCCTTAGATGCAAGCGCTGAAAAGATTGAACAGGTGTCGTCTGCGGCACCGACAACGGCGGGGCGTGCGTTGATGCCATCAACACGTTCCGCGTATCCGCAGGTCATCTCGCGTCGTTTGGCGTCGTTTGGCGTAGTTAAATCCAGTGTTTCCGCAGGTCGAGCTGATTTATGCGCCTGGTTCGATTCCCGGCAGCTCCACCACAAACGTGCTGGTCAAAACCCATAAATCTTGGCCGGCCTTTTCATCAACATCTCATCAACGTCTGGCGTCGAACTCGCGTCGTGGCATCGCTCCGTCCGGGCATCCGCGGGGACGGCAGCGCCTATGTGCAGGTGCTTTACCGGCCCAACGGCAAGCAGTCCTCGACCTCGTTTGAGGACCTCGCCTCAGCGAGGAAGCTCTCTAGCCAGGTGGTTCGGGCGGTGGTGGCGCTCCCAACACGATCGGCGGCAGCCCAGGGACCTGGATGACCAGCGGACCTCCCTGCGGGGGAGGGTCTGGGTTGCTCGGACCGTCAGCCGCAACAATGGGCCCACTTTGCACCAGAGTCGGCGGCGGTGGTTCCGGCGCTAGCCCACTGCTGATGGTAAGCGTGATGACCGACCCGGGAATGATTTGACCCCTCGGAGTGGTCCCCACCACGGTACCGAAGGGCTCATAGCTATTGACCGAGGTGGGCTGGTCGGCGACCTGGAAACCGGCGTCCTTGAGGCGCTGACGTGCAGCGTCCAGTTTCAGGCCGGACACATCAGGTACCCGGCCGCCCGACGCGCCGTCGACGTAGCGCGGCTCGGTCGGCGGCAGATGAACGTCGCCGAAATCGGTGGCGATTGGCTTCATCGCCTCGAACCAGGTGCGAGCGGGTTCGCTCCCGCCGTACAGGTCACCGCGGCCGCACTTGCGCAGTGGGTATGAACAGATGCCCGAGGGTGAGCTCGTGTCAGCGAAGATGTAGTTCGCCGCCGCGTACCGATTCGTGAAACCGACGAATCCCGACGATCGATGCGACTCAGTGGTGCCGGTCTTGCTCGACATCGGCAGCTTCCAACCCGCAGCGCTGGCCGAGCCCGCAGCGGTGCCGGCGCCCTGGTCGTCCTTACTCAAGGCGTTCGCGAGCGTGTTCGCCAGTCCTTCTGGCACCACCTGGTCACAGGCTTCGGTGTTCACGGACACCCGGTGGCCCTTACGGTCCAGGATCTTGTCGATGGGGCTCGGCGGGCACCACATGCCGCCGGACGCGAGGGTCGCCGCCACATTGGAGAGCTCGAGCGCATTCAGTTGAAACGGACCCAAAGTGAACGAGCCCATGTTTTCTTGCTTGATCAAATCGGCCAGGCTTTCACTGCCAGTCGGATCGTAGGCGCGCGCGGTTCCCGGAATCGCGTAGGACCGCAGCCCCAGCCGGACCGCCATGTCGACCGCCCGCGGCACCCCGACGAGCTGGATCAGCCGCGCGAACGCGGTATTCGGCGAGGTGGCCAGCGCATCGGTGACGTTCATCGAGCCGCGATAGCGGCCCGCGTTTCCGACGCACCAGGTTTCCCTAGGGCAGCCGGGCGTATCGCTGCTGCCCATGCCTTTGGCTTGGAAGAAGCCCGGCACCTGCAGCTCAGCGCTGATGCCCATGCCCATCTCTAGCGCGGCCGCCGTGGTGAAGATCTTGAAGATGGAGCCTGCCCCATCGCCGGCGAGCGAAAAGGGCTGCGGCTGCACCGTTTCGTGCGCGTCGCTGTTCAGGCCGTAATGGCGGTTGCTGGCCATCGCCATCACCCGATGCGCGTCCTTGCCGGGCGTGACCACGCTCATCACGCTGGCGATGCCGTCGAGCGTCGGGCTGGCGAATTTGTCGACGGCCTGCTTGACCGACGTCTGCACTTTCGGGTCGAGCGTGGTGCGGATCAGATAACCGCCACGGGCAACCGTCTGCTTGCTGATGCCGGCCCGCGCGAGGTAGTCCAGCACATAGTCGCAGAAGAAACCGCTGTCGCCGGCGGTAACGCAGCCACTCGGCAGCTCATTCGGTTGGGGCAGCACGCCCAGCGGCTCCGCTCCGGCTGCACGCAGCTCACCGGCGTACTGGGGGAGATTGTCGATCATGGCGTCCAGCACGACGTTTCGCCGCTGCAGCGCTCCGTCAGGATTGGTGTACGGGTCGAGCAGGCTGGTGGACTGCAGCATGCCGGCGAGCAGCGCGGCCTGCTGCCAGTTCAGCTGCGAGGCGTTGATGCCGAAGTACGTCTGAGCGGCGTCCTGCACCCCGAATGCGCCGTTGCCGAACGAGACCAAGTTCAGGTAGCGGGTGAGGATCTCGGGTTTGGACAACTTCTCGTCAAGGGTCAGCGCCATCCGAATCTCGCGGAGCTTGCGCGCTGGTGTGATTTCCACAGCGGCGCGCCGCTCGGCTTCGTTGTGCGCGGTCACCAGCAGTTGGTAGTTCTTGACGTACTGCTGTTCCAGAGTCGATCCCCCGCGGGTGTCGAGGTTGCCCGACAGATAGCCGGACAGGCCGGTCAGCGTGCCGGGCCAGTCCAGCCCGATGTGCTCAGCGAACCGCTTGTCCTCGATCGACACGATGGCCATCTTCATGGTGTCGGCGATCTGGTCGGTGGGGACCTCGAACCGCCGCTGGGAATACAACCAGGCGATCGGGTGTCCCGCCGCGTCGACCATCGTGGAGACCTGCGGGACATCACCTTCGAGGATTTCAGCGGAGTCGGCAGCGACGACGTCGAAGGCGCGGTTGAAGAACAGCCCGATGCCACCCGCGACGGGAAACATCAATGCCGCGGCCACCAGCCCGGCCAACAGGCAGCACCCTGCCAGCTTGGCGACCTTTGCCGAAGTCGGGCGATCCCACATAGCTAAAGTATTCGCGGCCTAGCCGCCAAATCGCGGCGAAACGCCCACAACGGATCGCCCTGTGATGTTGCGGTATTCAATGTGTACGGTCGCCGCCAGATGACCGGGCCAACTTCTCGGCCGCTACACATCGTCCACCGCCACGGAGTGCCGCGATTCGAGCAGATGAGCTGGAGCTTCCTCGACGCGTACGCGCCGCGGGCGGTGTCGGTGCCCGGGCATTGGCAACTCGCCAGAAGTCAAAAGCACGAATCACACAATGGTTCTGGGATGTCGGGCGCTTGACGTCCGAGCACTGGCTGGCGCCCATGGTTGGATTGAGAGGGGATGCACCCGTTGGCCCAATGTCGAGGTTATCCGGTGCGGTGCAGGCGCCTCGGGCAAGGACGTGGCTGTGGCTCTCCAACTCGGAGCAGCTCACGTCGATCGGGTGATCTTCGCGTGTGATTACCGCGCAGACTTATCCCGCGTTCGGTATCTGACGACCGTTCTCGATCGAATTGAAATCCGGGATGGCTTTCCGACCCTTGAGGAGGCCTCCGGGTCACTCAACGGGCTCTACATCACCGGCTTCTCCGCGACGCGAGACTTCGGGCCGTTTTTCGGTTTCGTCAAGGGATCCCCAGCATCTGCCACACTCATCCTGGGCGACCTACTGTCGAGGAACTGACTTGCGGCGGGGTCGGGGTTCATGGACCAATAAGCCCGGTCGGAGTTCGCTGATCGTGCTCTAATTGCGTCACTATGTTCAGGCGCACAATTTAGGGTGACGACGGATGAAAGACGCTAGGGGGACTGCAGGCGATACCGGCGATAACCGCGTGGCGGTGAATGTGCGGGTGCATGTATATCCGGGAACGGACGGCGAGGTCGGCGGGACTGTGGTCGAGGATTTCGGCGATCTGGCGGGGCATGCAGTGGATATCGGTGAGAATCCGTTTAGTTGCCCCCGCGCGGAGATGGGCGGTGGCGCTCGACGCGGGCGGTTTGGTTTTCGTCGACAGCGAAAAGTTGGTCGCCGAGTAGTTTTAGCTGTCGCGGTTTACCCACCGTCGGGCAACCATCTTTTCCAGTTGCGGCGCTGTCGGGCAATGGGGTGCCAGCCAGCGTGCAGAACCCCAGATTGCTACTTAGTCAACGCTCCGACTGCTCGATCTCGTCAAGCTGTCTGTCGAGGTCCGTTAATTCGATTGCCAGACGCCGCAATTGGCGTGCGACGGCCGCGCGCCGCTGCTCAAGGAGCGCGCGCCGCTCTTCGCGGCCCATGTTGTGTGCGTCGGTCTGCATAGTGGTCGCTCCCTGTGGTCTGCCTGTGATTCCAGACACCCGGCAGTGTGCGGGAGGTGCGCTGACCTGGGCCAGCTCGCGCCGCGACTAACAGCACAATTGACAAACAACCGACACCGACCCGTGACCGGCAGAAAGGTCAGGTGGGCCAGGGCCACCTCGTTGGAGGCCCAGCTCGTCAGGCCACAAATGCGCAAGCCCATAGGAACCAACCAAAAATGACGATCATTGGGCCATATGGAGCCTGGTGACCGCAGGCCGTAGCGGTTGATCAAGTTCCGCGTCGCAGGTCATCCCAAGACCGACGGTGTGGAGCTCAGACTGCTCCAGAGATGGGGTAGCGGACGGACGCCGAGCTGGTTCACTACCATTTTGGCGGCCTGACTGACTCCCTCGGTGAATGTGGGAAAGGCGAACTGAAGCTCGGCGACGTCCTCGACCCGCATCCCCGCCGCCATGCAGGCTGCGACCATTTGGATCACTTCGGCCGAGTACTCGCCGAGCACGTGAGCGCCGACGATCTGCCGTCGCACCGTCTCGACGATGAGCTTGCAGAACCCTTCGGGCTGGCCGTCGGCGACGGGCCGCAGCATGTCCTCATAGCGGGCCACGGCTACGGCGCAGTCGTAGCGGGCGCGCGCCTGCTCCTCGGTGAGGCCGACACTGCCGTACTCGGGGTCGGTGAAACTACCGACAGGGACGATCTCATGGACGACCCGGCGACGCGGGCCGAGCACCGCATTCTCGGCGGCGATACGACCTTCGAGCGCCGCGCTACTGACGAGCATGCTGTTCCCATCGACGTCCCCGGCAGCGAAGATGTGAGGAACGCTCGTGGCTCCAAATGCGTCGACCATCACATAGCCGCGCTCGGTAGCCACGCCGGCAGCGGCGGCGTCGATGAGGTCGGCGTTGCCGGGCCAGCCGACAGCGAAGAACGCCGCATCCACGTCGACCGTTCTGGATTCGTCGCCGACTCGGTACAGGACGCGCACACCTGCCTGGAGCGCCTCGAGTTGTTCGACTGCGGCGCTGGTGATCACCTCGATGCCGCGCCTACGGAAAGCGTCTGCAAGTGTGACTGAGACGTCGACATCGGCTCGCTGCACGATCCGGGGCGCGTGTTCGACGATGGTGACTTCACAGCCGAAGTCGGCCAGGATCGACGTCAGCTGGCAGCCCGTGTCGGCCGCCCCGATGACGCAGACCCGGTGGGGTAGGGAGTTTAGGTTGCGCAGGTCTCCATAGGTCAGGCCGAGCTCGGCCCCGGGATCGGCGGTCGCCCGGCTCTGCCGCCGACGGCGATGATCACCCGCTCCGCGGTCCACGTGCGGCCGTCGGCCGCGGCGACCGTGTTGGCGTCGATGAAGCGGGCATCGCCGGCCTCTTCGACGAGATCGACGCCAACAGAGCGGATGTGGTCGGCGACGCGCTTGCGTTCATAGAGGTAGTCGGCCACCCGCTGCGCGTTGGCTAGGGTCGCGGCGAGGTCGACCTCCGGGCGCGGCCCGTGCAGACCGAACGTTTCCCACGAGCTCCAGTCCCTCACCAAGCGCGCGGCCCGAGCCAGCGTGCGCACCGGTGCCGGGCCGCTGTTGAACGCGGTGCCGCCGACGCGCCCCCGCTCGATGACCGTGACCTCTGCGCCGAGCTCAGCGGCGTGCAGAGCGGCGGAAACACCAGCGGGTCCACCTCCGATGACGACAACGCGCATCTTCCCTGCCCCTCTCACCCCGACGCCGTCATATCGACCACGACCTCGATGCCCTCCTGCTTGGCGAGCACGCCCGGCGTCTCCTGGTGTCGTCAGTCGACAAAGCCGGACATCTGACTGTAAAACTGCCTGCCATGTGCGCACGAGGTTGTGCCGAGAAGTCAATGAAGTCTGGAGAATCAAAACGGTTTGGGGCCGTACGGTGTGGTGTATCGCTGCGACGGTATCGGGGCACCGGCCGTACCTAGCCTTCGTACCCACTGTCCCTGTGACAAATCTGCCCCGGCGGCGGTGCCCCGTTTTGCCGATGGTCGCGTCCCGTCGTAACCGCTGATGAATGCGAGACGCTGAGGCTCCAAGCTTGAATCGCTGCGGCGTACGCGCGACTGGACGGCGCAGGCCTCAAGCGAACTGTTCTAGTCGTCTTTGTGGCGGATTGGGGTTCGGGGGGGCTACAACGCCATCACCGACGATGACCGGTTGCAGCGAAGCCTGTCGGCTTCGGTTGAATCTGCGCCCGTGCGTGTCGGTTCAAGCTCGATCCCGCTCCTAAACTGTATTTTGTGGGCTGCCGCCGTTGCCGGGTTCGGCGGTGTGCTGCTCGTCGGGACTGTAGGCAATATTGACGTGTTGTTCGGGACGGCGTGTTTCGGCTTCCACAGCCGCGTTGTAGTAACTCCTTGTCGCCTGAGGTTAGCGGCGGCTGGATAGGCTGCGCGGCCGGTGCACAACCTGGTCATCTCCAACGTGGCGGGACCCCAGGTGCCGTTGTACTTTCTGGGCTGCCAGGTCAAGGCGATGTATCTGCTTGGACCGATCTTCTACGGCACTGGCCTCAACATCACGGGATGTCGCTGACCGGCAAGCTTGACGTCGGGATCAACTCATGCTGGGAACTGGTGCCCGACGTATGGGACCTGGCCGACGACTTCGAGGTCGCCCTGCAGGAATTGCTCACCGCCGCGGCGTGATCGGCCAGCTCGATGAGTTAGATGGCCACTCTTGACGCCGTCAAGACCCGAGAACGAAACTGCAGCGGAGAAGGCATATTGCCTGGTAGAGCAGCGGGTTCGATTCCCGGCAGCTCCCCAACAGAAGATGCAGTCATTCGGTAATGCCCGAAGGCTCAACCGGATGGGGATGCCTCCTCGCTCGGGGGGTGGTTTCATCTGACAGTGCGGCCCCGGCCTGCGTACTGTCCTGCATGATTCCTCCACTTCGCCGTCCCGCGATCCTGCGGCGATGTCAGCTTGCGGGCCGCTCACCGGCTGCGACTTCGTCGGGATAGTCGTCGTAGTACGGAACGTAGCCTTCCTCGCGACCGTTGAGCACGTAGACCGGATCGTCGACGTCGGGTCCGTATCCTTGCTCGCGCAGATCGACCTTCTTGGTCTTGACCGTCGCGGTGTGCTCCAGCGAATCGACGACCCTTATGAACAGCGGCACCGCGTAGCCGGGCAGGCGGTCGTAGACGGTATGGGCCAGCGACGCGCCGTCGAACTCTGTGCCGTCCTTCAACACCGCGGCCGCCATCCCGGCGCGCCCGTCCGCGCCGGGCACCTTCACCCCGAAGACCGTCACCGCCTCGACCCCCGGGTCGGCCGCCACTGCGGCCTCGACGTCCGTCGTCGCCACGTTCTCGCCCTTCCATCGGAAGGTGTCACCGAGCCGGTCGACGAACACAGCGTGGCGCCAACCCTGTGGGCGCAGCAGGTCACCGCTGTTGAGCCACACGTCACCGTCGCGAAAAGCGTTGCGGGTCAACTTCTTCTCGCTGGCTTCCGGGTCGGTGTAGCCGTCGAACGGCTGCGCCTTGGTGATTTTGCTCAACAGCAGACCGGGCTGGCCGCGACGCACTTTGCGGACCCGGCCGTTCTCATCGCGAACCGGCTCGCCGGTCTCCGGGTCGTACTCGACGAACGCGACCGCGGTAGGGCAGAGGCCAGCGGTCTTGGGAATGTGAAAGATATTGACGAATCCCGTGTTTCCCTCACTGGCCCCGTATAACTCGAACACCTGCGGGATATTGAAGCGAGCAGTGAACTCGTCCCAGATATCCGGGCGCAGTCCGTTGCCGCCGATCACGCGCACTTTGTTGGTTCGGTCCGTGTCCTTCTCCGGCTGGTTGAGCAGATAGCGGCAAACCTCGCCGATGTAGACGAAGGCGGTGGCGTCGTGCCGAGTCACGTCGTCCCAGAACCTCGAGGCCGAAAACGACCGGCCCAAAGCAAGAGTGGCCCCTGCGCTGATCACTCCCGACACCGCCACGGTCAGCGCGGTGTTGTGGTACAGCGGCAGGCAGCAGTACACGGTGTCGCTGCTCTTCAATCGCATGCCTATGGCGCCGGACCCACCCATCGCGCGCAGCCACCGGTAGTGCGTCATGACACTGGCCTTCGGGGCGCCGGTGGTGCCGGAGGTGAAGATGTAGAACGCGGGGTCCTTGGCCCGCACCGACGACGTCACCGCCGGGTTGTCGGTGGGCGCGTCGGCAGAGAGGCGGTCCAACTCGTCGATGGTCACGGTGTCGGCGACTTCCGCCTCTGATTCGTCGACCGCAGAAAGCAGGTCCTCCTCGCCGACGATCACCTTGGCATGCAACAGCCCGACGCTGTGTGCCAGCACGTTGCCGCGCTGCTTGTGGTTCAGCATTCCGGCGATCGCGCCGAGTTTGACCGCCGCGAGCATCACGAGCAGCGTTCGCGCCGAATTGCGCATGATGACGCCCACGACGTCACCGCGACCCACGCCGCGTTCGGCCAGCGTGGCCGCGTAGCGGTTGACGGTTTCATTGGCCTCGCGGTAGGTCAGCCTTTCATCGTCGAAACGGATGAAAACGTGGTCGGCGTAACGCGCCGCACGGTCTTGGAAGACCCGGCCGATCGACTTCTTCGCTGACCCGCGGACGAGAAAAGCCGTGAGCGTGCCCCGCGCAACGACGGGCGCGTCCAGAACCAAGGCAGGCAGGCGCGCGGCGATGTCGGTCAGCCCGACGGTGTCACCGGCCATTGGCGCCTACTCCGGTCATGGCGGTCATTGACGACCACGCCAGTCCAGCGGCGCTCCGGCTACTCGGATACCGCAACTGCGGCACTTCGGGCAGCCGATCGGCCAACACTCCACGGGCGACATCGAAGGGAAAATCCGGCGCATTCTGTCGGGTCACCTCGGGGCGCTGGTGACACGGCGAATCGGTATCGACGGACGTCGAGGCGGCGTTCACCGACATG
>CAVWLG010000029.1:0-20210 GCA_963755805.1 uncultured Actinomycetota bacterium
GAACTGGCTCGGACTGGGTGGATCGAACCTGACCACCCCGGCGGGAATCCTGAATTTCCTCTCCGGAGCCGACGGATCCCCGTTGGGCGCCTTATTGAACGACAACGGCCTCAATACGCTCTTCTCCTCTGGTTTCTACATGCCGGGCAACTTCCTGGGCACCATGTCGGATTTCGTCGGGATGGGAAGTGCCAGTGCGGCGTCGGAGGCGGTCGGGGATACCGCCGCGGGAGCGGCAACCGCAGCCGACGGAATCGGCGGCGCGGTGGCGGCCCCGGCTGCGGGAGTCAGCGAGTTGGGCAGTGCCGGCGCGGTGTCAGCCGCCCTGGGCCGGGGTACGGCGATCGGAGCGCTGGCGGTGCCGCCCAACTGGCCTGCGCTCGCCCCCACGGTAAGCCCGCTGCCCGGGCTATCCGGGGCGGCGCTGGGAGGCATGCCGCCGCCACCTCCGCCCGCATTCGCGGCCGGCATTCCCGGGATGTCGGCCGCCAATGCGGCCGGAAACCGCTTCGGCGCCGTCACTCCCCGATATGGGATCCGCCCGACGGTGATGGCACACCCACCGGCAGCGGGCTGACCCGCAGCGCTACAGCGGCGTGGTGTAGGCGGCGCTGATGCCGCCGTCGACGAGGTAGCTCGCCGCGGTGATGAACGATGCGTCATCGCTGGCCAAAAATGCGACCACGGCGGCGATTTCGTCGGCTTCACCGAATCGGCCCATCGGCACATGCACCATCCGCCGCGCCGCGCGTTCGGGGTCCTTGGCGAAAAGTTCTTGCAGCAGTGGGGTGTTCACCGGCCCCGGACACAGCGCGTTGACCCGGATGCCTTGGCGGGCGAATTGCACGCCGAGCTCGCGCGACATGGCCAACACTCCGCCCTTGGACGCGGTGTAAGAGATCTGCGATGTCGCCGAACCCATCACGGCCACAAACGAGGCGATGTTGACAATCGACCCCCGACCGGCCGGTGCCATGTGCCGTAGCGCCGCGCGGCAGCACAGGTACACCGACTTCAGGTTGACGTCTTGAACCCGCTGCCAGGCCGGCAGCTCGGTGTTTTCGATCAGATCGTCATCCGGTGGTGAAATGCCGGCGTTGTTGACCGCGATGTCCACCGAGCCGTAGCTGCTCGCCACGAGATCGAACAGTGAGTTGACCGAGGCCTCGTCCGAAACATCCACTGGCACATAAAGACCGCTCACCTCTTCGGCTGCCGCGGTGCCGGTCCGCTCATCGATATCTGCGATGACCACGGTGGCTCCCTCGGCATGCAGCCGCCGGGCCGAGGCCAGCCCGATACCGCCGCCGCCGCCGGTGACCACGGCGATTTTTCCGGCTAACCGCTGCGTCAGGTCAATAGTCATCGGTGCCATTTCTCCTCATCGCTTCGCGTATGCCCGCGCTGCCTCGACGATCGCCGAAAACAGCCGCAGGTCATCCAAACTCTCCTCCGGGTGCCACTGCACGGCGAGCGCAAAGCCCTTACCCGGCAGCTCCAATGCCTCGATCACGCCGTCGGCATCCCAGCCGCTGACGACCAGGCCGTCGCCGAGTTCGGCGATTGCCTGATGGTGGTAGCAGCGCGCATCGACGGATTCGCCGACCAGGCCGGCCAACTGGGTGCCCGGCACTGTCCGCACCGCCAAAGTGTTGAATACCGCATTGCCGGCCCGGTGTCCGCTGTGGCCGATGACATCGGGCAGGTGTTGGTGCAGCGTTCCGCCCAGCGCGACGTTGAGCACCTGTGCGCCGCGGCAGATGCCCAACACCGGAAGCTGTCGTTTGAGCGCGGCACGCAACAGCGCGAACTCCCACGCGTCGCGGTGCTGTGCGGGTTTGTCGGTGCTCGGATGCGGCTGTTGACCGTAGGCAGCGGGATCGACGTCGTTACCACCGGTGATCAACAGCCCGTCCAGGCTGTCGAGAACCCGGTCGGCGACCTCGGCGTCCACCGGCTGCGGCGGCAGCAGCAGGGCCACCCCGCCGGCCGCAGTGACACCTTGAAAGTAACCCGCCGGAAGGAAGCTGGCGCGCACATCCCAGACTCCCAGTTGCGCCCGGTTCAGGTAGGTGGTCAGACCGATCACCGGAGGTTTGGTGCCGGATTGCCCGGCTCCTCCTCGGGACGTGCCGTCCCGGATCGTCGCCGGTGGTCTAGAACCGCTCAAAACCACGCACTCGCTCCCAATCGGTGACCGCCGCATTGAATGCGGCCACCTCGACCGGGCGTAGTTGACGTAGTGGTCGACCACGTCGTCACCGAATGCCTGCCGGGCGACCGCTGACGCCGCGAACAGCGTCGCAGCTTCGGCCAGCGTACCGGGCAACCGCTCGGCATCGCCGCCCTCAGCAAGCTGATAAGCATTGCCCGCGCACGGATCCGGCAATGGCAATTCATGCTCGATACCGTGCAGCCCACCGGCGATCAGCGCCGCCACCGCAAGGTATTGGTTGACGTCCCCGCCGGGCACCCGGCATTCCACCCGCAAGTTGTCACCGTGACCCACGACGCGCAGTGCGCAGGTCCGGTTGTCCAAGCCCCACGCCACCGCCGTGGGCGCGAAGCTGCGATCGGCGAACCGCTTGTAGGAGTTGATGTTCGGCGCATACTGCAGTGTCAGCTCCCGCAACGTGGCCAACTGGCCCGCGACAAAGCTGCGGAACATCGGCGACATACCGAACGGCTGATCGTCCTCGGCGGCCACCGCGGCTCCATCGGCCGACCTCAGCGACATATGGATGTGGCAGCTGTTGCCTTCGCGCTCATCGTATTTCGCCATGAACGTCAGCGATTTGCCGTGCTGGTCGGCGATCTCCTTCGCGCCGTTCTTGTAGACGCCGTGGTTGTCACAGCTGACCAGCGCCTCGTCGTAGCGGAACCCGAGCTCCTGCTGCCCTAGGTTGCACTCCCCCTTGACGGCCTCCCAATGCAGTCCCGCGCCCTGCATGTGCTGGCGGATGTCACGCAACAGCGGCTCGAGGCGGCTCGAGGGCATCACGGCGTAGTCCAGGTTGTAGTCGCTGGCCGGAGTCAGCTCGCGATAACCGTTGGCCCAGGCCTGTCGATACGTGTCGTCGAAGACGATGAATTCCAGCTCGGTGGCGACGTAGGCCCGCAGCCCGTGCTCGCGCAGGCGATCCAGCTGGCGACTCAGAACGCGACGCGGCGAGGGTTCGATGGGGCTGCCGTCGTGCCGCATCAAATCGGCGAGCACCAGCGCCGTGCCCGGTAGCCACGGCGCCCGCCGCAGCGTCGACAGGTCCGGCATCATCACCATGTCGCCGTAACCGGAGTTCCAGCCCGACGTGGCGTATCCCTCGACGGTGTTCATCTCGACGTCGACGGCGAACAGGTAGTTGCAGGCCTCGGCGCCGGACTCGGCCACCTCGTCGATGAAGAACCTGCGCGGACACCCGCTTGCCCATCAGCCGGCCCAGCATGTCGCTGAACGCGACGATGACGGTGTCGATATCACCGGCGGCGACGAGTCGCACGAGCTCGCCGCGCGACAAGTTGGCAGCAGTCACCAGGTGCTGGTGCGTAGGACGATCTCGGCGGCCAGTTGCGCGGTCGACTCGTGCGCGTTACGTCGTCCGAGCAACTCGACCACCCGGTAGTCGCCGTAGACGAACCGCTGGCTGGTCTGGGCCACCGAGTGGGCCGCGGGGCTGCTGACGAGCGCGGTCGTGTTGATCTCGACCGGCGGACAGTCCGTGTCACGCACCACGCCGGCTTGGTCAGCGACCCGCGGGTGGCCGCGGTCGATCACCACCAAGCCGGTGAAACGGTCGAGCCGGGTGGCCGCCAGTTCCCAGGCCAGTTCGGCGCCGTCGCGGTCGCCGACCAGCACTCCCCAACTGACGTCGAGCACATCGAGAATCCCCACCACTGATTTGGGCGTCAGGCGGGGGTCCGGCGCGATCGCGATGGTGCGCAGCGACGCGGTGTGCAAGCGCTCGCACAAGGCCTCGTAAGCCGGCAGCGCCCGCTGGGCTGCGCACAGCAGCACCACGACGGAGCCCTTTTCCGGACCGGTGTCGCAGACCTGGATGGGAAACCCGTCGACGGTAGTCATCATCGTCGAAGGCACTACAGCAAATTACAGTGAATTGCCCCGCGCGCGGGCCATTTTCGGGCGGTTCGTTAGCCGTGTGGCGATTGGAAACGTTTGCGCAACATGTGCAGCTCTTGCGACGACCACCGCGACAAAACGTAGCGGTGTTGACGAAAACCCTTGATTGGGGCAGCCATTGGTCGCACTCAATGCAGCGCTGCGACAATCGTCGAACGCTTCGGCGGGCCGCTGTCCAGCAGTCCGGTGACCGCGTCGACGTCGAGGTGCGCGTCCAGCAAATCGGACATCAGATCGAGTTGAGCGTCGCGTCGCGCGGCCACATTGGTGTCGTCGGCAACGACGAACCCGTCGCGTCCGGCGGCAGCCGCAGCGGCGGTCAACCATCGCCGGCGGAAGTCGTCGTTGTCGAACAGACCGTGCCAGTGCGTCCCGTACACCTGGCCGCGCCGGTATCCCTCCGGCTCTCCGTCCACCTCGAACCAGGTGGCCTCCGCGCAGCGGGCCACCCGCCCGTGGTGGATTTCGTAGCCGTGTAGCGAGTCCTGCCGGCGACGCAGCACCTTGTCCCGCTGGAACACGATCTCGGCGTCCAGCATCCCGATCGCCTCGACCCGGCCGGATCGACTTTCAACCGGGTCGTCGATCGACCGGCACAGCATCTGGAAGCCCCCGCAGATGCCCAACACGGCGCGGCCCGAGGCGGCATGCGAGCGGATGGCTTGCTCCAGCCCTCGTTCCCGCAACCAGGCCAAGTCAGCGACGGTGGATTTGGTGCCCGGCAGCACGATCACATCGGTATCGGCCAGGTCGGCGGGCTCTCGGACCCAGCGGACCAACACGCCGGGTTCGCAGGCCAGCGCTTCGACGTCGGTGGAGTTGGAGATTCGCGGCAACCGCAGGACGGCGACGCGAAGCCACTGCGAGCCTCTGGGTGCCTGCGGCGTGCCCAAGACGCGGTGCGCCAAGCACCGGGACGGCGTCCTCGGTGTCCAGCCACAGGTCGTCGGTGTACGGCAGGACGCCGTAGGTGGGACGACCGCTGATTTCGGCGAGTTGGCGCAGCCCGGGCTCCAGCAGCGAGACGTCACCGCGGAATTTGTTCACGATGAATCCGGCGATCAGTGCTTGGTCTTGCGCGTCGAGCACCGCCACGGTTCCGAACAGATGCGCGAGCAGCCCGCCGCGGTCGATGTCGCCGACGATCACGACCGGAAGGTTCGCGGCGCGCGCCAGGCCCATGTTGACCAAGTCGTTTGCCCGCAAGTTGATTTCGGCCGGTGATCCGGCTCCCTCGCAGATGACCGCATCGAATTCGTCTCGCAGCTTTGCCAATTCGTCTTGCACGAGCGCAGCCAGCTTGTTGCGATCCGACCAGTACTCCGCGGCGGTGGCCGTGCCGGCCACGTGCCCTTTGATCACCAGCTGCGAGGTCATGTCGCTGCCGGGCTTGAGCAGGATCGGGTTGAATCGCACGCTGGGTGCCAGACCGGCCGCGCGGGCCTGCATCGCCTGCGCCCGGCCGATCTCGCCGCCCTCCACGGTGACCGCGGAGTTGTTCGACATGTTCTGCGCCTTGAACGGCGCGACCCGAATTCCCTTGCGAGCCAGCAACCGGCAGAGCCCGGCGACCACCATCGATTTGCCCGCGTCGGATGTGGTTCCGGCGACCAGCAGCGCGCCGTTCACGGCCGAAGGGTCACGGAAGGGTCAGGATTTCCGCGCCGGAGTCGGTGACCAGCAGGGTGTGCTCGAATTGCGCGGTCCACTTGCGGTCTTTGGTGACGACGGTCCAATCGTCATCCCAGATCTCGTAATCCAGCGACCCGAGGTTGATCATCGGCTCGATGGTGAAGGTCATCCCCGGCTCGAGGATGGTGGTGACGGCAGGCTGGTCGTAGTGCAGCACCACCAGGCCGTTGTGAAACGTGGTGCCGATGCCGTGGCCGGTGAAATCGCGAACGACGTTGTAGCCGAAGCGGTTTGCATACGACTCGATTACCCGGCCGACCACCGACAGCGCACGCCCCGGTTTAACGGCTTTGATCGCCCGCATGGTGGCCTCGTGGGTGCGCTCGACCAGCAGGCGGTGCTCCTCGGAGACGTCGCCGGCCAGAAACGTGGCGTTGGTGTCGCCGTGCACACCGTCGATGTACGCCGTGACGTCGATATTGACGATATCGCCGTCTTCGATCACGGTCGAATCGGGGATGCCGTGGCAGATAACCTCATTGAGCGACGTGCAGCAGGATTTAGGGTAGCCCTTATAGCCCAAGGTCGATGGGTAGGAGCCGTGGTCGACCATGTAGTCGTGGGCGATCCGGTCCAGCGCGTCGGTAGTCACGCCGGGCGCGACGGCCTTGCCCGCCTCAGCGAGTGCGCCGGCGGCGATCTGCCCGGCAACCCGCATCTTCTCGATCACCTCTGGCGTCTGCACCCACGGCTCAGTGCCCTCCCTCGCCGTCGGCTTACCGACGTATTCCGGACGCGCGATCGACTTGGGCACCGGAAGGGTCGGCGAGACCGCACCGGCGGACAGGGCGGAACGAACAGGCATGTTTTCAGGGTATCCGTACCTGAGCGCCTCAGGCGCGGCCGCGGCGGCGCAGCAGCGACCGGCGCGGACCTCTGACCTTCACCGAGCCGCAGACCACCCGGCCGGTCAACACCACGTGCGGGGTGCCCTCAGCCGGCGCAACCTTGCGCCGATCGCTGGCGCTGCCGCCGTAGACCTCGACGTCGTCGAGGGATGCGCTCGCGCCTTCGGGCAATCGGATCTCGACCGAACCGAACCGCATGTCGAGCTCGATGACGACCACCGACCCCGCGAATCTGGCTTTGACCAGATCCAGCTCGACCGATCCCATTCGGCGCACCAGCGCCAGCCGAGTGGGGACGGTCCATTCGCCGTGACGCTTGAGCGATCCGGCCCAACCGCGCAGCTCGACCCGGTCGGCGGCGGAGGTGACGATCGCCCCCGGGCCCGGCAGGTCGCCGACCAGGCTGTCAAGCTCGTTGCGGGTCCGCGCGTAGGACACATGGGTGGACCGCTCCTCGAACTCGCCGATGTCGATCAGTCCGAGTGCGACCGCGTTGTGCAGGCGCCGGAGCGTGCCATTGCGGTCGGCATCGGAGACTCGCAGTTCGGACAGTTCATCTGGACGTGTCATGGCCGTTACCAATCTACTACCGCCGCAGGTCGTCACGACGGGTGCTGCACGACTACCCCGGTAGACGCGCGAGTTGATCCTAAAAGTATGCAATTGAGTTTCATCTGAACCGATACTGAGGACCATTTGCACGTGGACATTCCAATTTAATGAGGTAGTGAATTTGATCTTGTTTTTGATATCAACATTATTGATCAAAGCCGTCAAAACCATTGTTGGCGCTTCTCAGACAGCACATTCGAAAAACCGGATCTGAAGTCCAGTTTTCCGGATCAAATCTCACATCGTGAGACACCAACTACTTATTCCTCGGCATGTCGACGGGCGCCGGTCGCGATCTCGCCACGGCCTTCAGCCGGCTGCAAGGCGTTGACGTGCAATTTTAGTTCTACACACTATATTCTGCCGACCCACTGCCCGCTGACATCCCCGAGTTGGTTCAGTTACTTAACGGATCGAACACATCTCGAACTGTGGCTAAGAGGAGGCTGAACACTGATAGTGGTTCGCCTGAGTTTTTTATTAGAAATTTGCTTGCATAGCGCCCGAGCTGTTATATGCTTCGACCCGTCGGCGGCTCGTCCGCCATGGGGGAGTTTGGGACTCATGTGCGAGCCAACGGCAGTGGGGCGGCAACCCCACGTCCACATCGAGAGATACCACAATTGGAGGCTCGCACATGAGTACTAAAAAGTTTACAGCTGCCGGCGCAGTTATGGGCGGCGCAGCCGTCGCCGCGTTCCTCGAGCATGGGTACCGCCCACGCCGTCGTCGACGCCGACGGCTACTCGGACCTGTTCGGGGGTGCCGGCACTGTGGGGATAACCGCTGGGCAAATCTCGACCAACGCTGCGATGGATTCCGAGCTGCTCAGCTCGAACCCGGGTGCCGCGGCGGCGTTCGACACGGCCGTCGACTTATTCGAGCACACGGGCACCGACCACGGGGTTACCCAGTTGATCGCCGCGCTGGACCCCCACGCATTTGTGGTCCAGTTCGATCCCGACATCGCCGGTTACCTCACCAGTGCCTTCGGTGCCGGTGATGCCGGTGGATACCTGGTTCCTGACGATTTCCTGGGCTACCTCGCCACGGACCTGGACTTCTTCCTGCTGAGCCCGACTGGCCTGGACCCGGCGCTGCTCGGCCCGATTATTGACACGCTGCTGGGATTCCCGACAGCGTAGATAGATCCACCTCTGCAGCAGAGGTGGCCGTCCGGACCGGTGGGGATGGGGGTCTTCCCCACCGGTTCGGACGCCAGACGTCGAGTCAGCAGGCGGGACAACGCCGGAGCCCCCGGGGTCTGAAGGCTCGGCAAGATGAAACCCTGTCGCCCGGCCGCCCCTCGCGGCCGGGCGACAGCTTCATGCCTAAATGATTGTTGCCGAATGAATTTCAGGCCAGGTAGTTGGTGGGCATCGACTCGAACATGAACTTGGTCATCCGCACCGCGTACTCCGAACTGCCTCCCCCGACGATCAGCGCTGCGAAGGCCAGGTCGCCGCGGTAGCCGGCGAACCAGGAATGCGAACCGCCGGGGAACTCAGCCTCACCGGTTTTGGCGTACACCTCGCCGCATCCGGCGATCTCCTTGCCGGTGCCGTTGGTCACCACCAGTCGCATCATCGGGCGCAGACCTTCGATCATCTTCTCGCTGATCGGGGTGGTGTCGCCGGTGATCGTCGTGGGCCGTCCCTCAATCAATTTGGGCACCGGCGCCTTTCCGGCCGCCACCGTCGCCGCGACCATCGCCATACCGAACGGGGACGTCAACACCCGGCCCTGGCCGAATCCGTCCTCGGTGCGCTCGGCCAGATCGACCGTCGGCGGTACCGATCCGGTGACCGTGCTGAGGCCGTCGATCTGATAATCCAGGCCCATGCCGTACTTGTTGGCGGCTTGCGTCAGACCCCGCGGCGGCATCTGACTGGCCAATTGGGCGAACGTGGTGTTGCACGAGCTCGCGAACGCGCGTGACATCGGCACTGTGCCCAAATCGAATCCGCCGTAGTTGGGAATAACACGCTGTCCAATGTCGAGATGGCCTGGGCAGCCCAAAAGCGTGTTGGGACTTGCCATATCGCGTTCGAGCGCCGCGCCCGCGGTGACCATCTTGAACGTCGACCCCGGCGGGTAGAGGCCGGTGGTGGCCAACGGCCCCAGCGCGTCGGCCGCCGAATTCTGTGCAACGGCGAGGATCTCCCCCGTCGACGGTTTGATCACGACGATCATCGCCTGGCGGCCTTGGTTGTCCACCGCGCGCTGAGCGGCATTCTGCACGGCGCGGTCCAGACTGATCGACACCGACGGGGCCGGAGCCGGCTGAACCTCGTGAAGCACCGCCAGGTCGACGTTGTTTTGGTTGATGCTGACCACGCGCCAGCCCGCCTCGCCGTCAAGTTCGTCGATCACTGCCTTCTTCACCTGGTTGATCAACGCCGGCGCGAAGTGATAGTCCGTCGGCAGCAGTTCAGCCTGCGGAGTGATCACCACGCCGGGCATGCTGCCAAGGGCTGGCGCGATGTTGTTGTTGTCGTCGGTGCGCAACGTGATCAGATCGACCGGCTTACCGGTGCCGCTGGCCTGCTCAGCCAGTCGCTGTGGGTCGTTGATCGTGTCGTCGAAGGGATGCAGAACGTCGACCACCGACCGGGCGGTGCTGATCAGGAATGCGCCGGCCTTCGATGCGTCCAACGTGTAGTGATACAGGTAGCCCGGCGCCAGCACATCGCTGCCACCGACCTCGTTGACCGAGGCGCGCTTGGGAGGATCCGCGCGCAGCGCAAGCGTCTGATGCTCACCGAGATGCGGATGCAAATCGGTGCTGTTCCAGCGGATCTTCCAATGGCTTTCGTAGCGAGCCATTTTCAGCTGCCCGTCATAGGTCCAGTTCCGGTTCTTGGGCAGATGCCAGGTGTAGCGGTAGCTGATCGAGCCGGTGTCCTCGGCGTACTTGGATCCGAGGATCTGGGTGTCGAGGTGGCTGGCCTGCAGGCCCGCCCAGGCCGCATTGAGGGCCTCGCGCGCCTCGCTGGGACTGTCGCTGAGGTCGGCGGCGGCCGCGGTGTCGCCGGTGGCCAACGCAGCGAAAAACTTCTGGGCCGCAGGCGCGGGCCCCTCTTGTTTCGGCGTGCAGGCCGAGACTGCACTCGTCAGGAGGACTGCCGCACCAACTGTGGCTGCTGATGCCATTGTGAATTTTGTTGCCATTGTGGCTGATGTTAGAACTGTGCGGCCCGGACGGACGGCGACACACCGAGACTGAATTGTTACGCGAGTCGCCACCGGCATATTCGTGCCCAGATCGACGTCAGCGCGAAAGCGCGAGTAGGCATCGGCTGCCCACGTGATCTCGGCGTCGCAGCCCGGTCAGTCCAGCAGGACGGTGGCGAACGTGCCGATCTCGTCGAAACCGATCCGGTCGTATGTCGCCCGCGCCACGGCGTTGAAGTCATTGACGTACAGGCTGGCCGTGCGGCCGGTGCCGACGATGACCGCGGACAGCGTCGCAGTGCCCGCCGTACCGAGGCCGCGCCCACGCCATTCGGGATGCACCCAGACCCCCTGGATCTGGCTGACCGTCGGCGACTGCGATCCGACCTCGGCTTTGAAGACCACCTCGCCGTTTTCGAAGCGGGCCCATGCCCGTCCCGCCGCGATCAGGCTGGCGACCCGGCGCCGGTAGCCGCGCCCGCCATCGCCGAGCCGCGGGTCGACGCCCACCTCACCGATGAACATGTCGATCGCCGCCACCAGATAGGTGTCGAGTTCGTCTGGCTTGACTTGCCGCACACCAGGATCGATCGCGCAGGTCGGCATCGTGTTCAAAGCCATCAACGGCTGACGGTCACGCACGTCGCGTGCCGGGCCCCAGGCCGGCTCGAGGCGCTGCCACATCGGCATCACCAGCTCGGCCCGCCCAACCAGCGACGAGCATCGTCGCGACCCGGTCAGCGCCGCGTCAGCGAACGCGTACAAGTCGTCGAGTCGGCCACGCAGCGGAATCAGGTTGGCACCGGCGTAGCACAACGACTCGTTGGGCCCGCGGCGCGTCCACAGCTCTCCGCCGATCGAGTTGGGGTCCAAGCCGTGATCGGCGACCCTGGCGGCCACCATGCACGAGCCGACCGGGTCGTCGTCGAAAACCCGGCGCACCGAGGCGCCGTCGCGTACAACTGACACCCGTCGCTCGCTGACCATGCGGCGGATGGGCGGAGCCGACATACTGACTCTTTCTGCGGCGGATCTTTAGGCCCGATTGGGCCACCGTCAGCTTACGGTCACAACTGGCGAACCGCTCGCCGTTGACCCGTCAGTGCCCGTCTCGTTAGCCAATCGCATTGCCTCTTCAATCAATGTCTCGACGATCTGCGCTTCGGGCACGGTCTTGATCACCTCGCCGCGGACGAAGATCTGACCCTTGCCATTGCCCGAGGCGACGCCGAGGTCAGCCTCGCGCGCCTCCCCCGGCCCGTTGACGACACAGCCCATCACAGCCACCCGCAGCGGCACATCGAGTCCGTCGAGTCCGGCCGAGACTTCGTTGGCCAGGCTGTACACGTCGACCTGCGCGCGCCCGCAGGACGGGCAGGACACGATCTCCAGCCCACGCGGCCGAAGGTTCAGTGACTCGAGAATCTGATTGCCGACCTTGATTTCCTCGACCGGCGGCGCCGACAACGACACCCGAATGGTGTCGCCGATGCCCTTCGACAACAGCGCACCGAATGCGACGGCCGACTTGATGGTGCCCTGGAAGGCCGGACCGGCCTCGGTGACGCCCAGGTGCAGCGGGTAGTCGCACTTGGCGGCGAGTTGCTCGTAAGCGGCGACCATCACCACCGGGTCGTTGTGCTTGACACTGATCTTGATGTTGCCGAAGCCGTGCTCCTCGAACAGCGAGGCCTCCCACAGCGCCGACTCGACCAGCGCTTCGGGGGTTGCCTTGCCGTACTTCTCCATGAACCGCTTGTCCAGCGATCCGGCGTTGACGCCGATGCGGATCGGAATGCCCGCTGCGCCAGCGGCTTTCGCGACCTCCCCGACGCGGCCGTCGAATTCCTTGATGTTGCCGGGGTTTACCCGCACCGCGGCGCAGCCGGCATCGATCGCGGCGAAGATGTATTTCGGCTGGAAGTGGATGTCGGCGATGACCGGGATCTGGCTCTTCCTGGCGATCGCGGAAAGCGCGTCCGCGTCTTCCTGGCGCGGGCACGCCACTCGGACGATGTTGCAGCCGGCGGCGGTCAACTCGGCGATTTGCTGCAGGGTCGCGTTGACGTCGTGAGTTTTGGTGGTGCACATCGACTGCACCGAAATCGGGTGGTCGCTTCCCACACCGACGTCTCGGACCATCAGCTGTCGCGTCTTGCGCCGCGGTGCCAGCGTGGGCGCCGGCGCCGCCGGCATACCCAGACCTGTGGTCACTGTTTGCCTTCTCTCGCTTTCGTTCGGTGTGGCCCGGCGCCTTGAGGCGCACGAGCCCGCGCTACTGGAACAGCCGAATCGGGTTGACCACATCCGCAGTCACGGTCAGCAGCATGTAACCGACGACCAGAACCAACACTACGTAGGTTGCGGGCATCAGCTTGAGGTAGTTGACCGGCCCCGCCGCGACTTTGCCGCGGGCCGTGCGAATCAGGTTGCGCAGCTTCTCGAACAGCGCGATGGCGATGTGGCCGCCGTCGAACGGCAGCAGCGGCACCAGGTTGATGACACCGAGGATGAAGTTCAGCTGGGCCAGGAACAGCCAGAACGCCACCCAGACGCCGTGGTCCACGGTGTCTCCGCCGATGATGCTCGCGCCGACGACGCTGATCGGGGTGTCGAGCGAACGCTGTCCGCCGCCGATCGCGTGGACCAGCGCGCCGACCTTCGTCGGAATGGCGATGAGCGACTTGCCCAGCAGCACGGTCAAGTTGCCGGTGAAGCTGAAGGTTCCCGGTATCGCGCTGATCGGGTTGTAGTGGGTGGGGCCGGGCTGGGAGCCGACGACTCCCATGACGCCGATCTTCGCCGGCTTGGCGCCGTCTTTGCCGTTGGTCACCCACCGCTGGCGCTGGGCGATGTCGACGTATTTGGTCATCGTCTGACCGTCGCGCTTGATCACGACCGGGACGGTGCCGTGCAGCTTCTGCACCACTCCGGCCATGTCGGAGAAGTCGGTCACCGGGGTGTCGCCGACCTTGAGCACCACGTCGCCGGCCCGGATCCCGGCGGCGGCCGCCGGGCCGTCACCCGTGCACTTGTCGAAGTCACCTTGCTTGATTTCGCCTGCCGCACAAGCGGTTTGGCCAATGACCGCGGTGGGATGCAGGTTGGGCAGCCCCCAGATGACCGCGATGGCGTAGATCAGCACCAGGCCGATCACGAAGTTCATGCCCGGGCCGGCGAACAGCACCGCGACCCGCTTCCAGGTCTTCTGCTTGTACATCGCGCGGTCGTGCTCGTCGGGTTGCAGTTCTTCCACCGACGTCATGCCGGCGATGTCGCAGAAGCCGCCGGCCGGGATCGCCTTGAGGCCGTATTCGGTCTCGCCGCGGCGGGTCGACCACAAGGTCGGGCCGAAACCGACGAAGTAGCGGCGCACCTTCATGCCGGTGCCCAGCGCGACCCACATGTGGCCGCATTCGTGCAGCGCCACCGAGATGAGAATGGCGAGCGCGAACAGCACGATGCCGATAACGAACATCATCGAGTCGGTGAAACCTCCCGTGTAGCGCGCTCGATCAGACCAAGTGCTTCAGCACGTGCCCAGCGCTGCGCGTCAAGTACGTCTTCCACGGTAGCGGGTTCTGCGGCCCACTGGTCGGCGGCGCTCAGGACGTCGGCAATTGTTTGCACGATCGCCGGGAAACCGATCCGCCCGGCCAGGAACGCCTCGGCCGCCTCTTCGTTCGCGGCGTTGTAGACGGCCGTCATGCAACCACCCGCCTCACCGGCCTGGCGGGCCAGCGCGACCGCCGGGAAGATCGTTTCGTCCAGCGGCTCGAACTCCCACGTCGACGCGGTGGAGAAATCGCAGGCCGCGGCCGCCGCGGGCACCCGCTCCGGCCAGCCCAGTGCCAGCGCGATCGGCAGTTTCATGTCCGGCGGGCTGGCCTGCGCGATCGTCGAGCCGTCGGTGAACGTGACCATCGAGTGCACGATCGACTGCGGATGCACGACGACGTCGATGCGGCCGTACGGGATGCCGAACAGCAGGTGGGCTTCGATGAGTTCGAGGCCCTTGTTGACCAGCGACGCCGAGTTCAACGTGTTCATCGGCCCCATCGACCAGGTCGGATGCGCGCCGGCCTGCTCGGGGGTGACGTGCTCGAGCTGCGCGGCCGACCAACCCCGGAACGGCCCGCCGGACGCCGTGAGCACCAGCTTGGCGACTTCATCCGCGCTGCCACCGCGCAGACACTGCGCCAGCGCGGAGTGCTCGGAGTCCACTGGCACGATCTGACCGGGCTGCGCGGCGGCCAGCACCAGCGGTCCGCCGGCGATCAGCGACTCCTTGTTGGCCAGGGCCAACCGGGCTCCCGAGGCTAGCGCGGTCAGCGTCGGCTGTAGGCCCAACGCGCCGACCAACGCGTTCAATACGACGTCGGCCTCGGTGCTCTCGATCAGCCTGGTCGCGGCGTCGGGCCCGCTGTAGGTGATGTCGCCGACAGCCTGCGCGGCGCGCTCGTCTGCGACGGCGATATTGGTCACCCCGGTCTGGGCCCGCTGCTGGGCCAGCAGGTCCGGGTGACCGCCACCGGCAGCCAGCCCCACCAGCTCGAAGCGGTCGGGGTTGGCGGCGATGACCTCGAGCGCCTGGGTGCCGATTGAACCGGTGCTACCCAGCACCAAGGTCTTGAGGCGGCGTCCGGTCACCCGTTCATTGTGCCGCGCCGCCGACGCGCACGGCGAATACCAGCCTCAGTGCCTCATCAGCGATGGTCGATCGTGTCCAACTCGGCGAGATCCTCGTCGGAAAACGTGAGTCCTGCTCCGGCGACGTTCTCGCGCAAGTGCGCCACCGATGATGTGCCAGGAATCAGCAGGATATTCGGGGACCGCTGCAGCAGCCAGGCAAGTGCGACCGCCATTGGTGTCACATCCAACCGGGAGGCGACGGCCGACAGCGCTGAGGACTGAAGTGGGCTGAAGCCGCCGAGCGGGAAGAAGGGCACGTACGCGACGCCCTGGGCGGCGAGCATGTCAATCAGCTCGTCGTCGTGGCGGTAGGCCAGGTTGTACATGTTCTGCACGCACACGATCGGCGCAATAGCTTGCGCCTCGGCGATCTGTTCCGCGGTGGCGTTACTCACCCCGAGATGCCGGATCAGGCCCTGCTGCTGGAGTTCGAGGAGTGTTTCGAATGGCTTATCGACCGAGCCGGGTTGAGGCCCCTCGGCGTTGCCGAGTCGTAGGTTGACCACGTCGAGAACGTCGAGACCAAGGGTCTTGGAGGTTGTCGTCGACCGAACGGCGCACATCGTCGGGCTCTCGGGCCGGCGGCCAGCCGCCCTGCTCGTCGCGGATCGCGCCGACCTTGGTCACGATGTGCAGCGAGTCGCGGGTATGGGTGCAGCGCCTCACGAATCAGCTGGTTGGTGACCCGCGGTCCGTAAGCGTCGGCGGTGTCGATATGGGTGATGCCCAGTTCGGCGACCTCGCGGAGGACTGCGAGCGCCCCGTCGCGGTCCGACGGCGGTCCCATGACCCCGGGACCGGCGAGTTGCATAGCGCCGTACCCGAGCCGGGTGACGGTCAGGTCGCCCATCGCCCAGGTGCCGCCGGGCAGCGAAGTGGACAGCATGCTCGTACCTCTGAATCTCGTCGTGAGTGGATATGGTGCCTGATGGTTTCTTGCACCAGTATGGGTAGGCAACTTCCCAACGGGAAGTGGGCACTTGCGAGTGCGTAACACACCCACGGGTTACAGGAGCGACGCATGGCAACGATGACGGCGGCCCAGAAGCGAGCCCAGGCCAAGGCTGAATATGACGCGTTCCTGGCCGTATGTCCGAGCCGCAAGCTGCTCGACCGGCTCTCCGACAAATGGGTCACGCTGATCCTGGCTGCGCTGGGCAGCGACGGCTCGCATCGGCAGGGCAACGGCTGCGCCGGTGCGCCCCGGTCGATGCGTTACTCGGAGCTCTCCCGACTGCTGGCCGGGGTCAGCCAGAAGATGCTCACACAGACGCTGCGCTCCCTGGAACGCGATGGTCTCGTCACCCGCACCGCGACACCGACCGTGCCCGTCACGGTCTGCTACGAACTGACCGACCTCGGTCTGTCACTGCACCACATGATGCGCGGCATCAAGAGCTGGGCAGAGTCGCATATGGACGATGTGCTCGCCAACCGCGCGCTGTACGACGCCCGCACCGTCTGAACGAAGCGCCGAACGCATCACCGAGGCCTGCTGCCCCACCCCGCATATGCCAGAATGTGCAGGCGTCCCGATCCCCTACCCGAGGAGTTTGCCGTGGCCAGTACCGAGGTGGAGCGCTCCGACGGGGTCAACGTCGCCGATGTGCCGTCGGCGGACTGGGGCTGGAGCAAGATCAACTACCGCAACTGGCACATCACGGGGTTCCTGATCCTCGGCCTGCTCGTGGCCTTCCTGCGCGGCAATCACGTCGGTCACGTCGAGGACGTGTGGGTGATCGGCTTCGCGCTGTTGGGCTTTTTCTTCCTCGTGCGCGACATGTGGGGCCGTCGGCGCGGCTGGCTCAAGTAGGCAGCTCGGCGGCCAGCGCTCCAGCTACCCGCCTTCGGCGGCCAACTGGCCGCACACGCATGCTCGGCTCAATGCGCATGCGCTCCAGCTACCCGCCTTCGGCGGCCAACTGGCCGCACGCGGCGGCAATCTCCCGACCTCGCGTATCGCGCACCGTGCAGGCAACGCCGGCCGCGCGGACCCGTCGAACGAACTCCCGCTCCGCGGGCTTCGGGCTGGCGTCCCACTCGCTGCCCGGGGTTGGGTTCAACGGAATCAGGTTCACGTGCACCAACGGGCCGAGCGCCTGGTGCAGCCGCTTACCCAGCAGGTCCGCGCGCCACGGTTGATCGTTGACGTCGCGGATCAACGCGTACTCAACCGAGACCCGACGACCCGTCTGCTCGGCGTAGTAGCGGGCGGCATCCAGTGCATCGCCGACCTTCCATCGGTTGTTGACCGGCACCAGGGTGTCGCGTAGCTCGTCATCCGGGGCATGAAGCGACAGCGCCAACGTCACCCCGAGTCGCTCGTCGGCGAGTTTGCGGATGGCCGGGGCCAGGCCGACCGTCGACACCGTCACCGACCGGGCCGAGATGCCGAAGCCGGCCCCCTTCTCGGCCGACCCGGTGATGCGACGTACCGCTGTCAGCACCCGGGCATAGTTGGCCAGCGGCTCCCCCATGCCCATGAACACCACGTTGGACAGCCGGTCGCCCCACTCGTCACGAAGCGTCGCGGCCGCGGCGCGGATCTGTTCGACGATCTCGGCGGCCGACAGATTCCGGGTCAGACCGCCCTGGCCGGTCGCGCAGAACGGGCACGCCATGCCGCAGCCCGCCTGCGACGAGATGCACACCGTGTTCCGCTTCGGGTAACGCATCAGCACCGACTCGAAGGTGGTGCCGTCGACGGCCCGCCACAACGTCTTTCGGGTTTCGCCGGCATCGCAGGTGATCTCGCGGGCCACGGTCAGCAGCGTCGGAAACAGCGCCTCGGCCACCTGGCCGCGGACCGCAGCCGGCAGGTCGGTCATCTGTTGCGGGTCGGCAATCAATCGGCCGTAGTACTGATTCGCCAACTGCTTGGCCCGAAACGGCGGCAGGCCCAGTGCCGCGACGGCCTCCGCGCAGCCGGCATCGTCAAGGTCGGCCAGGTGGCGCGGCGGCAACGCGCGCCGCGGCGCTTCGAATACCAACTGCTGCTTCATGTTTCGGGCGACCTCAGCGCAGCAATGTCAGGACGGTCCAGGTGGCGACCGCCGACGGCAGCGCCCCGTCCAGCCGGTCCATCAGGCCCCCGTGACCGGGCAGGATCCGGCCCATGTCCTTGATGCCCAGGTCACGCTTGATCTGCGACTCCACCAGGTCACCCAGCGTCGCGGTGGCCACGATCGTCAGCCCGAGCACCAGGCCGACCCACACCGGCTTGTGGGTCAGCTGGGTCGCGGTCAACGTCACCGCGGTGATCCCGAAGAACAGCGAGCCGGCCAGGCCCTCCCACGACTTCTTCGGGCTGATCGACGGGACCATCGGGTGCTTACCGAACAGCACGCCGACCGCATACCCGCCGACGTCGGAGGCGACGACGCCGATCATCAGGCAGAACACCCGGCCGGAGCCGTTCGGCGGAAAGGCCAGCAGCACGCTGAACGACCCGAACAGCGGCACCCAGGCAGCCAGAAAGACGGTGGCCGCGACGTCGCGCAGATAGTTCCCCGACGGCGAGTCGGCGGATCCGTCAGACGCGGTCGTGGCGCCGAGCGCCAAACGCCAGAACATGCAGACCACCGCGGTGATGCCAAAGCCCGCCAGCAGACCACCGCGTGCTGGTACCAGGCCAGCCAGACCATGAGTTCGCCGCCGACCAGCAGCGGGACGACCGGGATCACGTAACCGGCCTCGCGCAGCCGCCGGACCACCTCGTGCGTCGCCACGGGCATCGCGACAGCGAGCAGGAAAGACCCACAGGTAGCGGTCCCGGATCAGGATCGCGATGATGGTGAAGCCGATAGCGGCACCCACCGCGATCGCTGCGGGAAGATTGCGGCCAGCCCGCGATTTCTTTTGCTTGCGGCTCCTGCACCGAATCTTCGGCGGGGATGTCTTCGCCGGTATCGGTCTCTGCCACGGACGTCGTCTGCTGATCGGCCGTTAGACCTCCAGCAACTCGCCTTCCTTGTGCTTGACCTGGTCCTCGATCTGGGTCACGTACTGCTGGGTGGACTTGTCGAGGTCCTTCTCGGCGCGCGAGACCTCGTCCTCGCCGGCTTCGCCGTCTTTACGAATCCGGTGCAATTCCTCCATCGCCTTGCGGCGGATGTTGCGCACCGACACCTTGGCGTCCTCGCCTTTGGATTTGGCTTGCTTGACCAGCTCGCGACGGCGTTCCTCAGTCAGCTGCGGTACCGCGATCCGGATCAGCGTGCCGTCGTTGGTGGGGTTGACCCCGAGGTCGGAGTTACGGATCGCCGCCTCGATATTTCCGAGCTGACCGGCTTCGTACGGCTTGATGACAACCAGCCGCGCCTCCGGAACGTTGATGCTGGCCAGTTGGGTGATCGGCGTGGCAGAACCGTAGTAGTCGATGACGATGCGGTTGAACATGCTGGGGTTCGCCCGGCCGGTCCGGATGGTCGACAGATCGTCGCGACTCACCGATACGGCCTTTTCCATCTTCTCTTCGGCATCAAAGAGAGTCTCGTCAATCATCAGCGCCGCTCCTCCCTACGTGGTGACCAGCGTTCCGATCTTCTCACCTGCGACCGCTCGGGCGATATTGCCGTCGGCCAGCAGGTTGAAGACCAGGATCGGCATTCGATTGTCCATGCACAAGCTGAATGCCGTGGCGTCGGCTACCTGCAGCCCCCGGTCGATGACTTCGCGATGGGTGATCGCGGTGAGCAGTTCGGCGCGGGGTTGACCCGCGGGTCGTCGGTGAAGACGCCGTCGACGGCCTTGGCCATCAGGACCACGTCGGCACCGATCTCCAGGGCCCGCTGCGCGGCGGTGGTGTCCGTTGAAAAATACGGCAGCCCCATGCCGGCGCCGAAGATCACCACCCGCCCCTTTTCCAAGTGCCGCACGGCTCGCAGCGGAAGGTAGGGCTCGGCCACCTGGCCCATGGTGATCGCTGTCTGCACCCGGGTGGCGATCCCCTCTTTCTCCAGAAAGTCTTGCAGCGCAAGACTGTTCATGACCGTACCGAGCATTCCCATGTAATCGGAGCGGGTGCGCTCCATACCGCGCTGCTGAAGCTGCGCGCC
>CAVWLG010000030.1:0-84973 GCA_963755805.1 uncultured Actinomycetota bacterium
GAGGAGTGATCGCGATCGCGGGCGAAGCCCGGGTGAAGCGGGTCACGATCGTTGATGGTTGGCCTCGATGAATCTGCTCGTCACCCTGTTCAGCCTGCTGGCCATCGTCCTGCTCACGGCCGGTACAGCTCTTTTCGTCGCCGCCGAATTCTCCCTGACAACACTCGAACGCAGCACCGTCGAGGCCAACGCCCGCCGAGGCGGTCGTCGTGACCGATATGTCCAGCGCGCCCACCACAGCCTGTCGTTTCAGTTGTCCGGAGCGCAGCTGGGTATCTCGATCACGACGCTGATCACCGGATACCTGACCGAACCGTTGGTGGCAGAGCTGCCGCACCCGGCCATGGATGCGCTCGGGGTGCCCGACCGGGTCGCCAATGCGGTGCTCACCTTCGTGACGTTGCTGGTTGTCACGTCGCTGTCGATGATCTTCGGCGAGCTGGTCCCGAAAAACCTTGCGGTGGCGCATCCCCCGGCGACCGCGCGAGCCGTCGCCGGCATCCAGTTGCTGTTCTCCTGGCTGATGACCGGGCCGATCCGGCTGACCAACGGTGTGGCCAACTGGATTCTGCGCAAGCTGGGCGTCGAGCCCGCCGAGGAGCTGCGGTCGGCGCGTTCGGCGCAGGAACTGGTTTCGCTGGTGCGCACGTCGGCTCGCAGCGGCTCGCTCGATCCGGCGACCGCGGCGCTGTTGGACCGGTCGCTGCGGTTTGGTGAGTTGACCGCTGAGGAGTTGATGACCCCGCGGTCGAAAATCGTTGCGCTGCAAGTTGATGACACCGTCGCCGATCTGGTGGAAGCGGCCGCCGAGAGCGGCTTTTCGCGGTTTCCGATCGTCGATGGTGACCTCGACGAAACGGTCGGCATCGTGCACGTCAAGCAGGTATTCGGGGTGCCGGCGGCCGAGCGTGAGCTCACGCTGGTCACCGCCGTCGCGCAGCCCGTCGCGAAAGTGCCCTCCACGCTCGACGGCGACGCGCTGATGGGCCAGATTCGCGCCAACGATCTGCAGACCGCGATGGTCGTCGATGAGTACGGCGGCACCGCGGGAATGGTGACCGTCGAGGATCTGATCGAGGAGATCGTCGGCGACGTTCGCGACGAGCACGATGACACCGCACAGGATGTGGTGGCCGTCGACAGCGGGTGGCGGGTGTCCGGTCTGCTGCGCATCGACGAGGTCGCGACGGCGACCGGCTACCACGCTCCCGAGGGTGAATACGAGACGATCGGCGGGCTGGTGCTGGAACAGCTCGGGCGTATTCCGGTCATCGGTGACGAGGTGCAGCTGAGCGGGCACGAGCACGACGGCGTCCCGTACGCCTCCGCGTGGCGGGCCCGTGTGCTCCGGATGGACGGCCGCCGCATCGATCTGCTCGAGCTGACCCAACTGCCGGATCGCGCCGATTCCGCCGTCGGGCGAGGTCACTGATGGGCGATGTGTTCGAGCTGTTGGCGACGATCCTGCTGATTGGCGCGAACGCGTTTTTCGTGGCCGCCGAGTTCTCGCTGATCTCGGCGCGGCGGGATCGCCTCGAAGCGCTGGCCGAGCAGGGCAGGCCGGGTGCGTTCACGGTGATCCGGGCCGGCGAGCAGTTGCCGCTGATGTTCGCGGGTGCGCAGCTGGGCGTCACAGTGTCCTCGATCCTGCTCGGCCGGATCGGCGAACCGGCCGTCGCCGATCTGCTGCGGCGCCCGTTCGGTCTGCTCGGTCTGTCTCCCGCGCTGCTGCACACCGCATCGTTGCTTGTTGCACTGGCGATCGTGGTGACGCTGCACCTGCTGCTCGGTGAGATCGTTCCGAAGAACATCGCGATGGCCGGCCCGGAACGGGCGGCGATACTTCTCATCCCGGTCTATCTGGTCTATGCGCGCGCGATCCGGCCCGTCGTCAATTTCTACAGCCGCTGTAACAACGGCATCCTGCGGGCGCTGCGGGTACGCGCCCGCGATGAACTCGACATCACCGTCTCGACTGTCGAGCTCAGCGAGATGATCGCCGAGTCGGTGTCAGAGGGCCTGCTGGATCGCGAGGAGCACACCCGGCTCACCCGCGCACTGCAGATCCGCAACCGAGTCGTCGCCGACGTGGCGGTTCCGGTCACCGACATCCATGCGGTACCGGTGGCCGCGGCGGGCTTCGGCCCGACCGTTGACGTCGTCGAAAAGGCTTTGGCCGCAACGGGTTACTCGCGATTTCCGGTGATCGGCGTCGACAACAGCTTCGTCGGCTATCTGCATATCAAAGACGTGCTGTCGCTGGCCGGCGATCCGCAGGCCGTGATCGACCTGGCCAGAGTCCGGCCGCTGCCACGTGTCTCCGAGTCGCTGAGTGTCCCCGAGGCGCTGTCGCGGATGCGCCGCAGCAACAGCCACCTCGCGCTCGTCACCGCACGCGACGGCGGTGCCCTGGTGGCGATGGTCGCGTTGGAGGATCTGGTGCGCGACCTGGTCGGTCTGGTGCGCGACGGGACCGGGCGTGCCTGACGCCACCCACCTGCGGTTGGATGCCGAGCAGTGGATGGCCCGCGCCCACGCCCACGCCGCGCGCGTTGAGGAATTTGTTGCCCCGCACGCCAAGCGGGCACAGGTCGGTGAGCCGCATCCGGTGTGGGACTTCCTATTCAGCTACTACAGCCTGCGGCCGAGGCAGCTGCGCTGCTGGCATCCCGGCTACGGGGTGGTGCTCGCGGGCGACGAGGCCATCCGCCGATACCGGGACCGCCGTGGCTACGCCGTCGACGCGTCCGGAGTCGCCGTCAGCCGCGCGCACCTGATCAGCCGGTTGGAGACGATCTCGTTCGTGGCGCGGCTACTCCGCGCGACGGCTCAGCGGCCGGCCCAGTTCAACTGCTTCGGGCTGCACGAATGGGCAATGGTCTATCGCAGCGGTGACGTCCGCCACGACCGAGTGCCGTTGCGCCTCGGCGCCGCGGGCACCGACACCGTGGTCGAAGCCGAGATCGCAGGACCGTTGCGCTGCAGCCACTTTGACGCCTTTCGGTTTTTCACCACCGAAGCGGCGCCGCGCAATGCGGGCGCGCCTAGCCGCGCCACGCAACAGGATTGGGAGCAGCCCGGCTGCCTTCACGCGAATATGGACCTTTACAAATGGTCCTACAAGTTGAGCCCGCTGATCGACTCCGAGATGGTCCTGGACTGCTTGGAACTGGCCGCGGCGGCCCGTGAGATCGACATGCGAGCCAGCCCGTACGACCTCAGCGGTTACGGATATGCGCCGATCACCGTCGAGGACGCGGCGGGCCGCGCCGAGTACGTGCGCTGCCAGAAAGCCATCGCCACCCGTGCCCAGCCGTTGCGGTCGGCGCTGCTGGCACGGTGTGACCTGCTGCTGAAGGTTGCCGGTTACCAGTAGTCAGGCGGTCGGCCGGTAGGCTGAGTTCTGATTTCGGTAGGCAAGTGCGGAGGGAAATGATGACAGATCGCGTGTCGGTGGGGAACCTGCGCGTCGCCCAGGTGCTGTACGACTTCGTCAACAACGAGGCTCTACCCGGCACCGACATCGACCCCGACAGCTTCTGGGCCGGGGTAGACAAGGTCGTCACCGACCTGCAGCCGCGGAACCAGGACCTGCTGGCGCGACGCGACCAACTGCAGGCCCAGATCGACAAATACCACCGGCAGCACGTCATCGAGCCGCTGGACCCGGAGGGGTATCGCGAGTTCCTCACCGAAATCGGTTACCTGCAGCCCGAACCCGCCGATTTCACCATCACCACCGCCGGTGTCGATGACGAGATCACCACGACGGCCGGGCCGCAGCTGGTGGTGCCCGTCCTCAACGCGCGGTTCGCGCTGAACGCCTCCAACGCCCGGTGGGGCTCGCTGTACGACGCGCTGTACGGCACCGACGTGATCCCGGAGAGTGACGGCGCCGACAAGGGCACCAGCTACAACCGGGTCCGCGGCGACAAGGTCATCGCCTACGCGCGCAAATTCCTCGACGAGGCGGTTCCGCTGTCGTCCGGCTCGTGGGCCGACATCACCGGGCTCAGCCTCGAAGACGGTCAGCTGCAGGTCGCGACCGCCGACGGCTCGGTTGGCCTGGCCGACCCGGAGAAGTTCGTCGGCTACACCGGCGAGCTCGGCTCCCCCGACTGGTCGGTGCTGCTGGTCAACCACGGCTTGCACCTCGAGATCCTGATCGACCCCGAGTCGCCCGTCGGTAAGACCGACGCCGCCGGGATCAAGGACGTCGTGCTGGAGTCGGCGATCACCACGATCATGGACTTCGAGGACTCGGTCGCCGCCGTCGACGCCGACGACAAGGTGCTGGGCTACCGCAACTGGCTCGGGCTGAACCGGGGTGATCTGTCCGAAGAGGTCGACAAAGGTGGCAAGACCATCCACCGGGTGCTCAACCAGGACCGCACCTACAAGACACCCGACGGCGGTGAGCTGACTCTCCCCGGGCGCAGCCTGTTGTTCGTCCGCAACGTCGGCCACCTGATGACCAACGACGCGATCGTTGATTCCGAGGGCAACGAGGTCTTCGAGGGCATTCAGGATGCGCTGTTCACCGGTCTCACCGCGACTCACGGACTCAAGGCCGGTGACGCCAACGGCCCGCTGACCAACAGCCGCACCGGATCCGTCTACATCGTCAAGCCCAAGATGCACGGACCCGACGAGGTCGCGTTCACCTGCGAACTGTTCAGCCGCGTCGAGGACGTCCTCGGCCTGCCGCAGGGCACGCTGAAGGTCGGCATCATGGACGAGGAACGCCGCACCACGGTCAACCTCAAGGCGTGCATCAAGGCCGCCGCTGACCGGGTGGTGTTCATCAACACCGGCTTCCTGGACCGCACCGGCGACGAGATCCACACCTCGATGGAGGCGGGCCCGATGATCCGCAAGGGTGCGATGAAGAGCACCACCTGGATCAAGGCCTACGAGGACAACAACGTCGACACCGGGCTCGCGGCCGGCTTCAAGGGCAAGGCGCAGATCGGCAAGGGCATGTGGGCCATGACCGAGTTGATGGCCGACATGATGGAGCAGAAGATCGGCCAGCCCAAGGCCGGCGCCACTACCGCGTGGGTGCCCTCGCCGACCGCGGCCACGCTGCACGCGATGCACTACCACTACGTGGACGTGGCATCGGTGCAGGACGAGCTCGAAGGCAAGAAGCGCGCCACCATCGACGAGCTGCTGACGGTCCCGCTGGCCAAGGAACTGGCCTGGGCGCCGGAGGAGATCCGCGAGGAGGTCGACAACAACTGCCAGTCGATCCTGGGCTACGTGGTGCGCTGGATCGACGCCGGCGTCGGCTGCTCGAAGGTCCCCGACATCCACAATGTCGCGCTGATGGAAGACCGTGCCACGCTGCGGATTTCCAGCCAGCTTCTGGCCAACTGGCTACGGCATGGCGTCATCACCGAGGAGGATGTGCGCGCTAGCCTGGAGCGGATGGCTCCGCTGGTGGACGAGCAGAACTCTGGTGACTCCGGGTATCTGCCGATGGCTCCCAACTTCGATGACAGCATCGCGTTCCTGGCCGCCCAGGAGCTAATCCTGCAGGGCACCCAACAGCCCAGCGGCTACACCGAGCCGATCCTGCATCGGCGCCGACGCGAGTTCAAGGCCCGCGTCAGCTCAGAATGACGTCGGTCCGGGGAATCTCGACTACCCCGATGACCAGCGGCCGCAGCCATCTCTGGCGCTCAGGAGGGGACCGGCATGGGTAGGCACAGAGCTCCCGGCGATGACGATGAACCGGTCGACGAGCCCTCGGACAACTATCCCGAGTCGGAGGACTTCGGCGATGCCGGCGGCTACCGCGAGCCTGCGGGTCCACCGGTCGACGAGCCTTCATTCCCGGAGTTCCTTCCCGGCGCCGCGTTATCCGAGCCGTCCGCCGGAGGATTTCTCCGACGACTATTCCTGATGGCCCGGGTTTTTCCGGCTTCGACGAGCCAGAAGACGATCCCCGGGACGAGTTCGCGACTCCGGAGCGGGACCTGCCCCCCGCTGACATCGATTCGCCGGACGACTTCCCTGACTTTCCGCGGCGCGACCCGGTCCCCCCGACGCCGCCCTCGGGGCCGCCGACCGGTGGTCATCGGGTCCTCCCCGATTTCAGCGGCGGCCACCGCAACGAGGAGGGACGGCGCGGCGTCAGCATCGGAGTGGTCGCGGCGCTGGTCTCGGTCGTCGTGGTGGTGGGCGTGGTCATCCTGTGGCGTTTCTTCGGAGACGCGCTGTCCAACCGCTCCCACAGCGCGCGATGCGTCGGCGAGAAGCAGCCGGTCGCCGTGATCGCCGACCCGTCGATCTCCGACCAGGTGCAGCATCTTGCGGAGCGGTTCAACGGCATCGCCGCGCCGGTTGGCGACCACTGCGTCGCCATCGGGGTGAAATCCGCCGGGCTCCGACGCTGTGGTCGACGGCTTCATCGGAAAGTGGCCCGCAGATCTGGGCCAGCGGCCGGCGCTGTGGATCCCGGGCAGCTCGGTGTCAGCCGCACGGCTCACCGCGGCTGCGGGCAAGGAAACCGTCACCGACAGCCGCTCACTGGTCACCTCGCCGGTGGTGCTCGCGGTGCGACCCGAACTTCAAAAAGCATTGGGCGACCAGAAATGGTCGACACTGCCCGAACTGCAGACCAAACCCGACTCGCTGGCGGACCTGAAGCTGCCGACGTGGGGTTCGCTGCGTCTGGCGCTGCCGCTCGGCGGCAACAGCGACGCCGCCTACCTCGCCGGGGAAGCCGTGGCCGCCGCGTCGGTGCCGCCCGGTGCGCCGCCGACCGACGGCAACGGCGCGGTGCGCACGCTGATCGCCGGGCAGCCCAAGCTGGCCGACAACTCGCTGGGCGAGGCGATGAATGCGCTGCTCAAGCCCAGTGATGCGGCGACCGCTCCGGTGCACGCGGTGGTCACGACCGAACAGCAGCTGTTCGCCCGCGGACAGTCTCAGTCCGACGCCGGCAGCACACTGAGCTCGTGGCTGCCGCCGGGTGCCGCCGCGGTCGCCGACTACCCCACCGTGCTGCTCAGCGGATCCTGGCTGTCGCAGGAACAGGTCACGGCGGCCAGCGAGTTCGCCCGGTTCATGCACAAGCCCGATCAGTTGACCGAGTTGGCCAAAGCCGGCTTCCGCGCCGAGGGCACCAAACCACCGAAGAGCGATGTGACCAACTTCCCCGCGCTGCCGTCGACGCTGTCGGTCGGCGACGACGGGACGCGCGCCGCGCTGGCCAACACCATGTCAGCACCGGTCAGCGCGCCGGCGGCGACCATCATGGTCGAGCAGTCGATGACCACCGACGAAGGCGGCAAGACCCGGCTGGGCAACGTGGTCAACGCCCTCGACGACCGGATCAAGGCTCTGGCGCCCAATGCGGTGATCGGACTGTGGACCTTCGACGGCAAGGAGGGCCGCGCCGAGGTGCCGGCGGGCCCGCTGGGCGATCAGGTCGACGGCAAGCCGCGCTCGGAGGCACTGGCGGCGGCGCTGGATAAGCAGCATGCAACCTCCGGCGGAGCGGTGTCGTTCACCACGCTGCGCCTGATCTATCAGAGCGCCCAAGCCAATTTCCATGCTGGACAAACGAATTCGGTTCTCGTGATCACTTCCGGGCCGCATACCGATCAGAGTCTCGGCGGCCAGGGTCTGCAGGATTTCATCAAGCAGAGCGCGGACCCAGCCAAGCCGGTCGCAGTCAACGTCATCGATTTCGGGTCTGACTCCGACCGCGCCACCTGGGAGGCTGTCGCCAAGCTCTCCGGCGGTAGCTACCAGAACCTCGCCACGTCGGCGTCGCCGGAGCTGGCCACCGCGGTGACCAACTTCTTGAGCTAGACGTGCAGTCGGCACGTTCGGCCAAGACCTCCAGTCGGCTAGCTTTCTCAGCTGAATTTCGACAATTGATGCCCCAATGGAACTATTAAGCGAAATTAGACTGTGAAAAAACTGTGGCTTACATAGGAGTTAACCGCGCTAACCTGTGACAACACTCATTTTTTCCTGAGGCGTTTTACTTGCGTCCAACTCGTCTCGTAGTAATGTCCAGCTCAGCCCTGTGGTTTGAGTCACATATACCGAGATGTCTGAGGAGTTGGATAGCCATGCAGCAGGTAATGCGCCCTTATGCCACTGCCGGTATCGCGCTTGTCGGCGCCAGCATCATCGCCGTCACGCCGCTGGCGGTGCCGCCTCCCAAGGTCGAGGTGCGGCCGGTCCAACTGGTCGACGCGTGGTCGGATCTGCTCACCGACACGACCGCCAATCTGGCAGCATCGCCGGCGGGGCTGACTTGTCGGACATCTCGCAAGTTTTCAATGCGCTCCTCACCAACCCGGTCGGCGTCATCGATGCGCTGACCAACCTCGACCCGACTGTCACCACCACCGCAGGGCTTCCCCTGACGATCGGGGTGGAGTTACCGCCGGGGCTCGAACTCGGGCTCGCGCAACTCGGGGCGGAGGGTGCCACGCTCGACGCGATCAACAGCGTCGTCGCACAGCTGAGCGAGCGACCCGTCGAACGCGCTCAGCATTCTCTACGAGGGCACGGCCACCATCTTGAATGCCGGACTCAACGGCGCGGACAATGTCAGCCTGTTGGGCGGCATCATCGATATCCCGGCGTTCAACGGAATCCTCGCGCCGCTTGCTGAACGGCGCACATAAACCTCAACCTGGTCGACCTGCTGGATGCACTCGGCCTCGGCAACCTGGGGCTGCCCACCAGCTTGAACCTGGGTGACCTGACCGGGATCGACAAACTGGGCGATCTGATCAATGAGCTCGGCATCGGCACCGATAATTTGGACACGTTGCTGGGCAACCCGACACTGGGCGGTCTGCTCGGCGACCTCGGTCTCGGTCACTTAAATCTGGGCAGTCTCAGCCTGACAGATCTCCTAAGTTTGGATGGCACCGTCCAGCTGAACAACCTGCAACTGGACACGGTGCTCACCGCGTTCGGCATCGACCCAACAACAACCATTGCTGCGCCGCTGACCAGCTTCTTGAATGCTTTGGGCTTGGGCTCTTTGCTCACCACGGGCCTGGGCACTGAGCTGTCGAGCGCCGGTATGCTCCAACCCATCCTCGACGCCCTCGGCGTGGCCCTGAATGCTGTCCCTGGCCTCGGCGCTGCGCTCGTCACGCTCGGCTTAACCCCGAGCACTCTGCTCAGCCTGTCCGGTCTTGAAGGGGCGCTGAACACTGAGACCGTGGGCAGTCTGCTATCCGGTACTGACCTCCACACGGATATCATCGATTTGTTCAATGCTGTGGGTGTCAGCGTCCCGACCGACCTGACCATCGGCGGGATCCTGCACGGACTGGGCTTCCCCCTCGACACCGGATTGCTGACTCTCAACAACCTGCTCGGCGGCCTGAGTCTGGATACTCTGTCGCTCAGCGGTGTGCTTGGCAACCTCGACCTCAGCGACCTGTTGAACGGTCTCGGCCTCTCCGACCTGGCGGTAGACCTGAACAACTTGACGACTCTGCCGCTGAATCTGGGCGACCTGCTGACCGATATTGGCTTGGACGGCAACCTGGCCGACCATCACCGTGGATCCGTTCGGCGGGCTGATCACCGAACTGGTGGACACCGTGCCGGCTCAGATCCTCGCTGCGCTGTGAAGTCAGGCGTAGGACTCCACCGGCGGGCAGGAGCAAACGAGGTTGCGGTCGCCGTAAGCGCCGTCGATGCGGCGCACCGGCGGCCACACCTTGGGCCGGAAGCCCTTGCCGAGCGGATAGGCCGCGACCTCGCGGGTGTAGGGGTGCTCCCACTTGTCGACCAGCAGACACTCGGCGGTGTGCGGTGCGCCGCGCAGCGGGTTGTCCTCCACCGGCCACTCGCCGGCGCCGACCTTATCAATCTCAGCTCGGATGGCGATCATCGCGTCGCAGAAGGCGTCGATCTCGTCGAGGCTTTCGCTCTCGGTCGGCTCGACCATCAGCGTGCCCGCGACTGGGAAGCTCATCGTCGGTGCGTGGAATCCGTAGTCCGCCAAGCGTTTTGCGACATCATCGACGGTCACGCCGGTCGACTTGGTGATCGGCCGAAGATCCAGGATGCACTCATGGGCGACCATGCCGTTCTCGCCGGTGTAGAGCACCGGGTAGTACTCGTCGAGCCGGCGGGCGATGTAGTTGGCTGACGCGATCGCCGTGAGCGACGCGGCCCGCAGCCCGGGAGCGCCCATCATCCGGATGTACGCCCAGCTGATCGGCAGGATCGACGCCGAACCGTACGGCGCGGCCGACACCGTCGGACCGGCAGGCAATTCGGGTGCGTAGGGATGGCCGGGTAGGAACGGCGCGAGATGCGACCGCGCCGCGACCGGTCCGACACCGGGACCCCCGCCGCCATGCGGGATGCAGAACGTCTTGTGCAGGTTGAGGTGGCTGACGTCGCCGCCGAACTTGCCGGGCCTGGCGAGCCCGACCAGCGCGTTCAGGTTGGCCCCGTCGATGTAGACCTGGCCACCGGCGTCGTGCACGGCCGCGCAGACCTCCGCGACATCCTGCTCGTACACGCCGTGCGTCGAGGGGTAGGTGATCATCAGCGTCGACAACCGGTCGGCATGCTCGCTGACCTTGGCACGCAGGTCGTCGAGGTCGACGTCGCCGTTCGACCGGCAGGCCACCACGACCACTCGCATACCGGCCAGCGCCGCGGACGCGGCGTTGGTGCCGTGAGCGCTGGACGGGATCAGGCAGATGTTGCGCTCTGACTCGCCGCGGCTGGCGTGGTAGGCGTGAATGGCCAGCAGGCCGGCGTACTCCCCCTGCGACCCGGCGTTGGGCTGTAGCGAAACAGCGTCGTAGCCGGTCATCTGCACCAGCCAGGTTTCCAGGTCGGCGATCAGTCGCCGCAGGCCCGTGCTGTCGGAGGCCGGTGCGAACGGATGCTGACGGGCGAATTCCGGCCAGGTGATCGACTCCATCTCGGCCGCGGCGTTGAGCTTCATCGTGCACGAGCCGAGCGGAATCATGGTGCGGTCCAACGCAAGATCCTTGTCGGCCAACGTGCGCAGGTATCGCATCATCGACGTTTCGGTGCGGTACTTGATGAACGCCGGATGCGTCAGGAACTCCGACGTGCGGGTCGCGACCTCGTCGGGTCCAGGCTCCGCGGGCGCCGCGCCGAACGCATCCAACACCGCTGCCACGTGGGCATCGGTGGTCACCTCGTCACAGGTCACCGACACATGGTCGTCGTCGACCCGCCAGAGGTTGATGCCGTTGGCTTTGGCCGTGGCGATGACCTCGTCGGCGCGACCCGGCACGTGCGCCAAGACGGTGTCAAAGTACTTGTCGTGCACCAACTTATCGCCTAGCGCGGCGGCGATGGCCTCGGCATGGCCGTGCACTCGGCGGGCGATGCCGATCAGTCCGTCGGCGCCGTGATAGCTCGCGTACATCGCGGCCATCACCGACAACAGCACCTGCGCGGTGCAGATGTTGCTGGTCGCCTTGTCGCGGCGGATGTGCTGCTCACGCGTTTGCAGCGCCAGCCGGAACGCGGGCGAACCGTCGGCGTCGACGGAGACACCGACGAGACGGCCCGGCAGCTGGCGGGCGTGCTTGGCGTGCACCACCAGATATCCGGCGTGCGGTCCGCCGAATCCCATTGGCACACCGAAACGTTGAGTGTTGCCGAACGCCACGTCGGCGCCGATCTCGCCGGGCGGCGTGACCAACGTCAGCGCCAGCAGGTCGGCGCCGAGGGCCACCAGCGCGCCGCGGTCGTGCGCCTCGGAAACCAGCTCCGACCAGTCGGTGACCCGGCCGCTGGCGCCGGGCAGTTGCGCGATCACGCCGAAGAACTCCCCGTCCGGCAGGCCATCCCGCAGGTCGGCGGTGACGATCTCGATGCCCAGCGGCTCGGCGCGGGTGGCGAGCACAGCGGCGGTCTGGGCGAACACATCCACGTCGACGGCCAACCGGTTGGCGTTACCTTTGACGGCGCGATGCATCAGCGTCATCGCCTCGGCGGCCGCGGTGCCCTCGTCGAGCATCGACGCGTTGCCCACCTCGAGTCCGGTCAAATCGGCGACCATGGTCTGGAAGTTCAGCAGCGCCTCGAGCCGGCCCTGGCTGATTTCCGGCTGATACGGGGTGTAGGCCGTGTACCAGGCCGGGTTCTCCAAGATGTTGCGCAGCAGCACCGGCGGTGTGTACGTGTCGTAGTAGCCCTGACCGATCATCGACACCGCGACGGTGTTCTGGTCGGCGAGCGCCCGCAGCTCAGCCAGCGCCTCGGCTTCGCTGGCCGCCGGCGGCAGCTGATCGAGACCCGGTGCGGCGCCGGAGTCGGTCAATCCGTCGAGAATTCCCGCAGGCAGGGCACGGCGGGCAAGTTCGTCGAGTGAGTCGACTCCGATGACCTCGAGCATCGCCGCGACGGCGGCGCTGTCCGGGCCGATGTGCCGGTCGGCGAAAACGGGATTGGTGTAGTCGGACATCGGCGAACTCCTGACAGCGAGGAAGGCAGGTCCTCCCCCTCTGTCGTCTACCCGAACCGGGCGCCTGAGAGATTCGACATCACGATGTCTTTCCCCATGGGCGGGCGACCATCAGTCGCCGCTTTCCAGAGGCATCGGGGTCTGTCGCGGTCCGGGTGCCTGAGAGGTTGACGGAGAGGTATTGCTCCTTCGGCGCCCGTGGCTGGCGGCCACGGAACTCTCCCGCGCAAGAACGATGCGTAGTCGAGTTTACCGGCTCGATGCCACCGGCACAGCCGGCGGCACCAATAACACGAGGCTGGGTCAGCCGATCTTGCGGTCGCGGTGCTTGCGCCGCGATGCCAGTTCGTCTTCCGGCGCGAGGATCGACTCGCCGCCGTCGGCGCGTTCGCCGGGGAAATCGGCGATGGCGCCGGTCAGTTCGCGCATTGCACCGGAGACGGCGATGCCAAATACGCCCTGACCGCCCTGCAGCAGGTCAACGACTTCTTCGGCCGAGGTGCACTCATACACCGTGGTGCCGTCGGAAAACAGGGTGATATTGGCCAGGTCCTGCACGCCGCGCTGACGCAGGTGGTCAACCGCGACGCGAATGTTGTGCAGCGAGATACCGGTGTCGAGCAAGCGCTTGACGATCTTGAGCACCAGGATGTCTTTGAACGAGTACAACCGCTGGCTGCCGGAGCCCGCTGCACTTCGGATCGACGGCACGACCAGCGAGGTGCGTGCCCAATAGTCCAATTGGCGGTACGTGATGCCGGCGATTTGGCAGGCGCTGGGTCCGCGGTAGCCGACCAGTTCGTCGGGCACCGAGTCGTCGGGGAACAAACCGCCCTGGACGGGTTCGGCCGACACGTGGATCGCCTGATCGGGGTGAGGTGCCGAACCGTCATCGAGTGCGGTCACGGACTCGAGATCCAGTTGATCCTTACGTGGCTGATCTCCCACGGGGGCTTCCTCTCGCCGATCGCGCTCGTTACGGGCTGCAGGTTTCCGCGTTTGCTCAATCGAGTGTTTGTGAGCATACGCTTTTCGACTCGCTGCCGCGTTTGTAGAACTAACAGTCGAAGCAAAGTATGGCGGTCGGGGCGGTGACTCCACGCTATCCAATGGGCGTGTCGAGGTCGAACTCGCAGATGAGACGTATCCGTGATACTGGCGATTCAGATCTGCATTGCTCGATTACGGCGCGCCGGCGCGCATCTGCGTATGGATTGCCCGCCGTCGATGCGGCGCGCATCGTCGCGGGCTAGGTGGCCTTGAAATCGTCGGGCGAGACGCTGTCCAGGAACTCTTTGAACTTCTCGACCTCGTCTTCGCGGACGGCGCCAGAGGGCTCGTCGTCGCTCTCGTCGGGAATCAGCAGGCCGGCCTCGGCCAGCACCGCCTCTTCCACGTAGATCGGTACGCCCACGCGTAGAGCGATAGCCACCGAATCCGATGGCCGCGCCGAAACGGTGATATTGCGGTCGAAGATCAAGTCGGCGTAGAAGGTGCCTTCTTGCAGGTCGACGATTCGCACCTCTTTGAGCGAATGGCCAAGTGCGGTAATGAGATCGCGAATCAGGTCGTGGGTCAGCGGGCGGGGCGGCTCGACTCCCTGCTGTTCGAGCGCGATCGCGGCCGCTTCGGACTGGCCGATCCAGATTGGTAGGTAACGATCACCGTTGGCCTCGCGCAGCAACAGGACCGGCTGGTTCTGCGGCTGCTCGACGCGAATGCCGACGACGCGAACTTCACCCATCTGTGTCTGCCCTCCGCACGTGCTGCCGTTCCGAATCAGACCTGCCCCGACGTCGCGGTGGAAGACCAAGCCGCCGTACACAAGCTGTGGTTTCGAAGTCTAGTCCTTCAGCGGTGTAGAACGTCGCGCACTGCGGACTTGATCAACGAGGTGTGCAGCGTGATGGCGAGGGCGGCCACCTCGCGTGCCAGGTCGTCAGCGCGGTCGCGGGAACCCGTTTTTCCGGCCTTGACGAGGGGCCCGGCGATTTGCGCGATCAGGTCGGATTGCCGGTCGGCGGCCGAGCGAAATGCCCGTAGGTGGCGTGGCTCGACGCCGTAGTCGGCGAGTGCGCGTGCGCACTGCAGGATCACCACCGCGTGCTCGTCGAAGAATCCGCCCGGCCCGGTGGTGATCACCCCCGCTTTGAGCAGCGCTGTCAGCAGGTCGTCGTCCACACCGGAGCGATCAAGCAGATCCTCGCGGCTGAGCCGGACGCGGCTGGCCGCAACGGCAACCGAGTCTGCTTCGGCCGGCGCACCGTCGCCCACCGTCACCAATCGCGGTACACCGTAAGGCGATCCAGCCAGCGGCAGCTCGCCATCAGGCTGAGCGTCCAGCTGTGCCTTGATCACCTTGAGCGGTAGGTACTGATCACGCTGCGCGGTCAAGATGAAGCGCAGGCGGGCGCAGTCATAGGCAGTGAACCGGCGATAGCCCGACGCCGCGCGTTGCGGCGTTACAAGACCCTCAGCCTCCAAGAATCGAATCTTGGAGATCGTCACGTCCGGGAAGTCTGGCCGTAGCAGGTCGAGGACCGCTCCGATCGACATCCCGCTCAGTGCGGGGGTCTCGGGCGCGGTCACTAGCTTCCGGGCCCTCCGTCTTCACCGACCTTGGGTCCAGTCAGAAAGACCAAGCGGAATTTGCCGATCTGGACTTCGTCGCCGTTGGCCAGCACGGCCGAGTCGACCGGTTCGCGGTTGACATACGTGCCGTTGAGGCTGCCGACGTCCACGACGTGGAACTCGTCTGTTTCCAAACGGAATTCAGCGTGGCGCCGGCTGACGGTGACATCGTCGAGAAAGATGTCGCTGTCGGGATGGCGGCCGGCCGACGTGGTCGGTTGATCGAGCAGGAAGCGGGAACCGGCGTTCGGTCCCCGTTTGACGACCAGCAACGCTGAACCGGCCGGCAGCCCCTCCACGCCGGACACCGCGGTCTCGGTGCCCGTCTGTGCGGGGGCGTCCAGCTCATTGAGGAAGTCAGCGCGGAAGACGGACGTCGTCTCCACGGTGACTTCATCAGAAGTCAGGTCGTTGTCCTTGTCCGTCACCCGCTGCTCCTCACTGGCCGCTGCTGCGTTGTCTGGTTGGGTCCGGCCGATCGGCTTCCCACCCGCTGTGACCGTCGATGTGACGACCGTACCGTGCACAGGAGCCCAATGTGCCGTCCCCCGCCGGATCGGCGGCGACATCTGCTGGTCCCTTGGTCCGGCGCGTGTTGTCGCCGAGCGCAGGGAACGATAACAAGGGTCATTCGGACAGCGAGCCGCGGTACGTCTCGGCGTCCAGTAGCTCGCCGAAACTCTTCTCGAGGGCCTCGCCGTCAACCTGAAGGTCGAGCAGCCAGCCGCCGCCGTACGGCTCGGAGTTGACCAACTCGGGGGTGCCATCCAGATCCTGGTTGACTGCAACAACTTTCGCCGAGACCGGTGCGTAGAGGTCCGACACGGATTTGGTCGACTCGACCTCGCCGAACGCCTCTCCTGCGGTCAGCTCGTCACCCACGTCGGGAAGTCGGACGAACACGACGTCGCCAAGTGCCGACTGGGCGAAGTCCGTGATTCCCACTCGGACGGTGTCGTCACCGGTTCGCCGAACCCACTCATGGTCGGTGGTGTAGTGCAAATCTGGTGGGATTTCGCTCACGGTGTTCCTGTTCTGGTCGGTGACTACTTGACTGGCTGAGCGTATTGGCGCGGTTTTGGTTGCCGCAAGGTGGTGATGTCCACCTTGTCGGCCTGCTGCACCGACATGGTGCCGCCGACGCGCTTGACGCTGTCGACCGCGCCGCCGGGAATGTTCATCGCCGCGGCAAGGGTCGGCGGATCACCAATGGCGACAACCGAATACGGCGGCATCAAGGTCTTGCCGTCGACGGTCAGCGCGCCGGGTGCGCCGACGATCCAGGTGTCGACGCCCGTTCGGATCGCCTGGTGGCGGTCGCTGATCTGGATCGCCTCCGCGCCGGCCGCACGCAGCTCGTCGAGGACGTCAAGCATCGCCTGCGGCGCCACTCCAGGCCCAGGGTCGTCGATGCGGACGGTGACGCCGGGGCCGGTGGCCCCGACGGTGCCGATCAGGATCGACAGCGCCGCCAATCGGGCCTGGGCGTTCTGGATGGCGGTCTGGTCGCTGCTGCCCGAGGCCTGCAGGGCGTTTATTGAGCGCTGCAGCTCGGCGACTTCGGTGCTCAGGGTGGCCTCGCGTTGGCGCAGCGAGTCCAGTAGTACCAACAGGTCTGCGGGGCGCGCGGTGTCCAGGGAGTCGCCGGACGTGGTCTGGCGTACCTGGGTGGCGATGGCGACGCCCAGCAGCAGGCAGAGCATCACCGCCAACGTGCCGAATGCCGTGCGGCCGCGCCGCAGGAACCCGCGGGGCTGCAGTTCGCCGATCACCGGTTGCGGCTCGTGTGGCGCGAGCTCGTGTCGCCCGTGGTGGTCCGCCTCGTCGTCGGAGACCTGCTCGAGCTTCCGCGTCGCGGTGTCGTCCGGGTCGGGATCGGTGTCGCTCATGTCGGCCTCATACCCGCTAGGCCCCGAACAGCCTGCGGCGCAGGGCGGCGGCGTTGCCGAAGATGCGGATACCCAGGACGACGATGATCGCGGTCGATAGCTGTGTGCCAACCCCCAATTGGTCACCGACGTAGACGACCAGTGCCGCAACCAACACATTGAACACGAACGAGACCACGAAAACCTTCGGGTCGAAAATCCGCTCCAGATAAGCCCGCAATCCACCGAACACCGCGTCGAGTGCGGCGACCACCGCGATCGGCAAGTACGGCTGGACGATCTCCGGCACGTTGGGATGGAAGACCAGGCCCAGCACGATGCCGACGGCCAGCGCTGCGATACCGATCATCGGTACTTTGCTCCCACTACTCGGACCTTTCGCACTTGGTGATTCCGCACTACGAACCAATCTGTTTGGCGAACTTGACATCTCGCACTGCCCCGGCGGGGAGCGTGATGTTGTCCTTGGCGCTGACTGCGACGACGACACCATAGGAAGCCTCCAGGAGCCGCAGCCTGCGTAACCCGGCGCTGTTGTCGAACACGTCCTGCATGGCATGCGGCGGCCCGACCGCCAGCACCGCGTAAGGGCTGCTCGTCGGGTTGTTGTCGACGAGAATCGCGCCGCCCGCCTGCCGGATGGTGACGTTCGGCCCGATCCGAACCCCATCGACGGAGATCGCCTCAGCGCCGCTGGCCCACAATGAGTTGACCACCAGCTGCAGGTCGCGATCGAGGATGATCTGCTGACTGCCGGCGACCCGCTGCTTGGACACGTCGGACAGGTTCGGCCCGACACCGGGATCGGTCACGGTCACGCTCAAACCCGGGCCGGTGACCTGAGTGCTCGCGGCCGCCAGGCTGAGCCGATCGAGGCTGGCGAGCAGCCGTCGTCCCGCAGCATCCTCGGCCAACGCTCGTCGCTGAACGTCATCGCGTTGCGCTGCAAGCGTGATTACGTTCCTTTGTGAGCTGCGCCGTCGTCTTCTCTTCCGAGCGCACGCCGGTGGCCAGCACCCGCTGGGCGGCGCTGACGCCCGGCGCGACCAGCCGGGCCTGCGCGACGGCGGCGGCGAACACCGCTGCCACCAGCAACGCGGCCAGCGCTTGCCAGAACCAGCCCTGCACGCGTGCGCGCCCGGTCGACTCGTCGCTGGGGTCCCGCTTGGCGGCGGCCGCCGCGTAACCGGGATCGAGGTGCTCGGAGAGCAGGGCGCGCAGCAGCGACGGCACCGGGATCCGCTGCACCCGCCCGGCCTCGTGTGCGCTGAGACCTGCGTAGGGCTCGTAGCCACCGAGTGCTTGGTCAGGCATGGCGGACCTTCACCGGAGGCATCCGGCGCAGCACTATGACCACCTGCCAGGCGTACACCATGAACGACCACAGGTACATGTAGGTACCCCAGATCAAAAACGCCCAGCCGCAAGCCAATACGACGCGACTCCACAGCGCGTCCCACTGACCCAGCAGGATCAGCGGAAAGGCCGACATCAGCGCGAATGTCGCGGCCTTGCCGACGTAGATCACCGGCAGCGCGGTGATGCCGCGAGTGCGCAGCAGCGGCAGCTCGGCGGCCAGCAGCACATCGCGGACCAGCAGGATGGCGATGATCCACCACGGCAGGATGTGGGCCACTCCGAACGCGATCGGCGTGGTCACCATGTACAGCCGGTCGACGAACGGATCGAGGTACGCCCCGAATTTCGAGGACTGGTTCATCAGCCGGGCGATCTTGCCGTCCGCCCAGTCCGATGCGCCGCTGAACATCAGGATCGCCACCGCCCAGGCGTAGGCGTGCGTGACCAGCAGCAGATAGACGAAGACCGGAATCAGGGCCAGACGGAGTCCGCTGAGCAGATTGGGCACCGTCAGGAGCCGGTCGTGGGCGGGCGGCTCGGCCAATCATCAGCGGAAGATGCCGGGCAGGCTCAGCGCGGAAAGTGAGTCGTCAGACAGCGGGTTGTCGTGCACCATGTACGTCCACGTCGACGTCGGACGGGCCAACTTCGACAGATCGACGCCCGGCTCGTTCTCGATCGCCGGTGAGGTCTCGAAGGTCTGCTGGGCCGCTTCGATGGCGTCGGCGGCCAGCGATGCGAACGCATCGACCGCCATCCGGTGGAATTCGTCGAGCGGGTTCTGCCGGCCCAGGGCGCGCAGGTGGATGCTCTCCCGGATGTCGGCCAGGTAGGCCAGGTGGTCAGCCCAGCCACGGTCGAGGTGGAACAGCATGATCAGCCGGCAGATTTTCTCCAGCTGCTCTTCGGAAAGCTCTTCGGACAGCTCGTCATAGCGGTCGGGCGCCAGCTCGGCCAGCTCTTCGCGGGCGGCGGCCGTGCTGAGCAGCGTGTTGCGTCGCTCGACGATGATGGCGCGCTGCTGGGCGGTCAGCTGGTTGTACCGCCAGGTGTTGGCGTGCACGTCGAGCAGGCGGCCCTCGGCGACGCGCTGGGCGTGCTCGAGCAGCCCGGCGACCTTGGAGCTGACGATGCGGCCATCGTCGTCGGTCTGGGTGGGCAGCTTGTTGGGCTCGAGGTTGGCCGAGGCGACGTCGTCTTCCCAGCTGGAGAAGAACACCGACGAACCGGGATCGCCCTGGCGGCCGGCGCGGCCGCGCAGCTGGTTGTCGAGTCGTTCGGTGTGGTGCCGGCCGGTGCCGACCACATGCAAGCCGCCCAGCTCGACCACCTTTTTTCTCGTGGTCGGACTCGTCCGAGCCGCCGAGCCGGATGTCCGTGCCGCGACCGGCCATCTGCGTCGATACCGTGACTGCGCCGAGCTTGCCGGCCTCGGCGATCACCTCGGCCTCTTCGGCGTCATTCTTGGCGTTGAGTACGACCGCGGGGACACCGCGACGCTGCAACCGCTCGTGCAACTCTTCGGATTCGGCGACATCGTGGGTGCCGACCAGAACGGGCTGTCCGGTTTCGTGTACGTCGATGATGTGCGCGATGATCGCGTCGATCTTCGCCGCGGCCGTGATGTAGACCCGGTCGGTTTCGTCCTCGCGAATGTTGGGCGTGTTCGGGCGCAATCGGTGACACACCGAGCTTGTAGAACTGGCGCAGCTGTTCGCCTGCGGCCAGGGCGGTTCCGGTCATGCCGCAGACCGTCGGGTATCGATTGACCAGTGCCTGCACGGTGATGGTGTCCAGCACTTCGCCGGTTTCGGTGGTCTCGATGCCTTCCTTGGCCTCGACCGCCGCCTGCAATCCGTCCGGCCAGCGTTGCAGCTGGGCGATCCGGCCGCGGGACGAGTTGATCAGGTGCACGGCATCGTCACGCACGATGTAGTGCACATCGCGGTGCAGCAGGACGTGTGCGTGCAGCGCGACGTTGACTTCGGTGAGCGTGGTGCCGACGTGCTCTTCGGAGTAGAGATCGATTCCGCCAAGCTGTTTTTCGAGTTTGTGCGCACCGGCATCGGTCAGATGGACGTTGCGGCTGTCGGCGTCGGTGTCGTAGTCGTCGCCGGCGTTCAGCTCGCCGACGAGCCGGATGACCTCCAGCCGTGGCTGCTCCCGGTGGCTGGTTCCGGCCAGCACCAGGGGCACCAACGCCTCGTCGACCAGCACCGAGTCGGCCTCGTCGATCAGGGCCACGTCCGGGTTGGGCGACACCAGATCATCGACATCGGTCACTAGCTGATCGCGCAGCACGTCGAAGCCGATCTCGTTGATCGACGCGTAGGTGACGTTGCATTTGTAGGCCGCGCGGCGCTCGTCGGCGGTCGATTCGCCGGTGACCCAGCCGACCGTGACGCCGAGCGCCTCCAGCAGTGGACCCATCCATTCGGCATCGCGGCGGGCCAGGTAGTCGTTGATCGTGACGACGTGAACGTGCCGTCCACCCAGCGCGTAGCCGGCAGCGGCGATGGCTCCGGCCAGGGTCTTGCCTTCACCGGTTGCCATTTCGACCACGTCGCCGGCCAGCATCCGCAGCGCGCCGAGCAGCTGCACATCGAACGGTCGCAGCCCGGTGGCCCGTTCACCGGCTTCTCTGGCGATGGCCAGGAACTGCGGGATGTCGTCGGCCTCGGCCAGGTCGTCGAGGTCGAGCAGGCCGGCGGCTTTGCGCAACTGTTCGTCGTCGAGTCCCGCGGCCTTGTCGTCATACTCGGCCGACGCGGTGACCTGGGCCAGTGAATGGCCCTGGTTCTTCTCGGTGTTGGCGCCGAGCAGTCGCCAGAAGCGGCCGCTCAGGCGGCCGGACGAAGAGCTGGTGGTCTTTGGCACAGGTCAACGGTACTAGCCACCGGTGACGATGCAGGGCGGGACGCCCTGAGGAGGAGGCGGATCAGAAGCCGGAGCCGTAGTTCTCGCGTCATGCCAGATTCGACCGGCGCGGATAGGCAACATCAGGATCGGTCAGCACGTTGACCACGGCGGGCAGACCGCTGCCCAGGGCGCGCGTCAATGCCGGGCGCAGCTCGGCCGGCGTCGAGACCAGCTCGCCGTGTCCGCCGAGCGCGCGCACCACCTCGTCGTACCGGGTGTTCGGCCGCAGCTCGGCCACCACCGAATAGCCGTATAGCGCCTTCATCGGGTGGTGCTCCAGCGCCCAGATGCCGTTGTTGCCGATCACCGAGACGACGGGAACATCGTGACGTACCAGCGTGTCCCACTCCATGCCGCTGAATCCGAAGGCGCCGTCGCCCTGCAGCAACACCACCTGCCGGTCAGGGCGGGCCAGCTTGGCGGCCAGCGCATAACCGGGGCCCGAGCCCAGGCAGCCGAACGGGCCGCTGTCCAGCCATGCCCCCGGGACGTGGCTGTCGATCACCCGGCCGGCGTAGGAGCCGAAATCGCCGGCGTCGACGACGATGATCGCGTCGCGGTCCAGCATCGGCGCGAGTTCGGCGTAGACCCGCATCGGGTGCAGGGGGCTGCGGTCATCAGCCAGCTCGCCTTTTTCGCGCTCGCGCGCCGCGGTCTCGGTCGCCCGCAGATCGGCGATCCACTCCTCGTGGCCGGGGGTATCGGCCCGCGCCGTGTCGCTCAGGACGGCCAGGGTCGACGACAGGTCGCCGTAGAGCTCGGCGGCAACCGGCCGCGGATGTCCGCGTTCGGGCTGCACGCGGTCGGCCACGATCAGTTGGGTGTCCTGTCCGAATACCGCGCCGAATCCCAACCGGAAGTCCATGGGTACCCCGATGACAAGCGCAACATCGGCCTCCCCCAGCGCTTTCGAGCGAGCCCGGGAAAACGCCAGCGGATGGTCCGCGGGCACGGTGCCGCGGGCCATGCCGTTCATCAGCACCGGTATCCGTCGCTGCTCGGCCAACCGCAGCAGCGCGACCTCGGCGTGCCCCCACCACACGTTGGTGCCCGCCATGATCACCGGCCGTTGTGCGTTGGCGAGCAGGCTGACGGCGCGGTCGAGTGCGTCGCCGTCAGCCAGTACCGGGGTGGGCGACGTGGTCAGCGCGCCGGGCTGTCCGGTGTCGGCGGCTACCGAAAAAGCATGGTCCATAGGGAAATCGATGAACGCCACCCCCGACGGGGCGCCGACGGTGGCCCGCAGCGCCTCGTCGACCAGTGCGCTGACGGCCTCGGCCGACGGCGCCGTGGCGGCGAATCGCGTAAGCGGCGACACGAACGGCACGTGGTCGATCTCCTGCAGTGAGCCCATCCCCCAGCGCCCCGCGGGGGCGCGGCCGCCCAGGATCAGCAGCGGCGACGAGTTCTGCTGGGCGGCGGCCATGGCGCTCATGCCGTTGGTCACGCCCGGACCCGCGGTCAGCGCGGCCACCCCTGGCTGACGTGTCACCTTCGACCAGCCCTCGGCCGCGAACGCCGCGGTCTGCTCGTGGCGGGTGTCGATCAACCGGATGCCCTCACTGCGGCAACCGTCGTAAATCGAGAACAGATGGCCGCCCGACAACGTGAAGATCGTGTCGATCCCACTGGCCTTCAGCCGGCGGGCGATGAGTTGTCCAGCATGGAACGAGTTAGTCGGCGTCGTTGCCCATGGGCGCAGCCTATCGGCCGACCTGGGGTACTTTCGCGGGGAAGCATCCACTGTGACGTTGGCTGACAGCCTCGTCGGCAAGGAGACGCGATTTTGGACCCCAAGCCATTCAAGCCGTCCATCGACTGGTCAACGGCAACGACCGAGTCACTGTGGTGGCTGGTCAAAGGCTGGGTGATCGCCGCGGTGTGCGTGCTGGTGGTGCTGGTCTTGCTGCGCTACCTGACCGGGTGGGGCCGCCAGTACTGGCGGATCACCGGCGGCTACTTCACCGGGCGGCAGGCGGTGCCGACATGGGTGCAGTTGGCGGTCCTGCTGTTGCTGGTTCTGCTCTCGGTGCGCTTGACGGTGCTGCTCAGTTATCAGAGCAATGACCTCTACAGCTCGCTGCAGACGGCGTTCGAGGGCACCGCGTTGGGTAACGAGCAGCGTCAAACAGTCTGGGATACATGGCTTTTGGATGTCGCTCGTGCACTTCAGTGTGCTGGCGACGCTTTTTATCGTCCGCCTTCTGGTGGACATCTACCTGACGCAGCGGTTCATCATCGCCTGGCGTATCTGGCTGACGGGTCACCTCACCGACGACTGGCTGGCCGGGCGGGCTTACTACCGAGACCTGTTCATCGACAACACCATCGACAACCCTGACCAGCGAATCCAGCAGGACGTCGACATCTTCACCACCGGTGCCGGCGGCACACCGAACATCCCGTCCAACGAAACTGCCAACACGTTGCTGTTCGGCGCGGTGCGTGCGGTGGTCTCGGTGGTGTCGTTCGCCGCGATCCTCTGGCACCTGTCCGGGCCGGCTGGACGTCTTCGGCCTCGACGTCCCCCGCGCGATGTTCTGGATCGTCGTGGTCTACGTGCTGATCGCCACTGGCGTCGCGTTCAAGCTCGGGCGTCCACTGATCTGGCTGAGCTTCAACAACGAAAAGCTCAACGCCGCATTCCGTTACGCGCTGGTCCGGCTGCGCGACGCGGCCGAGGCCGTCGGCTTCTATCGGGGCGAGCAGGTCGAGCGGACCCAGCTGATGGAGCCGTTTCAACCCGATCATCGGCAACTACCGGGGCTTCGTCCGCCGGACGATCGTGATTCAACGGCTGGAACTGGTCGATGTCGCAGGCAATTGTCCCGCTGCCGTGGATCATTCAGGCGCCTCGGCTGTTCGCCGGTCAGATCGCTTTCGGCGACGTCGGGCAGACGGCCACGGCCTTCGGTGAGATCCACGACTCACTGTCGTTCTTCCGCAACAACTATGACGCCTTCGCCGCCTTCCGTGCGGCGATCATCCGTCTGCACGGACTGGTCGACGCCAACGCCAAGGGTCGCGATCTGCCCGCGGTGCTGACCCGGCACACCGCCGACGGCTCGGTCGAATTCGACGGCGTCGAGGTGCGCACTCCCGACGGCGACCCGCTGGTCGACGCACTGGACGTGCGGCTGGAATCCGGTCAGTCGCTGGTGATCACGGGCCAGTCGGGCGCCGGCAAGACCACACTGCTGCGCAGCCTGGCTGAGCTGTGGCCGTATGCGTCAGGGACGTTGCGATGCCCCGACGGCGAGCAACGCGACGTTGTTCCTGTCGCAGCTGCCCTATGTGCCGCTGGGCACGTTGCGGACCGTGGTGTGTTATCCGAATTCGCCCGATGACATCTCGGACCAGACGCTGCGCGAGACGCTGACCAAGGTCGCGCTCGCACCACTGACCGACCGGCTCGACGAAGTGCGCGACTGGGCCAAGGTGCTCTCCCCCGGTGAGCAACAACGCGCCGCCTTCGCGCGCATCCTGCTCACCAAACCCAAAGCGGTCTTCCTCGACGAGAGCACGTCAGCGCTCGACGAAGGGCTCGAGCACGCGCTGTATCAGTTGCTGCACAACGAATTACCGGACTGCGTCGTGGTCAGCGTCAGTCACCGACCCGCGGTCGAGCAGTTCCACGATCGACACCTCGAACTGCTCGGCGGCGGCCCGTGGCGGCTGGGTGAGGTGGACAAGGAACCGGTGCCGGTCTAGCCCAGCCTTGGCGGCCGTGCGCTCCAGCTGGGCTTAAAGCGCCTGCGCGCCCACGGCCTTGGCGGCCGCGTGCGCTCCGGCGCGGCGCCCGAAGAACGAGCCCTCCCCGAGCTGGGTACCGCTGGCGTAACCCTTGCCGTCCTGGGCGATGTTGGACGCACACGCCCCGACCGCGTACAGGCCCGGGATGACGGTGTCGTCGCTGCGCTGTACCTGGCCGTCGACGGTGACCGCCAAACCGCCCATCGTGAACCCGGAGTACATCGCCCGACCAAGCGACAGGTCGAACACGGCCCACGGTCCATTATCTTGCGGCGCAACATATTCCGATTGCTTGTGGAAATCGGGGTCCTCGCCGTTGGCGGCATACTCGTTGTAGCGGTCCAATGTCGCCGCGACGCTGCCCGCGGGAATCTCGAGTGCCTGCTCTAGTTCGGCGATCGTCTCGTAGCCGTCGAGGAATTTGATCAGCGGCATCGCGGGCATCTCGGTGTGCGCTTCGTCGACGATCAGATACGCGGTTTGCTCCGGCTGCTCGAGCACGAAAGCCGATGTGCGCGAATGGTAGGAGTCTTCGGCGACGAAGCGCTTGCCCTCCTTGTTGACGATCACGCCCGTCAGCAGCACTTCGGGCGGATACGCAGCCGCGGTGATGAACTTCTCGGCCATGTTCTCGGCAACGCCTCCCGCCGATACACCCATCCGCAGGCCCAGCCCGTCATCGTTGGGGTTGCCCAAGATGTAGGGCGCGACGAGCCCGTGGTGTTTGGTGCGCCGCGGCTGGCCCAGCTCGGGAGTGTGTTCGGCGACCATGTCGGGGTTCATCGCGAAGCCGCCGGCTGCAATGATGACCGACTTGGCTTTCACCGCACCGGTTTCGGTGAAGTGCTTCCAAGCGACGCCGACCACGTCGCCGTCCGCGTCCAGGATCAGGTTGGTTGCGCCGGTCTCGTAGCGGAATTGCACGCCCAGCTCGTCGGCACGTTTGACCAGCAGATCGATCACCATCGACGCGCCGCCCAGCTCGCCCGGCACGGGCACAGAGTGCCCGCGCGGCGACGGGACGGCCTGCTCGCAGAAGGGCCACACCTTCTCGTTGCCGGTGTAGCTCAAGCCTTCGGTGCCGGGCGGGACGACCACCTTGCCCGGGTAGAAACTTCGCTCGAACTGAAAACCCAAGTCTTCCAACCAGTTGAAGTGCTCAACGCTGCCGTCGCAATAGGCGCGGATCTTCTCATGATCCGGTTCACGCGACACCGCGACCAGGTACTTGTACATCTCCTCGGCCGAGTCGGGATGGCCGGTCGCTTCCTGAACCGCTGTGCCGCCGCCGAGATAAAAGTGCCCGCCGGCAAGCGAAGTCGTGCCACCGGCCGCGGCGGCCCGCTCGAGCACCAGCACCCGCGCACCGGCGGCGGCCGCGCTCACCGCCGCGCACCCGCCCCCGATGCCGAAGCCGAGTACCACGACGTCCACCTCATCCGACCACGACGTGACGTCGTCAACGCTCAAAGTTGCTGGAATGTCAGTGCTCATTGGCGCTGCTCCTCCTCATCGCTTCGCTCTGCATCGTCGTCAGCGCGAGTCACTGCTGCTCCTGCTTGATGTAGTCGAAGAACTGGCGCATCTCGGGTGAGAAGTGCGCGATCTCCACAAACGGAACCCCGTACTGCGGGGCGGACAGATAGGCGAATCGCAAGCCGCCAGGCATCACGCCCTGCTGTGGCACAGAGGCTCCTTGCTCGGCGGCTGAGGCCAGTACGGCATCGAAGTTCTCCAGGGTGTCGGCCTCGACGCAGATGTGGTGCAGACCCGGTCCGCTGTCCTGCAAAAAGTCACTATAGATATTAGGCCCGCTGACCGGCTCGATCAGTTCGAGCTGCATGTCGCCGAGATAGCTCAGCGAAATGCTGGCGACGAAATCTGCCGGTGCTCCGCGGTAGCTGCAGGCGTCCGGGGCGAAGTGGACGTCGGGCAGGCGCACCCACTTCTTCACCCCTAACAGGCCGGTGAGAGCCTTTTCCGTGGTGTCAAGGCTGTGCGTCACCCAGGCGGTTTGGACCGGCGATCCGAAGGCGTGGCTCATCGCCTCGCAGAATAACCCAGCGTCTGCCACGGCCGGAACCACCGGTTTGATGTTGCCGCCGCCGGACTGCGCACGACGCCCGATTTGATCGATGAACACGTTCTAATTCGGCGCCGTCACGCTGAACGGGGCCGGGTCGACATCGGGGTGGGTCAGCAATGCGATCAGCAGTCGCATCTGGGTGTCGAACACGGTCTGCGTGTCGCTCAGCGTGTCGGCGCCGTACTGCCCGAACACCTCGAGGCTGATGGCGCCGACCACGCCGGCCCAGATCGTGAAACATTTGGCGATGACGGCGTCGTCGCCGGCGAAACCGAATTCCTGGCGTAGTCGCTCGAAGTCATCCGATATCGGTTGCGGCGCATGGTGATTGGTCAGCTTGATGTCACCGGTCGCGATGCCGGCTGCGACGGCGTCGAACAACGCGCCGATCACCCGCGTCCCAGGGCCGACCGTTCGCTCGGCCGGCGCGTGGTAGCCGGGCACCGGGCTGCCGTACAGCAGTGCCCAGCTGGCCGGGTGGGCGATGGCCCAGCCGTGTGCGGCACGGGTGATCGCGACAACATCGTCATTCCACGCGTCCGGCACGGCCTCGCGGGCGCGATCCACCGACGTCGGCCAGCTCGGAGTAGGCGTCGACGACCAGCAGCGTCAGCAACTCGTCGCGGCTGGTCACGTACCGATAGACCGCCGACGACACCATGCCCAGATCGCGGGCGATGGCGCGCAGCGACAGACCGGCCGCGCCGTGCTCCACCAGATGGCGGCGGCCAAGCTCGATGATCTGCGCTTCCACGCGTTCGCGCGAGTCGCGCCGCTTCGGCATCAGGCAAGCTTCGCACAAATGAGATCGGTGCTCTTGTTTTTCGGGCAGCGGTGTGTCAGTGTCATCCCCGTAGAGAGCAGTGCTCTCAGAAATGAGAAAGGACACCACATGCCGGTGCGATACGACGAACCCCATGGTGCGGCGAAGGTCGCCAACACGCTGATCCGCTGGCTGGCCGACGCCGGCATCAGCATCGCGGGAACCCGGGCGCTGCGCGTGCGCGGCCGCAAAACAGGCCAGGTTCGCAGCGTGGTGGTCAATGTCTTGACGGTCGGCGACGTCGACTATCTGGTCTCGCCGCGGGGAAACACCCAGTGGGCGCGCAATGTCCGGGCGGCCGGTGCGGTCGATGTCGGACCGAGCTGGCGTCGTCGCAGCCTACGGGCGACGGAGGTGGTCGACACCGCGAAACCGGAGCTGCTGAAGCGCTACCTGGACAGGTGGTACTGGGAGGTCAAGGGCCATATCGCCGGCTTGACTCCGGATTCTGGCGAGGACCAGCTCAGGGCCGCGGCGCCATCGATACCGGTCTTCGCGCTGGCTGCCGACGCCTAAATCGACGGGCCGCCTACGCCGACGTCCTGGCGGATCTGTTGGGTAGTCGACTGCCACGACACCGCCGCCGGGAAGTTGCCCCAGACGCTGTTGAAGATGCCGACGATCCGGGCGGGGCCGGGGCCGTTGGTGAGGTAGACGGGCCCGCCGGAGTCGCCCTGTTGGCTGACCGCACCGTGTCCCATGGTGAACCAGCCGTTGTTGACGGCTTCGACGGTCCCGCACGTTTCGCCGGTGACGACGCCGAAATGGCAGATCGGTTCGCCAGGCGTGACGACCAACCCCGGATCGGACTCCAAGATGCGTCCGTCGGGCAGGATGTTGTTCACCGTCACGTCAGGAGCCAGCACGATCGACTCGTAGTCGGCGATTTCCTGGTCGGTCTTGACGAATGCACCGTTGGGTGTGTTGTCGCGAAACGTGGCCACGTGGCCGATGACCTTGTTGTCCTTGTCGAATACCGGGCCGTCGCTGCGGCAGTGGCCCGCGCTGAACGCCACCCGCAGGCCGGGATCGACGTAACCCAATGTGCACAGGTGGGCGCCCTGATGGATCTCCATGCCGGGGAAAACCGGAACCGGATCGGCATGGGCGCTGGCGGGAGCACACACCGCCACGACTACAGCGCTGACCAGAACGCCGAAAGCACGAATCGCCGGATCCCCCACCCGTGTACTCCGATCCTTCGCGGCCAGCGCCCCACCGGCCAGCTTTTAGGCTACCTAGCCAACGTTAGGCGAGGTAACCGTTTCGAAGGGATCGATTGGGAGCACGCCGGCCGTGTTACCGGCCGACGCGCTCCCCCTCGCGATCACGGAATGGTCAGAACCTGTCCCGGCTGGATCAAGTCCGGGTTGGGGATGCCGCTGGCGTCAGCGATGATCTGGTACTTGTTGCCGTCGCCGTAGAACTGCTCGGCGATGGCCCACAACGTGTCACCGGACTCCACCGTGTACGTCCGGGCGGCCGCGGGCTCGGGCTCCGAAGCTGCTGCTTCCTCAACCGCGGGCTCCTCGGCGGCCGCCGGTGCGGCAGCTTCCGGCTCGGGCGGAGGCGGAGCGTCGGTCTCGGTCTTGGTCGACCATGCGGATCCGTCGGCCGAGTAGAGCACCAGATTGCGGTCGTCCTGCAGGACGAGACGAACGTTCTTCTTGCCTTTGGTGTCGGTGTGCCACACCGGCTTGTCGCCCGCGTAGAGAACGAAGTTGCCGTCGCTCTGGACCTCGGCGCGGACCACGTCTTCGCCGTTGGTCCCCGACGACCAGATCGCGTGGCCACGCGAGGCCAGAACCAGGTTCCCGTCGTCTTGCAATGTCAGGGTGTAGGCCCCGTTGCTCGAGGTAAGCGATTCACCTTTGACAAGCTTTTGCCCCTCGGTGAGAGTGTCTCCCACAACAATTCCCTTCTCGTGGTCACGGCAGGCGGATACCGGCCTCGCTGTCGAACTTACTGATCTTGGCTAAGCCGTGGGGGCTTTCGGCTCGCTGTAATAAAAACGCAGGGTGAACAAGGGCTCGCCGCTGTGCCGGTGACTAGCGAGACGGTGTCAATGGAGCCGAGGCGTGGCGCCGGACGGCAGATGCGGGCTGCCAACCGGGAGGCCCGAATACGTAGCCGAGTCGGTCGCGCAGCCGCGCCGCGGAACGGAAATCCCTGACGATAGCCAGGTATTCGTGGGTTTGTAGTTTCCAGACGTTGAACGTGTTCACCTGCTTGGTGAGCCCGTAATGCGGCCGGAACGTCTCCTGCCGGAAGGTTCCGAACAGGCGGTCCCAGATGATGAAAATTCCGCCGTAGTTCTTGTCGAGGTATTCGGCGTCCATGCCGTGGTGCACACGATGATGCGCGGGCGTGTTGAAGACGAATTCGAAAGGCGCCCACATTCTGTGGATTCGCTCGGTGTGCACCCAGAACTGATAAATCAAATTGACCGAGAAACTACAGAAAACCACCCAAGGCGGAATTCCTAAGAGCGGCAACGGAATCCACATCAGGATCTCGCCGCTGTTGTTCCACTTCTGGCGCAGCGCGGTGGCGAAGTTGAAGTACTGGCTGGAATGGTGTGCCTGGTGGGTCGCCCAGATCAGCCGAATCCGGTGTGCGCTGCGGTGATAGCAGTAGTAGAGCAGGTCGACGCCGAGGATCGCGATCACCCAGGTGTACCACCGCGTCGCCGCCAGGTGCACGGGAGCTACGTAGGCGTAGATCGCGGCGTAGCCGAGCACGGCGATGAATTTCCAAGCGGCAGTGGTGGCGACCGAAATAAGGCCCATCCGGATGCTGGCCCACGAGTCGGCTGCCAGGTAGGCACCCGAGCCGGGACGATCGGTTTGTGCGCTCGCTTCCCGTTCGATGCTTTCCAGCTTGCGGGCCGCCGTCCACTCCAGAATCAACAGCAGAAGGAAAAACGGAATCGCGAACAAGACCGGGTCACGCATCTGATCCGGCAGAACGGACAAGAATCCGGCGATCGCACTCACGTCACACACCCTACGACGTCGCTGAAACTGTGCGCCGAAACCATCGACTAATCCTGAGCGGCGCCCGTGGCATCGGCTCGTCCTCATCGCCGGCGTACCAATGCACCGCCTGAACACCTTCCTGCAGGGACAGTTCCGCGACGAGCTGCTCGAGCCGGGCGGGCGCGTGGCCATCGCTGAGCAGGTACGCGGTCAACGCAACGCTGTCATCGTCCGTTCGACCCGTACGAATGCCGCGTAACACCAGGCGATCTCCGCCGCCACCGGTGCGTTGGACAAGTTGAGCGCGGGCATACTTCGCGGACTTGGGCCGACAAATCACCTGCAGCTGATACGGCTGGTCGTCCTCGTCCTCTTCCACCACGCTGTCGCCGTGATCGATCAGGTGGCCCAGCGGCCGCCCCAACAGGTGAATCGCCACGATGGTGCCGGTGGCTATCAGCGCGAACACCAGATGGCCGCCGGCTGCGAGTACGCCGACCGCGGCCGAACACCACAAGGTCGCCGCGGTGTTGAGACCGCGCACATTGAATCCCTCGCGCAGGATCACGCCACCACCGAGGAAGCCGACTCCGGACACGACGTAGGACGCCACTCGGGTGGGGCTGCTGTCGTTGGTGGCGACCGCGTACAGCACGAACAGCGTGGCGCCCGTGGCCACCAGCGCGTTAGTGCGTAGGCCTGCCCGTCGTGCCTGCCACTGCCGCTCGATTCCGATGAGAGCGCCGCAGCCAACGCCCACCCCCAGCCGAAGCGTGAACTCCGTGATAGTCAGCGTCTGCATGACGCGGCTCTCCTTTCCCCGAGCCGAGGTGCCTACAGTGTGGACGACGCCCACCCGATTGGCGCTCGATTGCTCGAAATACGTTGTCCTACTTACCCGACCGCGGCCCACGACGGGACCATCGGCGGGCGGATCAGGAACCGGTTGTCCACGATGCCGCCGGTAGCTCCGGCGCGGGCGCCGACGGCGGCACCGCTCGGGGCAACCCCGGGTACGCCGGCCGCGACCTCCGGCGGCGCCGCCAGCGGGGTGCTTCCCGGTCCCGAAGCGGTCGGCGTCGCCACTGACGGTGCGGCCGCGGTCCAGTTTGGCGGCACCGACAACGGCCCGATGGATCCGGCCTGGCCGACGCCCGCCGACATCGAGGAGCCGGCCGCGCCGAGCCCGGCCACGCCTGACATTCCGGACGTGCCCGAGCCGAGGCCTGCTGCCATGGCCAACGGTGAAAGTCCGCTCACGCCTTCACCTCCCGCCATCGCGCCCGCCGCGCCCGGACCCAAGAAGCCGGCGCTGGTGACGATCTGTGCCGCCTGCAGCGGATTGATGGCCCCGGTGGAAGTCAACGTGTTCCAGATGTTGGCGTTGGGTCCCCATGCACTCCAGAAGCTGTCGAGTTGGGAGTTGCCCGACGAGCCGCCGCTCAGCAGGCCCTCGAGCTCCGACAGCGCCGAGGTCGACGACGTGGATGTCGCCGGCGACGCCATGCCTTGCAGCGTGTTGGGTACCGCAGAGGTCAACTGCGACAAGGCCGCCTGCGTGCTGGTGCTGGTGGCCTGAGACGTCGCGGCCGCCTGCCCGCCGAGCGCGCCGGGTGCGGTGGTCTGCGGAGCAGTTCGTGAACGACGGCACCTTGGTCGCCGCCGATGATTGCGCCGCATAGCCGTACATCGCCGCGGCGTCTTGTGCCCACATCTGGCCGTAGTGGACCTCGGTAGCCGCGATCGCCGGCGCGTTCTGTCCGAGCACGTTCGTCGCCACCAACGACGCCAGCTGGGCTCGGTTGGCCGCAATCACCGGCGGTGGCACGGTCATCCCGTAAGCCGCCTCGTAGGCAGCCGCGGCCGCCGTCGCCTGCCCGGCTGTCTCCTCGGCCTGCGCAGCTGTCGCGTTCATCCACGCCGTGTACGGCGTGACGGCAGCCGCCATCGCCGTCGACGCCTGGCCCTGCCAGCTTTCGCCGATCAGATTCGAAATGATCGAGCTGTAATTGGCTGCCTGCAAGCGCAATTCGGATGCCAGGCCGTTCCACGCCGCTGCGGCGGCCAGCATCGATGTCGATCCCGGACCGGCGTACATCTTGGCGGAGTTGACTTCCGGTGGGAATGCACCGAAGTCGAATACTGCAGTCATCGTGCACTCCTTTCAGATTGCCGAGGTTGCGTTTGCGTCCTCGGTGGCGCCGTAGGAATCGGCGCTGGCGCCGAGAGCACTGACGAACAGATCGTGCACCGCTGCAGCGTGCGCGCTCACCGCCTGATACATCGCGGCATGCGATGCGAATTGTGCAGCGGTCAAAGCAGATACCTCGTCGGCCGCCGCCGGAACCACAGCCGTCGTCGGTGCCATCGCCGCAGCATTCTGTGCCGTCAGTTCTGAGCCGACACCGGCCAACTGGCCGGCTGCTGCCGTGAGCATGTCGGGCTGCGTCGTCACGAAAGTCATCGGATTCTCCTAAGCGAGGGCAGGCTGAAGCCGCGCCTGTGCCACGGCACGACAAGTGAACGCGCGCATGAAAAACTAAGCGCGCGTGAGTGATTGAATCGGCGCGAGCCGATTCAGTGAGTGAAGAGGACGCCGAGGCCGGGTCCGACGAAACGGTCACCGGTCTCGGATACGGACTATCACTGCGACTCATTTCGCGACACCTCCTCGCGGCCAGGGCACACGGGGGTGCCGATACGGTGCACGCGGGACGTAGCGAAGCCGGCCAGATCAGCCGGTCGCTGCACCCCTCTCGACAGAGCTTTGGCACTGCACGGCGTATCCGGTGAAGACCCGGAAGCCACTTGGGCTCAACCCTTAAGCCGGGAGGAGCTGTCCTGACCCTGGGCGTCTTTCGACATTTGAGGTCAGTGGCCTATATCCGTGCAGACGCCTCACCTAGCGAGGTGCTTGCTTCGGTCATAGTTCCACCAAGATCGGCGGGAGTCAACTCGACCTGGGCGAACTCAAATGTACGGCGAACCGAAATCCAGAGATCGCCGAGAGTAGCTCATACTATCGAGCGATATCGAGATGCGTTGTGACTGTTGGTCAGTCGCGACGGCGAACATCGAGATCCACCTGGAGCGTGTCGGACGTCTGCAATCCGGTCAACCCGCCGCGGGCGGCCGAGCAACGACGTTGGGCTTGAAACCGTAACGGGGAGCGGCAAAGCCGTAGCCGCGATTGGCCATACCGCCACCCGGCACACCCGGCACACCCAGGCGTCCCGGCCAGCGGAGCCATCTCCGCCATCCCCGCGCCCGGCGGGATGGCCCAGCCTTCTGCTGCCGCCGGCAACGATCCAGCCGCGGGATTCGCCGCAGGAGCGGCCGTGGTCCAGCTTTGAGGCACCGACATCTTCGCGACCAGCGTGGCGCGACCGACCTCAGCCGATACCGGCGCGCTGCCCAAACTCGCTGCTCCCGCCGGCCCAACTGCGCCCATAGTGTAGCTCCGGTCTCGCGCAACATATTTGGAGTATCCGCTTCGAAAAGCGCAGTAAGCCAGTGTTTTTAGTCGGGCTTCTTTTCGGCCACCGCTGCGCTCAGTCCCTCGGCGAGGTCGTCGCGGGTCAGCTCTTTGAACCGGCGCAGTTGGTCGTCGCTGATCTCATCGAAATCACTGGCCAGCACTGCGTCGAGATCTTCATCGTCGAGGCGGAAGCTACGGTGGTCGCGGGCCTTTTCCACCACGTTGCGCACGAACCCGGCATTTCCCAACGTGTCGATGCCGCGGATCAGGTCGCCGTCCGACGAGATGGTCTCGTCGTCGTAGAACCTGGTGTAGGCCGGCAGCAAGCCCTCGACCGCGTCGTCGGTGATGACGTCCTCGTTTTCCTGGCCCATCAACTGGGTCAGCGCGACGAGCTCTTTGGGGTTGTAGCTGTAGAACTCGATGACGGTGGAGAACCGGCGTCGCAGACCCTGGTTGACCTCCAGCATCTTGTCCATCGCCTTGGCGTATCCGGCTCCGAATACCACCAGCTCGTCGCGGTGGTTTTCCATGTACAGCAGCAAGGTGTTGATGATCGCGTTGCCGTATGCGTCGCCGGTGGAGTAGCCGCTCTCGTGCAGGTTGTGCATCTCGTCGAAGAAGACGGCTCCGCCCAGCGCCTCCTCGAGCATCTCCTCGGTGTTCTTCTCCGCGTCGGCCATGTAGCGGCCCAATAACTTCGCGCGGCTCGTCTCCACCACCAACGGCTTACGCAGCACGGTCAAACCACACAACTGCTTCGAAAATGCCCGCGCCACAGACGTTTTGCCCGTACCGGGAGGCCCGAGTAGCAACGTGTGACGCGACGTCACCGGCACCGGTAGACCCATCTTCGCGCGGGCCAGGTTCACCTTTGTCGTCGACTTGATCAGCTTGATTTCCCGCTTGGCCTGATCCATACCGAGCATGGCGTTGAGCTCGGCATCGCCTTCGTCGAGATACTTCTTGGCCATCTCGAAATGCCGGGCGGCCTCGGCCTCCTCGCGGGTGGGGGCACTGTCCACATCCCACGGATCCGTCCGGGCCTCAATGGTTTCCGGGTCGGTCAGCACCAAGCCGGTAGCTCGGGTTGTCCAAGGCCTCGCGCGCCGGGGTGAACCTGGCGTCGCGTGAGTAAACCCGGCGCAGGCACTCGACGGCTTCTTCTTCGCGGCCCAGGTGGCGGAAGCACATTCCCTGGGTGTACATCGCGACGTTGGCCGCGCTGGGCACCCGATCCCCCTCGATCGCTTCCTGGGCGCGACGGGTCGCCTCCTCGAACACGCCCAGTGACGCCAGCGCGGTCGTCGCCATCGCGGCGCCGGCGGCCTTGAGCTCAGGATGACGCCAACCCGCGCCGGGCGGAAATTGGATGAGCACGTCCGGCCAGCGGCCGGTGCGGAAGTGCAGCAGCCCCCGCACATACTTGACCAGTTCCTCGTCGGAAGCGTGCTTCGGAGTAATCGAATCCAGCAGCTCGGCCGCCTCGGCATAGCGCTTCGCTTCGGTCAGGGCGGCCGCATAACTGGCGGTCAGTGACTCGACACTGGTGACGGCGAGCTTCAGGAACATCCCGTCGGACACTTCGGGGCGGAACTCCAGTTCCGTCAAGCCCAGGCGGCGGATCTCCCAGCCGAACGTCTTCACCGATTGCCATGCGCCGGTGAGCACTTCGATGCTCTGGTCGCCGGCCAGCAAGCGGGCCAGCCAGGCGTCGCACATCTGCGGGTCGAGGCTGGTGGCCGCCGTGAACATCCGCAGAGCCACCTGCGGATTGTGGCTGGGCTGAAGGCCGTTGACCGATATCCCGGACGCCAGCAGCCCCGCGACCATTGCGTTGCGGGAATCCGTCGCGTTGGTCTGCGGTCGCGTCATCCTTTTATCGTAAAGCCTCGAAATCGCTCGCCTGTTGCCCAGCCACTGCGCCCACCGGAACCAGGATGTCCTCGGCGTGGCCCAGTGTGCGGCTCGGCATCGGCAGCGGGCGGTGTGACGTCGGCGCCGGCAGGCTGGCGGCTACCGCGCCGAGCTGACGCCCGGTCAGCCGGTTCAGGCCGGTGAAAGATTCTTTACGCAGGCGCTTGTCGCTGTGGTAGCGGACCCACACCGACACGTCGGCCTCATGACCCTCCGCGATGATGCGGATCGTCATGACAGTGGTATCAGCGTCGGTGAGCCACAGTTCCTCCAGCGTCTCGCTGGTGATGTCGCCGGGCGAAACCCAGAAGCTGGTCACGAAGCCGTCCGGGGTCTTCAGGTAGCGCCAGAACGGCCGGACGTGGGCCGGCTGGAGCCCGGCCAGGACGGCTTCGTCCACATTGACGATCTCGTCGGCGGAAAGCGGCCGTGCTACGCAGCTACGCCCGTCGAGGTCGTGCGCCAGCCGCTCGGTGGCGGCGGCCAGGGTGCAGGCCACCGAATCGCGGGCAGCGACAGCGCTGACATTGTGCTGCGGGTCCATCCGAACCACCAGCCAGGTGTTGCGCTCTTCGATGGGGCGCCGGTCGCCGTCTGCCCCGAAGTCATCGCTGACGGCCGACTGGACGCCCTTGGCGGCTTGACGGGTGCCGACCGAGATGATGTCGACGCTATCGAGACGAACGTCGAACTGCCGCAACGACGTAACAACGGCTTCTAATGGGATGGTGGTCGCCAGCGTGTCGCGGTGGCGATGCCGGCCGGCCTCTCCTACGCCGTCGACGGCGATCACCGCGATCAATTTGCCGCCGTGCTCGCGGATGCCCACCGTCTCGCGGCTGAACTGTCGCCGGTGGTCGACCGCGCGGAGTGCAACCGACAGTCAGCGCCTCTGGGTCGGCGTACCAGTTTCGGACCCGGGCGATCGGGGCCGACGAGACGGGCACTCCCCCGTTGGTCAGCAGGGCGACGACGGTGATGATCACCGCCAAGCCGACACCGATCCACAAGGTGAGGTTGCGGTCGGCCTGCCAGGAATCGGGAAGGTGGCTCGCAATCACCAGCAGCGCAACGTCAATCAGGAACACCGTGGTGACTCGCGCCCACGAGAGGGACAGCCCGTACTCGCGTTGTGCCTTCATTCCTGTCTCCCTGTTGTCTTTCTCATCAAAACGGCTCCGCCGAAGATGAGACCGGCCAGCAGCAACGCGCCACCCAATCCGCCGGCGGCGACCCAGACCGGCACCATGTTGCGCGGAGCGAGGGGCCGGAGGCAGCTTCAGCGGCTTCGCCGAATCCTTCGGCAGGACAGACCCATCGGGTACATCCCAGGTCAGCGCGGCCACCGGGTCGACGATGCCGTAGCCGATCTGGTTGTCGACACCGCGAGCAGGTGCTCGCGCAGTGCGCGTCAACCGGTTGATGATCTGGTGCGCGGACAGTTCGGGTACTTCGCCCGCACCAGAGCAGCCACACCGGACACGATCGCGGTCGAGAAGCTGGTTCCGGACGGCACCAGCAAGGAGTTGTCCGGACCGTCAATTGCGTTGATCAGACTGTCATCTCGCGGCGAGAGGCCGACCACGTCGGTACCGGGCGCCGCGATGGACACCCATGGCCCTGCGACGCTCAGCTTGTCCATCGGCGTGCCGGAGGAATCCACCGCGCCGACGGTCAGGACGTAGTCGCTGAACCACGACGGAGTAACCACGGTGGTCACGCCGCCCCAGTCACGAGAGTCGTTGGGGTGCAACGGATCAACCAACGGGTTCTCTTTGCAGTCACGCTGACTGGTGTCGCCCGCGGCTGCGACGATGACGGCGTCCTTGTCGACCGCTGCGTATCGGATCGCCGCGCCGAGGTCGGGTTGGTCGATCAGGCTGCGCGCGCTCATGCACATCACCTGCGAGATGTTGATCACCTGGGCGCCCATGTTCGCGGCATGCACGATCGCGTGCGCCATCGTGAAGATGGTGTCTCGCTTTTGCCGAGTCTGCGGATCCTCGTCGCCGGTGTAGGCGTCCTTCAGCCCAAATGCCTGGCTGGACTGGCGGATTGAGATCAGGTCGACGTCGGGGGCAATGCCGCTGTAGGCGTCAGCTCGGCGCCGGCGGCGGTGGTGGATCCAGCGGTGGCTGCGGCGCCGCCGGTCGCGGGTAATCCACGGAGACGACTTGCCCGTGGCCGTTGCCGGAGAAGTTCGGCAGCACTGTGTTGCCGTGGTCGTGGCTGGCAGCTCCGCCGGTCTTTTGTCCCGGCGGGCACCACGGACATGCCTGAGCAGGCTCGCCGCTGCCCTCCGCCGGCGGCGCCGCCGGCACCAAGGTGATGGTCTGCGGCGGCGGCGGGGCCACGCTGATCGTCTGCGGTGGGGGCGCCACCGGCGGTGGTTCCCTGGTGGGAACGGGCGGTGGCCGTCGGGGTCCCGGCGCGCCGGGGGCCCCAGCGCTGCCTGGTGACGCGGCGATCATCGACGCCACGAGCGTTCCGTGAGCGTCGCAGTCGGAAAGTCCGTCTCCGCCGCCCATCACGTAGTCGCCGCCAGGAATCAGGTGCGGCAACCTCGGGTGTGGAGTAACGCCGGTGTCGATGACGGCAACCCGCACCCCGGCACCGCGCCCGAATTTCCATGCTTCGGACAGGTTGAGCATGTCCATGTACTTCGGCTGCAGCCGGAAATCGGATCCAGGCAACACCCCGACCTCGGTGCAGTACGAGTTCTGCTTCATTGTTTGGCCGGGACCGGGCGGACTGTCCGGCGGCACGGCAGCCGGGTCGATCGCCGGCGGATTGATCGCGTAGGCCGGCGACCCGGACAGCGCGATCGAGGCAACGATCAGGGTGGTGCCGGCGACTGCGGCCGCACGAAGCGGCCGCAGTCGACGACTACCGGTAACGGATCGCGGCATAGACGTTCATCAACCACAATGCCAGCGGGAAAATCGGCAGCAGGCAGAGGTATTCGACCTGCTCCACGAGCTTGCGGAACAGCGGGCTGTAGATCGTGTTCGGTATCGTCGCCGCGGCTATGAGTCCCGCCGCGGGCAGCAGCACGGCCACGCCGGCAGTCACCGACACAGCGGCAGTCGAGGACAGCACCAGCGAGTAGCGCACCACGACCGCACCGACGATCAGGACCGACGTGACGGCGAGGGTGATGGCCTGCCAACGGTCTACGTAGGACCGGCCGCGCAGCATCAGGAATCCCGCAGTGCTGGCGACCAGCAGCAGAGGCAGCCAGCGGTCGCTGGTGCGGGGGTCAGATACCCCGACCAGCGAGACGATCGTCAGAACACCGAGACCGACCAGAAGTCCGGTCAGGAATGAGCGCGCACGCTCGGCCCGCAGCACCACATCCTGGATGGAGGCGGGGCCGTCGAGGGTCGGCCGACCGCCGTCGACACCGTGCGCCACGGTGGTCGGCAGGTCGGGACGGGCCTCGAACACCCAGCGACTGGTGGCTGAGGGGAAGACCGGCAACCGGATGCCGGACAGCCAGCGAGACATCGCCGGAGCGCTGTGGTAGCCGAAGACGCAGACCAGCAGGATGGTGGTCAGCAGCGTGACCGCGCCGGTGTCGAACGCCATCCGGCAGAGGCTGGCGAAGGTCGCGACCAGTGAAACAGTCACGATCGCAGTACCGGTGCCCAGCCGGCGGCCGGTGAAGCGCAGGATCAGCAGCGCGGCGACGCGTGATGACGGCAAAACCCAGCAGCGCGTGTGGCGAGCCGACCGGGCCGGGAGCCACGGAGGCCGCGGACACCGCCAGCGGCGCGAGTCCGCTCCAGAGCAGAATGTCGCCCGCGCGACGGTTCTGCACCGTGTGGGAGCGGCCCAGGATCAGCAGCGCCACGGTGAACACGAGGACCGAGATCACGGCGGCGTAGGGCGCCGGGACCCACGAGTCGTGGTGCCACCGGAACCAGCCGAGCAACAGTGAGGCGAGTACGACGCCGGATCCGACCATCGCTGCGCCGACCTGGATGGCTACCGTCGGGTTGATCGAGGAGAAACGCTTGCTGAGGTTGACCGAGACGGCCGTCGAGATGTGCTCGATGACCTGCGAGCGGTGCTCGGTGTCGTCGACGAACCGCAGCCACAGCCGGTCGCCGTCGAAGACGTCCTGCTCGGTGAGCGACTGGGTGGCCCGCAGCGGCGTGCCGTCGACCAGGCACAAAGCCCAGCGACCGCGCTGCTTGGCTTCCAGCGCCGCGATACCCAATTCCCGCAGTCGGACGTTGACGACCTTCAGCAGTGGGTCGACCATCACCGAAATCGGGGCGTTGGCGTCCAGCAGGACGCCGATCTGCACGCCCTCGCCGGCGATGATGCCGATCACGGCCGATTGAGGCGACGAAAGTGCCTCTGTGCCGGGCTGTGGCGCCTCAGCTACTGCGGTCATCGCTGCACCCCTCTGTCGAAGAATTGTGGGTCCATCTGTCTTGCCTCGCTAGGTGGAATCGTGACATCGCGTCACAATTGTTGAGCAGATTCTAAGAGCATTTCGCGGCATCCGCATCTTTGCTAAATGCTGCCCTGAAAATCTTTGGCGTGCGCGCTAACTGCGTAACGAATAGTTAAACTCTGCTGTGCGTCTTCCACTCCCCGTAAGGGAGGGTTTCCAGGACGGTCTTCACACCGACCTGTACCAGCTGCGGAGTGGCCGGGCAGATCGCGAGCCAGGCCTCGTTGGAGCCTGCGGTGCGCGCCTGCTGATACATGGCGATCCGGCCGCCCGAACCGTCCTTGAGTGAGAGCACCGAGGCGCTGGGCGCCTTGTCGTCATCGCGGTACTGGCGGGCATAGACCGCAGCTTCAGCGGCCGGGTCTGACAACGCCTGGCCGAGAGCGGCCACGGTTGCTGCGCTGATACCCAGCCGGCGCAGATCTCCGCCGGAGAACACGTTAAACCCGGAACTCTGCCAGGCTTTCGTGATTTCAAGCATTTCATCGAGCGGCACGTTGACCGCGTTGATCGCGGCGGGCTCGGCGTGGTGGATCGACTCGAGTGCATCGAATATCAGGGTCGCGATCGATGTGGTGTCCGCGATGGCGACATCGTCGACCGTGATCTCGTCGCCGACTCGGACGGCCGAGACCCAGTGCTGGCCGCGACGCGCCAGCAGCACGCGAAATTCGTTGTCCGGGATGTCGCGCGAGCCCACCTGCTCCTCGGCGCCACCCTCTTCTTTTTCCTTGACCCCGTATAGCAGTTTGCCGCGGGAAAGCAACGCGACGAGTTCCAGGTCGGGCGCCGCCAGAACGCGCATCCGGGCAGCTACCGCCTCATTAACTGACTCGCCCTCCACGATGCCCTGTTCGCGCATGGTCGCCATGCCCGGGTGCTCGTTGAGCCAGTCCATGGAATCTGTGGAGACGAATGGTCGACATCGCAATTCGGGTGCGACATGGCGAATGTCCAGCAACGCTTGCAGCATCCAGAACCCCTCGACATTGACGGTGATGTCTGTGCGTGTGCTCTGGTCCATTCGCTTCTCTCGTCTCGGTGTTTCTCTGTTATCGCACGACGCGGCAGCACACCTGAATCGGTGTGCTGCCGCGCCCTGCGTTGACTACTGTCAGGCCCAGCTGGAGCCGACGGCGGAGTCGGTGCTCGACATGTTGTTGCCGGCGGTCTGCACCTTCTGGCCGTGGCTGTTGGCCTGCTCGTAGATCGTCTGGAAGTTACGACCCAACTGGGTGATGAACTCCTGGCAAGCTACGGAACCCGAACCACCCCAGAAGTCACCGGCAGCCAGCACATCGCGAACGATGGCCTGGTGCTCGGACTCCAATGAAGCGGCCTGGGCGCGGATCATCGCGCCGTGGGCGTCGACATCACCGAACTGGTAACTGATCGACATCTATCTGTCCTCCTGTTTGTGAGAGTTTACGCTGCGAGCGGAGTTAGCTGCTCAGAATCTGCTGAGAGCCCTGCTCTTGGGCCTCGTAGTTGTTCGCGTCGCGGATCAGTCCGTCACGGACACCGTGCAGCATGTTGACGATGTTGCGGAACGCGGTGTTCATCTGGCCCATGGTGTCGTAGGAGGTGGCCTGAGCGGTACCGCTCCAGCCGGCTCCGGCGATGTTCTGGCTCGATGCCCACATCTTGCGGGCCTCGTCCTCCACCGTCTGCGCGTGCACGTCGAAACGGCCCGCCATCGACCGCATCTCGTGCGGGTCAGTCATAAAACGTGTAGGCACTTACTTAACTCCTTCTGTGATTAGTGATCGACTGCAGTGAACGTGATAGTCGGACCGGTTACCGGAGGTAACCGCCGACCTGGAACACACGGCTGATCCCCCCTTTCCCGCTAACTGGTGGCCACTGGGAGTGGCACCACAGTGGGACGGGCTTCATCGACGACACACTCAGCCGGCGGCGGCTGCGTTGGCAGCCTCGGTGGCCAAGTAGGAACCAGCGCTGGTGCCTAAGGTGTTGACGAAAGCTTCGTGGATTGCCGCCGCTTGGGCGCTGACCGCCTGGTAAAGCTGCGCGTGCGCGGCGAACTGAGCCGCGGTCAGAGCTGAAACCTCATCGGCCGCAGCCGGAACCACGCCCGTCGTGGGAGCCGCCGCGGCCGCGTTCTGGGCGTTCAGGCCTGAGCCGATCCCTTGGAGGCTGGTGGCTGCCGCCGACAGGGCCTCCGGCTGGGTGGTCACGAACGACATTTCGGCGTCCTCCCGGTTGGTTTGCCAATCTGTTCGTGCATGAGAATAGACGCGGGTTCCGCTCCGCGCTGCGGTCGATGCTGGGTGTTTGCAACTGTTCACCCGGGAGCAACAACTGTTCATCTGCGGTAACAGCTAAGTAACAGGCTTAGCTCCTGGGGCGCCGCTCAGCAGCTCGAAAGGGCTCCTGAGGTGCTCAAATGCGTTTGTCCCGGTCGGACACCGTCCTCTGCGTTCTCATCGGCGCCGTCGCATGTCGCGGAGCCGCCGACGACACGGCATATCCGGTGAGGCGAAAAAATCTAACCGCGGATAACGCCCCGCGCCTGCGTTCACTCACGCCGCCGCTGTCCCCCGGGGGCGCAACGCGCACCCGCCGGCTGATTGCGGCCGCGCAACGTGGCTCAGCCGAAACGCAGCGGCAAGTTCTTGAGCGCGAAAGTCTTACTGGGGAACTTGATTTCGGGCTGGTAGTCGGGCGCCAGCTCGAATTCAGGGATTCTCTTGAGCCATTCGTCGACGATCACGGTCAGCTCCATGCGCGCCAGATGGGAGCCAAGGCAGCGGTGCGGTCCGCCGCCAAATCCCCAGTGCCGGTGCACTTTACCGTCCATGGTGAGTTCGTCGGTGGAGATCGAGTCGCTGCCGTCCCGGTTGATCAAGGCCATGCACAAGAACACCGATGAGCCCGCAGGCAACGTCATGCCACCGACGACGACGTTCTCGGTAAGTACCCGGGGCGCCACCGGCGCTGACGGCTCCAGCCGCACGATCTCTTCGATGAAGACCCTGATCTGGCGTGGATTGTCGCGCAGCTGTGAACGCAACTCCGGTCTGCGCGCCAACTCCAGCAGGCAGAAACCGATCGCCGCGGTCACGGTGTCCAGCCCCGCCAGGATCAGCAGATGGCTCATGCCCAGCAACTCGAGATCTGTGAAGTTGCCTTTGCTCTGCATCACGGTAGACAACATGTCCGAGCCCGGATTTTCCCGGCGGTACTGGATTGCCTCCGTGAGGTACTTGTACATCGCCTGCGCTGCCGGGGCGATGTCCTCCATGGAAGCGTAGAGCTCGTCGGAGAGCACGGCGTTTTTCCAGGCGATCAGTTGGTCGCGGTCCTCCAAGGGCAGACCGTAGAGGTCGAGGAACACCTGGTAGGGGTAGGTCTTCGCCAAGTCTTCCATCACCTCGCATTCGCCGCGGTTGGCGATGGCGTCGATCATGTCGGCGGCGTGACGTACCAGCACCGGTCGCGACTTACTCAACCCGTGCGGGCTGAAAAACGGCTGCAGAATTTTGCGGTATCGAGTGTGCTCGGGCGGGTCGAATCCCAACGGGATCACCGGGATTGGGCTTCCCGGTGGTTGAAGCGCCAATCGAGCGGAAAAAACATTGGGACTTCGCAATGCTGCCAGCACGTCCTCACGGCGGGTGAGGTAGTAGTAGCCGTTCATGAACACCACCGGCCCGGCATCGCGCAAAACCTTCCACCCGGCACCACGATCAGCGGCCATCGGCAGGGCGAAGTAGTCAAGCCGCGGAAGGTGAAAGCCCTTGCCGTACAGGCTTTCATCAATGGAGGTCATGAACGTGATCTCTCGTTGTCGGTTCGTCCGATTTCACCAGCGCCGTGGCGGGCCAGCGACAGTAGACATGGTATGTGGCCCACAGTGGTTCGGTCGCGTCGCGGCCGCGCTAGCGGGTGCCGATTTGAGCGCCGATGTTCGGCATGTCTTTTAGACTCGGCACTGTGAAGGTTCGTGTCGAGCAGTCGAAGTGCGTTGGTCACGCCCAGTGCTATGCGGTTGACCCCGAGATTTTTCCGATCGACGATTCTGGCTATTCCACTCTCGAAGAGCACGAGGTTACGGCGGAGGACGCGCAGGCGACTCGTGACGGGGTGGCGTCCTGTCCGGAGATGGCGCTGATCCTGGACGAGGGTTGACAAGAAGTGAGGCTAGTTCACGCCGGCTAACGGTCACCGTCTGGCGCGGAGTGCGGGAATCGCCCGTGCAATGTCCGCAGCAGAGCATGGACTTCGTCGATGCGAGCGTGTAACTGCGCCAACTCTTCAGACGCCCGGGACGGGTGCTGATCATCATCTCCGGCTATGCGATCCGCAAGCTCCTGTAGTTCGGCGCCTTCGGCCTGTAGAAGCCGCTCGAACACGCGCGCCTGAGCGATCTCGGCGGGCGGAGCGGGGCGGCGCGGCAGGACGCTTGCTGCGCTCAACGGCGCCGAACCGCTCATGGTTCTCGGGTGTGTGCGGGCGGCGTCCCGGGGTCTCCGTGACAAGGCCAACGAGCCGGATGCCTCAGCGTGTTCTGCCACGTATCCCCCTGCCCCGGACCAGGATTGTTCATCTACCGGCAACCTACGCCAGCGCTCTCGCATGCTTCCAAATACGCCCCAACTGTTCATATTTGAGCCACGAATGAGACATCCGCCATTCACCTAATTCGAAGGCGACGGGCCGCGGCTGCGCTTTGGCGAGCACACTCCTGGGGTGTCACGCCGCGACGTGACACCCCAGGAGGCGTAAAGCTAATCGGCTTTTAGCCGGCTGACGGTGGGCGGGGCATCACCGTGGGTTTGAACCCGTAACGCGGGCCCGAGCCGAAGCCACCGGCTCTGGCACCGGCCAGCGGCATACCGCCGAGCAGGTTCCCGTTCCCACCGGCGGCCTCCGGGGCAGCGCTGACGCTGCTGACCAACTGCACGCCGTTTGGGGCCGCCTGCGGAGTTGCGCCGACCCACGACGCCGGCACCGCCAGTTTGCCGACCGAACCGGCGCCGCCCGAGATGGCGGACACCGAATGCGCAGCGGCCCCGCCCGCGCCGGCCGCACCGCCACCTAGCCCAGCTCCGAGACCACTCAAGCCGTGGAGTGCCGGGGCGGCGGCCGCAGGAGCAGCCCCGCCCAGTATTCCCGCGCTCTTCGCAATCTGAACGCCGAAGTTGCCCATACCAACGCTGAAGTAAGGCAGACCCTCAGTGTTGTAGAACAAGCTGGCGTACGGCGAATAGTTGGTCACCAACGCCGAGAGGTTTGTCGGCAGGACGCTCGTTCCGAACAAGAAGCTGTAAAGCGATTGAAGCGGCGTCAAGGTGTCCGCCGGGCTGGCCGCAGGTGATGCAAGGCTCTGCAGCGAGTTCGGCATCGACTGGGTCAGCTGCTGCAGAACTGACTGGCTGCTGGTGGCCGCCGACGTACCGGTTGCCTGGCTGACAGCAGCGGCCTGAGTAGCCGTGCCGCCGGGATCGGTGGTCGCGGCCGGCGTGGCGAACGGCGTTACCTTGGCGGCTGCTGCCGATTGCCCCGCGTAGCCGTACATGGCCCCGGCGTCCTGTGCCCACATCTGGCCGTACTGCGCTTCGAGCTGTGCGATCAACGGCGTGTACTGGCCGAAAACGTTGGCCTGCGTCGCCGCAGCCGTCTCTGCGCGGTTAGCTGCGATCATCGGCGGCGGCACCGTCGCTGCGAACGCCTGCTCGTATGCCGCGGCGGCCGTGCGGGCTTGAGTCGCGGCCTGCTCGGCCGCGGCGGCCGTCTCTTGCATCCACGTCACGTACGGCTGCGCCGCACTGGCCATCGCCGCGGAGGCCGGCCCGTTCCACTCATCGTTGGCGAGTTGCGTGATCGTCGTCTCGTAGCCTTGTGCGGCCGACTGAAGCTCGGCGGCAAGGCCGTTCCACGCCGACGCGGCAGCTTGTAAGGACGACGAACCCGGGCCCATATACATTCGGGCCGAGTTGAGCTCCGGCGGTAACGCCCCGAAATCCACCATGGCAAGCCCCCTAGCCGGCCGCAGCCGCGTTGGCGGCCTCGGTGGCTTCGTAGGTACCGGCGCTGGTCCCCAACGTGTTGACGAAAGCTTCATGGATTGCTGCCGCTTGGGCGCTGACCGCTTGGTACAGCTGGGCGTGCGCGGCGAACTGAGCCGCCGTCAACGCCGAAACCTCGTCGGCGGCAGCGGGAACCACTCCCGTGGTCGGAGCCGCTGCAGCCGCGTTTTGGGCGTTCAATCCAGAGCCGATCCCCTGCAGGCTGGTGGCCGCTGCCGATAATGCTTCCGGCTGTGTGGTCACGAACGACATCCGGTCTCCTCCTAAATAACCTTGCGCGTCTACGACCTTGGGCAAGGTCGTTCGGTTGAAAGGCTAGATGGTCACGCCCGGATAAAGCCTCCGCCGACCTAACTGTTCACGACTGGACGGAGAGTATTCACCCCCCGATATCGGCTGTTCATCTCGAATTCGGCAAACCTTCCGCCTGCGGTAATGCTTCGGTTGGACCGGCCTCGGGAACGCTACGTAGGTCCGGCCCGATTGCCGCGTCACCAACCGTGGTCGCTGGCGATCGTCGGAGCGGGCTTTCGCTGCAACTGCTTTCGGTGCGCGGCGAGCCACCGCTACGAGCCGGTCGCGGCCGCCCCGCAGGATCAGGCCGCCACGTTGCGGCCTGGCTGCGCCACGACGCCAAGGATCATCCGCGAGGCCCAATTCGGCCCGGCATATCACCACGCGCACGCAGAAGGCTGGGCAGTCAATCACCGAGAAAATACAATGCCTTTGGCGCCAAAGACGGGCTCCGGGTGGCGCAGCGCCGCCGGCACAGGGGCCACAGCGGACCAACCGCACCGCCGACCATGGTCGCGGATGCACCCCAATCGGGTGTGGGCGGTGGACTTCCATGTTGATGTCACCCTCGCCGGGTGACCGATCAAGATCGTTCAATCGTCGACGAGAATCAACCGTGAGTGTTTGGGCGGACGGTCAAACGCAGTATTACCGGTGAGCAACCGATCGGCGAACTCCGCCGCTTGCCGATTGAGCTGGAGACCCTACCGGCGGTGCCGCCGTGCGACAAGGGCGCCCAATTGGCCCGCCGCCGTACTCCGCTAACCCCCCGCGGGCGGCTTGGGCATCACCGAGTGCTTGACCCCGTACTTCACGATGTACCCGCTGCCGCGGCGTCCAGCACCGGCTCCAAGGCCGGCGTTGGGTGCCATCGGAATACCGTTGAGCATTCCGTTCGACTGCGGTGCGATAGAGCGTGCGGCGTTGACCAGCTTGGCTTCTTCCATCGCCGCGGGCGACGCCCCTTGCCAACTCGCGGGCACCGATAGCCGCCCGAGAGTGCTGGCCTCGCCCATTTCGGCCGACACACTGCTGGCCGTAAAAGGCGCGCCGCTGACGCCTGCGGTGCCGCCCAGGGGTGGAAGGGCCGGCGGCGGCACCAGGCCCGCAGCAGCTGCCCCAGCCGGGTTGAATAGTGCCGTTGCCTGAGCGGGGGTAATCAACTGCTGGCCCATACCGAAGCCGAAGTTTGCGAGACCGACCGCGAAGTAGGCCTGGAAGATCTGCCTCAGCGCGTTCAGGTTGGCGTTCGTGAAGCCCAGGCCCAAACCGCCGTTCGGGAATTGGGTGACGGTGTTCTGATAGAGCTGCGTGAGCCAATCGGCCAGCGTGGTCGGAGGGGTCGCCGCGGGCAGTGCGGTGGTCGCGGCCGTCTGAGTGGTCGTGGCGGGCGCCGACGACGCCGCGTTCTGCGCTACCGTCGCGGCTTGGCTGGCCGGTGTAGCGGCAGCCTTGGCAACCGCGTCAGCCTGGCTGCTCGTCCCGTTATCGCTGGTCGTCTGCGGGGGTTCCGCGAACGGCGTCACCTGCAAGGCAACCAGCGAGGCGCCCGTGTAGCCGTACATGGCCGCGGCGTCCTGCGCCCACATTTCGGCATACAGGGCTTCATTGATCATGATCGCGGGGGTGTTCTGACCGAAGAAGTTGGTGGCGACCAGGGCGGCCAGCAGCGCGCGGTTGGCCGCGATCACCGGCGGCGGCACCGTCATGGCGAAGGCCGCCTCGTATGCGGCCACGGCTGCACGAGCGTTGTTGGCGGTCTCCTCGGCTTGTGCGCCGGTGGAGGTCAACCAGTCGATGTACGGCGTGACGGCGGAAATCATCGCCACCGACGTGGGGCCGACCCACGCGTTGCTCGTCAGCTCCGCCAGCGCGGATCCGTAGCCACTGGCCGCGAAGCCCAACTCCGCGGCCAGGCTGTCCCAGGCCTCAGAGGCCGCCAACAGCGGCCCGGGTCCGGGACCCGAATACATCCGACCCGAATTGACCTCTGGCGGCAACAGGGCGAAGTCAAGCACTAGAAACCTCCGTCAAAATGCCAAGAATGCGTCTGCCTGTCACCCGCCGCATGGAAGCGGCGGCGTGCGGCGTGGTCTTGAACTGGTCAGCAATCGGCGGGATCTGGTGGATGACCGCCTGATCGATATCGATGTGCGGAACGCGGTGTGTGGCCACAGACGAAATGCGCTTTCTTTCCTCGGTAACCCTCAGCGTCAAGAACATTGAGCGCCGATGCTCATCACTGAACAGTCGCTGGCTGAGACATTAGATGGCCGCGCGAGCGATCCGCGACGACGATGCCGACTATTCATTCCTGGTCAAGCAGTGTTCATCCGCGATCAACTGTTGTTCAGTCAATGTTCGGTTCCGGGCCACCGGATGGTCGCAATGACGCCGCTATCCGGCTGCTGGTGTGAAGGGGATCACGGTCGAGCGAAGCTCGAATCGCGTCGGTGTCGCAGCGCCCCCGCGCCCGCCCATGTTGGCCACCGGCATCATCGGCGGCATGGCCGATTGCGTACCTGCCGGCGCGGCCGCGACGGACGGGGCGCCACCGAGGTGCATCGCCGTTCCGGCGGTGGTCACCGACGGCGTCGCACCGGTCCAGGTGGACGGCACCGACAACGCGCCGACCGACGTGGCCTGGCCCATGCCCGCCGAGAGAGATGGGACGCCGGCGCCGAGGCCCGTCGAACCAAGCGCGCCGGGACTCGACACGAGCCCGACCGCGTTGGCGGCGCCCAACTCGTTGGCGGCCGTCGTCGCGGCCTTGGCTGCGGTGGCCGTGCTGCCCGCCGTGAACAGCTTGGACAGCATGCTCATCGGCATCGACGCGAACTTCATCGGCGTGCTGAGTTCGTTGAGCAACGAGGTTGCCGATGTCGAGGACGTCGACGAATCGGTCGCCGTAGCGGTGACGCTGTCGAGGGCTTGCGGCGACGCGAGGGTCTGCAGGGCCTGAGGCATTCCCGAAATCACCTGCGGCCCTGAGGACATGAGCGTGTCAAGGTCGGTTCCGCTGGACGTCCCGGCGGATTGAGCCGCCGCGACGGACTGGCTCACCAGGCCGCTGGAATTGGTGGTCTGCGGCGGCGTGGTGAACGGGTTCACTTGCGACGCGGTTGCCGAGGCGCCGGCGTAGCCGTACATCGCGGCAGCGTCCTGGGCCCACATTTCGGCGTAGAGCGCCTCTGTCGCAGCGATAGCCGGGGTGTTCTGCCCGAGGACGTTCGTCGCCACGAGCGCCGCCAGCAAGCTCCGGTTGGCATCGATCATCGGCGGCGGAACCGTTGCGGCAAAGGCACTTTCGTAGGCGCTGGCCGCCGCGGTGGCTTGCGCGGCCGTCTGCTGGGCCTGATCGCCGGTTGCGCTCAGCCACGTGACGTACGGGGCGGCGGCTGCGGCCATCGACGTCGAACTAGCGCCGGTCCATGCTCCGCCGGCCAGCGACGAGACGACCGAGCCGTAACCGGACGCCGCGTAGGTCAGCTCTTCGGCCAGCGACTGCCAGGCTGCTGCGGCGGCCAACATCGAGCCCGGTCCGGGGCCGGCGTACATGCGCGCCGGAGTTGATCTCCGGTGGTAATGCTCCGAAATCCAGCACGGTGCAACGCCTTAACCCGCAGCGACGGCGTTCGCGGCCTCGGTGGCTGCGTACGAACCGGCGCTGACGCCCAGCGTGTTGACGAACATGTCGTGGATCGCCGCGGCTTGCGCGCTGATCGCCTGGTACATCTCGGCATGGGTGGCGAACTGGGCGGCGGTCAACGCAGAGACCTCGTCCGCCGCCGCGGGCAGCACACCCGTCGTCGGAGCGGCCGCGGCGACATTCTGCGCGGCCAGACTCGAACCGATGACCTGCAGATTGTCTGCGGCCGCGGTCAATTCGGTCGGCTGCGCATTCACAAATGACATCTGACACTCCCCTCACAACAAGACCCACCTGTCACTAGTTAGAGACGTTAACTAGGAAAGATGGGCTGCTGGCATGCCGAAGCTATGCGCCTGCTATGAAATTTCTGGCAGCGCGCCCGCGCTGCCGGCGAACGCGCGCCGCTGTCCTGCGCACAAAAAAGTCCCCCCACCCAAACGGGCAGGGGGACTTTTTCGAAATACAGCTATCGACGCAGCTCTGTGGCCGCGACCTGGACGAATACTCCGGTGTCCTCGGCCATCAGCAGACCACGACCGCGGGGCAGCGGCCCACCCTTCATCTTGCCGCGGATGAAACCCTCGTCAGGATCGGCGTCCATGACCAGCAACGGCGCGTTGGCCTGAGCCAGCGCGCGCAGCATCGGGTCGCTGCCCGCCGAAGACCATCCACCGAAGGTGCGGGTGACGATCACGTGCAGGCCGACGTCGGCAGCCCGGGTGACCCACGGTGCCGCCTTCTGAAGCGGCGAGTCGAATCCTGGCGGCAGCTGCTGCACGTCGTCGATGACCAGGAAGATCTCCGGTCCGGTCCACCATGCACGGGACAGCAGCTCTTCGGCCGACAAGCCCGGCGGGGGCTCGCGCTGGGCCAACACCTGGCCCAACGCGTCCATCATGGTCGGCGACCCCGTCGAGGTTGTAGGCGAACTTCTCGACGTAGTCGGTTCCCAGTGCGGTCAACAGCTGACGACGCGGGTCGACCAGCCACACCTGTGCCGACGGCCGTGAGGTCGGTGGCGCAATGCTCGCTCCGGGCTCATACACCCGCCCGATCTCGGACAGGATGGTTGCCACCGTCGTGGTACGACCACATTCGCGTCGACCGGTCACCATCAGGTGCGCGTTCTCGGCGAAGTTGAGGTACACCGGCTGCAGGTCCAATTCGTTGATGGCCCAAGCAATTCCACCGGCGCCGACGTTCTGGCGCCGATCTGCCTGCGCCAGCGTCCGCACCTGGTCCAGGCCGAACTTCGCGGGAAGCCGGCGCACCGGAGGTGCCTGGCCGACCGCGATCTGGCTCACCGCTGCCGCAACGCTGTCGGAGGCGAAGACGTTGTCCGGGGTGTCGGACAGCGCCGGCCTGGCCACCAGCGTGTGCAGGCCGGATTGCGGATCGCTGTCCAGTCGCACGTAGTTGACCGCGACCATGCCGCGGCCCGGCTTGACCGGAACATCCTTCGCGAACCGCGAGCGCACCAGCTTGGCGTCTTCGACCGCAGCCAGACGCAGCTCGATCCGGGATCCGAAACCGCTACGCACCGGCGGCCGCAACTCCGACTCGCGGTCAGCTGTGGCCATCACGTGGATACCGAACGACGGACCCTGATTGATGATCAGGTTGATCTGCTCGATGAGCACTTCGTTCTCTTCGGCGAGCGCCCGGTAGTTGTCGATCACCAGGAAGACGTCGCCGAAGCCGTCGTTGGGTACGCGGCCCGCTTCCCCACCGAACTTGCGTCGCCGGAAGACCTCCATCGACGGCACGTCGAACTCGAGGAAGGTGTGCTTGCGCTCGCGGAGCAGCGCCAGCAGCTCGGCCACCGTCCGGCGGACGCCGTACGGATCAGTCGGACCAACGACCTCACCGACGTGCGGCAGGCCGGACACTGTCGTCAGCGCGGTGCTGCTGTAGGCCAGCACGTAGAACTGAACCTGCTCCGGCGTGTGGGTCAACGCGGCCGAGGTGATCAGCGTCTGCAACGCGGTGGTCTTGCCCGATCCACCGGCGCCCAGGATCAGCACGTTGGAACCGGGTCCCGAGGTGTCCACCGTCCACGGCGGCTGGTCGTGCTTGAACGGCCGGTCGATGATCCCGACCGGGAACACCAGGTCCGTTCTCGTGCCGTACTGCTCCTGCCACGGCCGATCCAGGAAACGGTTGACCAGGGCCTCGATCGCCACCGGCTTCTCCAGCGGAGGCTGCCACAACCGATAAGGCTGGAAGTCGATCCGTCGAAGCTGATCGATGATCACGGTGCCGACCTTCGGCGTCCTGATCGCTTGTTCTTCCTCTTCTTCCTCGACCACGTCGGCTCCGAAGCCACCGAAGGCTTCGCCGTTGTCACCGTTGGTCAGCGCGTCGAACTCATCCGGCCCCGTGACGGCGACCTCGATCGGCGTGAATCCGGTCGTAAACAGTTGCGGCCGAATGTAATCGACGGAGTGGGTCAGCATCGCCGGCCCGTTGTCATCGAGCGAGACGCCGCGGCGATAGTCGCGCCACAGGAACTCAGCCTGGAATCGCACGATCTCGTCGAGGCTCTTACGGAAGTACCCCAGACCGGCCTGCGCAGGCAGGTTGACAGCGTTGGGCACACCGGCGGCCTGTGCCGCGCCGGCGGTACGGGCTTTCAGCACCAGCCGGTAACCCATGTTCTCCATGAGCTTTTCGGCCCGGCTTTCGATGGTCTGCGAGGCCATCATCAGGTGGATCCAGTAGGCACGGCCCTGCCGGCCGATCGAGTCCAGCACGTCGACCGCGGTCGGCATGATGCGGAACCACTCGTAGAACTCGTCGATGACGACCACCAGCATCGGCAGCGGCGGAATGTCCTGACCGCGTGCGCGCATCCTGGAGCGCATCTCGTTGTATTCCTTGGCGTCGTCGACACCGGCGTTGTCGCAGACTGACTTTCGACGGGCGATCTCACCCCACAGGGAGTCCAGGAACCGCTCCATGAGGGCCTGGTCTTCTTCGAGGTCGGTGATGATGCGCGACACGTGCGGCACGCCGCCGAACGGCTTGACCGCGGACCCACCCTTGAGGTCGGCGAGCACGAACTGCAGCTCGTCCGGCGGATGCGACAGCATCAACGATTCGAGGACGGTACGCACCAGGGTCGACTTACCGGAACCGGTCGTTCCCGACATGACGCCGTGTGGGCCGTCGCCACCTTCGTCGAGGGACTTCATGTCGAGGAACAGCAGTTCGCCGTTGTCGGAGCGGTTACCGAACGGGATCCGCAGCCGTGAGCGACTGGTCAGCGCGTCGCGCCGGCTGGCCCACAGGCTCTCGAAATCGATCTCCGAAGGATCGCTGATTCCGTAGTAGGACAGGATGTCCCGGGCGCCGATCTGGGCCACCCGCTGACCGATCTCCTCGTAGGCCTCGGCCAACCGCCAGCGGGCCACCCGCTGCGCGAACTGCTCAGCCTCGGACTCGGTGACGTGGTCGGCGAGAGCGAAGAACCACCGGTTGTCGTCGATCACCATCCAGGTGTCGCGGTCGCGGGGCAGCGCCTCGATCACACCGATGTCGTTGGTGAACTTCAGCACCCGCTCGGGGTTGCCGGTCCACAGCTCAGAACCGGTCAGGTCGAAGAACGTCACACCGTCGACGCCGTCGACGCTGATGACGTACTCCCATTGCGGGTCGTCGACGTCGGAGATGATCACGTGATGCGGTGTCGGCGTCTCGGCCGACGAGCTTGCGTGGCGAGGCGTGAAAGATCCACGCCCGGCGAACAACTCGGCCTGGTCGGCGGCGAACTCGCGCACCGATCCGTAGACCATTCGCGCGTTGCCGGCGGCGTCGCGGCGACGCGGGTCACCGAAGTGCGGCAGCCACTTGACCCAGTCCCACTTACTCATGTCGGCCGTGACCACGATCATCTGAAGGTGGTCGGGGCCGTGTGAGAAAGCCAGCTGCAAGATGAGGGCCCGCATCATGCCCATCGTCTGCTCGCGGTTACCGATGAGCGCGTACCACGGCTCGACGAGCAGCGAGACCATCTTGGGCAGGTTGTAGACGACGCTCTGGTAGCGCCCGAATTCCTGCAGTGCCTTACCGGTTACCGGCTCGAGTTCGATGTCGGTCGGCATGTTCTGCGGCTCGCCCCAGGTCACCTCGGGGCGGGTCATGCCCACGCCGATACGGGCGATACCGAAGTTGAGATCCTTGCCGTCCGGTTTGCGCTCCCACATCCGCGGCGAGCCGACCGCGGCGGCGAGGGTCGTCGGCGACGGGTGGAACCACCGGTAGTTGGCGTCCATGCTGTCGGCGGACTCGTTCGCGGTCTCCCGCAGCATGTCCAGCATCAGCATGAACTGGGCGCGCATCGCGTCCAGCTTTGGCCGGCTCATCTGCTGCTGACCGCCGCCCATCCGGCCGAACATCATCATGCCCACGCCGCCGATCATGAAGATCGGGAAGATCGAACCGGCGCCCAGGAACATCCGCGAACCGTTGGCCACTGTCATCCCGACCATGCCGGCCAGCAGACCGACGACCAACACGCCGACCACGATCAGCCACCAGGGCTTGCCTTCGGGCGGCGGGACACTCAGCGGTGTCGGAAGGACGATGTTCTCCGGCCTGACGGCAGGAGCCCGCTCGGGAGTCGGGCGTGCGAAACCTTGCTTCACCTTGGTACCACTAACTCTGCGGGGTTCATATCGGTCGGGAGGGTGTCGTGACGCACCAACGCATCGGCGCGGGATAGCGCGGGACCGGGTGCCAGCAGACGCAAGGCAACCCAGGGCGCCGGAGACGGTTGAGTTGTCAGCCCCAGTGCGGAACGGGAATCGCGGGTGTTCTCGACGCCGAAGCGCGCACCAGAACTGGTGAGCCACCAGAGCGATTCGGCTGTGCTCGAGCCGGGGTCGTTGCCGGTGACGACGACCCAGTTGCCGGACTCGGGGCCGAAGTAGACGTGGTCGGCTTCGCGGCCGGAGGTGTCGGCCTTGACCAGCGACACAACCTTGTCGGTGGAGCTGTTGGGCACCGGGATCGTCGGCCCGGAAATCACCTGAATGCGGGCGCGCTCCTCACCGGCGGTCTTCTGCCACCACCAGCACGTCGCGGGATTCTCCTTCAGATCCACCGGGCTCAGCGGTGCGTCAGGGTAGGCCGACAGGTCCAAGCCGTTGACCACCGGCATCTTCGCCAGCGACGCGGGGGCCACCACCACCGGTGAGTTGCCGGCCGGGGTGCCGGCGTTCTGCAGGATCTGGGCGACCACCGGGTTGACCGTCTGCACACCGTCGCCCAATACCACTGAATACTGTTGCGGCCCACTGATTTGCGGCGTCACGATCACGGTTCCGATCGGACCGGGTGCACCGGCGAACTCGGCCGGCTTGCCGGCGTCTGGCACCTTCGGGCACCGTCAGCTCGGGACCGACGGGCAACGAGTCGTACAGCGCCCGGCTCATCGGATGCGCCTGGCTCACGTTTTCCGGGGTCAAGCCCAGCGGCAGCAACACCGCGCGGTTCATCGCATCGATACGCGACCGACGGCTCTGCCGGACCACGTAGGTGTCCTTCTCGTATCTGAGCACCACGGCGTCGGACCCGTTCAGCACACGGCGGCGGTTCGAGAGGTCGGGCGTGCCGTCGATGACGGTGACCGTCACCGGCGATACCGCACCCACACCGACCGTCGGCGTCACCGAGTCGCACACCAGCCACGACGACGTCGCCGGCGTGGTCGGGGAAAACTCCGACGGTGCGCCGGGGATGCCCACCAGCGGACCGTGCGGCTGTTGGGCGATCTGGCTTCCGCGCACCTTGTGCGGGTTGTCCGCGCGGCCGGCGATCAGCCGCGCCGACGCCAGGTTCAGCGCGGGATATAACTTGTCGCCCACCTTGACGTACAGCGCTCCGGAGTCGCGGTCGGCGATGATCGGTGACTCGTTGAGCTGGCCCGACGGGCTGATGAATGAGTACAGCAGCGCGCCCAGGCAGCACACCAAGGCGGCTGACACCGATGCCACCACAGCCAGCGTCTGCCGCCGGCCCGGCTCGATTTCCATCCGTACCCGCCAGCGCGTCAACGCCATGGCGGTGCGGCGGGCCAGGAACTGGTAACCCGTCACCTGCGTCCGAGTGGACAGTCCAAGGCCGTAGCCCGAACCCCGCTGCTGGTCACCGGCCATGTTTGGTCACACTCCAGGCAGACGCAGCGACAGGCTGCGGTGTAGTCCCACAATTCACAGGGCTAACGGTAGGGCACCCCGCGCGACCTCGCCACGCGAACGTTCGAGCGCGGACGGAGTTCACGTCAGTGCCGGCTGTGGTTTGGGCCACAGTGCTGCTCACCTGCCAATTGATAGTGGGGAGACTCAAGGAATCGTCACTGCGCATCGTACGGCCAGCAGTAAACTCATCCCGCCGATATGACGACGTCGAAGTAAACACTCAGGTCGCATTCAGGCCGATCTCGGCAAGCAAGATGGCGGTATGAGCCAAATGGCGCCGTCGTTGGTCGAACTCGCGGGTCGATTCGGGATCTCCGCCTCTTACGACGACTGGAGTGGTCGCCGGATCGACGTCCCGGAAAGCACGCTGGTGGCCGTGCTGGCCGCACTCGGGATCGCCGCCGCCGACGAGGCGGAACGCAATGCGGCCCTGACCGCGCACCAGCGAGCCCACTGGTCGCGCGCCCTGCCGCCGACCATCCTCGGGCAAGCCGGCGCGCAGACGAAGTTCTGGGTGCATGTGACTCACGGTCAGCCCGCTGAGGTGTCGGTGGAGCTCGAAGACGGGACCGTCCGAACCGGAATACGGCAGGTCGACAACTTCACCCCACCGTTCGACCTGGACGGACGCCGAATAGGAGAGGCCAGCTTTGTGCTGCCCGACGATCTCCCGCTGGGATATCACCGGGTGCATCTGCGTTCCGGGGGCGAGGAGGCCAGCGCCGCGCTGATCGTGACGCCGGCCTGGCTCGGTGTGCCCGAACGCCTCGGCGCCCGTCGCACCTGGGGGCTGGCCACTCAGCTGTACAGCGTCCGATCCCGGCAGTCCTGGGGTGTCGGCGACCTCACCGACCTCGTCGACCTCGCGGTCTGGTCGGCGTCGCTGCATGGAGCCGGTTACATCCTGGTCAATCCGCTGCACGCGGCAGAACCGACTTCCCCGATGGAGCCGTCGCCCTATCTGCCGACGTCGCGCCGATTCGTCAACCCGTTGTATCTGCGAGTGGAAGCCATCCCGGAGTTCGCGCAACTGTCCAAGCGCGGCCGGGTTGGGCGGTTGCGTGACGGCGTCCAGAAGCGGGCGGCCTCGCTGGACTCGATCGACCGCGACGGCGCATGGGCGGCCAAACGGGAAGCGTTGGAGTTGGTGTACGCCGTACCGCGCACAGCGGGTCGTGATCTGGCCTTTGCGGCGTATCGGGTCCGCGAGGGTGCGGCGCTCGACGACTTCGCCACCTGGTGTGCGTTGGCGGAAAAGTACGGCAGTGATTGGCATCAGTGGCCTGAGTCGGTGCGGCATCCCGGTGCTGACGGAGTGCCGAAGTTCGTCGAAAAGCATTCCGCGACGGTTGATTTTCATCGGTGGCTGCAGTGGCAACTCGACGAGCAACTGGCCGCTGCGCAGACTCAGGCGGTATCGGCCGGGATGTCGTTGGGCATCGTGCACGACCTCGCTGTGGGAGTGCACCCCGATGGGGCCGATTCCTGGGCGTTGCAAGACGCGTTGGCGCTCGGCGTTTCGGCCGGTGCGCCGCCGGACGAGTTCAACCAGTTGGGTCAGGACTGGTCGCAGCCGCCGTGGCGTCCGGATCGGCTGGAAGAGCTGGAGTATCAGCCGTTCCGCGCTCTTATCCGCAGCGTGCTGCGGCATGCCGGCGGCGTGCGGATCGACCACATCATCGGCTTGTTCAGGCTGTGGTGGATTCCGCAGGGCGAGGCGCCGACCCAGGGCACCTATGTCCGTTACAACCACGAGGCGATGATCGGCATCGTGGCGCTGGAGGCGTATCGCGCGACGGCGTTGGTGGTCGGCGAAGATCTCGGCACGGTCGAGCCGTGGGTCCGCGACTATCTGCGTGCGCGTGGCGTACTGGGCACCTCGATTCTGTGGTTCGAGCTCGACCGTGACGGGTCCGGCGGCCCGCTGCCGGCCGAACGGTGGCGCGAGTACTGCCTGTCGTCGGTGACCACTCACGACCTGCCTCCGACTGCCGGTTATCTCGCGAATGAGCATGTGCGCCTGCGGGATTCGCTTGGACTGTTGACACGTCCGGTCGATCAGGAGCTCGCGGCCGCCGAGGCCGAGCGGGCCGCGTGGCTGGCCGAGTTGCGTCGGGTCGGCCTGTTGTCAGAAGCATGCCGACTCCGAGGAGCAGACCGTGCTGGCCCTGCACCAGTATCTGGGCCGCACACCGTCGCGACTGCTCGGACTGGCGCTCACCGACGCGGTTGGTGACAAGCGCACCCAAAATCAGCCCGGCACCACCGACGAATATCCCAACTGGCGCGTCCCGCTGAGTGGACCCGACGGTCGACCGATCCCGCTCGAAGACGTGTTCACCGATCATCGGGCGATCGCCCTGGCCGAGGCCCTTCGGGTGCAGACGGCCGGCGGTATCACCGAGGCCACCTGTTAGCTTCGACTTGCCATGAAGCCATTGAAGTTCGGCGTGGTCGCTCCCGTTGCGGCCGGGGTCACCGCGGACCCGCGTTGGATGGCGGCCTTCGCGCGCCACCTCGAGGCTTGCGGTTTCGAGTCGATCGTCGCTGTCGAGCACACTGTTCTTGCGACCCGGTACGACAGTGTCTATCCCTACGATCCTTCGGGGCGCGTGGAGTTGGCGTCGGACTGTCCGGTCCCCGATCCCCTTGACCTGCTGTCGTTTCTGGCCGCCCACACCGAACGGCTCGGGTTGGCGACCGGGGTGCTGGTGCTGCCCAACCATCATCCGGTCGTGCTCGCCAAACGGGCAGCGACGGTAGATGCGTTGTCGGAGGGGCGGCTTCGGCTGTGCGTAGGGGTCGGTTGGCTACGAGAAGAGATCGAGGCCTGCGGCACCGAATTCGCCAGTCGGGGGCGCCGCGCCGACGAGCAGTTGGCGGTGTTGCGAGCGCTGTGGGATCAACAGACCGGCGGCGTCACCCATCGCGGCGAGTTCTTCGAATTCAACGATGTGGTCTGCAGTCCCAAACCCGTTAACGGAAAACATCTTCCGGTGCACATCGGTGGGCACAGCAAGGCTGCGGCTCGGCGGGCCGGGCGGCTCGGTGACGGGTTCCAGCCGTTAGGCGTGGCCGGTGCACAGCTGGCGGACCTGCTCACGGTGATGCGGAACGAGGCGACGGCTGCGGGACGTGATCCGGCCGAAATCGAACTGACGCTGGGTCATTCGGTCAGCAAAATCGATTCCGAGCGCGCGGAGCGGCTGGCCGCCCAAGGTGCCGACCGGGTGGTCCTGGCCATGCCGCCGATCGCGGATCTCGAGCAAGCCAAGGACGAGCTGTCGGCCTGCGCCCAACGACTGTCCCTGCCGACGTGACGCTCAGCGCAGACGACCGGGCGGCGCTGAGTGATCTGGTGCACCGCTACGCCGCCAGGGTTGACGACCGGCAATTCGACTTGGCCGCGGATCTTTTCACGCCCGACGCGGAGCTGATACTGCCCGACCCGCCGGCGACTTTGGAGCCGATCCGCCAGCAGCACGGACACGTCGCGATCAGTGCGGCGATCGCCGCCGTCGCGTCCACGATCCGAACTCAGCACGCCATCGTCGGTGAGGTGTATGACTCCGACCCCCGCTCGGGTGTTGCCCGCGGCCGTATCGCGTGCGTCGCGCACCACTGGGTGCGGCACGAAGAGCAGATCCGTGACGTGACCTGGCATCTGCGGTACGAGGACGAGTATCGGCGCGCCGCCGACACGGAGTGGCGAATTCGCTTTCGTGCGCTGACGATTGATGCGATCGACACCCGGCCGATCCGCCAGGTTCGGCCGGACGCGTCAGCCTGAGCGGCTCTCAATACTGACGACCGCACGCCGCGGCTTCTTCGAGCAGATCAGCAGCGCGAGAAAGGCTTTCGGCAGCCGACGTCATCTGTCGGGCGATGGCGTTGGCCCGGATGGCGTACTGCGGGGTCAGGATCACGCGCAGATCCGCGATGAGAGAATCCAGAGTCGAGTCGGAAAAGCGCCGTCCGAAACCGACTTCCAGATACGCGGCGGACGCCGCCCACGCCGGCTGATCCAGCCCACTCCAGAGCACCAGGTTCGCGACGCCGGCCCGCAATCCCGCGGCGGTTGTTCCCGCGCCACCATGGTGCACGACGGCACGGCAGGCCGGAAACACAGTGGCGTGGTTCACTTCACGCACGACTTTGACCCGGTCCGAATTCGACAGCCCATCAACGTAGTTCGCGCCCAGACAGATCAATGCGCGAACATCGACTCGTGCGCACGCCGCGCTGATCACCGCGACCGTGTCGTTCGGCGCTGCCATCGGCATGCTGCCGAAGCCAAAATACACCGGTGGTGATCCGCCCGAAATCCACGACAGCACGTCCCCATCGGCGTCAGTCGCTAATTGCAGCGTGAGCGCTCCGACGAACGGCCGGCGGTCGACGCTGTCCGTCCATTCGGCCGCCAGCCCGGGTATGCAGATTTCGTCGTAGGCCTGAATCTCCAGCGCTCGACTCGAATGTGGGGGCTCGTCCGGCAGGCCCAGAGCACGGCGTTGCTCCAGATCAGACTGCGTCGCCGCCCGTTCCCCGGGTGATCCCTGGTGCAGAATCTGAGGCGGGAAGAAGTGCAATGCCGCCAGCGGAACGCGGTAGTACTCGGCGACGTTGGCGACCGCCTCCTGCTCGGTCATGCCCGCCACCAGTAGATCGGCGCCGTCTGCCAGGGAGACCAACGTCGCCGCCTTCTCCTTGACGACCTGGGCCACGTACTCGACTGCTTGCGGGATGGCGCTCATCGGATCCTGCAGCATGCGGGTGAAGTCCTCGTCTTCGAGGAGCTCCTGCCAGTCCCGCCCGTAGGGCTCGGTGACCAGTCCCGCTGACTCGACGTATGCGCGCAGGTCCGGTGGGACCGTCACAGCCATTCGCACGTCGTGGCCTCTGCGCCGCAACTCCCCCGCGACCGCAATACAGGGTTCGGTGTCGCCGCGACTGCCATAGGCGGCGAGGACGAACTTCACCGGCATAACCTAACCTGCCGTGCAGCGCCGCGTCTGCGTGGTGTCAGACGCGTTGTCCTCAGCCGGTTTCCGGCAGCGGGATGCCTTCGCTGGTCGAGAATTCGGCATCGCTCTGGGTTGAGAGTCCCAGCGACACCACCGAACGGGCGAACATGGCGTCGGTCAGATATGCAAGCGTGACAGCCCAGCGGTTCACACCTCGTGGGATCGCGTACAGGTGATAGGCGCGGGCAACGACTTTGGCCGGGAAGCCGGACAGCGGAATTTTCAGCGGGTTCGCCACCGCCTGGTGCGGCCCCAGGTCGACGACCAGACCCATGTCGTGGTGTTTGTATTCGCGCGTCTTACCGTGCCCGAGGCTGGCTGCGACGTTTTTGGCGAGCGTCTTGCCTTGGCGAGTCGCGTGCTGAGCGGTCGGTGGGGTGATCTTGCCCGGCTGGGTTATATCAGGCACCGCGGCCGCATCGCCGGCGGCGAAGACGTCGGGATGTCCGGGAACCGTCAGATCGGTCTGCACCTTCAGCCGGCCCTTCTCGGTCGGCAAGCCGAGCGTCTCGATGAGCGGTGCGGCGGTCACTCCGGTAACCCAGGCGACGGTGTGGGTGTCCAACCCGCGAGTCATCGCTCAGCACAACATGATCAGGGTGAACTTCGTTGAGCGTCAAGCCCAATCGGACATCGACGTCCGCGTCGCCGCAAGACCCGCTGCGCGCGGGCCCCAGCTTTTCACCGACCTCGGGCATCACCTGTTCGGCGAGGTCGAGCAGCAGAAATTTCACCGATGCCGGGTCGAAATTCATCTGTTTGGCCGCGGCGTGGGCCAGTGCGCGAAGCTGCAAGACGAGTTCGGTGCCGGAATATGAGGCACCGACCACGACGATGGTGCGTCTAGCCTGCGCCAGCTCGGCATCCTCTTCCAAGCAGGACAGCTCTAGTTGCTCCAGAACGTGATCGCGGAGATAAAGCGCTTCGGCGGTCGATTTCAAACCTCTTGCATACTGTGCCAATCCGGGTATATCGAACAGCCGGGTCACCGAACCGGGAGTCAGCACCAGCCGGTCCCAGGACAACTCGCGGGTGCGCTGTTCGAGATCGGTGAACTGCAGTCGGTGCTGCTCGAGATCGACGCTGTCCACCCGGCCGCGAATTGCGCGCACCCCCTTCAGCGTTCCGGCCAGTGGGATAGCGACAAACCGTGCGTCCACCACTCCCCCCGCCACATCCGGCAGTAGCGGCGTATAGAGCATGTAGTCGACGGGAGAGATGATCGTCACGTCGACATCGGTTTTGCGCAGCCGGCGGGCCAGCCGGCGCGCGCATTCGAATCCGGTAAACCCGCTGCCCACGACCACAACCGACGTCACGACATCCATGTAACCACTCGACGGGGCGCACAAACCGATCTCGGGCGAGCTCGTCAGCAGGCCTCCGACGTCGGCGGCGCCGTTTCTCTGCTCGTGATTCGGGTAGCCAGGTGGGATGGCGAATACGGTTGTCGACCACCAGCGCATCGCTCGGGCACACTCCGGGGAGGCGTCGATCACCGCCAAACGTCCCGGCCTGCTTCTCGTGGCGATGGTTATCGCCTCGCTTGTGGTCTGTGTGGCCAGCTTCGCTGCCAGACAGATCGACGTCGGAGTAGGCGCTGCGAGTGTTTCGTTGCTCGCCGCCGGCGCATCGTTGGCGTGCCGGTCCGCGGAAGTTCGAAGGGTCCGCCAGATTCAACGCGATTGCGACCGGCGCCCACCGCGTCGCGCACTGAGTCGGCGTGTCGACGCCCGGGTTCATTCGAGGGCGGCCAGGTTGCACACGGACTTGCGTACGTCCGACTTGATGATCCTGGCTACGAGCTTTCCCAGCCGCCCGTTCAGCAGACCTCCGCTCAGGTCTGATGACAGCTCAAAGGTCGAGCCGGGTTTGTTGTCGGTGACCCGCATGGTGACAGTGATCTGAACCCCGCCGCGACCGCGGCCAGCAAGTTCGATCGCGGTGGGCTCGTCGTACTGCGTCACTTCCCAATGGATGATGTTGCGAAATCCCTTGACTTTGATCAACGACGAGACACGCGTGCCTTGTTCGATCGTTGACGGGACCTCGCCACGCCAGCCGCCGAAGATTGTCATCCAGTCGCCGAAACGGCTCAGATCCGACGCCAGTTTCCATGCTGATGCTGGTGAGAGCTCCGATGTTGTCGAGACGTCCACTCGTGCCACGTCGTCCCACTCTCTGCCGATATTGAATTCTGGTCACGCGCGGGCTGTAGATACCCTCACGTGCCAGCGGGGTAAACCGATGAGGCTCGATCAGATACCCGTCCAGGTTTGGTCGAGTTGCTCGGCCACATTGATGACTTGCGCCGCTTGCGATTCAGGCGCATCGATTTCGTCGTTGACGTACTGCGCAATGAAGCGGCGAATTTCGGCATCAACGCCGCCGATGATGCGCACCAGCTCACCGCGGATACTTTTCGACGACACGTGAACCGAGATGTCCGAGGGCCGTGGCTTGGCGACGTCGACAATCAGTAGGAGCGGTTCGGCGGCCCGTGCGGTCGCGCTGAGCGCGATGTCGCCGTCGACGGTAAACCGCTGCTTGTCGATTCGGAGGTCGAGGAGCAGGTCGATGAGTAACGGTATGTGGATGTCAAAAGTGATGCTGTCGGCGACATTACGCGTGACCTTGGGCTGCTTGATGGTGACGCCAGCGCTGACTCTGGCGATCTTGCCCGGCCCCTGAGCCATCGGAGGCATCTCGAACTGGCTACCGGCGATCGCGGCGAACGCGGCGCCGACCCGCTCTTCGGTCACGGCCACCTCGAAGAAGCGCCGCCCAAACGTCTCGTAGCTGACGTACTCAAAGCCCTGCATGAGTAAATACCGTCTCACGTCGGCTCCCGAGACGACGACTGGATCGCGTCGTGTCGGCCGAGTCGCATCGCAGGCGGTTAGGCAAACGCCGCCGCGGGGTACACCGGTGCCGATGATTACGCAGCAATCTCCGGTCGGACTGGGCCTGGTGACATGAGGTTGCGCAAGAGCACCGTCAACGGGCCCGGGCTTGGTCGCGTTCGCCGCGGACGCGGCTTCTCCTACGTCGACCTCGACCACGATCGCGTCGACGATCCAGAGGTGTTGGCGCGAATCGACGCGCTCGTCATTCCGCCGGCCTGGAAAAACGTGTGGATCTCGCCGCATCCCAACGGGCACATTCAGGCCGTGGGGACCGACGTCGCGGGCCGCCGCCAGTACGTTTATCACGAGCGATGGCAGGCGGAGAGGTCCGAGGAGAAGTACGACCGGGCGGTGAGCCTGGCCAAGCAGCTCCCGGATTGGCGCCTGCACCTGCTCACCGACCTGAGGGGCCGCGGCGTGGGACGTGATCGCGTACTGGCGTTGGCGCAGCATCTGATCGACCAGGGCTACTTCCGGGCCGGCGGCGAGGAATACGTGGAGGAGAATGGCAGCTACGGACTGTCAACCCTGCTGCGTGACCACGTTCGATTGCGTCGGGGCTGCGTCGACTTCGACTACCCTGCCAAAAGCGGTGTGCGCCGGACGGTTTCGCTAGAAGATCCGTTGGTGCTGAGTGCGGTCCGATCATTGTTGCGTGCCGACACGTCGACTGATCGGCTGCTGGCTTACCGGACCTCGGATGGTTGGTCCGAAGTCCACGCCGATGACCTCAACGTGCGTTTCCGGGAGTTGGTCGGCGACGAATTCAGCGTCAAGGATCTGCGGACCTGGCACGGCACGGTGCTGGCCGCCGAAGCGTTCGCGATTGCCCGCGAGCCGAACTCCAAGACAGCTCGCCGTCGTGAAGAAGCCGCGGTGATGCGTGCGGTCTCTGAGCAATTGGGTAATACGCCAGCGGTGGCGCGACGTTCCTATGTGGATCCGCGCGTGGTGTCGGCCTACGAGCAGGGGCTCACGATTGCTCCTGCGCTGCAGCGAGCCAAGCGTCAGCGAACGCCGGAGGCCCGGCGCGAGACCATCGAACGTGCCACCGCTCGAATGATCCGACGCACCAAGCACAGCTAAGGGTCGACCGCGCAGCCGTGTGGTGGGCGGCGCATGTGAGAGAATTCTGCTATCGCACCGGCGCGATCCGGGCTGACCACTCTGCTGGCTATTTATCCCGCCGCACCGCCAGCCATGTACTCGATGTCCCCGGCCGTGTCCTGACATGGCAATTCTCGGAGGTGTCTGATCCAATGTGCGCCTACCACGTCACCGCACCGCAAGCCTCCGGCTCTCCAGCCGGGGCGTGGCTCAACTGGGTTGGCGGCGGCGAGCACCGCGAACTGCACGAGCGTCACGAGCGTTCTGCGCATGCCGTCGCCGGCGTAGTCGTGCTCGCCACCGTCGCCTTGACATGGTTGGTGACGACCGTCGCCGTTATGCAGGCAACGCGGCTCTCGGTGCTGGCCATCGCGCCGTTCACTCTGGTGTTCGCAGTGCTGGTGGGCGCGATCAGCCGGACGACCGCGACGCGTGGAGCTTCGAAACGCGGTGCGGTGGCGGTCAGCCTGGTCTTGTGTGCGGTAGTGGGCGAATTTGCCTCACTGGCAATACTTTCCGGCCCAATCGACCGTCACCTTCAACAGCAGGCCATCCACAACGCCGCCTCGGCTCCGGCTGTCGTCCAAGCATCGAGCAGTCTGCAGCGGATGCGCGACGCACGTGTGGGACTCGATCACACCGTTGACGCGGCGCGCACCCATCGCGACGAGGCTCTGGTCGTCGCCCGCTGCGAGTTCCACCCCACTCCGGCATGTCCGCAAACCCGCATCACCGGCGTGCCCGGTTCGGGGCCCGAAACCCGCACGGCCAATCAAATTCTCACGGACTCTCAGCGCGAGCTGGACGATGCCGTTGCTGTTCGTGACCGCCGGGCCCCCGATCTGGACGCTCAAATCATCGCTGACGAGCGGGTACTCACCGAGAGCCGACAAGATGCGGATCACGGTCTCGGCGCCCGGTGGGTCGCCATGCAGCAGTTGACCTCGATCAGCACGAGCATCTTGGTACTGCAACTTCTCACCATCGGGTTCTTCGCATTTGTGGCGTTACTGCCAACGATCCTGCGGCAGTGGCGAGGCGAGACGACTCACGACCGCCATGCTGAAGCCCGCGCAGAGCGCGAACGTGCGGAGCTGACAGCCGATACCGCGATCGCGGTCAAGCGAGCTGAGATGCGTGCGGCCACCGAAATTCTTTGGGCCGAAGAGCAACTCGCGCATGCTCGCCTCACCGTCGAAGCACAGGCTGCGATCGACCGAGCGCAACTCGGCCATCGGGTGAATGCCGCGATCGAGGCCACGACACCGGAGCCGGCGCCGATAGTCGAAGACATTTACTTGCCGATCGCCGCTGAGGCGGAGGCCGCGAGCCTGGCAGCGACACGGTCGATCGATACGGCGGCACCGCCAGCTGTCCCCGAATCGGGAAACCTGCCGGCGGTTGTTGAGCGGCGGAATACAGTTGCAACGCCGACGATTCCGACTATCCCCGATGTCACCAGGGCTGCTGCCCGCTGGATTCGCCCGCTGGTTCCCGGCTTTGTGGCCCGCGCAATCGATACGTCAACCCATCCATTGCGCACCGCGCGACAGGTGATCGAGGAGGTTGAGGAGATCACCTTCTCGCTCAAGCGCACTCACAAACTGACCGTGCACTCGGAAGAAAGCTCCGGTTTCGCGCCTACTGCCGAGTCGACCACCTACGCTTCGCCCGACGACGACCCCGGAACTCCTGCAGCCCAGCCACTCTCGCTACGGCGCGCGTCGCCCGATCCGGATATCACGTCGTTGATGTCGGGTGAATTGTCACGTGAATTGACCGAGCGCGACGGACCTGCCGAGTTGCGGGCGACCGACGGTCCGCGGCAGTTGCCGCCCGCTGAATAGTCATACGCACAAAATCACCGTGGGGCCGTCTGCCCAGACGCGCGAAATCCGCTGCGGAAAGGTCATATTGGTCACAGTGAGAGATAACTCTTTGCTAAACACGGTTTTTGGCCTAAAGTTGCTGCATCTGGGCCTGAAGCCAGCGAACCTGGCGCGTTTCACGGCGAAAAGTCAAGAACCGGTTACTGTTCCACCCGTGTAAAATTGACGCTTCGTAAACCTTTCTCTACCAGGCTTTTTTGGCCACAAGTGAGACGTACGTCATTGTGAACGTGCAAAAGTGATGGCATCCACAAAGTTTGGTTGTCTATTGATCTTGTCCGTAGCGTCCCGGCCCATGTTTGTTTTAGCAACGCTGATGGGTCTGCTCGAGCAGATGTCAGGCACGCCGTACGTCACCGGCGGGAACTCCCCGGCGGGCACGGACTGTTCGGGTCTGGCATCACTGGTATCCAACGTGGCAACCGACCGGCCGGCTTTCAGCGGCCGGTTCAACACGGGCAACGAAGAGTCGGCGCTCCTGGCGCGCGGTTTCAAGTACGGCACCGCACCCGGCGCACTGGTGATCGGCTGGAACGGCGGACACACCGCGGTGACGCTGCCCGACGGCACCCCCGTCTCCAGCGGCGAAGGCGGTGGTGTGCGGATCGGTGGCGGCGGCGCCTACCAGCCTCAGTTCAGCCACCACATGTACTTGCCCGTCGACGGAGACGCCCCGGCCGACCCGGCGCCCGTCCTGGTCAACCTGATCGCCCCCGAGCCGCCGCCACCGGGCCCGGATGCGGCCGAGCCCGCACCTCCCCCGCCGCCGGCGCCGGACGCTGCTCCGGCCGGCGACACCCCCAACGACGCACCCGCGCCGCCAGAAGCGGCGTGAGCGGCCGTCAGACTGAAAACCGCTCGCGGTAACGCGCGAACCGGACGGGCAGGTCGTGCTCGTCGAGTCCGAACATTTCGGCCGACGTCGCGACCCTGCCCAAACGGCCACGCTGGTGGTTGTCGAGGTAGTCGGTCATCGCCGAGCGCGCCGCCGCAGTGAGCGGCTCTCCGGCGACCTCGTAGATTCGCTCGACGGCACCGAGTTCGTCGGTCATGAATTCGTCGAAGTGGACGTCGATTGACCGCTCGGGCGGTATCAAGTCCCGATCTCCGACGAGTGCATTCAGCATCGACTCCAGGCGACCGGACCAGGAAGCCGCGATTTCCTGCACCGGCACCGGAGAGCGGTGCATTCGTGCCGTGTAGGTCAGCATTGCCAGCATGGACAGCACCACCGGTACCGGGTCGCGGTGGGTGAACACCACGACGACGCCGGGGAACACGGCGTCCAGCACCGGCAGTTGCTCGAGGTGCTGTGGTGACTTCAGTAGCCAGCGACGGCCGCCGCGAAGGAATTGCAGCGCTTTCAGCTGAAGCTTCATGTGCTCGTATGACGATGTCTGGTCGTGTGACAAATAGTGGTCCCGCCAGCGCGGCACATGGGCGAGCGTCTCGAAGAGCATCGTGGAGAAGTCGTTGGCCAGCAGCTGGATCTCTTCATGGACATGCTCGGTGGTCATCTCGTGCATCAGCGGAAAGTGCGGCATCGCCGCGTTGATGAACTCAACCGCGACATCCATCCGCGCCTTGCGCGGATCCGGCTCGATACCCAGCTCGGCCGGCAGCGGAAACGGTTCCACACTCTCCCAGTACGGAATGGTGCGGAACGTGGGCCCCGCCGCCAGCAGGTTGTGCAGATGCGTGGTGCCGGTGCGTGGTAGACCCGCGATGACGACCGGCGGCAGCAAATCGATCTCGCGAATTTCAGGATGGCGGGCCAGCAGGTCGTTGAGCAGCAGCCGGTTTTTCAGCGACTGCAGCAGTTGCGCGTGGAAGTTGACGATCCCAGGGTCCTGCAGGCCGTCGATTTCACGCAGGGCGGCAAGTAAAACGTCGAGGCGCTCCCGGTAGTCGTCGGATCCGAAGTCGGTCAACCCCGTCTCAGCCACGGCCTTCGCGTGCAGCACGCCGGCGTCCAGTGGGCACTCTGCCGCCATCGTGGCCATCAGGTCGCGGATCTGGTCCATGTCGGGGCTGAACCGCGGCACGGCCAGGTCATCGAGGTGTACAAGCGCGGGCGCGGCATCCGTCATGGCGAATTATGTTACTCTGAGTTCCGTAATGACGACAGAGCTTGGCCGCCCCCGCGATAAGCGCATCGACAGCGCGGTGCTGCGCTCCACCGCCGAGCTACTCGCCGAGACCGGCTATGCCGACTTATCGGTGGATGCGATCGCACGGCAGGCCGGCACCAGCAAACCCGCTATCTACCGGCGTTGGCCCAGCAAGGCGCATCTTGTTCACGAGGCGGTCTTCCCGATCAGCGACGCCACGGCGCTGCCTGACACCGGATCGCTGACAGGAGACGTCCGCGAGATGGTCAGCCGCACCGCGGCGTTGTTGACCACGCCCGCTTCGCGCGCGGCGCTGCCGGGCCTCGTCGGTGAGATGGCCGCTGACCTGACCCTGCACGCGGCTCTGCTGGAGCGCTTCGGCGACATCCTGTCTCGCGGTTTGACCGACCGTCTTACCGATGCCGTCGCGCGCGGCGAAGTCCGGTCCGACGTCACCGCCGCCGAGATCGTCGAGGTCGTCGCCGGTACTACCTTCCTGGCCCTACTCACCCGCGGCGACGCGCTCGACGGCTCCTGGGTGGAACGCACGAGCAGATTGATAACGAGAGGAATAAGCGGATGAGCAGCAGTGAGCACGAGTCCACCGCCGCCTGGCGCGAACTGCTCGATACCTTGGGAGGTCTGGACCGCTCGTTCCTCGACGGTGAGCGCGCCGTCACCGACGACCGACAGATCGCGGACGGCTACCGAATGTTGGCCACAACCTTGGGCGTCGCATTCGACACCTACTTATACGGCGAACCAAGCCGACCCGTGTTCGTGGCCGTCAATACGCCCTTCCGGCGGGACCGCCGCTGGGGCGGCGACAACACCGATGCCTACTACTACATCTGTCCGGTGGATCCCCGCCGGCGTTATCGAGTCAGTGGCAACCGGGGTGACAGCGTCTACTTCTCGTTGACCGCTTACAACGAACCGTCGCCGGGCGCCTGGTCGGACCGCATTGTGGCCATCGTGCGCGACGACGATCTCGATATCGACGCCGATGGCAACTTCTCATTCGAGCTCGGGCCGACGCCGGACGCTGCGGTGTTGATGACTCGCGATTATCAGGCCGACCCGCAGGCCGGTCGCCGCGTTACCTGGCAGATCGAATCGCTCGACGAGCCTGACCCCATCCGGCACGGCGATGCCGAGACGGCGACAAAGCTGAGGGCCGCCGCGGCCTGGATGCGCACGATGTTCGCGATCGTCCCGCTGGCCGTAGGTGCGCGGGCCGACCAGGCGCGCTCGCTCGGTCATCAGATCGCGCACGCAGCAAACCAATTCGCCGACCCCTACCAAGTGCCCGACGCCAACTTCGGGTGGTCGGCCCGCGACGCCTGTTATTCCTACGGCAGCTTTGTGCTCGACGACGACGAAGCGCTGGTCATCACCCACCGACCGCCGGCGTGCCGGTTCTGGAACCTGGTGGTTTGGAACCAGTTCATGGCCACGCACGGTGTCACCGATGCTCGCTGCTCAGTTAACGGCCACAGCGCGGTGCCCAACGCCGACGGTTCGGTGACCGTGGTGCTCTCTCGAGGGTTGACGGCGCATCCGAATTCCTTAACCACACTTGACTATCCCCGCGGCAACCTTGCCTTCCGATGGTTTCTCACCGACGAGGTGCCGGCTCTGCCGGAGGTCCAGCTGGTGAAAGTGGCTGATGCGCCTAGCTGCATCGATGCCTCACGCTGAATCACGCTGCCGCCGCACCCAACTGGTGATGGGCACGATTGGCCGCCGAACGCTAGGATTCCGTACACGGGCATTAAGGCGATGCCCAGAAAATTCTTAGTTTGGACAACCATTAGTAGGGGAATCTTCAGCGACATGATTGCGCGACAAGTAACTCGTCTCACAGGTGCCGCGGCCGCCGCGGCGTGGACGCTCGGGGTGTCTGCACTTCCGATCGCCACCGCTCCGTCCGCATCCGCCCAGCCCTGTCCCGATACCGAGGTGGTGTTCGCGCGCGGCACCGGTGAGGAACCGGGTGTCGGGCCGACGGGACAGGCGTTCATTGACTCGTTGCGCGGCCGCTTGGGCGGAAAGTCGCTGGATGTATACCCGGTGAACTATCCGGCCAGCGACCAGTGGTCGACCGGGCTGGACGGCATCCGGGACGCCCGCGCGCACGTCGCCAACGAGGCGAGTGCATGCCCCAATACCAAGATGGTGCTCGGCGGTTATTCGCAGGGCGCCGCGGTCGCGGGCTTCCTGACATCCAACGTTGTCCCGGACACGGTGCCGCAAGATGTCGATCCGGCGACCATCCCGAAGCCGCTGGACCCCGCGGTGGCCAACCACGTCGCCGCTGTGGTGCTGTTCGGAACGCCCAACGCGCGGGCGATGAACTTCCTCGGTCAGCCGCAGTTGGTGATCGGGCCACAGTTCCAAGGCAAGACCATCCAGGTGTGCGCCGTCGAAGATCCGGTCTGCTCGGACGGGATGAACTTCTCCGCGCACAACAGCTACGTCGACGATGGCAGCGTGATCTCCCAGGGAGTGGACTTCGCGGCCAACCATCTGCAAGGTGGCGGTGGCCAGTCCCAGGCGTCGACGGCACGCTTCGGGAACTGACAATCTGACGACTCCGTTCGTCCGGGGTCGAGCAGTCAAGGAGGCGCGGCAACTTGCCGCGCCTCCTTTGCTCGGTGGACTAGCGTCGAGGGCGGTTTGTCGCTCGAATCACGGAGGTCTGCCATGGCGATCCGAGTCGCCCACGTCGGTACGGGAAACGTCGGTCGACTGGCGTTGATCGAGCTGATCACCAATCCACGGTTCGAACTCACCGGGGTATGCGTTTCGACGCCGGAGAAGGTCGGCAAGGACGCCGGCGATCTCGCCGGCTTGGATGTGTCGACCGGGATCGCGGCCGTCAACGACCTCGACGCCTTGCTCGCCACCCGGCCGGATTGCGTCGTGTACTGCGCGATGGGCGACACCCGCCTGCCAGAGGCGATGGCCGACGTCATGCGCATCCTCGCCGCCGGCGTCAACGTTGTTGGGTCATCACCCGGGCTGCTGCAATACCCTTGGGGCGTCATGCCGGACAAGTACATCAAGCGTGTCGAAGATGCTGCACTACAAGGTAATTCGAGCCTCTTCATCAGCGGGGTCGATCCGGGATTCGTCAACGACCTGATCCCTCTCGCACTTGCCAGCACGTGTCAGCGCATCGAGCAGGTGCGCTGCATGGAGATCCACGATTATGCGTCCTACGACGGCGCCGAGGTCATGCACTACATGGGCTTTGCCCGGCCGCTGGACGAGATTCCGATGCTGCTTCAACCCGGTGTGCTCAGCATTGGCTGGGGCACCGCGATCAGGCAACTCGCGGCCGGCCTGGGCATCGAAGTAGACGAGATCACCGAGTCATACCAGCGTGAGCCGGCGCCTGAGGACTTCGACATCGCGGTCGGTCACGTGGCCAAAGGAACCTTGGCAGTGTTGCAGTTCGAGATCCGCGGCATGGTCAACGGCCATCCCGCGATCGTCATCGAGCACATCACCAGGTTGCGGCCTGATCTGCGGCCAGACCTGCCTCAGCCGGCGGCTGGCGGCGGTTCCTATCGTGTCGAGATCACCGGCGAGCCATCGTATGCGGTGGACATCGTTCCGAGCAGTCGCTTCGGTGACCACAATCAGGCAGCGATTTGCGGCGCGGCCGGCCGGATTGTGAACGCCATTCCGGCGGTGGTCGCAGCCCCGCCCGGCATCAGGACGACGCTCGATCTGCCGTTCGTCACCGGGAGCGGACTGTACGCACGCGAACACGTTGCAACGACCTAGACACTCGAAACCTACTGTCACGCGGAATATTCCGCGGGTTCGAGTACGTTTGGCTGGTGGTGGGCGTTCTATGTCGTTGAGCGCAGCCCAGGAGTGTCTATCGGAGGCTGCCGATGAGATACGGTTTCCGTTATCCCACGTAAAGGAGCACGGTCGATGAGGATTCCCCTGACAGCGATAGCCATGACGGCGATCGCGGCGACGCTGGTGGGGGTGTCGGGCTGCGGCACCGATTCGAAGACATCGACACCGTCTTCAGGATCCAGCACCGCCCCTCACCCGGCGATCAGTGACTACACCACGCTCCTGATCAAGGCCGGCGACATCAAAGCGCCCGATCCCTTCACCGCCGGGCCGCCGACCAAAGACCCGAATGGCCAACAGGGCGCGACGATCACGTTCAGCGACCAAGACCACAGCCACGCGATCATCGACACCATCCAGATTCTGCCGGACATCGAAGCCGCAGCCAACGCGCTCGAATCGGCGAAGGCAACCCATCGTGAAACTCTTCAGGCGAAGTCGCTGAACGCCGAGGTCGGGGTGGGCGGCTCGACGGTTTCGGGATTGTCGCCGGACCATTCCAAGGGGGTGACGGTGCTGGTGTTCACCGAGGGCAAGGCGATGGTCACGCTCCGATTCGAAGGTCCCTCTTTCGCTCTGGCGCCACCGGAATTCGTCACCGACGTCGGTCAAAAGCAGGACGAGGCGATAAAAAAGGGTCTCGGCGGCTGACCTGGATCTGTCGGATTCGATTGCAGATCAGCGTTTTTCGGATGCTCGAGCCAGTAGCGTACGGGCGCTGTTGACGCACGGCAGTAAGCGGTCGTAGGCGCTGACGCCGGCCTCTGCACTGGCACGCATCGGTATCTCCAACCCGACAACGCGATCTTCCGGCAGGGCCGCCAGCATGTCGAGCAACGGCAACTCGCCTTCGCCCGGCGTCATCCGCTCGTACATGGCTTCTTCGGCGTAATGCTCCATCCGGCGCTGCATCGTGGTGTCGCTCAATTGGATGTAGCCGATCTGCTCTGCCGGTATGGATCGGAGATCGTCGGCGGAGGCGCCGAAACGGGCCACGTGCATGGTGTCGATGAGCAGGCTGATCTCGTCACGGTTCACGTATTCCACTGCGGCGATCGCCGACGCTAGATCGGCGATGCTAAGCCCGACAACGGGTTCGACGCAGGTGGCGATTCCGCGCGCGGCGGCCAATTCCGTCAGGACGGCCAGCTCGTCGAACGTCCGGGCCCGGTCCGGCTCCAAGCTGACGGTGTTGATCCGCGGGATCCGCAGTTCGGCCATGATGTCGAGATCGGCGGTATAGGAGCGAACATCGACGCCCGGTGCGATCAGCAGACCCTCGCCCAGCGAGATCGACACGCCGCGGTCATCCATGGCCGCAAGGAGATCCAACCGCAGCCGGGGATCATCGCGGAGCGAAAAAGGTTGGTATCGAAGGGTGTTCACCGGTGCGAAGCCGACCATGCCGGTCGTGATGTACCGGCACCCGAGATCGGCAGTGAGATGGACGAATTCGATCGGCGGCATGCCGAAGACGCTGAGCATCTCAATGCCGAGGCGGTCCATGTCGCTGTTCCCGCTCAGCTGCCCACCATGGCGAGGCCGCCGTCAACGGGTATCAGCTGGCCGGTGATGAATTTGGCTCCAGCGCTGGCCAGAAACACCAACACCGGCCCCAGGTCGTCGGCCGGATCTCCGAGCTTGCCGCCCAGCGGGATGGACAACTTCATCTGCTGATCGACGTATGCGGCGGCGTCGGGCCCGAGGAAGTCCCGAAACCGATCCGCCCCCGGTGTCTGCACCGCTGGCGCAAGCGCATTGACGGTGATCCGCTCTGCGCCCCACGCTTTGGCCGCTGAACGGGTCCAGGCTTGAACAGCCCCCTTCGTGGCGGCGTACACCGCTGCGATCGGGCTGCCCATCACCGCTTCGGCGGACCCGAAATTGATGATCTGGCCGCCGTTTCCGCGCATCACAGCGTGGGCGGCCTGATTCGTGAGGATCGTTGCCTTGACGTTGGTCGCCAACAGGAAGTCGATCTCGTCGGTGGTGATGTGTCCGGGCACTCCCGGTTGCCACGATCCGGCAGCGTTGACCAGTACATCCAGGCCGCCCAATTCCCGTACCGCGCTGCCGAAAGCGGAATCGACGGAGCCGGCGTCGCGGACATCGCACTGCAGCCACGTCACGGCCGGCGCATCATCAGCCGGGGCAGTGCGGTGATAGGTGGCGGCCAGTTGAGCGCCGGCGGAATGCAAGACGCGTACCGCCGCGGCCCCGATTCCGGTGGCGGCGCCGGTGACCAGGATGCGCCGTCCGGCCAGCAACGATTGCGGTACCGTCATGGCCGCGGAGTCTATCCGTCCGGCGACAACGAAGTCAGGTATCGGTTATGTATCCGTAGACAATCGCTCCACAGGCGCCGATCAATAAGGAGACGAGTGCGATCCCCCACTGCGCCATCCACCAGCGACTGGACACCTCAAAAGGCCTCCGGATCCCGTTGCACGTCGACCGGAACCGGATGGCTGTAGAGCCGTGATGCGTTCTCCCAGGTGAACTTTCGGATCAGATGCGACGGCAGGTCCCCGATCTGCTCGTGCACGGTCTGCTGGGTGTGGGGCCACGTCGAGTCGCAGTGCGGGTAGTCGGCTTCCAGCATGATGTTGTCGACGCCGATCCGGTCGTGCTGCACGAACGAGGATTTGTCTTCCACGGCACAGAACCAGAAGTTGCGGGTGAACACCTCAGCCGGAGTCAGGCTCTCCCCCAGCGCCGCCCAGGTGCCGTACATCGCGTGATAGCTGAGCATGTGGTCGAGTCGATCCAATAGTCCGGCGACCCAGCCGATTCCGCCCTCTGACAAACAGATTTTCAGGTCCGGGAATCTGCTCGGCAGTCCGGAGTACAACCAGTCCACCGCAGCCGAGATGGCGTAGGCGAAGAACAGCACGCCCTGCACATCCGGCGGTGCGTCGTCGGTCGTCGACGGCGACGACCCTGACGATCCGATGTGCAGATTCACGACGGTGCCCGGTCTCCGCGCACGCGGCCATCATCGGATCCCAGTGGCCCGAGTGGATGCTCGGCAACCCCAGCATCGAGGGGTTCTCGCTGAACGTGACGGCGTGAAAGCCACGCTCGGCGTTCTCGCGGATCATCTGTGCGCCGAGTTCAGGGTCCAGCAGCCAGGGCAACTGGCAGGGAATGATCCGGCCGGGATACGAACCGGCCCACACGTCGTGGTGCCAGTCGTTCCATGCCCGCACCGAGGCCAGGGCCAGATCGCGGTCATTGGTCACCTGCTGCAGCCGTTGGCCGGCGAAGCCCGGGAGAAACGAAGGAAAGTTCAGTGACGCGTAGATCCCGTTGAGGTCCATGTCCTTGACGCGCTCACCGATATCCCAAGCTCCCCTGCGCATCTCGTCGAAGCGCACCGGCTCGAAGCCGTACTCGGATACCGGCCGCCCGACGACCGCGTTGAAACCGACGTTCGGCAGCACCTGGTCGTCATAGACCCAGGTTTGGCCGCCATCGGCGGTATCAACCACTTTCGGAGCCCGATCGGCAAACCGCTGCGGCAGTCGACCAGTGAACGTGTCCGGCGGTTCGACGATGTGGTCATCGACGGAGATCAGTGTGTAGCGGCGCGACGCCCGGGGTGGATCAGGTAGCAACGTAACCGATCGTTCCTCGCCGGTCTTGGCGGTGGTGAAGCTCAGGTTGCCGGCCAGTTCGTCGATCGATTTCATCGCACTCCGCTCAGGTCAGTACCGCAGGATCGGCCTTGATGGTGAGGCGGGCAGCGCCCGCCCAGTAGAAGTCCGCCGCCCGCTCGATCAGTGATCGCTGCATGCCCGCCATGTCGGACCAATTCATCTGCGCAGGCTCCTCGCCGGTGAGCATCACGTCGTAGGCCAGCTTGCACACCCGCTCGATGGACGCGGCCCGGTAAACGGCTTCTGCCAGATTGCGGCCGGTGGCGATGACGCCGTGATTGGCCAGGATGGTGAGATTCGCCGTTCCGATCCGGGCCGCGAGATCGGCTGCGCGCGTTGCGCTGTCGATCTCACCGTCGTACGCATCGACCAGGCAGAGGTCGTCCAGAAACAGCGAGCCGGTCTGATGGAGCAACTCCGGCAGCCTGCCGAGTGCGGCGAGCACGCACACGTAATACGGGTGGTTGTGGATGACCACTCGTGCGTCGTCGCGAACGCGATGCAGCTCGGTGTGGATGTGGATGGCCGGCGTGACATCCCAACGGCCGTTGACGACCCGCGCGTCCGCGTCGACCGTGCAGATATCCGAGGCGGTGATCTCCTGCCACCAGAGTCCCCACGGGTTGACGAACATGTCGGTCTGTCCATCCGGTTGCCAGGTGATGTGTCCGGCCAGGTTTTCGGCGAACCCGATTCCTGCCAGGTGACGGAACGCGATCGCGAGCGACTGCTCGTCGGATAGGTCGACGCCGATCGGCGGAACCACCGATGGCGCCCACACTTCCAGGCCACCTCGGCGAGCATCAGGAGTGTTCATGATCGGCCTCCATCCTGGCGTGAATATCCTCGCGCAGTCGGCCTTTGGAGATCTTGCCGCCAGACGATCGCGGCAATTCGTCAACCACGATGAGTCGCTCGGGCAGCAATTCCTTGGAAACACCTGCGGCCAGGAGGTATGCGGCCAGACTCGGCAGATCGACCGTCTGCGAGTCGACGAGTTCGGCGTAGAGACAAACCTTTTCGCCGAAGACCGGATCCGGCATTGCCACCGCCGCCGCGACAGCGATTGCGGGGTGTGTGGTCGCGGCGTCCTCGACCTGGGCGGCACTGATGTTCTTGCCGCCACGCAGGATGAAATCCGACGTGCGGCCGGTGACGCTCAGGTAGCCCTCGGCGTCGATCTCGCAAATGTCGCCCATTCGCATCCAGCCGTCGCGGGTGAACAACGTGTCGTGGTCGGTTCCGCCGAGGTAGCCCAGACTGGTCGCGGGCCCCCGGCACGCGGGCTGGCCGTGGCCGACATCAGTGACATCGCGGTCGCCGTCGAACAGGCGGACCGACATCTCGGGAACGATCCGGCCGGCCGTCCGCAGCCGATGTGGCTGTGCGTCGTTCAGCGTGGTGGCGCTCAGTATGCCGGTCTCGTTGGAGCCGTAGAACTGCAGAATCGTTGCCCCGGTGAGTGTCTCGAATTCCGCTGCGGGCCGGTACGGGAGCGACTCCCCGCCGGTGAACACGATGCGCAACGAACTCAGGTCGTACTCCCGGGATGCGCTGTCGGCGATCAGCATGGTCAACTGCGTACTGACACAACACAAGACGGTGACCCGATGCTCGGCAATCGCCTCACACGTCGCTCGCGCGCTGAAGCGGTCCAGAATAACCGCAGTGGCGCCCAGAAAGATCGGCGTGGTGTGACTGGTCCAAATCCCGAACCCGAACGGCATGGGGATGACGGGCAGAACAATATCGTCCGCCGTGAGGTGCCCGTTGGCGACCGCTTTCTGGTGGAAGTAATACCAGCGGTTCTGGGTGTGCACCACGCACTTGGGCAGCCCGGTGGTCCCGGACGTCGAGTTGATCAAGAACACATCGTCGGATCCGAGCGGGTGGCCTGCCCGCAACGCCGTCGGCGCGGCCTCGAGATCCAGTCGCAGTCCCCCGCCGCCCTGTGTCAGCACCACTACCGGCACGGCGAGGGTGGTGGCACCCGCGGCCGCGCGGATCGCGTCATCGGCACGCGGAGCATCGCTGATCAGCATCTTCGGTTGCGAGCTGTGCATTATCGCGGCGGCCTCACGGGTGCCGGCGCGCGCGCCGATGCCGACGACGATCGCCCCGCAGCGCTCGACGGCGACGAAAAGAGCGTGAATGGCGGCCGAATCGCCGTGCCACACCGCGACCCGATCACCTCGCACGATACCGGCCCCGGACAACTGCTCCGCCAAAGCAGTTGCAGCATGGTTGAATTGGTGCCATGTCAGCGACGAGCCGTGGTGGTCGACGTAGGCGAGACGATCCGAGGACTGCTCGGCGTTGCGGGCTACCGCGTGGGACAGCGTCAGGTCTGACCACCAGCCGGCTGCGCGGTAGCGGGCCGATTCCTCATCGGTGAAGGCCGGCGAACCCACGGTGTCCAGACCGCCGATGCTCATCACCCGATGATATGGCGAGGTGCCGAAGGCGTGACCAGCATTCGACGATCAGCTCGGCTGACGCAGCGGCAGCCCGGCCGCGAGGTAGATCGCATCGATCACGGTCATGTTCTCGATCGCATCCTCGGGCGTGGTTTTCACCGGCTCACCTCGCAGAACTGCGGCGGCGAACGCGTCGAGCTGATACGCGTAGGACGCACGGCGAGGAAAACGCTCGATACGTTTGCCTTCCGGCAAACGAATGGCCAGACGGTGGATGAAGTGCGGCGTAACCGGATTGAACAGCGACAACTCGCCCCGCTCACCGACGATTCGGGCACTGATCTCCAGTAGGCGCGACGACCACATCGAGCAGCGGACCTGGCCGGTGTGGCCCTCGGCGAACTTCAGCTCGGCCGTCATCGCTCGGTCGATCTGCGGATCACGCAGTTTGGCATGGGCCGAGACCACTTCCGGTGTCGAACCGCCGAAGGTGCGGACCATGTGGACGGCATAACAGCCGGCGTCCATCAGAGCGCCACCGGCGAGCGCGTAGTTGTAGCGAATGTCGGAGAACTTCGGCAACGGGAAGCACAACGACGCCTCGACCCGCTGGAGTTTGCCTAACGCGCCGCTGGCGAGGATCTGCTCGGTTCGCAGCGTCAAGGGGTGGTAGCGGTAATGAAACGCCTCCATTACCACTCGGTTCGACTTCGCCGCCACGTCGGCGATCTCGCGGGCCTCAACCGCGTTGGCGGTGAACGGCTTCTCGCACAGCACGTGCTTGCCGGCGTCGAGTGCGGCGCGAGTCCATTTGCCGTGTAGCCCGTTTGGCAGCGGGTTGTAGATCGCATCCAGGTCGGGATCGGCGATCAGCGACTGGTAGCTGTCGTGCACTCGCGGGATCTGATTTTTAGCAGCAAATGCCCGAGCCCGGGCGCCGTCGCGTGCGGCGACCGCGGTCACCACCACGTCAGGGTTGTCCTTCGCCGGGTTGATGAGCGCCGATGGGGCTATGCGAGCCGCGCCCAGCACGCCGATTCGCACTGCTTCTCTGTGTTCAGGCACGGACCGAAGCTAACACTTCGCCAAACCGCCAGCCCGGAGTCGCTCTGTGCTGATTTTTTTCTCAGCGAGTCCATCTGAATTCTTAATGCCGCACGCAGGGATGGCATTTATCTTCTGTCTATGTTCGCGACTGGTGAGCTGACCCGCGTTACATCTCGGCCGGTCATCCCAATTAACTTGTGCGGCAGAAAACTTGGGGCGTAGACCGGATGTCAAATCCGCGTAAAAACAGTCGCGGGTGTCTCGCCGAGCGGGTGCCGATTGCGTAGATTTTCACATCTGATTGTCGGGCTTGACGCCCGTCCTGCATGAGGGAGAACGACATGATCCCGGTCCAGTCGCTCGAAAACGAATTGCGCAGTTACGCCGTTGAGTTGCGTCAACTCGCGTACACGCTGCAAAACGGGATCGGTGAACACGATCTGCTTCGATTGTCGGAGCGGATGCGCGCCGCGGCCGACGAGGTAGTCCGCAGCGGGATCTAATTCCCTACTGCCCGGGCGATTTTGGAGGCTCGCTGCCACCGTCGTCGGCGGACAACTGCTTGGGGCAGTACGCCGTGGCTGCGACCATGATGAACTTCTTCGCGCCGTTCCCGGAGAAGGAATTGACGGCTTCCAACTTTTTTTCGATCTCCGCTTCGGAAGTCCCCTTGTTCGCCATGTCACAGACGTTTTTGGCCACCGCGACCGTTTGGGTCGCGTCTTTGTAGGTCAGCCCCTCGGAGGTCATTTGTTTGAGGAAAGCCGCGTCGTTGTCGGTTGGAGGATCGTCGGCGTACGCGGGCGCTGCCATCGCGGTCATCGCGGCGAGACTTGTCAGCATCAGCAGAAGACGTTTCATGATTTAAAGTCTTACAAAGTTGCGCGTGAGGCACAGCCTCCCTGCCGACATCTTGGGTTGATCGAAGTCACAAGTTCAGACGGCGTTAACGCCGATGTGGCCCACCCGACGCCTTCGCCTCGCTATCCGGATTCTTCATCGCGCTCGGCGTCAGCCACCGTCAAGGGCAGCGCCAGTTCTTCGAGCGGACGTTGTTCGGCGTTGATGCCGAGCCACAGTTCGACGAACCCCGACGCCGCCATGACGGCCGCCCCGATGAGAAATGACCACATGACCTCGCCGCGCTGACCGGACTCGATCAGGTGTCCGAACAGCAGTGGCCCGCTGATCCCGCCGATTGCGGTGCCGACGGCGTAGAAGAACGCGATGGCCAGGGCCCTGGTCTCCATTGGGAAGATTTCGCTGACGGTCAGGTAGGCGGCGCTCGCACCGGCGGAGGCCAGGAAGAACGTGGCGGCGAGCACGCCGATGAAGGCCCAGACCCCGCCGGTCTGCGTGACGAAGAGGACCGCGAGAACAACCGCCACCACCGCGGAGCCGACATAGGACATGGTGATCATCGGTTTGCGGCCGATCGTGTCGAAAAATCGACCGAGCACCAAGGGCCCAAAGAAGTTACTCAGCGCCCACAACACGTAAAACAGCGGCACCCTCCCGGCGTCGACACCGTAGAAGCCGCTCAACAGGGTGCCCAGATTGAATGTCACGCCGTTGTAGAGGAACGCCTGCCCGATGAACAACGCCAATCCGAGGACGGCGCGCCGCGGGTAGAGTTTGAAAGCTACTTTCGCGATCTCGATAAATGAAATCGTCTCGCGCTGACGGACTTTCAGTGGCGGCCCGTCAGGTTCTAGAAGCGGCCGCCCCGTCTCCTGCTCAATGCCGGCCTCGATCTCGCCGACGATCCGCTCGGCTTCCTGATTGCGTCCGTGGATGAACAGCCAGCGTGGGCTTTCCGGGACACTACGCCGGACCAGGAGGACGAATATTCCGAAGATGGCGCCGATACCGAATGCCAAGCGCCATCCGAGGTCGGCGGGAAAGTTCGACGTGTCCAGAAGAAGCAATGCTCCGCCCGCCCCGGCTGCCGATCCCAGCCAATAGGTCCCGTTGATGATGAGATCCACGCGACCGCGCACCCGTGCGGGGATCAGTTCATCGATAGCCGAGTTGATCGCGGCATATTCGCCGCCGATACCGGCGCCGGTGAAGAAACGGGTGAGAAAGAAGTACCAGGGCGCGAACGCGAAAGCCGTCGCGACAGTCGCTACCAGATAGACGGCGAGAGTGAGGATGAACAGGTTGCGCCGTCCGAAGCGGTCCGTCAGATGGCCAAAGAACAACGCGCCCAGGCACGCTCCGGCGATGTAAAAGGCGGCCGCCGTACCGATGTCCGCGGCGGTGAGCGCAATGCCGCTGCCTTTTTCCGTGAGCCGCGACGACACGTTGCCGACCATCGTCACCTCGAGGCCGTCCAGCACCCACACACCGCCGAGGCCGATGACGACTTGCCAGTGAAACCGCGACCACGGCAACCGATCCAGGCGTGCCGGAACGTGGGTGGTGATGGTTCCGGTTTGGACGCCGTCGCTCACGTTTCCCCAATCTCGTCAGGTCCGAAGACGCTCAATTGATCAGTCCGGGCGGATCGGTACTGGCGGCAGAACCCGGCAGATCGAGTTGCATCCAGGCGACGTCGTGCCAACGGTCGTGCTTCCATTCAACGCGGCGATACAGACCGACGTCTCCGAACCCCATCGATCGATGAAATCCGTTGCTGGCCTCGTTGGGCTGAGTGATACCGGCGAACGCTCGTCGGTAGCCGCGCTCGCCGAGGCGGTTCAAAAGTTGCGTGTACAGCTTGCGGCCTCCCCCGCAACGATGATGATCGTCGGCGACATAGAGGCCGGTCTCTACCGACCACCGGTAGCTGGGAAGGCGATTGAGCGCGTGGCCATAGGCGAATCCGACTGTCCGGTCGGCGCTTTCGAGGACTAACCACGCGTGCATCTCGCAGGCCGCATTGATCCGCTCTGCCATCTCGTCGACGGTCGGGACGTCGAGTTCCCAACTCACCACGGTGTTCTCGACGTAGGGGCGGTAGATCGTCAGGCATCCAACGGCGTCCTGCGGGCCGGCTTGGCGCACACGGGTGTCGATGACGGGCATGGGAGTCAGTCTTGCAGTCCGCGGGCCGAAGCTGCACACCCTCGGCGAACGGCCGGATCCCGTTGGTGATGTTAGGTTCGAGCGGCGGAGCAAAGGAGTGGGATGTGAGTACGTATTTCTGGGGTCTGCTCGCGTTGATCGCCCTGGCGGTGACAATTCTGCTGTTGGTGATCGGCACTTTCTACGCGCGGCGGTTGGAGGCGGAACCCAAGCTGCCGTTCAGCGAGGAAATCGGGGCCGCGCCGCGAGTCATCAAGAAGTTGCGCAAACGCGAAACCATGACACCAGAAGAGTTCGAGTACGCGCAGCGTATTGTCGCCATCCGCGGCAATCCCATGGCTTTAGCCATCCCCCTTACCTTGTTCGCGATGTCGGTCTACTACGTCTTCGCGTGTCTGGAATACCTGCAGGGAGCCACCCCGTCCGAGCGGCATTTCATTGGCGTGATCCCGATGATCACCTCATCGAACCTCGCCATCCAACTTCTGCGCGCCAGGCGACTCAAGGGTCGCTTGCGAACCGCGGAAGTGGTGGCCTGATACCCCACCCGTCCGCGCTGCCGACGGCTTAGCCATTTGGTACCGTTTCGCAAGTTGTAGTCGCGTGCGTTCTGTAGTGGTAGCGTCTAAGGGCCGCATATCAACCAGATTGATATATCGAGTCGACGGTGGGGTCGGATCGAGAGCACGAGGTCCGGGGAACGTGTTCCGAAAGGTGATCGAGTGAGCCCTCGTTCAACGGGGAGGACTGTCCTAGCGCGCATCTGGATGCCGCTCGTTGCCGTTATCGCAGTTGGCGTGGGCTTGGTGTGCATGTACAAGGTGCATCAGTTCTCTGAACCCGAGCCGGTCATCACCGTCAACGGGCCGCAGGCGCCGGAGCAATTCAACGTCAAGCGGCTCACGTATCAGGTGTTCGGCCCCGTCGGAAAGACGGCGAAGATCGTTTATGTC
>CAVWLG010000031.1:0-77159 GCA_963755805.1 uncultured Actinomycetota bacterium
GATCTGGATCAGCCCGCGGCGACGGGCTGGGGCCAGCGAACAGAAGTCGATCTGCCAGCGGTTGTGCGCTTGCTACGCCCGGCCCAACGCTTTTCGAACTCGTCACGGGTGCGCGGCAGGCTGATGGTGATGTTGGGGGTGGTCGGGAAAAACGGCGGAACGGTGTTGGGCAGCAACACCTCGGCGGCCACCCCGTCGGCATCCATGTCGGCGATCCGCAGGTCGCTGTCCCAGTTTCGGCTGGCGGTCGCGATGATCAGGTCATCGAACGGGCTGACGTAGGTCTTGGCCCACGCGTCGAAGTCGTCGTGCAGACCCCGTGGGCAGATACGGCTTGTAGTCGCCGATGTCGGCACCGGCATGGGTGTCCGTCGAGATGACGACGTATCGGTCGATCGTGTCCCAGGTAGCCATCGTGTCCTCCGACATTGTTGGGTTGCAGAGAGCAGCTTTCCGCTGGACCGCGCGCGGCGGCAAGGCCTCATTCCAATGAGCGGGACACAGCGCCGATACGTCGCCCAGGCCTGCTCGCGGGCCCGCCGGCAGATGTCGAGGCCGGGCATGGTCATGAAGCCGTGGATCGCGCCCGGCATAGTTCCGGTGGATGGTCGTAACTCCGTTTCGGCAAGGGCTTTCGCATACGCTGCGCCCTCCGAACACAGCGGGTCGAACCCTGCGGTGATCACCACCGCCGGCGGCAGACCGGCCAACCCGGCCTGCAGCGGCGAGGCGGTGGGATGGCTGCGGTCGGCGGGGTCGGGCACGTATTGATCCCAGTACCAGGCCATCGCGGTAGCGGTGTTGTAGTAGCCGGTGCCGAAGTCCCGGTAGGACGCGGTGTCGAAGTCTGCTGCGATCGCCGGATAGACCAACAGTTGGCCGGCGACGCGGGCCGTCCGCGGTCGCGGGCCAGCAGCGCGGTCACGGCGGCCAGGTTGCCGCCCGCGCTGTCGCCGGCGACGACCATGCGGGCCGGGTCGGCGCCGAGTTCGTCGGCATGCCCGGCCGACCCAGTCCGCGACCGCATAGACATCGTCGACGGCGGCCGGCCACGGCGATTCCGGCGCCAGCCGGTAGTCGACCGACACCACGACCGCGCCGACGCCATTGGTCATCGCGCGACACAGGTCGTCGTGGGAGTCCAGGTCGCAGAACACGAAGCCGCCGCCATGGGCGAACACGATGATCGGCAGCGGACCGGAAGATGCAGTGGGCCAATAGATTCGGACGCGATGTCGCCGGCCGGGCCCGGCACGGTCCGGTCGATCACCTTGCCGACCGGCTCGGGATTCTGCAGGAGCTGCGCTCGTTCGCGGATCACGGCACGCAGTTGCGGCGCGGTCATCGTCTCGACGCGCGGGAAACCGCGGTTGAGCGCGGGCAGCAGCGCGGCGATCTCCGGGTCGAGGTTCACGCGTATTGCAGCGCGCGGACCGGGCAGTGGCGCGGGGCTGTTGCAGGATTGGCTGCACGCGGATCTCGTCGCCGTCGTCGTAGTTGCGCCAGATGCCCAGCGCCGTCGTCCGCACCGGTCCGGCCAGCCGGTGGTCGAAGGCCATCCGGTCCAGCGGGCCGCAGACCGAGACGGCGGCGATCGGCGCGTCGACGTCGCCGATCGGCGCAGCGACACAACCGAATCCGGCGACTGACTCGGCCCGCTCGTAGGCGAATCCGCGGGCCCGTATCGCGGCCAGCTCGTCGGTCAGCTGGCGGCGGGTGGAGATCGAGTACCGGGTCTTGCGGGCCAACAGGTCGACGTCGAAGTCGTCGAGCTCGCCGGGTCGGAGAACGCCAGCAGCGCCTTGCCGACCGCGGTGCAGTGCGCGGGCTGGCGGCCGCCGACGCGGGTGGGAACCGCCGCGCCGAGCCCGCCGGCGATCTTCTCCAGGTAGACCACGTCGGCGCCGTCGAGAACGGCGAGGTGCACCACCAGGCCGGTGGCCCGGTGCAGCTCGTGCAGGAATGGTTGCGCGGCGCTGTGCAGCCGGTCCTGATGCACCGCAAGCGATCCCAGCTCGACCAGCCGCATGCCCAGCTCGTAGTCGCGGCCGTGGCGGCGCAGCCACCGCAGTTGCACCAGCCGTTCGAGCATCCGGTGCGCCGACGAGCGCGGCAGGCCGGTACGCCGCACGACCTGGGCCAGCGAGAGCCGGCCCGGTCCGTCGAAGGCATCCAGGACCAGCGAAATGCGGTCGATGACGGCGCTCGGAGTACAGGCATCGCCCTCGCTCGTCATGCGTTCCTCCCGGCGTCCGATATGACTAATAGGCATATGCCTATTCATAGCATAGTGTGGTGCCGGTCACAAGCACGCCGAAGAGGGCATCGCGCGGCGCGTCGCCGAGCCGACTGCTGCCGCACGGATGGTCGAACGGGCTTCGAGCGACGTCAGGCGGTGGCGGCGGCCCGCCCGGCGCGACGGCCGTAGAAACTGCCGTCGCCCAGCGAGATGCCGCTGGCATAGCCCCAGGCGGCGAGCCCGGCGGTGGCCCGCCCCGCCGCGAACAGACCCGGGATCGGTTCGCCGCTGACATGCAGCACCTCGGCGGACAACGACGTGTGCAGCCCGCCCAGGGTGAAACCGCCGGTGTTGCCGCGCAGGTCGATGGCGCCGACCGGCGTGCCGATCGGGCGCAGCCACTCGGGCTTCTTGTGCAGCAGCGGATCGTCGCCGCGCGCGGCGCCGTCGTTGTAGGCCGCGACGGTGGTCTGCAGCGAGCCGGTCGGCAGACCGATTTCGGCTTCCAACTCGGCCACGCTCTCGCAGACCCAGGTCGGCGGTCGCAGCAGGAACGGGGTTGCCGACCGGGTGGCCATGGCCTGCTCGTGCGCGTCGGCGTCGAGCACCAGGAATGCGGTGTCGTCCTGGTGGTAGAGGGTCAGCTGGCCGATGCGGCCCGGGATAGGTGTCCTCGGCGACGTAGCGCTGCCCGCGGCCGTTGACCAGGATGCCGCGGACGATCAACTGCGGGTCGACCAGGAACGCCACCTCGGTGGCGTCCATGTGGGCCAGGTCGGCGCCGAGCGCCTGCGCCATCTGGATCGCCACCCCGTCGTGCTCTTCGACCGAGGCAGCGGGCCGGCCGGCGATCCGCGGCGCATAGCGGGCCACCATCGACTCGTTGTAGGCGAAACTGCCAGTGGCCAAGACGATTCCGCGCCGCGCCCGCACCGCCATCTCGGTTGCCGTACTGGCGGGCGACGATCCCGGCGACCCGCCCGTCGCTCTCGACAACCAGCCGCTGCACCCGGGTATCGACGATGCTGTGCACGCCCAGTGCGGTGGCGGTGTCCACCAGCGGCTTCATCAGCATGTAGCCGCCACCTTTTTCGCCGGTGCGCTTGTCCTGCATCTGCGGCACGTGGCCGCGCGGCGCGGGTGCGGCAATCGTGTTGTACGGGAACGCGTTTTCGCCGCCGGTGTACATCAACCCGTCGTCGTCGGGCGGCTCCCAGCCCGGCTCACCCCAGAAGCTCGGGCTTGAACGGCACGCCGCAGTCCACCAGCCAGTCGAAATGCTCGAGGCTGCCCGCGCAGTAGTCGGCGATCCGGTCGACGTCGGCGCCCGGGCCCATCGCCGCGCACAGAAATGTGCGCATGTTATCGACGGAATCTTCGAAGCCGCAGGCCTTTTGGATCGGGGTGCCGCCGCCGAGATAGACGAATCCGCCGGCCAGCGACGCGGCGCCACCCCAGCCGCCGGTGCGCTCCAGCACCACCACCTCGGCACCGGCCCGCGCGGCCTCGATCGCCGCCGAGACACCGGCGATGCCGTACCCGGCGATCACCACGTCGGCCTCGACATCCCAGCTGGCGATATCGCGCTGCGTCGACGGGTGCGACGGTCACATCGCCGCCAGCGGCTCGGCCCCGGACCAGTCGTGGCCCCAGTAGCTGTCGGAGGTGATCTCCTCAGCGGTGTAGTACGTCTCGTCGACTTTCATTCCGTCGGTGCCGAATTCGATGTCCCATCCGCCGGGTGCCCGGACGTAGAACGAGACCATCTTGTCGTTGGTGTGCCGGCCCAGCGTCGACGACAGCGAAAAGCCTTGTTTGACAACCCGATCCAGGGCCCGGCCGACGGCGTCCAGCGAGTCGACCTCGACCATGATGTGCACCAGGCCCGGCGCCCCGCCGTGCGGTGCGGGACACAGCGCCATGCTGTGGTGGCGTTCGTTGACGCCGAAGAACCGGATCCGCAGCGGGCCGAACTCCGGCGGTGCGGGTAGCCGCATGGCGCCGCGGGGCAGGAAGCCCAGCGTCTCGCTGTAGAACGCGAATGCTCCGGCCGGATCCATCGTCGGCAGCACCACGTGGCCCAGACCCTGGGTGCCGGTGACGAAGGTGGCGCCGAACGGCGTCACCACCGGACTGTGGTCGAGCGCGGGACCGAAGAACACCTCGGCGGGGTGCCGGTCGGATCGGTGAACGCGAAGACGTCCTCGACCCTGCGCTCATCGGCTTCCTCGACCGACAGCGGCTTGACCGCGACCCCGGCGCGTTCGAGGGTGTCCCGAACCCGCTGCAGCGCAATGCCGTCGCGCACCTCCCAGCCGACGTGCACGCACCTGGTCGGTGTCGCCGGGGACGACGATGATGCGCGCCGGAGCGCTCGTCCATCCGCAGGTAGAGCGCGTCGCGGGTCGGGCCCGGTGCCCTGCGCGAAGCCCAGCACGTCGAAGGCGAAGGTGCGCCAGCGCTCGATGTCGCTGGTCTGAATCTTGATGTAGCCCAGGCTTTTGATGTCGGCATCAGATCATCGCCCGCAGCGGATCGGCCGGCTCGATGCCCATCGAACTCAGCGCGGCGGCATGGTAGACCGTGCTCGGCACGTGGATCGCGTGGTTGAGGCCGACGTGCGCGTCGCGCCAAAACCGTTGCAGCGGCTTGTCCATCCGCGCCGCGTTGCCGCCGGAGCGGGCGAAGATCTGGTCGACCGCCATCACCGCGCGCCAGGCGGCCCGGATCTGGGTGCGGCGGCCGATGGCCCGCTCCTCGAAGGAGACCTCGCGCCCGGACTCCACGATGTCCCAGATCTTGTCGACGTTGGCCAGTATCTCCTGGCGGGCGGCGTTGATGTCGGCGGCCGCCTCGCTGATCGCGAACAACACGTACGGGTCGTCCTTGATCGCGGTGCCCTGCGCGCCGACCCGCCCGCGCTGGTAATCGAGGTGGGCGGCCAGCGCCCCCTCGGCGATGCCGATCACCGCGGAGCTGATGCCGAGCGGGAACATGTTCGACCACGGCATCTTGTACAGCGACTCGGTGACGCCGGCTTCTTTCTGCGCGGTGCCGTCGATCACCTGGTCGCCGTTCATCACCCGGTACGACGGCACGAAGGCGTCCTTGACGATGATGTCCTTGGAGCCAGTCCCCTTCAGGCCCACCACATTCCAGGAGTCCTCGACGATCTGGTAGTCGCTGCGGGGCAGGATCATGTGCAGCATGGTCGGCGGATCGGCGATGCTGCCGTCCGCGTTGCCCAGCAGGGCGCCGAGGAAGATCCAGTCGCAGTGGTCGGTCCCGGAGCTGAACTGCCAGCGGCCGTTGAAGACGTAGCCGCCGTCGACCGGGACGGCGAGCCCGGTGGGCGCATACGGTGAGGCCATCCAGGTGTTGTCGTCGGCGCCCCATACCTCCTCGCGGACCTTCGGGTCGGCGAACGCCAGCTGCCACGGGTGTACGCCCACCACGCCGCAGACCCAGCCCGCGGCGCCGTCGAGGGCGGCCACGGCCATCACGGTCTCCGCGAATTCCCTTGGGTGAGCTTCGAATCCGCCGTACTGCTTGGGCTGCAGCAGCTTGATCGGGCCGGCCGCTTTGAGCAACTTGGCGGTGTCGTCGGGCATCCGGCCGAGGCGTTCGGCCTCGGCGCCCTGGTCCCGGAGCTGCTCGGCGATGTCGCCGATGTTGTCGATTACCCGTCGGGCCATGATGTCTTCCTGTCCTAGGCTGCGACTTCCCATGGTGGACCGGCCTGGGCCCGACGACGGCGACGCCGTCCCGGTCAGTGGACACGTTTGAGGATCGAGTCAGACGACTCCGCGCAGGCCGTCGGCGCCGAACGCCGGTTCCAGCATCGCGCTGAAGTCCGGGCCGCGGCGCAGCAGGTGCCCGCCGTCGACGTTGATGACCTGCCCGGTGACCCAGCCCGCGGCATCGCTGAGAAGGAACATCGCCATGTTGGCGATGTCCTCGGCCTCGCCGACCCGCGGCAGCGGCGTGCACGCGCGCGTAGTCCTCGGACAGTTCGGGTGAGTCGGTGATCGGGGCGACCATGTCGGTGCGGATCAGGCCGGGGCGGATGCTGTTGACCCGCACCCAGGACGGGCCGAGCTCGTCGGCGGCCAACATCATCAGATGGTCGAGCCCGGCCTTGGTGACGCCGTAGGCGCCGAACCAGCGGTGGGTGTTGCTGGCGGCGATCGACGAGATGCCGACGAACGACCCGCCTCCGCCGCGCACCATCTCCCGGGCGCAGTGCTTGAGCACGTACATGCTGCCGTTGATGTTCAGGTCGACCGTGCGCCGCCAGGCGTCGGAGTCCATCTGGGTGAGCGGGCCGATGGTCAGCGATCCGCCGGCGCAGTGCACGGCGCCGTGCAACCGGCCGTGCCATGCCGTCGCGGCCTCGACGGCGCGGGTGACCTCGTCCTCGTTGGTGACGTCGGCGGGCTCGTAGCGGATCGCGCCGCCGCTCGCCTTGACCGCGTCGATCTCCTCGACGGCCGCCGCGAGCCGGTCGGCGTTGCGGCCGACGATCATGACCGAGGCACCGGAGGCGACCAGGCCGGCGGCAACGCCCTTGCCGATCCCGCTGCCACCACCGGTGACCAGGTACGTCCGGTCTTCGAACGAAAGCTGCATGCCGACCCCTTCGCGCCGAAACTGAAACAGGTTCTAGCTATAGAACCATGCGCTCGGTCAGCGCGAACTACTGCGACTAGGGAGTGTCCTTGCGGGCGATCTTCGTCGGCTTCGGGTTGCGCCAATCCTCGACATCCGGCGGCAGCCCGACGGGGTACCGGTTCTCGTTGTGCGCGGCCCAGTGCGCGTGCCCCAGCTCGTGAATGTGGAAGGCATGCCGCAACGCCTCGGTGAAGCCCATCGCGTCCGAGGCGGCGTTCACCGAGTCCTTGATCAACAGCGCGGCCATGGTCGGCCGCTCGGCGATCCGGCGGGCGAACTCGAGGGTCTTGTCGTCCAACTCGTCGGCCGGGAAGACCTTGGACACCATGCCGAGCCGGTAGGCCTCGTCGGCGTCCAGCGAATCACCGGTCAGCAGAAGCTCTTTGGCTTTGCGCGGACCGAATTCCCAGGGGTGGGCGTAGTACTCGACGCCCGGCATACCCATCCGAACACCGACCACATCGCTGAACTTTGCGTTATCGGCGGCCACGATCAGATCGCACGCCCAGATCAGCATCAGAGCCGCGGAGATGGCGTTGCCCTGCACCTGGGCGATGGTGATCTTGCGCAGATCACGCCAGCGGCAGGTGTTCTGGAAGAAGTAGTGCCACTCCTGGAGATAGACCTTTTCCATCACGGCTTCTCGAGTGCCGCCATTGCTCCGAAAGCTCGGAAGCTGCTTTTCCCCTGGAGCCCGCTCCGCCAGCGCCAACTCCGAGCCGAGGTCGTGGCCGGCGGAGAAGTTCCTACCGCGGGCGGCCAGGATCACCACCCGAACGGCGTCGTCGGCCTCGGCACGCAGGAACGCCTCGTCGAGTTCTACGAGCAAACCGCGACTCTGAGCGTTGTGCGCCTCCGGGCGGTTCAGCCAGATCCGGGCGATGCGGCCCTCGTCGAGCGTTTCGTAAGCCACCAACTCGTTGGGGACTGACATTGGCCACCTCATTCGCCTTGGCTGTGCCTGATAATGCTGTGCCTGATAGTGCTGTGCCTGATCATGCGGGAAGTTACACTTTACGATTAGGCCGTAACGCTTTTGCCGCGGGGTTGCGGCGCCCTATACGACGGGTTTACGCACTTCGCCTACAGTTAAGTCATGCCCGCCAAATCTGACACCCATGAAATCGATGACGTTGAGCCCTTGCCCGACGACACCGCCAGCCAGGCTCGGCGTGTCGTAGCGGCTTACGCGGAGGACGCCGACGAGTGTCGCGTGTTCCTGTCGATGCTCGGTATTGGGCCCGCGAAGATCGAGGTGTAGTGCCCCGCGCGGGAGGCAAGGGCTCAACGAGCCCTCCCTCCGGTGTGTCCGACTTCGTCGTTGTCGCCAACCGGCTGCCGATCGACATGGAGCGATTGCCCGACGGCACCACGAACTGGAAACGCAGCCCGGGTGGTCTGGTCACCGCGCTGGAGCCGCTGCTGCGCCGCCGTCGCGGCGCCTGGATCGGGTGGCCCGGGGTCGTCGACGACGACGTGGATGTCGAAGACGAGCCCATCGATGACGAGGATCTCCGGCTGCACCCCGTGCGGCTGTCGGCCGACGACGTCGAAGAGTATTACGAGGGCTTCTCCAACGCCGCGCTGTGGCCGCTGTACCACGACGTCATCGTCAAACCGATCTACCACCGGGAATGGTGGGACCGGTACGTCGACGTCAACCGCAGGTTCGCCGAGGCGGCGGCACGCGCCGCGGCCGAGGGCGCGATCGTCTGGGTGCAGGATTATCAGCTGCAATTGGTGCCCGCGATGCTGCGCGAACTCCGGCCCGATCTGACGATCGGGTTTTTTCTGCACATCCCGTTCCCGCCCGTCGAGCTGTTCATGCAGATGCCGTGGCGGACCGAGATCGTGAAGGGTCTGCTGGGCGCGGACTTGGTGGGCTTTCACCTGGCCGGCGGCGCGCAGAACTTCCTTTTCCTGGCGCGCCGCCTGATCGGCGCGAGCACCTCCCGGGGTTCGGTCGGGGTGCGGTCGAAGTTCGGTGAAGTGCAACTCGACGACCGCACGGTGCGTGTGGGTGCCTTCCCGATCTCCATCGACTCGACCGAGCTCGACCACAAGGCGCGCGGCCGCAACATCCGCGCGCGGGCAAAGGAAATCCGCGCCGAGATCGGCAATCCGCGCAAGGTCCTGCTCGGCGTCGACCGGCTGGACTACACCAAGGGCATCGACGTGCGACTCAACGCGCTCGCCGAACTACTCGCCGAGGGCCGCGTCAAGAGCGACGACACGGTGCTGGTCCAGCTCGCCACCCCCAGCCGCGAACGGGTCGAGAGCTACCAGAAGCTGCGCGAGGAGATCGAGCGCCAAGTCGGCCATATCAACGGTGAATACGGCGAGGTCGGCCGTCCGGTGGTGCACTACCTGCATCGCCCGATCCCCCGCGACGAGCTGATCGCCTTCTTCGTGGCCAGCGACGTCATGCTGGTGACGCCGCTGCGGGACGGGATGAATCTGGTGGCCAAGGAATACGTCGCATGCCGCAGCGATCTCGGCGGCGCGCTGGTACTCAGCGAATTCACCGGCGCCGCAGCCGAACTCACGCAGTCCTACCTGGTCAACCCGCACGACCTCGAAGGTGTCAAAGACGCGATCGAGGCAGCGATCAACCAACCCGAAGACGAGGGGCGTCGCCGGATGCGGGCCCTGCGACGTCAGGTACTGGTCCACGACGTCGACCGGTGGGCCAAGTCATTCCTCGACGCGCTGTCCGTAGGACATCCGTCAAACAGCTGAATCCGTCGTGCGGTACTTGGCGCACTGCGATACTCGAGCACTCCCCGCACGCGGGAGGTACCGAAGCGGAAGGGAGCCCGCAGGCGATCATCTCCCGCGGCCTGACCGCCGCCGCAGCCATGACACTCGTCGCTGTGGGTACGTCGATCCCCGCACAGGCACTCGGCCCGCCCGCAGACGGCATGTACAGCTTCACCGAGGCCGGAGTGCCCACCACGACGTGGAAGATCGCCGCGCTGTGCGATGCGCCGTCCCGGCAGCGGGCGATCCCCGATTTCACCGACCCCGTTGTCGCCGCGGACCTTTGCGCGTTGAACGTCAGCAGCACCACCGCCCGGGTGATCAGCCGCTCGGAGAAGATGGCGAACTTCGTCGGCCGGGCCCGATTGACCAGCGATCAGTGGACCTTTCAAGTCGGCAAGTCCAACGGCGTCTCGTGCCCGGACGGCAGCACCGCCCCCTCGACGGATACCTATGCGTTCGACGATGTGTCGCTCACCGGCACGCACACCAGCATCCACAGTGACGTCTGCGGCCTGCAGCCCGCAATGACGAAAACGCCGTTCACCCTGGCCTTCCAGGGTCCGCTGCCCGCTCCGGTGGACCGTTATCCGTTGAACTGCAACGAGATCGGGCAATGCCGCTGATGCGACAGACCGGCTAGATCGGCGTGATGAAGTTGATCAACCACTTGCCGTCGATCCGCTGGTAGTCGACCCGCACCCGACTACCTTTGTAGACAGGCTCTTTCGAACTATCGGTCCAGATTGAGTTCACGTACACCAACACCGACGCTGAGTCCCGTTTGGCGGACATGACTCCCGCACCGGATATATCGACCTGACTGACCACTTGCCTCTTGCGGGCTTCCGGGATGATGTCCTTGTTCACCTGCTTTTTGAACACCTCGCGATACGCGGGCGTCAGGAGCGGATAGACGTCGTCCATGCTGCGCTCGACAGTCTGGTAGTCGTAGCCGAGCACTTTTGGAACGTCCTTGGTGGCCTGCGGCGGCAGCGCCGCGCGCGCAGATTCCTCGCCATGCGTCTGCACCCGGTCCCAGTAGAACCAGCCACCCACCGCTGACAGGCCGACAAAGGCGGTGGTCAATAAGCTAACGGCAGCGGCGATCAGCCATCGCATCAATCGCCCCCGTTCGGCCACTTCAAGTCATCGCCGGTCATGCGGCCGTTCTCATCCTCGTGGACGATGACGCGCATCCGGTAGGGCTCAGATGGTTTGTTCACGCCGTCCCTACTGGTGACGGTAACCCGAATCGCCACCAGCACCGATGCGTTGTCGCGGACATCGTCGATGCTTTCCAGAGCAGCGCCATTGACAACCGCCTCCGATGTCGAGTCCGTGTGGCGGAATATTGCTTTGATGTTTTCGACATTGTTGTTGGAGCTGAGCATGCCGCGCAGCGGCCCACTGGTGATGTCGACGAACCTCGCCACGCTCTGGTCGATGTTGTTCTGGTCGTAGCTGAACATGTTGACCACCACTTGGGTGGCGGTGTCGACGAAACGCTGGGTCCGGGCCTGCGTCGCATCAGCCCGGTGCTGTTGGTGGATTTCCCACCCCACGGCGCCGGCCATCCCGGCGGCCCCAACCAGACTGGCCGCCAAGGCAATCCAGCCGACCCGCCTGCCATTTCCAGGGCGACGCGGCGGCGGACCGACCGGCGTATTCAGGCGCTTGACCGGCTTGGCGGCTGCCTCGACCGGGACCGTCGTGGTGGCGGCGTCACCGCCGTGCGGCCCAGCAGGCCGCGACGCCCGCCGCCGCGGGGGTCCGCGTCGTCGAGTGCTCGCTTCGGTCACATCTGCCTCGGGTCACGCATCAGGTCCACCCAGTTCTCCGCGGTCGATACTTTGCCGCGGGCGAAGATACCAGTGCCTCCTGAGGGGTCCTGGAAAGCTCCGGTGTCGTCGTCGTAGGTGGTGTAGGCCGTGCCGTTGGCCTGCGGGACCGGACCGGGCGGCGGGCCCCACGGCTTCTCGGCCGGTGGGAATGGCGCTCCCGGCAGTCCCAGTGGCGGAGGTGGCGCCGGAACGGCCTTGGGGAACGGGATGGCCGGTGCTTGCGGCGGGTACGGTGCGGGCGGAATCCACGCCTGCCGGCCGTCCGTCCCACCGGTATTGGGTGGCGGCGGCGTCGGGAACGGCTGGTGCGGCGCGGGGCCGGGACCTTCGATCACACCGGGCGGAAGCGGCCCGGCTATCGGCGTCCCGGGATCCGGATCATTCTGCGGTGGAATGAACGGATACTTGTTGGGCGGCAGGACGTTCAGCCCATTCGTCATCGGCGTGCCGTACGGGATCGGCGGTCCGCGCCACGGGTTCGTTCCGATCGGCACGTAGCCTTTGGGATCACGGCAGATGGCAACAGTCGGCGCCCGCTTGCCGGGGAACTCCTGGCACGGATAGTTGCGCGCGCCGCGGACCGCTGCCGCGTCGTTCTGAGCCGTCTTGCAGTACATGTCGGTCGGGAGTTCCCGCAGCGTCTCATCGGCCGGGGTCCGAATCAGCGGTGGCGGAACGAATCCGGTGGTGCACGGCGGCGGGTCGACGTTGACCTTGAAGTCGAGCTTGGCGCCCTCGTCCTGAGGTTCACCGTTGGCCGCGGTGATGATCGCAGCGAACAGCGCCGGCAGCACCACCAGCAGCTGCTCGATCGACTTGTGATAGATCACGCCGACCCGGCCCAGGTTGGCCAGGTTCGCCGCCAGCATCGGAAACGACGGTCGGATACCGGAGAACGCCGTGTTGGCCTGATCGACCGCCGGCGGCACGACCGTCAGCAAGGTACGCAACTGCGGATCCGCCTGCCGCACTTCGGAAGTGAACCGGGCCAGCCCGTCGGACAACGCCCTGATGTCGTTGCCGGAACGAATCTGGGCTTGCAGGAACGGGCCGACCTGATCGATCAGCTGCGATGTCTGCGGGAAGTCCGCGTTGGCCTGCTCGACCAGCAGCCGGGACGACTCGAACAATCTGGCCAGCTCGGGCCCGGATCCGTTGAACGCCTTGAAGGTTTCGTGCAGCAACTCGCGCAGCCGGGTATCGGCGACACTGTTGACCAGCGTCTCGGACTGGTGCAGCAGCGTCGCGATGTCCACGCCGATCACGGTGTTGGCCCGGTCGATGCGGGATCCGTTGTGCAGCTTGCTGGTAGCCGCATGATGCGGCGGGACCAGGTCGATGTACTGCTCACCGATGGCCGATACGCTCTTGACCGAGGCAGTGACGTTCGACGGGACGACAGTGCCGCTGTTCAACCGCATCACCGCGTCGACGCCGTCGGAGCTGAGGCCCACCGATTCGACCCGGCCCACCGCGACTCCGCGGTAGGTGACGTTGGCGTTCTTGTACAGCCCACCGCCGGCCACGAAATTCGCCGTCACCTGGTAGGTGCCGATGCCCAGCGCGGCCGGCAACCGCAGGTAAAAGATCGCCATCACGACGACGGTGATCACCGTGACCACCGCGAAGATGCCCAGTTGGACGCGAGTCAGTCGATCCAGCATCAGTTGTTCCCTGCTGGTGTGCCGGGCGGGATCTTGAACGGATCTGCGGCCTGCCCGGAGAGGTTGGCCATTTCACCGAGCAGGTAGTCCGGCGGATTGAGGATGTCCTTCATGTGCAGCATGTTCGGGTCCAGCGGCCAGGACGTGGTGAAGAACGTCTCGCCCAGCCGTCGCACGGTGAGGTCGAAGGTGGTGAACACGTTGAGGTAGTCACCGCGCACCGCCTGCTTGATACCGAAGTTCGGGAACGGGAACGTCAGCAGCAACTGCATCGACGTCACGAAGTTCTTCCGGTTGTCGGCCAGCGCCTTGACGTTGGCGTAGATGTCCTTGAGGTCTGCGGCGAAGTCGACCTTCGTCTGCGAAAGCACGTTCGCTGCAACCGTTGCCACCTTCTTGAGCGCACCGAACGCCTCGACGATCTTGTCGCGGTTCTTGTTGAGCACCCGCAGCGCTTCGGGAAGGGTTTCCAGCGTCCGCCCGAGGCTGTCCTTGTTGTCGGCCAGGATCGTCGAGAACCGGTCCAATCCGTCGATGGCGGCGACGATGTCGTTCACCTGATTGGTCAAGCCGGCGGTGAGCTCGGCCAGTCGCGGCACCAAGTTGGTGAACTGACCTTCCCGGCCGGCGACCGCCTGATAGGTCTCGTCGGTAATCTCTTGCAGCGCACCCAGATTGCCCTTGTTGACCACCATACCGAGCGCGGAGAACACTTCCTCGGTGGTCGGGAAGCGACTGGTCCGGGCCTCTTGAATGGCCGAACCCTCGACCAGCTTGCCCACCGGCGGCTGATTGGGTGGCGCCGCCAGCTCGACGTGTTGGGAACCCAGCAGCGAGGTCTGCGCCACCCGGGCAATCGAATTGGCCGGCAGCACCACATTGCGGTCCAGCGCCAGTTTGACTGCGGCGTAGAACGTTCCATCGCTGCGCTGCAGCGCGTCGATACCCGCGACGCTGCCCACCGTGACGTCGTCGATCATGACGGGCGAGTTCTGCGGCAGCGTGGCCACGTCGGCCAGGTCGACGGTGATCGAGTACGACCCCGGGCCGTGGCCGGCGGTACCGGGCAGGGGGACCGAGTTCAACCCGCCGAACTGGCACCCCGCCAGCAGCGCGCTACCTGCAGCTAATGCGCTGCCGCGCACCAAGATCCGTCTCATCTACCGGCCCCCCTGCTCAGCAGGCAAAGGCGATGCGGGTGCCGGAGCGGCCGGTCCTGGACCCGGCCGTGGGCCGAACGAGCCGGGCCGCCGGGCGCGCGCGACCATTGGTCGACGCCTGCGGAACCATCAGCGCCTGCAGGTCCGTCGGGTTGGGCGGATGCGCGCCGGTCGCCGGAATCCAGTGCAGGTCCGGAATGGGTGTCTGCGACTTGGCCTGGGTTTCCGGGGTGTCGTATTGGATCTGGCCCTTGTACGCGGTGATCATGTTGAGCGGGTGGAACATAAAGGGTGGGTAGTTGAACGTCAGCCGGCGCAGTGGCGGGCCCAACCGCTCGCGGCAGATCTCGGCGCGCTTGTAGTAGTCCGGGCCGGACAGACCTGCGGCGGTGTCGAACGAACCGCCACAGATGAACTGCACCGGGTTGGCGAACTCGGGGAGCGAGATCAGCCCGTTCAACGTGCCCTGCGCGGGGTCGTAGATGTTGTAGAAGTTGGCGATACCGGGGCCGGCGACGTGCAGCACCTGCTCGATGTCTTCGCTCTGGTCGCTCAACACCTGGGTCAGGTCGGTCAGCTTGTTGACCGTCCCGATCAGCGTCGAGTTATTCTGCTGCAGAAAGCCTTTGACGTCGATCAGCGCCTGGTTCAGGGTGCCCAGGGTGTTGTCCAGATGCGTGGAGCTCTTGGCGAGGACCTGCGATACCGAGGCCACATGCCCGGCGAACGACACGATCTGCTCGTTGCTCTTCGACAACGCGTCGACCAGCACCTGCAGGTTCTTGACCGTGCCGAAGATGTCGGTGCGCGAATCTCCCAGCCTGCCGGCGGCTTGCGACAGCTCGCGCAGTGAGGTTCGGAACGAATCGCCGTTGCCGTTGAACGTGTCGGCGGCTTGGTTGATCGCCTTGCCCAGCGGACCCTGCAGCTCTCCGGCCGCGGGACTGAGCTGCTTGGCCAGATCCGTCAGCGACTCTTTGACCTCGTCCCACTCCACCGGCACCGCGGTGTGGGCCAACGCGATGGTTGCCCCGTCGGGCAACGCCGGCCCGCTGGTGTACGCCGGGGCGAGCTGAATGAACCGCGCTGCAACCAAGTTGGGCGACATGACGATCGCGCGAGCATCTGCCGCGACCTTGATGCCGCGGTCCACCGACATGGTGATTTTGACGTCGTCGGCGCGCGGTTCGATGGAATCGATCGTGCCGACCGGCACGCCGACGATGCGGATCTGATCACCCGGGTACAACCCGACCGCGGAGCTGAAGTAGCCGACGATCTTGTTGCTGCCGCTGCCCGGCAAGACCAGATACGCACCCACTGCAAGCGAAAAGGCAAGCAGCACAGCCAAAGCCAGCCGCACGCCGCGGCGACGATCCCGGATAGCGGAGGAAAGGGTCATGGCGACTGCGGCCTCAGCTTCCAGCGCTCTTGCACGAGGCCACGCAGGTAGTCCGCGAAACTGGCCGGCAGCTTGCCGGGCTGGAACACGCTGTCGAACACCATCCCGACTATGGGTGCGGGGAGCACGCCATAGACGTTCACGTTGAATCCGGGCCCGGAGGCGACCACCTCACCGAGCGTGGTTGCGTAGGCCGGCAACCGTTTCAGCGCTTCGCTGATGTAGTCGCGACGTTCGTTGAGGTCGTCAAGCACGGTGTTGAGCTTGCTCAGCGCCGGGCCGAACTCCTTGCGGTTGTCGGCGACGAAGCCGGAGAGTTGCACCGAGACGTCGTCGATGCCGGAGATCAGCTCCCCCAGCGCGGCGCGGCGCGCATCGAGCGCGCCGAACAGCTGGTTCCCGTCGACGATCAGTTTGTTGACCTGCCCGGCGCGCTCGGCGAGCACGCCGGTCACTGATTTCGCATGTTCCAGAAGATGTTCCAGCGCCTCGTCGCGGGTGTTCAAGGTGCGCGACAAGGAGGTGATGCCGTCCAGTGCTCCGCGCAACTGCGGCGTGGCGTCATGCAGGGCGTCGGTGAGAACCTTCAGCGACTTCTCGAACTGGACCTTGTCCAGGTCGCCGGCGTTGTGGCCCAGGTCTTCCAGCGCGGAGCCCAGGGCGTACGGCGTCGTCGTGCGGCTCAGCGGGATCGTGGTGGCGATCCCCGCTCCGGCCGGGGTCACCGCGACCGCGCGCTGCCCGAGGATGGTCTCGGTCCGGATCGCCGCCAGGGACCCGTTACCGACATTGACGTGACGATCCACCGTGAAGGCAACTTTGGCGGTGTCGCCGGCGAGCGTAACCGCTTGTACCTTGCCGACTTTGATGCCGGAGACGTAGACGTCATTGCCGGGGTTGAGACCGCCGGCGTCGGCGAAATAGGCCGTGTAGGGCCGGCCTTGCGGCCAGAACGGCAACTTGGTGTAGCCAAATGCGACCAGGATGACGCACACGATGAGGACCATCCCGAAGATCCCGGTGCGCAGTGGGTCGCGGTCGCGGCGGTGGGTGCTACTTGTTGACAAAAGCGCACCTGCCCTTGCTCGGATCCACCTGGCCACCCATCGGAATGATGATGTCGCTGCCGGCCGGGCCGTTGATCTTCAGTGACACCGAGCAGAAGTAGATATTGAAATACGCACCGTAGGCGCCGAGCGCGGACAGCCGGAGGTAGTCCTCGCCGAGCTGCTCGATGTCGTTGTTCACCTCGGGTAAGCCGGTCGTTGATCTCGCCGGCCAGCGGGCGGATGTTTTCCAGGACGCCTTGCAGCGGTCGGCGTGAGTGCTTCAGCAGATCGGTCAGGTCAGAGGTGGTGGTGGCCAGCGGCTGGATCGCGCCGGCTATCGCGTCGCGGCCCTCGGCCAGGCCGGTGATCAGTTTCTGCAACTGGTCGACGGTGTCGGAGAACTGGGCTCCCTTGGCGTCGACGGTAGCCAGCACGGCGTTGAGGTTGGTGATCACCTCGCCGATCGCGTGGTCGCGCGTGCCCAGCGTCGACCCGAACGCGTTGGTGTTGGCCAGCAAGCTGGACAGCGCCCCGCCCTGGCCCTGCAATAGATCAATCACGTAGCTGCTGACGGTGTTGACCTTGTCGGCATCCAATCCCTTGAGCACTGGACGCAGGCCGCCGAGTAGCGCGTCAAGGTCCAGCGCGGGCTGGGTGTGGTGCTGGTCGATCGTCCCGCCCGGCGACAGCTTGCGCAATTCGCCAGGGCCCGAGGTGATTTCCAGGAACCGGTCGCCCACCAGGTTGTCGTACCGGATCAGCGCGCGCGTCGAGGAGTACAACGTGTAGCGCTTGTCCACGGTGAAGGCCACGTCCACGGTGTTGTTCGGGTTGAGCTTGACGTCCTTGACCGCGCCGACCGGCACCCCGGCGATGCGAACCTTCTGGTTGCCCTTCAGCCGGCTCGCGTCAATGAAGTTGGCGTGGTAGACGTTTGACGGCCCGAAGCGGAACTCCCCGAACGTCACCACCAAACCGAGCGCCACCAGCAACATGGTGACGGTGAAGATGCCGACCTTCACCATCACCGAGCGCTGCGATTCGTAGTTGTCCATCAGAAGTCGTCCCGCTCTGCGAACGCCCCGTGGAACAACCACTGCAGCGTCGATGGGGCGTCCACCTGTACCTCGGTGAACGGCTCATAGGGGATGTTCGCGTTGTCGGTCACCAGAAATGGTGCCCGATACCAGGATCCGCCGGTCTGCTTGGTGGGCAGGTCAGGTAGTCCACGGCAGTTCGGGCCACCGGAAGCGTTGACTCTTGGCAGGCTCTCAGGATAGGTGTAGCTCGGCGCACCGAGGACGAAGCTCGACGAGGTGAACAGGCCTGCCTTGCGCACACCGAGGATGGGCGCGAATTCTTGGATACCGCGGTTGATGGCGCCGAAGAGGCAACCGAATTCCGGCGAATAGTCCGCGGTGACTTTCAGCGGGGCACGCAGCCGCTTGATCCCGTCGATCAAGTTCTGCTCGGCGGGCGCCAGCGTGTCATAAGCGTTGTTGGACAAGCCGATTGCCGACAGCAGGCTGGTGTTCAGGTTTGTCTGCTGATCCACCACCGTTTTGGCGATCGTCGGCGTGTTGTTGAAGACGGTGACCAGATCCGGTGCCGCGTCCGCATAGATGTTGGCAACGGCGGCCGTTCTGCGGAAGTCCTGTTGCAGAGCAGGCAGTTTCGGATTGAGTTGCTGCGTAAGGGTATTCAGACCTGACAGCACGCCACCCAGGTCGCGGCCGTGGCCGCGCAACCCCTCGGCCAACGCGCCCAGCGTGCCGTTCAACTCGACGGGATCGATCTTCTGCAGCAGTCCGATGAGCGACTGGAACAGCGTGTTCACTTCCAGCGAGACCGCCGAGACCGCCAGATGTGCGCCCGGGCGCAGCGCGGCGGGCGACGGCGCCCTGGGCGGGATGAACTCGACCGACTTGGCACCGAAGACGGTGTTGCTGGCGATGTGTACGGCAGCGTTGGAAGGAATGAAACGCAGCTCGCCGCCGTCGATGGCCAGCTTCAGCTGAGCCTGTTCGCCCTCGTAGGTGATGTCGTCGACCTTGCCGATCTGGACACCGCGGTACTTGACCTTGTTGCCCCGATCCATCTCCAAGCCGGCGCGCGGCGTGGTGAGAGTGACGGTGTCGATCGGGGAGAAAGCCGATGTGTAGCACAAGTAGGTCAGCACGACGCACGCCGTCAACAGAGAGGCCAGCAGCGCCGCTGCCAGCCTCACGTGAGTGCGTTGCGCACCAGTGCTTGCCACTGTCCCCCTTATCCAGAGAGGTTGAAATTACCGGACGCGCCGTAGACCGCCAGCGAGATGAACAAAGTAATGACGACGACCACGATCAGCGAAGTGCGCACGGCCTGGCCGACCGCCAGACCGACGCCCACCGGACCGCCAGATGCGTTGTAGCCGTAGTACGTATGGATCAGCATCACTCCGATCGACATCACGATCGCCTGCAGGAACGACCAGAGCAGATCGGTGGGAATCAGGAAGGTGTTGAAGTAGTGGTCGTACAAACCGGCCGACTGCCCGTTGATGAAGACCGTGGTGAAGCGTGCGGCGAAGAACGACGCCAGCACCGCAAGCGAATACAACGGGACAATCGCGATCAGCCCCGCGATCAGCCGGGTCGACACCAGATAGGACACCGAGTGCACGGCCATCGCCTCGACGGCGTCGATTTCCTCGGCAACCCGCATGGCGCCCAGTTGGGCCGTGGTGCCGGCGCCGATCGTCGCGGCAAGCGCGATCCCGGCGACGACCGGAGCGACGATGCGCACGTTCAGAAACGCCGACAGGAACCCGGTCAGCGCTTCAATTCCGATGTTGCCCAGTGACTCATAGCCCTGTACCGCGATGACACCACCCGACGCCAGCGTCAAAAACGCGGCGACGCCGACCGTTCCACCGATAAGCACCAATGCGCCTGTGCCCATGGTCATTTCGGCAATCAAGCGGATGGTCTCTTTGCGGTAGCGGGTGGCCGCGTTCGGGATGTAGCGCATCGACTCGCCGTAGAACAGCGCCTGCTCGCCGAACGTGTCGATCGGGCCCGCGAACCGGTGGAAGAACCGCCGAAGGCGGACCGTGGCGTCGTAACTCACGGGCGCCTCATCGGGCCAGCACTCGGACACCGATCGCCGTCATGATCACGTTGATCACAAACAAGCAGATGAACGCGTAGACCACCGTCTCGTTGACCGCCACCCCGACGCCTTTCGGACCGCCCTTGACTGTCAGTCCCCGGTAGCAGCCGACCAGGCCGGCGAAGACGCCGAACAGCAACGCCTTGAACTCGGAGAGGAACACCTCGCCGAGATGGGTCAGCACAGTCAGGCCGCTGACGAATGCACCCGGGTTGACGCCCTGCAGCAGCACCGAGAAGACATAGCCGCCGGCGATACCGATCGCCGACACCAGACCATTGAGCAGCAGCGCGACGAATGTCGACGCCAGCACCCTCGGCACCACCAGGCGCTGGATCGGGTCGATGCCCAGCACGCGCATCGCGTCGATTTCCTCGCGGATGGTGCGCGCACCCAGATCGGCGCAGATTGCGGTAGCGCCGGCGCCGGCCACGACGAGCACGGTCACGACGGGCCCGAGCTGGGTGATGGTTCCGAAGGCGGTGCCCGCGCCGGACAGGTCGGCGGCCCCGATCTCGCGCAGCAGGATGTTGAGCGTGAAGGCCACCAGCACCGTGAACGGGATAGCCACCAACAGCGTCGGGACCAGGGAAACCCGAGCGATCATCCAGGTCTGGTCGAGGAACTCACGGAATTGAAAGGGACGCTGAAACGTCTTGCGAAAAGTCTCCAGCGCCATCTCGACGAAACCGCCCACGGCCCGAGCCGGGACCGCGAGCTGTTCGAACAACCTGATCCCCTTCTCGCGCGGGTGTCCCCACCTTCAGATCGAAGCCCTTGTGTCCCCGGTGACGCCGCCTTAGCTTGAGTCTGAGCAGCAGCGGTCCGCGTGAGCCGGCCAATCGTAACTAGAACAAGTTCGGAGTGTCAAAGAACCGTTGAATTAGACAAAAGTAAGTAATTTTGCAGGTCAGAGCGTTTGTGACGCAGATCATTCTGAAACGTGTTCTAGTCGGCTTCAAAAGGCTGCCGGGGGTCTCACGCCCGGGTTGATCAGTCCACCAACCCGACCGCTGAGAAAGTGCGTTTCGGATCACGGCCGGCGAAGTAATCGCTGAGCTCGGAGCTGAGGTTGCCGGGATCCCACGCCTGCGCACCCGCGTCAAACCGATGCTCGATCGTCGGCGCCGCCATCAGCGTCACCTGCGGGCCGTATACGACAAATACCTGGCCGTTGACGTCCTTGGCCGCCGGCGACGCCAGGAAGTTCACCAGGGTCACGACGTGCTCGGGCGAGAGCGGGTCGATCTCGCCGTCAGGCGGCGCGTCGCCGAATACCTCGGCGGTCATCGCGGTCCGGGCCCGGGGGGCGATCGCGTTGGCGCACACCCCATACCGGCCGAGGCCCCGGGCGGCGGTCAGGGTCAGCGAGATGATTCCGGCTTTGGCGGCGCCGTAATTGGCCTGTCCGATCGGGCCGGTCAACCCTGCTTCCGACGAGGTGTTGATGATGCGCCCGTAGATCGAGCCGCCGGTATCTTTGGCCTTGGATCGCCAGTACGTCGCGGCATTGCGGGTCAGCAGGAAGTGGCCGCGCAGGTGAACGGCGATCACCGCGTCCCACTCCTCGTCGGACATGTTGAACAGCATCCGGTCGCGGGTGATCCCGGCGTTGTTGACCACGATGCCCAGTCCGCCCAATCCGTCGGCGGTGCTGATCAGTTCGTCGGCCGTCTCGCGCTGGCTGATGTCGCCGGCGACCGCCACGGCTTTGGATCCGGCCGTGGTGATCTCGTCGATCACGTCGGAGGCGTTCAGCGCGGCGGCGATGTCGTTGACGACGACGGTCGCGCCCGCGCGGGCCAAGCCGATCGCCTCGGCTCGGCCCAGTCCCGCGGCCGCGCCGGTGACCACCGCGACCTTCCCAGATAGATCGGTCGCGCTCGTGCTGCTACTCAATTTATGAATACCTCTAGTCTTCGCGTACCAGGGCGGCTCGCGGGCATTCCGCGATCGCCTGCTCCGTCAATGCCTCCTGATCGGCCGGCACCGGGTCGGCCTTCACCACCGCATAATCCTCGTCGTCGAGGTCGAAGATATCCGGCGCGATTCCCAAGCACACCGCGTTGCCCTCACACCGGTCGTGGTCGACTTTCACCCGCACGACTTTCCTCCTTTGACGCAAGCCGGACTGTGGCCTTCAAACGGTATGCCCACCATACGACCAGTCCCGGTCACGTCCCGAGGAACGGTCGCTGGACCCTCAGACTAGAACGTGTTACAACCAGGGAAGCGAAAGGGTAGCCGTTGATGCAGGCTGCCGGAGAACTCACTGACTACTGGAGGGCGGCCGGAATGCGCATCAGTTACACCCCGGAGCAGGAAGAACTGCGTCGCGAGCTGCGCTCGTACTTCACCAAGCTGGTCACCCCGGAGCGACGCGAGGCGCTGAGCTCGACATCGGGTGAGGTCGGCGAGGGCAACGTCTACCGCGAGACCGTCGCGCAGATGGGCAAGGACGGGTGGCTGACCCTGAACTGGCCCAAGGAGTACGGCGGTCAGGATCGCTCCCCGATGGACTCGCTGATCTTCACCGACGAGGCGGCGATCGCCGGCGCGCCGGTGCCGTTCCTGACGATCAACAGCGTCGCGCCGACCATCATGTCCTACGGCACCGAGGAGCAGAAGAAGTTCTACCTGCCCAAGATCGCTGCGGGCGAATTGCACTTCTCGATCGGCTATTCCGAGCCCGGGGCCGGCACCGACCTGGCGAACCTGCGGACCACCGCGGTGCGCGACGGCGACGACTACGTGGTCAACGGCCAGAAGATGTGGACCAGCCTGATCGCCTACGCCGACTACGTCTGGCTGGCGGTCCGCACCAACACCGAAGCCAAGAAGCACCGCGGCATCTCGATGCTGATCATGCCGACCAGCGCCGAAGGATTCTCCTGGACGCCGGTGCACACCATGTCGGGTGTCGACACCAGTGCCACCTACTACCAGGACGTCCGCGTCCCGGTGGCGAACCGGGTCGGCGAGGAGAACGCCGGCTGGAAGTTGGTGACCAACCAGCTCAACCACGAGCGGGTCGCGCTGGTGTCGCCGATGCCCATCATCATGGCGCTCAACCAGGTACGCGACTGGGCGCAGAACACCAAGGACGCCGCCGGCGCGCGGCTGATCGACTCGGAATGGGTGCAGCTCAACCTGGCCCGCGTGCACGCCAAAGTCGAAGTCCTCAAACTGATCAACTGGGAGCTGGCCTCGGTGGAATCAGCACCGTCGCCGGCGGACGCCTCGGCGGCCAAGGTATTCGGCACCGAGCTGGCCACCGAGGCCTACCGGCTGCTGATGGAGGTGCTGGGCACCGCGGCGACCGTGCGACAGGATTCACCCGGCGCGCTGCTGCGCGGACGGGTCGAGCGGATGCACCGGGCATGCCTGATCCTGACCTTCGGCGGCGGCACCAACGAGGTGCAACGCGACATCATCGGCATGGTGGCGCTCGGCCTGCCCCGAGCCAACCGCTAACGAATTCTGGAGAACCCATGGACTTCTCGACAACCGAAGCCGCACAGGATCTCGGCGGACTCGTCACCACGATCGTCGACGCGGTGTGCACACCCGAGCATCAGCGCACGCTCGACGGGCTCGATCAACGGTTCGACCGCGAGCTGTGGAGCAAGCTGGTCGACGCTGACATTCTGTCCACCGCCGCACCGGAGTCGTTGGGCGGAGGCGGATTCGGCGTGCTTGAAGAAGTCGCCGTACTGGTCGGACTCGGCCGCCAGTTGGCGGCGGTCCCCTATCTGGACTCGGTGGTCCTGGCCGCCGGCGCGCTGGCCCGATTCGGCTCGGCAGAACTGCAACAGGAGTGGGGCGCCCCCGCGGTGAACGGCGCGAAGATCCTCGCCGTTGCGCTGGACGGCGAAATGGGTGACGGGCCGGTTCAGGCCACTTCCGCCGGTAACGGCTACAAGCTGACCGGAACACGCACCCAGATCGCGTACGGACCGGTCGCCGACGGCTTCCTTGTTCCGGCCGAAACCGATTCCGGCACTTCCGTTTTCCTGGTCGCGACCGACGACCCCGGCGTGACCGTGACGGCGCTGGACACCACCGGCCTGGGTAGCATCGGGCACCTCCGGCTGGACGGCGTCGAGGTAGACAGTGGGCGCGTGGTCGGCGGTGCCGATGTCGTCAGCTGGATCAAGACGCTGGACGTGCTGGGCCACAGCGCATTCCAGCTCGGCGTGCTCGAGCGCGGCCTGCAATTGACCGCCGAATACGCCCGCGAACGTGAGCAGTTCGACCGGCCGATCGGTAGCTTCCAGGCGGTCGGACAACGGCTGGCCGACGCCTACATCGACGTCAAGGGCCTGCGCCTGACCCTGACCCAGGCGGCATGGCGCCTCAGCGAGGACCTGCCCGCCGACACCGAAGTGGCCACCGCCGCGTTCTGGGCGGCCGATGCCGGACACCGGGTGGCGCACACCATCGTTCACATCCACGGCGGCGTCGGTATCGACACCGATCACCCGGTCCACCGATATTTCTTGGCCGCCAAGCAAACCGAGTTCGCGCTGGGTGGAGCCACCGGTCAGCTGCTGAAGATCGGCCGCGAACTGGCGGATACCCCCGCCTAGCTGTGAACCAAGCTCTTCCCACTGTCGCCGATCTGCTGGCACCGCTGGTCGATATCGACGACCGGGGCGTTTACTTCGAGGATTCGTTCGTCAGCTGGCGCGACCATCTCCGGCACGGCGCGGCGGTGGCCGCGGCGCTACGGGCGAGGCTCGACCCAGGTCGGCCACCGCACGTCGGGGTGCTGCTGGAGAACACGCCGTTCTTCTCCTCGGTGTTGGTCGCCGCGGGGATGACGGGGATCATCCCGGTGGGCCTCAATCCCGGTTCGCCGCGGTTCCGCGCTGGCCCGCGACATCGAGCACGCGGATTGTCAACTGGTGCTGGCCGATTCGAAATCCTCGGCCACACTTGGCGATATCGACCACATCAACGTCGACTCCCCCGAGTGGGCTGCCGAGGTCGCCGGACATCGTGACGCCGAGATCGGCTTCCAGTCGGCGTCGCCTGACGACCTGTTCATGCTGATCTTCACCTCGGGCACCAGCGGCAACCCGAAGGCGGTGATGTGCAGCCACGGGAAGGTGGCGATCGCCGGGGTGACGATGTCCGACCGGTTCAGCCTCGGCCCAGCCGACGTCTGTTACGCCTCGATGCCGCTGTTCCACTCCAACGCGGTTCTGGTCGGCTGGGCAGTGTCGCTGGCCTGCCGTGGCTCGATGGTGTTGCGGCGCAAGTTCTCTGCGTCGGGCTTCCTGCCGGACATCCGCCGCTACGGCGCCACCTACGCGAACTACGTGGGCAAGCCGCTGTCCTACGTCCTCGCCACGCCCGAGAGTCCGGACGACGCCGACAATCCGTTGCGGGCGGTGTACGGCAACGAGGGTGCACCCGCTGACATCGACCGGTTCGGCGCCAGATTCGGTTGCCGCGTCGTCGACGGCTTCGGGTCGACCGAGGGCGGGATCGCCATCGGACGTACGCCGGACACCCCGTCGGGGGCTTTGGGTCCGCTGCCTGACGAGGTCCAGATCATCGATGTCGACACCGGGCAGCAATGCCCGATCGGCGTGGTCGGTGAGCTGGTAAATGTCACCGGCGCAGGGCGTTTCGAGGGTTACTACAACGACCCCGAGTCCAACGCGCAGCGGATGGCCGGCGGTATGTATCACAGCGGCGATCTCGCTTACCGCGACGAGGCCGGCTACGCCTACTTCGCCGGCCGGCTCGGCGACTGGCTGCGAGTCGACGGCGAAAACCTGGGAACCGCGCCGATCGAGCGGGTATTGGCCCGCCATCCGGACGTGACCGAGGTGGCCGTGTACGCGGTGCCCGATCCGGCCGTCGGCGACCAGGTGATGGCCGCGGTCGTGCTCGCTTCCGGCGCCGAGACTCGACCCGGACACGTTCCGCGCGTTCCTCGCCGAACAGCCCGACCTCGGCCCCAAGCAGTGGCCGTCGTACGTCCGGGTCAGCCTCGAACCTGCCACGAACGGCGACGTTCAAGGTGCTCAAGAGGCAGCTCTCGGCCGAGGGCCTGGACTGCGACGATCCGGTTGTGCCGATTCGTCGTTAGCGCTACGGGAGATGGCGCTCCCATTCGTGCGGCACCACTGGGTAAAACGGCGCGGCCAGTAGCGGCTCCAGTTGTGCGTCCTGCCATCGTCGTGCCAGCAACGGCTGCAACCGTATTGCGGTGTCGACCGGGTCGTCGTCAAGGAAGCAGTAGGTGATGGACTGCCCTGCTGGCTCGTTGGCCGACTTCGAGTCAACGCTCGCCACCGAAGCCGACCAGACGCCGGCAACGCCGTCGACATCGAGTAGGCCGGTCGCGGGCGCAGTTCCCTTCTCTACCAACAGGAACACTCCCTGAGCCGGCCACCACGGAAGCACATCGGCCCCGACCTTGACGTGGGGCGCCGACGCCTTGCTGTGTACTTCGTAGGCTCCGCGTTCCACCGGAGGCAGCAATGTGGGTATCCGGCCGGCGTCCCGCAACGCCTTCCCGAGTTCCAGGAAGCTCGTCAGCCCGTTGGGATCGGTGAAAAAATAGGTCATCACATGATCAATAGGGTCGAATCGCTCATGGCTGACCGCGCGCACCGATCGGCAGGCCGGTGTCGACACCAATCGAAGCGAAGCGCGCAAGGCGGCCAGCCGATGCTGTTCTGGTCGATGATCGAGTGTGTGCCATCGCAGATAGTCGGCGTCTGATCCGCCGGGGTGCCGAGTCGCCATCGAGACGAACAGGGTGCCGATGCCGCCGTCCCCCGTCTCGAGAACGGCGGTCACGTTGTCCGACGGCGTACCTGGAAGCTCGGTCATCTGCTGTCCTTGTGCCGAATTACGGGTTGTGACACCGACTGTAATCTCGCGCAACCAACCAGATCCGGAAAATCGACGAGTCGGTACGATTCGGGCATCGTGAAGCGCGCGTTGGAGGCCAGCTTTCAAGAGCTGTCGGGATCCGTCCCGGCAACCATTGGCGTCGCGATCGCTTCTGCCGACGGGGGGCCGGTGGTCGCGCTGGGCGAGTGGTCTGAGGGTGTGGCCTGGTCGACCATCAAGGTGCCGTTGGCCATCGCAGCATTGCGGGCCGGCGTCGCACATTCCGACCAACTGGTCGCGAGCGATCACCCGATCGGACAATGCCGCCGCCGAGGAACTCTGGTCGCAACTCGGCGATCCCGCTGCGCCAGCTTGTGCAATCCGTGCTGCGCGAGGCGGGCGATCCGGTCACCGTGGTCGAATCACGCCGCCTGCGTGCCGAATACACGCCGTTCGGTCAAACGCGATGGTCGTTGGCCGACCAGGCCAGGTTCGCCGCCGGGCTGTCACGCGTCTCTGGGGCATCCCGCGTCATCGATCTGATGGGGGCCCTGTGTGCCGATCATCGGTGGGGACTGGCGGCGAAAGGCTTTGCCGCGAAGGGTGGTTGGGGACCGGGCCTGACCGATGAGTATCTGGTCCGTCAGTTCGCGATCGTATCCGGGACCGTCGGCGTAGCGCTGGCGGCCGAAGTCCGCGAAGGCGGCTACGAAGCGGGGGTTGACGTGCTCAACTCGGTGGCCGACTGGGTCGTCGACGAGGCCTTAACCGAGTATTGACGGCACGACGGCATCGATCAGATGTGGGCCGGGTTCGGCGAACGCCGCACCCAGCGCGTCAGCGAATTCCTCGACGGTGGTCGCCCGGCGCGCCGGCACTCCCATACCTTCGGCGATCTTGACGAAATCCATTGTCGGGCGCGATAAGTCGAGGAGATCGAGCGCCTTGGGTCCGGGTGCTGATCCGACTCCCACCCGCTGCAGCTCGAGGCGCAGAATGTCGTAGGCGCCGTTGTTGTAGATGACGGTGGTGACGTCGAGGTTCTCCCGCGCCTGAGTCCACAGTCCCGAAATCGTGTACATCGCCGAGCCGTCGGATTCCAGATTCAGCACCGGCCGGTCGGGCGCGGCGACCGCGGCTCCTACTGCCGCGGGGATTCCGTAGCCGATCGCGCCGCCGGTCAGGGTCAGCCAGTCGTGTGCGGGCGCGCCCGCAGTCGCCGCGGTCAGCGGAATGCTGGACGTGTTGGATTCGTCGACGACGATCACGTTCTCCGGCATCAGCGCGCCGACCACGTCGGCCACCGACACGGCGGTCAGCGCGCCGCTCGGCAGCTGCGGGCGCGACAGCTCTGCGACCGGCGCGGTGCTTCCCGGTGCCAACTCGTCGGCCAACGCGATCAATGCGTCTGCCGCACCGGCTGTATTCGGCGAGCACGTGTACCTCGCAGCCGGCAGGCACCAGATCGCTGGGCTTGTCGGGGTAGCCGAAGAACGACACCGGCGACTTGGCGCCGGCCAGCACCAGGTGCTTGGCGCCGTCGAGCTGGGCCAGCGCGGCCTCGCCGAAGTACGCGAGCCGGTCGATGGCGGGGACGCCGGCGCCGCGCTCCAGACGCGTCGGGAATGTCTCGCACAGAAGCTGTGCACCGGTGGCTTGCGCAATCCGCGTCGCCGCGGCCAGGCCCGCCCGCCGGGTGGCGTCGCCGCCGACCAGAATCACGGTGGGCTCGCCCGAGCGCAGCACCTCCGCGACCTCGGGTGCCAGCATCGGGTCGGCGGTCGAGGGCGGTACCGGTAACTCGGCCGCGGCCTGGGCGCCGTCGGACCAGGACACGTCGGCGGGCAGGATCAGGGTCGCGATCTGCGCTCCCGCCCGGCTGACCGCAACCGCCTGCGCCGCGTCGTCGGCGACGTCGGCGGTGCTGGTCGATCGGTGCACCCAGCCCGAGACGCTGCCGGCGAGCGCGTCGATGTCGGATTCCAGTGGCGCGTCGTACTTCTTGTGATAGGTGGCGTGGTCTCCCACGACGACCACCATCGGGACTCGGGCGCGACGGGCGTTGTGCAGATTGGCCAGGCCATTACCGAGCCCGGGACCCAGGTGCAGCAGTACGGCGGCCGGCCGGCCGGTGATGCGGGCGTAGCCGTCGGCCGCTCCGGTGGCAACACCTTCGAAAAGCCCTAACACGCCGCGCATTTGCGGAACTGCGTCCAGCGCCGCGACGAAGTGCATCTCGGACGTGCCGGGGTTGGCGAAGCACACGTCCACCCCGGAGTCGACCAGCGTATTGATCAGAGCCTGCGCACCATTCACGCTTCGACTGTAGAGCCGCTCAGATTGACAGTGCGGCCTGGGCGCAGATCTGCGTGCGCTGGGCATGACCGCCGCCGAACAGCACCACGTGCGCGAGCAGCGCAAAGAGCTGATGCAGTCCGATGCGGGTGCGCCAGCCCGGCCGCAGCGGATGCACGCCCTGGTAGCCGGCGACGATGTCGTCGTAGTGCGGGCAGCCGAACAGCGCCAGCATGGCCAGGTCGTTCTCGCGGTGACCCCCGTGGGCGGCCGGGTCGATGAGCACCACGCCGTCGGGTGTCCACATCACATTGCCGCCCCACAGATCGCCGTGCAGTCTGGCCGGCGCATCGTCGTCATCGAAGTCGCCCGCTCGGCAGCGCTGCGCGACAGCATCGACGGCGGCGCGCGTCGACGCGTTCAGACGCGGCGCGGCTCGCTCAGCCATCGGAGCCAGCCGCTGGTCGGCGTAGAACGTGCCCCAAAGTCGTTGCGGCTCGAGCGACATCGGCAGCGGCTCGGTCAGCGGCCCGAAGAATCCAGGTCCGTCCCATCCGTCGGGGCCGGCGCCGAAGCCCGCGGCCCCGGCGTCGTGCGTAACGGCCAGCCGGGCGCCGAACTCTCGAGCGGCTTCCGGGCTGGGAGGTCACCGACTCCAGTCGTTGCAGCGTCAGGCTCGTCGCGTCCACCGACACGACCGGCACACAGGGCGCGCCGCCGTCTGCCGCCGAAAGCCATTGCAGTCCAGCGGCTTCGCATTCGAAGAAGCCTGCGGGCGCACGGGAGTTGCGCTTGACGAAGTCGGTCAAGCGGTGGCGTGGGCGGCGTGGACGTCGTCGGCCGGTCGCGCCTCGGTCTGGTCCTTGGCCCACCGGTAGTCGGGTTTGCCGGCCGGTGAGCGCTTCACCTCGTCGACGAGCCAAAGGCTGCGCGGCACTTTGTATCCCGCGATCTCGGCACGGACGAAGCCGTCCAGGTCGGACAGCGACGGCTTCGCGCCGGGCCGTGGTTGCACGACGGCGGCCACATGCTGGCCGTAGCGCGGATCGGGCACGCCCACGACCAGAGCGTCGAAGACGTCGGGATGGCCCTTCAACGCGGCCTCGACTTCCTCGGGGTAGATCTTCTCGCCACCGCTGTTGATCGACACCGAGCCGCGGCCCAGCATCGTCACGCTGCCGTCTTCCTCGACCGTTGCCCAGTCGCCGGGGATCGCGTAGCGGACGCCGTTGATGGTCTTGAACGTCTCGGCGGTCTTCTTCTCGTCCTTGTAGTAGCCGACGGGAATGTTGCCCTTCTTGGCGATGAAGCCGCGGACTCCGGAGCCCGGCTTGACCTCGTTGCCGTCGTCGTCGAGGACGACGGTCCGCTGGTCGATCGTCACGCGCGGGCCACCGCTGTGCGGCGCGTCCTTGGCGACGATGCTGGTGCCGCCAAAGCCGGTCTCCGAGGAGCCGATTGAGTCGGTGATGACCCGGTTGGGCAGCAACTCGAGGAACTTCTCCTTGATGCTCGGCGAGAACAGTGCCGCGGTGGAGGCGAGCAGGAACAGCGACGACAGGTCGTACTCGTTTCCCTTGTCCTGGTGCGCCAACAGCGCGTCCAGCAACGGCCGCGCCATCGCGTCGCCGGTGAAGAACAGCAGATTCACCTTGTTGTCGTGGATCGTGCGCCACACCTCGTCCGCGTTGAATTCCGGTGCGAGAACGGTGGTTTGGCCCGAAAAGATCGACATCCAGGTGGCCGACTGGGTGGCGCCGTGGATCATCGGCGGAATCGGGTGACGGACCATCGGCGGGTTGGCCGCGGCCCCCTTGGCCAGGTCGTACTCGTCTTTGATGAATTCGCCTGTGGCGAAGTCGGTTCCACCGAACAGCACCCGGTAGATGTCCTCGTGGCGCCACATCACGCCCTTCGGGAATCCGGTGGTGCCGCCGGTGTACAGCAGGTAGATGTCGTCGGCGCTGCGAGGGCCGAAGTCGCGCTCGGCCGAGCTGTCGGCGGCCGCGGCGTAGAACTCGACGCCGCCATAGCTCTCATAAGCGCTGTCGGGGACGTCGGAGCCGTCATCGATCACCAGGACCGTCTTCACGTTGGGGGTGTCCGGCAGCACGTTGGCGACGCGCTCGGAGTACTGCCGCTCGTGCACCAGCGCGACCATGTCGGAGTTCTCGAACAGGTAGCGCAGTTCGCCCTCGACGTAGCGGTAGTTGATGTTGACCAGGATCGCGCCCGCCTTGACGATGCCCACCATCGCGATGACGATCTCGATGCGGTTGCGGCAGTACAGGCCGACCTTGTCGTCCTTCTTCACCCCCTGCTCCTGCAGGTAGTGCGCGAGGCGGTTGGCCTTCTCTTCGAGCTGGGCGTAGGTCAGTTGCTCCTCACCGCAGATCAGCGCTACACGGTCAGGGACGGCATCGATGGCGTGCTCCGCCAGATCGGCAATATTCAGGGCCACGGACCCTAAATTAGAACGTGTTACATTTCCTGACAAGTTTCAGGCCGGCGCGCAGGAAGGCAATCACTCGTGAGCGAGTCCGAAAACAAGGCCGACGCCCTCATTGAGCAGCGCGGACACACTCTGATCTTGACGCTGAACCGACCTGAAGCCCGTAACGCACTTTCCACCGAGATGCTCTCGATCATGGTCGAGGCCTGGGACCGAGTAGACACCGATCCCGACATCCGCTGCTGCATCCTGACCGGGCGCCGGCGGCTACTTCTGCGCGGGCATGGACCTCAAAGCCGCGACCGCGAAACCGCCGGGCGACTCGTTCAAGGACGGCAGCTACGACCCGTCACGCATCGACGCGTTGCTCAAGGGTCGGCGCCTGACCAAGCCGCTGATCGCGGCGGTCGAAGGGCCGGCAATCGCCGGCGGCACCGAGATCCTGCAGGGCACCGACATCCGCATCGCCGGCGAAAGCGCCAAGTTCGGCATCTCCGAAGCCAAGTGGAGCCTGTATCCGATGGGCGGGTCGGCGGTGCGACTCGTGCGCCAGATCCCGTACACGATCGCCGCCGATCTGCTGCTGACCGGACGGCACATCACCGCCGCCGAGGCGCTGTCGTACGGGCTAATCGGCTACGTCGTGCCCGACGGGACCGCGCTGGACAAGGCGCTCGAGATCGCCGACGTGATCGCCAACAATGGACCGCTGGCCGTGCAGGCGATCCTGCGCTCGATCCGCGAAACCGAAGGCCTGCACGAGAACGACGCTTTCAAGATCGACACCAAACTCGGTATCGGCGTCTTCTTGTCCGAGGACGCCAAAGAAGGCCCGTTGGCCTTCAAGGAGAAGCGCGCCCCGCAGTTCAAAAACCGCTGAGACGCGAGCTTTCGCGCTGTGCGCCCGGCTAGACGGGCGTTCGGTGCCGAGTGTACGGCTAGACGGGCGTTCGACGCGTCAGCCCAGCGGAGCGGTCGGCGTGAACACCATCGGCATCGACTCCAGGCCGCTGACGAAGTTGGCTGGGCGCAAAGGCAATACGTCGCCATCGTCGGCCAGCCGCAGATCGGGCAGACGCTCCAGCACCCGCTCGGTCATCAGGCGCAGCTCCAGGCGGGCCAACTGATTGCCCAGACAGAAGTGCGTGCCGAAGCCGAATGCGACGTGGCCGTTGGGGTCTCGACGAATGTCGAATTCGTCCGGATTATCGAACTGTGCCTCGTCGAAGTTCGCCGACTCGAACAGCAACATGATCTTCTCGCCTTCGCGCAGCTCGGTGCCGTGAAACTCGGTGTCGGCGGTCAAGATTCGGCACATGTTCTTCACCGGTGAGGTCCAGCGCAGCATCTCCTCGATCGCGCCGGGCAGCAACGCATCAGAGTCGGCCCGCAGCGCATCCCACTGGTCGCGGTGACGCACCAACTGCTCGGTGCCACCGGACAACGTGTGCCGCGTGGTCTCGTCGCCGCCGATCAGGATCAACAGGGTTTCCATCACGATCTCGTCGTCGGACATGCGCTGTCCTTCGACTTCGGCATTCACCAGAATGGAGAACAGGTCGTCGGTGGGCTCGGCGCGACGCTTGGCGATGGTGCCCATGGTGAATTCGGTATATCCCGCAAAGGCATTCATCACCGTCTGGAACTCCGGGCCCGTCGGGTCGAGGTGCGAACTCAGCCCGGAAACCAGATCGTCCGACCACTTCAGCAGCATGCCGCGCTCCTCGGGCAGCACGCCCAGCATGTCGCCGATCACCGCCATCGGCAGCGGGGCGGCGAGGTCGCGGACGAAGTCACACTCACCGCGCTCGCAGACGGCGTCGATCAACGCGTCGCACAGCCGGCCCAGCGACGGTATCTTCTCGGTGACCCGCTTGCGGGTGAACCCGGCGTTGACCAGCTTGCGCCGCAGCAGGTGTGACGGATCGTCCATGTCGATCATGTACGGCATCCCGGGCTGATCCGGACGGATGCCGCCGGTGTTGGAGAACAGCTCAGGATTGCGCTCGGCGTCGATGATCGCCTGGTAGGTGGTCGCGCCGGCCAGACCGTTGCGGTCGCGGAACACCGGCTGGTTGGCCCGCATCCAGCGATAGGCCTCGCGTGACGTCTGGCGGTCGGCGTAGAAGTTGCCGTCCGCCAAGTCGATATCTGGCTTGGTCGTCAACAGTCACTGTCATGAGATCTCCTGGGCATCGCCGAATGTCATTTGTACGTGGTCAACAGAGCTGTTCAACATCGCGCGCTTCGGAAGGCCCAGCGACGCAAGCTCTTTCGAGTAGGGGTGATCACCCAGCCTGATGCGCACTCCGCCGAATCGATTGCGCACACCGTCGAGCGTGTGTTCAAAGGAGGTCTCACGCGTTACCCCGTCGCGGTACGAGTAGGTGCGCTGCGCTTGGTGTCGCGGGGTCAACCGGATCGGCAGGCCGCGGCGAAATTCCATGCCGACCACCAGCTGCCCGTCGACGCTGCAGTCGAATCCGAACTGGCGGCCCTCGCGAATGGTGAAGTCCGCCATGACTTTCGGGTAGCCCCAGATCTTGGTGCCGGCTTCCAGCGTGAACGCCTGGTCGACGGGCAGGTGGTGGATGAAGGCGCCGGCCGACCCTAAGGCGCGGGGTCCGCTCGCGTTCGACCCCGGCGGGTTGACCATCACGCTGGTGCCGAACTCGTAGTACGTGCCCAGGTCCCCGTCGATGTAGTGCATCAACATCAGGATCACGATCGCGCGCCCGGGCAAATAGCGGCAGACCCGCAGGCCGCTGTAATCGATCATCCTCTGCGCGGCGTCGGCATCGACAGAGAACATCGCCATGTGCTGGTTTGCCTTGCGGATCTGCACCGGCATCGTGAGTACCGTGCCCGCGATGGTGTGCTGCGAGGCTGTCATCCGGCTAATCTAGAACGTGTTCTAACCGACCGCAAGAACCGGGTCAGAACAGGCCGGCCAACTCTTGGACCTGCTCAGTACTGCGGCCGGACACCACCATCATGGTGACGCCCGAGGCCTCCCAGGCCTTGATCTGCTTACGCACGTAGTCGACGTCGCCGACGATCGCGGCGTCGTCGATCACCTCGTCGGGGATGATCTCGGCGGCCTTGTCCTTGTGATTGCTGCGGAACAGCGCGGTGACCTCGTCGACCACCTCGGCGTAGCCCATCCGGCGGTAGACGTCGGCGTGGAAGTTGGTGTCCTCGGCACCCATCCCGCCCATGTAAAGCGCGATGTAGGGCTTCATCGCGGCGAACGCGGCGGAGCGGTCCTCGGTGATGACGATGTTGGCCGTCGCGCAGATCTCGAAGGTCTCGCGAGTGCGACGGGCGCCGGGTCGGGCGAAGCCCTCGTCAAGCCACTCGTTGTAGGTGTCGGCCATCCGGGGCGTGTAGAAGATCGGCAGCCAGCCGTCGCAGATCTCGGCGGCCAGCGCCACGTTCTTCGGCCCCTCGGCGCCCAGCATGATCGGGATGTCGGAGCGCAGCGGATGGGTGATCGGCTTGAGCGGTTTGCCCAGACCGGTTGCGCGCTCACTCTTCAACGGCAGCGGATAGTGCGGGCCGTCGCTCGTCACCGGCTTGTCGCGGGCCCACACCTGCCGGATGATGTCGACGTATTCGCGGGTCCGGGCCAGGGGCTTGGGAAACGCCTGGCCGTACCAGCCCTCCACCACCTGCGGACCTGATACGCCGAGCCCGAGAATATGGCGGCCACCGCTGAGGTGGTCGAGTGTCAGCGCGGCCATCGCGCAGGCGGTCGGCGTGCGCGCGGACAGCTGCACGACGGACGTGCCCAGCCGCAGCCGGTGCGTCGACGAGCCCCACCAGGCCAGCGGCGTGTAGGCGTCCGATCCCCACGCTTCGGCGGTGAACACCGCGTCGAAGCCGGCGTCCTCGGCCGCGGCCACGAGTTCGGCGTGGTTGTCGGGCGGCTGAGCGCCCCAATATCCCAGCTGGAGTCCGAGCTTCATGCATCCGCCTTCCTTGCAGGTCTCGACCCTATCTTGAATCCATTCTTAGAACCTGTTCTACTCGACACTGTGACCACCAGCCAAAGCAGCCCGGTGCAGATCGATACCCGTCAGAAGCCACTCTCTGCGCCTCTGAAGCTGTCCTTCGACTACACCCGTTCAGTCGGCCCCACCCTCAGTCAGTTCTTCACCGCGCTGCGCGAGCGGCGCATCGTCGGCGCCCGAGGCTCGGATGGCCGGGTCTACGTCCCGCCCGCCGAATACGACCCGGTGACCTACGAGCCCCTGACCGAAATCGTGCCGGTGGCCGCCGTCGGGACCGTGCTGTCGTGGACCTGGCAGCCCCAACCGCTTGACGGACAACCGTTGGACCGCCCGTTCGCCTGGGCGCTGATCAAACTCGACGGCGCCGACGTCCCGCTGCTGCACGCGGTAGACGCCGGGTCGTCCGACGCGATCAGCAGCGGTGCGCGGGTGCACGTGCATTGGGTCGACGAGCCGGCCGGTGCGATCACCGACATCGCCTACTTCGCGCTGGGTGACGAGGCCGAGCCGGTGTCGGAAAAGACCGACGACCGCGAGCCGGTGACGGTCCAGATAGCGCCGAGCAACATCGAAATCCAGCACACCGCTTCACTTCCCGAGACCGCGTTTTTGCGGGGGCTGGAAGAGGGCAAGCTGCTCGGTGCCCGCACCGGCGAGAGCGGGAAGGTGTACTTCCCGCCGAAGGAAGCGGACCCGGCCACCGGGCTCGAACTCGACACCTTCATCGAGCTGCCCGACCGGGGCACGGTGACGACGTTCGCGATCATCAACATCCCGTTCGCCGGCCAGCGGATCAAACCGCCCTACGTTGCCGCGTACGTGCTGCTCGACGGCGCCGATATCGCCTTCCTGCACCTGATTCAGGAGATCGACGCCACCGAGGTTCGGATGGGCATGCGGGTCGAGGCGGTGTGGAAGCCCCGCGAGGAATGGGGCCTGGGCATCGACAACATCGAATACTTCAAGCCCACCGGTGAGCCCGACGCCGAGTACGACACCTACAAGCACCACCTGTAAAGGGAAACAAACGTGACCGATCGCGATATCGCTGTCGTCGGATTCGCCCATGCGCCGCATGTGCGCCGCACCGACGGCACCACCAACGGCGTCGAGATGCTCATGCCGTGTTTTCAGGCGCTCTACTCCGAGCTCGGACTCCAGCAGACCGATATCGGCTTCTGGTGCTCCGGATCGTCGGATTACCTTGCCGGCCGGGCATTCTCGTTCATCTCCGCGATCGACTCAATCGGCGCGGTGCCGCCGATCAACGAGTCACATGTCGAGATGGACGCGGCGTGGGCGCTGTACGAGGCCTACATCAAGCTGCTGACCGGTGAGGTGGACACCGCGCTGGTCTACGGGTTCGGCAAGTCTTCGGCAGGCACGCTGCGCCGGGTGCTGGCGATGCAGACCGACCCGTACACCGTTGCGCCACTGTGGCCGGACTCGGTGTCGATGGCGGGACTGCAGGCCCGGTTCGGCCTGGACGCCGGCAAGTGGACGGCCGAGGAGATGGCACAAGTGGCGCTGGATTCGTTCGCGGCTGCCGGCCGCACCGACGCGGAGAAGCCGGCGAAGAGCATCGATGAGCTGTTATCCCGCCCGTTCTTCGCCGATCCCCTTCGGCGACATGACATTGCGCCGATCACCGACGGTGCAGCGGCGATCGTGCTGGCGGCCGGCGACAAGGCCCGCGAGCTTCGGACGAACCCGGCGTGGATCACCGGGATCGAGCACCGCATCGAAACCCCAATCCTCGGTGCCCGGGAGCTGACCACATCACCGTCGACCGCGGCGTCAGCGAAAGCCGCGACGGGCGGTGACGCCGGCTCTATCGAGATAGCCGAGATCTACGCGCCATTCACCCACCAGCAGCTCATCCTGACCGAGGCGATCGGCCTGCCGTCATCAACGAAGATCAACCCGTCGGGCGGCGCGCTGGCGGCCAACCCGATGTTCTCCGCAGGCTTGGAACGCATCGGCTTTGCAGCGCAACACATTTTCGACGGCTCAGCCGGCCGGGTACTCGCACACGCGACCAGCGGCCCGGTGCTGCAACAGAATCTCGTCGCCGTGCTGGAAGGGAAATAACATGTCGCCCCAGCTCGCTGCGGTGCTCGGCACCGGCCAGACGAAGTATGTCGCCAAGCGCCAGGACGTCTCGATGAACGGTCTGGTTCGGGATGCCATCGACAAGGCGTTGGCCGACTCGGGGTCGACCATGGCCGACATCGACGCGGTCGTCGTCGGCAAGGCGCCGGACTTCTTCGAGGGCGTCATGATGCCGGAGCTGTTCATGGCCGACGCCGTCGGCGCTACCGGCAAGCCGCTGATTCGGGTGCACACCGCGGGCTCGGTCGGTGGGTCGACCGGTGTGGTGGCGGCCAGCCTGGTGAAGTCGGGCAAGTACCGGCGCGTGCTGGCGATGGCGTGGGAGAAGCAGTCCGAGTCAAACGCCATGTGGGGATTGAGCATTCCGGTGCCGTTCACCAAGCCGGTCGGCGCCGGCGCGGGTGGCTACTTCGCACCGCACGTCCGCGCCTACATCCGCCGTTCGGGGGCCCCGACGCACATCGGCGCCATGGTCGCGGTCAAGGACCGGCTGAACGGCGCCAAGAACCCGCTGGCGCATCTGCACCAGCCCGACATCACGCTGGAGAAGGTGATGGCATCGCAGATGCTCTGGGACCCCATCCGTTTCGACGAGACCTGCCCGTCGTCCGACGGCGCGTGTGCGGTGGTGATCGGAAACGAGGAGGTCGCCGACAAGCGAGTCGCCGAAGGCCATCCGGTGGCGTGGATCCACGCCACCGCTTTGCGCACCGAACCGCTGGCGTACTCCGGGCGCGACCAGGTCAACCCGCAGGCCGGCCGCGACGCCGCGAAGGCGCTGTGGAAAGCCGCGGGCATCACCAGCCCGATCGACGAGATCGACTGCGCTGAGGTGTATGTGCCATTCTCCTGGTTCGAGCCGATGTGGTTGGAGAACCTTGGGTTTGCTGCCGAAGGCGAAGGCTGGAAGCTCACCGAAGCGGGCGAAACCAAGATCGGCGGCCGAATCCCACTCAACATGTCTGGCGGGGTGCTGTCGTCGAACCCGATCGGCGCATCGGGTCTGATCCGGTTCGCCGAAGCGGCTATCCAGGTGATGGGCAAGGCGGGCGATCACCAGGTCGCCAACGCGCGCAAGGCACTTGGCCACGCCTACGGCGGTGGCTCGCAGTACTACTCGATGTGGGTCGTGGGAGCTGACAAACCGTGAAATACACCTGCAGTATCGCGTTCGGCCAGATCGACCAGCTAACCGAACTGGCCAAGACGGCCGAAGAAGTTGGGTTCGACTCGATCGCACTGCCGGACTCGATCTTCTATTTCGAGAAGCAGTCGGTCGATTACCCCTACACCGCCGATGGTAAGCGGATGTTTGACGAGGAGTCACCCTGGGTCGACCCGCTGATCCTGGCGGGTGCGATGGGCGCGGTCACCTCGAAGCTGCGGTTCTACACGAACGTGATGAAGCTGGGTTCGCGCAACCCGCTGCTACTGGCCCGCCAGGTGGGCTCAGTGGCCAACCTGACCAACAACCGCTTCGGATTCGGCGTCGGGATCGGTTGGGCTCCGGAAGAGTTCGAGTGGTGTGGCGTTCCCTACGCCAAACGCGGCAAGCGCGTCGATGAGATGATCGAGGTCATCAAGCTGGTGCTGGCGGGTGGGATGGTCGAATTCCACGGCGAATTCTATGATTTCGACCGCCTGCAGATGAGCCCGGCGCCCACTGAATCGGTGCCGTTTTACGTGGGCGGCCACACCGATGTGGCGCTGCGCCGAGCGGCTCGGGTTGGTGATGGTTGGACCAGTGCGATGATGACGCACGCGGAGCTCGCGGAAACCATTGGCAAGCTCGACGCACTGCGCGCCGAAACCGGCCGCGCGGAACTGCCTTTCGAGATCCAGGCGGTGTGCATCGACAAGTTCGGCGTGGACGGCCACCGCGAGCTCGCCGAAATTGGGGTCACCGACTACATCACTATCCCGTGGCTTCTGGACGGCCTCGGGACCGACGCGCCGATCAGACAAGAAGCAAGACTCCTTGAAGCGTTGGGCCGACACCTACATTCACTCAGGATGGCAGGACTGATATGGCTGACTCTCCAGCACACCTGGCCGGCAAGCGATCCCGCGACGCGGTCGGCGCCCGGGACAAAGACGCCTGGCTGGCGGTGTTCGCCGACGATGCGATCGTCGAAGACCCCATCGGCCCATCGCATTTCGACCCCGAGGGGAACGGCCATCGGGGCCGCGACGCCATCTCGGCGTTCTGGGACAAGGCGATCGCACCGACCGACAAGATCGAGTTCGTCTTCCGCGACACCTACCAGTGCGGTAACGAGGAAGCCAACGTCGGCCACATTTTGATCACCGCGGCAGGACATCAGGTCACCGCTGAAGGGGTGTTCACCTACAAAGCCGACAGCGACGGCAAGCTGCTGGCCCTACGCGCCTACTGGGAAGTCGACCAGGCCACCGCGAGCGCGCGCAAGATCTGAACCCAACACCGCTCTCCCCCGTAATTAGATTGGGACGACCTGCAGATCGGCCCGGGGAGTTGCAGGATGGACAGCTCAGACGCGCCGTTCGGCGCGAGCGGTGCGGTACGGGTGCGCAGCGACATCGATGCGCCCTCGCGCTGGCTTTGGCTTGTCAAATGGTGCGCGCTGGCGGTGCCGCACTACCCCATCCTGATCGGTCTGTACCTGCTGTATCCGCTGGCGACGATCGCCGCTGGTGTCGCCATCTTGTTCACCGGACGGTATCCGCGCCCGCTGTTCGACTTCAATGTCGGAGTCCTGCGCTGGTCGTGGCGACTCATGAACTACCGCTTCCCGATGAACACCACCGACAAGTACCCGCCTTTCACGCCTCGCTTCTCGGCCTGACTACCCCGCCGACCTCGAAGTGGATTATCCGGAGGGCCTCGGGAACCGGGCTGTTCTGCTGGGACGCTGGGTGACGGCAATGCCCCAGATACTGCTCTGCTGGGCGTTGGAGCCATTTCTGCAACTGCTTTGCGTGACGAACGCGGCGTGGTTGTTGTGCGTCGGCACGATCAATCAGGGCATGTTCGATCTTCTTATCGGCATCGTTCGATGGCGCTATCGGGTGGCCGTCTACGTCTCGTTGATGCGCGACGAGTACCCGCCCTTCCGGATGGATCTGGGTAGGTTGCAGGTAGGTCATGGCGCGCCGTAATCCGTTGTTTCCCTATATTTATCGACTCGGCATGCCGGTGTTCGATCGGCTTTTCTATCGCCGCTATCGACGGACCGCGATGTCACACGCGTTGGGCCGGCTGCTGATGGTGGGCATTGGACCCGGAACCGATCTGCTGTTCGTTCCCGCGGCGGTGACGTCGGTGGCCGCGGTGGAGCCCGAGGCAGCGATGCGCAAAATGGCCTCCGCCCTGGCACGCCGCCATGGCATCGACGTCGACATCGTCGACGGCGTCGCGGAGTTGATCCCCTTTCCGAACGGCAGCTTTGACTCGGTGCACATTGGGCTCGTGTTGTGTTCAGTTGACAACGTGGGCGCCGCCCTGGCCGAGATCCGGCGCGTCCTGGCGCCGGGTGGCCGGCTGGTCGTCCTCGAGCACGTCCGCGGCGAAGGCTTGATGGGTCGGTTTCAGGACGCGATCGCCAAGCCGTGGTCGTGGCTGGCTTCGGGATGTGAGCCGAATCGTCGAACCGTCGATGCCATCGCGGCGGCCGGATTCGACGTCGCTGGCCTGCGTCGCATCAGGCGCACTCTGGTACCACCCCCGTGCACACCGCATCTACAGGGATTCGCCACCATCATCGACCGCGACGGGTGAACTTTCTTCGCCGCAGATTCGTGTATCAGGCAAGTCGATCCTTCGCCGATTGGAGTCCATCATGAGTCAAAAAATTCTGGCCGGCCTAGGCACGGCCGCCGGTGGTTTCGCCGCCGCCGGGCTCATCTCGTTGGCCACGGGTCCAGTCGCGCACGCCGACGGCGAAGACCTGGCGCCGTTAATAGGTACAGACGTTCTAGTCGGCGATGTGTTGCCGGCTGCGGACACCGACTTCATGGTCGGCCCGCTCCAGGATTTCGGCATCTTCACCAACCAGTCGTTCGCCGACCCTGACGACAACGAGTTTGTTGCGACTGTCATCTCGAATCAGTTCTTCACCGATGTCCTCACTTCGGGGTCGGACCCCTCGGATAGCTTGGCGGCGTTCGGTGTACCCGGAGACGCAGGCATCGGCGTAGTCGGCGAGACAGTGAATACGTTCCTCGACCCGAGCAACCCGGCCCTCGAGTCCTTACTGTCGTTTTCGCTCCCCTTCACCGACCCCTTAGCAGAGTTGTTCACTCAGCTACTGCCCCTGGGCTTTTGATCGGCGCGCAGTAGCTAGTCCACGCTGACAGCTTGGATGATGTTCAGTCGCGCCGCGCGGCGCGCCGGCGGCAACGAGCCGAGCAGGCTGATCGCCAGCGCACCAACGGTGAACACCAGGGCCATCGAACTCGGCCGAAAGCTGACGGTGAAGTTCATCATGTCGGCGCTGACAAGGCAGTAGAGCCACTGGTCCGCCAACCCGAATGCCAGGCCGCAGACTCCACCGACGACACCGATGGCGGCCGCCTCGGCCAGGATCATCTGCAGGGTGAAACGCCGGCTGGTCCCCATCGCCCGCAGCACTCCGATTTCGCGCCGACGTTCGAGTACCGAGAGCGTCAACGTGTTGAAAAGTGCTATAGCCGCGACGAAGACAACGATGATCCATACGGCGTTGGCGATGTACATGCTCTGATGCAGCGGCGCCTCGAGGCCGGCGAGGGCCGTGTGACCGCTGTACACATAATTCGGCGCCGGCACGGCATGACGCACGTCGGCCAGCAAGCGCTTCGGATCCACGCCCGCGTCCGCAGTGATCTGCAGCGCCGTCGCGGCAGGACGGTCGAACCAGTCCCGCATCCGACCCAGATCTATCCCGACGGTCCCGATGACCGTCGAAAAGTACGGCACCAGGGCGAGCACCGCAGTTCGCCGCAAGCCGTGCGGGGTCTGCAGTTGCAAATCGTCACCGACCCGGACACCCAGGGTTTTACCGAGGTTCTGCGACAGCACCACGCCTCGACCGTCGAGCACCTCGCTGCGCACCTGCTGACCGACCGCGCTGAAGAGCGGATCGGCGGTGCCGGCGGAAAATCCATCAAGCATCACGCGGGTGCCACCGACCTCAGCGAACCCGAATGCGCCTTCGATGACCCGCTTTACACCTGGCACCTCGGCCACCTTGCCGGCGAGACCTTGCGGCAGGGCGTCGACGGCATAGCTGTCGGGAGCATCGGCACTCACCCACACATCGGTGCCGGCGACCGGCGCGAAGATGGCCCGTGCCGACCGGATCATGTCGGCATTCGTGCCGGTGATCACGACCGTGGTCACCACCGCGATGAGCACCGTCATCACCGTCGCCCAGACCCGCCGCGGGGCTCGTTCAATCGTGGCTGCCGCAAGTCGGCCCACCGATCCGAATATCCGCGCGGTCGCCGAGGTGGCTTTGACCATCAGCGCGGTGAGCGCGAACCCGAGCACAATCTCTGCGGTGAACAACGCAAAGACCGCCGCAAAAGCCAGTGTGCCGTGGTGATTCAGCACGAGCAGGATCGAGGCCGCGAACACCGCAACGGCTGCGATCCCGCAGGCCATCCGCAGCCATCGCGGCACGAAATCGGCGGCTGACACTCCGACCGGCGCCAAGGCCTCGATCGGTGACACCTTGTACACCTGCCGCGCGGCCATCGCCGACGCCGCCGCGCTGGTGAGGATGGTCGCCGCCAGTGCCACCGGTATCGCATAGCCAGGCAACCAATACTCGACACGGGCTTCCAGGCCCTGAGTTATCGCCGGAGGCAGTCGGCGGATTGCCATGCCACCCATGGCAATACCTATACCTGACCCGATTGCTCCGCCGATTACGCCGAGAATCACAGCTTCGGCGAGCAGGTCGCGAACGATGGTGGTGCGCCGACCTCCGATCGCGCGCAGCATCGAGATGACCGGGCGGCGTTGGCTGATCGCCATCGTCATCGTGGTGTAGATCAGGAACGCGCCGACCACCAGCGCGACGCTGGCACCCATCAACGCCATGTAGTTCATCAGCTTGACACCGTCGCCGGCCCGGGCTGCCCGCATGCTCGGATCCGCGACGATTGCCCGGTTATTGACCGCAGTCGTGACCGCGGCGCGCACCGTGGCGAGATTGGCACCGGGCTTTATCGTGATCAGGATCGAGTCGAGCTGGCCGACTCGACCGGTTACCTTCTGCGCCAGCGCGAGTGGAGCGAGCACGTAGTGTCCGCCGTTGAGACTCGACAGCTGCTTGCCGCCGAGCACCTCCGTCACCGTGACCGAGGCCGAGCCCAGCTGGAACGTATCGCCTTTGCGGTGACCGACGCCCGGCCCGATCTGGACACCGTTGGGATTGTCGGACAGCGTTTTCAACGGCTTCTCGACGGCGTCCTTCAAGGCACCGCCCAGCGCAGCGCTGCTCTTGTCGGCGCCGAACAGCAGAACGGGCCCAGACGCGGTGGACGCGGAGGTCCGGATCATCGGCGCGGCGGTGGCGACGCCGGGAACGGCGGCGACGTCAGCCGTTATCGTGTCGGGAAATCCCGAATCGGTGATACCCGAGACCTCGAGCGCCGCGACTCCGGCGATCCCGTCGGCCAGCCGGTTGACCGATCCGGTGATCGACCCGAAAATCCCGAAGACGGCAACCAGATACATTGCGGAAACGGCCATCACGGCGATCGACGCCACGGTGCGCCGACGGTGCACGACGAGTTCGCGGAGGCTGAGCACCCGGAGGCGGCTCGCCGCCGCCGCGACGGCCGAGCCCCGTCTCATCCCACGACCGCTGACAACTCGTCGCAACCGACTCGTCCATCCTGCAAGGTGACCATTCGATCCGTGGTCTGCGCGGCATCCGAATTGTGCGTCACCATCACCACCAGACGGCGCCCGCCATCTTCGTGCGCGACCTCGGTGAGCAACTCCAAGATCGAAGCGCCCGTTGCGGAGTCGAGGTTCCCGGTCGGTTCGTCCGCGAGAATCAGGGATGGGTCCATCATCAACGCCCGAGCCACCGCGACTCGCTGCATCTGGCCGCCGGACAATTCCGCCGGGCGATGCTGGGTGCGGTCGCCGAGACCGACCCGATTCAACAACTGAATGGCGTCAGACTTGACCCTGCCGAGCCGGAAACCGTCGAGCAGCTTGGGGACCGCCACGTTTTCCCACGCCGACAAGGTAGGCAGCAGGTTGAAGAACTGAAAGATGAAGCCCACCCGATGATGCCGAAATTCGGACTGCTGTTCGTCGCTGAGGTGGCCGATCTCGTCGCCGTCGAACGTGATCGAGCCGGAATCGGGCGAATCCAATGCCCCAAGCAGGTGCAGCAACGTGCTCTTGCCCGCACCTGACGGACCGACCACCGAAATGAACTGACCGCCGCAGAACCGCAAGCTGATCTCGTCGAGCGCTCGCACAGTCTGACCGCCGACCCGGTATTCGCGTGTCACATCGCGAAGTTCGACTGTCAGCTCACGTCCCGGCCTGTCGAAAGGATCGCGTCTTCGGATCATTGCCCTCCCGCGTATCCGCAGCATCCACCCAGCCGCGACGGCGCCCGTGCGACCACTGCCACGCCTCTGCGAATTCAGGTCGCAAAGGCACTGGTGCTAGGTACAACGAGCCCGGGCCCCGATCGGTTCAATGTTTCGCTAAACGAATTTCGTCTGCTCTCCGGTGTTGGAACAGGTGTATAGTGACATCCGCTGAGATGTCGAAACCCCAATGCTTGCAACAGTTTTGACAGGAGAACGATCCGATGCCGCTGCCTGCGCTTGAAGACATCACCGCCCATACCGGCAGTGCCGAGCCCATCGAGGGGCTGACCCGAATCGAAACCAGCCCAAGGGAGCAGGCCACTCCGGTCATTATGGAGATGATGCACTCGGTGTATCCGCACGACGAGGTGTTCGGCCAGTACTGCACCGTCAATGACTACATCGACTGTCCCCCGGACGAACTCTTCGCCTACCTGTCCGACACCCGGTGCCTGGAAGAGTGGACTTACAGCCTGCGTGGCTTTACCGAAACCGACGAGCCGGGACTATGGCAGGCCTACGACCGACTGGGGTCGGAAACCAAGATCTACACCCGCACGGTGGCCAGCGAACACGGACGGACCGTTGACTATCACTGCGCTTGGGATCAGGGCAAGCATCTCTGGATGATCTACCTGATGAGGGTTGTCGACGCACAAACGGTGTTGGACAAGCCGGGTTCGGTTGTGCTGTGGACCAATTGCCGTCATCCATTCTACGAGCGGAACCCGTATCCCGATGCCAGTCCCCCCGAACGGCCGGTCTGGGTCGGCGACTTCTGGGACATGTTCGGGCCCGGCCATCTACTGGAGATGAAGAATCTCAAGACCATCGCCGAGTACCGCCATCACAATGGGCTTCCGGTGACGCCGGACTGGATGAGCTGACCTCGCTGTAGGAAACCCGCTCCGCAGCTTGGCTAAATCGGTTGCAGCCCGGTCAGATAGCGTTGAGCGAGTTCTTGGTAGGCCTTCGGGTTCACCTTCACCCACATCTCGGCACCGGTACCCGCGATCGGCCCCTTGACAATGGCCGGCGCTCCGACCACCAGCATCTCGGCCGGGATCTTGGTGCCGCCGGTCACCAGCGAACCGGCCGCGACCAGGCTGCGCGCACCGATCACCGCGCCATCGAGCACGGTGGCGTGGTTGGCGATCAGCGCCTCGGCTCCAATGTGGGCGCCGTGGATGACGCACATGTGAGCGATGGTCGCTCCGGGACCGATGTCGACGGGGATGCCGGGCGGTGAGTGCAGCACCGATCCGTCCTGCACGTTCGCACCCTCACGCACGATCACGGGCCCGTAGTCGGCGCGCAGCACGGTGTTGAACCACACCGACGCACCGGCCTCGACCGTCACATCGCCGATCAGAGTAGCGGTGGGTGCAACGAAGGCGGTCGGATCAACCCTCGGTGCTCGGCCTTCAAAGGCGAACAGCGGCATCGTTCAGATATACCGCAGGTCGGGTATTCCGCAGCGATAGGCCGGTTGCCCAGCGGCAGATATCGGTGTTCATTGCGCGATCCGGGTTAAAAACTGTAACGTGTTCTAGTTAGAAGCCAAGAAACCTGGAGGCGTCATGGCTATCGAGACTGCTGCTGTTCGCGAGATCGACGCCGGCACCCTGCCCGACCGGTATGCCCGCGGCTGGCACTGCCTTGGCCCGGTCAAGGATTACCAAGACGGTGAGCCGCACGGGATCGAGGCGTTCGGAACTCACCTTGTAGTGTTCGCCGACTCGCACGGCGATCTGCACGTGCTGGACGGATACTGCCGGCACATGGGCGGCAACCTGGCACAAGGCACCATCAAGGGTGACGAGGTCGCCTGCCCATTCCACGACTGGCGCTGGGGTGGGGACGGCAAATGCAAGCTGGTGCCCTACGCCAAGCGGACCCCCCGGTTGGCCCGCACCCGTTCCTGGAGCACCGACGTGCGCAGCGGGCTGCTCTACGTCTGGCACGACCATGAGGGCAACCCGCCACCGCCCGAGTTGCGGGTCCCCGAGCTTCCCGAGTTCGCCAGCGACGAGTGGACCGACTGGCGCTGGAACTCGATGCTCATCGAGGGCTCCAACTGCCGCGAGATCATCGACAACGTCACCGACATGGCGCACTTCTTTTACATCCACTTCGGTCTGCCGACCTACTTCAAGAACGTCTTCGAAGGTCACATCGCTTCGCAGTATCTGCACAACGTCGGGCGGCCGGACGTGAACGACCTCGGTACCTCCTACGGTGAGGCGCATCTGGATTCGGAGGCGTCCTACTTCGGCCCGTCGTTCATGATCAACTGGCTGCACAACAAGTACGGCGACTACAAGGCCGAGTCGATCCTGATCAACTGCCACTACCCGGTCACGCAGGATTCGTTCGTCCTGCAGTGGGGCGTCATCGTCGAAAAGCCCAAAGGCATGGACGAGAAGATGACCAACAAGCTGGCCAAGGTCTTCACCGAGGGCGTCAGCAAAGGGTTCCTGCAAGACGTCGAAATCTGGAAGCACAAGACCCGGATCGACAACCCGCTACTGGTTGAGGAAGACGGCGCCGTGTACCAGATGCGCCGCTGGTATCAGCAGTTCTACGTCGACGTCGCCGATGTCACGCCGGACATGACGGACCGCTTCGAGATCGAGGTGGACACCACCATCGCCAACGAGAAGTGGCACGTCGAGGTCGACGAAAACCTCAAGCAGCAGGCTTCAGAATCCGAAGCGAAGGCCGAGCAGCCCGCTACATGAGCCCGCCGCGACGATGCAGAGCGCAGCGATGAGGAGGAGCGGCGGTGACGAACCAAGCTGACCAGCCGCCTGACGTCGATCGGCTCGCTCGGTCGATGCTGATGCTCCATGGCGATCACGAAAGCCATGACGAGCCGGTCTCGGCCGGCAACGGCAAGAGCGGCGGATCCTGGTCTAAGGCACCGGATTTCGCCGACGACCCGGAGCGTGCCGCCGCGGTGCAGGAGGCCACTCGGGCTGACCGCACCCGCTATCTGACGTCCGGCCTGCAGCCAGTGGACTGCCGGTTCTGCCACGCCACGGTCAACGTCAAACGTCTGGGCCCCGGACACACTGCGGTGCAGTGGAATAACGATGCGTCGCAGCGTTGTGCCTATTTCGCCGAGGTGCGAGCGACCGGTGAACCCAGCGCGCGGACCCGGGCCTGCCCGAAACTCGCCGACAGCATCGAACACGCAATCGCGGAAGGGTGCCTCGAAGCCGTATCCACCGCTACCCCGCCCGGCGACGGGTGATGATCACAGTCCGGCGAATCGCTCCTTGACGCCTTCGGCAGTCAGCCCGTAGTCGGCCAGCGAGTACTTGTGCTTGGGAGCCCTTGCACCGGTTTGGCTTTCGGCGTGGCTGTCCTCCATCGCCTGCCGTGCCTCATCGGTGAGCGGGATGTCGAATTTGCGGTAGATGTCGGCGACCGTGCCGAGCGGATCCGCGATCAATTCGCGGTAGTCGACATCGTAGAACTGAGCCGAGTTGTACTTGGCCCGCGCGGTGTTGAACTGCTCTAGGCCGCGCGACCAGGTTTCCACTGAGTCCGAACCGATTTGCGCGCCGACGAATTTCGTCGACCACCCGTCGGTGGTGTGCTGGGCCAGCGAACACATCGACGCCATGATCGTCTCGACCGGCCGATGCGTCTGGATGACCAGGGCGTCAGGATAGGTCTCCATCAACGCGTCGAGAGCGAACAGATGGCTCGGATTCTTCAGCACCCAGCGCTTATCGGCGTCGTTGAGTCCGATCAGCTGCAGGTTCTTGCGATGACGCTGATACGCCGGCGTCCAGTCCTGCTGCGACAACCACTTTGAGTAGCTGGGCAGATGCGCCAGCGACTCGTAGGACACCGAATGCAGCGACTGGCGCAACAGCTGCCAGCACTCTTCGAGCTCGTAGGCGGCCATGAAATGCAGGCCGGTGTAGCCCGGGTTGTCCTGATGATGCTGGGTGAACTGGTCGTCCAGTTGGCGATACAGCGGGTGAGATTCCCACGTCTCGCGCGGCGGGCGCGGCTGCGGGAATTCCGCCAGCCACATATGCAGGCCCTGATGCGCCGGGTCGGCCCCGAGCAGTCGGTGCAGTGCCGTGGTTCCGGTACGCACCAAACCGGTGACGAAGATCGGCCGCGTGACCGCCACATCGGCGTGCTGCGGGTACTGCTTCCATGCAGACTCGGACAACAGCCTGGCCACCAGTGCGCCGCGCAGGAAGAAGCGATTCATCTTGCTGCCCAACACCGTTAGGCCCGCCTCTTGCCGGTACGAGTCGAGCAGCACGCCGAGCGCTTCACGGTAGTGGTCGTTGTCGACGCCGAAGTCGTCGAGTCCGGTCAGCTTGGTCGCCGAGGCATGCAACTCGTCGACGGTGGCGATGTCGGTGCGTTCAGCAGCCATTACGCCGCCTCCTCCTCATCACTTCGTTCTGCATCGTCGCCGGCGGCATGTCAGTTGTGGTACTCGCCGCAGTTGACATCCAGCGTCTGTCCGCTGATGCCGCTGGACAAATCGCTGGCCATGAACATGATTGCCGACGCGACCTCGTCTTCGGTGGGCAGCCGCTTGAGGTCGGAGTCGGCCGCAGTCGCCTGGTAGATCTGTTCGGCGGTGGTGCCGTACTTTCCGGCCTGGTGCTCGAAGTAGCCCTGCAGCGTCTCGCCCCAGATATAGCCCGGTGCAACCGAGTTCACCCGGATGCCCTTTTCGCCGAGCTCGGTGGCCAACGACTGCGACATGGACAGCAGTGCGGACTTGGCCATCTTGTAGGCGCCGTATTTTGCCTGCGAGTGGCGCAGCACCATGGAGTTGACGTTGACAACCGAGCCGCTTGACTCCTCCAACGCCGGCGTGAAGGCCTGGATGAGGCGCAAAGCACCCAGCGCGCTCAGCTCGATCGCATCGCGGATGTGCTGAAAGCTCGTTCCGGCCAACGGTTTCATCGATGGCACCCGGAACGCGTTGTTGATCAGAACGTCGACCTTGCCAAAATTCGAAGTGGTGGATTCCACCAGGGCAGCCACGTCGTCGTCCTCGGTGATGTCCGTGCGCACCGCCAGCGCCTTGTGCCCGGCATCGCCGAGCTGCTTGGCGAGGTCCTCCAGCCGCTCCACCGTCCGCGCCGCCAGTACCAACTCGGCACCGTCTTTCGCACATCGGTGCGCGAGCGTGGTGCCGAGTCCCGGGCCCACACCGCTGATCACGATTACTTTCTTCTCGAGCATTCCGGTCATGATTACCCCAGCATCCTGGCTGCAATTTGCTGTTGGCGCAACGCGATTCGTGTACGCCAGTCCTCGTCAGAGATCTTATTGTGCGCGTAGTGGGGCAGCGCACCCGGGAGCGCATCGATGTTGACCAGTTCGACGGTCGGGCCGTCGGCCTCGGTGAGCTGACGCGAAACCCGTTGCCAGCGGAACTGCAGGAAGCCGCGCCGATGGCCGAGCGTCTCGACCCAGTTGGTGACACCCGGGTTCTGGTCGGCGACCACGATTCGGACTTTGCCGTCCGGATCCGCTTGCGCCTGAGTGTTGTTCAGCGACGTCTGGTGATTGATGTAGTCCAGCGAGATGTACCACAAGCTGCCCAGCTGGAAGCCGAGGTAAGGCGCGTCCGTCACCGGCAGCGTGATGACGAGAGCCTCGTCGGGCCGAAGCTCGAAATGCCCGACCGAGGAATACTGCGTCGCCAATCCGCCGGGCGTCAGTCGCGGCGGCGACCATGGTGTTGACCGGGAGGTCCAGATAGAACCACTGGGGGAACTGCAGCCAGGTCTTGATCCGGTTGACCAGTTGCTTTCCGGCTGCGCTGTAACGCTTTTCGATCGTCGCGCGGCTCAGTGCCGGCGGCGCGGTGCCGACGGTATCCGATCGCGAGATGGTGAAGGTGCCTCGCCGTGCCGCCCAGTCGCCGTAGACCTCGCGGATTACCAGCTGGCCGGGGCTGGTGGGGCGCACCTGCCATTGGAAGCTGCCGTCCGAGGCGATCTCGAGCTCGCGGTCGTCGAACGCTGCCTGGCTGGCGGGCACGTTGTCGTCGGTGTACTCGCCACCGAGCAGCTGGAAGCTCACATCGGTGGTGGTGCCGCGGACACCTTTGACCACGTAGTCGTGGTCAGGCTGGACTCGGCAGCCGAAGTACATGGTGTCCGGGTTGTCCAGGCCCATTTTGGTGTACGGCCCGGTGCCGGACAGCAACACCGGGTGGTCGCGGTCGTAATCGAACACCATGTGCGTGCACGCGGCCACACAACCGGCGAGGTATTGCAGCCCCTCGAGCAAGTCGGCTTCGGTCTCGATGTGCGGTGCGGCGGCGACTAATTTCTCGGACTCGGCGATGGCAGCGACAAGCGGCTCGGAGAAGAGGGGATCGGGCACGCCTCGACGCTAGAACGTGTTCTAGTTTTCGTCAACAAGCGAACATTGCGCGTTGTGGCCGCTGGCCTTCAGCGACGACGCGGATTCACTACCCCGTGCACTTCTGGGAAAGGTCGATCAGATGCTGCCGCACGTCCGGATGCCGGTTCAGGTAGTCGATGACATCGGGGCCGCCACCCTCCGCCTGAGACTGCGCCGACAGGTGCTGCTTGACGTCGGGATGGCGGTGCAAGTAGGAGTCGATGGACTGGCCCACCGTCTCGTTGCAGGCGGCGCTGGCCACCGGCATCGCAATGATCGCCGCGGCCGAAGCCGCGAGCAGGCCGCCGGCGATCCGGCCGGCCCAGGTGAATGTCGTACTCATGCGCGCAAAACTACTCGCGGCAGCTATGCGCAGCCTGTGCAAGCGCTCAGATTATGACGAGGCCGCAGCGCCGCTTTCTTGTTCGCGCTTGATCTCCAGAGCGATGTCGATGAGCTGGTCTTCCTGACCACCGATCAGCTTGCGCTGGCCGGCCCGGTGCAGCAGCTGGTGGGCCGGAACGCCATAGCGCTCGGACTGGCGGACGGCATGCTTGAGGAAGCTGGAGTACACCCCGGAGTAGCCCATGATCAGCGCGTTACGGTCGAGCAGGCATTCGGAGGGCATCGCCGGCGCTACCACCTCTTCGGCCGCGTCCGCGATGTCGAAGAAGTCGATGCCGGTCTTGACGCCGATCTTGTCGAACACTCCGATCAGCGCCTCGACCGGCGCGTTGCCCGCGCCTGCGCCGAACCTGCGGCAGGAGCCGTCGATCTGCTTGGCACCGGCCCGAACCGCCTCCACCGAGTTGGCCACGCCCAGCCCGAGGTTCTCGTGCCCGTGGAAACCGACCTGGGCATCGTCACCGAGTTCGGCGACCAGGGCCGCCACCCGGTCGGCCACCGCGTCGAGCACCAACGCCCCCGCGGAGTCGACGACGTAGACGCACTGGCAGCCGGCGTCGGCCATGATGCGGGCCTGCGCGGCCAGCTTCTCCGGCGGGATGGTGTGCGACATCATCAGAAAGCCGACGGTTTCCAGGCCGAGCTCGCGAGCCAGCCCAAAGTGCTGAATCGAGACGTCAGCCTCGGTGCAGTGGGTGGCGATCCGGCAGATCGAGCCGCCGTTGTTCTGCGCCTCTTTGATGTCTTCTTTGGTACCCACACCGGGCAGCATCAGGAAGGCGATCTTTGCTTCTTTGGCGGTCTCGGCGGCGAGCTTGATCAGCTCCTGCTCGGGCGTCTTGGAGAACCCGTAGTTGAAGCTCGAACCACCTAGCCCGTCGCCGTGGGTCACCTCGATCACTGGCACTCCGGCGTTGTCCAGCGCGGCCACGATGGCGCCGACCTCGTCCTTGGTGAATTGGTGACGTTTGTGGTGCGAGCCGTCGCGCAGGGACGTGTCCGTCATCCGGACGTCCCAGATCGGGTTGAAAAAGATGTCTTGTGTACTCATGCCTGTGCTCCCTGGGCTGTCGCCGATAGCGATTCCTTGGCGATCTCCTCGCCCACCTTGGTGGCCGCGGCGGTCATGATGTCGAGGTTGCCCGCATACGGCGGCAGGTAGTCACCGGCGCCTTCGACCTCGACGAAGGTGGTGACCAGCGCCTGACCTCCGGAGTGCACCGACGGGTCGTCGAACTGCGGGTCGTTGAGCAGCCGGTAGCCCGGCACGTAGGTCTGCACTTCGGCGACGACGTCGCGAATCGACTGGGCGATCGCGTCGCGGTCAGCATCTTCAGGGATGGCGCAGAAGATGGTGTCGCGCATGATCATTGGCGGATCGGCCGGGTTGAGGATGATGATCGCCTTGCCGCGTTTCGCGCCACCGATGGTCTGCACGCCGCGCGACGTGGTCTTGGTGAACTCGTCGATATTGGCCCGGGTGCCCGGCCCTGCCGATGACGACGACACCGACGCGACGATCTCGGCGTAGGGCACCTCAACGACGCGACTTACGGCGTAGACGATCGGAATGGTGGCCTGCCCGCCGCAGGTGATCATGTTGACGTTGGGCGCATCCAAGTGCTCGCGCAGGTTGGCGGGCGGGATCACCGCCGGGCCGACAGCGGCGGGCGTCAGGTCGATCGCCCGAATACCTGCGGCCTCGTATTTCGGCGCCGCGTCCCGGTGCACGTAGGCGCTGGTCGCTTCGAACACCATGTCGGGTTTCTCGGACTGCGCCAGCAGCCAGTCGACGCCCTCGTGGGTGGTCTCGAGGCCCAGCTTGCGAGCACGGGCCAGGCCCTCGCTCTGCCGGGTCGATGCCCACCATCCAGCGCGGCTCCAGCCACTCCGAGCGGAGCAGTTTGTAGAGCAGATCGGTGCTGATGTTGCCCGATCCGACGATTGCCACACTCATCTTTGACGGCATGGATGCTCCTTCATCTCTATTCGCGACCCGCTGCGCCCGGCTTCGCCGCGCTTGCGATCGCTCCTTACTCGAAAGACAGTCGGACGGACCCGAGCCCGTCGAAATCGGCGACGAAATTGCTGCCCGGAGGTGCGTCGATAGCCCGGGTGCACGAACCGGGCAACACGATGTCGCCGGCCCGAAGCCGCACCCCGAAGCTTTCCACCTTGCGGGCCAGCCACGCCACCGCGGTCACCGGATTACCCAGCACCGCGTCGCTGCGGCCCTCGGCCACCACCTCGCCGTTGTTGGTCAGCACCGCGTTGATCTGACTTGATGTCGATGTCGGCCGGCTTGACCCGCGCCGCGCCCAGCACGAAGCCCGCGGACGATGCGTTGTCGGCGATGGTGTCGCACAGCGCGATCTTCCAGTCGGTGATCCTGGTGTCGATCAGCTCGATCGACGGGACGAACGCCTCGGTCGCGGCCAGGACGTCTTCTTCGGTGCAGTTCGCGCCTGGCAGATCGTGGGCCAGGATGAATCCGACTTCGACCTCCACCCGCGGGTACAGATACCTGTCGGACTTGACGGGGACGTCCTCGAAGACCTGCATCTCGTTGAGCAGATGCCCGTAGTCGGGCTCGTCGACACCCATCATCTGCTGCATCGCCAGCGACGACAGGCCGACCTTGTGGCCCACCACCCGGGCGCCCTCGGCGACCCGTTGACGGATGTTGATCAGCTGAATTTCGTACGCGTCGACGACGTCGATCTCGGCGATGCGCCGGCCGTCAGCGGAGTGATCGGCTGACGGCTCCGCTCGGCCTGTGCGAGGTCGGCGGCCAGCGCAACGCGGGTGGCTGACGGAAGCATTTAGCCGAAGTCCCCTCGTTCGATTGACCGGGGCGGTAGCGCCCGGCCCCGGCAATTCTATAACGTGTTCTACATGACGGATCAGGAGTTCGACGTCGTCGTGGTCGGAAGCGGCGGCGCCGGCATGGTTGCTGCCCTTGCGGCCGCCCACCGGGGTCTCAGCACTATAATCGTAGAGAAAGCCGCGCACTTCGGCGGCTCCACCGCCCGATCCGGTGGTGGCGTATGGATTCCCAACAACGAGGTCCTCAAGCGCGACGGCGTCAAGGATACGGCCGAAGCGGCCCGCACCTATCTGCACGGGATCGTCGGTGACGTCGTCGAGGCGCAGCGCATCGACACCTACCTCGAGCGCGGACCCGAGATGCTGTCGTTCGTGTTGAAGCACTCCCCGCTGAAGATGTGCTGGGTGCCGCAGTACGCCGACTACTACCCCGAGGCGCCGGGTGGTCGCGCCGGCGGCCGCTCGATCGAGCCGAAGCCGTTCAACGCCAAGAAGCTCGGCCCCGACCTGGCCGGACTGGAGCCGCCGTACGGCAAAGTTCCGCTCAATGTCGTTGTGATGCAGCAGGATTACGTGCGGCTGAACCAGCTGAAGCGTCATCCGCGTGGTGTGCTGCGCAGCCTCAAGGTCGGCGCACGCACCATGTGGGCGAAGGCGACCGGGCAGAACCTGGTCGGCATGGGACGCGCGCTGATCGCGCCGCTTCGGGTCGGGCTCCGCAAGGCGGGCGTTCCGGTGCAGCTCAACACGGCGCTGACCGACCTCTACGTCGAGGACGGTGCGGTCCGCGGCATCTACGTGCGTGAGACCGGGCAATCGGAAGCCACTGAGCCGCAATTGATCCGGGCCCGCAAGGCCGTGATCCTCGGCAGCGGCGGGTTCGAACACAACGAGCAGATGCGGGTGAAGTACCAGCGCGCACCGATCACCACCGAATGGACTGTCGGCGCGAAGGCCAACACCGGTGACGGGATCTTGGCCGCCGAAAAGCTCGGTGCGGCACTGGACATCATGGAGGACGCCTGGTGGGGCCCGACGGTTCCACTGGTTGGCGCGCCGTGGTTCGCGTTGTCGGAGCGCAACTCGCCCGGGTCCATCATCGTCAACATGTCCGGTCAGCGATTCATGAACGAATCCATGCCATACGTCGAGGCGTGCCACCACATGTACGGCGGTGAGTTCGGCCAAGGCGCCGGCCCGGGTGAGAACATTCCGGCGTGGCTGGTGTTCGACCAGCAATACCGCGACCGCTATATCTTCGCTGGACTGCAGCCAGGACAACGCATTCCGCGTAAGTGGATGGAGTCCGGCGTGATCATCCAGGCGGACACCTTGGAGGAGTTGGCCGCCAAAGCCGGCCTGCCGGTCGACGAGTTCGCTGCGACGGTACAGCGATTCAACGGTTTCGCGCGCTCGGGCGTCGATTCCGACTACCACCGCGGCGAGAGCGCCTACGACAGGTACTACGGCGACCCGACCAACAAGCCGAACCCGAACCTCGGCGAGATCAGCCATGGTCCGTACTACGCCGCCAAGATGGTGCCGGGCGATCTGGGCACCAAGGGCGGAATTCGCACCGACGTGCACGGCCGAGCGCTGCGCGACGACGGCAGCATCATCGAAGGCCTCTATGCGGCAGGCAATGTCAGCGCCCCGGTGATGGGTCACACCTATCCCGGGCCGGGCGGCACCATCGGACCCGCCATGACCTTCGGTTACCTGGCCGCGCTGCACATCGCCGGGAGAGCGCTGACATGCCCATCGACGTCGACGTCGCGCTCGCCGCTGAGCTGGATCCGATCGAATTCACTTGGAGCAGTAGCGATATCCAGCTCTATCACCTCGGGCTGGGCGCGGGCGCCGATCCGATGGACGCCCGCGAGCTGCGCTACCTGGTCGACGACACCCCGCAAGTACTGCCGACGTTCGGCAACGTCGCGGCGACCTTCCACGTCACCAAGCCGCCGACCGTGCAGTTCCCCGGCATCGACATCGAGCTGAGCAAGGTTCTGCACGCCAGCGAGCAGGTCACCGCGCCGGCGCCGCTGCCGCCGTCGGGTTCGGCGAAGGCAGTGACCCGCTTCACCGACATCTGGGACAAGGGCAAGGCCGCGGTCATCTGGTCCGAGACCCGGGCGACCGCGCCGGACGGGACGCTGCTGTGGACGCAGCGGCGTTCGATCTTCGCTCGCGGCGAGGGCGGGTTCGGTGGCGACCGCGGGGCGTCGACGTCGGCGGCTGCACCGGACCGGGCGCCGGACCTCGAACTCGACATCCCGGTGCTGCCGCAGCAGGCCCTGCTCTACCGGCTGTGCGGCGACCGTAATCCACTGCACTCCGATCCCGAATTCGCCTCGGCCGCAGGATTTCCGCGGCCCATCCTGCACGGCTTGTGCACCTACGGCATGACCTGCAAGGCCCTGACGGACTCGATGCTCGACGGCGACGCCGGCGCCGTCGGCTCCTACGGCGCACGGTTCGCCGGCGTGGCCTATCCCGGTGAGACGCTGAAGGCCTCGGTCTGGAAAGAAGACGGACGCCTGCTCGCCACCGTCACCGCGCCTGCGCGCGACAACGCGGTCGTCCTCAGCGGCGTAGAGCTGACCCCGGCCTAGCCTTCTGCCGCTCGTTGCGCCGAGCGCCCGGCTGGCCGAGACCGCGTCGTCGAGCGCCCGGCTAGCAGAGCGATCGGCGGGCCAACGCCGCGCGAGCACGGTTTACGACCTCGGCGGGTCGATCTCTCGCTAGTACGCGGACGACGATCCACCCACGTCGCTCAAGCATTTCCAGTCTCCGAACGTCCCAGGCGTACTGCCGTCGATCGGTACGGTGCTGCTCGCCGTCATACTCGACTGCGACCTTCACGTCCTCCCAGCCCATGTCCAGGTAGGCCATCGCAGAACCGAATTCGTCGCGTACCGCAATCTGCGTTTGCGGCCGCGGTAATCCGGCCTCGATCAATACAACGCGTAGCCAAGACTCCTTCGGCGACTGTGCACCCGCATCGAAAAGTTCGATCGCTCGCCGCGCTCGCGCGATCCCGCGGCGTCCGGAATACCTGCGAGCCAGCAGCTCGACATCGGCAGCTTTGATTTCCGTCGCTCCGGCTAACGCGTCTATCCCCGCCACGGCGGTCATCTTCGGGTACCAGCAGCCGAGGTCGAGCGCTGTCCTTGTCGGCGATGTCACCACGACGCCGCCGATCATTTCGATTTCGTCCGCCTCGACAACGTCCCTGTGCAGTTGTATCCCCGCCGCGCGATGGTGATTGTCGTGGATCAACTCCGCAGGTCTTCTCTCGTCGACCCATTTACTCCCGTGCAGCGCGGCTGCCGAGAACCCCGCCACAACTCCCCGACGGCCGGTCCACAACCACCCGGCCTCGGCGCGCAACTTAGCGGTGATTTCGGCGTCTCGATCGACGTAGACATCTCGAAGTACTCGGTGGTAGCGCGTTTCCAATTGGCTCTTGGTCAGCACTCCACCTGCAATGGCTTCGCTTCCGACAAACGGCTTGTCCATCGCCGCAGATTCGCATGCAAGATCATCGCCGTCACTTCAGCTGTCGAGTGCCCGGCCAGCCGAGCGTCGGGCGCCGAACGCCCGGCCAGCCGGGCGCGCAGCAAGAACCTAGCCGCCTAGCCAGGATCAGGCCGGAGGTCGGCACGCCGGTGCCGGCGGTGACCAGCACGTGCTCGACGTCGGGCACCGGGTTGACCGAGGTGCCGCGCAACTGGCGGACTCCTTCGGCGATGCCGTTCATGCCGTGGATATAAGCCTCACCGAGTTGCCCGCCGTGGGTGTTGATCGGCAGTCGGCCACCGATCTCGATCGCACCGTCGGCGATGAACTCCTTGGCCTCTCCCCAACCGCAGAATCCCAACTCCTCCAACTGAATCAGGGTGAACGGCGTGAAGTGGTCGTAGAGGATCGCGGTCTGGATGTCCGTCGGCTTCAGACCCGACTGGGACCACAGCTGCTTACCCACTAAGCCCATCTCCGGCAGCCCGTCGAGCTCCGGCCGGTAGTAGCTGACCATCGAGTACTGGTCCGGGCTTGCACCCTGAGCCGCGGCCTCGATGACGGCAGGCCGGTTCTTCAGGTCCTTCGCCCGCTCCGCCGAGACGATGACGAGCGCCACCGCGCCGTCGGTCTCCTGGCAGCAGTCCAGCAGCCGCAGCGGCTCGGCGATCCACCGTGAATTCTGGTGGTCCTCAATGGTTATCGGCTTCTCGTAGAAATACGCCTTCGGGTTCTTGGCGGCGTGTTTGCGGTCCGCCACCGAGATCGCCCCGAAGTCGCGGCTGGTGGCCCCCGACAAATGCATGTAGCGCTTGGCGATCATGGCGACCTGCGCGGCGGGTGTCGACAGCCCGTGCGGGTAGGAGAACGAGTTGTCCACACCGGTCGAATCGGCGTTCTCCACCAACCGAAGCTGCACCTGGCCGAACCGCTGACCAGAGCGTTCATTGAAAGCCCGGTATGCCACAACGCAATCCGCGACGCCGGTCGCGACCGCGATGGCCGCCTGCTGGACCGTCGCGCACGCGGCGCCACCGCCGTGGTGGATCTTGGAGAAGAACTTCAGGTCCCCGATACCGGTGGCCCGGGCGATGGCCACTTCGGTGTTGGAGTCCATCGTGAACGTGACCATGCCGTCGACGTCGCCCGGCGTCAGACCGGCGTCGTCGAGCGCATCCAGAACAGCCTCGGCTGCCAGCCGAAGCTCGCTGCGGCCCGAGTTCTTGGAGAAGTCCGTGGCGCCGATGCCGGCGATCGCGGCCTTACCGGATAATTCACCGGCCATCAGAACCCCCGATGGTCAAGGTCGCGTTCGCGATGACGTGATCGCCAAGGCTGTTGCTGCCAACGATTTTCAACGTGATCAACCCGTCGTCGACCGCGGTCACTTCGCCTTTGAACGTCACCGTGTCGTAGGCGTACCACGGCACACCGAGCCGCAGACCGATCGACTTGATGAACGCCGACGGGCCGGCCCAGTCGGTGATGTAGCGCTGGACCAGACCGGTGTCGGTGAGGATGTTGACGAAGATGTCCTTGGATCCCTTGGCCTGCGCCTTGTCCCGGTCGTGGTGCACGTCCTGGTAGTCGCGGGTGGCGATCGCCGTCGAGATGATGAACGTCGGGTCGCCATAGAAAGCCAACTCCGGCAGCTTCGTGCCGACCTCTACCGTCGCGGCGCTCATGCTTCGACTCCGCGGGCTCCCATGCGTACAGCGTCCACGCCGGCCCGATGTCGTTGGCCGGGAAGTCGATATACGTTGCGCGGACCGGCATTCCAACCTCTACAGCCGCGGGGTCGACATTGCGAAGCTCACCGAGCATCCGCACGCCCTCCTCCAATTCCACCAGCGCGATGACGAACGGCAGTGTGCGGCCGGGCACCTTCGGGGCGTGGTGCACCACGAAGCTGAACACTGCGCCTTTACCGCTGGCGACAAGATAATCGGAAGCTGTTACCTCTTTTGTAGCGTCCAGCCAGATCGCCGGCACCGGCGGATGCTGCAAGCTGCCGTCGGGGCGCTTTTGGATTCGCAGCTCGTGCGCCTTGACGCCGTCCCAGAAGAACTTGGTGTCTTTGGACTCCGAAGGCCGCATCATGGCGTTGGCGTCGAGGTCCTCGGGTACCGAGACCTCGGAAGCGTCCGCAGCTGGGCTTGAATTTTAGTATGCGCCAGTTCATTTCGGCGACATCCTCATCGCCGACGCGCCAGACGATGTGCTGGTTGATGAACCAGCCCTCGCCGAGCCCAGTCTGCTTGGGCCCGACGACGTCGCCCATCTCCGAGTGGATCGTGACTTCCTCACCGGGTTGCAGATACCGGTGGTAGGTCTGCTCGCAGTTCGTCGCGACCACGCCGATGTAGCCGTTGTCGTCGAACAGCTTCATGATCGGACCCATGGGATCGTCGGTCGGGCGTTCCCCGCCCAGGCCGAACATCGTCCACACCTGAATCATGGCCGGAGGCGCGACAATTCCCGGGTGCCCGACGGCGCGGGCAGCGCCCTCGTCCCGATAGATCGGGTTGGTGTCGCCGATGGCTTCGACCCAGCTGTTGACCATCGGCTGGTTCACCGGATCGCGACCCACGCGCGGCTTGGGGCCACCGGCCGCTTTGATTTCCGCGAGCGCCTGGTGGATATCTGTCATCTGGGCACCCTCGGCACTTTGAGGCCGGACGCCGCGATCATCTCCCGCATCACTTCGTTCACGCCTCCACCGAAGGTGATCACCAGATTGCGCTTGGTCTGCGAGTCGAGCCAATCCAGCAGCTCGGCTGTCGCGGACTCAGCAGGGTTGCCGTACTTGCCGACGATCTCCTCGGCAAGACGACCGATGTACTGAATGCTCTCGGTGCCAAAGACTTTCGTCGACGCGGCGTCGGCCACGTTGATCTCTTCACCGGCGGCGGCCACCTGCCAGTTGAGCAGCTCGTTGACCCGCCACATCGAATAGATCTCACCGAGCGCCCGCTTGACGTCCTGGTGGTCGATGGGGGTGACCCCGTCACCGCCCGGCTTGGACGCCCAGTCGTGCAGCCGGTCGTAGATGCCCGCGGTTCGGCCGGCCGGGCCGAGCATCACCCGCTCGTTGTTGAGCTGAGTGGTGATCAGCCGCCAGCCGCCGTTCTCCTCGCCGACCAGCATGTCGGCGGGCACCCGGACATCGTTGTAGTAGGTGGCGTTGGTGTGGTGCGCGCCGTCGGACAAGATCACCGGCGTCCACGAGAAGCCCGGGTCTTTCGTATCGACGATCAGGATCGAAATGCCCTTATGCTTCACGGCTTCCGGGTCGGTGCGGCACGCCAGCCAGATGTAGTCGGCGTCGTGCCCGCCGGTGGTCCACATCTTCTGGCCGTTGACGATGTATTCGTCGCCATGGCGCACGGCGGTGGTACGTAACGACGCCAGGTCAGTGCCGGCCTCGGGTTCGCTGTAGCCGATCGCGAAGTGCAGCTCGCCGGCCAGGATCGACGGCAGGAATTTCTTCTTCTGCAGATCGGTGCCGAACTGCTGCAGCACCGGGCCGACCGTCTGCAGAGTCACCGCGGGCAGCGGAACATCGGCGCGATGTGCCTCGTTGACGAAGATCGACTGCTCGATCGGGCCGAAGCCCAACCCGCCGAACTCTTTCGGCCAGCCGACGCCGAGCTTGCCGTCCTGGCCCATCCGCTTGATCACCGCGCGGTAGGCCTCGTTGTGGCGGTCCTTCTCCATCGCCTTCATCTCGTCGGACGAGATCAGGTTCGAAAAGTACTGCCGCAGTTCGGCTTGCAGCTGACGTTGCTCTGGAGTCAGTTCGATGAACATTGCGCTCCCACCAGGTCGAGGCGATGAGACGGCCCGCCCAAGAGTCGGGTCAGGTCTTTGATCGTGGAGTAGTACCGGTGCATCGGATAGGTGATGTCCATCCCCATGCCCCCGTGCAGGTGGTGGCAGATCTGCATCACCCGCGGCGCCTGCGAGGTGATCCAATAACCGAGCACGTCGAGATCGTCCGCGGCATCGCGGCCTTCGGTTAGACGCCAGATCACCGATGTTGACGCCAAATCGATTGTCCGCGAGGCGATGTAAACCTCGGCGAGCTGCGCGGCGACGGTCTGGAAGGTCGACAGCGGCTTGCCGAACTGCTGCCGGGTACCCACGTAGTCGGCGGTCAGCCGCAATGCGCCGGCCACCAGGCCGGCGGTGTAGGAACCGATCGCGGCAAGCGCCAGCTGATTCACCCGCTGCGCCGTAGCTCCGACCAGCACGTCGTCCTCGCCGACCGCCACGTCGGAGAAGGTGACCACGTACTCGTCGGATCCATTGGACGTCGGGGTTTTCGAGATCTGCACACCGTCGGCCTTCGGCGAGACCACGACGACGGCGCTGTCCGCTGTGACGAGCAGCCACTCCGCGTTTTCGGCATACGAGACACCGACTTTGGTTCCCGACAACCGGCTGTGGACGAAGGTCGTCGCAGGCCGGTCCGGCAGCGCGGTGCCGGGCTCGTTGAGCGCGGCGGTGAGCACCTCTCCCTTGGCTAAACCGGCGAGGTAGCGGTCCTGCTGCTCGTCGGAAGCCAAGTCCAGCAACGGAATCGCGCCGAATCCGATGGTGGCCAGTGCTGGGCTGATCAAGCCGTGTCGACCGATTTCAGTCAGTGCGGTGGCGATCTCCGGCAGGCCGACACCGTCACCGCCCACCCGTTCGGGCACCGGCAAGGCCGTCACACCACCGGAGACGAGAGCCTCCCAGGTGTTGGCCCGGTCCAGCACCGAGGTGACCACATCAGCGACAGCTTGCTGTTCGGGGTCCGGCGTGAAATCCATCAGCGGGCGCCGCGTGTAGTCGACCTGCCAGTGCTTGATGCCGTTGAGCCAGCCCGAACGCAGCCGTTCGGGTTCGCCAACCGGCTTCAGGTCCGGCATGTGATCGGCGACAGCGTTGAAGATCAGGTTGATCGTCATCCGGGCGAGGTTTGCGCCAATGCAGTAGTGCGCTCCGGTGCCACCGAAACCGACGTGCGGGTTCGGGTCGCGCAGGATGTTGAACGAGTGCGGGTCCTCGAAGACCTCCTCGTCGAAGTTGGCCGAGCGGTAGGACATCACCACCCGCTGGCCTTTCTTGATCTGCACGCCGGCCAACTCGACGTCCTCGTTGGCGGTGCGCTGGAAGGCCGACACCGGGGTGGCCCAGCGGATGATCTCGTCGGCGGCCGTCGACGGCCGCTCCTTCTTGTAGAGCTCCCACTGATCGGGGTTCTGCGAGAAGGCGATCATGCCGTGGGTGATCGAGTTACGGGTGGTCTCATTGCCTGCCACCGCGAGCATGATGACGAAGAAGCCGAATTCGTCATCGGAGAGCTTCTCGCCGTCGATGTCGGCCTGGATCAGGGTCGTGACGATGTCGTCGGTCGGGTTTTCGTTGCGCTCCGCGGCCATCGCCATCGCGTACATGATCAGTTCCATCGACGACTGCGCGGGATCGACGTCGGCGTACTCGGGGTCGGTGCCACCGGTCATCTCATTGGACCAGCGGAACAGCTTGTCGCGATCCTCCTGCGGAACACCCAGCAGGCTGGCGATGGCTTGCAACGGCAACTCACACGACACCTGCTCGACGAAGTCACCGCTGCCTTCGGCCGCGGCCGACTTGGCGATGCTCTGGGCGCGTTGGGAGAGTTCCTCTTCCAGACGTCCGACGGCCCGGGGTGTGAACCCGCGGGAGATGATCTTGCGCAGCCGGGTGTGGTGCGGTGCGTCCATGTTGAGCATGACGCTGCGCTGCAGTTCGACCTGCTCCCGCTTCATCTCCGGCGGCCAGGTCGGGATGGCGCCGTTCAGCCAGCTGGAGAAGACGTCGCTGCGCTTGGACACCTCCTTGACGTCGGCGTGCTTGGAGACGATCCAATAACCCTTGTCCTCGAACCCTCCCGCGCCGCCGGGAATGTCCACCCAGTGGATCGGCTCAGCCGTGCGCAATTCGGCAAGCTCCGTGACGGGCAACGCAGCAAGATTTACGTCCGGGTCGAGAAAGTCGAAGTCGGTGGGGATGTTGGGGGGTGCCATAGCAGTGCGCTCCTCAATTGCAACGTGTTCTAGTGCCAGTAAAACACGGCTCCTGCGCAGATAAAAGGCAGGTCGTCATCCTCGCTTGTCAGAGTAATGAAACGTGTTCTAGCCTGACCAGCATGGGTAACCCGGTAATTGTTGAAGCCACCCGCAGCCCGATCGGCAAGCGCGCTGGATGGTTGTCAGGACTGCACGCCACCGAGCTGTTGGGTGCCACGCAGAGGGCGCTCGTGGAGAAAGTACGGCACGACTCGGCTTTGAAATCGAGATGGTCGAGCAGGTCATCGGCGGCTGCGTGACGCAGTACGGCGAGCAGTCCAACAACATCACCCGGGTCGGGTGGCTCGTCGCCGGTCTGCCCGAGCAAGTCGGCGCCATGACGGTGGACTGTCAGTGCGGCAGCGGCCAGCAGGCCAACGGCTTGATCGCCGGCTTGATCGCGGCAGGTGCCATCGACGTCGGCATCGCGTGCGGCATCGAGGCGATGAGCCGCGTCGGCCTGGGCGCCAACGCCGGTCCGGACCGCGGCATCCTGCGGCCCGCGTCGTGGGACATCGACCTGCCCGACCAGTTCACCGCCGCCGAGCGAATTGCCAAGCGCCGCGGCATCACCCGCGAGGAGATCGACCAGTTCGGTTTCGACTCGCAGCGCAAGGCCAAGCAGGCCTGGGCCGAGGGGCGCTTCGACCGCGAGATCAGCGGCATCGAGGCGCCGGTTCTCGACGAGAACAAGCAGCCGACCAGCGACCGGCACGTCGTCACCAAGGACCAGGGTCTGCGCGACACCACGCTGGAGGGCCTGAGCCAGCTCAAGCCGGTTCTCGACGGCGGGATCCACACGGCGGGCACGTCATCGCAGATCTCCGACGGCGCGGCCGCCGTGCTGTGGATGGACGAGGACAAGGCCAAGGCGCTCGGGCTGAAGCCACGGGCCCGGATCATCAGCCAGGCGCTGGTCGGCGCCGAGCCGTACTACCACCTGGACGGCCCGGTGCAGTCGACGGCGAAGGTGCTGGAAAAGGCCGGCATGAAGATGGGCGACATCGACATCACCGAGATCAACGAAGCGTTTGCCTCGGTGGTGCTGTCTTGGGCGCGGGTGCACAACCCCGACATGGACAAGGTCAACGTCAACGGCGGCGCGATCGCGCTGGGTCACCCGGTGGGTAGCACCGGCAGCCGGCTGATCACCACCGCGCTGCACGAACTCGAGCGCACCGACCAGACCACCGCGTTGATCACCATGTGCGCCGGCGGCGCGCTGTCGACCGGCACCATCATCGAGCGCATCTAGACCAGTGGTAACGGAACAGGATCGCATTGCGGCGGCGCAGTCCTACATCGACGCGCTGGCCAGCCACCACGGCGACGAGGTCCCGTTCGCGCCGGACTGCGTCCGGATCGAGATGGGCATCAAGACCGGGTTCTCCGGAAATCACTTGCGGCGCAGCCTGAATCGCGGGCCGCAGTTCCGGATCATCGAGGCGTGCACGCCGCCGAAGTTCGAGGTCGACGGCGATCAGGTGCGCGCCCAGTTCGACGTGATCACCAAACCGTCGCTCGCCGGGCGTCGGGTGTGCACACACGTCGACGAGACGTTTCTCATCGTGGACGGCACGATCCGCCACATCAACGCCCAGATGCGCCCGTTCATCCAGAAAACCTAGGATCGTTGTCATGGCTGAGAAATCACGTCCGCGCTACATGAATTCCGCGTTCGCCGACGTCTTCATCAAGTGGATGTCTCGAATCAACACCTTCTTTTATCGCCGTGGCGGCGGCGAAGGACTGGGCAGCACCTTCCAGAAGATTCCCGTCGCGTTGCTGACGACGACGGGCCGCAAATCCGGGCAGCCGCGGGTCAGCCCGCTGTACTTTCTGCGCGACGGAGATCGGGTGATTGTCGCCGCGTCGAAGGGCGGCGCCGACGAAGAACCCGATGTGGTACCTGAATCTCAAAGCGGACCCGAAGGTTTCGGTGCAGGTCAAAAAAGAGGTGCTGGAGTTGACCGCGCGCGATGCCACCGACGAGGAACGCGCCCACTACTGGCCTCAACTGGTCGCGATGTATCCGTCGTACGACGACTACCAGTCCTGGACCGACCGGACCATTCCGATCGTCATCTGCGATCCTCGGTGACGTGACGATGCAAGCCGCGGTCTGATGAAGGTTCTGATCACGGGGGGCACCGGATTCGTGGGTGCCTGGACGGCGAAGGCCGTCCAGGATGGTGGACACCAAGTCAGATTTCTGGTGCGAAACCCTGATCGCCTGCACACCAGCGCTGCGCAAATCGGCGTCGACGTAAGCGATCACGTCGTCGGTGACATCGCAGACCCAGACAGCACTGCCGCGGCGCTACGGGGTTGTGACGCCGTCATTCATTGCGCAGCAATGGTTTCCACCGACCCCGCCCGCAGCGAGGAGATGCTGCGCACCAACCTCGAAGGCGCCCGCAACGTGCTCGGAGGGGCTGCCGCCGCGAAGATGGATCCGATCATTCACGTGTCGAGTTTCTCGGCGCTGTTTCGCCCCGGTCTACCGATGCTGCATGCGGATCTGCCCGTGGTCGGCGGGTCCGACGGGTACGGCAAGTCCAAGGCCATCGTCGAAGCGTATGCGCGAGGTCTTCAGGACGCCGGCGCGCCGGTGAACATCAGTTATCCCGGCATGGTGCTGGGACCACCTGCGGGTGATCAGTTCGGTGAGGCAGCCGAGGGCGTGGAGGCAGCGATCAAGATGCGCGGTGTGCCCGGGCGCAGCGCTGCCTGGATCGTCGTGGACGTCCGCGATCTCGCCGCCTTGCACGTCGCACTGTTGCAGCCGGGCCAGGGGCCGCGCCGATACATGGCCGGTGGCCGACGCATTGCGGTGGATCGCCTCGCATCCCTGCTCGGTACCGCCGCTGATCGCAACTTGGTGGTTTTTCCGGTCCCCGATGTCGGACTGCGTGCCTTGGGGCGCGTTGTTCGACGTCATCGGCGATTATCTGCCGTTCGAGACGCCGATCAACTCCGCGGCGATGCAGTACTACACCCAGATGCCGCCCTCAGATGACACCCCTGCCGAACGCGAACTCGGCGTCACGCAACGGGACGCGGCGCAGACGCTTGCCGACACCGTCGACGGGCTGCAGAGGGTTGGCCGCATTTAGGTCCGGCCAACCGGCGTTGCCGGCTGATCTACCGGTCAAGCCACTCGCTGGTGGTTGTGAGACGGCTTAAGTGAAGCTGTGATTTGCCTTAAATATCCAGGTCGTATGCGATAGATTGCCTCCCGTGACAGGCACTCCACGCTGGCTGGCGCGTCCCTTCGTCGTCGTACTGATGGCGGCCGGTTTGATGTCGATGGGGTCGGCGCTGGCTTGGGCCGACGACGAGTCGATCGTCATCGACTTCGTTCGGCACGGGGAATCGATCGACAACCACGCGGGCATCATCGACACGATCCCGCCCGGAACTGCACTCGATGCGGCCGGCGAGGGTCAGGCGAGCGACGTCGCCACCGCGATCCAGAACGAGTACGGGACGAACATCGCCGGGGTGTTCGACTCCGAGGAGCTCAGGGCCCAACAGACCGCAGCAACCTTTACTGGATGCGTTGAGTGCCACGGCCGGACATACGGTGACTGCCACGACCCTGTGGGCGGGCTCAACGAGATCCCGGCGGGCGCTTTCGAGGGCGATCCGACAACCAGCCTCGAGGGCATCCTCTACCTGTTGGGCCCTCTCTCGTGGGCGATGGGCGATGTACTGGTCCCCGATATCGGCGACCCGAGCGTCAACGGCGTGACATTCGACGAAAGCTTCGGCACCGCAGTGCAATCCATCTACGACAGCACCGCGAGCGCGACCGGAACCGCGAACGACGTCGCGTTCTCCAGCGAAGGCGCGATCGCCGTCTGGACTCTGATGAACGTCAACAACCCCGACTTCTCCGTCCTGCTGCAGGCGGTGGAGCAAACCGGAGGGTTCCTACCCAATACGGGCCAAGTCGTCATCGAGGGCAGCCCCGGGGATTGGACGCTGGTCAGCTACAACGGGGTCGACGTGCCGCAGGATCCGGGTTTGGGCACCGAACTGTTCGTCGACTTCCGCAATCTGATCGAAGCGCCGCAGTTCGCCGGATACGACATCTACGAGGCATTGCTGACTGGTAACTCGGCGACGATCGATGCCGCGCTTCAGACCGGCCTCACCCAAGTCGACACGGCGCTGAGCCAATTTCCGGTCGACGTGTTCGATCAGCTTGTCGCCGCGTTCGGGGGGAGCATTTAATGCTGAGTCCACGTTGTCTCGCCGTCGGGTTCCTCTCGGCGACAATACTTTCCACCGGACCCGCAATCGCCTGGGCGGACGACGGCTCGATCGTGCTGGACTTCGTCCGGCACGGCGAATCCGGCGACATGACCGCGATCAACACGATGGTGCCCGGACCCGAGCTCACCGATACGGGAGCGCAGCAGGCGTCCGATCTGGCAACTGCGTTGAAGCACAGCGGCATCGACGAAATCTGGGCGTCGACAATGGTCAGGTCACAGGAAACCGCAGCGCCACTGGCCCAAGAACTGGGATTGACCATCGAGCCGTTTCAGGCCGGCCTCAACGAGATCGACGCCGGCATCTTCGAAGGTGCGCCGACCAACGTCGGAGACCTGCCACTGGGCGGCGCCCTGTACCTGCTCGCCCCGGCGCTATGGACGCTGGGCTTGACCTCCGTTCCAGAACTGGGCTCCACCGATGCGAACGGCATCGTGTTCGACCAGCGCGTCGACGATGCCGTTCAGACGATCTATGCCAACAGCGACGCGGGCGACACCGACGCGGTGTTCTCCCACGAGGGCACCATCGCGATCTGGACGCTGATGAACGTCAAAAATCCGGACTTCGCGCTGGTGCTCAACGAGTTGTTCACCAAGGGCGAATTACTGCCCTACACAGGACAAGTCGTGGTCGACGGTTCGCCCGGCGATTGGACGCTGGTGAGCTGGGACGGCACGCCGGTGCCAGCAGACCTGGGCCTGCCGACCGATCTGTTCGTCGACTTCCGCACCTTGATCGAGGCGCCGCAACTCGCCGGCTACGACATCTACGAGGCGCTGCTCACCGGCAATACAGCGACAATCGACAGCGCGATCCAGGTTGGCGTCGGCCAGGTCGACACGGCGTTGGCTCAATTCCCCGTCGCGGTATTCGACGACATCGTCACCGCTTTGGGCGGTTCGATCTAAGCGCCGTACACCGGAACGGGTGTCCGCGACTTGGCCAGCAGGTCGGCGACTACCGGACCCAGCTCTGCGGGGTCCCATCGTGCGCCCTTGTCGATCTGGGGTCCGTGCGCCCAGCCTTCGGCGACGCGGATCTTGCCGCCTTCGACCTCGAACACCTGGCCGGTGATGTCGCGAGATTCGTTGCTGCCCAACCAGACCACCAACGGTGAGATGTTCTCCGGCGCCATCGCGTCGAAGTCGTCTTCCTGGGTGGACATCATGTCGGCGAACACCGTCTCGGTCATCCGGGTGCGGGCCGACGGCGCGATCGCATTGACCGTGACGCCGTAGCGACCCATTTCGGCGGCACCGACCAGGGTCATCGCCGCGATACCCGCTTTGGCCGCGCTGTAGTTGCCCTGCCCGACGCTGCCCTGCAGGCCCGCCCCCGAGCTGGTGTTGATGATCCGTGCGTCAACCGTTTTGCCCTCTTTGCTCAGCCCGCGCCAGTAGGAGGCGGCGTGCCGCATCGCGCCGAAGTGACCCTTGAGATGCACCGCGATGACGGCGTCGAACTCTTCTTCGCTGGTGTTGGCCATCATTCGGTCGCGCACGATGCCGGCATTGTTCACCAGGACGTCGAGGCCGCCGAAGGTGTCGACAGCGGTCTGGATCAGAGCTGCGGCTTGGTTCCAGTCCGCGATGTTCGAGCCGTTGGCGACGGCTTCGCCTCCGGCAGCGGTGATCTCGTCGACCACACTCTGCGCCGCGCTGCCGCCACCGGCCGGTGATCCGTCCAGGCCCACACCGATGTCGTTGACGACGACGCGGGCGCCTTCGGCGGCGAAGGCCAGGGCGTGCGCTCGTCCGATGCCGCCACCTGCGCCGGTCACGATGACCACGCGGCCGTCAACTATGCCCATTCCTACCCATCCTTATTGCTCCTCTTACTTGATCGCGTTCGCGTTGGTGGTGGCCAGATAATGCGGCGGCTCGCCGCCGCCGTGCACCTCGAGCGAGGCGCCGCTGATGTATGACGCCGCATCCGAGGCCAAAAAGGCTGCGGCCCAACCGACATCGGCGGGCGTCGCAAGCCGGCCGAGCGGCACGTTCTTCGAGATCGCGGCGATCGAGTCGGCGTCGCCGTAGAACAGTTCCGACTGCTCGGTTTCAACCATCCCGACGACGCAGGCGTTGACCCGGACCTTCGGCCCCCATTCCACCGCGAGCGTCTGGGTGAGGCTTTCCAGGCCGGCCTTGGCCGCGCCGTAGGCACCGGTGCCCGGCGACGGCCGGCGGCCGCTGAGACTGCAGATGTTGACGATCGACCCACCACCAGGCTGGCTTTGCATCACCTCGTTGGCGTGCTGGGAAACCGACAGCGCACCAAGCAGGTTGAGCTCGATGATTTTGCGGTTGAACTTCGCGCTGGACTCCGCCGTCAAGACGAAGGGCGAACCTCCGGCGTTGTTCACCACCGCGTCGAGGCGGCCGTGTCGCTCGACGATCGCGTCGATCATCGCCTTGACCGCGTCGTCGTCACGGATGTCGCAGGGGTGGAATTCGTAGGGCAGGCCTTCGACCTCACGCCTCGCACAGGTGACGACGGTGGCACCCTGCTCGGCGAAAATTGTGCTGATGCCGGCGCCAACCCCTCGAACACCGCCAGTCACCAGCACGACCCGACCGGTGAGCCCGAAGCTGAACGCGGGGCCTCCATCGGCATGAGTCACTGTGCTAGCGTACCAAGCAAGTGCTTGCTTAGGTAAATCGTCCCCATCGCCCCCCAAGGAAGTGGTCGAGGATCTCGATGACAATCACGTCGCGCACCGTCGAACCGGGGATAGTCGCGGTCACCGTCGACTACCCGCCCGTCAACGCCATCCCGTCGCGCGGATGGTTCGAACTCGGCGAGGTCCTGACCGCCGCCGGCAACGACCAGACCACTCACGCGGTGATCCTGCGGGCCGAAGGCCGCGGCTTCAACGCCGGGGTGGACATCAAAGAAATGCAGCGCACCGAGGGCTTCACCGCGCTGATCGACGCCAACCGCGGTTGCTTCGCCGCCTTCCGCGCCGTCTACGAATGCGCGGTCCCGGTGATCGCCGCGGTCAACGGATTCTGCGTCGGGGGCGGCATCGGGTTGGTAGGCAACGCCGACGTCATCGTGGCCTCCGACGATGCCACCTTCGGCCTGCCCGAGGTCGAGCGCGGCGCACTGGGCGCGGCGACCCATCTGTCGCGACTGGTACCGCAGCACATGATGCGGCGGTTGTTCTTCACCGCGGCCACTGTCGACGCCGCGACCCTGCATCACTTCGGCTCGGTGCACGAGGTGGTTCCGCGCGAGGAACTCGACGAGGCCGCGCTGCGGGTAGCCCGCGACATCGCCGTCAAAGACACCCGGGTGATCCGCGCGGCCAAGGAGGCGCTGAACCTGATCGACGTCCAGCGGGTGCACTCCAGTTACCGGATGGAACAAGGCTTTACCTTCGAGCTCAACCTCGCCGGAGTGGCCGACGAACACCGCGACGCATTCGCCGGAACGGCGAAGGGTGAGAAGAAGTGAGCGACAAGCGCACCACTCTCGACGACGCCGTCTCGCAGGTACACAGCGGCATGACCATCGGTATCGGCGGTTGGGGGTCGCGACGCAAGCCGATGGCGTTCGTCCGCGCTCTGCTGCGCACCGATGTCAAGGATCTGACCGTGGTGACCTACGGCGGCCCGGACGTGGGACTGCTGTGCTCGGCCGGCAAGGTCAAGCGGGTCTACTACGGGTTCGTCTCGCTGGACTCACCGCCATTCTATGACCCCTGGTTCGCCAAGGCCCGCAGCGGCGGGGCGCTCGAGGCCCGCGAAATGGACGAGGGCATGCTGCGGTGCGGACTGCAAGCGGCGGCACAACGGTTGCCGTTCTTGCCAATTCGCGCCGGACTGGGTAGCTCGGTACTCGACTTCTGGGAGGGTGAGCTGAAGACGGTCACCAGCCCCTATCCGGCGCCCGGGGGCGGACACGAGACGCTGCTCGCCATGCCGGCACTGAACCTGGATGCCGCATTCGTGCATCTCAATCTCGGTGACGTCCGGGGCAATGCCGCCTACACCGGTATCGACCCCTACTTCGACGATCTGTTCCTGATGGCCGCGCAGCGGCGCTACCTTTCGGTGGAGCGCATCGTCTCCACCGAGGAATTGGTCAAAGCCGTACCGCCACAAGCATTATTGGTGAACCGGATGATGGTCGACGGTGTGGTGGAGGCACCCGGTGGTTCCCACTTCACCACCGCAGCACCGGATTACGGCCGGGATGAGAAGTTCCAGCGGCACTACGCCGAGGCCGCTGCCACGGACGAGGGTTGGCAGACGTTCGTCCAGACCTACTTGTCCGGCGGCGAAGCCGAATACCAGGCGGCCGTGCGCAAGTTCGCCGAGGAGGCGTCATCGTGACCGACACCGCGAGCACCCGCGCCGAGGTCTGCGCAGTCGCCTGCGCCGACCTGTTCCGCGACGCGGGCGAAATCATGGTCAGCCCCATGACCAACATGGCGTCGGTCGGCGCGCGACTGGCCCGCCTGACGTTCTCCCCCGACATCGTGCTGACCGACGGCGAAGCGCAGCTGCTTGCTGACACCCCGGCGCTCGGCAAGACCGGGCCGGTCGAGGGCTGGATGCCGTTCGGCCGGGTATTCGAGACGCTGGCCTGGGGTCGACGGCACGTGGTGATGGGTGCCAATCAGGTTGACCGCCATGGCAATCAGAACATCTCGGCATTCGGTCCGCTGCAGCAGCCGAAGCGGCAGATGTTCGGTGTCCGCGGCGCACCCGGCAACGCCATCAACCACGCGACGAGCTACTGGGTGGGCAACCACTCCAGCCGGGTGTTCTGCGAGACGGTCGATGTGATCTGCGGTATCGGTTGGGACAACATCGACACCGACAACCCGGCGTTCCGGTTCGCCAACACCTATCGGGTGGTCACCAATCTCGGCGTGTTCGACTTCGGCGGGCCGGATCGTACGATGCGAGCGCTGTCGCTGCACCCCGGCGTCGCGGCTGACGAGGTTCGGGAAAACACTTCGTTCGATGTGCACGGCCTCGACGAAGCCGGCGAGTCCCGGCTGCCGACCGACGACGAGTTACGCCTGATCCGCGAGGTCATCGACCCGAAGGCATTGCGCGACCGGGAGATACGATCATGATTATTCCGCTCCTCCTCATCGCCTCGCTCTGCATCGTCGGCGGTGGCTATGATCTGCGCACGCCGCTGACCGAGCTGCTCGGTGTCGAGCACCCGGTGGTGCAGACCGGAATGGGCTGGGTGGCCGGCGCGCGTCTGGTGGCGGCGACCTCCAACGCGGGCGGGCTGGGCATCTTGGCCTCGGCCACCATGACGCTCGACGAGTTGGCCGTTGCGATCGGGAAGGTCAAGGCGGCCACCGACAAACCGTTCGGCGTCAACATCCGCGCCGACGCGGGCGACGCCGGCGACCGGGTGGACCTGATGATCCGCGAAGGCGTCAAGGTCGCGTCGTTCGCGTTGGCACCCAAGCAGGAATTGATCGGCAAGCTCAAAGACGCTGGTTCGGTGGTGATTCCGTCGGTCGGCCTGGCCAAGCACGCTAAGAAGGTCGCCTCCTGGGGCGCCGACGCGGTGATCGTCCAAGGTGGCGAGGGCGGCGGGCACACCGGGCCGATCGCCACGACGCTGCTGCTGCCCTCGGTGCTCGATGCCGTCAGCATTCCGGTGATCGCCGCGGGCGGGTTCTTCGACGGTCGCGGCCTGGCCGCAGCGCTGTCGTATGGCGCCGCCGGGGTGGCCATGGGCACCCGGTTCTTGCTCACCTCGGATTCCACCGTGCCCGAAGCGGTGAAGCAGCGTTATCTGCAGTCCGCTCTCGACGGCACGGTCGTCACCACGCGGGTCGACGGCATGCCGCACCGGGTCTTGCGCACCGGCCTAGTGGAGAAGTTGGAGAGCGGCTCGCGGGCAAGGGGTTTCACTGCGGCAGTGCGTAATGCCGGCAAGTTCAAGAAGATGTCGCAGATGACCTGGGCGTCGATGATTCGCGATGGCCTGGCGATGCGGCACGGTAAGCAGCTGACGTGGTCGCAGGTGGTAATGGCGGCTAACACCCCGATGCTGCTCAAAGCCGGCCTGGTCGAGGGCAATACCGACGCGGGCGTCTTGGCTTCCGGCCAAGTGGCCGGCATCGTCGATGACCTGCCGTCATGCGCGGAGTTGATCGACACGATCGTCGCCGACGCGGTCAAGCACCTACAGTCGGCGGCCGCGTTCGTGCAGTGATCGGCCCCGTCGTCGTCAGGACTCCACGACCATCAGGGTGTGGCCGGTCGGGTCGCGAAACCAGAACATCGGTGGAACCGGCTCGCCCATTCGTGCCACCTCGGCGTCGACGTCGACGCCGAGTTCCTTCATCTTCGCGTGCGTGGCGTCAATATCGTTGGTAGTCAGCGTGATACCGGTGTTCGTCGGCTGCACCGCTCCGTCGTCCGGCGGGGGCGGAGCAAGCGCGATGCCCGTGCCGCCCTCGGGTGGGTAGACCTCGATCCAGCGGTAGCCGCCACCGAATGGCTCATCGGTTCGCTTCTCGAACCCGAGCGACTCATAGAACGCGACCGCTTTGTCCTGCTCGACGGTCGGCACGCATACCAGGCTGATCGTCGTCAGGCCAGTCGTCGTTGTGGTCATGCTGTTCCTCCTGTGTTGTCGATTCCGTATGCGAGGGCGATGTCTTGGGATCCGGCCCAGCGGCTGTAGGTCGGGAACTGTGGCCAGCCGTCCGGGGAGTCTTGCCACTCCTCCTGACGGCCGTACGGCAGGAGATCGATCAACGCGAACGAGTGACTCAACTGCTCAGTTCCCCGCCCACTGGTGTGCCAGGTCCGGTAGACCTGATTCCCATCGCGGAGAAAGACATTGAGCCCGAACCCACCGCCGGGTGGTGCACCAACATCCGCGCCGAACGAGCTGTTCGCGGTGGAGTACCAGGTCATCTGATTCCCCACCCGCCGCTTGTATTCGAGCGCTTCGTCGATCGGGCCCTGCGTAACGATGACGAATCGGGCGTCGTAGTTGTCCAAGAACTCCAATCGGGTGTACTGAGAGGTGAACCCGGTGCATCCTGGGCACTGCCACTCCTCACCCGGAAACCACATGTGGCTGTACACGATCAGCTGCGATTTGCCGTCGAAAATCTCGGCCAGGGGAACGGGTCCGTTTTCGCCCTCCAGAACGTATTCCGGCATCGCGACCATCGGCAGCCGTCGTCGCTGCGCCGCGATGGCGTCAAGCTCACGCGTGGCCGCTTTTTCCCGGACACGCAGCGCGTCCAGTTCGCGCTGCCAGGCCTGCTCGTCCACCACGGGCGGTAATCCTGCGGTCGTCACAACAATCCCCTCCGGAACAGGATGTTCACGCTGTCAACATGCTAATGTTCACACCGTACACTTTCGCGCCGAGAGGGGTCAAGCGTTGACCACCCTGAAGACCGGCTACCACCACGGCGATCTGCGTACCGCGTTGATCGACGCCGGCCTGCATCTCACCCGGACCGGTGGGCCGGAGGCATTGACGATTCGGGAAGCGACTCGGCAAGTTGGCGTTTCACCGAACGCCGCCTACCGGCACTTCGCCGATCGCGAAGCTCTGTTGAGCGCGGTGGCGTCGGCGATCCAGCATCGGATGGCGGCTCGGATGCAAAGCTCGGCGCGCCGGCAGGCGTCTGATCGGCTGCGCGCGGTCGGCATGGGCTACATCAAATTCGCGCTCGACGAGCCGGGCTGGTTCACGGTGGCCTTCTTCGGTGCCGATCGTGCCGACCGAAACAGCCACCGCGCCGCCGTATCTGGCATTGATCGACGCGCTCGACGCGATGGTCAGCGCCAAGGAACTTTCACCCGATCGCCGCGACGGGCGCCGAGTGGCCATGCTGGTCAGCGGTGCACGGCTTCGCCGAACTCGCGCTGCGAGGACCGTTGCGTCATGCCAGCCGCCGTGACATCGACGCGCTGGCTGGGCGCACGGTCGACGACATCATCGCGGGTGCGGTGCGCTGACGCAGTGGGTTACAGCCGCTCGATGATCGTGACGTTGGCGGTGCCGCCGCCCTCGCACATCGTCTGCAGGCCGTAACGGCCGCCGGTGCGCTCGAGTTCATTGAGCATGGTGGTGAAAAGCTTTGCCCCAGTGGCACCTAACGGGTGACCAAGCGCAATCGCTCCGCCGTTGGGGTTGACCTTCTCCGGGTCGGCCTTGATCTCCTTGAGCCAGGCCAACACGACCGGCGCGAATGCCTCGTTGATCTCGACGGTGTCGATGTCCTCGATGGACAGGCCGGTCTTCTCCAGCGCGTAACGGGTCGCCGGAATCGGGCCGGTGAGCATGAAGACCGGGTCGGCAGCACGCGCGCTGATGTGATGGATGCGCGCCCGCGGCGTGAGATTGTGATCCTTGACAGCCTG
>CAVWLG010000032.1:0-141922 GCA_963755805.1 uncultured Actinomycetota bacterium
TCTTGAACCAAACCGGCGTCGCCCTCGTGATACCACTGGAAGGCTGGTTATGGACGTTCCGGAAACCAACCGGACACTGGTCGCTGCTGCGTTCGCGCGGCTGTCTGCGGAGGATCGGGCAATGGTTCGACGCGCGTATTATTACGGCTGGACAACCGCACAAATTGGCGCCGACCTGGGCATCGCCGAAAGCGCCGTGAAATCGCGGCTGCATCACGCGCTGCGAGCGCTGCAGCAAACACTGCAGGAGATGGGAGTGGCACCATGACCGCCGTTTCAGGGCAGGGAGGACCCGTCCCTGGACCGCGCGAACAAGACGGCGACAAGTACGCGCTCTGGGACGCGGCCTACGTGCTGGGATCGTTGTCCGAGTCGGACAGGCGCGAATTCGAGGCACACCTGGATGAGTGCCGGACATGTTGGGATGCGGTAACCGAGCTTGCCGGAATGCCCGCCCTGCTGTCGCTCCTCGACCTCGACGACATTGCCGACGTAGATGACCCGATAGCAGCTCGGCCGCCATTGCCGCAGCCGGATCTGATCGGTCGTCAGTGGGAAATGTCCGTCGTTGCAGGGTTGCTGAAGCGTGCAATCGCTGGACACGGCGCGGTGGTCGGCGTCGCCGGCTCGGCTGGCATAGGCAAAAGCCGTCTCGTGCGCGAAGTTTCGGCGATGGCAGATGCCCATGATGTTGACGTGTTCAGCGCCTTCTGCGAATCACATACCAGCCAGATCCCCTTCCATGCCGTGACCCGCCTGTTGCGCGCTGTCACCGGCGTCGAGAGTCTTGACCCACCTGCCGCGCGGGCGCAGATCCGGGCTCAGGCACCCGACGCGGCGCCTGAGGACTTGCTGCTCTACGACGACCTGTTGGGCATCGCCGATCCCGACGTGGAGCTGCCGAAGATCGATCCGGATGCTCGTCGGCGGCGGCTGACCATGTTGGTAAACGCGGTCTCGCTGGCCCGCCGCTCCCCGGCGGTCTTCGTCATAGAGGACACCCACTGGATCGACGAGGTCAGTGAGTCGCTGTTGGCCGATTTCTTTACGGTCATGCTGCAGACACCTTCGCTGGTGCTGATCACGCACCGGCCCGAATACCAGGGCGCACTGACCCGAGTGGCAGGTGCCCAAACTGTTGCCCTTGCGCCGCTGAGCGATTCGGAAACCGGGGGACTGGTCTCGGAGCTGCTCGGCCCGGATCCCTCGAATGGCGCGCTGAGCCAGAAGATTGCGCGCAGGGCCGCCGGCAATCCGTTCTTCGCCGAGGAAATCGTGCGCGAACTGGCCGAGCGCGGCGTGCTCCGCGGCGAGCCGGGTGCATACCTCTCGGGCCCCGAGGTTGGCGAGGTGAGCGTGCCGGTCACGCTGCAGGCGGCCATCGCTGCTCGCATCGATCGGCTTGCCCCAATGGCAAAGCGCACGCTGAGCGCAGCGGCAGTGCTCGGTGCGCGGTTTAACGTGGACATGCTGGCCGCAGTGGGCGTTGAAGCGGTCGTGGATGATCTGCTGGCCGCGCAGCTCATCGACCAGGTCCGCTTCGCCGGGCAACCGGCATATGTGTTTCACCATCCGTCGATCCGCACAGTTGCCTACGAATTGCAGCTCGAATCGGATCGCGCCGAGCTGCACCGGCGCGCCGCGGCCGCCATCGAAGCACGTAACCCGGCAGCAGGCGATGAAAATGCCGCCTTGATTGCCGAGCATCTGGAGGCGGCCGGCGACGGGCACGCCGCTTACGGCTGGCAAGTGCGGGCCGCAACCTGGGCGACCAACCGCGACATCGCCGCGGCATGGCGCAGTTGGGAACGCGCCCGGACGATCGCCGACGCCCTACCCGCCGATCACCCCGACCGGGTATCCATGCGCATTGCTCCTCGCACCATGCTGTGCGGAATCGCCTGGCGAGTTAATGAGCATGCGACGGGCGCCCGCTTTGAGGAATTGCGGGAGTTGTGCGCCGCTGCCGGGGACAAGCCTTCACTGGCCATCGCCATGGCGGGGCAGGTGATGGATCACTTGCATCAGGCCCGGCTGCAGGAGGCGTCGCAGCTGGCATCAGAAGCGATGGCCCTCATCGAGTCGCTCGAGGATCCGAACTTGACCGTGGGCCTATCCCTCGCGTCGATCTACGCCAGAGCTAAGTGCGCCGAGTGGCCTGACGCGCTGCGGTGGTCACAGATGGTTATCGACCTGGCCGACGGTGATCCCTCAAAAGGCAACTTCATCATCGGCTCTCCGTTAGCGCTGGCCTTTACGACGCGGGCAACGGCCAGTTATTGCCTGGGACTTCCGGGATGGCGTGACGACTTGCGGCACGGCCTCGCCATGGCCCGCAGCACCGACCCGATGTCCTACGCCACCGTTGTCACCTACGCCTACTCCGCGGCAATACCGCCGGGCATGCTGAGGCCCGACGATCGCGCGATGGGCGAGATCGAGGATGCCCTGCGAATTGCCGAACAATCCGGTGATGATGTCGCCGTCGCCATCTCCCGAATGACGCTGGGCCTTGCGCTTGTGCACCGCCAGACCAACGCGGAGCGCGACCGCGGCCGCCAGGTCCTGGCGGAAGTCAGTGAAGTGTTTATGCGCCGGGGGTTCTTCCTGGCCGAGTTACCTATCGTCGAGGTCTGCCTGGCTCGCGAGCAGGCTCAACGCGGAGATCGCGATGGCGCTATACCGCTCCTGCGCGCGACCGCCGACGGCCAGTTCCGCGAGGGACGCCTGCTGGGGTGGAGCATTCCGGCGACAGGTGTTCTGGTGGAAACACTGCTCGATCGGGGGGCCGAGGGTGACTTGCTCGAAGCCGAGGCCGCGATCGAGAGGCTGGCGGAGGCCACGATCGAGCGGTTAGCGGAGGCCGACGGCGGTTTCGCGGTGCGCGAGATCTGGCTGCTGCGGCTACGGGCTCGCCTGGCGCAGGCCCGGGGTGAGGCCGCTGCCTACGCGGACTTCCGGGATCGCTACCGCGACATGGCGGAAACGCTTGGCTTCGAAGGGCATATCGATTGGGCCCAGGCAATGCCGTGACGGCCGTGAACTCGGGCGGCGCATGGCCTGCCAGGGCGCGCTGAGCCTTCAGGCAGCTTGAGTGACGGTGACGCTCCGGAAGTGCTCGATGCCGTCTTCGTCCGTCAAATCGTTGACGACTTCGGCCAATTTGGTTCTCACGTCACCCGGCGACGAGTATTGCGTGGTCGCTAGCTGGCCATCGTCGAATTCGACTGTGATGAGGTAATGGCACATGGTCAACCTCCTGACGGTGCTCCGTTGGCTCAACGCTATCGCGAAACGGTTGAATCCGCCCTCTGAACAGCTGCGAACCTGCTGTACGTTTCGTCAGCGCCAATTGGACATCCGTCGAAGTGCGGATTATTGCGCCGCCCTGGCGGCTTCGCGCCGAGCCTTCTCTTTCACGTGGGTGGAGCAGCAATGCACCATTTCGAGATGGTATTGGTCACAGCAATATTGCGAACAATAAACTGATGCGGCCGGATGCCACTCCGGATTCGACAGGTCACGCCATCGGTCGTTCGGATCGAATCTGTGGCCGCAATGTACGCAGGTCTTCTTCTTGACCTTGGTCTTGGTAGCCATGCAGGTCAGGGTACGCGCCATGGCCCTAAATCGGGGCTGGTTTCAGACCGACGGCGAGCAATCAGCGTCTCGCAAAACTTATGGCGTGCAACACAAAGCAACATCGTGTATGCCGACGAATTAATTATTTTCTGAAACTAACTGAGCTGTCTTCGATACTCGCTGTCGCCGAAATCAGTCTCCCAGCGAAATCGCCTGTAGCGCATTACGTTTCCATGCCTTTACTCCACAAGCGACTTCGGCAGTCTTTCGCCTTGGGAACGCGGCCGTACCTATTCTCGCTTGACCGTCGCTTTGTGCTGCCTGCACGCGAGTGTCCACCCTGGCGTCACGTCGTCGACTAGCAAACTGACCAGGTAGCCCACAACGAGCGGTGCGGCCATGCCCCGGGCAGGCGGCCCGGTGCCGACGCGACGGCACGCCGCAGGAATGAACCCGGAAGCTATGGCGTTCGGCTAGCGGTGGCGCACGCGAAGAAATGCCTTAATATCAGCCCGTCGAGCATTCCTGATCGGGGGGCACGGTGTTGTTGAGGCTTCTCAGGCGCACATGGGTTCCACTCGTGGTTCTCGTGGCACTGATTATCGGCGGCGTCGCAGTGGGACGACTCAACGGCGTCTTTCCTGGACCCGGCTTGTCCAAGCCCGATCCTCGGGATGCGACCCCGCCGTACGCGGCCAAGACCGCCGTCTACGAAATCCTGGGACCACCCGGGACGACCGGCGTCGTCAACTGGATGGATGCGGAGTCATTGCCGCAGAAGGCCAACTTCACCACGTTGCCGTGGTCCAAGACGATCGTCGCCGAGATGCCCGGCATCTTCGCCTACGTCGTCGCCCAAGGCGACGGACCCACCATCAGCTGTCGGATCACCGTCGACGGCAAATTGGTTGATCAACAACAGGTCAACACCCGGGACGCGCAGGTGTCCTGCTTGGATAAATCCGCGTGACCGACGAAACGGGCGACGCCGACGAAACGAGCGACACGGACAAAATCCCCGTCGCGCAGCGCACCGAAGTCGAGCACAAACCGCGGATAGCCCGCACCATCCGCGTTCTGGCGCTACCGATCGTCGTGATCTGGGTGTTGCTCGCGGTCGGCGTCAACGTCTTCGTCCCGCAGTTGGAGAAGGTCGCCGAGGAGATCTCGGTGCCGCTGTCGCCGTCCGACGCGCCGTCGGTGACGGGGATGAAGCATATCGGGGAGAAATTCAAGGAGTACGACTCCGACAACCTCGTGCTGGTGACCCTGGTCGGTGACAAACCGCTCGGCCCGGACGCGCACAAGTTTTACGACGAGCTGGTCACAAAGATCCAGGCCGACCACGAACACGTCGAGCACGCACTGAACTTCTGGGGACAGCGGTTCACGTCCTCGGGTGTGGAGAGCTACGACCACAAGGCCGCCTACGTTCAGGTCAACCTCAAAGGTGATCAGGGTGGGGCGGTCGGCGACGAATCCGTTGCCGCGGTGCGCAAGATCGTCGCAGACGCGAAGCCGCCGGCGGGAGTGCAGGCCTACGTCGCCGGCCAGGGAGCCCTGACCGCCGACGTGATCGTTGTCGGTGACAAGAGCCTGGCCAAGATCACGATCATCACGGTCATCGTCATCGCGATCATGCTGATGTTCGTTTACCGGTCCATCGGCACCGTGTTGCTGACCATGGTGATCCTCTTCGTGGGACTCGCGGCCGGCCGCGGCGTGGTTTCGCTGCTGGGCGAAATCGGCATCATGGGGTTGTCGACCTTCGCCGTGAACCTGCTGACGTCACTCGCGATCGCGGCGGGTACCGATTACGCGATTTTCATGGTCGGCCGCTACCAGGAGGGCCGTGAACGGGGCTTGGACCGTGAAGCCGCCTACTACGACACCTTCGCCGGTGTCAGCAAGGTGGTCCTGGGCTCGGGCCTGACGATCGTCGGGGCGCTGGCCTGCCTGAAATTCACCCGGCTGCCGTATTTCAGTTCGTTGGCGTTCCCATGCGCGGTAGGTCTGCTGGTGGTGGTGGCCGCCGGGGTGACCCTGACGCCGGCCCTGATCGTATTCGCAAGTCACTTCGGCCTTTTCGACCCGAAGCGCGAGTTCAACTACACCCGGTGGCGCCGTCTGGCGACGGCCATCGTGCGGTGGCCTGCGCCGATTCTCGCGACCGCCGTCCTCCTGGCGATCGTCGGCGCTCTGGGTTTGGCGGGCTTCACCCCGCGCTACAACGACCTGTACTACCTGCCCCAGAGCGCGGCCTCAGTGCAGGCGTACAACGCCGCCGATCAACACTTCACCCAGGCCCGCTTGAACCCGGACCTGCTGATGATCGAGTCCGACCACGACCTTCGTAATCCCCGAGACATGCTGGTCCTGGACAAGGTGGCCGGCGCTATCTTTCGGGTGCCCGGCATCGAACGGGTGCAGAGCATCACCAGACCACTCGGCCCGCCAATCGAAGACGGATCGATTCCGTTCCAGCTGAGTGTGCAGAGCGCGCCGATTCGCAGCAACCTGAATTACCTCAAGGACCGAATCGGCGACATCAAGAAGATCACCGGCTACCTCGACGACCTGATCGCCCTGCTGGTGCGCCAGTACGCGGTGACCCAGAAGCTCGCGAATGCCGCGGACGACAGCGCGAAAACCACGGCAGAGACCGCGGCCATCACGGACGAAATCCGCGACAATTTCGCGAATTTCGACGATTTCTACCGGCCGATCCGCAGTTACTTCTACTGGGACAAGCACTGCTTCGACATTCCGATCTGCTGGTCCACCAGATCGTTGTTCGACTCGTTGGACGGGTTCGATCAGCTGGCCGAAAAATTCCACGCCCTCACCGGCGACCTCAACGACACGGCTAAAGCCACCCATGAACTGCTGGCGATCATTCCGCAGAACATTGCTGTCTCGAAGGCGATCCGGGATACCACGCTGACCATCTACAGCTCGTTCGACAGCCTGATCGATCAGTTCGATCGGCTGACCGACACCAACGCCGTGATGGGCAAGTCCTTCAACGACTCTCGGGTGGAGAGCCTGTTCTACTTGCCGCCGGAGATCTTCCAGAACTCGGACTTCCAGTTTGGCTTGAGCTTGATGGTGTCGCCCGACGGCAAGGCCGCGCGCTTCATCATCACTCACGCCGTGGATCCCGCGACGGCGGAGGGCATCAAGTCCGTCGATCAGGAGCGCAATGCGGCCAAAGAGGCACTGAAACTCACTTCGTTGGAGAACGCCGACATCTACCTTGGCGGCACGGCCGCGACGTTCAACGACATCGCCACCGGCGCCTGGTACGACCTGCTGATCGCCGCGGTGGCGTCGATCGTGCTGATCTTCATCATCATGGTGCTTGTCACCCGCGCTCTGGTTGCAGCGGGTGTCATCGTCGGCACGATTGTGCTGTCGCTGGGGGCCGCCTTCGGGTTCTCGACGCTCATCTGGCAACATCTGGGTCACTTCCAATTACACTGGGTGGCAACCGAATTCGCCCTGATCGTGCTCCTGGCAGTCGGGTCCGACTACAACCTGATGCTGGTGTCCCGGATCGAAGAAGAGATCGGCGCCGGCCTGAACACGGGGCTGATCCGCGGCGTGGGTGTGACCGGCCCAGTGGTGTCTGCTGCTGGTGTGGTGTTCGCCGTCACGATGGCCGCGATGCTCTCGAGCGATCTGCGGGCAATCGGTCAGTTCGGGTCCACGATCGGTATCGGCCTGTTGTTCGACACCTTCGTTGTCCGAACGCTGATCACGCCGTCGATCATGACGATCATGGGACGCTGGTTCTGGTGGCCGAAGCGGGTCCGGGTTCGCCCGGCCAGCGAGATGCTTCGGTCCGTCGGGCCGCGCCCGCTGGTTCGTGCACTGTTGTACCAGCCGCGACATGAGGTACCGCCGGAGCCGCAGACGTAGGGCTCGACGTCGCGCGGTAGGTCCAGACGCTCGCTCGCCGTGTTGTAGGCCTTGAGTCGCAGCTTTGGCCAGCGCGCTCTGCTGTTTGGTGTGGCATTCTGCGTGGGTGTCCACGGCGGCTGCTCCTTCGGGGGTGGTGACGTTTTTGTTCACCGATGTGGAGGGTTCGACCCGTCGGTGGGAGGCCGACGCGGAGGGGATGCGGGCGGCGCTGGCCGCACATGACGAAGTGTTGCGCTCGGCGATCGAGGGGCACGGCGGTTGGTTGTTCAAACACACCGGTGACGGCGTATGTGCCGCGTTCGCGTCGCCTCGGTCTGCGGTGGATGCTGCGGTCGCTGCGCAGCGCGAGCTTCAGTTGCCGGTGCGGATGGGGCTGGCGACCGGCGAAGCCGAACTGCGCGACAGCGACTACTTCGGCACGGTGCTCAATCGTGCGGCACGGGTGATGGCCACCGGACATGGTGGTCAGATCCTGTTGGCCGACTCGACGGCAGTTCTGCTCAGCGGCGTTGATCTGATGGATCTGGGAGCCAGACGGTTGCGGGACGTGCCGACGCCGGTCGGGGTCTTCCAAGTGCGTGCGCCGGGTTTGGCGACGGATTTTCCGCCGTTGCGGGCGCTCGATACGAGTCCGGGAAATCTGCGGCGTGCGACGAGCAGCTTGATCGGACGCGAGTCCGAACTCGACGAGGTGCAAGCGGCGGTCAAGGCTCATCGGCTCGTGACGTTGACTGGTGTCGGCGGAGTCGGCAAGACCCGGCTGGCGTTGGAGGTCGCGGCACGTCTCGTCGATGAATTTCCCGACGGTGTCTGGTTTTTCGAACTGGCTGCGGTTACCGATCCGGCGTCGGTGCCCGATGCAGTGGCCGCAGTCCTGGGGATTACCCAACAACCCGGAATGAGTGTCAGCGAGACCGTCGCCGCCGCGTTGGAGGGCAGGATGCGGCTATTGGTGTTCGACAATTGCGAGCACGTGCGCGACGCCGCAGCCGACCTGGTCGAGTCGATCCTCGCGCAGTCGGCGACGGTGAGGATCCTGGCCACCAGCCGCGAAGGGTTGGGGATCCCCGACGAGCAACTGTGGCTGGTGCCCTCGCTGGACCTTGGCGCGGGCATCGACAGTGCCGCAGTGGATTTGTTCGTCGAGCGCGCCCGCAGCGTCGCTTCCGGGTTCTCGATGGCCACCACTGATGAGGCGAGCGCGGTGGTGGAGATCTGCCGCCGCCTAGACGGGATCCCGCTGGCCATCGAGTTGGCGGCCTCGCGGATGGCGTCGATGACCGCCAGCGAGGTGCGTGATCGTCTCGATCAGCGGTTCCGGCTGCTGGTCGGTTCGCAGGCGTGGGCTGGCACGCCACCAGACACTGCGCCACGCGGTGGCGTGGTCCTACGACCTGCTCGACGACACGGAAAAGGCGCTGCTGGATCGGTGTTCGGTGTTCGCCGGGGGATTCGACCTCGAAAGTGCCTGCGCCGTCACGGGTTCCGGCGATGAGTTCGCCGTCTTGGATCTGCTCGACGCGCTGGTGCGCAAGTCGCTGCTGGTCGCTGACAGGTCTTCGGGGCGGACCCGGTTTTCGATGCTGGAGACGATCCGCCAGTTCGCCGAGGAACAACTCGTCGCCCGCGGCGAAGCATCCGAGATTCGGGCCGCCCACTCGCGCTACTTCGCCGGACGCGAAGCCGACATCATGGCCCTGTGGGACAGCCCCCACCAGCGGGAGGCCTACGACTGGTTCACCGTTGAGCTGGCCAACCTGCGGTCCGCGTATCGGTGGGCCGCCGACCACAGTGACCTCGACGTCGCCGCCACCATCGCGACATGGGCGGCATGGCTTGGCTTTTGGACGCACAATTACGAGCCGATAGCGTGGGCCGAGGAGCTCATCGAGCCCGCCCGCACCGCCGATCATCCGACACTCGCATTCCTGTATGCGATGGCGTCCTCGTGCTGGTGGCCCGGACGGATCGAGGCAGCTGTTGGCTACAGCGACGCCGGCCAGCTGGTGATCGGCAGTGGCCGCCACGACGAGGTGCCGTTCGGCCTCGAGGGCGCGCTCGGCGCTGCATACCTGCACTTCGGCCAACCCGAACGGCAGGTCGAATGGTGCCGCGCCCGGCTCGCATTCGGTCGCGACACCCATGGGATCACCAGGGCATTCCTGACCGTCGCACTGACGGTCGCGGGTTGCGGTGAGGAGGCCAGGGCCGCCGCGAATGGCCTGATCGAGGTTGCCGAGGCCACCGGCAACCCGGCTGCGCTCTCGTTTGCGCTCTACGCCTACGGTTACGCGTTCGGCGACGCTGATCCCGCCGCGGCGCTGGACGCCCAGCGCCGCGGTCTGGTGATCGCCCAGGAGAGCGGCAACCGCAATACCGAAACACGCATCGCGGGCAGTCTGGCCCGCCTCGAGGCCGAGTACGGCGACCCGCTGGCCGCGCTCGACTATGTCGCACTTGCGGTCCGGAATTTCCACGACGCGGGCAACACGACCATGATCCGTTTCCCGCTGACTGTCCTCGCTGCCTTTTTCGACCGGCTCGGACGCGTTGAACCGGCGGCCACCATCGCTGGCTTCGCCTTCAGTCTCCTCACCGCGACAGCGAACCCCGAGTTCACCACCGCCATCACCGATCTGCGCGATGTCCTCGGCAACCAGACCTACGAATCGCTCGCCCGGAGAGGTGAGACGATGACGACTGCCGCGATGGTGACCTACGCCTACGACCAAATCGACCAGGCCCGAACAGGACTCGCAGACCCGTCCGAATTTCAGTAGTGCGCAATGCAGCCACCCCCCTCGTCAACTCGATTGTGCTTGCGCAGCAACGCGTCAACACCGACGCCCCGCGGCGGCCGATTACGCCTGGCCCGCCGCGGTGCTGTGCTGAACGTGTACGGGGAGGTCGTCCGCCCAGGGTTGGGTGGTGACCATGTCGTCGACGTCGACGTAGCCCCGCTCGAATTCGCCGGTCGCCGCATCCACCAGCCGGTATTCCTGGCGCTGGATGTGGATGGGCTGTGCGTCGAGGATCACCACCCGCACGTCGCCGGGCTCGAACCCGCATCGCTGCTGTAGCGCGTCAATGAGGCACTCGTTGTGCATGTGCCCGTCGCCGAAGTTCCAGCCGAGAACCATTGCGCAGAGATTCTCGCCTTCGCACAGGTTGTAGTCGTCCTCGTCGTAGCCGGCCAACGCACGGTGGACCAGGGTGTAGAGCGCGCGGCCGTGCGTGTTCATCCCCCGGAAGGCAAACGCGAGATGGATGGGGACCAGCACCTCCTCCTTGGTCTTGTACAACCGCTCGAGCTGCAAGTGGTACATGGGGCCGAGCGCGCGGGAGCCGATGCGGAACTTCTCGTCGGCCGAGGGCTTGACGCACCACACCGTGGTGTCCCAGTTGCCGGCGTAATAACGCATCCCGGGCAGAAAGGACACCTTGCGGGGGAGCAGGTTTCCGATGACGACGGTTCCGGCGATGACCGTAAACAGGATGGCGACCGGCAGCGGGTTGGCGAGATCCGACAGGCCCAGCCGCGCGTGCGCGACGAACAACCACAGCACCCCGAAGATCATGAACACGTTCCACTCGAGCGGCACTCCCATCGGGAAGGCCAGCAGGATGTTCAGGTGGAACACGATCATCACGAACGCGGCGATGGTCGTCGGCCAGCCGCCGTGCGAGAGGAACAGCAGCAGCGGCACCAGCCCCTCCACGGCGGTCGAGAAGTGGGCGATGAGACCCGCTAATCCGCTGGGCCGCAAGTCATCCGGATAACGCTTGAACAACGCGCGCTTGAGCGCGCCCGAGGGGATGAACGGGTTGTTCGCCAGCATCGTCGAGATCACGAAGGGGAAGTGCCGGTTGAGCTTGGACGTCGCCGCGCCGAGCCAGATGACCATGAAGACCACCTTGGCCCCGACGACGATGTCCGCCCCGGGGAACAGGAACACCAGCGCCAGCGGCGCGTACACCTCGCCGCGGGCGGCCAGGAAGATGACCTTGTCTCGCAGGCCGATCACGGCCAGGACCGTCAGAATCGCGACGGTCTGCCAACGCGGCACGACGCCGATCGCCGTGCCCAGCGCGGGAATTGGGCCGGACCCGTCGGACACCAGCCCAAGGACCAGCAACCCGAGCAGGATGCCGTAGAGCAGTGCGTCGAACGGTGTTCTGTCGTTTCCCTTGGTCAGCGGGACCCGGTCGGGCCAGGGGGGAAGCCGGATGGTGCCGGGACGTAGCCAGTACAGGATCGAGCCCATCGGCGGGAAGTAGCGACCGGCCAGCGGCCCGAAGCAGCAACCGAGGCCTACGACCTCGAACAGCATCGTGTACAGCACAGCCTTTTCGAACACGATCGGCTCGGTCCACCACGCGGCGACATTGGTGAACCCGTCTATGCCGTTGGTGGACCATGCGAACAGCCAGGCACCGAGAATGTAGAGGGCGATCTTGATGCCGTACATAACGTGCATGATCAGTGGGGTGCCGAAGCCGTTCTCTGCGATGTGGCGCACCATCGGCACCACCCGTTCGGCGCGCGGCTTCTTGCTCCACTCGGCCATGTCGACGACGGGCAGGTTGGGCTGGACGAACCCCATTGCGGCTCCTTCGGCGCAGCTCTTCGCGGGGTGCCAATCAGCAGCCTGGCACGAGAAAAAACTACTCCCAGCAACCACTGGTGGGGCAGGATTTGCGAGGTCGACAAGGACCACAGACATGGCCGACGTTTTGAAGTGCGCCGTCAGGGTTTCGAACCCCGGACCCGCTGATTAAGAGTCAGCTGCTCTACCAACTGAGCTAACGGCGCGTGCGTCCTGCTGGACTGCGTTTGCGACAATAACAGTCATTCCGTCGGGGGACGAAATCGTCGAGGCTGTGATCGGTCGCTGATGACTGTTAACAGTCGTCCACCGCTTAGAATACTCCGCAGTAACAAACCATTACACGTCGTGAAGGGGAACAACGCAGGTGGGGGATCGCTTCATCAGGCCTCAGCAGCGAGGCCGGCGGTTGCTGGCTGTGCTGATGGTGCCGCTTGCCGTTTTCGGCGCGGCGGCCTGCAGCGGCAGCGGCGGCGCTCCGGCGCCGAAGGCCATCATGGACAAGGCCACGCCGTTCGGTGACCTGCTCGTCCCCAAACTCAGCGCTTCGGTGACCGACGGCGCTGTCGGCGTTGCGGTGGACAGCCCGGTGACAGTGAACGCCGACGACGGCGTGCTGGCCTCCGTCGAGATGGTCAACGAAAACGGCGGGTCCGTTGACGGCCAACTCAGCCCCGACGGCGTGCACTGGGCTACTACCGAGCGGTTGGGCTACAACAGGATGTACACGCTGACCGCCAAAGCGCGCGGGCTCGGCGGAGTGGCCACTCGCCAGTTGACGTTCCAGACTCACTCGCCGCACAACCTGACCATGCCGTACGCCATGCCGCACGACGGCGAGGTGGTGGGTGTCGGCGAGCCGGTGGCGATCCAGTTCGACGAGGCCATCGCGAACCGTGAGGCCGCCGAAAAGGCCATCGTGGTGACGACCGATCCGCCCGTCGAGGGCGCGTTCTATTGGCTGAACAAGCGCGAAGTTCGTTGGCGCCCTGAGCATTTCTGGAAGCCTGGGACGAACGTGAACATCGCGGTCAACACCTACGGTGTCGACCTGGGTGACGGGGTGTTCGGCGAGGACAACGCGCACTCACACTTCACCGTCGGAGACGAAGTCATCGCGACCGCCGACGACAACACGAAGATGGTGACGGTGCGCGTCAACGGTGATGTGGTCAAGACCATGCCGACGTCGATGGGCAAGGACAGCACTCCCACCGCCAGCGGCACCTACATTCTCGGTGTGCGCTTCGCGCACATGATCATGGATTCGTCGACCTATGGCGTTCCAGTCAACTCGCCCAACGGATATCGCACCGAGGTGGATTTCGCCACCCAGATGTCCTACAGCGGAGTATTCGTGCATTCGGCGCCCTGGTCGGTGGGCGCCCAAGGTCACACCAACACCAGCCACGGTTGCCTCAATGTGAGCCCGAGCAATGCCCAATGGTTCTTCGAGCACACCAAGCGCGGCGACATCGTGCAGGTGGTCAACACGCTCGGCCCGCCGCTGTCGGGGACCGAAGGGCTCGGCGACTGGAACATCCCGTGGGATCAGTGGCACGCCGGCAATGCCAAAGCGTGACACCGATTGGTTACGGCGCATTCGTTATCTAGCAACCTAATTCGCGCTCGACACGCCGACTGAGCGCCGCTGCGTTCCAGTGGCCGGTGACGCTTTTAGCCTTATAGGCGTGAATGAAACTCTCGGCGGTCGAACCGAGGTGGGCGTCAGTCGCAATGTTCGCGGTCAACTTGCTCTGTTTAGCGGCAACGTCCTGTGGCAAGTGGTGGGTGTCGCCGTCGGCGCAATCGGCTACGCGGCGGAGGCGGGCGGGTTCGAGCTCGAGATGCGCAGAGCCGCCTCGCGCAGCGAACTCAGGCGCCGCTGAAGACTTTCGGCGAGGGGTCCGGTCAGACGTGAGGCAACCAGGTAGAGCCGCGGGGTGACAACACAAAGCCGCGGCCCTGGCGCGTCTTTGCACGCCGTGGTGTGGGCGTCGTCGACGCCACAGATCACACCGCTGACGGTGATGGAATGAAGTGGGGGAAGGGTTTTGATCTGATGCCCCTGAATGGCACCGTTGCTGTAGGCGGAAGATGTAGCCGGCTGTAGGCCGGTATCGGTGCTGATGTAGGTGTACGGGTTCTTGTCTATTGGTCTTGTACCCCGGGAAGGTGTCGAAAATTTCCCTTGCACCCAGCAGAATCTGAAAGAAGCGTGCACGGTATTTCGTCCGGCGTCAGAAAGAAAACTTCTTTGTCAGGTGCTCGTCCCGGGTTCGGAAGCGCAATGGTGTAATCCTGAGCGTTGACCGGGGCATACTTGGCGAGATCGGGGAATTCACTGGTCTCAGCTGCGGGATTCGGCATCGGCACGCCACAGACCGAAGACCCAAGGCCGTTGCCATTAACAGGTCGCGATCAGGCGCACCAGAGTTGCCATGTATCACCCGTTCATTTGCTGCCTCGACCGCTGGATCTACGGCGGCTTCGTGGCGTTGACGATGATCTCTTGAGTATTGTAATTGCCCTGCCAGCCATTGACTGGCCAAAATCTTCATGATCGTCAAGGGTCGACCCGGGAACGAATGAATCCCCCGTAAGGTTGTGGAGTAGCAGCCGAATTCACGACGGTCGTCGAGCGGATTCTGCTCGAACATCTTGGTCGGGTCGTCAGCGACCCGCACTTCGACCTTTCCCGCCGACAGGTTGAATCCGGCCAGCACCGGCTTTCCGTCGATCTCCCGCAGGCTTATTTCGCCAAAGTTGTCGCCTTGGCTGATCGGCACGGCCGTGCCGGGTTGGCCGGCGCGCCCCAGTTGTGCCCGTTCCACGGTTCCCACAGTGCGCGGTTTGTCGGATCGGTGGGATCGGCGCGGTACATGCTGACTTGGCCACTGCGGTCGAACGAGTCGGCCGCAATGTAGACCTTGCCATCTTTGCCCTGGTAGCCGCTGATCTGTGACGGCGCGCTGACCGGCTGCCCGGGAGCGGCAGGGTGCCATTCACGCCAGGACCCCGGGGCCATGTTCCAGCCCTGCGTTGGATCGCCCGGGTGGTCGGTGACCTCCACAAGCCATGAACCGCCGATGGGCTTCAAGTGCTTTATCGGTGCCTACCACCATCATGTAGGTCTTGCCGTTCATCTGAATCGACCCGGCCGGAAGGGTGTCGACAACACCGGGCAGCTTGGCTTGCTCTGGGAGGCTGAATAATTCGTTCCCGCTTCCCATGGCTCCGGTTAGCGGGGCGCCGAAGATCGGACGGCCGGCAGCGTCGAATCCGGTTATCGGCACCGCCACCGACCGGTAGTGATCTCCGTCCATGTTCTTGCCGGAGAACGCATCTCCGAACACCGCGACCAACTGGCCGTTGGGCAGCCGAACAATTTCGCCAAGGTCTGCCGAGCCGATGCCCGGTATGCCCGGATTGGCGCCGGTACCGGCGATTTCGACCCAGGCTTTGTCACCTCACCGGGTTTCAGCGACGGAGCCGGCGAGTCGGGAGCATCCAGCGCTTGGATCGCAGCGGGGTCGTAGCCGTCGGCTTTGAGATCCACTTGCATCAACCGCAGGTAGTCCGAGTAGCCCTCACGAATTGATTTCTCTTGATTCAGAGTGTCTTTCGTGTCATTGATGGCTTCTCGTTCGCAATCCTCGATGTATTTGTTGAGCCGATCGATGTCGACTTCGATTTCTTGGATGTCGTGAGGGCTGGTTGCCTGGGCGAGATGGTTTTCGTCTTGCTTGATGAGGTCTTCAGCCTGGCCGATCCAGTCATCGAGGGTTTGCAGCCGCGTTTCCAGCATCGAGATGTAGGTGCTGGAGGTTCGTTGCACCTCAGCCAACGCTGCGGCAACGTTTTCCAGGTCCGCGGCGATCTGCGGAAGCTGGGTGGCCTGCAGTCCGAGCGACTTGATGGCGCGCTGGACTTCGGCTGCATCGTTGATCGGATGCTGACCGTTCTCCCGATTCCACGCCCCCTCGAAACGGCGCAGCGCCTCGTTGAACGACTTATCGGCTTCTGTCGCAGAGCTGCCCGCGTTGTGAAAAGCCTTGGCCAAATCGGTGATCTGCGAGGGTCGGCCACTCTGCAGTGACGCGTCCACCTTCCACGGATCGCCGCCGGCAAACATCATCAGCAGGCCACGGCTCAAATGGTGGAGTTGCACCCCACTGCCTTTACTCGCGCTGCATTGTGGTCGTCCATCTCGGTGAACGCGGTAGCGGCGGTGGACGCCTTGGATGCGACGTGATCGAGAGTTTCCTGGTGTGCCCGAAGCTGGTTCGCGTGGCCGGAATGGGCCTGAGCGACGGCCTCATGAAATTCATCTGCGGCATCAAAGTCGCCGAACATGCCCGCGGTTGGCGACGTCCGCGTCAGATGGCCGGCGCCGTCGCCGGCGTGCGAAGCTCCGCGGCGCGACTCGCCTGCACCTGAGTGCAGCATCCCGGTGTCGACAAACATCGCAACCCCCTTCGCGCACCAGGGATAAACGCTACCACCGTGTTTTGGCCGTTCAAGTCACTATTTACAGCGACCCAGCAGGTCAAGACGCCGCGCCTATGGCGCCTCATTTGGGGTGACTGACGGGACTTGAACCCGCGACATCCAGGATCACAACCTGGCGCTCTACCAACTGAACTACAGCCACCATTGCCGCCAGATGTAAAGCGGCGATGTAGATACTAACCGTTTGCGTCCCCGGCGGCCGAATCAGTTCCTGCCGGCGTGGGCGGTTCGACACCGAGCTTGTCGGCCACGGCGGCGATCTCGCTGGTCGTGGGGCCAGGTGGCGGCACGAAAGCGGTGCCCCGGTAGTACTGCAACTCGCGAATGGACTCATGGATGTCGGCCAAGGCGCGGTGCGCCAGGCCTTTGGCCGGCTGGCCGTAGTAGATCCGCGGATACCAGCGGCGGCACAGCTCTTTGATCGAGCTCACATCGATCATCCGGTAGTGCAGGAACGAGTCCAGGGCCGGCATGTCGCGGGCGATGAAGCCACGGTCGGTGGCGATCGAGTTTCCGGCCAGCGGCGCCGTTTTGGCCTGTTTGACGTGTTTACGGATGTAATCGAGCACCGCGGCCTCGGCGGTCGCGAGGTCGACGGTGGACGCCCGGACCTCCTCGATGAGCCCAGAGCGGGTGTGCATCTCGGTCACCACATCGACCATGGAGTTCAGCGCCGAATCGTCGGCGTGAATCACGACGTCGACGCCGTCGCCGAGAACGTTCAGTTCGCTGTCGGTCACCAGGACGGCGATCTCGATCAACTTGTCCGAGCCCAGGTCCAGCCCGGTCATCTCGCAGTCGATCCACACCAGTTCGTCCCGCACAGCATTCACAGTAGGCAAAGTTAGCTGGCTGCCCGCAGCCACCCCGGCTGAGCGGGTCGTCAGCAAGTAAGGTCGTGGGTTATCACCGACCACGACTTCTAGGGGAGAGGCAGCGGCCTAGTGAGCAGTGAATCGACAGAGACCCCAGCACAGCAGATCGCCAAGGGTTACGCCGTCCAAGGCGAGGCCCTGGAGTTGGGCACGGTGGTCGTCGACGACAAGGCTGACCCGACCGCGCAGATCCGCATCCCGCTGGCCACCATCAACCGGCACGGGCTGGTGGCCGGGGCCACCGGTACCGGCAAGACCAAGACGCTGCAGGTGATCGCCGAGCAGCTCTCGGCGGCGGGCGTGCCCGTGCTGATGGCCGACGTCAAGGGCGACCTGTCGGGTTTGTCGAAGCCCGGTGAGAGCAGCGACAGGATCGCCGCACGCGCGAAGGACACCGGCGACGACTGGTCCCCGAGTGGCTTCCCGGTGGAGTTTCTGTCGCTGGGCACCAAAGGTATTGGTGTTCCCGTCCGGGCGACGATTGCCAGCTTCGGGCCGATCCTCCTGTCAAAAGTGTTGGGCCTGAACAGCACTCAAGAATCGACGCTCGGTCTGATCTTCCACTGGGCCGAGTCGAAGCAGTACGAGCTGTTTAATTTGGCTGACCTGCGTGCGGTGATCAGCCACCTCACCAGCGACGAGGGCAAGGCCGATCTCAAGGACCTGGGCGGGGTTTCAGCCCAGACGGCCGGGGTCATCTTGCGTGCCCTCGTCAATCTGGAAGGCGAAGGCGGCGATACCTTTTTCGGCGAGCCGGAACTCGATCCCAACGTGTTGCTCAATAGCGACAACAAAACTCCCGCAACGATTTGGCTGCTAGAACTGGGCGACCAAGCCGCCCGCCCGGTGCTGTTCTCCACCTTCTTGATGTGGATCTTGTCCACCCTGTTCAAGTCGCTTCCCGAGGTCGGCGACATCGACAAACCCAAGCTGGTGTTCTTCTTCGACGAGGCGCACCTGCTGTTCGCCGACGCATCGAAAGCCTTCCTGGACCAGGTGGAACAGACCGTGAAGCTGATCCGCTCCCGCGGCGTCGGCGTGTTCTTCTGCACCCAGTTGCCCACCGACATACCCAATGACGTGCTGTCGCAACTCGGCGCGCGCATCCAGCACGCGCTGCGGGCATTTACGCCCGATGACCAGAAGGCATTGACCAGGACCGTCCGCACCTACCCGAAGACCGATGTCTACGACCTCGCCTCGGCGCTGACGTCGCTGGGCATCGGCGAGGCGGTCGTGACTGTGCTGTCTGAGCGGGGTGCGCCGACACCGGTCGCCTGGACCAGGCTGCGCTCACCGCGTTCGCTGATGGCCGCGATCGGCAATGACGCGATCAAGGCCGCGGCGAACGCCAGCCCACTGCAACAGAAATATGGCAAGACCGTCGATTCGCCATCGGCCTACGAGAAGCTGGAAGCCGAAAAGGCCAAGGCCCCAGCCGATCAGCCCGCGGCAGCAGGATCGAAGAACGCGCCCGAAGCCGCGAAGAAGCCTGGCTGGTTCAGTCGATTCGTCAACAGCCGCGGCTTCCAGACCTTCCTCAAGGCACTGGGCACCGAAATCATCCGCAACATGTTCGGCGGTGGCACCAAACGCCGTCGGTAGGTCAGGTGCCCATCTTTTTGTAGAAGCTTCCGACGATCGGCGCGACGATCGCGCGTGGCGCGTACTGGCTGGCCACCGACATCGCTTTGGACGTCACGCCGGGCACTATGCGCATCTTGTTGCGCGCCAACGCATCCAGCGACTTCTTTGCGGTGTACTCGGTGGAGATCCACAGAAAGTCCGGCACCAGCTTCTCGACGATCGACGCTTCGGACGGGTCAGGCAGGTCGGTGCGCACCGGACCCGGGGCCAACACCGTCACGTGCACACCGGTTTTGCGCAGTTCGCCGCGCAGCGACTCGCTGAAGGTGTTCGCGAACGCCTTGGTCGCCGCGTAGGTGGCGTTGTAGGGGATCGGCGAATTGCCCGCTGCCGAACCGGAAATCAGGATGCCACCGGCTTTGCGCTCGATCATCCCCGGCAGCACCGCCAACACCAGGTCGTGCACCGCGACCGCATTCAATTGCACCTGAGCCCGCTCCACCGCGGGGTCCAGCGCCGCCACTGAACCGAAGGTCGCGGTGCCGGCATTGGCGCACAGGATCGAGATGTCCCGGGTGGCCAGTTCGTCGACCAGCTTGGCGCGGTCGGCGGGGTCGGCCAGGTCGGCAGGGCGCACTTCGACGGTGACGCCGTATTTCTCGGTCAGGCTGCCGGCCAGCGTATTGAGCAGATCTTCGCGGCGAGCCGTGATGATCAGGCTGTGGCCGCGCGCTGCCAATTCGGTGGCCAGCGCTTCGCCAATGTTCTGTGAAGCTCCGGTTACAACTGCACGAGCGTCGGGACTGGGGGCGGGTACCGGCATGCGGCAATGGTAGACAGACCCACGATGACTGAATCCACCCACGACGGTTCGCGCGGCTCCAAGCGGTCTCAAGCGGTGGCATGGGCGCTGTGGGACACCGGCTCCGCCGGCGTGAGCGCGGTCGTGGTGACGTTCGTGTTCTCGGTGTATCTGACCGGCGCCGTCGGCAAAGGCTTGCAAGGCGGGGTCACGCCGGCGAGCTGGCTGGGTCGGGCGCTGGCAATCGCCGGGTTGACGATCGCGGTGCTGGCCCCGGTGATCGGTGTCTGGGTCGAGAACCCTCGCCGGCGACGCCTCACCCTGACCGTGCTGACCGGGCTGGTGGTCGGGCTGGTCAGCGCGATGAGCCTGATCCGCGAGCGCCCGGAGTACCTGTGGGCGGGTTTGGCGCTGCTCGCGGTCGGTGCGGCGTGCGGCGATCTGGCCAGCGTTCCGTACAACGCGATGCTGCGTCAGCTCACGACGCCGCAGAACTCCGGGCGGATCTCCGGCTTCGGCCTGGCGGCGGCCTTCGTCGGCAGCGTCGGCCTGTTGCTACTCGTCTACTTCGGTTGCATCGACGGAAAAGGCTCCACCCGCGGATTCCTGCACCTGCCGGTCGGCGACGGCATGAACGTCCGGATCGCGATGCTGGTGGCCGCCGGCTGGTTAGTGGTGTTCGCGACTGCCACTGCTGTTGACCGCGCACAAGCTGCCGGCGCCGGCCGGAGGCCGTCGGCCCCGCCCAAAGCGCGCTCGGTGGCTACCGCAGGCTTTGGCAGGACCTGGTCGGTGAGTGGCACCGGGATCGCAACCTGGTCTATTACCTGTTGGCCGCGGCGGTTTTTCGCGACGGCCTGGCCGGCGTGTTCACCTTCGGCGGCGTGCTCGGTGTCAACGCCTACGGGATCTCGCCGGACGATGTGCTGATCTTCGGGGTGGCGGCCAGCGTGGTGGCTGCGCTGGGCGCTGTGTTCGGCGGTTTCCTGGACGACTGGATCGGTTCCAAGCCGGTCATCATCGGCTCGTTGGCCAGCATCATCGCTGCCGGGCTGGCGATGATGGCGTTGTCCGGTCCTCGCGCTTTCTGGGCCACCGGGCTGCTGCTCTGTCTGTTCATCGGGCCGGCGCAGGCGTCGGCGCGGACGCTGCTGCTGCGGATGTCCAGCGAGGGAAAAGAAGGCGTGGCCTTCGGCCTCTACACGATGACCGGGCGTGCCGTGTCGTTCGTGGCGCCGTGGCTGTTCTCGCTGTTTGTCGACCTGTTCGGGGCGGTCCGGGCCGGGATGGGCGGGCTGTGTCTGGTCATGGTCGCCGGACTGCTGGGCCTGCTGATGGTGCGTGTCCCGCGCCGGGTTTAGCCGTTGCCGTTGCAGATCGTCAAGCCGGCGCCGCTGCGCTGGTTGATCTCGACTCCGTCGACGGTCACCGAGCACGTGACGTCGTGCCCGATGTTCACGATGGTGACATTGGGCGTCCTGCTGCCGGATTCGGGCAGGCTGACTTCCTTGCTCCACGGCAGCGCGACGTTGAACTCGGTCTGCATCATGCCGTCGTTGTCCACGTAAGTGATGCTGATGGCGCGGCCGTCGCCGCTGACGTTGTAGACCACGGTCTGCATGGAGCCCGGGTCGGCGGGCTGGCCGGGCTCGGTCGTGGCCGGCTGGGGCGCGCGGGCCGAATGCGACGGCGAATGCGGTACGACCGGGACGGGCATCGGCGAACTCGGCGTCGACGGCAGCGCAGGCACGGCCGTCTGCTTCCGGGCCGTGCCGTTGGCGATCACCAAGGCGATGAGCAACGCGGTCACCAGCACCACTGCCGCGGCGGCGGCGATCCACAGCCAGCGCGGCGCCTTCGGCTTTCCTGGCTCGGGGTCTTGCGGACCCTGATCCGGCGGAGGCTGGCCCTGCAGCCAGTACTGCGGCAGCTTGTCCGTGGGGTTTGCCGAGTTCGGATCGTGCGACGAGCCGGGGTAGTACGGCGGCGGATAAGACGGCTGGCCGCTATAGGCAGGGTCGACATGACGGCCGGTAAGGCTGGTGCAACCGTTGGGTTTGCTCAGTCCGCTCTTGGGTCGAACGGGTGTCTTCGGGATGACGTCGATCGCTCATGCCCACCTCATTTCTGCAGGGTACCTGCAGTGCAACCGTCGGTGCCGAAACGTCTGATGAACAGTGAAAATGCTGGTCATGCAGACGTTACGCCGACGGTCAACGCGGCGACGGTCATCGCCCGCATCACCGCACGAGACCGAGCGGGGCCGTCGGGTTTCAGGCTGTGCGGGGTGGAGTTGAGCAACCCGAATGCGGCATGCGCCATCAGCCTGGCGTCGGTCTCGGCAAGCCCGGGCTCGAGCTGGCGCAAGACGCCCACCCACACTTCGACGTATTGACGCTGGGCCCGTCGCACCTGGCGCTCGGCGGCAGCCGGTAGATAGGCCAGGTCGCGGTCTTGGATCCGGATGAGGTCGGGTTCACCCAGCGTGAAGTCGAGGTGAAAGTCGATCAGGCCGTCGAGCGCCGCGGCGGCGTCCGCCTCCCGCGACTGGACCTCTCGTGCGCCGGCCAGCAGGCGGGTGCTGATCCCGACCAGCAGCTCGACCAGCAGCGACTCCTTGTTGGGGAAGTGCCGGTAGATCGCGGGCCCGCTGACACCGGTTGCAGCGCCGATGTCTTCGAGCCGCACCGCCAGGAAACCGCGTTCGGCGAACAGTCGCTCCGCGGCGGCCAGCAGTTGCAGGCGGCGGTCCGACTTGCGCTGACTGCGAGGGTTCGGCGCCGGGGTCTGGTCGCTGCGCTCGGCCGGAGCGGACGCTGCCATCCAGCCTCCCTAGACAGTTCGGTTAATGGCCACTAACATAACACGAGTTAGTGACCATTAACCGAAATTGGCGTGCAATCGATGACCTCACCGGCGGAAAACCGCAACGCGCACACCGCTCTTGTCGAGCAGTTGCGCGGCAAGCTCGCGACGGCCGCGCTGGGTGGTTCGGAACGCTCCCGCGCCCGCCATGTCGACCGCGGCAAGCTGCTGCCGCGCGACCGCGTGGACGGGCTGCTCGATGCCGGCAGTCCCTTGCTCGAAATCGCGCCGTTGGCCGCCGACGGAATGTATGACGACGAGTGCCCCGGGGCCGGCATCATCACCGGGATCGGCAGGATCTCCGGCCGCGAATGCATGATCGTGGCCAACGATGCAACGGTCAAAGGTGGTACCTACTACCCGATTACGGTCAAGAAGCACCTGCGCGCTCAGGAGATCGCGGCGCAGAACCGGCTGCCCTGTATCTATCTGGTCGACTCCGGTGGCGCGTTCCTGCCGCGTCAGGACGAGGTTTTCCCGGACCGCGACCATTTCGGCCGGATCTTCTACAACCAAGCCAATCTCAGCGCGCAGGGCATTCCGCAGATCGCCGCGGTACTCGGATCGTGCACCGCCGGCGGCGCATACGTTCCGGCGATGAGCGACGAAGCGGTGATCGTTCGCAATCAGGGCACCATTTTTCTGGGGGGCCCGCCGCTGGTGAAGGCCGCCACCGGTGAGGTGGTCTCGGCCGAGGATCTCGGTGGCGGAGAACTGCATTCGAAGACCTCCGGCGTCACCGATCACCTCGCACAAGACGACCGTGACGCGTTGCGCATAGTCCGGCGCATCGTGTCGACGCTGGGGCCGCGCGAACGACCGATCTGGGATGTGCTGCCGACGGTGGACCCGATCGCCGACCAGTCAGAGCTGTACGACGTGGTGCCGGTCGACCCGAGGATTCCGTACGACGTGCACACCGTCATCAACCGGATCGTCGACGGCGGCGAATTCGGCGAGTTCAAAGCCGAATACGGCACCACCCTGATCACCGGGTTCGCCCGCATCCACGGCCACCCGGTCGGCATCGTGGCCAACAACGGGGTGCTGTTCTCCGAATCCGCGGTCAAGGGCGCGCATTTCATCGAGCTGTGCGACAAGCGGATGGTGCCGCTGTTGTTCCTGCAGAACATCTCCGGGTTCATGGTCGGCCGTGAATACGAGGCCGGTGGCATCGCCAAGCACGGCGCGAAGATGGTGACCGCGGTGGCGTGCGCGCGGGTGCCCAAGCTCACCGTGGTGATCGGTGGGTCCTACGGCGCGGGCAACTATTCGATGTGCGGGCGGGCATATTCGCCGCGATTCCTGTGGATGTGGCCTAACGCGCGGATTTCGGTGATGGGCGGTGAGCAGGCGGCGTCGGTGCTCGCGACGGTGCGCGGGGAGATGACCGCCGAGGAGGAAGAAGCGTTGAAGGCTCCGATCCGCGCCCAATACGAACATCAGGGCAACCCGTACTACTCGACAGCCCGGCTCTGGGACGACGGTGTTATCGACCCTGCCGATACCAGAACGGTTGTCGGTCTTGCGCTTTCGGTGACATCCACCGCGCCGGTCAACCCGGTCTCCTACGGCGTCTTCCGGATGTGAGCGCGATGGGACTGCATACTGTTCTGGTCGCGAACCGGGGCGAGATCGCCGTCCGGGTGATCCGCACACTCAAAGCGATGGGCATTCGATCGGTGGCCGTCTACAGCGACGCCGACGTCAACGCGCGACACGTCGCCGCGGCGGACGTCGCGATCGCGATCGGTCCGGCGGCGGCACGAGACAGCTACCTCAACGTCGCCGCGATCGTCGACGCGGCCGTGCGCACCGGCGCTCAGGCCGTCCACCCCGGCTACGGATTCCTCTCGGAGAACGCTGATTTCGCGGCCGCTCTGGCGTCGGCCGGAATTGCGTTCATCGGGCCGCCGGTGGGCGCCATCCAGACCATGGGCGACAAGATCGCCGCCAAGGGCACAGTGTCGGCCTTCGGTGTGCCGGTGGTGCCCGGCATCGCGCGGCCCGGCCTTCGCGACGAGGAATTGATCGTCGCCGCCGAGGAGATCGGTTACCCGGTCCTGGTCAAACCATCCGCCGGTGGCGGCGGCAAGGGCATGCGCATGGTCGAGCAGTCGGCAGATCTACCCGCCGCCCTGGTCAGCGCTCGTCGCGAGTCCGCTGCCGCATTCGGCGACGACACGCTGTTTCTGGAGCGGTTTGTGCTGCGCCCCAGGCACATCGAGGTGCAGGTGCTGGCCGATACGCACGGCAACGTGGTGCACTTCGGGGAGCGGGAGTGCAGCCTGCAGCGCCGGCATCAAAAGGTGATCGAGGAGGCGCCGTCTCCGCTGCTCGATCCCGAGACCCGCGCCCGGATCGGCGCCGCCGCCTGCGATACCGCCCGCAGCGTGGAGTACACCGGCGCGGGCACGGTGGAGTTCATCGTCTCCGCCGACCGGCCCGACGAGTTCTTCTTCATGGAGATGAACACCCGGCTGCAGGTCGAGCATCCCGTCACCGAATTGGTGACCGGGTGGGATCTCGTCGAGTGGCAGGTTCGGATTGCGGCGGGGGAGAAGCTGACCGTCGACCAGGCCGATATCGCGTTGCAAGGGCACGCGATTGAAGCGCGGGTCTACGCGGAGGATCCGGCACACGGCTTTCTGCCCACCGGCGGCGATGTACTGGCGGTGACGGAATCCAACGCGGCCGGCGTGCGGATCGACTCGGGCCTGTCCGCGGGGATGGTCGTCGGTAGCGACTACGACCCGATGTTGGCGAAAGTCATTGCCTACGGACCGGATCGGGCCGCGGCGCTGCGGACCCTGGATCGGGCTCTGGCCGACACCGCGGTGCTCGGCGTCGTCACCAACATCGAGTTCGTTCGTTTTCTGCTGGCCGACCCTGACGTCGTCGCGGGTCGGCTCGACACCGGACTGCTGGACCGTCGTGCCGGCGACTTCGTGGCGGCGGAGCCCTCCGATGAACAGTTCGTCGCCGCAGCGGTCTTCCGATGGCTGCGACGTTTCCCCGAGGCGGGTGCCGATCTGTGGGAGGTGCCGTCCGGGTGGCGAATCGGCCGCCGCGCGCCGGTGAGCATCCGGCTGCGGTCCGGTGATCGCACCGACCACGTCCACATCGTCGGCAACCCAGACGCTGCCGAGGTTCGCATCGAGGATGGTGAATCTCGTTCGCTGCAAGCCACTTTGGTGGATGACCGGCTGACGGTGACTCTCGACGGGCTGCGCGTCACCTACACCGTCGCAGCGCAGGACAGCAAGATCTGGCTGGCCGGCGACGGCGTCTTCGCAGTGCTCGAAGAGGTCCGCGAAGCATCGGTCCGTGAAGACGAAGAGGTCAGCGGGGACGCCGAATTGATCAGCCCGATGCCCGGCGCGGTCGTCGCGGTCGGCGTCGACGACGGCGCCGAGGTCTCGGCAGGCACAGTCGTGGTCACGGTCGAAGCGATGAAGATGGAGCATGCGCTGACGGCGCCCGTCGACGGTGTCGTCGAACTTCTTGTCGCCGTTGGCGATCAGGTGAAAGTGGGTCAGCCGCTGGCCCGAATCCAGGTAGAGGACAACGCTGATGACTGACTTTCTTGTCGACCGGGACGCTCCCGGACGAATACCAGCAGCTGGCCAAGACGGTCCGCGACTTCGCTCAGAGCGTGGTCGCTCCGGTGGCCGCAAAGCACGACGCCGAGCACTCCTTCCCCTACGAAGTGGTGGCCGGGATGGCCGAGATGGGCCTGTTCGGCCTGCCGTTCCCCGAGGAGTGGGGGGGCATGGGCGGCGACTACTTCGCCCTGTGTCTGGCGTTGGAGGAACTGGGCAAGGTCGACCAGAGCGTGGCGATCACCCTCGAGGCCGGGGTCTCGCTGGGCGCCATGCCCATCTACCGGTTCGGCAGCGATGCGCAGAAGCAGGAATGGTTGCCGCAGTTGGCCAGTGGACGCGCGCTGGGCGCTTTCGGTCTGACCGAGCCGGGTGGCGGCACCGATGCCGGCGCGACGAAAACCACCGCGCAACTCGACGACGGCCACTGGGTGATCAACGGCTCCAAGCAGTTCATCACCAACTCCGGCACCGACATCACCAAGCTGGTCACCGTCACCGCAGTGACCGGTGAGCGGGACGGCAAGAAGGAAATCTCGTCGATCCTGATTCCCGCGCCCACCGCGGGATTCACCGTGGAGCCCGCTTACGACAAGGTCGGCTGGAACGCCTCGGACACCCACCCGCTGAGCTTCGACGACGTGCGGGTGCCCGAAGCGAATCTGCTCGGGGAGCGTGGCCGCGGCTATGCCAACTTCCTGCGCATCCTCGACGAGGGCCGCATCGCGATCGCGGCGCTGTCCACCGGCGTTGCGCAGGGATGTGTCGACGAGAGCGTCAAGTACGCGCGGGAACGCGAAGCATTCGGACAAGCGATCGGCCGGTATCAGTCCATCGCGTTCACCATCGCTCGGATGGAGGCCCGCGCGCACACCGCCCGCACCGCTTATTACGACGCAGCGGCGCTGATGCTGGCCGGCAAGCCGTTCAAGAAACAGGCGGCGATCGCCAAGCTGGTCGCCAGCGAAGCGGCGATGGATAACGCCCGAGACGCCACCCAGGTTCACGGCGGATACGGGTTCATGAATGAATTCACTGTGGCCCGGCATTACCGGGACAGCAAGATTCTCGAGATCGGTGAGGGGACCACAGAGGTGCAGCTGATGTTGATCGCCCGCGAGGTTGGGTCTGTGAAGTCGATGACGACTGTGAGCGGGGGCAACGGAACGAACGGTGAACAGCCCCTCAGGACGGTAGTCCAGCGCGGCCTGTGGTTCGAGGAGTTCGAAACCGGCGTGCGGTATCTGCATCGTCCGGGCCGGACGATCACCGAGGCCGACAACGTGTTGTTCACGACGTTGACGATGAACACTCAAGCGCTGCATCTGGATGCCGCGTTCTCCGACGCGCTGCCGCCGTTCAATCAGCGGCTGGTGAACTCGATGTTCACTCTGTCGACGCTGGTTGGTTTGTCGGTCGCACAGCTGACCCAGGGCACCATCGTCGGCAACCTCGGTTTCTCTGAAATTGCCTTCCCCAAGCCACTTTTCCATGGTGACACGCTGTACGCCGAAACCGTCATCCTCGAGAAGCGGGCCTCCAAGAGCCGTCCGGGCGAGGGCATCGTGACGTTCGCGCATACCGGGCGCAACCAGCACGACGACGTGGTCGCCACCGCGAACCGTAAGACCATGGTGCGGATGCGGCCAGCCGAGGCCGCTGGCGGGGGGGCCTGATGGGCCTGAGCAATCCCGGGCCGGCGTGGCTGTTCTGCCCGGCCGACCGGCCGGAGCGCTACCAAAAGGCCGCGGCAACAGCCGATGTCGTGATCCTCGACCTCGAAGACGGGTGCGCGGCCGCCGACCGGCCCGCCGCGCGCAAAGCGCTGGTCGACGTCCAGCTCGATCCGGCCCGAACCGTGGTGCGCGTCAACCAGTTCGGCACGGCCGACCAGGAACTCGATCTCGAGGCACTCGAGAAGACCCCGTACGACACCGTGATGCTGCCGAAATGCGAAGCGGTCGAACAGATCAGCGCGCTGGCGCCGCTGGACGTGATCGTGCTTGTCGAGTCGCCCAAGGGTGCCCTGATCGTGACGGACACCGTCCAGGCGGACAACGCCGTCGCGGTGATGTGGGGAGCTGAGGATCTGTTCGCCGTGCTCGGCGGCACGGCAAACCGCTACCCGGACGGGACATATCGCGAGGTTGCCCGCCACGTCCGTTCGCAGTCGCTGTTGGCGGCCAAGGCCTACGGTCGGCTCGCACTGGATTCGGTCTATCTCGACATCAAAGACCTCGATGGGTTACGCGCCGAAGTCGACGATGCCGTTGCTGTGGGCTTCGATGCGAAGGTTGCTATCCACCCCAGCCAGGTGCCGGTGATCCGGGCCGGATATGCGCCCTCACCCGATCAGATCCGTTGGGCGCGAGACGTTCTCGCCGCGGCGGTCGATGCACGGGGTGTCTTCGCTTTCGAGGGCGGCATGGTCGATGCGCCGGTGTTGAGGCGAGCCGAGCGGATCGTGCACCTGGCCGGTGAAGCCGGCTCGTAGCAGCCGCGGCCGGTCGCGCCTACTTGCGTTTGGCCGCCTGGAGTCGCGCCGCGAACTCCGGTGACTGAATCGAGTGGGCCTGCGGCCCGAGTTCGATGTCCTTGGCCTGCTCGTGCAGCTCGAAATCCAGCGCACCCGGACTGGCGGTAGCGCGCATGGTGGCTTTGGTGGCAAGCACCACCTCGCGCGGCGCAGCCGCCGGGCCGGCCGCCAACTCCAGTGCGGCGGCAACCGGGTCCTCGGCGACGCTGAGCGCAAGGCCATGCTGCACAGCGGATTCGGCGTCAAAGCGCATGCCGAACAGCAGTGCCGCGCGGGCCACCTGCGGTCCGACCCCGCGGTGCAACATCCATGTCGCGCCACCGCCCGGATGAATTCCCAGCTTCTGGAAACGGGCGTCGAACAACGCGTTTGGTCCCGCTATGCGCACGTCGGCGGCCAGCGCCAAGTTCAGTCCCGCACCGACGGCGGGGCCGTTGACGGCAGCGATCGTCGGCAGCGTGCATTGGGCGACGGCCATGAAGCCGTCGTAGAGCCGGCGCAATCCCTCCTCGGCGGCGCTGCCCAGAGCGCTGAGGTCGGCCCCGGCGCAAAACGCCTTGCCGGCGCCGGTGACGACGACCGCATGCACGTCGGAGTCAGCCTCGGCGCGTTCCACGGCGGCGCGCAGCTGCGTCGACATGTCGCTGGTGACAGCATTGCGGCGATCCGGGTCGTTGACGGTGATCAGCGCGACATGGTCGGCGACATCGAACAGGACCAGGGACATCGGGGACCTCCGTAGATCGGCCGGCGACGGCGCATGGCGCACCGATCGAGGACACGCGCCACATGGAACCCATCGGCCACATTGGCACCTGAGCTGCACCCCCGGCAGGATTCGAACCTGCGACCACAAGATTAGAAGTCATGTGCTCTATCCAGCTGAGCTACGGGGGCCGAGGAATTCAAGCCCAGGTCAGTGTAGCCAACGCGAAGAAATGGGTACTCCCGCCCACGCAACGCCGCCGGAAATGGCGTTGGCAGGGACAGTGATTGGTTTAGTGTGAGGCCTGCCACACGCACCGCCGGGACGGCAACGTCGCGGGTCAGCGTGTGTTCTACGACCTCAGCGACGAGGAGCCGCAAGGGCATGACCGTAGCCATTGATGTCAGGACGCGTTACTCGCAGGCGCGTACCGAAGTGCTGCAGCTTGCCGCGATGCCGATCGAGGCGTATCGCACCGGCGCACTGCTGCTGCGCGGCTCGCCGGTCGTCGCACGGTTCCTGGCCGGCTGGCTGTCCGCCGAGTTCCCGCCGCATGTCGTGACTGGTCACGCCCTGTCCGGGGTGGCGCCGCTTGACCGGTGGGCGACGAGCTGGGCCGCGCAGCGGGCAGACCAGGTGCTGACCTCGGCTCTGGCGGATGCGTTCGGCCCGGACTACCGCGACGAGGCCCTCCAGCCGATCGAGCGGGCCGCGTGTTCTGGCCGCGTCGGCCTGCTGCAAGCGGCCGGACACCGCCGCCGCTACGCAGCACAGACGTCGGACATCGTCTACGGGCCGGATACCCGCGACAACATGCTGGACATCTGGCGCCACCGCGACGTCAAAGCAGGGGGCCGTGCACCGGTGGTTCTGCAGATCCCGGGCGGCGCCTGGACCGTCAACGGTCGACGGCCGCAGGCGTATCCGCTGATGAGCCGGCTGGTCGAGCAGGGCTGGATCTGCGTGTCGATCGACTACCGCAAGAGCCCCCGCAACGCGTGGCCCGCGCACATCATCGACGTCAAGCGCGCGCTGGCCTGGGTCCGGCAGAACATCGCCGACTACGGCGGCGATCCCGACTTCATCTCCGTCACGGGTGGCTCCGCCGGTGGGCACCTGGCCTCGCTGGTCGCGCTCACCGCGAACGACGAGCGGCTGCAGCCCGGCTTCGAGGATGTCGACACCACGGTGCAGGCGGCGGTTCCTTACTACGGCGTGTACGACCTGACCGACGACCAGAAAATGCACGAAATGATGATGCAGTTTCTGGAAATGTTCGTCATGAAAGAGCGGTACGCCGACAACCCCGAACTCTTCGAGTTCGCTTCGCCGATTTCGCACGTGCACCGCGATGCTCCGCCATTCTTCGTACTGCACGGTGAAAGCGATGCGGTGATCCCGAGTATGCAGGCCCGGGCGTTCGTCGACGCACTTCGTGAGGCCGGCGCTCAGACGTTGGGCTACGCCGAGCTTCCCCACGCGCACCACGCTTTTGACCTGTTCTCCACGGTGCGGTCCAGATATGCCGCTAACGCTGTGGCCGACTTCCTCGGCGTGGTCTACGGACGTTATGCGCGCTCACAGTCGGCGGTTTCGCGCGACCGCGCCAACCCGGCCAGCTGAATTCAGCGGCGGCAAAACCGCACCTTCATCGTTAATTCAGCTATCCGCCAGCGGATTTCATCGACCATCGCAGGTGGGCTAATTCGGCGCGCTGATCCGCACATTTGGCTACCGCCGTCCTGCCGACCGGACTACGTTGGAGTAGCGCATGTCATCCTGGCAAACAGTCAGCTGACGTCGCGGGGGCGTGACGGTGGGACGGTTCCGAAACGGGAGGCTTGAGTGGCGAAAGCGGTGTCGGCGAGCGCGGCGACCAGACGGGGGATCAGCTGTGGCTGAGCGGCTCGATGCCGCCGGGATGCCCACGGCGCTGGGGCCGGTCGATTACCTCTTGCATCGCGGGGAGGCCAATCCTCGTACCCGCTCAGGGATCATGGCGCTGGAGATTCTGGACCGCACGCCGGATTGGGGGCGGTTCCGTACCCGCTTCGATAACGCGTCGCGAAAGGCGTTACGGCTCCGGCAAAAGGTGGTCGTGCCGACGTTGCCGACCGCTTCGCCACGCTGGGTCGTCGATCCCGACTTCAACCTGGATTTCCATGTCCGCAGGATGCGCGTCTCCGAGCCGGGCTCGCTGCGACAGGTCTTCGATATCGCGGAGCTGATGATCCAGTCGCCGCTGGATATCGCCCGGCCGCTGTGGACGGCCACCCTGATCGAGGGTCTTCCTGACGGGAAGGCCGCAACGCTGCTGCATCTGTCGCACGCCGTCACCGACGGTGTGGGCAGCGTGGAAATGTTCGCCCACATCTACGACCTCGAACGCGATCCGCCGGCGCAACCGACCCCGACCGAGCCCATTCCGCAGGATCTGTCGGCCAACGACCTGATGCGCGAGGGGCTCAACCACCTGGCCATCAATGTGGCCAAAGGCGCCGGCGGCGCGCTGTGGGGTGCGGCGTCGGTCGTCGGGCGCGCGGTCGCCCGTCCGAGCGCCGCGCTGTCGGGTGCGCTGAGCTACGCCCGCTCGGGGGCGCGGGTGATGAGCCGCGCCGCCGAGCCGTCTCCGCTGCTTCGTCGCCGCAGTCTGGCCACCCGCAGCGAGGCCATCGACATCAAGCTGTCCGATTTGCACCGGGCGGCGAAAGCCGGTGGCGGCTCGATCAACGACGCTTATCTGGCCGGTCTGTCCGGCGCATTGGGGCGCTACCACGAAGCGCTCGGGGTGCCGATCTCGACGCTGCCGATGGCGGTGCCGGTCAGCCTGCGAGCCGAGTCCGACGCGGCGGGCGGCAACCGCTTCACCGGTGTCAATCTGGCGGCCCCGATCGGCACCAAGGATCCGGTCAACCGCATGCAGAAGATTCGGTTACAGATGACTCAGCGCCGCGACGAGCCCGCGATGGACATCGTCGGATCGATCGCGCCGGTGCTGAGCGTGCTACCGGGGCCGCTGCTGGAATCGATGACGAGTTCAGTGGTCGGCTCCGACGTACAGGCCAGCAACGTTCCGGTCTATCCCGGTGACACTTTCCTTGTCGGTGCAAAGGTGTTGCGGCAGTACGGTATCGGCCCACTTCCCGGTGTGGCGATGATGGTCGTGCTGATTTCCCGGGGTGGCTACTGCACCATCACGGCGCGCTACGACCGAGCCGCGATCCGCGATGAGAAGTTGTTCGCCAAATGTCTGCTGGACGCGTTTCAACGAAATCCTGGCGTTGGCAGGCGATCCCGCCCCGCAGGCGGTGCCGGCTTCGTTCGACGCCGAACCGTCCGACACGTCGAAGCGATCGGTGGCGCAGTTCGTGAGCACGGAAGAGTCGAAGAAGCCGCCGCGTGATATGCGGCTGCCGGGCTCGGTCGCCGAGATCATGGCCAGCCCACCCGGACCCGAGATCGGCGCGTTCTTCGACCTGGACGGGACCCTGGTCGCCGGGTTCACCGCCGTCATCCTGACCCAGGAGCGGATTCGGCGCCGGGACATGGGCGTCGGCGAAATGGTCAGCATGGTCGCCGCCGGCCTGAACCACCAACTCGGGCGTATCGAATTCGAAGAGCTGATCAGCAAGGCCTCGGGCGCGCTGCGCGGGCGCATCCTGAGTGACCTCGAGGAGATCGGCGAGCGGTTGTTCGTCCAGCGCATCGAGTCCCGGATCTACCCGGAGATGCGCGAACTGGTTCGCGCCCACTTGGCCCGCGGGCATACCGTGGTGCTCAGCTCGTCGGCGCTCACCATCCAGGTCGCCCCGGTGGCGAAGTTCCTCGGCATCTTGAACACGCTCACCAACAAGTTCGAGACGGACGACGACGGCATCCTGACCGGCGGCGTGGTCGCCCCGATTCTGTGGGGGCCGGGCAAGGCCGCCGCGGTGCAGAAGTTCGCCGGCGAGAACAACATTGACCTCAAGGACAGCTACTTTTACGCCGATGGCGACGAAGACGTCGCGCTGATGTATCTGGTCGGCAATCCGCGGCCGACCAACCCCGAGGGCAAGATGGCCGCCGTCGCCAAGCGGCGTGGCTGGCCGATTCTGCGGTTCAGCAGTCGCAGCGGCGGGGGCATCACCGCTCAACTGCGCACGCTGGCCGGCGTCGGCTCGGTTGTTCCCGTCGCGGCCGGTGCGATCGGGATCGGATTGCTGACCCGCAGCAGGCGACGCGGGGTCAACTTCTTCACCGCAACGTGGTCGCAGTTGTTGTTGACCGCCAGCGGTGTTCAGCTGAATATCGTCGGTGAAGAGAATCTGACCGCCGAGCGGCCCGCAGTGTTCATCTTCAACCACCGTAACCAGGCCGACCCCGTCATAGTCGGCGCGCTGATCCGCGACAACTGGGTTGCGGTTGGGAAGAAGGAGCTCGAAGGCGACCCGATCATGGGCACGCTCGGCAAGGTGCTCGACTCGGTCTTCATCGACCGGGACAACCCGACCGCGGCCGTCGAGTCGCTGCACCAGGTCGAGGAACGCGCTCGGCAAGGGTTGTCCATCATGATCGCGCCCGAGGGCACCAGGCTGGACACCACCAGCGTCGGGTCAGTTCAAGAAGGGGCCGTTCCGGATGGCGATGTCGGTGGGCATACCGATCGTGCCGATCGTGATCCGCAACGCCGAAATCATCGCTGCGCGGAACTCCACCACGATGAATCCCGGCACGGTGGATGTTGCTGTCTTCCCGCCGATTTCAGTCGCCGACTGGACCGTGGAGACGCTCTCGGATCGGATCGCCGAGGTGCGTCAGCTGTATGTGGACACGTTGGCCGACTGGCCGGTCGACGAGCTGCCTGACCACGATGTGTACCGAAAGAAGCCGGCGCCACGCAAGGCGCCACAAAAGGCCGCCAAGGCTGCGCCCGCGAAGAAGGCTGCGGCGAAGAAAGCGGCGCCCGCGAAGAAAGCTGTGGCGAAGAAGACCGCCGCCAAAAAGACGGCCAAGGCGGCTCAGCCCAAGGCCGCACCGCGCAAAGCGACCAAAGCGCAACCGAATACGCCTCGACCGAAGGGGCGATCGTGACCACACCGTCCGCCGACTCCGCCTCGCTCAGCGCCAGCGATGACACGTTGGTGCTGGCGTCGGCATCGTCGGCGATCGAGTCGGAATTGCTGGCAACGTGGCTGGATCAGCAACGTGCCCGGCACCCGGAGACCAAGCTCGAGGTGCTGGCGCTGCCCGACCAGGATCCGTCGCCCGGCGCGCTGGCGCAGCTCGTCGAGCAGCTCGAGTTGGACGAGGACCGCTCGATCGTGCCGGTGCGGGTCTTCTGGATGCCGGGGGCCGACGCGACGGCGCTGAGCCGGGTGACGGCTTTGCTCCCGGGGCGAAATCCCTACCAGCCCAGCGAACGTCAGCAGCGCCACATCCTGCGGTCCGACCGTGCACGTGCCCAAGTGGTAGCCGGTGAGTCGGCCAAGGTATCCGAACTTCGTCAGCAGTGGCGCGACATCACTGTCGGCGACAATCCCCGTGAATTCGCGCATTTCGTCACCCGCCGGGCTCTGCTGGCGATGGAACGCGCTGAATACCGAATCCTCGGCCCGCAATACAAATCGCCGCGGCTGGTGCGGCCAGAGATCATGGCGTCGGCGCGCTTTCGCGCCGGCCTGGAGAAAATCCCGGGTGCCGACCTCGAGCAAGCCGGAAAGATGCTCGACGAACTCGCCACCGGTTGGAGCCGGGTGTCGGTCGACCTCGTCGGCGTCCTCGGCAGGTTGTTCAGCCGAGGGTTCGATCGTGACATCGATTACGACGAGTACCAGGTCGCGGCGCTTCGAAACGCGCTGGAAGCACATCCGGCGGTGTTGCTGTTCTCGCACCGGTCCTACATCGACGGCGCGGTGATGCCGGTGGCGATGGCGGAGAATCGACTGCCGCCGGTGCACGTATTCGCCGGTGTGAACCTGGCATTCGGGGTCATGGGACCGCTGATGCGTCGCGCCGGAACCATTTTCATCCGCCGCAACATCGGCAACGATCCGGTCTACAAGTACGTACTCAAGGAGTACGTCGGCTATGTGGTGGAGAAGCGGTTCAACCTGAGCTGGTCCATCGAGGGCACCCGCTCGCGCACCGGGAAGATGTTGCCGCCCAAGCTCGGGCTGATGAGCTACGTGGCCGACGCTTATCTGGACGGCCGCAGCGATGACATTCTGCTGCAAGGGGTTTCGATCAGCTTCGATCAGCTGCACGAGACCGCTGAATATGCGGCTTACGCCCGCGGCGGCGAGAAGCGCGCCGAGGGCTTGAGCTGGATGTACAACTTCATCAAGGCCCAGGGCGAACGCAACTACGGCAAGATCTACGTCCGCTTCCCCGAAGCGGTCTCGATGCGCGACTATCTCGGCCCGCACGGCCAGATCGTCGACGACGAAGCCGCCAAACGCCTTGCACTGCAGAAGATGTCGTTCGAAGTCGCGTGGCGGATCCTGCAGTCCACCCCGGTCAACGCGACCGGCTTGGTGTCCGCGCTGCTGCTGACCACCCACGGATTGGCGTTGACCCTAAAGCAGCTGCATCACACACTGCAGGATTCACTCGACTACCTCGAGCGCAAGAACACTCCGATGTCCACCAGCGCGCTGCGGCTACGCACACCCGAAGGTGTTCGTGCGGCCGTGGACTCGCTGTCGAATGGTCATCCGGTGACCCGGGTGGATAGCGGCCGAGAACCGGTGTGGCGCATCGCCCCTGAGAACGAGCACACCGCGGCGTTCTACCGCAATTCCGTCATCCACGCGTTCCTGGAGACTGTGATCGTCGAGCTGGCGCTGGCCTACGCGGCACGGGTCGAGGGCGACCCGCTCGAGGCATTCTGGACCCAGGCCATGCGCCTGCGGGATCTGCTGAAATTCGACTTCTACTTTGCCGATTCGGCCGCATTCCGCCAGAACATCGCCGACGAGTTGGCGTGGAACGACGGCTGGGAAGCAAAGGTCGCGGCGGGCTCCGCCGAGATCGAGGCGATGCTCTACGCGAAGCGCCCGCTGATGTCGGACGCGATGCTGCGGGTGTTCTTCGAGGCCTACGAGATCGTTGCCGATGTGCTTCGCGATGCGCCGGCGGACATCGGCGCGAAAGAACTCACCCAGTTGGCACTCGGCGTGGGCAAGCAGTACGTCGCGCAGGGTCGCGTGCGCAGCAGCGAGCCGGTATCGACGTTGCTGTTCGACACCGCGCGCCAGGTCGTCGCCGACCAGGATCTGCTCGAGCCCGCGCCGGATCTAGCCGAGCGGCGACTCGCGTTCCGCCGTGAATTGCAAGCCATCCTGCACGATTTCGACCACGTCGCGCAGATCGCGCGCAACCAGTTCGTCGCCCGCGAGGCCGAGGCCCGCGGTGCGGGGCAGTCGTAGGTAACGCCGCCGTACTCTTTGGGTATGACGGATCCTCCGGCCGCCAAGCGCCGTGCGGCGGCATGGCCGCTGCTCGTGGGGGTGGCTGCGTTGGCCGGTTGCACCGCCGCGGGGATCGGGGTGCTGTCGCTGGCAGCGGCGTTGACCGCTACCGGATTGCCCGATCCGGGTCCGGTCACCACGCTCGGCCTGCCGTTCGTGCGGGCCGCCGGCGAGGTCGCGGCCGTCGTCGCTGTCGGATCCTTCTTGACGGCGGCATTTCTGGTCCCGCCGCAGGACAACGGCGTCCTCGATGCCGACGGCTATCGCGCGCTGCGGGTCGGGACGGTGGCGGCCGGGGCATGGGCGGTGTGCGCCGCGCTACTGGTGCCGCTGACCATCTCGGACGTATCCGGTCAGCCTTTTACTGCTCACCTGAATCCCGCGAGTCTGTGGTCGCTGGCCAGCATCATCAACATCTCGGCGGCGTGGCGGTGGACCGCGCTGCTGGCTGCGGTGCTGACGGTGGTCAGCCTTCCGGTGCTGCGCTGGTCGTGGACGCCGCTGCTGCTGGCCGGGTCGCTGGTGACGCTGATACCGCTTGGACTGACCGGTCACTCCTCGGCCGGCGGTTCGCACGACTTGGCCACCAACAGCCTGCTGATCCATCTGGTAGCCGGGAGCCTGTGGGCCGGCGGTCTGCTGGCGCTGCTGACACACGTGGTCCGCGGGGGGCTGCACGCCGATCTGGCCTCGCGACGATTCTCGACGATCGCGCTGTGGTGCTTTGGCGCAATGGCGCTCAGCGGCGTCGTCAACGCCGCTGGTGCGGATCCGCCCGTCGGACCTTCTGTCCAGCGACTATGGACGCCTGGTCGTGGTTAAGTTCGTGGCGCTGTGTCTGCTCGGTTTCGTCGGTTGGCGTCAACGGCGCACCGGAGTCGTTGCACTGCAAGCAGATCCGACATCACGAACCCGACTGATCCGGCTGGCTCTGATCGAGGCGGTGCTGTTCGGTCTCACGTTCGGCGTCGCGGTCGGCCTGGGTCGCACACCCCCTCCGCCGCTGCCGATCGGCATCCCCTCGATATCCGACGTGAAAATCGGCTACGACTTCGACGGACCGCTGACGCCGGTCCGGGTGCTCTTCGACTGGCGGTTCGACCTGATCTTCGGCTCGGCGGCGATCATCTTCGCGGCGCTATATGTGGCCGGCGTGCGACGGCTGAGACGTCGAGGCGACGCGTGGCCGATGGGCCGGACCGTGGCCTGGCTGCTGGGCTGCCTGGCGCTGCTGTTCGTCACCTCATCGGGCGTGGGCCGTTACATGCCGGCGATGTTCAGCATGCACATGGCGGCCCACATGATGCTGTCGATGCTGGTGCCGGTCCTGCTGGTGTTAGGGGGTCCGGTCGGACTGGCGTTGCGCGCGCTGCCGGCAGCCGGCCGCGGCGAACCGCCGGGCATGCGGGAGTGGGTGCTGGCGGCGCTGCACAGCAAGGTCTCGAAGTTTCTGACCAACCCGCTGGTCGCGACGGCATTGTTCGTCGCCGGGTTCTACGGGCTCTACCTGGGCGGCCTTTTCGACGCCGCGGTGGGCAGCCACATCGGCCACGTGGTCATGAATCTGCACTTCCTGGCCAGCGGCTACTTGTTCTATTGGGTCGTCATCGGCGTGGACCCGACACCGCGGCCGATACCGCCGCTGGCGAAGGTGGCCGTTGTTTTCGCCTCGCTGCCGCTGCACGCGTTCTTCGCCATCATCCTGATGAGCATGGACAAAGTGCTCGGCGGGAGCTTCTACCGATCGCTGCACCTGAGCTGGCATACCGATCTGTTGGGTGACCAGCGGCTCGGCGGTGGAATGGCATGGGCCGCAGGGGAAATACCGCTGGCGGTCGTGATGATCGCGCTGCTGATGCAATGGTCGCGCAGCGACCGGCGGACCGCGCGTCGACTGGATCGTGCCGCCGACCGCGACGATGACGCCGAGCTGGTGGCGTACAACGCGATGCTCGCTGAGCTGGCCCGCGGCGATACGTCGGGGCAGCGCTAACACGCGACTGGCCGGCGTTCGATGTGGCCGATCGTGCACCTGCCTTATCCACACATAACGCCTTATCCACAGCGCCGAGTCGTCTTCGCCCCGAATCGGATCGAGGCGTCGGTGGTCGGAGCTGAATGGCTGGCAGACAGCACCGGTTGCGGTGCGATACAGAAAAGGGGAACAAGAAATGTTCGAAACACCAGTGACCGTGGTCGGAAACGTGGTCAACGACCTGAAGCGCCGCCGAGTCGGTGACCAGGAGGTGCTGAAGTTCCGGGTCGCCAGCAATTCCCGGCGCCGCGCCGCCGATGGCAACTGGGAGCCCGGCAACTCGCTGTTCGTCACCGTCAACTGCTGGGGCCGGTTGGTCTCCGGCGTTGGCGCTTCGCTGGGCAAGGGCTCGCCGGTGATCGTGTCCGGGCACCTCTACACCAGCGAATACGAGGACCGCGACGGCAATCAGCGGTCGACTCTGGAGATGCGTGCGATCGCGGTCGGCCCCGATCTGTCCCGCTGTATCGCGCGGGTGGAGAAGACCGTCTCGTCCGGGTCGGCGACCGCGGCGACCGAGGCCGAGGAGGACGAAAGAGCCGGACAGCGCGGACGACGATTCCGCTGCGGAGGCGCCGCTGCCACTGTCGGCTTAGCTGCGCGCGCGCGGCGGGGAGCGGGACAAGTTGCCCGTCCGGTGACGATGCACGCCGCGCAGCGGCGTGAGGAGGAGCCGGACAAGTTGCCTAGGATGGGGCGCGAGCAACACCCCGCAATCAGAAAGGCAACACCGCCGCATGGCTGAGTTCATCTACACGATGAAAAAGGTCCGCAAGGCGCACGGCGACAAAGTCATCCTCGACGACGTCACCTTGAGCTTCTATCCGGGCGCCAAGATCGGTGTCGTCGGCCCCAACGGGGCGGGTAAGTCGAGCGTCTTGCGGATCATGGCCGGATTGGACAAGGCCAACAACGGCGAAGCCTTCCTGGCCCCCGGCGCGACGGTCGGCATCCTGCAGCAGGAACCACCGCTGAACGAGGAGAAGACCGTTCGCGGCAACGTCGAGGAAGGGCTCGGTGACATCAAGGTCAAGCTCGACCGCTTCAACGAAGTCGCCGAGCTGATGGCCACCGACTACTCCGACGAGTTGATGGAGGAGATGGGCGGGCTGCAGGAAGAGCTCGACCACGCCAACGCATGGGATCTCGACTCGCAGCTCGAGCAGGCGATGGACGCGTTGCGTTGCCCGCCGCCCGACGAGCCGGTGACGCACCTGTCCGGCGGTGAGCGGCGCCGCGTGGCGCTGTGCAAGCTGCTGCTGTCCAAGCCGGACCTGCTGCTGCTCGACGAGCCGACCAACCACCTCGACGCCGAGAGTGTGCAGTGGCTCGAGCAGCACCTGGCCGCCTACGAGGGCGCGGTTCTGGCGGTCACCCACGACCGCTACTTCCTCGACAACGTGGCCGAGTGGATCTTGGAGCTCGACCGCGGCCGCGCCTACCCGTACGAGGGCAACTACTCCACCTACCTGGAGAAGAAGGCCGAGCGGCATCTCGGTGCAGGGCCGCAAGGACGTCAAACTGCAGAAGCGGCTCACCGAGGAGCTGGCCTGGGTCCGGTCCGGCGCCAAGGCCCGGCAGGCCAAGAGCAAGGCCCGTCTGCAGCGCTACGAGGAGATGGCGGCCGAGGCCGAGAAGACGCGCAAGCTCGACTTCGAAGAGATCCAGATCCCGACCGGTCCGCGGCTGGGCAACCTGGTGGTCGAGGTCGACCATCTCGACAAGGGCTTCGAAGGTCGCACGCTGATCAAGGATCTGTCGTTCACGCTGCCCCGCAACGGCATCGTCGGCGTGATCGGTCCCAACGGTGTGGGTAAGACCACGCTGTTCAAGACCATCGTCGGCCTCGAGCAGCCGGACAGCGGCGTCGTCAAGGTCGGCGAAACCGTGAAGCTGAGCTACGTCGACCAGTCACGCGGCGGGCTCGACCCGAAGAAGAACGTCTGGCAGACCGTCTCCGATGGGCTGGACTACATCCAGGTCGGGCAGAACGAGATTCCGTCGCGGGCCTATGTGTCGGCGTTCGGTTTCAAGGGCCCCGACCAGCAGAAGCCGGCCGGCGTGCTCTCCGGTGGTGAACGCAACCGGCTCAACCTGGCGCTCACCCTCAAAGAGGGCGGCAACCTGATCCTGCTCGACGAGCCGACCAACGACCTCGATGTCGAGACGCTCGGGTCGCTGGAGAACGCGCTGGAGAAGTTCCCCGGCTGCGCGGTGGTGATCTCCCACGACCGCTGGTTCCTCGACCGGACCTGTACCCACATCCTGGCGTGGGAGGGCGACGGCGACCACGAAGCCAAGTGGTTCTGGTTCGAGGGCAACTTCGGCGCCTACGAGGAGAACAAGATCGAGCGCCTCGGAGCCGATGCGGCGCGTCCGCACCGGGTAACTCACCGAAGGCTCACACGCGACTAGTGTCAGGCATGCCAGCGTTGGTATGCGTGCTGAGGAGCGGTCGGCATGACGGTTGATGCTCTTGACTGGACGAAGTTCACTGACGGCAACGAGATTCCCGAGTGGATCTCGAACGCCTACTCCGACAGCTATCAAGGCCCACACGAAGACGAGGCCGACACCGAGTCGGCAGCGGAGTCGATCCCGACTCCGTCGGTGACGCCGGCACTACTGAAGTCGCACTACCGGCTGGGCTCGCACCGACCGGCGGGGGAGAGCCGGGTCGCCGTGTACCCGCCCGACGACCCGGGCGGCTTCGGGCCCGCGCTCCAGGTGGTCACCGACGACGGCGCGATGCTGATGGATTCGGTGACCGTCCTGCTGCATCGACTCGGGGTGTCCTACGCCGCGATCATGAACCCGGTCTTCCACGTGCGCCGGGACGACACCGGCGACCTGCTCGCCGTAGGCCCGAAGGAATCCGGCGGCGACGGGATCGACGAGACCTGGCTCCACGTCCAGCTCTCACCGTCGGTGGACCGCAACGCGCTGCACGAAGCCGAGCGCCTGCTGCCGGGCGTGCTCGCCGACCTGCGCACGGTCGCGGCGGACGCGACGGCGATGATCGCTGTGCTCGACGACCTCGCCAACGATGTCGAGTCCAACGCGAACGGCCACTACCCGGGTGACGACAACGCCGACGTCGCGACCTTGCTGCGCTGGCTGGCCGCTGGACATTTCACGCTGCTGGGATATCAACGCTGCCCGGTGCGCGACGGCCGGGTGTCGGGTGAAGCCGCGACGGCCAGCCTCGGAGTGTTGCGGCGGCGCAAGGGATCTCGGCCCCGGCTGACCTTGGACAACGAACTGCTGGCGCTCGCGCAGACCGACGTGGCCAGTTACCTGCGCTTCGGCGCCTACCCGTATGTGTTCGCGGTCCGTGAGAACGCCGACGGCAGCGTCTTCGAGCATCGCCTCATCGGGCTGTTCACGGTCGCGGCGATGAACGCCGACGTCCTGGAGATCCCCATCATCTCGCGCCGGGTCCACGAGGTACTCACCCTGGCCGATCTCGACCCCGGCCATCCTGGACAGCTGTTGCTCGACGTCATCCAAACCGTGCCTCGTTCAGAGCTTTTCGCGCGCAGCGCCGACGAGCTGCTGGCGATGGCCAAATCGGTGGTCGACCTCGGATCGGGGCGCCGCGCACTGCTGTTCTTGCGCGCCGACCGCCTCGAGTACTTCGTGTCGTCCCTGGTATACCTGCCGCGCGACCGCTACACGACGGCAGTGCGCCTGCAGATCGAGGACATCCTGGTCCGGGAATTCGGCGGCACCAGCCTCGAATTCACCGCGCGTGTCACCGAATCGCCTTGGGCACTGCTGCATTTCATGGTCCGGCTGCGCGAAGACAGTGCGACGAAAATCGACACCTCGGACGCCAATCGGGTTCGGCTTCAATCCCTGCTGACCGACGCCGCGCGTACCTGGTCGGACCGGCTGATCACCGAAGCTGTTGCGGCCGACGTCGATCCCCTGGAGGTCGAGCACTACGCGGGCGCGTTCACCGAGGCATACAAACAATTCGTCACCCCGGCGGATGCGATCAACGACATCGCGATCTTCGACGAGCTCACCGACGATTCGGTCAAGCTGGTGCTCTCCGACCACGACTACGACGAAACCGTCCGGCTGACATGGTATCTGGGTGGCCGAACCGCGTCGTTGAGCGAACTGCTGCCGATGCTGCAGTCGATGGGTGTCGTGGTGCTCGAAGAGCGACCGTTCACCGTCACCCGTCCCGACGGGCTGCCGATCTGGATCTATCAGTTCAAGATCACTCCGCAACCCACCGTCCCGCTGGCCCAGCCGGGCCCGGAACGGGAGGCCACCGCCCAGCGCTTCGCCGACGCGGTGACGTGCGATCTGGGAAGGCCGCGCCGAGATCGACCGGTTCAACGAACTGGTGATGCGCGCCGACCTGACCTGGCAGCAGGTGGTGCTGCTGCGCAGCTACGCGAAGTACTTGCGGCAGGCCGGTTTCGCCTACAGCCAGTCGCATATCGAGTCGGTGGTCAACGAAAACCCCACCACCGCACGGGCGTTGGTGGCGCTGTTCGAGGCGCTCTTCGACCCTGACCCGTCGCGAGCCGAAGACCCGCGACGCGCAAGCCGCGGCGGCGGCGGTCGCCTCGGACATCGACGCGCTGGTCAGCATGGACACCGATCGCGTGCTGCGCGCGTTCGCCGAGTTGATTCAGGCCACGTTGCGCACCAATTACTTTGTCACGCAGCAGGGTTCGGCCCGCAGTCAGAATGTGCTGTCGCTGAAATTGGATGCCCAGCTGATCGAAGAGCTGCCGCTGCCGCGTCCGAGGTTCGAGATTTTCGTCTACTCGCCCCGGGTCGAGGGCGTGCACCTGCGGTTCGGCTACGTGGCGCGCGGTGGCCTGCGCTGGTCGGACCGCCGGGAGGATTTCCGCACCGAGGTCCTGGGGCTGGTCAAGGCGCAGGCCGTCAAGAACGCGGTGATCGTGCCGGTCGGCGCCAAGGGCGGATTCGTCGTCAAGCAGCCGCCGCTGCCCACCGGTGACGCCGCCGCCGACCGCGATGCGAACCGCAACGAAGGCATCGCCTGCTACAAGCTGTTCATCTCCGGCCTGCTCGACATCACCGACAACGTCGACCACGTCACGCGGGAGGTAAGCGCCCCAAGGGAAGTCGTGCGGCGCGACGGCGACGACGCCTACCTGGTGGTCGCCGCCGACAAAGGCACCGCCACCTTCTCCGACATCGCCAACGAGGTCGCCGGCGTCCTACGGCTTCTGGCTGGGCGACGCCTTCGCCTCCGGCGGGTCGGTCGGCTACGACCACAAAGCGATGGGCATCACCGCCAAGGGCGCCTGGGAGGCGGTCAAGCGGCACTTCCGCGAGATGGGCGTCGACACCCAAACCGAGGACTTCACCGTCGTCGGCGTCGGCGACATGAGCGGCGACGTGTTCGGCAACGGCATGTTGCTGTCCAAGCACATTCGGCTGCTGGCCGCCTTCGACCACCGGCACATCTTCCTCGATCCCGACCCCGATCCGGCCTCGACATGGCAAGAACGACAACGGATGTTCGACCTGCCACGCTCCAGCTGGGACGACTACGACACGTCGCTGATCAGCGCCGGCGGTGGGGTGTACAGCCGCGAACACAAGTCGATCCCGATCAGCGATCAGGTGCGCGCGGCGCTGGGCATCGAGGACGACGTCACCGAGATGACGCCACCCAATCTGGTACGCGCGATCCTGCGGGCGCCGGTGGATCTGTTGTTCAACGGCGGCATCGGCACCTACATCAAGGCCGAAGCGGAATCCGACGCGGACGTCGGTGACCGCGCCAACGACGCGCTGCGCGTCAACGCGAACCAACTACGTGCGAAAGTCGTTGGCGAGGGCGGCAATCTGGGCGTCACGGCGCTCGGCCGCGTCGAGTTCGACCTGTGCGGCGGGCGGATCAACACCGACGCGATGGACAATTCGGCCGGTGTGGATTGCTCGGACCACGAGGTCAACATCAAGATCCTGGTCGACGCGCAGGTGACCGCCGGCAAGATCGATCCGGGCGAACGCACCCAGCTGCTCGAGTCGATGACCGACGAGGTCGCCGAGTTGGTGCTCGCCGACAACGCCGACCAGAACGACTTGATGGGCACCAGCCGCGCCAACGCCCCGAGTCTGTTGCCGGTGCACGCCGACCAGATCAAGTATCTGGTGGCCGAGCGGGGGCTCAACCGCGAACTCGAAGCGCTGCCATCGGAGAAAGAGATCGCGCGTCGGCTCGAGGTCGGCCTCGGACTGACCTCACCGGAACTCGCGACCTTGATGGCGCACGTCAAGCTGACGCTCAAAGACGAACTGCTGGAAACCGATCTGCCCGATCAAGAGGTGTTCGCCCGCAAGCTGCCCCGCTACTTCCCGTCGCAGCTGCGAGCCCGGTGCGGTTCGGCAATCCGCTCGCACCAACTGCGGCGCGAGATCGTGACCACCATGCTGGTCAACGATCTGGTCGACACCGCCGGCATCAGCTACGACTACCGCATCACCCATGACACCGGGGTCAGCCCGGTGGATGCCGTGCGCACCTACGCGGCGACCGACGCCATCTTCGGGATTGGGCCGCTGTGGCACAGCATCCGCGAGGCCGGGCTGCCGATCGCGGTGTCCGATGCAGATGACGCTGGACACCCGTCGGCTGATCGACCGCGCCGGACGCTGGCTGCTCAACTACCGTCCGCAGCCGCTGGCGGTGGGCGCCGAAATCAACCGGTTCGCCAAGCAAAGTCGCCGACGCTGACGCCGCGGATGTCGGAGTGGCTGCGCGGTGACGACAAGGCGATCGTCGAGAAGGAAGCCGCCGAATTCGTCTCCCAGGGCGCATCCGACGAGCTCGGCTACATGGTGGCCGTCGGCTTGTACCGGTACAGCCTGCTGGACATCATCGACGTCGCCGACATCGAGGACCGCGAGCCCGCCGAGGTCGCCGACACGTATTTCGCGCTGATGGAACGTCTGGGCACCGACGGCCTGTTGACCGCGGTATCCGAACTACCACGCGCCGACCGCTGGCACTCGTTGGCGCGCTTGGCGATTCGTGACGACATCTACTCGTCGTTGCGCTCATTGTGTTTCGACGTGCTCGCGGTCGGCGAGCCGGACGAGACCGGCGAGGAGAAGATCGCCGAATGGGAGCACACCAGCGCATCGCGAGTGGAGCGGGCGCGACGGACCCTGATCGAGATCTATGAAAGCGGTCAACGGGATTTGGCCACGTTGTCGGTGGCGGCGCGTCAGATTCGCTCGATGACGCGCACCAGCGGGCGAGGAGCAGCAGGTTGAGCTCCGCCGACGACGATCAACAGAGCAGTGCGATCCGAAAAGGCCAGGAGGAGCGGCGCATTAGCCCGTGGGATTCGTTGCGCAGGTTCCGGTCCGGTGGTCGGACATCGACATGTACCAGCACGTCAACCATGCGACCATGGTCACGATCATGGAAGAGGCGCGGGTCCCGTTCCTCAAACCGGCTTTCGAGTCGGACATCCTCGAAGTCGGCCTGCTGATCGCCGACGTGCGTGTCACCTACAAAGGTCAACTGCGGCTGATTGATTCGCCGCTGCAGGTGACGATGTGGACCAAGCGGCTACGGGCGGTCGATTTCACTCTCGGCTACGAAGTGCGTTCGGTCAGTGCCGATCCGGAGTCGAAGCCCGCGGTGATCGGCGAGTCGCAGCTGGCCGCTTTCAACATCGATGAGCAGCGACTGGTGCGTCTGGCGCCCCACCATCGGGAATACCTGCAGCGGTGGCTGAGGTAGCCGATCGGGGCGTGTGGCTGGGCCCCGAATCCGTCGCCGCCCACCGCGCCGACCTGGCCGCATTCGTCGAACGGGCGGCGCGGCTTGACGCCGCCACGGTGATCCGGTTGCGTGCGCGTTCGGCCGGGGAGTTCACCGCCTGGGCCTCAACCGGTTTGGACGTGCTGGCCAGCAGGGTGGTAGCCGGCGTCGTACGGCCCGACGACTTGTCGGTCGGTGCAGACGAATTGGGGCGGGGGCTGGCCGATCTCGATAGGTCGGGCTACGTCGATCCCGGCTTTCCGATGGACTCCGCCTGGCGCGGCGCCTTGCCGCCAGACTCGGGATTCACCCATCTCGACGACGTGCCGGCCCGCCTGCTGCTGGACCTGGCGCAGCGCGGTTCGCAGCTGGCCAAAGAGCACGGCAGCGCGCAAGGGCCACCGGTCTCGCTGCTGGACCAGGAGGTGATCCGGGTCAGTGCGGCCGGCGACAGTGTCGGCGTGCCGATGCGTTGCGTATTCGCTCTGACCGCAATGGGTTTCCTGCCGCAGGATGCCGACGCCATCGACTCCGGCGAGATTGTGCGGGTTCGCACTCTGCGGGCCTGGTTGCGCATCGACGCGCGGTTCGGATCGGTGTACCGGCGACGCGGCGACCCGGCGGTTGTGTTGCGCTGATTACGTGGAGTACTTCAGCCACAACGGCAGGATCTCGTGGAGGTAATCCATGAACTTCTTCAGCCCGACCCGGTATTCGACGTAGCCGTAGCGGTCGACTGAGCGCTGAGGAAACGCGATCCCGACCCCGAAGAGTCCGGGCGCCAGAATGCCGTTGTCGGCGTTGTAATCAAGCTGACCCCATTGCCGGGTTTCGGGCAGCGTTCGCCGATCGAGGCCGACCGTGTACACCGCGAGGTCACACTCGGCGAGCTTGTCGTCGAAGTCCGGGCCGTCGACCAGGCACCGCTCAAGACGGTCCGGCAGCACACCGTCGATGTTCTCCCGGGCCCAGACCGCTGCCCGGCCTTTGAGGCCTGAATCGTCGTAGAAGATCCAATCATCCAGGTAAACGGCGTATTTGAGCGGACTGCGGTAGAAGTTGACCACTTTCGCCACCGGGTGACGCAGCAAGTGCGGAAGCACGATCATCGAGGAGTGCGACGAACCGAACACCGCGACCGTGGCGTTCTCCAGCGGTTCGTCAGCAAGCTTGTCCGGGTCGAGTGCGATCTCAAGCGGAATCTCCTGCAGCTGAGGGTAGTTGAGCTTATTCGGGGTCGCCCCTACCGCGAGGATCACATTGGCCGACGTCAGGTCCTGCTGCTCTGTCTCGATGCGCCACTGCCGGTTCTCCAGGACCAGGCCGGTGGCCGTGGTTTCGACAGTGTCCACCCGCTCCCGAAGGTGCTCGGTGATCCACCTCAATGGATCGGCGACCAGGGCAAGCGCGCAGGTTTCCTCGGGATCTGTTTCGGTCAGCGGCATCGGGGGCGCTTCGGAGAACCGAAAGGCTTTGGCGCCGTTGAGATAATCCAGGAAAGCACCGACCTTTGTGTTACTGGATACCGATCGCCACTTTGCACCGAGATCGCCCGCCGCGAACTCGGGATCGATCCAGACGATGTCCTTGTCGGCAACGCCGTGATCGAGAAGTCGGCCCACGGCTGCGATGCCCGCGGGTCCGGCGCCGATGACCGCCCATGCATACGTCATGCGTTATGTATAGAGATACGCGCAGCCATGCGCTAGCCGCGGGGCTCAGGCAACGGCACTACCCACGCCGCCGCATTCGGCGGTAGCTTCCCGTCAAGGAGTGGTGCGCTGGTCAGAATCGGCTCGCCATCCGGAAGCGGTATCGGCTGCTTGCCGGCGTTGAGCACGCAGCGCAACCCGTCGTCGCCGCGGGCGAAGGCAAGTATGTCGCCAGGGGCTTCCAGCCACTCGATGCCCTCTCCGGTGAATTCGATATGGCTGCGCCGTATTTCGAGAGCCCGCTGAAAGAACGACAACGTCGAGTCGGCATTGAGCAGCTGCTTCTCCACGGTGAGCGACTCCCATTCCGGCGGTATCGGCAACCAGGTGTCGGCCGACGTGGAGAAACCGAAGGGGGGAGTGTCGCCGCGCCAGGGAATCGGGATGCGGCACCCGTCGCGGCCGCGGACGGTGTGCCCGGAGCGTTCCCACGTCGGATCGCGCAGCGCGTCGTCGGGCAAGTCGACGTTGGGCAGGCCCAATTCCTGGCCGTTGTAGAGAAATACCGCTCCGGGTAGGGCGAGGGTCAGCAGCGCCATCGCGCGCGCCCGATCCAATCCGGCATCGCCCCCGCCGTAGCGAGTGGGCGCCCGAACGACATCGTGATTCTCTAAAGTCCATGTGGGAGTGGCATTTTCCATCGCCGCCGCAACTAAGGTGTTCTCGATCGCATCGTGAATTCGGCGGGGTCGAATTCGGCTCGCACCAGGCGGAAATTGAAGCCCAGGTGCAACTCGTCGGCGCGGACGTACTCGGCCCAGCTGGCGTTGTCGAACACCCATACTTCGCCGATCGTCACCGCCTCCGGGTAATCGTTCATCACCCGGCGGATATTGCGGTGAATCGCATGCACATTGGGATGGTTGAACCGTGGATCGCCGTCGCTGAGCATCCGTGGCCGCATTTCGACATCGGTGTCCGGAAGGCCCGGCGGTTTGGCCATCCCGTGCGCGACATCGATGCGGAAGCCGTCGACGCCGCGCTCCAACCAGAACCGCAGCGTCTTTTCGAGATCGTCGAAGACCTCCGGGTTGTCCCAATTGAGGTCCGGTTGTTCGACATCGAAGAGATGCAGATACCACTGGCCCGGTTCGCCGTTCGGGTCGACGACCTGCGTCCATGACGGCCCGCCGAACACGGACTGCCAGTTGTTGGGCGGCTCAGCCCCGCCGGGGCCGCGTCCGTCGCGGAAAATGTAGCGGTCGCGAGCAGCGCTGCCCGGCTCGGCGGCCAGCGCCTCGTGGAACCATGGATGCTCTGAGCTGGTGTGGTTGGGCACCAAGTCCATGGTGATCTTGATACCGCGCTGATGCGCCGCGGCGATCAGTCGCTCCAGTGCGGCCAGGCTGCCGAACAGCGGATCGATGTCGCGCGGGTCCGACACGTCGTAGCCGTGATCGGCCATGGGGGACACCATGATCGGGCTGAACCAGATCGAGTTGACGCCGAGTCGATCCAGATAGTCCAACTGCGCTGCCACACCATCGATGTCGCCGACACCGTCACCGCTGCTGTCGGCGAATGATCGCGGATACACCTGGTAGAACACGGCGTCCGCCCACCACGTTCGCTGTGGTTGTGTGCTCATCAGAACGGCGAATTGACCATTGATTGTGCTGCCATTTCCAGGTAGTCGAGCAGCGCCTTGCGATGCGCGTCGTCGAGGGTTGCCGAGTCGATGGATGCGACCGCGGTGTGCATACAACGCAGCCAGGCGTCGCGCTCGAACGGGCCGATCTGGAAAGGTGCGTGCCGCATCCGTAGTCGGGGATGGCCGCGCTGCTCGGAGTACGTTCGCGGGCCACCCCAGTACTGCTCGAGAAACATCCGCAGTCGCACTTCGGCGCCCGCCAGGTCGTCCTCCGGGTAGAGCGGGCGCAAGAATCTCATCCTCGGCGACCAGCTCGTAGAAGCGCGCCACGATCGCATGGAACGTATCCGCACCGCCGACAGCGTCGTAGAAGGTTTCTTGTGGTTGTTCCATCGCCTCCATTGTGGGCCATGCCCCGAGCGGGCCGCTGAGCGACATATGAACCTTGCAGCGAGCACCTCGCTACCGGGTGTTCACCGGATTGACCAGCGAACACCCGCCAATTTGGCGTGCACTCGCTGACGAATCGTGGTGGACTGGTCGGCGGAGGACGTATGGCGCAGCGCACAAAACGCCGCAGCCACCACAGTTCAGGTGCGGCGGCAGGCCTCAACAGGCCCGCTACCGGCTCAGCCCTGCACAGCGTCCAAAGCGTCGATTCGCCTCCGCCGGCTTTGCATGACGCCGGATCCATCTGGAATCGCCGGCGGGTGCTGTTGCTGAACTCGACCTACGAGCCGTTGACGGCGTTGCCGGTCCGGCGGGCGATCGTGATGCTGATCTGCGGCAAGGCCGACGTCGTGCACGACGATCCGACCGGTCCGGTCGTCCACTCCTCGACGAGTTCGATCGCGGTGCCGTCGGTGATCCGGTTGCGCACGTTCGTCCGGGTGCCCTACCGGGCCCGGGTCCCGATGACCCGCGCGGCTCTGATGCATCGCGACCGGTTCTGCTGCGCCTACTGCGGAGCCAAGGCCGACACGGTCGACCATGTGGTGCCGCGCAGCCGCGGCGGCGGTCATTCGTGGGAGAACTGCGTCGCGTGCTGCTCGACCTGCAACCACCGCAAGGGCGACAAGTTGCTGGCCGAGCTGGGTTGGTCGCTGCGGATGGCGCCTACCCCGCCCAAGGGCCAGCATTGGCGGCTGCTGTCGACGGTCAAGGACCTCGACCCGGCGTGGGCGCGCTACCTCGGCGAAGGCGCGGCCTAGCCCGGCGACGATGCGCACCGCATAGAACGCGGGCGATCGAGCCGAGCGCGACGTGTGTGGCTCACGGATCGTCGGTGAGATACGGTTTGCGTCGTGAGCACCATGGAGATTCACGCATACTTCCTGGGTGTCCCGTTACTGCTGACCGCGCTGATCGCCGCGGCGATCTGGTCACGCAAGGGTCCACACCCAGCGACCTACAAACTGTCGGAGTCCTGGACGCATCCGCCGATCCTGTGGGCCGCCACCGACGAGGCCGTCGGTCACGGTCACCACGGCCACGACGAGTTCAGCGTGGGAGGTGGCGCAAGTGGCAAGTGGTGAGGTAGCAACCCTCGCAGCCGGCTTGCCCGCCGAGTTGCCGCACGGCTCGGCGATCACGACCAGCGGGCGCATCTCGGGTGTCACCGAACCCGGCGAACTCTCGGTGCACTACCCGTTCCCGATCAACGACCTGGTCACCCTCGACGACGCGCTGACCTACGGGTCGCGGGCCGCGGGTGCACGCTTTGCGGTCTACATCGGCGACCTGGGCAGCGACACCGGCGCGCGGGCGCGCGAGATCCTGGCGAAGGTGCCCACGCCGAACGACGCGGTGCTGATCGCCGTCTCGCCGGACCAGCACGTGATCGAGGTGGTCTACGGCTCAGCGGTCCGCGGCCGCGGAGCCGAGTCGGCCGCGCCGCTCGGTGTCGCCGCAGCGGCGGCGTCGTTCAAGGACGGCCACCTGATCGACGGCCTTGTCAGCGCGGTCCGCGTGACCAGCGCCGGCATTTCGCGGGCTTAGCGACCCGGCCCGGCCTCGTTCAGGCCTCGCCACCGTCGAATCGTCGTGCGCGTAGCGACCTTTCGATTCCAGCGCGGCCCTCGAGCACCAGTCGCCGCAGGGCCGCAGGCAACCCGGGGTCGGCGAGGAACGCGTCCGCGGCGGCTATGCCTTCGTCGCTGATGTCCCACGACGGGTACAGGCCGACCACCACAGTCTGCGCGACTTCGCTCGACCGCCGCTCCCAGATGCCCCTGATCGCGGCGAAAGTACCTGGCGCCGAATGGTTGCAGCAATTCGCCTTGTCCCGGCTGAACGAAACCGCTGATGATCGATCGGGTGGTGATGTTGGCCAGCGTGTCGTCTTCAGTGGCTGAGGTCCACGCCTGCTCCTTCACCGCCGCCTGCGGTCGCGCGGTTGCGGCCTGAGCCCCGTTCCGTTTGCCGGCCGCCGTCGGGTCGCGCTGTACCTCGGCGTCGATGAAGGGCGTCTGCGGGCCATCGGCATCGATCGCGCCGGCGGCAGCCAGCGCGGTGACGATCCGCCAGCGCAGATCGGTGTCGACCGTCAGCCCGGCCAGGCCCAAGTCGGCGGGATCGCGCTCGAGAAGGTCGGTCAGCACCGACACATGCTGAGGCGAGAGCAGCGATGTGCACAGCGCGTTGACGAACGCGAGCTGATGGTCTGAACCCGCAGCCGCGCCGCGGGCCAATTCCAGCAGCCGGTCGGCGAACGCAGGCCAGCCGTCCGACTCGGCCCAGTCCGGGTCGGCGTAGGAGCCCAGCGCGGTCTGCGCCTGCAGCAGCAGCCGCTGGGCTACGCCGACTTCGGTTTCGGCCTGAATCCCGCCCGAGACCAGCGACACGAAATCGCGGGCGCGCAGCTCCGCATCGCGGGTCATCTCCCACGCCGCCGACCACACCAATGTTCGCGGCAGGGGTTCGGCGATGTCAGCGATGCGGCCCAGGGCGGTGTCGAGCGATCCGGGGTCCAGCCGCAGCGAGCAATAGGTCAAATCATCGTCGTTGACCAGAACCAGTCTGCCCGCCGAAACCCCAACCAGTGCAGCAACTTCCGTACTCGCACCGGAGACGTCGAGTTCTTCGCGATGCGATCGCTTCAGCTTTCCGCTGCCGTCGTCGTCGTAGATGCCGATCGCCAGCCGGTGCGTGCGGGTTTCACCCGCGCCGGGCGCGGCGCCACTCTGCGTCACCGCGAACCGGGTGAACTTGCCGTCGGCGTCGACGTCGAAATCCGCGCGAAGAGTGTTGAGCCCAGTCGTCTTCAGCCACTGCCTGCCCCAGTCGGAAAGGTCACGGCCGGAAGCCTTTTCCAACGCGCCCAGCAAGTCACCGAACGTCGCATTGCCGAACGCATGCGCGTCGAAGTAATCGCGCAGCCCGGCCAGGAAGTGCTCCAGCCCGACGTAGGCCACCAACTGCTTGAGCACACTGGCGCCCTTGGCGTAGGTGATGCCGTCGAAGTTGACCTCGACGGCCGCCAGGTCGGGAATGTCCGCCGCCACCGGATGCGTCGACGGCAACTGGTCTTGGCGGTAGGCCCAGGACTTCTCGGAGTTGGCGAAAGTAGTCCACGCCGTGGTGAATTCGGTCGCCTCCGCTTGGCACAGCACAGAGGCGAACGTGGCGAACGATTCGTTGAGCCATAGGTCGTCCCACCACTGCATGGTGACCAGATCGCCGAACCACATGTGCGCCATCTCGTGCAAAACCGTCTCGGCGCGCCGCTCGTAGGACGCCCGGGTGACTTTGCTGCGAAAAACGTAGTCTTCCAAGAACGTCACCGCGCCGGCGTTCTCCATGGCGCCCGCGTTGAACTCCGGCACGAACAACTGGTCGTACTTGCCGAAGGCGTACGGAACGCCAAAGTTCTTGTGGTAGAAGCCAAATCCCTGCTTGGTCTGGGTGAACAGCCGCTCGGCGTCCATGAACTCGGCCAGCGTCGCCCGGCAGAACAGGCCGAGCGCGATCTCGCCGTGCTCGTCGCGATAGACGTCGTCCCAGCGGGCGTACGGGCCGGCGATCAGCGCAACCAGATAGGTGCTCATTTTCGGGGTGGTGGCGAAAGTGTGCACACCGTCTTTCGCGCTCACCGTGGCACCGTTCGAGACCACCTGCCAGTGCTGCGGTGCGGTCACCGAGACGTCGAAGGTGGCTTTGAGGTCGGGCTGGTCGAAGCACGCGAACATCCGCTTGGCGTCGGCGGTTTCGAACTGCGAGTACAGATACACCTCGCTGTCGACGGGGTCGACGAACCGGTGTAGCCCCTCACCGGTGTTCGAGTAGCGGCAGTCGGCGTCGACCACGAGGACGTTGTGTTCGGCCAGCCCGGTCAGCGCGATACCGGTCGACTCGTCATAGGCGGACACGTCGAGGTCGTGGCCGTTGAGGGTCGCGCCGCGGACAGTCCCGGCGGCGATGTCGATGACGGTGTCGGCGCCGGGGAGCGCGTCGAACGTGACGGTGGTGGTGGAGCGGAAGGTGAGTTCGCCCGGCTGGCCGTCACCGTCGGTGAGGTCCAAGGCGATCTGGTAGTTGTCGACGGTGACCAGCGCGGCGCGTTCGACAGCCTGGTCGCGGGTGAGGTTGGGGAGAGCCACGTGTCCAATCTAGGGCGGCGACGATGCAGGCCGCGAAGTGGCCTGACGAGATGCTGGTAGGCGCCGGGAGACCGGCCGCGGGAATTGGACCGCCGCGTCTAGGGTTGTGCTGAACGGCTAGCCGACCGTTGACGAGAGGATTCCGCATGTCCGAGAAGTCAGTCGCCGATTTCTGGTTCGACCCGCTTTGCCCGTGGGCATGGATCACCTCGCGCTGGATCCTGGAAGTGGAAAAGGTCCGTGATATCGAGGTGAACTTTCAGGTGATGAGCCTGGCGGTGCTCAACGAGAACCGCGAGGGCCTGCCGTCTGAGTACAAGGAAAGGCTGGCCAAGGCGTTCGGCCCGGTTCGGGTGGCGATCGCCGCCGAACAGGCGCACGGCTCCGAGATTCTGGCCCCGCTGTACGAGGCGATGGGTACTCGAATTCACAACGAGGGCAACAAAGACCTCGACGACGTGATCACGCAGTCGCTCAAGGCGCTGGACCTGCCGGCCGAGCTCGCGGACGCCGCCACCAGTGAGGCCTACGACGAGGCGCTGCGCAAGAGCCACCACGCCGGAATGGACGCGGTCGGCGACGACGTCGGCACGCCCACCATTCACATCAACGGCATCGCGTTCTTCGGCCCGGTGCTCTCGCGGATTCCGCGCGGCGAAGAGGCCGGCAAGCTGTGGGACGCATCGGTGACGTTCGCGTCCTACCCGCACTTCTTCGAGCTGAAGCGAAGCCGCACCGAGGGCCCCGAATTCGACTAGCGGCGACCGTCGGGGAAAGATCACGGTCATGCGTGTCTACCTCGGCTCCGACCACGCCGGTTACGAACTCAAACAGCAGATCATCGAGCACCTGAAAAAGACCGGCCACGAGCCGGTCGATTGTGGCGCCTATACCTACGACGCCGAGGACGATTACCCGGCCTTCTGCATCGCGGCGGCACTGAAGACGGTGGCCGATCCGGACAGCCTTGGCATCGTGCTCGGCGGGTCCGGCAACGGTGAGCAGATCGCGGCCAACAAGGTTCCGGGAGCGCGCTGCGCGTTGGCATGGAGCGTGGAGACCGCGTCGCTGGCCCGCCAGCACAACAACGCTCAGCTGATCGGCATCGGCGGCCGCATGCACACCGTGCCGGAAGCGCTGGCGATCGTCGATGCGTTCCTGACTACCCCGTGGTCGAAAGCCGAACGCCACCAACGGCGTATCGACATTCTCGACGAATACGAGCGCACTCACCAGGCGCCGCCGGTGCCCGGCGCCGGCAGCGAGTAGCCGGCGTGCCGGAAGGGCATACCCTTCATCGACTGGCCCGGCTGCACCAGCGTCGCTTCGCGGGGTCGCCGGTCGCGGTCTCGAGCCCGCAGGGCCGATTCGCGTCTGAGGCATCCGAGGTCGACGGTCAGGTGCTACGACAGGCGACCGCCTGGGGCAAGCACCTGTTCCATCACTACGCCAGCGGTGCGATCGTCCATGTTCACCTCGGGCTGTACGGCAAGTTCACCGAATGGGCGCGACTGCCCGATGAGGATCTACCCGCTGCGGTCGGGCAGGTCCGGATGCGGATGATCGGCGCCGAGTACGGCACCGACCTTCGCGGGCCCACGGTGTGCGAAATCATCGACGAGGCTCAAGTCGCCGACGTCGTCGCCCGGCTGGGACCCGACCCGCTTCGCCGTGATGCCGATCCCTCATGGCCGTGGGAGCGGATCAGCAAGTCGCGCAGGCTAATCGGCGCGTTGCTGATGGATCAGACCATCATCGCCGGTGTCGGCAACGTGTACCGCAACGAGCTGCTGTTCCGTCACGGCATCGATCCGTACCGGCCCGGACGGGCGATCGGTGAAGCGGAGTTCGCCGAGTCGTGGACTGACTTGGTGGCCCTGATGAAAGTCGGGGTTGCGACGCGGCAAGATCATCACGGTGCGGCCCGAACATGACCATGGCGCACCGTCATACGGCCCCGGCCGGCCGCGGACCTACGTATATCGCCGTACCGGCGACCCGTGTCGGGTGTGCGGAACATCAATTCGCACAGCCGAATTGGAGGGCCGTAACCTCTTTTGGTGCCCGACCTGCCAGACCTGACCGTAGGGACGCCGCCGACTTCTCATCCGGCCAATAGGGTCCGCTGGGCGCGCGCATAGCCTGACCAGGTACGCATAGCCCATGAACAAGTTTGCAAGCTGTGTCATCGCGTCGGCAGCGATGGCCGCAGCTTTCGGATTAGGCGGCATCGCCGACGCTCACGCGCAACCCGGACCGAACTGGTGCCCGGGCGACTTCTGGGACCCGTCGTGGGGCAACAACTGGGATTGGAACGCCTGCCACGGCAACTCGGTCGCTCCCACGATCATCAACAACGGACCAACCATCGTCCAGCGGCCGCCGCCATCATCGGTCACCCGGGCGGACCTGGAGCCGGGGGCCCAGGCCCTGGTGGACCGGGTGGCCCAGGACCCGGCGGCCCCGGTGGGCCGGGTGGACCAGGACCCGGCGGCCCCGGTGGACCGGGTGATCCGGGTGGCCCCGGGGGACATGAACCGGGTGGTGGCCACGGCGGACACGGCGGCCACGGCCCGGGCGGACATGACCCCGGCGGCCCTGGTGGCCTGGTGGGCCCGGCGGACATGACCCGGGCGGGCCGGGCGGACATGACCCGGGCTGGGACCGGCGGGCCCGGCGGACCGGGGAGCCCGGTGGGCCGACGACCCGGGAGCTCCCGGGGGTGCAGAGCCGGGCGGACCTGGCGAGCCGGGGGGACACGATCCCAGTGGGCCGGGCGCTTCTGGGCCGGATGCCGGTGCGCCGACCACTGACGGCGGAGCCCCCGCTCCGGATGCGGGCGCGCCGGGAGGAGCTTCAGACTCGGCCGGAGCCGCTGACTCAGGTGGCGGTGCCGGCGGCTCGTCCGGCGGATCGGACTCTTCGTCTGGTGGCGGTTCGTCCGGTGGGGGCGACTCCTAGGCGGGAGTGACTGATTCGAGACCATTGTCGACGCAGGTGACGATCGCGACAGGCCCCCATGGTCACGTTTTCGCATCGCAATAACGCGCGCAATTTCGTCAGCGGCCGAATGTCACAGATCGAAAAAGGTTGTGCTGCTGGCCTTTTCAGTGCACGCTGGGTGCGTAGCCTGGCCGAATGAAGAAAACCGTACGCATCTTCGCAGCAAGTGCCGCGGTCGCCGCCGGTATGGGGCTGGCCGGTTTAGCTGTCGCAACCGAAGCCCACGCCCAACCGGGGCCACTCCCGACGTGGTGTCCCGGTGACTTCTGGGATCCGGGTTGGGGCAACAACTGGGAGTGGAACGGTTGTCACGACAACTTCCGGGGCGGGTGGGCAGGTGGCCCGCGCGACAACTTCGATCGGCACGACAACTTCGATCGGCACGACGACTTTGATCGGCACGACGACTTCGGTCGGCATGACAACTTCGGTCCCCACGACGGCTGGGATCACCGCTGACCGCTCATACGGCCGGCGCCTGAATCAGTCTCGCGTTCGAGCCTCGAGCGCTACTGCATGTTGACGCCGAGCACCCGGTAGATCTCGTTGCTCATGACGACACTGCGGGGGTCGGCGTTGGCCTTGGTCGGGTCGAAGTGGTTCATCACGTAGGCGTAGCCGATCCGGTTCTCCAGGTCGACGAAACCGAACGAGCCACCCAGCCCGCCGTGCCCGAAGATCGACGGGTTGGGCCCGTTGACGCGACGCTGGTTGAGCATGTAGCCCAGGCCCCAGCCGTGGTCGGCGACGCGTGGGCCGAGGACCAGATCGGTCTCCAGGCCACCCTGTGAGACCCGGATGAGATCCATGTGCGGGCGGCTGAGCAGTTTCTCCTGCGCTAGCGCGTTGTAGAACGTCGCCAAGCCGAGAGCCGACACCTGCCCGTTGGTGCCCGGGAACTCGAGTTCGCGCCACAGGTCGAGGTCGTTGGACCCGACTTCGTCGTCCGGGGCGAATCCCATCGACACGGCCAGGCCCGCCTTCGGGTGCTCGGCCAGCGAGGTGGGGTAGCCGGGGGCGTTGACGTCGGCCAGCATCTGGCGGATATGCGGCTTGGCGACCCGATCGGCGCAACGGTGTTGTTCGGTTCTGGGCGTGCCGATGTGGATTTCGGCGCCCAGCGGTTCGGCGATCTCGGTGCGCAGGTACTGACCGACGGTGCCGCCGGTGACGCGGCGGAACACTTCGCCGAGGATGAATCCGAAGGTGGTCATGTGATAGCCCTGGGCGGTCCCCGGCTCCCACCACGGTTCGGCCTCGGCCAGACGTTCGCACACGAAATCCCAGTCGGTGACATGTTTCCAGTCCATCCGCTGCCGAGGCCCGATCACACCCGAGCGGTGGCTCATCACCATGGCGAGAGTGATGTCCGCTTTGCCGGCCTGTGCCGAACTCGGGCCAGTACCGGGCCACCGGCGCGTTCAGATCGAGCTCGCCGCGCTCGACGAGTTGATGCACGCAGGTGCTGGTCAGGCCTTTGGTGCCGGATAGCACAGTGGACAGGGTGTCTACCTGCCACGGGCGGGTGCCGGCTTCGTCGGCCGAGCCGGCCCACAGGTTGACGACCAGTTCTCCGTCGACCCAGGCGGCGACCGCCGCGCCAATTTCCTTGCCCTGCACAAAGTTTTCCGCGAACGCGTCGCGCACTCCCTGGAAGGGCGCCGCGCAGGTGCCGTGAATGTGGATGTCGGCCGTGGCGCCTGGATGCGGAATGGGTCGGCCTCCTCAGCCTCGCCGGCGGCCTTGTCGGCCTCCGGGTGCGCACGTCGGCCTGGCGGCCGTCGTTGGCCTGTTTAGCGTTCCTAGCCTAGTCGGCCCCGGTTGCCCGCGCCCGGCTCTGAGCGGGCGACGGGAATCGAACCCGCGTAGCTAGTTTGGAAGACTAGGGCTCTACCATTGAGCTACGCCCGCGTGTATTAGTCGAGCGCGACTTTACGGCGCGGCAGACATCAAATCCAAATGTTGCCGTCCCGTGATCTGGTCGTGAGGCCAGTACAGGGCTGGCGAGCCGTGGCCGTAGGATCGCGTGGTCACCGCGGGGTGTAGCGCAGCTTGGTAGCGCATCCGCTTTGGGAGCGGAAGGCCGCAGGTTCAAATCCTGTCACCCCGACTGGCACGCCACCCCCAACCGGCTTGAGCAGTACACGACCGTCAGCACAATCAAGGAGCACACGCGTGAAGAGCACCGTCGAGCAGCTGAGCCCCACCCGGGTTCGCATCAACGTAGAGGTGCCATTCAAGGAACTGCAGCCAGACTTCGACCGGGCCTACAAAGAGCTCGCCAAGCAGGTACGGCTGCCGGGCTTCCGTCCGGGCAAGGCCCCCGCCAAGCTGCTGGAGGCGCGGGTCGGCAAGGAAGCGATCCTCGACCAGGTCGTCAACGAGGCGCTGCCGAGCCGCTACGGCCAGGCCGTCACCGACTCCGACGTGCGGCCGCTCGGTCAGCCCGAGATCGAGGTCACCAAGAAGGAGTACGGCGAGGAGCTGGTCTTCACCGCCGAGGTCGACGTGCGACCCGACTTCACCCTGCCGGACCTCAGCGCGCTCAAGATCACCGTCGACCCGATCAAGGTCAGCGACGAGGACGTCGACACCGAGCTGCAGTCGTTGCGCGCCCGGTTCGGCACCCTGACCGGGGTCGAGCGGCCCGTCGCGACCGGCGACTTCGTCTCGATCGACCTGTCGGCCACCATCGACGGCGAGGACGTACCCGAGGCCTCGACGCAGGGCCTGTCGCACGAGGTCGGCTCCGGTCAGCTCATCGACGGCCTCGACGATGCGACTCGTCGGCCTGTCGGCCGGCGAGTCGAAGGTCTTCACCACGGAGTTGGCCGCCGGGCCGCATGCCGGCAAGCAGGCCGAGGTCACCGTCACCGTCGGCTCGGTCAAGGAACGTGAGCTGCCCGAGCCCGATGACGAATTCGCCCAACTGGCAAGCGAATTCGACACGATCGACGAGCTGAAGGCCAACCTGTCCGAACAGGTCAGCCGGATCAAGCGCGTGCAGCAGGCCGAAGAGATCCGCACCGCCGCGCTGGAGGCCTTGCTCGAGGGCGTCGACATGCCGCTGCCAGAAGCGATCGTGCAGGCCCAGGTGGACAACACCATCCACAACGCGCTGCACGGCCTGGACCACGACGACGCCAAGCTCGCCGAGGCCCTCGAAAAGCAGGGCACCACGCGCGAGAAGTTCGACGCCGACGCCCGCACCGAGGCCGAGAAGGCGATCAAGACGCAGCTGCTGCTCGACGCGCTGGGCGACGACCTCGACATCCAGGTCGGCCAGGATGACCTGACCGAGCGGTTGGTGATGACCTCGCGGCAGTACGGCATTCAGCCGCAGGAACTGCTCGGCTACCTGCAGCAGCAGAACCAGCTGCCGGCGATGTTCGCCGATGTGCGCCGGGGCAAGACCATCGCCGCGGCGGTCGAGGCGGCCACGGTCAGCGACACCGACGGAAACGTGATCGACACCTCTGAGTTCTTCGGCACCCGCGACCCGCAGGACGCAGACGAGACAGACGCAGAAGACGACGAAACTGACGAGGCCGACGCGTCGTCCGAGGAGCCATCGGGCGACACGAAGTGACGCTGTGAGCGAACAGCAGGGACTTCGGGGAGTCTTCGACGGTCCCGGTTGGTTAGTGTCGGTGAATATGGAACTCGAGAAAGCAGGTAACCCACTGTGAGCCGTGGGACTGAAATGCGCGCCAGCGCGCTGGGTCTGAACCTCACCGACTCGGTCTACGAGCGATTGCTCTCCGAGCGCATCATCTTCCTGGGGTCACAGGTCGACGACGACATCGCCAACCGGCTGTGCGCACAGATCCTGCTGCTCGCCGCGGAAGACTCGACCAAAGACATCCACCTGTACATCAACTCGCCCGGCGGATCGATCAGCGCCGGCATGGCGATCTACGACACGATGGTGCTGGCGCCGTGCGACATCGCCACCTACGCCATGGGCATGGCGGCGTCGATGGGCGAGTTCCTGTTGGCCGCGGGCACCAAGGGCAAGCGCTACGCGCTGCCGCACGCTCGCATCCTGATGCACCAGCCGCTGGGTGGGGTGACCGGTAGCGCGGCCGACATCGCCATCCAGGCCGAGCAATTCACGGTCATCAAGAAAGAGATGTTCCGGCTCAACGCCGAATTCACCGGCCAGTCCATCGAGCGCATCGAGGCCGATTCCGATCGCGACCGGTGGTTCACCGCACCCGAAGCGCTGGAATACGGGTTCGTCGACCACATCATCACCCGCGCCGCTCACATCACCGGAGAAGCCGAATGAACCCCGAGACCCAGCCGCAGGCGCGCTACATCCTGCCGTCCTTCGTCGAACACTCCAGCTGGGGTGTCAAAGAGTCGAACCCGTACAACAAGCTGTTCGAGGAACGCATCATCTTCCTCGGCGTCCAGGTCGACGACGCGTCGGCCAACGACGTCATGGCTCAGTTGCTGGTGCTGGAGTCGCTGGACCCCGACCGCGACATCACGATGTACATCAACTCACCCGGCGGCAGTTTCACGTCGTTGATGGCGATCTACGACACCATGCAGTACGTCCGGGCCGACATCCAGACGGTGTGCCTGGGTCAGGCCGCCTCGGCCGCGGCAGTGCTGCTGGCCGCGGGTAGCCCGGGTAAGCGCATGGCGCTGCCCAACGCCCGGATCCTGATTCACCAGCCGTCGCTGTCCGGGGTGATCCAGGGCCAGTTCTCCGACTTGGAGATTCAGGCCAAGGAGATCGAGCGGATGCGCACGCTGATGGAGACGACGCTGGCGCACCACACCAACAAGGACGCCGCGGTCGTCCGCAAGGACACCGACCGGGACAAGATTCTGACCGCCGCCGAGGCGAAGGACTACGGGATCATCGACACCGTCCTGGAGTACCGCAAGCTCTCCGCGTCGACGGCCTAACCGGCTGTCGCGCAGGCCAGTTCAGGGACCGCCTGAATAGCGACGGGACGGCTCCTCGCCGCGTGGGTCCAATTCGGTCGCCAAACCCCCGCCGGCGATCAACCCGGTATCGTCGACAACGGCGGGCGTCGACAGGACTGCCGGGCACGCCTATCTCTCAGTCGCATAACGTCCGCGACACGGCGGCGCGCCCGCCAAGCGTAGGGGCGCCCTAAGCGATATGTTCTTGCGCACAACACGAATATCACCGACGCGATTCACCTCTATCGGTCGCATCGCCGTGGAGCAAGCGGGTAGCGTCGGGAAATACACGCGACGTAGCACAATCAACACGGTGAACAGGAAGTAGGCCCCCAGCACCATGGCGCGCATCGGAGACGGCGGCGACTTGCTTAAGTGCTCGTTCTGCGGGAAGAGCCAGAAGCAGGTCAAAAAGCTCATCGCGGGGCCTGGCGTGTACATCTGCGATGAATGCATAGATCTGTGCAACGAGATCATCGAAGAGGAACTCGCCGACGCCGACGACGTAAAACTCGACGAATTACCCAAGCCCGCCGAGATCCGGGAGTTCCTGGAGGGCTACGTCATCGGCCAGGACACCGCCAAGCGGACGCTGGCCGTCGCGGTCTACAACCACTACAAGCGAATTCAGGCCGGTGAGAAGGGTCGCGAATCTCGCTCCAGTGAGTCGGTTGAGCTGACCAAATCCAACATCCTGATGCTGGGGCCGACCGGTTGCGGAAAGACCTACCTGGCCCAGACCCTGGCCAAGATGCTCAACGTCCCGTTCGCGATCGCCGATGCCACCGCGCTGACCGAGGCCGGCTACGTCGGTGAAGACGTCGAGAACATTCTGCTCAAGCTGATCCAGGCCGCCGACTATGACGTCAAGCGGGCCGAGACCGGCATCATCTACATCGACGAGGTCGACAAGATCGCCCGTAAGAGCGAGAACCCGTCGATCACCCGCGACGTCTCCGGTGAAGGTGTGCAGCAGGCGCTGCTGAAGATCCTGGAAGGCACGCAGGCTTCGGTGCCACCCCAGGGCGGTCGCAAGCACCCGCACCAGGAGTTCATCCAGATCGACACGACCAACGTGTTGTTCATCGTGGCGGGCGCGTTCGCCGGTCTGGAGAAGATCGTCTCCGACCGCGTCGGCAAGCGTGGTCTGGGCTTCGGAGCCGAGGTGCGCTCCAAGGCCGAGATCGACACCACCGACCACTTCGCTGAGGTCATGCCCGAGGACCTGATCAAGTACGGCCTGATTCCCGAGTTCATCGGGCGTCTGCCGGTGGTCGCCTCGGTGACGAACCTGGACAAGGAGTCGCTGGTCACGATCCTGTCCGAGCCCAAGAACGCTCTGGTCAAGCAGTACACCCGGCTGTTCGAGATGGACAACGTCGAACTCGAGTTCAGTCAGGACGCCCTGGAGGCGATCGCCGAGCAGGCGATCCACCGTGGCACCGGAGCCCGTGGGCTGCGCGCGATCATGGAAGAGGTCCTGCTGCCGGTGATGTACGACATCCCGAGTCGCGACGACGTCGCCAAGGTCGTGGTGACCAAGGAAACCGTGCAGGACAACGTGCTGCCGACGATCGTGCCGCGCAAGCCTTCGCGCGCGGAGCGTCGCGACAAGAGCGCCTAACTCTCTGCTCGTCCGCTAGACATTGAATGCCGATGCCGTTGAGGCGGTACCGGGTCGAATCGCTCATGCGCTGGATCTGTCGAACTTCTTCCTGGCCGATGTGCGCGACGGCCTCGGCCCTTACCTGTCGATCTACCTGCTGCTGACCCATCACTGGGATCAGGCCTCGATCGGGTTCGTGATGGGGATCGGCGGCATCGCTGCGATCGCCGCACAGACGCCGGTCGGCGCGCTCGTGGACCGCACCTCCGCCAAGCGCGCGCTGATCGTCGCCGGCGCGTTGACCGTCACTGTCGGGACGTTGGCGATGCCGCTGTTGCCCCACTTCGTCGCGATCTCGGCGCTGCAGGCGCTGACCGGGATCGCTGGTTCGGTCTTCGCCCCGGCGCTGGCCGCAATCACCCTGGGTGTTGTCGGTGCCCGGCGGTTCTCCCGGCGGATCGGGCGCAACGAGTCGTTCAACCACGCCGGCAACGCGACCGCCGGCGCCATCACCGGAGGGCTGGCCTACGGCTTCGGCCCGGTGGTCGTGTTCTGGGTGCTGGCAGCCATGGCTGCGCTCAGCGTTGCGGCCACCCTGTGGATCCCCGGCGACGCGATCGACCATGACCGTGCCCGCGGCATGGACCACACAGCTGGGGAAGCCCACCCACAGCCGTCGGGGTTCGCGGCGCTCTCCACGACCGCAGACTGCTGATCTTCGCGGCGGCGATGGCTGCCTTTCATCTGGCGAACGCCGCGATGCTGCCGTTGGTCGGGCAAGTCCTGGCCCTGCAGAACAAAGACGTCGGCACCGCGTTGATGGCGACATGCGTGGTGGCCGCCCAGGTCGTGATGGTGCCGATGGCATATCTGGCCGGCACCAAGGCCGACAGTTGGGGCAGAAAGCGGATCTTTCTGATCGGATTCGCTTTCCTGACTGCGCGCGGCTTCCTCTACACGCTGTCCGACAATCCCTACTGGCTGGTCGGGGTCCAGGTCCTCGACGGCGTCGGAGCCGGCATCTTCGGGGCGCTCTTCCCGCTTGTCGTGCAAGACCTCACGCACGGCACCGGGCGATTCAACGTCAGCCTGGGCGCGCTGACGACGGTGTGGGGCGTCGGCGCCGCCTTGTCGAACATCCTCGCCGGCTGGATCGTGGTCGTCGCGGGCTACCGCGCGGCCTTCATTTCGCTGGGAATCATCGCCGCTGCGGGTCTCGTGCTCTACGCGGTGGCCATGCCGGAAACCGGGCCCAAGGCCGCCGGAAAAGCGGGTTAGCCCAGGCTGGCGGCCTCCCCCAAATGGGGGAGGCGGATCGCTGGCAAATGTTACTCACGCGTAACTTCGGTTCTTAGACTTTTTCGCCCAGCAAAAGTGACCAACGCCACACTTTGCCCTTGCCTTGCATCGACCGCGTGTGTCTGACCTCGCGCTTTGGCGGCGAAGCGGTAGCGTGGCGGTAGGGACGTGGGTCACTGAATCCCTAAGAGAAGTGCAATAATCGGTACCGCCAGTGACATAAAGATCGGTCGGCGCGGCGCTCGGACGATTCGCTCGGGTTTCGGCGACATGCCACGGCGGTGAACAGCTACGGAAGGCGGCCACGTGGGTCCGAACGGAAACGGAGCCGACGCGGCGCGCCCCGGGCGGAGAAAACCTGAGAAACTGGAAAAGATCGTCATCCGTTTCGCCGGCGACTCCGGCGACGGCATGCAGCTCACCGGTGACCGATTCACTTCTGAGGCAGCGCTTTTCGGTAACGACCTGGCCACCCAGCCGAGCTACCCCGCCGAGATCCGTGCGCCGCAGGGCACGTTGCCCGGCGTTTCGTCGTTCCAGATTCAGATCGCCGACTACGACATCCTGACCGCCGGTGACCGGCCCGACGTGCTGGTCGCGATGAACCCGGCGGCGCTGAAGGCCAACATCATCGACCTGCCGATCGGCGGGTTGGTGATCGCCAACTCCGACGAGTTCACCAAGCGCAACCTCGCCAAAGTCGGCTACGACGCCAACCCGCTGGAATCCGGCGAGCTGTCCGACTACAAGGTCGAAGCCGTCGCGATGACCACGCTGACCCTCGGTGCCGTCGAGCCCATCGGCGCCACCAAGAAGGACGGCCAGCGCGCCAAGAACATGTTCGCGCTGGGCCTGCTGTCGTGGATGTACGGGCGGCCGATCGAGACCAGCGAGCGATTCATCCGGGAGAAGTTCGGCCGCAAGCCCGACATCGCCGAGGCGAACGTGCTGGCGCTCAAGGCCGGCTGGAACTACGGCGAGACCACCGAGGCCTTCGCCGTCACCTACGAGGTGTCGCCGGCCAAGCTGCCGCGCCGGTGACTACCGCCAGATCTCCGGCAACACCGCGCTGTCCTACGGCCTCGTCACCGCCGGCCAGTTGGCCGACCTCCAGGTCATGCTGGGTAGCTACCCGATCACGCCGGCGTCGGACATCCTGCACGAGCTTTCCAAGCACAAGAACTTCAACGTCCTGACCTTCCAGGCGGAGGACGAGATCAGCGGCATCTGCGCCGCGTTGGGCGCCTCCTACGGGGGTGCGCTCGGCGTCACCAGCACGTCGGGTCCCGGTCTGTCGCTGAAATCCGAAGCGCTGGGTCTCGCGGTGATGACCGAACTACCACTGATCGTCATCGATGTGCAGCGAGGCGGGCCGTCGACCGGTCTGCCGACCAAGACCGAGCAGGCCGACCTGCTGCAGGCACTCTACGGCCGCAACGGCGAGTCGCCGGTGGCCGTGCTGGCGCCGCGGTCGCCGTCGGACTGCTTTGACGTGGCTCTGGAGGCGGTGCGCATCGCGGTGTCGTACCACACCCCGGTGCTCATCTTGTCCGACGGCGCGATCGCGAACGGCTCCGAACCGTGGCGGATCCCGAATGTTGATGAGCTGCAACCCATTCAACACACCTTCGCCAAGCCCGATGAACCGTTCATGCCGTACGCCCGCGACCCGGAGACCCTCGCCCGCCAGTTCGCCATCCCCGGCACGCCCGGGCTCGAGCACCGCATCGGCGGGCTGGAATCCGCGAACGGAACCGGCGCCATCTCCTACGACCCGGTCAACCACGACCTCATGGTGCGGTTGCGGGAAGCCAAGATCGAGGGAATCTCGGTTCCCGACCTGGAAGTCGACGATCCGACCGGTGATGCTGAACTGCTGCTGATCGGATGGGGCAGCTCCTACGGTCCGATCGGCGAGGCCTGTCGGCGCTCGCGGCGCAACGACATCAAAGTCGCCCACGCACACCTGCGCCATCTGCGCCCGTTCCCGCCCAACCTGGGCGAGGTGCTGCGGCGCTACCCGCAAGTGGTGTGCCCGGAGATGAACCTCGGTCAGCTGGCGCTGCTGCTTCGCGGAAAGTATCTGGTCGACGTGCAATCGGTCTCCAAGGTTCAGGGCGAGGCGTTCCTGGCCGACGAGATCGGGCGCGTCATCCGCGCGGCGCTTGGCGGCACGCTGGCCGAAATCGAGCAAGACAAAACAATGGTCGCGAGATTAGCGGCGGCCACGGTTGGAGCAGGGAGCTAGCTTTATGACTGACCTGATCGGCGCAGACCTGGGCCTCACGGACTTGCTGTCCGGGCACGGCCGCGTGCCCACCACGGACCAACCGCAGAAGGCCAAGGACTTCACCAGCGATCAAGAGGTCCGCTGGTGCCCGGGATGTGGCGACTACGTCATCCTCAACACGATGCGAAACTTCTTGCCCGAGTTGGGATTGCGGCGCGAAAACATCGTCTTCGTCAGTGGGATCGGGTGCTCGAGCCGGTTCCCGTATTACCTGGAAACCTACGGTCTGCACTCGATCCACGGCCGGGCGCCGGCAATCGCGACCGGCCTGGCGCTGTCGCGTGAAGACCTCTCGGTGTGGGTCGTCACCGGCGACGGCGACGCGTTGTCGATCGGTGGTAATCACTTGATCCACGCGTTGCGGCGCAACATCAACCTGACCATCCTGCTGTTCAACAACCGGATCTACGGCCTGACCAAGGGCCAGTACTCGCCGACCTCCGAGGTCGGAAAGGTCACCAAGTCGACGCCGATGGGCTCGCTGGACCAGCCGTTCAACCCGGTGTCGCTGGCACTGGGTGCCGAGGCGAGTTTTGTTGGGCGCGCACTGGATTCCGACCGCAAGGGACTCACGGAGGTGCTGCGCGCTGCCGCCGAGCACCGGGGTTCCGCGCTCGTCGAGATCCTGCAGGACTGCCCGATCTTCAACGACGGTTCGTTCGACGCGCTGCGTAAAGAGGGTGCCGAGGAGCGGGTGATCAACGTTCATCACGGTGAGCCGATCGTGTTCGGCGCCAACGGCGAATACTGTGTCGTGCGCTCCGGATTCAGCCTCGAAGTGGCCAAGACCGCGGACGTCAGCGTCAGCGAGATCGTGGTGCACGACGCGCACGCCGACGACTCCGCTTACGCCTACGCCCTGTCCCGGCTGTCGCAGCAGAACCTCGAGCACACGGTAATGGGCATTTTCCGGCAGGTCAGCCGGCCCACTTACGACGACGCCGCGCGGTCGCAGATCCAGGCCGCGCAGGAGTCCAAGCCGTCCGACCGCGCCGCCTTGCAGTCGTTGCTGCACGGTCGCGACACCTGGACGGTGAACTGAGATGTCCACCAATGACAAGCCGGCATCGTTGGCCGGCGTGGTGGTGGCCGCGGGCGAATCGCCGTGGGAGGGCCGCGCCAAGGCCCTGAAGCAGGCTCGCCGGCGGGCACACCACGGCGGTCGAACACGTCGTGAGCATCCTCGGGGAGCGGTGCCAACCGATCTTCGTGGTGACCTCGCCTGGGCAGTCGCTGCCGGAACTGTCGGCGCAAGTGGTGCGCGACGACCTGCGCGGGGGTGGACAGCTGTCCGCGATCGGCCGTGGGCTGCGCGCCGCCGCCGATGCCGGTGCCAAATACGCTTTTTTGGCTTCTGTTGATGCAACGATCCTCAGCGCAGACGTGATCGACCTGCTGGCGGCCCGCGCGGCCCAGGGCGACGCCGACATCGTATTGCCGTGGGACGGCCGCAACCATTACCTGGCCGCGGTGTATCGGACCGAATTGGCTTCTGTCGTAGACGATCTCGTCGCTGCGGGCGAGCGGGGCATTCCCGCGTTGATCGCTCGGGTCGACTCGCAGCGGGTCGTGATCGGCGACGCCGGTTCAGCGGCAGAAGCTAAGCCGACGTCCGGTTTGCGTAGCTTGCTGAACGCCGGACGCTGACCGCGAATTCGCAGCTTTCGTCAGTCGCAATTCGTTGTGATGCCAGTGAACTCAGCATCGAAGCCCGATGCTAGAGGCGAATACCGTTGGTGCACAGTCAGTTAACGTACTCGCTTAACTTGTCCCATTACACGGAGTAGCTCACAGCGCCGAAATGGGTTGCTACACGGCAAACTAACGTGTGATCTTGCCTACTTCTGGTACGGGGAGCACGCGTCCAAGGGGTCTCGAATCGTTCTGTTTCGACGCCGAAAACCGGTGGCGCAGCTCACAAAATGTACGTGATATGACTCACCATCGGATTAAAAATTCCGGAAACTGACACCGGCGACAAAGATGCGGTTGACCTGCACAGTCCATCGGACTGAGTCGGGCTTAACCAGGCTGCAATCAGCGCCGTCCACCGGCGTGTCTCGAGATGACGAGCGCAGCGAATGTCTCGTACGGTCCGTGTCGGCCCACAAAGCCGCAAGAAAAATCGAATCCACGGACCCGCGTGTGAGCGGGGGCTACGGACGGCGACGACGCCCCCGTGCGGCCGCTGGGCATAAGCCCGGTCGGTTGGTGACGCCCCCACTGTCGTGCCTGATCGAGACGGCGCGATTCGAAGTATCCAACCTGCCGACAACTCGGCACTTAGCCCATATCGCTGGGCTTGCTTCGGCGTGCGCACCCGCGAAAGGAACGATCTTGAACAACGTCCGCCAGACGCTTCGCATGGCTGCGCTCACTGCGGTGCTCGCTTCGGCCCCGCTGAGCCTGTCCAACGCGATTGCCTCCGCCGATTTCGAGCGGGTGACCCCGAACGCGCCGGTCGAGCTGGCCGGTTTTGTGCCGGCTCCGGTCGCACCGCCCGCTGACGACGCCCCGGCGACCCCGGACGCGCCGCCCGCCCCGGAGGCTCCGAACGCTGCGCCAGTGGCCGACGCTGCTCCGGCTCCGGCCGACCTGCCGCCGGCTCCGGACGCACCGCCGGCCCCGGCCCCGGATGCGCCGCCTGCGCCCGCCCTGAGGCACCTGCGCCCGCACCTGAGGCACCTGCGCCCGCACCGGAAGCCCCGGCGCCCGCCGATGACGCTCCGGCGCCAGAGGAAACGCCGGCGCCCAAGAAGGCCTACAGCGTCAACTGGGACGCGATCGCTGGCTGCGAGTCCGGTGGCAACTGGGCGATCAGCACCGGCAACGGCTACTCCGGCGGTCTGCAGTTCACGCCGAGCACCTGGCGTTCCAACGGTGGCGCGGGCTCCCCGAACGGTGCGAGCCGTGAGGAGCAGATCCGGGTGGCCGAGAATGTGCTGCACTCGCAGGGCATCGGCGCGTGGCCGGTCTGCGGCCGTCGCGGCTGAACCAACTAATCACTGACCAACGGCGGTGGTCGGGCTCAGGCCCGCCACCGCCGTTGGCGTTTCTCCTGGGGTCGAAGATGCGCAGGGGGCCGGGCACGCCCGGTCGCGCTGTGTTACCAACGACTCATGACCGCGACGGCATTCGATAACCTCGACGACTACCTCGCGCTGCCGCGGGTTTCCGGCCTCGCCATATCCGCGGATGGGTCGCGGGTGGTGACCACGGTGGCCGCGCTCAACGACAACCGGTCCGAGCACGTCAGCGCCGTCTGGGAACTCGATCCGGCCGGCAAACGTCCCGCGCACCGGCTTACCCGCAGCGCCGAAGGGGAGTCGTCACCGACATTCACGGCAGCCGGCGACCTGCTGTTCCTCTCGTCGCGGCCAAGCGCCAAGAACTCCGGCGACGGCAAAAGGCCGCCCGCCTCGCTGTGGCGACTGCCCGCCGGCGGCGGGGAGGCGGTCGAGGTTTTGCGTGTGCCAGGCGGAATCAGCGCGGTGCGTACCGCGCGTGGCGCCGACGTCGTCGTCGTCGGGGCCGCAATGCTGCCGGCGGCCCGCGACATCGACGATGATCGCCGGCTGCGTGATCTGCGCAAGGACGGCCAGGTGACGGCGATCCTGCACACCGACTATCCAGTTCGCTTCTGGAACTCCGACATCGGCCCGGACGAACCGCATCTGCTCGACGCCGATGGGCCGCGAGACCTGACGCCGCAACCCGGTAACGCCCTGCGCGCCGCAGGCTTTGATGATGCCGACTTCGACATCAGTGCAGACGGCAGCTTCCTCGTGACGACGTGGCAACTCACCGGGCCCGGACCCACCCAACGGTCGGTGCTGATGCAGGTCGACCTGGCGTCCGGAGAGCGACGGGTCATCGCCCACGATCCCGACGCCAATCTCGAGCACCCCGCGATCGCACCGGACGGGTCGGGGGTCGCCTACGCCCGCGAAACCATTTCGACTCCTGACCGAGCTCCCCGAACGACGTTGCGGTACCTGCGATTCGGCGATCAGCCGCGAGCGCTCGCCGACGGCTGGGATCGTCTGCCGAGTTCGATCACGTGGACCAGCGAGGGCACCGCACTGGTCGTCACCGCCGACCAGAACGGGCGCGCACCGGTGTTCAGCGTTGACGTCAAGACGTCGACGGTCACGCAGCTCACCGATGACGATTTCGGCTATACCAATGTCATCGCCGCACCGGGCGGCGTGTTGTACGCGTTGCGGAGTTCGTATGTGGCACCGCCACATCCGGTCCGTATCGGTCCCGACGGAGCCGTCACGACGTTGCCGTGTATCGAATTACCCACGCTGCCTGGAACATTGACCGAAGTGGCGACGACAACGGCCGATGGGACGACGGTGCGGTCGTGGTTGGTGCTGCCCGCCGATGCTGCACCCGCCCCGCTGCTGCTCTGGGTGCACGGCGGTCCGTTGGGCAGCTGGAACAGCTGGGCCTGGCGATGGAACCCATGGCTGATGGCATCGCGTGGCTACGCGGTTCTGCTGCCCGACCCGGCGCTGTCGACCGGTTACGGACAGGACTTCATCCAGCGGGGCTGGGGCGCTTGGGGTGGACCACCATTCGACGATCTGATGGCAGCGACCGACGCGGCGTGCGAGCACCCACGCGTCGACGCGACCCGGATCGCCGCGATGGGCGGGTCGTTCGGCGGATACATGGCCAACTGGATCGCGGGCCACACCAACCGTTTCGCCGCGATCGTCACCCACGCCAGCCTGTGGGCGCTCGACCAGTTCGGGCCGACCACCGACACGGCCTATTACTGGCGCCGGGAAATGACGCCGGAGATGACTGCCGCCAACTCGCCGCACCACTTCGTCGGCAACATCAGTACGCCGATGCTGGTGATTCACGGCGACAAGGACTATCGGGTGCCGATCGGTGAAAGTCTGCGGCTCTGGTACGAGCTGCTGGCCAACTCGGCGCTGCCCGCCGGCGACGACGGCAGCAGTCCGCACCGGTTTCTGTACTTCCCGACCGAGGACCACTGGGTGATTGCGCCACAGCACACCAAGATCTGGTACCAGGTGGTGATCGCCTTCCTGGCCGAGCACGTGCTGGGGGAAAGCGCCGAATGGCCGGAGGCGCTCGGAGTACCGTCGCGCCCGTGACTGCAACGCGGGAATACGACATCGTCTTGTATGGGGCGACCGGCTTCGTGGGCAAGTTGACGGCCGAGTACCTGGCCCGGGCCGGCGGTAAGGCGCGGATCGCGCTGGCCGGCCGCTCGACCGACCGTCTGCTGGCGATCCGGGAAACGCTGGGGGAGTCGGCGCAGTCCTGGCAGGTCCTGACCGCCGACGCCTCGTCACCGAAGACGCTGGATGCGATGGCCGCCCAGACTCAGGTCGTGGTCACGACGGTCGGTCCTTACACCAAATACGGCCTGCCGCTGGTCGCGGCGTGCGCGGCCGCAGGCACCGATTATGCGGACCTGACCGGCGAGCCCCCGTTCGTCCGCGACAGCATCGACCTGTACCACAAGCAGGCCCAGGACACCGGCGCGCGCATCGTGCACGCGTGCGGATTCGATTCCATCCCTTCGGATCTCACCGTCTACGCGCTGTATCGCCGGGCGCTCGAGGACGGCGCGGGCGAGCTCGTCGGCACCAACTTCGTGGTCCGCGCGATGTCCGGAGGGTTATCCGGCGGGACTATCGCTTCGGGCGTGGAAGTGTTGGACGCCGTGTCGAGGGATCCCGAAGTGCGCCGCCAATTCGCCGATCCCTACACGCTGAGTCCCGACCGCGGCGCCGAACCCGAACTCGGTGCCCAGCCCGACCTGCGGCGTCGGCGCGGCCGCCAGATCGCACCGGAGCTGACCGGCCTGTGGACCGCGGGTTTCATGATGGCGCCGGCCAACACGCGAATTGTCCGACGCAGCAACGCATTACAAGACTGGGCTTACGGCAGGCGGTTTCAGTACAGCGAACACATGAACGTGGGCTCGTCGGCGGTGGCGCCGGTGGCGTCGGCCGTCATCAACACCATCGGCAACGCGACGACCGCGTTGGGCAGCCGCTACTTCCGGCTTTTGCCGCGCCGGTTGGTCGACCGCGCGTTGCCCAAACCCGGCACCGGCCCCAGCGAAGCCGCTCGCGAGCGCGGCTTCTACAAGGCGGAGACCTACACCACGACGACCTCCGGGGCCCGCTATATCGCCACCATGGCCCAGCGTGGCGACCCTGGCTACAAGGCGACCGCGGTGCTGCTGGGTGAGAGCGGGCTGGCATTGGCACTGGACCGCGACGCCCTCTCCGAACTGCATGGAGTGCTGACACCGGCGGCGGCGATGGGGGACGCGCTGCTGGCGCGGTTCCCGGCCGCCGAGGTCTCGCTGGAGACCGCGCGGCTGATGCATCGCTAGCCCAGCGATCCGGTCTGGAAAGAACCCTGTCGGACAAGATCAGCGGGCGCTAGTGTCGTCTCAGAACCACACCATCCCAGCAACGTTAGGTGGACGGGTCCATGTCTGGCCTTGAAGATCTTCTGTCTCAGATTCCCACGAGTGACATCGCCAGCAAGCTCGGCGTCGACGAAGGCGAAGTCAACAAAGCGGTGCAACTGCTGGTGCCGGTACTGGTCGGTGGACTGCAAGAGAATGCCCAAGACCCCGATCACGCCAGCAACATCGAGTCGGCGGCCGACAACCACGCCGCCAGCGGCCTGCTCGACGGCGGCGTGAGCCTCGACCACGTCAACGAGGCGGACGGCCTGCAGGCGGTCGCGAAGATCTTCGGCGGCAACGACGCCGGCCAGGTCGCCAGTGCGCTGGCCGGTGGCGGCGGGGGCAACAGCGACCTGCTCAAGCAGCTGCTGCCGATCCTGGCGCCCATCGTCCTGGCCTACATCGGCAAGCAGCTCGGTCAGAAGAGCGCGCCGGCCACAGCAGGAGGCCTCCTCCGGCGGCGGACTCAACGACGTGCTGGGCAGCATCCTCGGCGGCGTTGCCGGTGGCAACAAGTCGCTGGGCACGGTGTTGGGCAACGTGCTGGGCGCCAAGGCGGGCGACATCCTCGGCGGACTGTTCGGCAAGAAGTAGGCCCATCCCGTCCGACACCGCCCGCGACGGGCGGTGTTCGTCGCACGCGTCGGTGCTTTCTAGACTTGACGCGTGACCACTAGCCCAGAACGCGCCGCTGACACGCGGGCTGAAGATCTGCCCAAGGCGTGGGACCCGGGCGCGGTCGAAAGCGAGATCTATCAGCGCTGGGTGGATGCCGGCTATTTCACCGCCGATCGTCGACCAGCGCCAAGCCCGGCGTATTCGATCGTGCTGCCGCCGCCGAACGTGACCGGCAGCCTGCACATGGGCCACGCGCTCGAGCACACCATGATGGACGCCCTGACCCGTCGCAAGCGCATGCAGGGTTACGAGGTGCTCTGGCAACCGGGCATGGACCACGCGGGTATCGCCACCCAGAGCGTCGTCGAAAAGCAGCTCGCCGTCGACGGCAAAACCAAAGAAGACTTCGGCCGCACACTGTTCATCGACAAGGTCTGGGACTGGAAGCGCGAATCGGGCGGCGCGATCGGTGGTCAGATGCGCCGGCTCGGTGACGGGGTCGACTGGAACCGCGAGCGTTTCACCATGGACGATGGTCTGTCGCGAGCGGTGCGGACCATCTTCAAGCGGCTGTATGACGCAGGTCTGATCTATCAAGCCGAGCGACTGGTCAACTGGTCGCCGGTGCTCGAGACCGCGATCTCCGACCTCGAGGTCAAATACGAGGACGTCGAGGGCGAGCTGGTCTCGTTCCGGTACGGCTCGATGAATGAGGACGAGCCGCACATCGTGGTCGCCACCACCCGGCTCGAGACGATGCTGGGTGACACCGCGATCGCCGTGCATCCCGAGGACGACCGGTACCGCGCATCTGGTCGGCCAGACGCTGCCGCATCCGTTCGTCGACCGCGACATCGTGATCGTCGCCGACGGGCACGTGGATCCCGAATTCGGTACGGGCGCAGTCAAGGTGACGCCGGCGCACGATCCCAACGACTTCGAGATCGGGCTGCGGCACAACCTGCCGATGCCGACGATGCTCGACACCAAGGGCCGGATCGCCGGCACCGGAACGCAGTTCGACGGTCAGGACCGTTTCGAGGCCCGGGTGAAAATCCGCGAGGCGCTGGCCGCCCAGGGCCGCATCGTCGCCGAGAAGCGACCGTACCTGCACAGCGTCGGGCACTCCGAGCGCGGCGGTGAGCCGATCGAGCCGCGGCTGTCGCTGCAGTGGTGGGTCAAGGTCGAGTCGCTGGCCAAGGCCGCGGGTGACGCGGTTCGCAACGGCGACACCGTGATTCATCCGAAGAGCCTCGAGCCGCGCTGGTTCGCCTGGGTCGACGACATGCACGACTGGTGCATCTCGCGTCAACTGTGGTGGGGCCACCGCATTCCGATCTGGTACGGGCCGGACGGGCAGAAGATGTGCGTGGGCCCGGACGAGACGCCGCCCGAGGGCTGGGAGCAGGACCCCGACGTGCTGGACACCTGGTTCTCGTCGGCGCTGTGGCCGTTCTCCACCCTGGGCTGGCCGGAGAGGACGCCGAGATCTGGAGAAGTTCTATCCCACAAGCGTTCTGGTGACCGGCTACGACATCATATTCTTCTGGGTGGCCCGGATGATGATGTTCGGGACCTTCGTCGGCGGCGACGACGCCATCACCCTCGACGGTCGCGCGGGGCCCGCAGGTGCCGTTCACCGATGTATTTCTGCACGGGCTGATTCGCGACGAGTCCGGCCGCAAGATGAGCAAGTCCAAAGGCAATGTGGTCGACCCGCTGGACTGGCTGGATCTCTACGGCGCCGACGCGCTGCGGTTCACCCTGGCCCGCGGGTCCAGCCCCGGCGGCGATCTCAGCGTCGGCGAGGACGCACGTCCGCGCGTCGCGCAACTTCGCGAACAAGCTGTTCAACGCCACCCGCTTCGCGCTGATGAACGGTGCCGCACCGGCGCCGCTGCCGGGGCTCGACGAGCTCACCGACGCCGACCGCTGGATTCTCGGCCGGTTGGAAGAGGTTCGCGCCGAGGTGGATTCGGCGTTCGACGGCTATGAGTTCAGCCGCGCCTGCGCGGCGCTCTACCACTTCGCCTGGGATGAGTTCTGCGACTGGTACCTGGAGTTGGCCAAGGTGCAGCTGTCGAACCCGGACGACGGCGCACACCACCGCCGTGTTGGCCTTCGTGCTCGACACGCTGCTCAAGCTGCTGCACCCGGTCATTCCCTTCGTCACCGAGACGCTGTGGAAGAACCTGACCGGCGGTGAGTCCGTGGTCATCGCCGACTGGCCGCAGTCTTCGGGTTTCGCGCTGGACACCGTTGCTGCGCAACGGATCACCGACATGCAGAAGCTGGTCACCGAGATCCGCCGGTTCCGCAGCGATCAGGGGCTGGCCGACCGGCAGAAAGTGCCGGCGCGCTTGTCCGGTATCGACACCGCCGACCTGAGCGCCCAGCTCGGCGCCGTGTCCTCGCTGGCGTGGGTGACCGAGCCCGCTGCGGACTTCACGCCCTCGGCGTCGCTGGAGGTCGGGCTCAAGGGCGGCATCGTCGTCGTTGAACTGGACACGTCGGGAACCATCGACGTGGCCGCCGAGCGTCGCCGCCTGGAGAAGGACTTGGCCGCCGCGCAGAAGGAATTGGCCTCGACCACAGCGAAATTGGGTAACGCGGACTTCATGGCCAAGGCGCCCGAAGCGGTCGTCGCCAAGCAACGGGAGCGGCAACGGGTGGCGCGTGAGGAAGCGGACCGGATCACCGCCAGGTTGGCCGGGCTGAAGTGACGCTGGAACCCGAACCCGAATACGCGGAACTCGCTGAGGTTCCACCCACCCCGGACGAGATCGCGGCACTGCTTCAGGTCGAGCACTTGCTCGATCAACGCTGGCCGGAAACGAAGATCGAGCCCAGCCTGGACCGAATCTCGGCGCTGATGGATCTGCTCGGCTCGCCGCAACGCAGTTACCCGTCGATCCACATCGCCGGCACCAACGGCAAAACCTCGGTGGCGCGGATGGTGGACGCGCTGCTGACCGCGCTGCAGCGGCGGACCGGGCGTACCACCAGCCCGCACCTCCAGTCGGCGGTCGAGCGCATCGCGATCGACGGAAAGCCGATCAGCCCAGCGACATACGTGGCGACCTACACCGAGCTCGAGCCGTTCATCCAGATGATCGACGAGCAGTCGCAGGCGGCCGGCGGCCCGGCGATGAGCAAATTCGAGGTGCTCACCGCGATGGCGTTCGCAGCGTTCGCCGATGCCCCGATCGACGTGGGGGTGATCGAAGTCGGTCTCGGCGGACGCTGGGACGCCACCAACGTGATCGACGCGCCGGTCGCGGTGATCACCCCGATCAGCGTCGACCATGTCGAATACCTCGGCGAGGACATCGCCGGCATCGCCGGTGAGAAAGCCGGCATCATCCGCCGGGCCGAGGACGGGCGCTCCGGACACCGTGGCGATCATCGGTCGTCAGGTGCGCAGAGGCCATGGAGGTGGTGCTGGCGCAGACGGTGCGTGCCGATGCCGCTGTCGCGCGGGAGGATTCGGAGTTCGCGGTGCTCAGTCGCCAGGTCGCGATCGGGGGCCAGCTGCTGGAGTTGCAGGGTCTCGGCGGGGTGTACACCGAGGTGTTCCTCCCGCTGCACGGCGAACACCAGGCCCACAACGCGGCGATCGCGCTGGCGGCGGTGGAGGCGTTCTTCGGGGCCGGCCCACAGCGCCAACTCGACATCGACAGCGTGCGAGCCGGATTCGCCGCCGTGAGCAGTCCCGGCCGGCTGGAGCGGATGCGCAGCGCGCCCACGGTGTTCGTCGACGCCGCGCACAATCCGGCGGGTGCGGCGGCGCTGGCCCAGACCCTGGCCGAGGAGTTCGACTTCCGGTTCCTGGTCGGAGTGGTCAGCGTGATGGGCGACAAGGATGTCGGTGGCATCCTGGGCGCGCTCGAGCCGGTGTTTGATCGAATCGTGGTCACCCACAACGGATCACCGCGAGCGTTGGATGTCGAATCGTTGGCGCTGATCGCGCAGCAGTATTTCGGGCCCGACCGGGTGGTCACCGCCGAGAACCTGCGCGACGCCATCGACACCGCCACCGCGCTGGTCGATGACGCCGACGCCGAGGGCGAGTCGTTCTCCGGAACGGGCATCGTCGTCACCGGCTCGGTCGTCACCGCCGGCGCTGCTCGTTCGCTGTTCGGTCGTGATCCCGCGTGACCGCCTCCGACGACGATGAGGCCGGCGACCAGTGCCCGATGCTCCAAAACCCGACCCGTGGAAGAGCTTTCGCGGTGTCACGGCCGGCACACTGATCCTGGAGGCGATCGTGGTGCTGCTGGCGCTGCCGGTGGTCGCGCACGGTCGGCGGCGGGCTGAACGCGGTTGCTCTGACGTATCTGCTCGGTCTGGCGGCGATCCTGATCGTTCTCGCGGGGCTGCAGGGCCGGTCGTGGGCCATTTGGGCGGACCTCGGCGTGCAGCTGGTCCCGATCGCCGGATTCGCCGTCTATCCGGGTGTCGGCGTCATCGGCCTGATCTTCGCCGCGGTGTGGGCACTGATCGTCTACGTGCGTTCGGAGGTCCTGCGGCGGGAGCGGCTCGGGTTGCTCCCTGGTCAAGACGGCCCGCCCGACTGATCCAGGTACGCTGTGCGCCGTGACGAGCGGTGAGATAGAGACCGCGCCGGTGACGATGCAGAAGCGAAGCGATGAGGAGGAACGGCGCCAAATGACTGAGCGGACCCTGCTGTTGATCAAGCCCGATGGGGTCGAGCGGCGCCTGGTGGGCGAGATCCTCGGCCGCGTCGAGCGCAAGGGCCTGACCATCGCGGAGCTGGAATTGCGGACCGTCAGCGAAAAGCTGGCCCGCAGTCACTACGCCGAGCACGACGGCAAACCGTTTTTCGGCTCGCTGGTCGAGTTCATCACGTCATCGCCGCTGGTAGCGGCGATCATCGAGGGCCCGCGGGCGATCGCGGCGATCCGGCAACTCGCGGGCGGGACCGACCCGGTGGAGAAGGCGCTGCCCGGCACGATCCGCGGTGATTTCGGCCTCGAAACGCAGTTCAACCTGGTGCACGGCTCCGATTCGCCGGAGTCCGCAGAGCGCGAGATCGCGCTCTGGTTCAGCAAGGCTTGATAACGGGTCGGCCGCACTTGGTCCGACCCGGTACCCCGGTATGGGACACTGGTAGTCGGGTGAACGTCGCCGGACCGGCTTCGGAACGTCGACAGGCGCCCGAATGAAGACTTTGACAAGCGCGACCACCGCGACTCGCGGCGCGGCTGTCCAGCCATCATTCAGACCGGCACCGAGTGTGTTCGACCCGAACTGCTCGGGGCAAGACCATCACAAGCCCGGGAGAAAGTGACCCGGGTTCATAGCGAAGCCCTCGCGTGGCCGCGTCGAAAGGACGCGCCCGAGGGCTTGAGGAGAATACGTGACAGACGGTGGCCCATTCTCAGAAGTTCCGGAAGAGTCGTCGCAGCTTGAAGACCTGCCAGAGCGGCTAAGGGTTCATTCCCTGGCGCGGGCGCTGGGAACTACCAGCAGGCAGGTGCTCGACGCGCTGACCGAGCTCGACGGTCGGATCCGCAGCGCTCACTCGACGGTGGAGCGGGTCGACGCGGTCCGTGTGCGCGACCTGCTCGCCAGCGCGCCCGCGGCCGTCACCGCGTCGGTCGCCACGGCCGGGGCGGGTGCCGCCGGCGAGGCCGAGGAACCCGAGTCGCGGCTGATGCTGGAGACCCCGCCGGCCGAGCGTCCCGAATACATGCCGCTGTTCGTGGCACCCCAGCCGGTCAAGCGGGTCGAGGCCCCGGAGAAGCCCGGCAAATCGGAAGATGCCGAGGCCGACGTCGCCGAGTCCGACGATGACGATGACGACGACTTCGATGGCGAAGGCGATGGCGACGGGGACGACGACCAGTCCGACCGTCCGGCCAATCGCCGTCGTCGCCGTGGACGTCGCGGGCGGGGCCGTGGCCGGGGCGAGCAGAACGGCTCCGAGAACGGCTCGGGCGACAGCGGCAAATCAGACAACTCGGGTGACGACGATGACTCCGCCGACGACAGCGACGACTCCGGGGACGACACCGACGACTCCGATGGCTCCGACGACGACAACGGTTCCGGCGATGGTGCCACCAAGCGTCGCCGTCGCCGCCGCCGCCGCAAGTCCGGTTCCGGTGATGACTCCGACGACAACTCGTCACCGGACGACCCGCCGAACACCGTGGTGCACGAGCGGGCACCCCGGGCCAAGAACAAACCCGACTCCAGTAACAACGAGATCCAGGGCATCGACGGCTCGACCCGGCTCGAGGCCAAACGGCAGCGCCGTCGCGACGGCCGCGACGCCGGACGCCGGCGCCCGCCGGTCCTGACCGAAGCTGAATTCCTGGCCCGCCGCGAGGCGGTCGACCGGGTGATGGTGGTCCGCGACAAGGTCCGCACCGAACCGCCGAACCAGGGCAGCCGCTACACCCAGATCGCCGTCCTCGAGGACGGCATCGTGGTGGAGCACTTCGTCACCAGCGCGGCCTCGGCCTCCCTTGTCGGCAACATCTACCTGGGCATCGTGCAGAACGTGCTGCCGTCGATGGAGGCGGCGTTCGTCGACATCGGCCGCGGCCGCAATGGCGTGCTCTACGCCGGCGAGGTGAACTGGGAGGCCGCCGGCCTGGGCGGTTCCAGCCGCAAGATCGAGCAGGCGCTCAAGCCCGGTGACTACGTCGTCGTGCAGGTCAGCAAGGATCCCGTCGGTCACAAGGGCGCCCGACTGACCACGCAGGTGTCGCTGGCCGGCCGCTACCTGGTGTACGTGCCTGGCGCCTCGTCGACGGGCATCAGCCGCAAACTTCCCGACACCGAACGCCAACGGCTCAAGGAGATTCTTCGCGAGGTCGTGCCGTCCGACGCCGGCGTGATCATCCGCACCGCTTCGGAAGGCGTGAAAGAAGACGACATCCGCGGTGACGTCAACCGGCTGCAGGAGCGGTGGACCGAGATCGACGAGGTCGCCACGGAGACCAAGAAAAAAGCGGCCGGTGCCGCCGTCGCGCTCTACGAAGAGCCCGACGTCCTGGTCAAGGTCATCCGCGACCTGTTCAACGAGGATTTCAAGCAGCTGATCGTGTCCGGCGAGGACGCCTGGACCACTATCAACGAATACGTGAGTTCAGTTGCGCCCGAACTTGTCTCGAAGCTGAACCAATACGCGCCGGCCGCTGAAGACGGCCCCGATGTCTTCGCGGTGCACCGCATCGACGAGCAACTGGCCAAGGCGATGGACCGCAAGGTCTGGTTGCCATCGGGTGGCACCTTGGTCATCGACCGGACCGAGGCGATGACCATCGTCGACGTCAACACCGGCAAGTTCACCGGCTCGGGCGGCAACCTCGAGCAGACCGTCACCAAGAACAACCTCGAGGCGGCCGAGGAGACCGTGCGCCAGCTGCGGCTGCGTGACATCGGCGGCATGATCGTCATCGACTTCATCGACATGGTCCTCGAGTCCAACCGCGATTTGGTGTTGCGACGGCTGACCGAGGCGCTGGCCCGCGACCGCACCCGTCACCAGGTGTCCGAAGTGACCTCGCTGGGTCTGGTGCAGCTGACCCGCAAGAAGCTGGGCACCGGTCTCATCGAGGCCTTCTCCACGACGTGTCCGCACTGCAGCGGCCGCGGGATCATGCTGCACGGCGATCCGGTCGACTCGGCCCCGTCGACCGGCCGCAAAGCGGAGTCCGGCGGTCGGCGTGGTCGGCGGTCCAAGAAGGGCAAGGCCGAAGAGGCTCCCGTCGCCAGCGTGCCCGCGCATACGCCCGGCGAGCATCCGATGTTCAAAGCCATGGCCGCAGCCAACGGTGGGCATGACGAGGGCGACGAGCTGGCTCATGGCGACGACACGGACGACGTGCCCGCCGATCAGCACGAGGGCGATGCCGAAGCCGACGAGCAGCTGCAGAAGCAGGCTGCCAAGGAGGCGGTAGAAGAAGACCTCGAGGACGACGACTTCGACGACGAAGACGACTCGGACGACGACAGCGCCGACGATTCGGATGACGACGACACCGAACAGGTCGATCTCGACGACGACGATGACGACCTCGATGATGAGGACGATCTCGACGACGAAGACGACGACGAGGACGACGACGACGATGACGACGACGTTGACGACTTCGAGGACAGCGACGACGAGGACTCCGATCGCACACAGGAGTCACACGCCGGTGCCGCTTCCGCCTCCGACGGGCGGCCTCGAAGGCGTCGGGCCGCGGCTCGGCCCGCCGGTCCACCCGCCCACGAGGACTGATGCGCGGACTGAAAGGCCGGTTTGACCCTGTAGCCGCTGGTCACGTACCCTTGACCAGTTGTCGCCAGGCCCGCTGGCCTGCCATGTGGGACAAGTAGCCGGCCGACACCCCCAACCAGCCCGCGCAGCTAGTGGCTGTGCGACGCCCAGAAGAAGAGGTAGACGTAACCATGGCGACCTACGCAATCGTCAAGACCGGCGGTAAGCAGTACAAAGTTGCCGTTGGTGACGTCGTCAAGGTCGAGAAGCTCGACTCCGAGCCGGGCGCCAAGGTGTCGCTTCCGGTCGCCCTGGTCGTCGACGGCGCCACCGTCACCTCTGAGGCCGCCGCGCTGGCCAAGGTCGCGGTCACCGGCGAGGTGCTCGAGCACACCAAGGGCCCCAAGATCCGCATCCACAAGTTCAAGAACAAGACCGGCTACCACAAGCGTCAGGGTCACCGTCAGCAGCTGACGGTCCTGAAGGTCACCGGAATCAAGTAGCAGGAGGCGACAGACATGGCACACAAAAAGGGCGCTTCCAGCTCACGTAACGGTCGCGATTCAAACTCGCAGCGGCTGGGCGTGAAGCGATTCGGCGGCCAGGTCGTCAAGGCCGGCGAGATCATCGTCCGCCAGCGCGGCACGCACTTCCACCCCGGCGTCAACGTCGGCCGTGGTGGCGACGACACGTTGTTCGCCAAGGCGGCGGGCGCCGTCTTGTTCGGTGTCAAGCGTGGCCGCAAAACGGTCAATATCGTCTCGGCCGCGGACAACCTTCCTGCGACCAATTGATCACTCGGCGAGTGTGAGACCGCACTAGCTTCACACTCGACGAGTTAGAGGAATTCCGATGGCTCCTCGGTTTGTCGACCGCGTCGTGATCCACGCGCGCGCCGGCTCCGGTGGTAACGGCTGCGCCTCTGTCCACCGCGAGAAATTCAAGCCACTCGGCGGTCCCGACGGCGGCAATGGTGGCCATGGCGGCAGCATTGTGCTGGTCGTCGACCCGCAGGTGCACACCCTGCTCGACTTTCACTTCCATCCGCACGTGGTTGCCGCGTCGGGCAAGCAGGGCATGGGCGGTAACCGCGCCGGCGCTGCCGCTGCCGATCTGGAGATCAAGGTCCCCGACGGCACCATGGTGGTCGACGAGGACGGCCGCATTCTTGCCGACCTGGTCGGTGCCGGCAGCCGCTTCGAAGCCGCCGCCGGCGGCCGCGGCGGGTTGGGTAACGCCGCGCTGGCGTCGCGCGCCCGCAAAGCGCCCGGGTTCGCGCTGTTGGGGGAAAAAGGCGAAGCCCGCGACTTCACCCTGGAACTCAAGACGGTCGCCGACATCGGGCTGATCGGTTTCCCGTCGGCCGGCAAATCCTCACTGGTGTCCACTATTTCGGCGGCCAAGCCGAAGATCGCCGACTATCCGTTCACCACGCTGGCCCCCAATCTCGGGGTGGTTTCAGCGGGGGAGCGGACGTTCACGGTCGCCGATGTGCCGGGCCTGATCCCGGGTGCGTCGCAAGGCCGCGGTCTGGGTCTGGACTTCCTGCGCCACATCGAGCGGTGTGCGGTGCTGGTACACGTGGTGGATTGTGCGACTGCGGAACCAGGCCGCGACCCGATCTCCGACATCGACGCGCTGGAAGCCGAGCTGGCCGCCTACACGCCTACCCTGCAAGGGGATTCAACGCTGGGCGACCTGGTGGAACGCCCACGCGCGGTGGTGCTCAACAAGATCGACGTGCCGGAAGCCCGCGAGATGGCCGAGTTCGTCCACGACGAGATCGCCGAACGTGGATGGCCGGTGTTCACGGTGTCGACGGTTGCCCGAGAAGGGCTGCAGCCGTTGATCTTCGGACTGGCCGACATGGTCAAGGATTATCAGGCCGCCCAGCCGGTGCAGGTGCCGCGAAGGCCGGTGTTGCGCCCGGTACCCGTTGACGAATCCGGTTTCACCGTGCAGTCCGACGGCGAGGGTGGATTCGTGGTGCGCGGCCGGCGGCCCGAACGCTGGATCGCCCAGACCAGCTTCGACAACGACGAAGCAGTCGGCTATCTCGCCGACCGGCTGGCCCGGCTCGGCGTCGAGGACCAGCTGGTGCGACTGGGCGCGCGGCCCGGCTGTGCGGTCACCATCGGCGACGTCACCTTCGACTGGGAGCCGCAGACACCGTCCGGCATCGACGCCTTGATGACCAGGCGCGGTGCCGATCTGCGTCTTGAAAACAATGACCGTATCGGCGCGGACGAACGCAAGGCGGTACGCAAGCAACGCCGCGCCGCTGACGATGAATAGTGTTGCGCGCGAGGCTGTTAGGACCGCGCGCAGCGTCGTCGTCAAGGTCGGCACCACCGCGCTGACCACCCCGACCGGCATGTTCGACGCCAGTCGGCTGGCTGGGCTCGTCGACGCCATCGAGGCGCGGATGAAGGCGGGTTCCGACGTCATCATCGTGTCCTCGGGTGCCATCGCCGCAGGCATCGAGCCGCTGGGGCTGAACAAGCGGCCCACCGACCTGGCCACCAAGCAGGCCGCGGCCAGTGTCGGCCAGGTGGCGTTGGTCAATGCCTGGAGCAGCGCGTTCGCCCGCTATCAGCGCAGCGTCGGTCAGGTACTGCTGACCGCGCATGACGTGTCGATGCGGGTGCAGCACAACAATGCTCAGCGCACACTCGACCGGCTGCGGGCATTGCACGCGGTGGCGATCGTCAACGAGAACGACACGGTGGCCACCAACGAGATCCGGTTCGGCGACAACGACCGACTCTCTGCTCTGGTGGCGCACCTGGTCGGCGCCGACGCGCTGATCCTGCTCAGCGACATCGACGGCCTTTATGACTCCGACCCGCGCAAATCTGACGAAACACATTTCATCGCAGAGGTTTCCGGACCCGACGAACTGGACGGCGTGATCGCGGGGCAGGGCAGTCACCTGGGTACCGGTGGCATGGCGTCCAAGCTGTCGTCGGCGCTGCTGGCCGCCGACGCGGGCGTTCCGGTGCTGTTGGCCGCCGCCGCCAATGCAGAAGCGGCGCTGGCGGACGCCTCGGTGGGCACCGTGTTCGCCCCGCGACCCAACCGTATGTCGGCGCGTCGGTTCTGGGTGCGATACGCCGCCGAGGCCGCAGGCGTGCTGACCCTGGACCGCGGGGCGGTGAGTGCTGTACTGGGCCAACGCCGTTCGCTGTTGCCTGCCGGAATCACCGCGCTGGACGGCCGCTTTCACGGCGGCGACGTCGTCGATCTGAACGGGCCCGACGCGGTCCTGGTGGCTCGCGGAGTGGTCGCCTACGACGCCGCGGAACTGGCCACCATGATCGGCCGGTCGACGTCGGATCTGCCCGCGGAGCTACGGCGGCCAGCAGTGCACGCCGACGACCTGGTCGCCGTCTAGGTCTTCGGTATGGGCACGAGATACAGTGCGCCCCAAGCGATTTCGGTCAGCGTCGTGGTCAGCTCGGCATCGTATTCGGGCGGCCTGCCGGGCAGATTCTGCTGACAGGCCCGCTCGACCATCCAGCTGAGCGCGCTGGCCGTGGTGGCCGCGGGTAGTTCTCGGCGGATCGACCCGTCGGCTTGGCCATCCTCGATGACCTGCGTCAGTCGGCTGGAGATTCCGGTGAGCAGCTCGCGATAGGTCGCGGCGACCAATGGGTCATAGCCGGCCATCTCGTTGAGCGCGACCAGCACGGGCTGATGGCGCCGGTAGCTGGCGATGATCCCCGCCATTGCCGCCCGCACGTCGTCGGGATCGTGTCGCCACGCCACTCCCCACCAGAGTTCGGCGCTGTCGGCGAGATCGCCGAACACCTGGCCGGCCAGCCGTCGCAGCAGGTCGCCCTTGTCCTCGAAGTAGATGTAGAAGTTGGCCCGCGACATCCCGGCCTCGGTGGCGAGGCGGTCGACGCTGAGCTCGGTGAAGCTCGCGCCGTCGCGCATCAGCCGTTCGGTGGCTTCGAGCAGCCGCCGCTCGATCTGCTCGCGTCGCTCCTGCCGCTTGGCTTGCGGCTTTCGGGTGACTGACGGCATGGTCGACAGTATGACACCTTGACTAGACATGATGTCTAGTTTTATCGTCGTCGGTGTTCTGAGTTTGTGACCCGCGTCATATCCGATGGAGGATTCGCCCATGACTGCGACGACCGCCGCCCCGCGCGCCTACGACCCCATCGACCTGTCGTCACGCGCCTTCTGGTCGACCAGCGCCCAGGAGCGGGAAAAGGCATTCGCGGAGTTGCGGGCCGCTCGCCCGGTCAGTTGGCATCCGCCGGTGGAAGACCCCATGCTGCCTGACCCCAATGACCCCGGCTACTGGGCGGTCACCCGCCGCGATGACATCGTCGCGATCAGCCGCGACAACGAGTCGTTCCTGTCGGGCAAGGGCGTCATGTTCGAGAATTTTCCGGAGGAGCTGCTCGAAGCGTCGCAATCCTTCCTGGCCATGGACCCGCCGCGGCACACATTCCTGCGCAAACTCGTCAGCGCCGCGTTCACCCCGCGGCAGGTCCGGCGCATCGAAGATTCGATCAAGGCGAACGCGAAGACCATCGTCGAGGAACTCAAAGCCGCCGGCAGCGGTGCCGATTTCGTCGACCTGTGCGCCAAGGAGCTGCCCATCCGCACGTTGTCGGACATGGTGGGCATCCCCGAGTCGGAGCGGCAGACAGCTCGCGCACGCGGCCGACGCCATGGTCTCGTCAGGCGACCCGGAGTACCTCAACGGTCGCCACCCGCTGGAGGTGTTGTTCGAGGCGCAGACCTATGTGCATCAGGTGGCCGGGGCGCTCGCCGCGGAGCGCCGCGAGCACCCCGGCGACGACCTGTTCACCAGCCTGGTGACCGCCGAGGTGGACGGCGACAAGTTGGCCGACGCCGACGTCGCCGCGTTCTTCGTGTTGCTCACGGTCGCCGGCAACGACACCACCCGCCAGACCACCAGCCACGCGCTGAAGGCCCTCACCGACTATCCCGACCAGCGGGCCTGGCTGCTGGAGGATTTCGACAACCGCATCGGCGGCGCGGTCGAGGAGTTCATCCGCTGGGCGTCGCCGGTGATGACGTTCCGCCGCACGGCCGCAAAGGATGTCGAGATCGGCGGCCAGGCCATCACCGCCGGCGAGAAGGTCGTGATGTTCTACTCCTCGGGCAACTTCGACACCGATGTGTTCTCCCATCCCGAGCGCCTCGACCTGAGCCGTAACCCCAACCCGCACGTCGGGTTCGGTGGCGGCGGCGTGCACTTCTGCCTGGGTGCGAACCTGGCCAGGGCGCAGCTGCGGGCGATCTTCGGTGAGCTGCTGCACCAGCTGCCGGATATCCAGGCCGGCGACCCGGCGTTCGTGGCCGGCAACTTCATCCACGGCATCCGCAGCATGCCCTGCACGTTCTAGTTCACGGCTGCGGGGGAGAGTTCCTCGGCCAGCAGCGTCAGCAGCTCCGAGCAGCCGCCGTCGACCTTGACACCGGCCAGCTCGTCGCCGCGGGTCGGGCCGCGGTTGACGATGGCGACCGGCATGCCCAGGGCCGCGGCGTGACGCACGAAGCGGTAACCGGAGAACACCGTCAACGACGAGCCGGCGACCAGCAGGGCGTCAGCTTCTTCGACCATCGAAAATGACTGTTGGACAATATCTTTGGGGACACTCTCGCCGAAGTAGACGATGTCGGGTTTGAGCATGCCGCCGCACGAGGGGCAATCGAGGTAGCGAAACGATGCGGTGTCGTCGACGACGGCGTCAGCGTCCGGTGCCACCGCCAACCCGCCGACGGCCTCGACCCGCTCGGTGAAGCCCGGGTTCATCGCGTCCAGTTGCTCGGCCAGTGCCGCGCGGCTCATCGTCCACCCGCAACTCAGGCAGATCACCCGCGCGTAGGTGCCGTGCAGGTTGATCACGTTCCTGCTGCCGGCCTTGGTGTGCAGCAGATCGACGTTCTGCGTGATGACGCCGCTGACGACGCCGATGTGTTCGAGCGTGGCCAGCGCGCGGTGCCCGGCGTTGGGCCGGGTGTCGTCCATGTGCCGCCACCCCACGTGGTTGCGGGCCCAGTACCGCTGGCGGAACACCGGGTCGGAGGTGAACTGGCGAATCGTCATCGGGTTGCTCGGCGGCGAATCGGGTCCGCGGTAGTCGGGGATGCCGGAGTCGGTCGACATTCCCGCTCCGGTCAGCACAGCGACCCGGCAACCGGTCAGCGCAGCGACCAGCTCCGGAGCTTCCGCGCGCACAGCCGTCACCTCTTCGAGGGTACGGACTCCCCGATTCGCCGACACGCGTGCGCGGCCGGCGATACCCGATGAGCACGTATTTGACCGGCAGGGCGACAATAGAAGGACGATGGACTTCTACAACGTCTACAACCAGGGGTTTGCCCGGGTCGCCGCGTGTACTCATCACGCCGCGATCGGCGACCCTGCGGCCAACGCCGCTTCGGTGCTGCGGCTGGCCCGGCAGTGCCACGACGAAGGTGTGGCGCTGGCCGTTTTCCCGGAGTTGACGCTGTCCGGCTACTCCATCGAGGACATCCTGCTGCAGGATGTGTTGCTTGACGCGGTCGAGGACGCCGTGCGCGACGTCGTCGCCGCGTCGACCGAACTGCTGCCGATACTGGTGGTCGGCGCCCCGCTGCGCTACCGGCATCGCATCTACAACACCGCCGTCGTCATCCACCGCGGCGCGTGTCCTGGGCGTGGCACCCAAGTCGTATCTGCCCACCTATCGCGAGTTCTACGAACGCCGCCAGATCGCGCCGGGTGACGACGAGCGCGGCACCATCCGGGTCGCCGGGATCGAGGCGCCGTTCGGCCCGGATCTGTTGTTCGAAGCATCCGACGTGCCCGGCTTCGTGCTGCACGTCGAGATCTGCGAGGACATGTTCGTCCCGATCCCGCCGAGTGCCGAAGCGGCGCTGGCGGGTGCGACGGTGCTGGCCAACCTGTCCGGCAGCCCGATCACGATCGGTCGCGCCGACGACCGCTCGCTGCTCGCGCGCTCGGCGTCGCAGCGCTGCCTGGCCGCCTACGTGTATGCCGCTGCCGGAGAAGGTGAGTCGACCACCGACCTGGCCTGGGACGGCCAAACCATGATCTGGGAGAACGGCGGTTGCTCGCGCAGTCGGAGCGCTTCCCCAAGGGGGAGCGACGCAGCGTCGCCGACATCGACCTCGAGTTACTTCGCGCCGAGCGGTTGCGGATGGGCACTTTCGACGACAATCGGCGCCACCACCGCGCGTCGGCAGAATCGTTACGGCGGATCGAGTTTCGACTGGAACCGCCGGCCGGTGACATCGGGCTGCTCCGCGGCGTCGAGCGGTTCCCGTTCGTGCCTGCCGACGCGAATCGGCTGCAGCAGGACTGCTACGAGGCGTACAGCATTCAGGTCGCCGGGCTCGAACAACGGCTGCGCGCCTTGAACTTTCCGAAGGTCGTCATCGGGGTCTCCGGCGGGCTCGACTCGACGCACGCGCTGATCGTCGCCGCGCGGGCGATGGATCGAGAAGAGCGGCCGCGCAGCGACATTCTGGCCTTCACCCTGCCCGGCTTCGCGACCGGCGAGCACACCAAACGCAACGCGGTCGAGCTGTGCCGCGCGCTCGGTGTCACCTTCGCCGAGATCGACATCACCGACACCGCGTCGCTGATGCTCAAGGAGATGGACCACCCGTTCTCGCGCGGCGAGAAGGTCTACGACGTCACGTTCGAGAACGTCCAGGCCGGGCTGCGCACCGATTACCTGTTCCGGCTGGCCAATCAGCACGGTGGCATCGTGCTGGGCACCGGCGACCTGTCCGAGCTGGGATTGGGTTGGTCGACTTACGGTGTCGGCGACCAGATGTCGCATTACAACGTCAACGCCGGTGTGCCCAAGACGCTGATTCAGCATCTGATCCGCTGGGTGATCTCCTCCGACCAGTTCCCGTCCGAGGTAGGGGAGGTGCTGCGGTCGGTGCTCGACACCGAGATCACCCCCGAACTCGTACCCGCCGGCGAGAAAGAAGAGCTGCAGAGCAGCGAGGCCAAAGTCGGACCGTATGCGCTACAGGACTTCTCGCTGTACCAGGTGCTGCGCTACGGATTCCGGCCGGCGAAGATCGCGTTTCTGGCCTGGCACGCGTGGAGCGATGCAGAGAACGGCAACTGGCCGCCGGGATTCCCGAGAACAAGCGGCCGGCCTACACGCTCAAAGAGATTCGGCACTGGCTGCAAGTCTTCGTGCAGCGATTCTATTCGTTCAGCCAGTTCAAACGGTCGGCGATGCCCAACGGGCCCAAGGTGTCCCACGGTGGGGCGCTGTCGCCGCGCGGCGACTGGCGTGCCCCGTCGGACATGTCGGCGCGCGCCTGGCTCGACGCGATCGAACGCGAGATCCCCGAGGACGTTAGACCGGTTTGGTTGCGAACTAGAAAGGAATTTTGGGGGAGTAATGTTGTCGCGACAGCTGCACGAGCGGGGGTCTTGACATTGCACCGGATCGGCGACCGAGTGCCCGTGAACTCGTGGACAGCACCGTGAGCGAAATTGTTGCTCGCCAATAGATTCGGGTGATGCCACGGTGATCACGGCGCTCGGTGTCCCTTTGTGCCGCGTCGGCCCGAAGGCCCCGCAACCGGCCCCGCCCACAGGCCCCTTGATCGACAGCTACGGGCGGTTGCGACGGACCTGCGGGTGTCGTTGACCGATCGCTGCAATCTGCGATGTACCTACTGCATGCCGGCCGAGGGTGTGCCGTGGCTGCCGGCCGACCAGCTGCTGCAGCCCGGCGAGATTGTGCGGCTGGTCCGAATCGGCGTCACCAGGCTGGGCGTGACCAAGGTGCGGCTCACGGGTGGAGAACCGTTGCTGGCCAAGCATCTTGAGGACGTTGTCGCCGCGACGGCGGCGTTGCCGCAGCGACCGGAGCTTGCGCTGACCACCAACGGAGTTCGGTTGGCAGGGCGTGCGGAGACGTTGGCGCGGGCTGGATTGGACCGGGTTAACGTGTCTCTGGACAGCGTCGACAGCGCTCGTTTTGCGGCGATCGCCCGCCGCGACCGACTGGCCGACGTGGTGGCTGGCCTGGCCGCTGCGCACGCGGCGGGTTTGCGGCCGGTGAAGGTGAACGCCGTGCTGGATCCGAAGACCGGGCTTGACGACGTAGTGCCGTTGACGCGGTTCTGCCTCGACCATGACTACCAGTTGCGGATCATCGAGCAGATGCCGCTGGATGCCGGGCACCAGTGGCGCCGTGAGGCTTGGATTACCGCGGACCAGGTGCTGGCGGAGCTGCGGCGTCGTGGTTTCAGCTGGAACCCGATCGGCGCCGCGGGGTACGGCACCGGCCGAGTTGTGGCGGATCGGTGATCCCGTGACGGGCCGCAACGGAAAGATCGGGGTGATCGCCTCGGTGTCGCACCCGTTCTGCTCGACCTGCGACCGCGTTCGGTTGACCGCCGACGGGCAGCTGCGCAGTTGCCTGTTCGCCATCGAGGAGACGGATCTGCGGGGGCTGTTGCGCGGCGGCGCCGACGACACCGCGATCGAGGCGGCGTGGCGACGGCGATGTGGGGCAAACCGGCGGGCCACGGGATCAACGACCCTGACTTCGTCCAGCCGGCGCGGCCGATGAGCGCGATCGGCGGCTGAGGTGACGGGGCAGACAGGCGGCCGGATCCGGATCTCCGTGCGGTATTTCGCGGCCGCCCGCGCCGCCGCGGGGTCCGATTCCGAGCAATTGACCGTGCGTGCCGGTACCACGGTCGGTGAGCTTGTCGACAGGCTGGGCGGCCGCAGCCAGAAACTGGCCCGCGTGCTGACGCGGTGCTCGTTTCTGTGCGACAGCGTCGCCGTGCGGGACCAGCCCAGCCGCTGCGCGCAGGTACCACGATCGATGTACTGCCGCCGTTTGCCGGCGGATAACCGGCCGCGTAGGGCGAGCCCACCCATTCGTCGGTTCCGTCGACGAAGAATTGGCGCTTCCACACCGGTAACCGCCCCTTGATCGCGTCCACCAACTCTGCGCAGGTGTCGAACGCTGCCTGCCGATGGTCCGCGGCGACCGCGGCGACCAAGGCGGCCTCGCCGATCTCCAGCGCGCCGATCCGGTGGCTTGCCGCAACAGCACGAACCCCACACGACCGCCCGGCAACCTCGGCCACCACGTCGGCCATGACCTGCGCGGCGGACGGGTGCGCGGAATATTCGAGCTTCACCACCGGACGGCCGCCGTCGTGGTCACGAATCACCCCGACAAACCCCACCACAGCTCCCGCTGCCCGATGGCTCACCAGTTCCTCGTGTTCGGCCAGCAGAATGGGCTGCTCGGTCAGTACGGCACGCACTACCAGCGTCATAGCTACGAACTCCATACTTAGACCTTGGTCCGCCAACGGCAATATTTCTCTCCTGATCTGACGTCATGCGATCGGTCGAGGAGCATCAGCGCGTAGTCGCCGAGCTGATTACTGCCCGGGCCGCCACCAGCGCGGAACTTGCCGCCGCCGAGGGCCTGGTGCTGTCCGACGACGTGACCGCGACGTTGTCGCTGCCACTGTTCGACAACTCCGCATGGACGGTTACGCGGTGCACGCCGCGAGGTGACCTCGGCAACCGCCGAGCATCCAGTGAACTGCCTGTGGCCGAAGATATTCCGGCCGGCCGCATCGACGTTCCTACACTCGCGCCGGGACGGCTCATCGCATCATGACTGGCGCGCCGATGCCGGCCGGGGCGACGGGGGTAGTGCCTGTTGAGGACACCGACGGGCGGACCGACATCGTTCGGATCAACACGCCCAGCGCCGAGGGCAAATACATCCGCCGTCCCGGCGAGGACGTCGCCGAGGCACCACGGTGTTGCGGCCGGGCAAGTGGTCACGCCGGCAGTGATCGGGTTGGCCGCGGCGCTGGGGTTGCGCGAGCTGCCGGTGATTCCGCGGCAGCGGGTGTTGGTGATTTCCACCGGATCCGAGCTCGTGTCGCCGGGAACTCCGCTGCGGGCGGGGCAGATCTACGAGTCCAACGCGGCCGCGTTGGCCGCCGCGGTACGTGACGCCGGCGCCGACGTGGTCGCGCCGCGACCGTCAGTCGACGACGTCGCGCAGTTCGCCGCGTGCTGGACCGCTACGCCGGCGAGTCGGACCTGATCGTCACCAGTGGCGGGGTCAGCGCGGGCGCCTACGAAGTCGTCAAGGACGCGTTCGGTCGAGCCGGGGATCAGGGGGTTGAGTTCGTCAAGGTGGCCATGCAGCCGGGCATGCCGCAGGGCGCCGGCCGGGTAGCCGGTACGCCTATCGTCACGGTGCCCGGTAACCCGGTCAGCGCGCTAGTGTCGTTCGAGGTGCTCGTTCGTCCGGCGCTGCGCGCGGCGACGGGACTGCCGGCACCGCAGCGGGCGCAACGATCCGCCGTGCTGACCGAGACGGTGACCTCGCCGGTCGGTAAACGCCAGTTTCGCCGCGGGGCATTCGACGCACAAACCGGCACCGTCGTCAGCCACGGCCCGCCGGGCTCACATCACCTGCGGTGGCTGGCGTCGGCAATTGCCTGCTGGACATCCCCTGCAGGAGACCTGATTAGCAGAGATTCAGGCCGGATCCCAGGTAACAGATCTCGGGACCTCAGCTAACATCTCCGTAAAAGATGAAGAAGCGGTGCCAACACGATCTTGGGTCGGGTCCGCTATCGCACATCGACGAGCGAGGCGCGGCGCTTCTGGTAGACATCAGCGAGAAAGCAGTCACCGGCCGCACCGCCGTCGCCGCAGGTTCGCTGCGCACGACCGGGAACGTCGTGAAGTTGATTTCGGAGGGTGGGTTAGCCAAAGGCGATGCGCTGGCCACCGCTCGGGTGGCGGCCATCCTGGCAGCTAAGCGCACCAGTGATCTGATCCCGCTATGCCATCAACTTTCGCTCACCGGTGTCGACCTCGATTTCACCATCGGCGAGAGGGATGTCGACATCACCGCGACGGTGTGCAGGCACCGACCGCACCGGCGTGGAGATGGAGGCGCTGACCGCGGTGAGCGTGGCGGCGTTGACCCTCTACGACATGATCAAAGCGGTGGACCCGGCTGCGCGGATCGATGACATTCGGGTGCTGCGTAAAGAAGGCGGTCGCAGCGGAACCTGGGTGAGGTGATGACCGGCAGATCGGGCGCGCGTCATCGTGGCGTCCAGTCGCGCATCGTCGGGCGTCTACGAGGACCGCTGCGGCCCACTGATCGCCGAATGGCTTGCGCAACATGGGTTCTCGTCTGTGCAGACGGGACACTGGTGCCCGACGGCGACCCGGCCGGGGAGGTCGCTGCGCGGGGCCCTCGCCGACGGTGTCGACGTGGTGATCACCTCCGGGGGCACCGGCATTTCGCCCAGCGACGACACCCCGGCCCAGACCGCGGCGGTGCTCGATTACGAGATTCCCGGGCTGGCCGACGCGATCCGGCGATCCGGTCTACCGAAGGTGCCGACCTCGGTGTTGTCGCGCGGCGTCTGCGGCGTCGCCGGTCGCGGGCCTTGGTGGTCAACCTGCCGGGCTCGCCAGGTGGGGTGCGCGACGGCCTCGGGGTGCTGGGCGGCGTGCTGGATCACGCGCTGGACCAACTCGCGGGCAAAGACCACGCGACCTGACTGGCTCAGAGGGGTCGGTTTCACGGATGTCTTGGTCGTCGTTTGCGATGGCGCTTGCAGTCCTCGAATCGAGTGGGCGAGCCACCAGATCACCAGTCCACCGACAAGCGCTATAGCGAGGTTACTGAGAAAGCCGGTGATTCCGACCGCAAGCGCCATTGCCCAGTGCGCCGGATTCCGCAGATCTTTGAGCAGCGCGATATGCAGCAGGCCAGCGACCGTCAGCAGACCGGCGAGAATCGGAACCGGAAACCCGGCCAACGCAGCGGTCAGAGTCGCCCCCAGTGCGAGCGCGAGCGCGATCAGCAGGCTGCCCAGCATGATGGGCGCGCCGCCGCTGCGGGCACCGAAGACGCGATGGGCGGTCATGCCCCGGCGCCGTGACAGACCGGCATGCCGCTGATGCGCCGGCGAACAGATTGGCCAGACCGAGGGTGTCGCCAATCGCCCGGGACGCACCCGGTCGGCGGCATCGCCGAAATAAGTGCGGGCCGCGTCGGCGGTGGCCAAGCACGAATTGGCAAACGACAACGGGAATTGCGGTAGCACCAGGGCGACCGCGGCGGCGGAGAACGCGGTCGTGCTCAGGTGCGGGAAGTGCAGCGCCGACGGGCCGAAGCTGACTGAGCCGTGGAACGTCAGCACCATCGCGAGCCCGGCCAGCGCAATAAAGACCAGGGTGATCTGCCGGCGTCGGAACAGCAGTGCCGAGGCGATCACGACCGCGGTGACGCCCGCCAGCCACCAGATCGAATGCCGGTGGTCGGTGAACGCTTTCGGTGTCGCGGATACGAGTCGCCACGCCAACGGGCAAAACAGCAGTCCCACCGAAAGCTGAATCCCCCGAATGATCGGCTGCGGAAACATGTGGCGACCCAGTCCAGCAGCCCCGACAATCCGAGCACCAAAAAGATCAGGCCCATCAGCAGGGCGCCCGCGGCGATGTCGTCGGCGCCGAAACCGTGCGCGATCGCGATGCTCCGAAAGCCTTCAACGGCTGCACCGGCACCGGAAGCCGATAGACCAGGCCGGCCACCACATATAGCAGCCCGGCCGGCAGTATCACCGCCGTCGGCGTGAGGCCGTTCTTCACGATCAAGCCACCGCGATCGGCACCAGCACCCCGAGATCGCCCACCGCCCCGGCTAGTTCCGCCCGGTCGAACCGAAACGGCCTCCTGCCCGACTCGGTTCGAGGTGTCGCTGTGCTGACCATGCGAGCACTTTAGCCGCAACTAGCTCGCGGTCGGTTTGACTTCCGCGCGGCGCCCGGCAACAGCGACTCGGGCGGCGTAGGCGAGGGCGCTGACGCCGAAGAACGCAGCGACGAGCAGCAGCCAGCGCCCGAGGAACGGCTGCTGGGTCAGCCCGGTCGCCCATGTAACGGCGGGGCCCTGCTGGATGATCCCGGGGAAGAACAGCAGCAGAGACAATCCCGTCGCCAGCGTCGGCATCCGAGGTAGTTCGGCGGCGGCACCCGGCGTGGGACCGGCCCGCGGGTGACGAACGACGTCCAGGCCTGTCGTGAGCGACGGTCGGCCAGGGCGTAGAGCGGGAACAGGACCAGGTCGTGGCCGATGACGGCGACCGCGAACCACACCGCGATCGACTGCCACCACACCTGGGGTTGAACAGGGCTGCACGCCGAGCACCGATCGCGCATACCCGACCAGCGCCAAGCGCGGCGAGCGAGCCAGCAGGTGCAGCGGATGGGCGCCGTAGAGGCGCGTGAATCGGTGATCAGCGTGCGCATCAAGGCTCCCGGAATTCGATGGAGGCACCCATTTCGTGCAGTGCACGCCGGGCAGCGCGGGCACGATGATCCGGGCCGGGTAGCCGTGGTCGAGCGACAGGTCGGCGCCGTTGACCCGCAAGGCGAGCAGCGCATCGGGATCGAGGACCTGGTTACGCCTGCAGCCTGGCCTGGTTGAAGGCGCCGAAGCGTTCCAGCGAGCGCACGACGGCCGAGCCGGGCGCGGGCAGCCCGCCAGCGGCGGCGAGGTCGGCAGCCGGACGCCGGTCCACGTCTGCACGGTCGACCAGCCCTCGACGCAGGCGATCGGCAGATCGGCGGTGTGCTGCGGCATCGCCAGCGAGCATGGCGCGGTCGAGACGCATCGGCTCGCGGGCCGCCCAGCAGCTGAGCCGCCAGCGGTCGCCGGTCGCGGCGGTCGATGCGCGGCGGCCGCGGCGGTGCGGTTGACCTGGAAGTCGTTGGGGCCGTCGCCGTGGCTGCGGCCGCGGGGCAGCAGCAGCGCCAACCGCGGGTGACACCGCCGAACGTCTGGCCGGCGGTCAGCACCGCGACGAGCAGCGCGCCGCCGCCGACCAGGGCCAGCGCGCCCCGGCGGCTCATCGTCGGCGGGTGCGGGATCGGCGGCGACCAGACCGTCGCGCGTCGAGCGGTTCGGGACCGGTGTCGGCGCGCGAGGTCCGCAGCTCGCCGCGGAACGAGCGCGACCGCAGGCCGCGGACCATCGTCGGCAGCTTGAGCGGCACGTGGGCGACGAATCCGGCGATGAACACCCACGCGCCGAAGTAGTGCGCGGTGTAGAAGCTGAACCCGAAGATGTAGTCGTACTGGATGTTCAGCACGCCGGTGACGATCTCGAAGAGGATGCCGCCGACGAGCATCAGCAGCGACACCCGCTCGAGCACGCTGGCGACCGAACGGGCGGCGGCCAGGTGAACAGCCGCGGAATCACCGACCACAGTTTCGCCAGCACCACCGGGATCATGATCAGCCCGAGGCCGACGTGCAGACCCTGGGTCAGCCGGTACAGCCAAGTCGGGTTGCTCGGCCAGTCGAAGGAGGGCAGCTTCAGCCAGCCGACGTCGGCCGGGGATGGCCGGGCCGAAGCGCGGGCCGTAGGCGATGTAGGACAGCAGGCCGGTGAGGATGACGATCGGCAGGACGACCAGCAGCACGGAGCCGAAGACCGACGTCAGCCACGGCCCCCGCAGCGGGCTGCGCCAGCGGCCGCGGCAAGGCACCCCGGCGGCGGTGGCTCTCCAGGGTCCGCCACAACAGTGCGGGAAAGCCGTAGCCGGCCTCGTCGCCCGCACCCACGCTGCGCGAACCGTCGCGGCGATCCGCTTCAGCAGATTCCCGCGATGGCCGATCCGGGCCCGGAGGTGTCATCGATGCCCGACTTTACTTCGCCGCGTGTACAGGCGAGCACTTCAACGGCCACGCTCCTTTCGTAAGTGCCGGTCAGCGTGCCGCGGGCCAACACGTGCCCAACCATCTGCTTCAGCGCCTTGCTGGTGGCGTCTCCGCCGACCGGTTGGTCAAGGGCGAACACCAGGAAACGGTAGCGATGCGGGCCGTGATCGGGAATCGGGCGCGGGGCGTAGCCTCGGTGCCCCAAACTGCCGGGGATGAAACGGATTCCGGCAGTGCCCGGCTGCAGCGCTCCGGTGTCGATGTTCTGCACACCGGGCTCGATCACCGCGACCGTGTGCAGCAGCGGGCGGGGCAGCGGAACGTCGATGTCGTCGATGATCAACACCACCTGGCGGGTTTGTGACGGCAAGCCGGCCCAACTCAGCTGCGGTGAGGCGTTGTCGCCGACGCCCTTGCCGGCGCTCGCCGTCGGCATCGCGCTGCCATCGCCGAATGCGGTGCTGGTGACCGTGATGTCGTCGGGCGCCGCAAAATCCGAACCGGCGAGCGGACTTCGGTGCTCCCCGGCGCGGACATTGCGCAGTAGCTTGCCGATCATGCGCCGCTGCCCGCGCCGCGAATCGCGACGGTGCTGGATCTGAGCAGATCGCCGAGTTCGGCGGGCAGGTAACCCTGCGCCGCCAGCCTCGGCAGCACGCCGCCACTGGAGATGATGTCGAGGATCAGGTCGGGCAGCGTGGGCACCGATCCCGACGCTCCCGTGGTGTCGTTGCGCCACGCGCCTGAACCCAAATCGAACGTCCCGGTGTCGCCTTCGTTGAAGATGGTGGTTGCCTCCGGCAGCGTCATCGCGGGCAGCCCGGCGTTGACGGCGTTACGGAAGAACAGCGAATTGAACTCTTCGGCGACCAGTCCGGCGACGCCGAGTTCGGTGAACAGCGCGGCGACCGGACGCGACGAGCCCAGCCCGAAGTTCTTGCCGGCCACCACGATATCTCCCGGCGACACCTCGTCGGTCCAGCCGGGCCGCACTTCGTAGAAGACATGTTTGGCCGCCTCGGGCGGATCCATCTTCATGGCGAAGGCCGGGTACATGGCGTCGGTGTTGAGGTCGTTGCCGAATACCCACACCTTTCCGGTGATGGCCAGTGTCATGCGGTCACGCTCCTTGCGTCGGTGATGTAGCCGGTAAGCGCGGATGCGGCAACGGTCGCCGGTGAGGCCATGTAGATCTCGGCGTCCGGGCTGCCCATTCTGCCGGTGAAGTTGCGGGTACTCGAGGTCAGACACACTTCGCCCGGTCCGACCACCCCCATGTGGTAGCCGAAGCACGCGCCGCAGGTGGAGTTCGTGATCACCGCGCCCGCATCGGCAATGTCCTGCAGGTAGCCCAGCCGCATCGCTTCTCGGTACACCGCCTGGGATGCCGGCGTGACGAGCAGCCGCACACCGGTCGCAACGGTGTTGCCACGCAATATGTTCGCGGCGATCTCGAGGTCTTCCAATTGGCCGTTGGCGCACGACCCAATGAAGGCCTGGTCGATTTTCTGACGTTCTATCCGCGAGACCGGCAGGCCGTTGCGGCTCACGGTGCCCGGGCGGGCCACGTAGGGTTCGAGTGCGGCCAGATCCACCCGTCGCACTTCCTGGTAAACCGCATCGGAATCCGCTGCGGCGGCGTCGTATCCGGTGATGCCGCGGTCGTTGAGATACGACGCGAGCACGTCGTCGGGTTCAAACGTGCTGAAGTCGGCGGATATCTCGGCGCCCTGGGTGGCGATCGTGCGTCGATCGTGCATCGGGATGCTGGCCAGCCCGGGTCCGCCGAATTCCAGGTTGAGGTTGGCCGCGTCGCCGTACTCGTTGGCGATCTGCAAGAAGATGTCCTTGCCGCTGACGGTATCGGGTTTGACGCCCTCGAGCTGATAGCGGATGGTCGGCGCCACCTGGAACCAGGTGCTGCCGGTGCACATGATCGAAAACACCTCGGCCGGGCCGAGTCCGCGGGCGGCGGTGTTGTAGGCGCCGGCCGCGCAGGTGTGAGAGTCGGTGCAGGCCAATACTTCTCCAGGCCGGGCCAGCCCGTTCTCGGCGATGACCTGATGGCAGATGCCGTGTCGGCCGACGTCGTAGAAACGCTCGATGCCGAACTCGGCGGCGAACTTGCGGGCAAGCGGTCCGCCGGCCGCGTCTTTGATGGTCGGCGCGGGTACCGCGTGGTCCATGACGATCGCGAGCTTGTCGGGGTCATGGATGCGAAGCGGCTGTAGCCACATCGTCGCGAACTGCAGATCGATCAGCACGGTCATATCGACGTCCACGACGACGGTCTCGCCCGGTGACACCCGGTCCAGGCCGGCCTTGCGGGCGAAGATCTTCTCGATGATGGTCATGCTCATCGGACTTCCTCCAAGCGTGCGTATTTGGCGTCGAGGTCAAGCCATTCCGCCATGCCGACCAGGTTGAAGAATTCGGCGGGCTTACTTGGCAGATGATCGGCGAGGTTGCCGCCGTTGAGTTCACACAGGCCTTCGAGCATGCCGAGGACCGCGCGGGCGAGTGGGTTGCTGGGGTGGATGGCGATCGCGTAGCCCAGCTCCTGCAGCCGGGTCGCCGATTCCAGTGGCGTCATGCCGCCCAGCACCAGATTGATCAGCAGCGGCGCGTCGACCTCATGGGCAATGCGTTCGATCTCTTCGATGCTCTGCGGGGCTTCGACGAAAATCACGTCCGCACCGGCTTGGGCGTATCGATTCGCCCGTTCGATCGCGGCGTCCAAGCCGAGCGGAGCTCGGGCGTCGGTCCGCGCAACGACCAACAGATTGTCGTCGCTGCGGGCGTCGAGCGCGGCGGCCAACGTCTGCTCGAACTCCGCGGCATCGACGACGTGCTTGTCTTCCAGGTGCCCGCAGCGCTTCGGGAATACTTGGTCCTCCAATTGGATTGCCGCGACGCCGGCCTGCTCGTAGAGCCGGACGGTGCGCACCACGTTCATCGCGGTGCCGTAGCCGGTGTCGGCGTCGGCGATCAGCGGGACGTCACCGAGCACACCGACCAGCATCCGCGCGCGCTCGGCCATCTCGGTGGCGGTGACCAGTCCGATGTCGGGCAGGCCGAATCCGGATGCCGCAACACCGGCGCCGGTCATGTACGCCGCCGCCTGGTTCGTGCGACGGGCGAGATGGGCCGTTATCCCATCGAAAACACCTGGTGCGATGACGAGTTCGCCGCGATCAAGCAAGGTGCGTAAGTTCTGTCGGGCAGATGTGGTGGCCATGTGTTGTCCTCTCAGTCGAGTGCGCCGGCGACCGGCGGGGCCAGTAGATCGATCAGGTCGCTGACGTCGTCGAGGTTCTCGAGACCGACCACCGCGCGTTCGATCGCGGTGGCACGATCGCGGTTGGTGACGCGATCGGCCAACGCGTGGAATTTGGTGACCAGCTCGTCGTTGGTGACCGGATCCCATGGCGCGCCGTGCGGCGCGACGACCCGGACCTGATGGACGTCGCCGTCGCGCGTGGTCACGGCGAGGTCGGTGCGGAACCGCTCGGTGAGCGGGGCGTCGGCGAGCGACTCATCCAAATGCACACCGGTGACGCCGATCAACGACCAGATGTCGTCGGCGTCCAGCCGTGCCGGGGTGAACTGCTCGGGCAGGGCGTTACCGTCAAGCAGCGCAGCCGCCGTCGCGTAACCGATGTTCATCTGAGCGCCGATGGCGGTCAGTGGCCGCTCGGGTACCCACCAGCCGTGCTTGTACACGGTCTCGCCGACCGTGATGTCGATCTTCGAGATATCGGCGGCGACAACTGATTCGCGTAGTTGACGAGCTGCGTCGACAGCTCCGTGCAAGCCGCCCATCACCGCGTAGGACTTGACCATGATGATGGAGGTCTCCCACCGTTCGCCCAATTCGTCGGTCAGCAACGAGGCGTCGGGTTCGTGGCCTTCGCCGAAAACACTGAGAAATCCGCCGTATTCACGCTCGAAGACCCGTTTGATGCCGGTGTAGTTGGCTGCCGCGAGCCCGGCGGCGTAGAAACCGTTGCGGGCGGCGAAGCCATGGTGCATGCGCTTGCTCATTGCTTCGTACTGTGCGGCCATCAAACCCGCCGACTGCGTGCCGGCCAGGCCGAGTGCATCCTCCAACTGGGCCGGCGACAATCCGCGCAGTTTGCCCGAAGCCATCGCCGCCGAGTGGGTGCCGAACACCGGGCCGGAGTGCCAGCCACGGTCGAGCATCTGCGCGCCGTGCAACGTGTAGCCGACGCGCGGGCCGACCTCGAAGCCGATGATCGCCGCGAGCAGGAAGTCCGCGCCGGTGGTGGTTCGCTCCTGCGCAGTCGCTGTCGACAGCAGCGCCGGAATGACCAGCGAACAACTGTGTACCGGCGCGATGGGGTGAAAGTCGTCGAGTTCGAAGCCCTGAATGAAGGTGCCGTTGAGCACGGCCGCGGCCGGTCCGCTGGTGGATTTTCCGGTGCCGATGACCGCGGTGTCGCCGCTGTTCTCGAGGTCGAGGATGGCGTTCGTGGCTATCCGCGACCAAGGCAATTGCGCGCCGATCAGGCCGCAGCCCAGGCCGTCGAGGAGCAGGTGCTTGGCGCGTTCGACAACGGTCTGGGGGATGTCGTCAAGTGTCAGGCCGGCGACCCACGTGGCCAGTTGTCCGGTCGGCCCGTCCGGGTCGGTGGCGGGGTGCTGGTGAACAACGGTCGCGGTCATGTCGGTCCTGTAGTCGAAGGGGTTGCCGGGTTGACTAGTTGTTATATAGTTATAACAACTTCTGACTGCGAGGGCAAGAGGCGGTGTGACAGCATTGATACTCATGCAGGAGACCAGCGGCGGGGTGACTGCCGGTGCCGGGGTGCCGTTGCATCGCCAGCTCTTCCTGGTGCTGCACGACGAGATTGCCCGCGGCGCTATCGCTCCCGGTGACGCGCTGCCGACCGAGCAGTCTCTGTGCGATCAGTTCGGGGTGTCCCGGATCACCGTGCGACGAGCGCTGGCCGATCTGGCCGAGCAGGGCTACATCGAACGTCGGCAAGGCGTCGGGTCTTTCGTCCGGCAACTCGACCGGTCAGATGCGGCGCCGCTGTCCGGCTCCTACATGGACAATCTCCGGCAGACGCAATTCCAGACGTCGGTCGACGTGGTCGAACACGACAGCCGAGTGCCGCCGACGATGATCGGCGACGCGCTCGGCTGCGCCGCGGAGATGCTGCACATTCTGCGAGTGCGACGCGAACGTAGAACCCGCGAGCCGTTGATGATCACCGAAGCCTGGCTGCCGGCCGATCTCTCACATGTGCTGACCGCATCGGCGCTTCGACGCACACCGCTCTACGAGTTGCTCTCTGGTGCAGGCGTTGTCGTCGATCGGATGCAGCACGAGATCACCGCCGAGATCGCGGGCCCGCGCAACGCGGGTCTGCTCGAATGTCGCGATCGGGTCGGCACTGCTTCGCGTCAACCGGCTGGCATTCGTGGCGGGCGCGCCGCACCACTATGTCTCGATCCTGCTGTCACCCAACCGCAGTCGTGTGTTGATGACCCAGACGGCGGCCGAGTTGGACGCCGGCGACGGATTCGCGATCGCCCACGACGTGCGTCGCGGGTCGCGGTCGGCTGACTCAACTTGTTTTCCAGTAAGCGGTTAATAAGAAGCGTGGTGCCGTGGTGTCTTGGACGTGATGTAAGTAACGCAGCCGCTCGCCACTGGGCGTCGGCCACGCGTGGTCACGGAAGGTGTCGCACATGCTCTTTATATCGGTGGGTATCGCCTTTTTGTTGCTGTTCGGAGTGCTGATGCTTTGACGGCGGGATCTCCAGTAGCTATGCCGGGACGAGCGGTGGGGGAACGGACGTCTCGTCGCGGACCCGCAAGCCGGAAGGCGAGGGCAGCACGGCGCCCGTCGGAAACAACGCGCGCACAGTAGATCGCTCCCGCAGTCGACGCGTTCGAGGAGTCGACCATCAGCTGCGGCCAGACGGCAGCGATGCCGAGCTGGCTGCCTGAATAACGACGTTCCGTTGTCCTAGTGGATCAACCCGACGCCGGGAATGAACCGGCCGACCCGGGCGGTGTAGTCCCGATAGTGCCCGCCGTGATTGGCGAGCAGGTACGGCTCCTCGACGCGACGCACCTGAAGCTCCAAAGCCGCGAGCACCGAGAAGAATCCGGCGATCGTCACCAGATTCGTTGCCAGCAAGGCAATCCCGAACTCGAAAATGAGCATCGCGGAGTAGATCGGGTTGCGCACCAAGCCGAATACTCCGCTGTGCACAAGTTCAGTCGTTTCCTCGCTGTCGACGCCGATGCGCCAGGAGTCGCCCATCTCCAGCTGCGCCCAGACCGTCAGCCCGATGCCGACCGCCGCCACAGTGGCCCCCGCGACGCGTGTCCACTCCGCCGCCCAGAGGTGCAGGGGTGCGATGACGTTGACGAACTGCAGTAGCGGCCCGAGTCCCGCCACTGCCATCGCCACGACAAAGCCAACTCCGGCGATCCATTCCACCGAGCCGATGCGTCCGCTGACCCCGTGAAATCCGAACGAGCCAGTGCGCCGTCGTTGCAGCCAAGCGCGCCAGCCGAATCCGAGCACACCGAATGTCGCGAGCAATAGCAGCGCGATGGCGGCGGCAACGGACGGCGACATGGTCATCAGCTCGGCAGCATCGCGTCGTCGATCGCGTCGGCATACGGCGCGCAATCGCCGGCGCCGGAAACCAAGGTCGCAAGAGCCCCGGCGGCGCAGGCCCGGCGCAGTGCACGGTCACGGTCGCCGGACCAACCGGCCGCCAGGACGCCGGCGAACACATCGCCGGCGCCGGAGGTGTCGAGTGGATCCACACCGGGGGTGGGCACGGTGAACTCCGCGCCGTCGCCGCTATAGCTGGCGCCGCGGGCGCCGAGGGTGGTCACCCGATGCGGGACCGGCCAAACCCATTGAGCTGCTTCGGTTTCGTTGACGACCAGGACATCGATCAGCTCTGCCAACTGAGCCAGTTCCGCCTCGTCGCCGCCCGCCGGTGACGCGTTGAGGATGACGGTCACCCCGGCCGAGTGAGCCGCGCGGGCCGCCGCCGTCGCCGTGGCGACGGGAATCTCCAACTGCAGCAACAACACATCGCTGTTCGCGACGAGGCTCGCGCAGGCTCGCCTTGTCCAGAGTCAGCCGACCGTTGGCCTCCGGCGCGACGACGATGATGTTCTCGCCACTGGAGTCGACGATGACGACCGCGTTGCCGCTGCGCCCGGCGACGGTGATCAGCCCGTCGGTGCCGACGCGGTTTGCCTCGAGGTGCTCGCGCAATTGGGCTGCTGCGGCGTCGTCGCCGACGGCGCCGACAAACTGCACGTCCGCACCCGCGCGCGCCGCTGCCACCGCCTGATTTGCGCCCTTGCCGCCGGGTGTCGAGCGCATCGAAGCCGCTAACGCGGTCTCGCCCGGCCGGGGCAGTGTTTCGACATCGAGCCCGATGTCCATATTCACGCTGCCCACCACACAAACCCGTGTCATTCCGCCGACGTTATGGAGAAGCGCCCGGATACACAAACGTCGTGTTGATAACGGTTTTCGGCAAATCCGTTTTCACCCCTCAGTAGGCGATATTCTGCTGCGTGATCTGGGCCTTTTGGCCCGGCTGCGAAAGGACGCTGATTGACGCCGCAGGGCTCAGCTGATCCGGCACCGCTCGAGCAAACGGTTCCGGCGAAAATTGGTTGGCGCCGTCGCCCGCGGCAGCTGGCCAGATTGAGCATTCAGTCCAAGATCATGGTGATGCTGCTGGTCTCCAGCCTGGGGTCGCTGGCGGTGATCGGTGTCGTCGGATACGTGTCCGGTCGGCACACGCTGATGCCCATCGCCGCCGAACGCATGACCCAATTGCGCGAAGGGCAGAAGCGCGCCATTGAAATGTTGTTCGCCGACCTGTCGAACTCGCTGGCGATTTACAGTCGCGGATTCACCGCAGACGAAGCGGTACAGGCTTTCGCGGCGGGATTCGACCAATTAGCCGACGCCCCGGCCGATCCCGGGCAACAACAAGCGTTGGAGAAGTTCTACACCGACAAGCTGATCAAACCGATCCAGCAGGCCACCGGGCAGAAGCTGGACCTGGCCGCGGTGCTGCCCAACAACAACGCGCAGCGATACCTGCAACTCCACTACACGGTTCCGTCAGCGGGCACGTCGCCTCCGCCCGAGGACGCCGGCGACGGCAGCGCGTGGTCGGCGGCGAATGTGCGCTTCAATCAGTACTTTCGCGAGATTGCGACCCGCTTCGAATACCGCGACGCGATGCTGCTCGACACCCGCGGCAACGTGGTCTACAGCGTCAACAAAGGTCCCGCTCTGGGTACCAACATCCTCAACGGCCCGTATCGCGCATCGAACTTGCGTGGCGCGTACGAAAAGGCAATGACCGCTGATTCGGTCGACTTCGTCTGGATCACCGATTTCCAGCCGTTCCAGGCGGCGGGCGGAATGCCCATTGCCTGGCTGGTGTCTCCGATCGGTGTGGCGGGCAAGACGAGTGGCGTCATGGCGCTCCCGCTGCCGATCTCGAAGGTCAACCGGATCATGACCGCCGACCAGCATTGGAAATCCGCCGGGATGGGAGCAACGGCCGAGACGTATCTGGCCGGCCCGGACGGGCTGATGCGCTCTGACTCACGGCTATTCCTGCAAGACCCGGCGAAGTATCAACGCGACGCGGTCGCGGCGGGCACCCCACCGGACATCGTCGCCAAGGCAATGCGGTGGCACGGCACCACGCTGGTGCAGCCCGTCGAGACCGAAGCGTTCCGCGCCGCCCAGCGCGGGCAGAGCGGAACGGTCATGGACACCGGCTATCTGGGCGACCAGGAACTCGCGGCGTACGCCCCGGTGGCCATCCCGAATTCCGATCTGCGCTGGTCGATCCTGGCTACCCGGGACAGCGAAGAGGCGTACGCGCGGATAGTGGCCTTCACCCGCACGCTGGTCGTGACGGCCGCGGCGATGGTCTTCGTGCTGTGTGTGCTCGCGATGCTGATTGCTCAGACGATTCGTGCGGCCCCATCCGGCGACTGCGGGCCGGCGCCGAGGAGATCAGCGCCGGAAATTACGACGTCTCGATACCGGTCACCTCACACGACGAGATCGGCGATCTCACTGCGGCTTTCAACGAGATGAGCCGGAATCTGGAGATCAAGGAAGGGCTGCTCACCGAACAGCGCAAGGAGAACGACCGTCTGCTGCTGTCGCTGATGCCCGAAGCGGTCGTGCAGCGCTACCGCGACGGCGAGCAGACCATCGCGCAAGAGCACCAGGATGTGACGGTCATCTTCGCCGACATCATCGGACTCGACGGGATCTCCAGCTCGCTGTCCGGTGACGAACTGGTCGGAATCGTCGACGAGCTGATGCGCGAACTCGATTCGGCAGCCGAAACCTTTGGCGTCGAACCGATTCGCACCGTGCACAACGGCTATCTGGCGAGCTGCGGCTTGAACGTGCCCCGGCTGGACAGCGTGCCCCGAACCATCGACTTCGCCGTGGAGATGCAGCGCATCATGGAGCGCTTCAATTCCGGCAAGGGCTATCACCTCAGCATCCGGGCCGGTATCAACACTGGCAACGTGATCAGCGGATTGGTCGGCAGATCCAGCGTCATCTATGACATGTGGGGTACCGCGGTGAATCTGGCCCACCAGATGCGCAGCGGTGCAACGGAATCCGGGATTTTCGTCACTTCGGATGTGTACGAGGTGATGCGCGATATCCGTCAATTCGCCAACGCGGGAACCGTCACGGTCGACGGCGTGGAGCAGGCGATCTGGCGATTGACGGAGCGCAAATGAACGTCGACCCGCTGTGGGCGTACTGGGCGATCGGGCTGGCCATCGGTCTGCCCGTGCTGCTGATCAGCCTCACCGAGTGGCAGCAGTTCCTGGCGCGCCGGGAGCAGCGCCCTGGCCGGGCCGGTCAATCTGTTGCGCAACTACCTGGTGCCGTTGGCGGCGCTGCTGGTGCTGTTGGTCAAGGTGGCGCGGGTGCCCGCCCAGGTCGACTCGGTGCGGGTGCTGGCGACGGTATTCGGTTTCGTGGTGCTGCTCCTGCTGTTGTCGGGGCTCAACGCCACGGTGTTCGAAGGAGCGCCGCAGGGCTCGTGGCGCCAGCGGGTGCCGACGATATTCCGGGACGTCACAAGGTTTTTGCTGATTGCGGTCGGCCTCGCGCTGATCTTCTCCTACGTCTGGGGCGTGCGCGTCGGTGGCTTGTTCACCGCGCTCGGCGTGACCTCGGTGGTCATCGGCTTGATGCTGCAGAACTCCGTCGGTCAGATCGTGTCCGGGTTGTTCATGCTGTTCGAGCAGCCGTTCCGGATCGGGGACTGGCTGGACACGCCGACCGCGCGCGGACGCATCGTGGAAGCGAACTGGCGCGCCGTCCACATCCAGACCGGCCACGGTCTGCAGATCACGCCGAACTCGGTGCTGGCCGCGACGTCGTTCACCAACCTCAGCCGCCCGCCCGGCGCGCACAAGCTGTCGATCAGCACCACGTTCTCGGTCGAGGATCCACCTGAGCGCGTGCGCCTTCTCCTGGTCCGGGTCGCGCAAGCGCGTTGCCGCAACGCAAAGCCGACGTCGACACCGACGTCCTCGGCCGGCGGTTCCGGCGAGTACCAGGTCAGCATCGCGCTGAAGTCGCCCGCCGATGACGGCGCCGCGAAAGCGACCTTCCTGCGGTGGATTTGGTACGCGGCCCGACGCGAGGGCCTGCATCTCGACGGTGCGAGCGACGACTACTCCACGCCGGCGCGGGTGCAGATGGCGATGCGCGACGTGGTGGCGCCCGCATTGCGGCTGAGCCTGACCGATCAGCAGATCACTGATCCCGCACGCGAAGATGGTTCGCTACGGCACCGACGAAATCGTGCAGTACGCCGGCGAAGTGCCTACGGCGATGACGTTTTTGATCAAGGGCAGCATCCGGCGGACCTTCACCACCGACGACGGTTCGGTGATTCCGCTGAGCCTGTTGGAGGAGGGCTCGTTCCTCGGGCTGAGCACGCTGACCCGGCAGCCGAGTCTGCACGGCGCCTATGCGCTGGAAGAAGTGACGGCACTCGAGATCGAGCGCGAGCACATTGAAGACCTCGTGCTTCGGACACCGTTACTGCTGCAGGAATTGGGCCGGATCATCGAAGACCGCCGCAAGGAGACATCGGCGATCGGGGCCGTCTCTACGCGGCGGTAGAAAGCCCGCTACCCTGGGTCGATGAGTGTGCATGCCTTCTCGGCGGTGGATGTGCGCCAGCAGGTGCACGACGCGGCACGCCGGGCTCGGGTGGCCGCCCGGATTCTGGCCTCACTGCCGACCGTTGCCAAGGATCAAGCGCTGCACGTCGCCGCCGATGTGCTGGTGGCCAATACCGACCGGATTCTGGCGGCCAACGCCGACGATCTGCGCTCGGCCCGGGCCGCCGACACGCCGACCGCCATGATCGACCGGCTGGCGCTGGACGCCAAGCGCGTCGAGGGGATCGCCGCGGGGCTGCGTCAGGTCGCCGGTCTGCCCGACCCGGTCGGCGAGGTACTGCGCGGCTACACCCTGCCCAACGGTCTGGCCCTGCGTCAGCAGCGTGTCCCGCTCGGTGTCGTCGGGATCGTCTACGAAGGCCGGCCCAACGTCACGGTCGACGCGTTCGGCTTGACGCTGAAATCCGGTAACGCCGCGCTGCTGCGCGGCAGCGCATCCGCGGTGCACTCGAACGAGGCGCTGGTTGCGGTATTGCGCGAAGCGCTGCGCAGCGAGGACCTGCCCGTCGACGCCGCACAACTGCTCCCGTCGGCCGACCGCTCGTCGGTCACGCATCTGATCCAGGCCCGCGGTCTGGTCGACGTGGTGATCCCGCGCGGGGGAGCCGGCCTGATCGACGCGGTGGTCCGTGACTCGCAGGTGCCGACCATCGAGACCGGTGTGGGCAACTGCCACGTCTACGTGCATGACGCCGCCGATCTCGACATGGCCGAGCGAATCCTGTTGAACTCCAAGACCCGTCGCCCGAGCGTGTGCAACGCGGCTGAGACGCTCCTGGTCGATCAGGCGATCGCCGACCAGGCGATGCCGCGACTGATCAACGCGCTGCAAGACGCCGGTGTGACCGTTCATCTCGACCCCGACGATGACCATCTGCGCCGCGAATACCTGGAGATGGAAATCGCGGTCGAGGTCGTCGACGGCGTCGATGCGGCAATCGCCCACATCAACGAATACGGCACCGGTCACACCGAAGCCATCGTCACGTCGAACATGGCTGCGGCGCAACGCTTTACCGAGGGCGTAGACGCAGCCGCAGTAATGGTGAACGCCTCGACGAGTTTCACTGACGGTGAGCAGTTCGGGTTCGGCGCCGAGATCGGCATCTCCACCCAGAAACTGCATGCCCGCGGCCCGATGGGGCTTGCCGAACTGACCTCGACCAAGTGGATCGGCTGGGGCGACGGCCAGACCCGCCCGGTCTGAGATAGCTGAGGAGAAAAACCACGTGAGTGTGCCCGCGCGGCCCGTGCCGCTGTTCGCCGACATCGACGATGTCGGCCGGCGGCTGGCCGAAACCGGCTACCTGCCCGACACCGCCACTGCGACAGCCGTTTTCCTCGCCGACCGGCTCGGCAAGCCGCTGCTGGTGGAGGGCCCGGCCGGAGTCGGCAAGACCGAACTCGCCCGCGCCGTCGCGCAGGCCACCGGTTCGGAACTGGTCCGTCTGCAGTGCTACGAGGGCGTCGACGAGGCTCGCGCGCTCTACGAGTGGAACCACGCCAAGCAAATCTTGCGTATTCAATCCGGGTCTGACGACTGGGACCAGACCAAGACCGACGTCTTCACCGAGGAATTTCTGCTGTCGCGGCCGCTGCTGACCGCGATCCGGCGCACCGACCCCACCGTGCTGCTGATCGACGAAACCGACAAGGCCGACATCGAAATCGAAGGCCTGCTGCTGGAGGTGCTCTCCGACTTCGCCGTGACGATCCCCGAGTTGGGTACCATCACCGCGGAGCGGACGCCGTTCGTCGTGTTGACCTCCAACGCCACCCGTGAGCTGTCCGAGGCGCTCAAACGCCGCTGCCTGTTCCTGCACATCGACTTTCCCAATGCCGAGCTGGAACGCCGAATCCTGTTGTCCCGCGTCCCGGAACTGCCGGCACACATCGCCGAAGAATTGGTGCGCATCATCGGTGTGCTGCGCGGCATGCAACTCAAGAAGGTGCCATCGGTGGCCGAGACCATCGACTGGGGACGCACCGTGCTGGCGCTGGGCCTGGACACCATCGACGACGCGACCATCGCCGCGACCATGGGTGTCGTGCTCAAGCATCAGTCCGACCAAAATCGCGCCACCTCCGAACTGCGGCTGAACTGAGGCGTCGCTGATGGCCGTCCGCCGAGTTCGTCCCAGCCAGCCACTGGCCCCGCATGGCCTGCCGGGCCATCTGGTCGGGTTCGTCGAAGCGCTACGCGGACAAGGCATCTCGGTAGGCCCTTCGGAGACCGTCGATGCCGGCCGGGTGATGGGAGTCCTCGGACTCGGTGACCGCGAGATCCTGCGCGAAGGTCTGGCGTGCGCGGTGCTGCGACGGCCCGAGCACCGCGAGACCTACGACGCGATGTTCGATCTGTGGTGGCCGGCCGCACTGGGCACCCGGGCGGCGGTCACCGAGGAAGACGCGATCGATCCCGAGATGCAGTTGCCGCCCGACGATGTCGACGCGATGCGGCAGATGTTGCTGGATCTGCTGACCGACAACCCCGAACTCGCCGACATGGATGAGCGACTGGTCGCGATGATCGCCCAGATCGTGGACGCGTACGGCAAATACAACTCCAGCCGCGGACCGTCGTATTCGTCGTATCAGGCACTCAAGTCGATGGCACTCGACGAGTTGGAGGGCAAGCTGCTGGCCGGCCTGCTCGCTCCCTACGGCGATGAGCCCACTCCGACCCAGGAACAGATCGCCAAAGCTCTTGCCGCGCAGCGGATCACACAGCTCCGCAAGATGGTCGACGCTGAGACCAAACGGCGCACCGCCGAGCAACTCGGCCGCGACCACGTCCAGATGTACGGCATCCCACAGCTATCCGAGAACGTCGAATTCCTGCGCGCCTCCGGTGAACAGCTGCGGTCCATGCGACGCGTCGTGCAACCGTTGGCCCGTACGCTCGCAACTCGGCTGGCCGCGCGGCGGCGCCGGGCCCGTGCGGGCGCGATCGACCTGCGTAAGACGCTGCGCAAATCGATGTCCACCGGCGGTGTCCCGATCGACCTGGTGTTGCGTAAGCCCCGCCCGGCCCGCCCGGAGCTGGTGGTGTTGTGCGACGTGTCCGGCTCGGTCGCCGGGTTCAGCCACTTCACCCTGTTGCTGGTGCACGCCCTGCGGCAGCAGTTCTCCCGGGTCCGGGTCTTCGCGTTCATCGACACCAGCGACGAGGTCACGCACATGTTCGGCCCGGACGCCGATCTCGCCGTCGCGATCCAGCGGATCACCCGCGAGGCCGGTGTCTACACCCGCGACGGCCACAGCGACTACGGCAACGCCTTCGTCTCGTTCATCCAGGACCACCCGAACGTGCTCTCGCCGCGCAGCTCACTGCTGGTTCTCGGCGATGGGCGCACCAACTACCGCGACCCGGCCACCGACGTGCTGTCACACATGGTGACCGCCAGCCGGCACGCGCACTGGCTCAACCCGGAGCCCAAGCACCTGTGGGGCAGCGGCGACTCGGCGGTGCCCCGCTACCAAGAGGTCATCACCATGCACGAATGCCGCTCCGCCAAGCAGCTGGCTTCGGTGATCGATCAGCTGCTGCCGGTGTAGGTGCGGTCAGCGCAAAAAAATTTCCTCACTTGCACAGGCCAATCTCAGGTTATTGTGAGCTCTTCATCAGATAAGCGTAAGCAGCCAGTGAGGTCCGCAATGCTGAAGAGTCTTCGCGTCATCGCGCCGATTGTCGGGGCGGCTGGAGTGTCGATCGCCCTGTGCGCCTCGGCTCACGCCGACGTCGACGACCCGCTGCTGGGCAGTGTGAATGCGATCTTTCTCGGCGGCACGGCCCAGCCCACGCCGTCGACGGCATACGTAGAGGCCGCCGACTCGCTGTTTCTGAAGCCACTGGGGTTCGCGGATGCCGCGCGTCGATCTGCGACATGGTTGGAAATCTGCCGTGCGACGGTTCGTTGCAGGTGCTGACAACGCCGGAAGTGTTCGAATTCGGTCCGAGCAGCCTGCAGGACGAGACGGACCTCGTCTACGCGGTGGAGGCCGAGTATCACAATCCCGCGGACGCGATAAGCGCCGATCATCCGCTGACGATATTCGCGTACTCGCAGAGCGCCATTGCCGCGTCAGCGGCAGAGAAGGTGCTCGCCCAAGACGGCATTCCCCAGGACGACCTGCATTTCGTGTTCATCGGCGATCCGAGCGACGCGAACGGGATAGCCACCAACATCTACGCGGACCTGGTTCAGTTGTTCGGCGGCGGTACCACCGGGACGACCATCACCGACGAGGTTCTGCACGCCATCAACGAGGACCAATTCGCTCCCGGCGGCTTGCTCGCCGACTACACGCCGGACCATTTTTATCCGACGACCATCTACGACATCCACTTCGACGGAGTTTCCGACTGGCAAGAGGATTGGAACGTCGGCCTCAACGCTCCGGGCGGCAGCCCTTTGCTGGGCCTTGGAAACGGACTCTTTCACTTCTTCACCACCCACGTGGAGTACCTGGGGCTGACGCCGGACGGAGATCGCGAGCGGCGTCGCAACAACCGACGACCTCACCACGACCATCGCCATTCCGGATGGGTCAGATATGGGCGCCATCATCAACGACACGACGGCGCTGATCGACGCCTTCGGGCATGGGCTCGCCGACAGCGGATCGCTTCTCGCCCTGCTGAACACCGTCGTGGACCTCTTCAACCCGGCCTACGTCTGACCGAAGCGAGCAGCCGGTCAGCCGGGCCGAAAAGCTCAAGTAAGCTGGCAAACCGTGCAAAAGCGGAGGCTGGGAGTCATGGGTGGGACGTTCGATCCCATCCACAATGGGCACCTGGTCGCTGCCAGCGAGGTCGCTGACCGGTTCGAGCTCGACGAGGTGGTGTTCGTGCCGACCGGGCAGCCCTGGCTGAAGGGTCGCGAGGTCAGCCCGGGCGAAGACCGCTACCTGATGACGGTGATCGCCACCGCGGCCAACCCGCGCTTCTCGGTCAGCCGGGTCGACATCGACCGCGGCGGCCCCACCTACACCAAAGACACCTTGCGGGACCTGCAGGCGCTCAACGCCGACTCCGATCTGTACTTCATCACCGGGGCCGACGCGCTGGCGTCCATCCTGTCCTGGCAGGACCTCGACGAGCTGTTCGCGGCGGCACGGTTCGTCGGTGTCAGCCGACCCGGCTACGAGCTCGGCAGCGAGCACCTTGCCGGCGTCCTCGACGGACTGCCCTCCGACGCGCTGTCACTCGTCGAAATCCCGGCTCTGGCAATCTCTTCCACCGACTGCCGGTTACGCGCCGCGCAAGGCCGCCCGCTCTGGTACCTGATGCCCGACGGCGTAGTGCAGTACGTCTCCAAGCGAGACCTTTACCGCAAACCGGGGGAGCAGACGTGACCGCCGCAGCCGAGGCGATCGACATGGCGGAAGTTGCCGCACGCGCGGCGGCCGCCAAGCTTGCCGACGACGTCGTCGTCATCGACGTATCCGACCAACTGGTGATCACCGACTGCTTCGTGATCGCATCGGCGTCCAACGAACGACAGGTCAACGCGATCGTCGACGGGGTCGAGGAGAAAATGCGCGAGGCCGGGTACAAACCCGCCCGCCGCGAGGGCACCCGCGAGGGCCGCTGGACCCTGCTGGACTACGTCGACATCGTGGTGCACATCCAGCATCAGGACGAACGCGATTTCTACGCCCTCGACCGGCTCTGGCGCGACTGTCCCGTATTAGCGGTGGATCTGTCATGACGGTCCGCCGGCTGGTGATGCTGCGGCACGGCCAGACCGCATTCAATTTCGGCAGCCGGATGCAGGGCCAGCTCGACACCGAGCTGACAGATCTTGGCCGGGCGCAGGCGGTGGCCGCGGCCGAGGCGCTCGCCAAACACCAGCCGCTGCTCATCGTGTCCTCGGATCTGCGCCGCGCCTACGAGACGGCCGTCGCGCTGCAGGAGCGCACCGGTCTGCGGGTGCGGGCCGACGACCGGTTGCGCGAGACGCATCTCGGCGATTGGCAAGGCATGACCCACACCGAGATCGACGCGAAAGCGCCAGGTGCCCGGCTGGCGTGGCGCGACGACGCCAGTTGGGCGCCGCACGGCGGGGAGAACCGGGTCGACGTGGCCGCGCGCAGCGTGCCTCTGGTCGCCGAGCTGGTCGCCGGTGAACCCGAGTGGGGCGCCGACGACGAAGCGGCGCGGCCGGTGGTGCTGGTCGCCCACGGCGGCCTGATCGCCGCGCTGACCGCGGCGCTGCTGCGGCTACCGGTCGGCAACTGGCCGGCGTTGGGCGGCATGGGCAATGCCAGTTGGACGCAGCTGTCCGGGCACACCACTGACGGCGCCGCCGCCGACGCCTTCGACGCCATCCGGTGGCGGCTCGACGTGTGGAACGCATCGGCACAGGTTGCGGGCGATGTCCTCTGAGTCTCGGCCGACCCTGCTGATCTTCGCCGACTCGCTCGCCTACTACGGGCCGACCGGCGGGCTACCGTCCGACGATCCGCGCATATGGCCCAATATTGTTGCCGCACAACTTGATTGGGATTTAGAGTTGATCGGCCGCATCGGGTGGACATGCCGGGATGTCTGGTGGGCGGCCACCCAGGATCCGCGAGCCTGGGCCGCCCTGCCCCGGGCCGGGGCGGTGGTCTTCGCGACAAGCGGGATGGATTCGCTGCCTTCGCCGGTGCCCACCGCACTGCGGGAGCTCATCCGCTATGTACGCCCACCGTGGCTGCGCCGCTGGGTTCGAGAGGGCTACGGCTGGCTGCAGCCGCGGCTGTCGCCGGTGGCAAGGCCCGCGCTTCCGCCGCACCTGAGCGCCGAGTATCTCGAAGAGACCCGTGGCGCAATCGATTTCAACCGGCCGGGGATCCCGATGGTGGCGTCTCTGCCGTCGGTGCACATCGCCGAGGCCTACGGAAAGGCCCATCACGGGCGGGCCGGCACCGTCGCGGCGATCACGCAGTGGGCCAATGAGCACAATGTCGCCCTGGTCGACCTGAAAGCTGCCGTCGCCGACGAGGTGATGAACGGTCGCGGCAATCCCGATGGCATTCACTGGAATTTCGAAGCGCACCGGGCGGTCGCGGAGTTGATGCTCAAGGCGCTGGCTGAGGCCGGCGTGGCGACGATGCAGAGCGCGGAGCGCGATGAGGAGAAGCCGCGCTATCAGGGCGATGTCAACGCCGAGAAACCGCGCGGCTGAGTTCATGCCCGTCGTTGTCGTCACCGATTCGTCGGCACGCCTTCCCGACGAGTTGCGCCGGCAATGGGGGATACGCCAAGTCCCGCTGCACATCCTGCTCGACGACACCGATCTGCGCGACGGCGTAGACGAGATTCCAGACGATATCCACGAGCACGGCCACGCCACGACGGCTGCCGCGACGCCCGCCGAGCTGGCCGAGGTCTATCGGCTGGCGTTGGCCGACAGCGGCGGCGACGGTGTGGTGGCTGTGCACCTGTCCAAGGCGCTGTCGGGAACGCTGAATGCCGCCGAGTCCACTGCTGCCGAGATCGGTTCACAAATAAGAGTTCTCGACTCGAAGTTCACCGGGATGAACACCGGCTTCATCGCGATGGCGGCGGCGCGGGCCGCCGCCGATGGCGCCGACCTGGACGCCGTCGCCGCGGCCGCCGCGGCCGCGACAGACCGCAACCACGGGTTCATCGTCGTGCATCAGCTGGACAATCTGCGACGTAGCGGACGCATCGGCGGCGCGGGCGCGTGGCTGGGCACCAAGCTGTCGCTGAAGCCACTGCTTCGCATAGACGACGGCAAACTGGTTCTCGCGCAACGAGTTCGGACGGCCAACAAAGCGGTCGCGACGATGATCGACCGGGTATGTGAGATTGTCGGAGAGCGGTCCGCCTCGATCGCGGTGCATCATGTCGCCAACCCCGACGGTGCGCAGAACCTGGTCGCCGCGTTGGCCGAGCGGTTGCCCGGTTGCGAGCCGGCGATCGTCACCGGGCTGGGCCCAGTGCTGGCTTTACACGTCGGCGCCGGCGCGCTCGGGCGTCTGCGTGGAACTGAACGACTAGCTCGTCACGATTTCTGCACGGCCATCGGCGCGGTGTTGTCTTCCTCGGCCACTGCCGCCGGCTTCGGCTTGGCGTGGTCGCCGCGAGGATGGATCACCAGCGGCCACCAGAACCACCGGCCGAGCAGCGTCGCCAGCGACGGCATGAACAGCGTTCGCACGACCAGGGTGTCGAGTAGCAGGCCGATGCAGACCGTCGAGCCGAACTGGCCCAGCACGGTCAGGTCGCTGCCCAGCATCGCCGCCATGGTGAAGGCGAACACCAGACCCGCCGACGTCACCACCGCGCCGGTGCCGGCCATCGACCGGATGTATCCGGTCTTGAGTCCGGCGTGGATCTCTTCTTTGAACCGAGACACCAGCAGCAGGTTGTAGTCCGAGCCGACGGCCAACAGGATGATGACCGACAGCGCCATCACGATCCAGTGGATGTGCATGCCGAACAGGTCCTGCCAGATCAGCACCGACAATCCGAACGACGCGGCGATCGAACTACTCGCCGTCCCCACGATCACCAGAGCTGCCACCACGCTGCGGGTCAGCAGCAGCATGATCATGAAGATCAGCGTCAACGCCGATACCACCGCGATCATCAGGTCGTACTTCTCGCCGTCGGCCATGTCGCGGAAGGTCGCGGCGGTGCCGCCGAGATAGACCTTGGCGTCCGACAGCGAGGACTGCTTGAGCCCTTCCTGAGCCGCGGTGCGCTCCGCGCCCACCCGGTCGATGCCTTCCGGTGTCATCGGGTCGCCCTGGTGAGTGATGAAGAACCGCACCGATTTTCCGTCGGGGGAGAAGAACATCTTCACGCCGCGGATGAACTCCGGGTTGGCGAATGCCTCGGGCGGCAGGTAGAAGAAGTCGTCGTTCTGCGACTTGTCGAAGCTTTGTCCCATCACGATGGAGGTGTTACTCATCGCCTCCATCTGGTCGATCATCGCCTTGAACGTCTGGTACATGGTCAGCGTCAAGCCGTGCGTCGTCTTCAACGTGTCGAGCATGATCGGGATCAGCTGCTCCAACTCGTGGGAGGCCGCCGCGGTGCGCGTGATGTCGCCCGAGAGTTCGTGAAATTTCTCCGCGAGTTGATCGAACCCGTCGATCGAGTCGAACAATGACCGGAATGAGATGCAGACGGGAATGTCGTAGCAGTGCTTTTCCCAGTAGAAGTAGCTGCGGATCGGCCGGTAGAAGTCCTCGAAGTCCGCGATGTGGTCACGCAGGGTGTCGGTGATCTCCGAGGTTTCTTGCGTGGTTTTCGCGCTGTCGAGGGCGGCGGTGGCCAGGTCGTGGGTGACCTTCGCCTGGCGGGTCGTCACGTCGATCATGATCTGCATCTGGTCGGCCATCTTCAGAATGTCGGCCATTCTGTCTTTCAGAAACTTCATGTTCTGCATGGTCGTCTGGCTCTGGATGCTGTTCTGGAACGGAATTGAGCTGTGCTGGATGGGAATTCCCAGCGGCCGGGTGATGTCCTGGATCATCGCGATGCCGAGAGTGCGGATCTCGTTCTTGGCGACCTTGTCCAGCACGAGCATGTCGGAGGTGTTGCGCATGTCGTGATCGGCCTCGATCATCAGCAGATCGGGGTTCATCCGGGCTTCGGAGAAGTGCCGATCGGCGGCGGCGTAGCCGACATTGGACGGTGCCGTCTCGGGCAGGTAATGACGGTCGTTGTAGCTCGTCTTGAATCCGGGCAGCGCAACCATGCCGACCAGTACAGCCGCCAGGCTGACTGCGAAAATCGGTGCAGGCCAACGTACTACCGCGGTGCCCACCCGACGCCACAGCTTGCCGCGGGCTTGACTCTTCTTCTCGAAGAGGCCGAAACGGCTGCCCAGGAAAACGACCGCCGGGCCGAGCGTCAGGCCGGCCAGCACGACGACCAGCATGCCGATGGCAACCGGCGCGCCCATGGTGGAGAACCAGGGCAACCGGCAAAAGCTCAGGCAGTAGGTTGCGCCGGCGATCGTCAGGCCGGACCCCAGCACCACCGGCGCTACGCCCTTGAATGTGGTGTAGTACGCGGTTTCTCGGTCTTCGCCTTCACGGCGTGCCTCTTGATAACGGCCGACCAGGAAGATCCCGTAGTCGGTGCCGGCCGCGATCGCCAGCATCGTCAGGATGTTGGCCGCAAACGTGGTGAGCCCGAACGCATCGTTGAACGCCAGCACTGCGACCACTCCTCGCGCACACAGCAGCGCGACAAAGGTCATGAACAGCTGGATCAGCGTCGTGACGATCGAGCGGTAGACCAGCAAGAGCATGATCGCGATCGCGCCCAGGGTGAACAACGTGATCTTGGCCAGGCTGTCGTTGCCGATAACGTGCATGTCGTCGGACAGTGCCGCCGGACCGGTGACGTAGGCCTTCACCCCGGGGGTGCTTTTTCTTCGTCGACGACCTTGCGAACGGCTTCGACCGAGTTGTTGGCGGTAGTGGTGCCTTGGTTCCCGGCGATGTTGACCTGCACGTAGGAGGCCTTGGCGTCGGCGCTCTGCGCGCCCGCCGCGGTGAACCTGTCGCCCCAGAAGTCTTGGATGTGCTGAACGTGCCTGGTGTCGTTGCGCAGTTTGCGCACGATGTCGTCGTAGTAGTGGTGGGCTGACTCGTCGAGCGGCTGCTGGCCTTCCACCACAACCATCACCGTGCTGTTCGAGTCGAACTCGTGGAAGTTGTGGCCCATCCGCATCATCGCCTTCATCGACGGTGCGTCCAGCGGAGCCATCGGTGCGGAGTGCGCCTCGCCGACCACTTCCAGCGTCGGGACCATGACATTCACGATTACGGTCACGATGACCCAGCCAAGGATGATCGGGATGGCCAGGATGCGGATCAGGTGTGGGAGGTACGGGCGGTGCGGTGGCTTGGATTCGGCGTGCTCGGTTGTCGCGGCTTCGTGGTTGCTCATGCGGACTTCACCAGGCAGAAGATTTGGGCGTTGTGGCCGTCGGAACTCCGATGCTCGCGCAACTCCCCATCGACGGTGATGCTGCAGCCGATGTGGCCGGCATCGGTCTGCGCCATGATGTTCGCGCTGACCGTGGGCAGGGTGGTGGATACGGTGAACGTCCACGGCAGCGGAACGTTGTCGAGCTGGTGGGTGTTCGCGTCGGCATCCCAGTAGTTGATGCTGGCCGTGCTTCCGGCCGGGCCGACGATCTCGTACTTCACGACTTTGGGGTTGAACTGCACGATCTTGATACCGGCTCCTGAGTTGGCATTGAGGTCCTGCGAGCCGAACACCTTGTGCAGCCGCGTCACGGCGAGAGCGGAAACCGACAGCACCACAATGAGCAGCAGCGGTATCCAAGCGCGTTTGAGCAGGCCGCCAATCGACACTGCCCTCACTCGGTCTCCTCCCGCCGCCCGTTCGCACTGTTGTCCGCGAACCCGTCAGACTGCGGATCCATTCCGCGATCCGAAAAAGACGCGTCCGGGTAGGTTGGCCGAAAGCACAGGCCTCAGCCGGTCATCAATACTGGTGCCGATCAGAACCTTTGCTCGGCTAACGATGCTAGACGATAGGGCACGCCCGCGTTCTGCTTGGCCCCAAACAATATGTGTGGTTCGCACTATGAGTACGCGGCGCGTCCGGTCACCGGCGGCAGGTCGGCCAGCGTGACGATTCCCGGTTTGGCCGCTACGACGGCGGGCACCGCATTGGTCACCGGCATCGCGGTGTAGATCATGCCCAAGCCCATGAATCCCGGCTCGGTCCAGTCCTTCGGCGGCAGGCAGTGCACCACCGTGCGCATGTTGGGCACGCCGAACACCTGAATGACGTGGCCGTGCTCGAGCGGCTTTGGCGGCGTCACCTGGGTGCCCATCGTCCAGTTGAATCCGACGCTGACCACATTGCGATCGCCCACCCAGCCACGGTGGTAGCCGAGGACGCTGCCGACGGTCCCGGCGGGAATCTTCATGAACCCCAAGTCGGAGTCGCCGGTAGCCGCGGTGAATGTGACGTCGAAGGTCATCTTGTCCAGCTGCGCGCCGATCGCGTCGGCCATCATCGCGGCCGACTCGGCGAAGACTTCGCTTTCGCGTCGCACATTCTCGGCCAGTCCAGGGGTGTCCGGGTCCTGCGAAAATCCCATGGCGGTCTGGGTCTCCGCCGACTCATAGGTAGAGCAGTCCACCGATTCGGTGATGCGGATCTCGTCGACGCGTTCGCACGACCCGCTGAGCGCCATCGCGACCAGGTTCGTCATCCCCGGGTGTGCACCGCTGCCGAAGATGGTCGAGGTGCCCCGCTCGCAGGCATCGAGGATCCGCTGCCGGTCCTGCGGCGTCTGCTTGCCTCCGGTGATCCAGGCTGCACTGGTGCACACGTTGACGCCCGACTCGAGCAGCCGGACCAACTCGTCGACGCTGGGCCACAGCGGGTTGTAGCAACACGCATCAGGCTTGAGCGCCAGTAACGCATCGATGTCGTTGGTCGCCGTGACCCCGGTCGGCTCGGGCCAGCCGGACAGCTCCGCGGCGTCCACCCCGACCTTGTCCTGACCGTGCGCGTAGACACCGACCAATTCCATGTCCGGCCTGCCGATGATGGCGTGCAGCGACCGCCGCCCGATATTGCCGGTGGTCCACTGGATCACGCGAAACGGATGGCCTGCTGTTGTCGCGCTCATCTGGGGCTCCTATGCCGGTGTGATTGAACTCATTATGTTCAACCCGCCGACGCGGGCCGGAGCCGGGCATCTCTTACACAGAGTTAATTTTGCCGCGCCTGATAATTTCCCGGCCGTCTACCGTCGGCGCCCGCCGACCGAACGCACGGCGCGGGCCGGCTGGGCGATGCCGACCCGGTGAGAGCAACCAGTATTCGACACCTGTCAATGTCGCTCGGACGTGGTTTTTTGCATTAAACAAGCGTTGAATTCGGCCCAAATCGCCTACTGCCGCAACCGATGGGCGCGTGGCCATGGCGCCGCGGCCGACAGTGAGCGATTGTTCACTGAATTTGGCTCAGCAAGTTGACAAGCCACCTTTGCTGACCTTACTCTAAAGTAACCTACGCCCGCGTAAGTTGTTTGAGCCGCCGAAAGGGGTCTGATCGCATGGGCACACAGCAAACTTGTAGTGAAAGACGTCCGAGAAGTTAGCTCCAGGGCGTCCCAACGATGTCGCAATTACATGAAAGCAGCGCACGGGTCATCGGCGAGGCAGAGATGACTCCGGTGTCGTTGCCTGGCTACGGCCAACTGGACCCGTTGTCCGCGTGTGCGGTCGAGGAGTGGGTGCGGCGGGGGAGCCTGCTACCGGTCGAGCACATCCCGGTGGCCGCGATTCGCAACTCGTACACACCTCGGAAGAACAAAGCCAACGAGAATCACGTCCAGGTATTGGCCCAATCACCATTGCCGTTGCCGCCGATCGTGATTCATCGAGCCTCGATGCGGGTGATCGACGGTGTGCATCGACTTCGCGCAACCGAACTACGCGGCCACAGCACGATCGCGGCCCGGCTTTTCGAGGGAAATGACGCGGAGGCTTTCGCGCTCGCCGTGCATTTGAATGTCACGCACGGTCTACCGCTGACGCTTGCCGAGCGGAAGGACGCGGCCCAAAGAGTCCTGGGATCCTACCCGCACTGGTCGGATCGGTCTATTGGGTTGATCGCCGGCGTATCGAACAAAACGGTCGGAAAATTGCGCGGGTGTACAACCGAGGAAATTTCCCAGTTGAACCCCCGCCTTGGGCGTGACGGAAAGGTGCGACCGGTCAGTCCGGCCATCGGCCGGCGCCGCGCCGCCGAATTTCTGTCGATGAACCCGCGTGCATCGTTGCGCGAGATCGCGCGCAAAGCCGGCGTCTCGGTCACGACCGCGCGCGACGTGCGCCAGCGCGTCGACAAGGGTGAGAACCCGCTGCCGGACAACCTCGCCAAGAAGGCGGCTGAATCCGTCGTGCCGACCGTCGTCGCCACGAACGGCTCCGATGGACCATCGACGGGGACGCGGGTGATCCCGGAGGGTCGTGGTCGTGATCTGCTCCAGCGGCTGAGGAACGATCCATCGGTCCGCTCGTCCGAGCGAGGACGGGCGCTGCTGCGCCTGCTGTCCACGGTCGTGGTCGCGATCAGTGCTTGCAACGAGTTCGCCGACTTGGTTCCGACGCACTGTTCGGGCACCTTCGCCGAGATTGCGCGGAAGAACGCTCGCGCCTGGCAGGAGATCGCGGACAAGTTCGAAGTCAACGAAAGCTGAGATGTCCTGAGGCCGAGCAGCTTTCGCGCTTGAGTGCAGTTCAGAGTCCGGATAGCGCCAGCGGCGATGAACGCACAGCCGATCACGGCCAGCGCGATCGCGACATCCCGCCGCCGCCGCGATCGGATCCATTCGTGCAGCGCTGTCACTGCCTTGGCGGTCGGCTTCGGGCGCCAAGAGATAGGCCAGCAGCGGAATCTCGACGAGAGCGAAGGCCACCACGTTGAACGCGATCAGCACGGCCACCTGGGTCAGCGCGGCGGCCCCAGAGGCCAGGATGACGGCGAGCGCGGCCAGGTAGTCGACCGACGGCAGGGCGATGGTGAGCCCGGCGACCCCGGCGACCGAGAGCGAATCACCCTTCAGCAGCTCGGTCGCCGGCCTCGCCAATTTCGCCGGCCGCGGGCCCAGCCTGCCGAAGAGGTCGATGGCGATGACCGCGGCGATGACCAACACCAGCAGCCCGATCAGGAGTTGAACCCGGGGGACGGTGACGAAGGACGTTCCGAGCAGGATGCGCCGGAACACAAACAGGACAATCAGGCCCACCGTCGTTCCCATGGCGAAACCACCGCACAAAAACGCGAATAGCTGCAGCGCGGGTCTCGGCCTATTCAGCATGAGCACGGTCATGCCGATTCGAAATGGTTCGATGCTGACGGCAAGAGCCATTATCAGGACAGTCGCCAGCATGAGTTTGATTGTGGTGGTGCGACCCTCGAAGGGGCTAGGCGTCCAAGCGGGCGAATTGGTCGTGGCGGTACTGCTCGACGCAGGCCGCGCGGCGGATCTTGCCGCTCGTGGTGATGGGAATTGAGCCGGCCGGGACCATGACGACGTCCCCGACGTTCAACCCGTGCGCATTGGAGATCGCCGACGTGACGTGGCTTCTGACGTCGCTGAGCCGGTGCCGCAGATCCTCGTTGGCCTCGCCGCGCTTCTTCTTCACCTCGATGACGGTGACTAGCTGTTCGGTGCTGTCCACCGGAACCGATATCGCCGCGACTCGCCCATGGGCGATCTGCTGGACCGTCGCCTCGATGTCCTCCGGGTAATGGTTGCGCCCACGGATGATCAGCAGATCTTTGATGCGGCCGACGATGAACACCTTGCCCTCGTAGATGAAGCCCAGGTCGCCGGTGCGCAACCACGGGCCGTCCGGGGTGCCGGGCGACGGGTCGGTGAGCGTTGCGCCGAAGCAGGCCTGCTCTTCCGGCGGTTTGTGCCAGTAGCCCTCGGCGACGTTCTCGCCGTGCACCCAGATCTCGCCGACCAGGTCCGGCGGGCATTCACGGTTCGTCTCGGTGTCGACGATCCGCAGAATGGGCGACCGCGGGATCTGGTAGCTGACCAGTTCGGACCCATCTCCGGGCGCGCATCGTTCGACGCGGCCGACGCCGAGCTCGCCGACATCGAAGTGCACCGCGGGCTCGGATTCACTCCAGGTGCCCGTCGCCACGAAGACGGTTGCCTCGGCCAAGCCGTAGGACGGACGCATCATGTGGTCTTTGAAATTGAAGTGCGAGAAGCGATCGACGAAGCGGTGCAGGGTCGTCGGCTCGACACGCTCGGCGCCGCTGATGATGCCCAGCACGCCGCCGAGGTCGAGCCCGGCCAGATCGGCATCGGTCGTTTTGCGGGCGGCCAAGTCGAAAGCAAAGTTGGGCGCCGAGGACCAGGCATGAGGGTTCTCGGCCAGCGCTCGCACCCACCGCGCCGGCCTTTCCAAGAATGCGACCGGGCTGGTCAGCTGTGCGTGATAGCCGCCCAGGATCGGTGCGCAGACGCCCAGCACCAACCCCATGTCGTGGTAGAAGGGCAACCACGACACAAGCGTGGCGCCGGGAGGGGCTTTGGCGCTCGCGAAAAAGCTGGCCATGAGCTGCTCGAAGTTCACCGTGACGTTGCGGTGCGACATCATCACGCCGGTGGGCAGCCGCGTCGAGCCGGAGCTGTACTGCAGATACGCGATGTTCGGCACGTCGATTTGCGGAAGACTCGGGCCGCCTTGGGCATCCAGGTTCAACGAGTCGATCGCGACGATCTTCGGTGCGGTGTCCATCCGCGACTGGTCGACATAGTCGCCGACGTCTTCTGCCGTCGAGGACGTCGTGAGAACAACCGAGGGGGCGGTGTCGGCGAAGACTGCGCCGACCCGGTCGTAACTCGAGCCGCGGTGGGGCAGTGGAAGTGGAACCGCGATGAAACCCGCCTGCATGGCTCCCAGGAATGCCCGGATGTAGTCGAGGCCCTGCGGGGCCAGGATGACTGCCCGATCTCCGACCGAACCGTGCGCGCGGATTTCTCGCGCCACATTCATCGTCTGCTGCGACAGCTGCGACCAGGTCAGACTCTCGGGAACGCCCGCATAGTCTTTTTCGTAGTCGGTGAACGTGAAAGCGACGTCGTTGGGCCGCAGGCTGGCTCGCCCGTGGAGCATAGAAAGGATCGTCGATTGAGACATATCTCGTCCGTACTACTAGTCGATTTTAAGGGCTCGGACTCAGCGGTCAGCTTCCCGATTCGCTTGCGCCGTGCGACAGCACCGACAAGGCACCGCTAATCGCCTGAGACAACGGATCGGCACCGCCGCCGAACGTGGCTTGGTTGGTCGGAGCGGTGACCACTGCCGGGTCGAAACCGTGCACCGGATCTACCTGAACCGGCGCCGTCGCCGGATCGTCGTTTCTAATGTAGCCCGCATTCACCCGCGGAATCAGGATGGCGTCGAGCTTGTTGAGCGTGTCTTCCGGGATCCCGATGTATTTCAACGGCAGGACCAGCGGAAGGTGCTGCTGCGGGACCATGATCGTGGTGTCTTTGGCGCCTCGGGAGTTGATGGTCGTCCGGATGTTTCCCGGCGGCACCATGCTCGCGTTGGTGAATGCCACCGCGGTGTGACCAGTGGCCAGGCCCAGCAGGGTGTTGGCGAAAGCGAACATGTTGTCCGGGCGGTCCGGGAAGTCCGCGATCGAGTCGTAGGCGGCCACGAACCGGTTGGTGTCGTATTGGCTCACGTACTCCGGAGGCATGGTGTAGTCGAGCGCCGGGACGACGCTGCCGACCGGGAAAGTCGCCCGGAGGAAGCTCTGCCCGAAGGCGTGCCTGCCGATGGGGTCGCCGAAGGTGGCGAAGTTCAGCGCGTTCGGCGGGGGAGCGTCCGGTGCCGAAGCCAGCCGTGACTGCTCACCGTCGACGACGAATCCGCCCTCGGACAGGCCGATGGCCGTACCGGGCCGACCGGTGGTGCGGATTGCTCCGTCGAGGTTGTCGACACCGACGTCGACCGATTGGCCGACGCTGTCGCCGTCCAGGCCAACGCCCGGGAACTGCTTGTCGATGTCGTTGATTTCGCCACGGAGGCCCGGAAACAGTCGCGCGAGCACGTGGCCCTGGACCTGGCCGGCGGGGTAGCGGACGATTTGCCGCTGTTGGCCGGGGAACCACTCCGCGCCCTCCATGCGGATGTAGTTGTCGTACGGGACACCCAGCACGTGCGCGCCCCCGAGGGCGTAGGCGGTCTGGTCGCCGGGCGCTCCAGGTGACGGCGGTCCGCTGATCTCCGGGCCGTCGGCCGCAGCGGTTCCGACGCCGAAACATCCTGTGGCGCCGACCGTTACCAGCGCTGATACTCCTGCGAGAAGTTTCTTCATCCCTACCCCTGACCACGTGGGTTCGTGTCGTAGTTTCACATACATAACGGGTGCGCGCTAACTCGTTTGTGCCTGGGTAAGGCCGGTTGCCGGCCTCCGTTGGCCCGGCCGCGACGGCCACCAGTTGGCCTGACCCATCAACGCCGCGATGGCGGGAACCGTGATGGTGCGGACCAAGAACGTGTCGAGCAGAATGCCGACTCCGATCACGACACCGCCCTGGACCACTGTGCCGATGCTGGAGAACAGCAGGCCGGCCATCGAGGCGGCGAAGATCAGGCCCGCCGCGGTGATCACGCCGCCGGTCGAACTCAGCGTGCGGATGATGCCGTAACGCGCGCTGTGCGGGGACTCATCGCGCATTCGCGAGACAAGCAACATGTTGTAGTCGGCTCCCACCGCGACCAGCACCACGAATGCCAATGGGGGCACGCTCCAGTGCAGTTGCTGGCCGAGGATGAATTGGAAGAACACCGCACCGATGCCCACCGCGGACAAGTACGAAACGACGACGGACGCGACCAGATACAGCGGCGCGACAATCGCGCGCAGCAGCACGATCAGCGTCAGCAGCACGACCAGCAGGGTCGTCGCGATGATGAACCGGATGTCGTGCTGGTAGTAGTCGCGGGTGTCCTTGAGGCCGACGGTGTAGCCCGCCATCGAGATCTTGGCGTCCGACAGCGCGGTGTTCGGTTGCGCGCCCTTCGCGGTCGCCAGTATCGAATTCACCTGATCCATGGCCTCGGTGCTGAACGGGTTGAGCTTGGTTTGCACCAAGTACCGCACCGAATGGCCGTCGGCGGAGATGAACACCTTGGCGGCGTCCTGGAACTCCTGCAGGTGAAGCAGTTGCGCCGGGATGTTGAATCCGCCCATCGACGGTTGCGCCGCGTCTTTCTTCAGCGACAGCAGGAACGTCGCCGACTCGCTGAGCCCGGCGCCCAGCTGCTTGACCTGGTCGACGAGGAGGTTGACCGCCTCGGCGATCTGGCGGCTGCCACCGGCGAACTGGTTGGCCCCACCCTGCAGCTGATCCAGATTGCCCGTCAGGCCGCCGGGCTGGTCCATTCCCAGCGACTGCAGCACGCCGGTCAGCTTCTTGATCGACGCCCGCATCTTGTCGGTCGATGCCTTGAGCTGCTTTTTGTCCGGGTAGTCCTGCATCTGGTGGGCCAGGTCGTTGATCGCGTCGAGCTCTCCTTGGTCGCGGCCGCCGAGCAGCTGCTCGAACGCCCCACGCGTGTTGCTGCAGGACTCGTCGAGATCGCAGGTGGGGTTGCCCTCCAGCGCCTTCACCACCGGGAGGATCCACTCGAACAGGTTCTTGGCCCCGGTGTAGTTCCAGCCCATGTCGTTGCCGATCACGTTCACGTGGTCGATGAGCTGCGCCGCGAGGTCGACCTCGTGGACCAGCGTCTCGCCGCTGTACTGGTCTTTCGTCGAGGTAAAGGTGCTCTCCAGCTCCTGGACACTGGACGCCAGCTCGGCGACTTGGCCGCGCACCTCGTCGAGTTTGTCGGCCAGTGACACTGACCCCTCCGACAGCTGGTTGAGGTCGTTGGTGTGGTCGTTGATCAGGGTGGATCCGCCGGCCAGGAAAGTGCCGATGGCGCCGGCCTGGTAGGTGGCCCGGAACTGCTCCGGCACGTTCCCGGTGGGACGGGTGATGCCGCTGATTGCCGCGATATTGGGCAGTTGGCTCACCCGGTCCGCCATCTGCTCCAAGTCCGCGAGGGCCTGTGGATTACGCAGGTCGCGCGGCGACTGGATGAACAGGTACTCCGGAATCGACTGGTTCACCGGGAAGTGGTGATCCAGTGCGGTATACCCGAGCGAGCTCGGGGTAGAAGCGCTCAGGGCTTTGCGGTCGTCGTAGTTGTAGCGCACCAGCCCGGCGCAGCTGGCCAGGGCGGCCAGCACCAGCAGGCTGGCGACCAGGTGCAGACGCGGCCGGCGCACGATGCGGATACCCGAGCGCCGCCAGAAGCGCGCGGTCAGCTCACGTCGCGGCTTGACCCACCCGCGTCGGCCGGCGAGCGCGATGATGGCGGGCAACAAGGTCATCGCGGCCAGGAATGCCACGCCGATACCGATCGCCGAAGCGATACCGACCGTCTGGAAGATGCCCATTCGGGCGAAGCTGATGACCAGGAAGGTGATGCCGACGGTGCTGGCAGACGCGGCGATCACCTTGCCGATCGAGAACAACGCCTTCTTGAGCGCCGTCTCGTGGTTCTCGCCCAAGCGCAGATAGTCGTGATAGCGGCTGATCAGGAAGACGGCGTAGTCCGTTCCAGCGCCGGCCATGATCGCGCTCAGAAAGACGATGGACTGGTTGGAGACGCCGGAGCCGGTCAGGAAGGAGTAGGCGGCCACCACCGCCTGCGCAATGACCAGTGACAACCCGATCGAGATCAGCGGCAACAGCATGGTGATCGCGCTGCGATAGACGATCAGCAGAACGATCAGCACGAGCACGCCGATGGCCAGCTCGATCGGCATTCGATCCTGCTGGCCGGCGACGGTGAGGTCTGCGACGGTTCCCGCGGGGCCGGTGACGTTCGCCGTCAGCGAGCTTCCCGCGACGGTGTGTTTGACGACGTCGGTGATCTGCTTGAACGCCTCATACGACCGTGGCGTGCCCAACTCGCCCGCCACGCCGACCGGCAGGACCCAGGCCTTGTTGTCTTTGCTGGTCACGATCGACTTCAGCGGAGGCGTGGTGATGAAGTCCTGCAGCATCACGACATTGCTGGTGTCTTTGCGCAAGGTGTCGGCCAGGGCGCGATAGGTGGCCTCGTCGGCGGGGCTGAGTCCCTTGTCGTCGGTCAGGACGACCAGGAGGAGGTCTTCGGAGCCCGATTCGTGGAAAGCCTCGGTCATCTTGCGTGCGGTGACGTTCGATGGCGCGTCGCTCGGCAGGATCGAGAGCGGATGCTTTTCGGACATCTCATTGAGCGACGGGAACGACAGGGGCAGCGCCACCGCGATCGCGACCCATACCCCGATCACCACCCAGGGCCATCGCACCACGAAATCAGCTAGCCGTCGCATGTAGCTTCCCCCCAGTTGGCGCGGCCGTCCGCGCCCGTCGGCGACGCTCGCCGACGATGTTGACTCGCGCAATGTCGGCCGTGCCCACCCGGCAATTGCGCACTTCTGACTGGCCTCAGGCATCGAACCGGCCCACGTCAGGCGACGCGTCCCCAGTGTCCGCTGTCCGCGACCCGCACGCACACGGACCGCATTGCCTCCATGTAGCGGGTAGCCGACTTCTGGGCGATGGGGTTGTCGGGATGCATGATCGCCATCACCGTGCCCTCTTTGTACCGGAAGATATAGATAGTCAGCTGGTAGGAGAATCGCCCATCGGGGTAGATCCCGATGTTGTCCGCCAGGCCCAGGTCGCCTGCCGCGAGGATAGCGTTGAGCGGAGCGGCCCCGCCATGCAGGAAGTTCGACACCGGAAAGTTCGGTTGTGGCCATTTCAGCCAGGGCGCCAACTCCAGCACTCGGTAATACGGCACCCGCGCCATGTCCAGACCGGAGTCGAATGACGTCTGGGCGGCGTATGCCGCCTCGTTGAACGAGGTCGCGGCAATCGGCACGGTGATCGGGATCAGGCCGGTGAACCAGCCCTGGGTCATGAAGTTGTCCGCGCCGGTGCGGGAATCCCGCGGCGTGAGCCCGTAGTAGGTCGAGAGCGCCGGTGAATTCGTGCTCGACCAAGGCCAGGCACGCATAGATGCCACCAACGAAGCGCGCGCCGGCCGTCCCACACGCCGCATCGAACCGCTCTGCTTGCGCCGGGTCCATCAGCAGTTCGGAGGACATTTCGCTGCTGAGCGTCTTTTCCGGGTCCCCGAGCGGAAGGGGGAACTCGGGGAAGCCGCCGTCGTTGTTCTCGGCGAAGTCGATCCATGCTTGTACGCCCGGGGAATCCACAGTCAACGCCGCGGTGGACTCGCGCTCGCGAACGCAGAAGTCGTCGAAGCTGCCGGCGTCGGGGAGCTCCAGCGCCTCGCCGCCGCTGCTCAACGCGGCATACATGCCGTTGGCTTCGATCATCGTGGTGCCGATCAGCGTCGCGTCGCCGTGTACGTGGTCCATCGCGACAAAGAAGGTGAACTGACCCTCGCGTTGCACAACCCCGAAGGTGAAGCAGCCCCACTCCAATGGGCTGGGTATCGCGATGGTGTGCTCGTGAATCTCGTCGACGGTCATGTGGCCCTGGTTGACCGGCTCGAATTCGATCTCAGCCGGATCGGTGATCGTGTGCCTGATGAATCCGCCGTCGTCGGTGCGTTCGAACCAGCTGCGGAAGGTGTCGTGTCGACGTAGGTAGGCGTTCAGCGCGGCATCCATGGCGGCGATGTCGCACTCGCCCTTCGCGTCGCAGCTGGCGATGATCTGCCGGGAAAAGTTCAGTCCGGCCGCGTCCCGCTCGTAATAGTTACGTAGATGCTGGCTCTGCATGTAGCTGACCGGTACCGAGCTCACCGGCGCCTGGCGCGCTTTTTCCGCAGCCACGGCGGTCGGGTGCCACGAGGTGACGGTGCCCGGGGTCAGCGTCCACTCATTAAGTGAGCCGACCGTAATCTGCCCGATGCGCAAATCTGTGTCCTCCTCGGTTGAACGGCTCCGGGCCGGCCGCTGCTGCTTGCGGCGAGACCAAGATAGCCCCCTCGGCTGTCACTGTCGCCCGGCGTCAGCGGCCTGTACGGGCACCCTGACAGCGTTAATAATGTCAACTTGTACGCCTATTGACATGGAACCACCCGGCGTGGCAGAGGGTGACCTTAGCCATACCCTGGGGTACGGTTCGCGAAGTCCGGCATCGCCGCCGGAGCGGCACTTGCAATCCTCGGGCGCGCCAGCAATTCTGTTGCGCATCCGGGCCGTACGCGGCGACCGAATCTTCCACAGTCCCCAAGCCGAGAGGACAACGCATGGCATCCGTCGAAGGCCAACAGCAGTCAACACCCAGTTTTGCGATCGTCGGTTACGCGGCGCGTTTTCCCGGAGCCGCGAACGCCGACGAGTTCTGGGATGTGCTGCGAGAAGGCCGGGACGCGATCTCCGAAGTGCCGGCCGACCGGTGGGATGTCGACGAGTTCTTCGACCCCGACCCGGACACACCGGGCAAGGTCGCGACACGTCGGGCGGGTTTCGTCGATGACGTGACCGGTTTCGACGCGCCGTTCTTCGGCATGTCGACGCGCGAGGTCAGGATGCTGGACCCACAGCACCGGCTCCTGCTGGAGACCGCGTGGCGGGCGGTTGAGCATTCCGGCACTGCGCCAACGGCTTTGGCGAATACGAATACCGGTGTGTTCGTCGGTCTGGCCACCCACGACTACCTGGGTATGGCCTCCGGTGAGCTGACGTTCCCCGAGATCGAGGCCTACATGGCGATCGGGACGTCGAACGCCGCAGCCGCGGGCCGGATCAGCTTCCGGTTGGGGTTGCAGGGCCCGGCGGTCGCCGTCGACACGGCGTGCAGTTCGTCGTTGGTGGCCATCCATCAGGCCTGCCAGGCGCTGCGTCTGGGGGAGTGCGACCTGGCACTGGCCGGTGGCGCGAACGTGCTGCTCACGCCGGCGACGATGATCACCTTCTCCAGCGCGCACATGCTCGCGCCCGATGGTCGATGCAAGACGTTCGACGCGGCCGCAGACGGTTACGTGCGCGGCGAGGGTTGCGGCGTCATCGTCATCAAGCGACTCGAAGACGCGATCTCCGACGGCGACCACATCCGGGCCGTCATCCGCGGCAGCGCGATCAACCAGGACGGCGCGTCGGGTGGCCTGACCGTGCCGAATGGTGTTGCACAACAACGGGTTATCGCCGACGCGCTGAAGCGTTCCGGCCTGGTTCCCGCCGACGTCGACTACCTGGAGGCACACGGCACCGGGACGTCGCTGGGTGACCCGATCGAGGCGCAGGCCGCCGGTGCGGTCCTCGGCGAGGGGCGCAAGGACGGCGACCCACTGCTGATCGGCTCGGCGAAGACGAACATCGGACACCTGGAGGCCGCCGCGGGCATCGCGGGCGTGATCAAGGTCATCCTGTCGCTCGAGAACGAGTTGCTGCCGGCGCATTTGCACTTCGAGAATCCGTCGCCGCACATTCCGTGGGACCGGCTTGCGCTGCAGGTGGTCAAGGAGGCCACGCCGTGGGAGCGCAACGGTGAGCCGCGTATCGCCGGCGTCAGCTCGTTCGGGTTCGCCGGTACCAACGCGCACGTCATCCTGCAAGAGGCGCCCGCCAAAGCGGCCCAGGCCGACGGCGCCGGCCGATCCGTCGTCGGACAAGCGGTTTGGCATCCTGCCGGTCTCGGCGCGCACACCCGAAGCACTGGTTCAGGTCGCCGAGCAGTACCGCGATTGGCTGAGTGCACACCCGGAGGCCACGCTGGCCGACGTGTGCCTGACCACCGGGGTGAGCCGGGCGCATTTCGAGCACCGGGCCGCATTGGTGGTCAACTCCAAGGAATCTGCCAGCGAACTGCTCGGTGCACTCGCCGACGATCGCCCGGCGCCCGGGCTGGTGCGCGGGGTTTCCGACGCCACGCCGAAGACGGCATGGTTGTTCACCGGTCAGGGCAGCCAGTACCCCGGCATGGCGCGCGAGCTGTACGACACCGAGCCGGTGTTCGCCGAGACTGTGGACCGGTGCGCCGCTGCGATCGCCGATGTGCTCGAAAAGCCCTTGCTCGATGTGATTTTCGACGTCGACGGCCCGGAAGCTGAAGAGGCGCTGCGGCAGACCGCCTACGCCCAGCCCGCGTTGTTCGCGGTGGAGCTGGGTCTGGCGCGGCTGTGGCAGTCGTGGGGCTTCGAGCCCGCCGTGGTGCTGGGTCACAGCGTGGGTCAGTATTCGGCGGCCTGCGTTGCCGGCGTGTTCAGCCTGGAGGACGGCGCGAAGCTGATGGCCGAGCGCGGCCGCCTCTTCGGCAGCCTGCCCGCGGGTGGCCGGATGGTCGCGGTGTTCGCCGCCGCCGAGCGCGTGGAGAGTCTGACCGACCAGTTCCCGAGCCTGTCCGTCGCCGCCTACAACGGGGCGAACACCGTATTGTCCGGGCCCGCAGGTGATTTGGACAAGGCAGTGGCCAAGCTGACGGCCGACGGCGTGCGGTGCGACTGGTTGGAAACCAGCCACGCGTTCCACTCTGCGCTGCTGGACCCGATCCTCGACGAGTTCGAGAAGTATGCGGACGGCTTCAAATACGCTTCGCCGCAACGGATTCTGGTCGACAACCGGACCGGTGCCGTGATCGGCCGAAGCCAGAAGCTGGACGGTAACTACTGGCGTCGCCACGCCCGCCAGCCGGTCGAATTCGCCAAGAGCGTGCAGACGCTGTCCGAACTGGGTTGCAAGGTGCTGCTCGAAATCGGCCCGCAACCGGTTCTCACCGCCGCGGCGCTGCGGGCATGGCCGGACCCGGCCACCACGCCGCGGGCCATCGCGTCACTGCGTAAGAACACCGCCGACCACCGCCAGATCACCGAGGCCCTGGCCGACGCGTACGCATTGGGGCATCTGCCCGACTTCGGCGCTGTCCAGCAAGGACCCGCGCGCAAGCTCGACCTGCCCACCTATCCGTTTCAGCACCGCCAGTACTGGTTCCGGGAAAATCGCGAGTTGCCCACGCAGCAATCCCACGTCACGGCGACCAGCGACACCGTTCGGCTTCTCGAAGACGGCAAGTTCGAAGAACTGGCCGCGCTGCTCGGCGGCGCCGGGCGACGACCCGCAGACCCTGAATGTGCTGACAAAGGTTGCGGCGCAACACAACGCGCAGCGCAAGACCAAGTCGATCTCCGACGCGCGTTACGAGTTCCGTTGGGACAAGATCAACGCGGCGGCTCCCGCCGACCTCGGTGAGCCGGCCACCTGGCTGCTGATCGGCGAGAACGGCGACGCGGTCCAGCCGTTGATCGAGGCGTTGGCGGCGCGCGGGCCAGCAGCACCGGATTCTCGGGTTGCCGGCGTCGGACACCGACGAGCAGGAGCTGACGGCCGCACTGCGGGCCGCGGCCGAAGAGTCGCCGGCGCTGCGCATCGTGCACGTCGCGGCACTTGAAGGCGACACCGTGCCGTCGACAGCGGTCGCTGCTGCGGGTGCAACAGCAGGTGCTGGGCGGAACCCGGCGGCTCTTCCGCGCCGCGGCCGCCGCTGAACTGCGTGCGCCGATCTGGGTGATAACCCGTGGTGCGCAACGAGTTACCGACACCGACACCGTGTCGCCCGAGCAGACTGCGCTGTGGGGATTCGGTCGTGCCGCCTCGCTGGAGCTGCCGCAATTGTGGGGTGGCCTGGCCGATCTGGCCGAAGGCACCGCCGACGAATGGTCGCAGTTGATCAACCAGGTCGCCGCCGAGCCGCGCCGCGAGGACCAGTTCGCCGTGCGTGATCAAGCCGTCTACGTGCCACGGCTGGTTCGGCGGGCCGGGCAGGCGAGCACCAAACCGCTCGCATTACGCGATGACGCAACATATTTGGTGACCGGCGGACTGGGCTCGATCGGATTGGAAATCGCCGGATACCTGGCCGCCAACGGTGCCAAGCACCTGGTGCTGACCAGTCGACGCGACCCGAGCGAGGCCGCGCAGCAGCGCATCGACGCCTTGAGCGAACAGCACGGCAGCGACATCCGGGTCGTCACCGCCGATGTCGCCGACGCGGACGACGTCTCGCGACTGCTGGCCACGCGTCAAATCCGAGCTACCGCCGCTGGCCGGCATCGTGCATGCCGCAGGTGAAATCAGCACCACACCGCTGAGCGACCTCGACGACGCCGAAGTCGATCGGGTCTTTGCCGGAAAGGTCTGGGGTGCTTGGCATTTGAGCGAGGCAGCCGCGGACCTGAAGCTGGACTTCTTCCTCACCACCTCCTCGATCGCCTCGGTGTGGGGCGGATACGGTCAGACCGCCTACGGCGCGGCGAACGCCTTCCTGGACGGGCTGACCTGGCGTCTGCGCGAGCAGGGCATCGCCGGTGTCAGCGCGAACTTCGGTCCGTGGTCGGCGGGGATGGCCGATGAGGAGTCTCGCGCCAAGCTGAGCAAGCGCGGCATCAAGACGTTGTCACCGGCCGATGCGCTGGCGGGTCTGGCCGAGTTGATCGCCGTCTCTGCCGAGCAGGGCGCAGCACAAGGTGTGGTGGCCCGGATCGACTGGGCGAAATTCCTTCCGCTGTATCAGCAAGCGGGCCGACGGGCATTCCTGGCCGAGTTGGAGCGCGAGGTGCCCAGCGCGGTGCCGGTGACCACGGCGTCCGGGAAGACCGAACTGGTCGAGCGGCTCACCAACGCGCCGGTGCAGCAGCGCCGGAAACTCATGTCGGACTTCCTGCGCGACGCGGTGGCCGACGTGACCCGGGTCGATCCCGCCGAAATCCGGGAAGACGCCGGATTCTTCGACCTCGGCATGGATTCGCTGATGGCCGTCGAACTGCGGCGGCGCATCGAGCAAGGCGTGGGCAAGGAGATCCCGGCGACGCTGGCGATGGACCACCCGCGTCTGTCTGACACGGTGGACTACCTGCTCAGCGACGTGCTCGCGCTGAGCGAGCAGGCATCAAAGTCCGGGGCCGCCTTGGCGACAGCGGTGACGACCCGCTCGGACGAGGCGATCGCGATCATCGCCGTGTCCTGCCGCTTCCCCGGCGCCCCCAACCCGGAAGCGTTCTGGGATCTGTTGTCCGGCGGTGTCAACGCGATCCGGGAAGTCCCCGAAGACCGCTTCGACATCGACGAGTTCTACGACCCGGACCCCGACGTTGCGGGCAAGACCTACACCCGCTTCGGCGGATTCCTGGACGGGATCGACGGATTCGATCCCGAGTTCTTCGGCATCTCTCCGCGCGAGGCGGTCTGGATCGAGCCGCAGCAGCGGCTGATGCTCGAAACAGTCTGGGAAGGCCTGGAGCGGGCCGGCTTATCGCCGGCGTCGCTGCGCGGCAGCCGAACCGGCGTCTTCGCGGGCGTGGCCGCCAACGAATACGCCCATCTGCTGTCCGCCGAGTCGATCGACAAGATCGAGCCGTATTTCATCACCGGTAACGCGCTGAACGCGATCTCCGGTCGGGTTGCCTTCGCGCTCGGATTCGAAGGACCGGCCGTCGCGGTCGACACCGCCTGCAGCTCGTCGCTGGTGGCCGTCCACCAGGCCGTCCAGGCATTGCACTCCGGTGACTGCGATCTCGCGGTGGCCGGCGGTGTCAACGTCCTGCTGAGCCCGGTGACGGTCGTCGCTGCCTCACGCGCCCGGATGCTGTCGCCGGTCGGACAATGCAAGACCTTCGACGCGTCAGCCGACGGCTATGTCCGCAGTGAAGGCTGCGGGATCCTGGTGCTCAAGCGGCTCAGCGACGCCGAGCGCGATGGCGACCGGATTGCCGCGGTGATCCCGGGCACCGCCGTCAACCAGGACGGCGCATCCAGCGGCCTGACTGTGCCCAATGGTGGTGCGCAGCAACGGCTTATCTCCACCGCACTGGCTCGGGCCGGCCTGGTCGGCGGAGACGTCGACTACCTCGAGGCGCACGGGACGGGCACTCCGCTCGGCGACCCGATCGAGGTGCAGGCTGCCGGTGCCGCTTACGGTGGCGGCCGCGACGCCAACCGGCCGCTGCTGATGGGATCGGTCAAGACCAACATCGGTCACACCGAATCGGCATCGGGAGCCGCGGGTCTGATCAAGGTCGTGCTGTCCCTGCAGAACCGGGAGCTGCCGCAGAGCCTGCACTTCGACAACCCGTCACCGCACATCCCTTGGGGCACACTGCCGGTGAAGGTCGTCGACAAGTCGACGCCGTGGGAGCCCAATGGCCGTCCGCGTCGGGCCGGTGTGAGTTCGTTCGGATTCACCGGCACCAACGCGCACGTGCTGATCGAGGAAGCTCCGGTGGCACAGCCGGCGATCATCGACGAGCAGCCGACCGACGACGTCTGTGGAAACGCCGGAGTCGAGCGGCAAGGACGAGTCGGTCAGCGTGCTGCCGCTGTCGGCGCGTTCCCCGGAGGCGCTGGTGGAACTGGCGCAGCGCTACGGGATCCTGGTTGACCAACAACCCGGACGCCGACATCGCCGAGGTGAGCCGCACGGCCGGAGTGGGTCGCTCGCACTTCGAGCATCGCGCCGCGCTCGTGGTGGATTCCGTGGCAGAGCGCGAGCGCGGGTCTGGCCGACCTGGCCGCGGGTCAGCAGCGTCCCGGTGTGGTCCGTGGCGAGTGCACCGACCGGCCGACGACGGCGTGGCTGTTCACCGGTCAGGGCAGCCAGTACCCCGGTATGGCACGCGAATTGTTCGCCGCTGAACCGGTTTTCGCGGAGACGGTGAAACGCTGCGCCGACGCGGTCAGCGAGATCTTGCCGCAGCCGCTGCTGGAGGTGATCTTCGCCACCGACCGCGAGACCGGTGGCAAGGCCGGAGAAACGCTGAAGCACACGTCATTTGCGCAGCCGGCGCTGTTCGCCATCGAAATGGGTCTGGCCCGGTTGTGGCAGTCGTGGGGCATCGAGCCCGATGTGGTCCTCGGGCACAGCGTGGGCCAGTACGCGGCAGCTTGCGTCGCCGGGGTGTTCAGCCTCGAGGACGGTGCACGGCTGATGGCCGAGCGTGGACGGCTGTTCGGCAGCCTGCCCACGGGCGGCCGGATGGTGGCGGTATTCGCCGACCCCAAGCTCGTCGAGCAGGTTGCCGGCGAATTCCCGAAGGTGTCGGTCGGGGCGTACAACGGCCCCAACACCGTGCTTTCGGGTCCTGGAGAAGACCTCGAACAGGTCGTCGCCAAGTTCAGCGAGGACGGGGTGCGCTGCACGTGGCTGGAGACCAGCCACGCGTTCCACTCCGAGCTGCTGGAGCCGGTGCTCGGTGAGTTCGAAGTCGTTCGCAAGCCAATTCGAGTTCGCGGTGCCGACGTTGCCGCTGGTCTGCAACCGCACCGGTGCCATCCTGACGACGGAAACCCCGCTGGATGCCCAGTACTGGCGGCGGCATTCCCGCCAGCCGGTGCAGTTCGCCGAAAGCGTTCGTACCGTTGCGGCGCTGGGATGCTCGGTGCTGATGGAGATCGGCCCGCAGCCGGTGCTCACCGGGGCCGCGGTGCAGGTGTGGCCGGAGCATCTGGCCGCGCCGCGGGCGATCGTGTCGCTGCGTAAGGGTGTCGGTGACCGCGGCCAGATCGCCGACGCGTTGGCCAACGCCTACGTCAGCGGACACCGGCCCACGTTCGCCGCGCTGCACCAGCAGCACGGCAGCCGGCTGGAACTGCCGACGTATCCGTTCCAGCGCCGTCGTTTCTGGCCGAAGAGTTCGGCGATCACCGTCGACGGTCCTGCGATGTCCGGACTCCTCGGCAGCGGAAAGGATCTCGCTTCCGGCGACTCCGTCTACACCAGCAGGCTGTCGGTCAGGTCGCAGCCGTGGCTGTCCGACCACGTCATCTACGGCACCGTCGTCGTGCCCGGCGCCACGTATGCCGCGATGGCTCTGGCCGCCGTCGGTACGCCGGCACACGTCAAAGAGGTCTTCTTCTACGAGCCGATCATTCTGCCGGAGAAGGCTTCTCGTGAGGTGCAGCTGACGCTGCATCCGCTCGACGACGGCAACGGCTGGAAATTCCAGGTGCACAGCCGCCCGTTCGGTGTCAAGGACGCCGACTGGTCGTTGAACGCCGACGGAACCGCGGTGCCGGGCGTCGAAGAAGATGAGCCGGCAGCCGACCCCGTGGAGCCGATTGACACGGCGATCGAGCGGATGGAGCGCATGCGTCCGCAAGAGCTGTTCGAGACCTTCGACGACATGGAATTGTCGTGGGGGCCGAACTGGTCTGGGTCGCTGAAGTCGCTGTGGCTCGGTGAGGGCGAGGCGATCGGCGACATCTCCGTCGGCGAAGAACTGTCCGAGAATCTCGGCACCGAGCCGATGCACCCGGTCCTGATGGACCTGTGCACCGGCGTCGCCTTCCCCGCGTTCCCGGCGTTGCGCGCAGCCGAACAGGGCGTCAACGGCTTGTTCCTGCCGCTGCGCTACGAACGAGTGACGCTGCGGGAGAAGATGCCTCGCCGGTTCTACTGCCGCGCGAAATGGCACACCAATGAACTCGACAGCGAGACTCAGGTCTTCGATCTCGACTACATCGATCGAGACGGCCGGCTTTTGGGTGGGATCAAAGGGTTCACCGTCAAGCGGGCGCCGCGAGAGGCGTTGCTGCGTGGGCTCGTCGGCGACGCCACCCGGCTGCTGTACACCCTCGGCTGGCACGAGGTGCCGTTTGCGCCGAGCGAGGAGGCCGGAACGCCCAGTGGCACATGGCTGGTCGCCGGGTTCAGCGAACTGGCGGCTGCGCTGCCGGGCTGCATCCCGTTCGACCGGGCTTCCGACACCGAGCTGTTGGGTCAGGTGCTGGCCCAAGCGCACGAGAAGGGCATGCCGTACGCCGGCATCGTCTGGCGCAGCTCCGGGCCCAAGCCGGAAGAGTCGACAGCGGAGCAGATCAGCCGACTGGAGGCCGAGGTCGAGAATCTGCTCAGCGCGGTGCACACCGCGCAGGCCGACAATTCGGTGAAACTGCCCGGTGGACTGTGGATCGTCACCGAACGAGCGGTGGCGACCGAGTCCGGTGAGCCGGTCGACGCGGTGCAGGCGGCGCTGTGGGGACTCGGGCGCACCATCCTCAACGAGGAGCCCGGTCTGCGCAGCAAGCTGATCGATGTCGACGGATCGCCAGAGGCCGTGCAGCTGCTGACCGGTCTGCTCAG
>CAVWLG010000033.1:0-40481 GCA_963755805.1 uncultured Actinomycetota bacterium
CCGCCTTGACGGAGGTCACCGATGCGACCGGACCGTCGTTGCGCGAGTTGGTCAACCGTCGCAGCAGCAAGGCCCCCCCGCCGACCGCCAGCAAGATCGGCCATTCGACGAGACCGGCGACACCGAGTGCGCCGAGCGTGAGTGCGGCCGCCGGGGTGGAGTGGCTGCCGCTGTCGATGCCCTTCTGCACACCGGCCGCCGCTCCGGTCACGGCGCCGACGACGCCGTTGACCGCGGCGCCCCCCACTGCGCCCGCGGCGGCGGTGGTTGCGGAGGCGGCGCGGCTGACCGCCCGACTTGCGTTGCGTACGGCGCCGTCAACGACACCCATGATGACTCCCTGACACTAGGTATTGGACCCTTGATCCGATGCCCGCAATCCTATGACCTTGATTGGTAAATGAACAGCGGATGAATACCCACAAATCGCATTCTTATCCGTCAAATGCTGTGAAGATCCACCAACACCGGTGCATGGTCGCTGGGACCTTTGCCTTTACGTTCCTCGCGAACGATCTGCGCATCGGCGACCCGGTTGGCGAACGCAGGTGAGCCCAGGATGAAGTCGATACGCATGCCTTGTTTCTTCGGGAATCGCAGCTGGGTGTAGTCCCAGTAGGTGTAGACGCCCGGACCGGGCGTGAAAGGCCTTACCACATCGGTGAATTGAGCATCGACCATCGCGTCGAACGCTTTACGCTCCGGTTCCGAGACATGGGTGGCGCCCTTGAAGAAGTCCACATCCCAGACGTCGTCATCGGTCGGAGCGATGTTCCAGTCGCCGACCAGCGCAATCGGTGCCGACGGGTCGTCGCGTAGCCACCCTTCCGCGGTATTACGCAGGGCGGCAAGCCAATTCAGCTTGTACGTGTAATGCGGATCGTCCAGGGTGCGGCCGTTGGGCACGTAGAGGCTCCAGACCCGCACCCCTGCACAGGTGGCGGCCAGCGCGCGCGCTTCGGCCGCGGCGGCCACATCTGGTTTGCTGCTCCACGTCGGCTGGCCGTCGAAACCGACTTCGACGTTGTCCAGGCCGACCCGCGACGCGATCGCCACACCGTTCCATTGGTTGAACCCGACGTGTGCGACCTCGTAGCCGAGTTCGAGGAAGGGCATCGTCGGGAACTGCTCGTCGGAGCATTTGGTTTCCTGCATGGCGAGCACATCGACCTCGGCTCGCTCCAGCCAATCGAGTACGCGGGGCAGTCGGGTGCGGATCGAGTTGACGTTCCAGGTGGCTATCCGCAGCAGCCGCTCGGGCATGGCTGAGACCCTACGTGAGCGCCGTGACCGTGATGTAGCGCGCGTGATGGTGCAGGACGAACCCCAGCGACCGGGCCAGGACTGCGGCGGCGCGATCGCCGTCGCGGACCCGGATGTAGCCCGGGTTGCGCCGCGAGACGCTCCCCAAGCCAACAGTGCCTCGCACAGCGTGTGGGCCGCGTCGGGTTCTGCCGACTGAATTGTCGACAGGCCGACCCACCGAGTGCCGTCGGGGGAGTCGGTGACCGAGGCCCGCGCGGCGGCGTTGCCGGCGTGGGTACCGAAGATCAGCTCGCCATTCGTGACCGCCGTCAGTTCGTCGATCGGTATGTCGCGCAGGTGCACGGAGCTCGGCTCGGTTTCCAGCCGAACAGATCGATCGGGTTCGGCGCCGTGCACATCGCGCACCAGTACCCAGTTGGCGCCCTCGCCCTCATCGGGCAGTCGCAGCAGGCGGTCGGCGACAGATAACCGCGGGGCCAAGTCGCGGCTTCGATACCAATCGACGATCGCCGGTATCGCCGTCTGGTTGGCGAATTTATCCAGTGGCACAGCAGAATTCGCGTCGTACGTGTCACCGTATCCGGCGCGCAGCAGCCAGCCGTCCAGCCAGTGCTGTTCGACGCCCGGCCAGGCCATTGCGTCGGCATGCTCGAGTGCGCGAATTTCCGACGCGCGCACCGGAGTATCGCTCAGCGGGCGCAGCGCGACCGCGTCGTCGGGCGCGAAATGCACGACAGCGCCCGTCTTCGTCTGCACGCGCACCTGCGGGGTGGTCTCGAGCAAATGACCGATGACATCGGTCAGCGGTGGCACCGACCCCGCGGGCCGGCGGTAACGCACGGACACCCTGGTGCCGAGCTCCGGCCACGAAACCATCAGTGGCCGAACGGATCCGGCTCTTCACCCGGAGTCCAGGACAATCCGGGAACTCCCCAGCCGTGCGATTTGACCGCCCGCTTGGCCGAGCGGGCGTGGCGTCCGATCAAGCAATCCAGATACAGCAGGCCGTCCAGGTGTCCGGTCTCGTGCTGCAACATGCGCGCGAATAACCCTGTGCCATCGAGGGTTACCGGCGTGCCATCGGCGTCGAGCCCGGTGACTTTAGCGTAGTCGGCCCGCCCGGTGGGAAAGGATTCGCCGGGCACCGACAGGCAACCTTCGTCGTCGTCCTCGGGGTCGGGCATGGTCTCGGGAACTTCGGAGGTTTCCAGCACCGGGTTGACGACCACGCCGCGCCGCCGTGGTGTCTGCCCGCGCTCATCGGCGCAGTCGTAGACGAAGACGCGGAGGTTCACGCCGATCTGGTTGGCGGCCAGGCCGACCCCGTAAGCGGCGTCCATGGTGTCGTAGAGATTCGTGATCAGATCGGCCAGGTCGGCCGGCAGCGAACCGTCTGCCGCGACCCGCACCGGCGTGGTGGGAGTGTGCAGGACGGGATCACCCACGATGCGGATTGGTACGACAGCCATGACCGCAGAGTTTAAGCGCGCCGACGATGCGGTCCGCAAAGCGGACTGAGGAGAAGGCGGCAATCAGAGCAAGCACGGGTCCGCCGGCTCCGGTTGCGGAGTAGGCGTGCGGCGGGCAACCTCACGTAGTCAGCCGACTCGCGGGTCTGGCTTCCAGGTCAACAGGTGTCGACGTGGTTGAATAATCGCCGGAGCAGCGGGCATTCGAGATTTGCCGAAAGGGTCGAGGAAGCGATATGGACAGCGCTATGGCGCGGGCTAATCGATCGGGAGACGACTCTGGACTCGCCGATGGGTTGACTCGCCGCGAACACGACATTTTGGCCTTCGAGCGCCAATGGTGGAAATACGCCGGGGCCAAAGAAGAAGCGATCAAAGATTTGTTCGGAATGTCGGCCACTGCTTATTACCGAGTGCTCAATGCGTTGGTCGACCGACCCGAGGCATTAGCCGCCGATCCGATGCTGGTGAAACGACTCCGTCGGCTGCGCGCCAGCCGCCAGAAGGCGCGGGCCGCTCGACGGCTGGGCTTCGAGCTCACCTAAGACTTTGCCTGCTCACTGGGCGTCGGTGTGGGTTTTCCCGCACTCCTGGATACAGTGACGTCAATGAATGATCGCGTTCCCGACTCGACTGGGCTCCCTTTGCGGGCCATGGTGATGGTGCTGCTGTTTCTCGGTGTCATCTTTTTGCTGGTCGGGTTTCAGGCCATGGGATCGGGCAGCAACACCGACGACGACTCCTCGGGTCCGAGCGTGACGACCAGCTCAGCTGCCCCGAAAACGACGACCAAAGTCGCGTCGCGGTCAAAGCCGACGTGCGCGTCTACAACATCTCCAGCCAGGCGGGTATCGCCAGCAAAGCCGCCGACCAGATCAAGCAGGGCGGCTACAACGTCACCGACATCGGCAACCTGACGTTGCCCAAGGTGTCTGCCACCACGGTCTACTTCGGAAACGCCGCCGGCGAACAGGAAACCGCCGAAGCGATCGGCAAGCTACTCAAAGCACCGGTCGCGCCGCGGACTCCGGAAGTCTCCGATCAGCCGCCCGGCGTGATCGTCGTCGTCGCCGGCTGACGCGCCCTAGAACGGCGGTGGATCCTCGTCGCTGCCGGGTGTCGTGACATAGGCCTTTCCTGAGGGCGAGTCGAGAATGACTGTGCCGGAGGGCAATTGCTTGTCACGCCAACCCCAGAATGTTTTGACGAGGTGATGACACCGATTGGGCAAAGAACGCTTCTAGGTCCGTGCGAAACTCCCGCGACGGTCAGCCGGGAGCAAACGCCAAGAATTCATTAAGGCGTCTGCCGGACTCTTGACATCACCGCCCACAACGGGCGGCACGAGCAAAACCAGAACCATTCGGGTCACAGCCCGAGACGTTCAGAAACGGAAACCCGACATGACCGCCATTTCGCGCAGCCAACAGGCCACAGCGACCATGAAGCTCGCGCTGATCGCCGCGGCGGCTGTCGGGGTAGCCATCGGTTTGGCGGGTACCGCAACCGCAGACGACGAATTCGATTTTCGGTCCCCGTCGGGAGACGTCGTGTGCGCCATGGCAGTGGGGCGTGACCCTAACGACCAGGCGAACTACGGCAAGGGCGCGGTCGCGTGCCAGGTCAAACACACTTATCCCCAGCCCCCTTTGGCCGATTGTCCTTTGGCGGGGCGTGAATACGATCTCGAGGAGGGCACCCCGTCAGCTCTGGGTTGTCAAGGGGGTGTGCTCGTTGATCCCCCACCACCAATCCTCGGCTATGGCCAAACTCGGTCTGTCGGCGCGATTACTTGCGATGTGGAGCGATCGGGGGTGACGTGCAGCGACAGCAGCACCGGCCACTTCATGTTTCTCTCTCGCGATTCCTACAAGCTGGGCTGATGCCTAACAGCGTGTTTTGAGTGAGGCGCTGGCGGCGATTGCGCGGCTACGCGAGTACCGATACGCGCCTGGACGGGCGCGATGAAGAAGCCCTCGATGCGATGGCCGCGATGTCGGGCCACACAGCTTGCCAACGGGTCACCCGCAACCCCTCAGTTCGCCTGACCAGCGCAACCTGGAGCGGTCGGCTGTCGCACCAAAACGGTGCTTGCTTAGCACCGTGTGCTCAGCCCGGGAGGGAGTTTGCTGACGCGCTCGAGGATCAGCCCGAGATAGCGTCGGCCCGTGAGTCGAGGCCGAAGACGTGCACGGTGGCAGATTTTCCTTTGAGCGCGTGGGCACCGCGGTCGATGAGTCCGGGCGGTCGGGCGAGCCAGGGCGTCGACGCACTGGTCGGTTAGAAGGATCGTGTCGCCGGTGGTCTTCGTGAGCTGCTCCACGCGGGCCGCGACGTTAACAGTGTCGCCAATCAGGGTGAACTCCAGCTTGCCTGCGCCACCGATCGTCCCAGCGATCACCACACCGGTGTTGATCCCGATGCCGATCCGGAGCTCCCCGCCGAATCGCTCTGAGACCAGGCGGTGAATCAGCACCGCCGCGCTCACGGCGGCGTCGGCATGATCGGCGAGGTCGTTGGGGGCACCGAACACCGCCAACGCACCGTCGCCGAGAAACTTATTGACATGCCCACCCGCGTCCACGACAGCAGGAACCACAATCTCGAATAAGGCGTTGAGGCGGGCGACGACGTCCTCGGCGGGATTCGCCTCCGCGAACGGGGTGAAGTCGCGGATGTCGACGAACATCACCGTCACCTCGCGGCGCTCCCCGGTGAAGATGTCGTCACCCTGCTCGAGCAGCCGCGCCGCCAGCGCGGGGTCGACGTAGGTGCCGAACGCCGCCTGAAGTCGTTGTCGCTCAGCCAGTCCGGCCTGCATCCGGTTGAACGACGCCGTTAGCGCACCGAGGTCATCGTCTTGAACCACCGGCAGACGCTGGCTGTAATCACCGGCGGCTACACGTTCAGTGCCTCCTGCGAGGTCGCGAATCGGCCGCAGGGACGGTGAGAAACTGGAGCCGAGGGTCAGCGGCACCGCGTAGCCAAGCGTCAACGCACATCCGATCACGACAGCGAGCACGGGAACCCCGGCCCGATTGAACACAGCCGCCAGAAACGCACCCCAGACGGCGAAAAAGAATGCGGCCGCGAGCATGGACACGTTCGACCAGGCGGCAAAGGTCGGGCGAGCGCGGGGCAGCGAATCACCGATCCCCTTGTCACCAACGATGGCGATCCTGGCGGGCCGCATTGATGCTTCCCCGAAGCTGTGCAGACCGATCAACGCGACGGCAGATCCGAGGCAGACGCCCAAAATCCCGTACTGGACCAGTCGCGACCCAGTCGCCCCGGCAATCCCAGCGACAACAATCAGGAGCACGGCCATCACCGCGGCCATGACCGGCACCGCCCGAGCAAGCGCCCCTCGAGCGAAGGTGTAGGTGGAGCCCAATGCCTTCGCTCGATCCACTGTATGGCCGGCGGCCCACCGCTCAGCAAGACGGATTCGGCCCAGGCCGGGAAGAAGCATCACGTACACCAGCACCAGTACGGCGACAACGGTGACGGCCGCCGCCTCGACATAGTGGCCGGACCGCTCGCGCGCGACAACGACAATCGACGGCACAAGGTAGATCGACAGCATCACAAGGGACGTGACTGCAGAGATCGCCCACGAGTACCTCGGTCCGTACCGATCCCACGCCCACTGCCAGATGCGATCCATGACTGAGACTAAACGTCAGGCGCCCGATACGACTCCGGTCGGCCCGTGACTTTATGTTCGATGGCCCGTTAGCGGGCGATTTGTGACGCGGCGCAGGCGCGCTCGGCATCGAGGTGCGCGCCTGCACGTAGAGGTGATGGCCGTCCGTCAGAACGGCGGCGGCTCGTCGCCTGGCCCCGGCGGGCCCAGATCGAAGTAGCTGCGGCGGTTGGCCCGGCGGGTCGCGCGGGCCCGGTGGTTTTGTCGGCGTTCGGCTGCGACGCGGTGGGCGCGGTCTTGTTGGCGGGTGCGCCGGCGTCTGGGCATCATCGCGGTTCGGTCGCCGCAGTAGTCCACCGGCGCATGGGTTCGGGTGCGTCGCAGATCGCCGGTGGGCAGGCACAGGCTGGGAAACAGCAGCGCGCTGCCCGGCGTGGTGACGTAGGTCTTTCCTGACGGCGAGTCGAGAATGACTGTGCCGTCGGGCAACTGCTGATCACGCCACCCCCAGAATGTTTTGACGAGGTGATGAGTACGGCAGTAACACTTCAGGTTCGAGGCATGGGTGGGCCCGCCGTCGGCATGGGGGATGGTGTGGTCGATGTCGCAGTCGAAGGCCGGGTGGTCGCAACCTGGCCAGCGACATGTCAGGTCCCGGCATCGCACGAAATCGGCGAGCGCCTTCGACGGCACATATCCCGGCTCGGGTGCGGCATCGAGCGGATGAACCAGAGGCACCAACTTGGCGTGAGCGGCCAACTCGGCGATGAGCTCGGGTCCGACCAGCCCGTCGGCGCGTACCTCGGACGCCGACGTGTAGCCCGCGCTGCCAGTCGCGGCTTGTTCGGCGATCACATGAATCACCACCGATGTTGCGGCGGAGCGCTTTCCGGCGGCACAGTCACGGTGCCCGCATTGACAGCCCAGACGATCGGCTCCCGCCGCCAGTGCGCCCAGCGCGTCGGCACGGCGTTGCTCGCGACTGCGCGGATCGTGCTCACACACCGTGGCGGCCAATGCGGTGAGCCGCTTGTCCACCGCGTGCGCTTGGGGACTCAGCAGGCTGCCGTGGATTTCGGATAGTCCGTCGCCGAGGTCGGCGAACCAGACCTCACGTTCGGTACGTCGCTCGGTGCGCCGCCGCACCGCATCACGCGTCGGCCTTGGCGACGATCTTGTCGATGTATCCGGCCAACCGGCCGCGCGTCATCGATGGCCAGCGCACCACCGCGAGTGCCAGTTGACCATCGACGGTCGCGAGCACCTCGCTGTCGACGATCAGGTCGGTGCGATACACGATCGTCGCGAAAGTCCGTTGGTCGATGTCACCGGCTCTGAAGACGTCGGCCACGTTCGGCAGCCGCTCGCGCATCGCGCGGGCATAACGCAATTGGCTCGCTGCCAGGGCCTGGCTCATACGCAAGGCGGCGGCCACCTCGGCGCTCACCGCGGCCTCGGTGTCGACGGCCCAGTCCTCGGTGTCCGAGCAACGCGTCAATCGATAGGCGAACAATTCACCGATCGCCGTCAACGCCGCGGCAGCACCGCGATTCTGCTCGCGCCAGGACGCACCGATCCGATCCAGCAACGCGGCCGACTCCGTCGTGCGCGTCGGGTAACGACGCTCGAACAGCTCATCGAACCGGGCGATCACCTCCGGCGACGACACCAGCCCTGAACCTTGTTCGAACATATTTTCGATTATGCATGACGTTCCGACAAGGCTGAGCCGTCACCTGATCGCGAGACGTCCCGCGGCTCGGTTGTTTGATCCCCCTCCTCAGCGGGTCGTTCCGACCCGCATCGTCGTGGAGATAGGCTCTCCCCATGCTCAAGTCCGCCCGCAGCCGCAAATTGGCCGCCGCCACTGCACTGATCCCACTCGCCGCCTCGGCCGCGCTGATGAGCGCATGCAAGCCGAACCAACCGCCGGCGACCTCGCCCGGCACTCAGCCGTCGATCTGGACCGGCTCGCCGGCACCGTCGAGTGCTGAAGCCGACGGGTCAGCAGGGCGGAACGGACAGCCTGACCACGCAACTGAACGGGCCGACCGGCACCAAGATCGCTACGGCGAAATTCGAGTTCAACCAGGGCTACGTGACGATCACCATCGAGACCACCGGGACCGGTCAGCTGAGCCCCGGCTTCCATGGCGTGCACATCCACTCGGTGGGCAAATGCGAGGCCAACTCCACCGCTCCGACCGGCGGTGCGCCCGGCGACTTCCTGTCCGCGGGCGGGCACTTCATGGCGAACGGCGAGCACGAAAGCGGCGACCTGACCTCGCTGCAGGTGCGCAAGGACGGTGGAGGGCTGCTCGAAACCACCACCGACGGGTTCACCAAAGCCGACCTGCTCGCCGGTGCGGGAACCTCGATCGTCATCCACGCCGGCGCCGACAACTTCGGCAACATCCCGGCGGACCGCTACAACCAGGTCAACGGCGCGCCCGGAGCCGACCAGACGACGATGTCGACTGGCGACGCCGGCAAGCGGGTGGCCTGCGGCGTGATCGGCTCCGGTTAGTTCCTCGTCGGACAGGGGTACAGCTATGAGGGTGGACTTCGCCTCATCACCCCGCCCGACACTTGGCGTCGAATGGGAGTTCGCGCTCGTTGACGCGCAGACCCGCGACCTGAGCAACGAAGCCACCGCGGTGTTCGCTGAAATCGGCGAAAACCCGCATGTTCACAAGGAATTGCTGCGCAACACGGTGGAGATCGTCACCGGCATATGCGACTCCACCGCGCAGGCGATGGACGATCTTCGATCCACCCTCAGCTCCGTTCACCCGATCGTGCGGCAACAAGGCATGGAGCTGTTCGGCGCGGGCACCCATCCATTCGCAAGTTGGTCCGCGCAGAAGCTGACCGACGCACCGAGATACGCCGAACTGATCAAGCGCACCCAGTGGTGGGGCCGCCAGATGCTCATCTGGGGAGTCCACGTGCACGTTGGGGTTTCCTCGCCGGACAAGGTGATGCCGGTCATGTCGGCATTGCTCAATTGGTATCCACATCTGCTGGCGCTGTCGGCGTCATCGCCCTGGTGGGTCGGCGACGACACCGGTTACGCCAGCAACAGGGCGATGATGTTTCAGCAGCTTCCCACCGCCGGCTTGCCGTTCCAGTTCGAAAAGTGGGACCAGTTCGAGGGATTCGTTCACGACCAGAAGAAGACCGGGATCATCGAGGACGTCAACGAGGTGCGGTGGGACGTTCGTCCGTCGCCGCACAACGGAACCCTCGAAGTGCGCGTCTCCGACGGTGTGTCCAACATTCGCGAACTCGGTGCACTGGTTGCGTTGACGCACTGCCTGGTGGTGGATCTCGAGCGGCGACTGGATGCCGGCGAGACGTTGCCGACGATGCCGCCGTGGCACAACCAGGAAAACAAGTGGCGCGCAGCCCGTTACGGGCTGGACGCGATCATCATTCTCGACGCGGACAGCAACGAGCGCTTGGTCACCGAGGACCTCGACGATCTGCTGACCCGACTGGAACCCATTGCCGCGTCACTGGATTGCTCCGACGAGCTGGCCGCGGTGGCCGAGATTCCCCAGCGCGGTGCGTCGTATCAACGGCAGCGGCGGGTCGCCGAGGAGCACGACGGAGATCTGCGCGCCGTCGTCGATGCGCTGGTCGACGAGCTGGAGATCTGATGGGGTCCGCAGCTGAATTCGGCCGCCTGGCAATGTTTCCGTTGCAATCGGCATTTCTGCCCGGCGAGGATCTGCCGCTGCAGATCTTCGAGCCCCGTTATGCCGAGATGGTACGAGACTGCATGCGGGACAACAGCCCCCGGTTCGGCGTGGTGTTGATCTCGCAGGGCCGCGAGGTCGGCGGCGGTGACATGCGCTGCGACGTCGGGACGGTGGCCAGGATCGCCGAATGCGTGGAGGTCGCCGGTTCGGGCCGGTTCATGCTGCAGTGCCGGACGGCCGAGCGGATCAAGGTGTGCGAGTGGCTGCCTGACGACCCCTACCCGCGGGCCGTCGTAGAGGAATGGCCCGACGAGCCGGGAGAGTCGGTGAGTGCCGGCCAACTCGAAGACCTCGAAGACCGGATGATGGCTCTCTTCGAGCGGATTGCCAACGCCCGCGACTTCCCGGTGCCGGATCGCGAAGAAGTGCTCGGCTCCGGCCTCGACTTCTCCGACGCCGGAGAACGGTTGTACGCGTTGGCATCCCGCATCCCGATCGGGCCGGCCGACCGTTATTCCGTGCTGACCGCCCCGACAGCGCACGCGCGGCTGACCGCGCTGGGCGAGGCGGTGGACTCCGTCGCCGCGATCATCGAATTTCAGCTCTCGCAGTAGCCCGTCAGGCGTAGCGGGGAACCGCGTGCAGGCGTCCTTCGATGAACACACTGCGAGGTGCCAGATCCATCAGGTCGTCGGCCGGCGTCCGGTTGTAGCGCCGCAGCAGATCCAGCGCCTCGATCGCGGTGACCGCCCAGTCGCGGCCGATCAGCCAATGTTGAAGATCGGCGCGCTCCTCGCTGAACAACAGCTCGGGAATGTCCAGCCCGTCGTCGCCCAAGAATTCACGACCCCGCTCGAGGTAGTCCGGGTCGAAGGCGTTCGGGTTCAACACTTCTGCGGCGATCCGGCTGCCGGTAGCGCTGAGCTCCAGAATCCGGTCGAACAAAACATCCTGGCCGGCCGCCGGCAAATAGGGCAGCAGCCCTTCGGCGGACCATGCCGTGGGAATCGACGGATCAAAGCCAGCTTCCTGTAATGCCGTCGGCCAGTCGGCCCGCAGATCGATCGGCACCGGCCGATACCTCACAGCGGGGCGGGCGTTGCGGGCGTCCAGCGTCTCCGCTTTGAACGCCAGCACCTGGGGCTGGTCGATCTCGTAGACAACGCTGCCCGAGACCCAGGGCAGCCGCCAGGCGCGCGCGTCCAGGCCAGCGGCCAGAATCACAGCCTGGTCGATGCCGTTGGCGCCGGCGGCGATGAAGTACTCGTCGAACCATTTGGTGCGCGCTGCGGCGTAACCCTGGACGAGCGGCAGATGCCTGCCGACATCCGACGAGTCCCAGCCGCGCGCGGTGGCGGCGTCGACGAAAAGCTGGGCGTACCGGTCGGTGAACAGCGGGCAGTCGCAATCGGATTCGGCGGCGCGAGCCATGGCCACACCCAGAGCCGTCGCGCCGACGCTCTCGGTGATATCCCAGCTGTCGCTGTCAGTGCGTGCCATGACCATTGCCCATCTCTTTCGCGGCAGTGCTGAACAGGGCGACCACGCTGTCGGACAGCACCAGGCTAGTGAAAATCGCAACTCCCTGCTGGGTACGAGGCCGCGTGATGTACTTCGTCGCGATGAGCACCGATCTGGTTGTGGACATCCAACCCGCGGGTGTGGCCGTGCTGACGCTCAACAGGCCCGAACATCTCAACGCCTACACCGCCGACATGGGCGCCTCGCTGGGCCGGGCCTACCGCGACTGCGACGAGGACGACGACGTGCGTGCCATCGTGGTCACCGGGGCGGGCCGGGCGTTTTGCGCCGGAGCGGATTTCTCCGGCAACGCGTCGCCGTTCGACGCCCCGGCCGACGACTATGCCTTCTCCGCGTCGCCCATCGATCCGGCCGCCTTCGAACTGCGCAAGCCGGTGATCGCCGCCGTCAACGGCCACGCCATCGGGATCGGCCTGACCATCGCGCTGCAAGCCGATATCCGCATCGTCGCCGACGAGGCGAAATACGGTGTGGTGCAAGTCCGCCGGGGCGTGATACCTGATTGCATGGCGCACTGGACGCTGGCGCGGCTGACCAATCTCGGTGTGGCGGCGGAGGTCTTGCTCACCGGACGCACGTTCAGTGGCACCGATGCCGTCGCGTGGGGCATCGCCAACCGGGCGCTGCCCGCAGCGGAGGTTCTCGACAAGGCGATGGAGATCGCCCGCGACATCGCGACCAATGTGGCACCGATGTCGGCGGCGTTGAGTAAGCGGCTGCTGTGGGATACGGCCATCAACGGCTACACGCCACGACAGGTCGCATCCCTGGAAACCCAGTTGCACCAACGGGTGATGGGGTCTGAGGATGCGCGCGAGGGTGTCAACGCCTACCTTGAGCGGCGGGCGCCGCGATTCAGCGCACGACTGTCGGCCGAGTGGACCCCGCTACCGGATCCGGAGCAGTGAGCATGTACATCGAACTGATGGCAGACGGTCTCGGATTCACCGAGGGGCCGGTCTCGCTGCCGGACGACCGAGTGGCGGTGACGTCGATCAGTCATGGCTGCGTCTACATCGTCGATCCAAGCGGTGGCCCACTCGAACGCATCGAGACCGGTGGCGGACCGAACGGCCTGGCATGCGGCGCCGACGGGACGTTATATGTCGCGCAGAACGGCGGTGTATGGGGCGCAAGCGGTCCCGCCGAGCCAGGCGTTCAGGTGATCAGCGGCACGCGGGTCGACTACCTGGTGGAGGGGTTGGGCGCACCGAACGATCTGACGTTCGGGCCGGACGGCCGGCTCTGGATCACCGACACTCGCGGGGAATTCGACGTCAGCACGCCTGGCGCGGGGCTGCCGGGGCACGTGTATGCGACCAACGTCGAGTCGGGGGAGACGGAACAGATCATCGACGACGGGCCGGTGTTCATCAACGGGCTGGGCTTCGATCACGGCGGATCGACATTGCTTGTGACGGCGACACTTTCGTCGCAGCTGCTGTCCTACGCGATCACCGGCCCGGACTACCGGCCGATCGGTGCGCCCGAGCTGTTGCACACCTTCGTTGACGGCTGGCCGGACGGTATGGCCGTGAGCACTCCCGGCGATTACTGGGTCGCGCTGACCGGCGGCGATCGCATCGACGTGATCGACGCCTGGGGCCGCTGTATCGGGAACGTCGGTCTACCGGCCGGATCGCTGCCGACCAACGTCTGCATCGGTGGCCGCCGTTACGACGAGCTCTTCGTCACCGCGGCACACGACCAGGCGCTGGTCCGAATCCAACTCGAGGGCGACGGGCCGCCGCTCTAGATTCCAACCCGGGCAGTGCGTTTCATCAGCTGCGGTGCGATGGTCCGGTGCAATGGTCCGACCACCGCCCACACCATTCGGCCCGTGATTTTGTGCCGATAGTGCAGGCGAGTGGTCAGCACTGCGCGGCGACCATCCTGCCGTCGCATATCGAGTTGACCGTGCATGAGCGGCCCGTTCGCCGCCAAGACGATTTCATCGGCATCGGAACGCGTGATTGACCAGCCGATGACGTGTTCGGGTGACGAGAACGGGCCGAGTTGAAATCCGAGTATGTGGCGGTGGATCCACAAGACGGCAGCACCCAGCGCGCCCGGCGTCTGTCCGAGGGCGTCGCGAAATGCCTGTTCGGCGGTACGCGAGTCAGTCGACTGGACCGGGACTTCGAACACATCCACATAGTCAGCGGCGTCCCCGCTGATTTGCGTCCGGTCGGCCAGAGCCCTGGCCGCAATTCGTTTCAGCGTCCATCGCACGACCACGCGGTGCCCACCGGTGCCGATGACGAGTGCGCGATAGATCTTGCCGCGCAGGCCGGGGAATTGCGCCCAGGTCGCCGAGCGCACACAGGTGCGTTGCGGTGCTTCGGCATCCAACTCGAACACCCACTGATACGTCGCGAAGGGGTGGCGACCTTTGAGCGCGAATCGTTCGGGCGGTCGCGCTTCATCCAGGACGAAGCCAACGGGGACGGCCGAGGGATCCTGCGGGTCGCGGCAGAGAGTTCGCAGCACCGCGGGCCACGTCTCGGCCCGACTCGCAGCGACGGATATGGCATGCTCATCGATATAGTGTAATCGTTCCATATAGAAGGACCGTACTAGATCATGGCACCTCCGCGGAAGCACCAAACCGATGTGATTCTGGACGCAACGCGCGCTCTGGTGTTGGCCGAGGGGCCGCGCGCCGCGAGCGTCGGGGCGATCGCGAAGGCCAGCGGTGCGCCGGCGGGCACCCTGTATCACCGATTCACGAATCGCGACGGGATTCTGGCCGCAGCCTGGCTGAGGGCACTCGAGCGGTTTCAGAGCCGAGCGCTCGCTGCAACGGCGGACACCGTTCTGGAGTCCGCCGTCGCCACGGCCGTTGCTGCCATCGAATTCATGCGCGAGCTTCCCGATGATGCCCGGCTGCTGGTGGCTCTACGTCCAAGCGACCTACTCGACGGCGAACCCGATGACGACTTTCAGCAGACTCTCAACGCCCAGAACGCGCCGCTCATCGAGATGGTCAAGACCTTCGCGCACGAGCTGTACGGCAGCAGCGATCCCCGCTGTATCGACGCGGTGGCCCGAGCAGTGGTCGATCTGCCCTCTGCCGTCGTGCGGCGTCATACGAACGACGACCCGATCCCGTCCTGGCTGGAAGACGATGTCGCTGCGGCGTCGCGCGCGTTGCTGACATCCTTCGCGCCCGGTTAGACGATCAGCGTTGTTTCAGCTGCCTGTTTGCGGGTATCTCGTCGGGGTAATGGTCGACCTCGAGTGTCCCAAACGGATGGAATTCGGGCCGTGCGGTGGCGTGAGACCCGACGGTCAATGCGAAATGCGTTCAGGACCCTGTAGTTTCACCGACCTCGTGCCATGGCCCGACCCAGCGGCGCAGGTTGCGCCGGTCCCGGCTCCCCTGATCCTCACTGATTTCAGCTGCGCACCCTTCGATGCAGAGGACGTGGCTGCGACCGCCGCCACGTTGGCGCCGAGTTGTGATGCCGTGCTGGTCGGCGAGCATCAGAACCGCCCGGATTTTCCGCCAACGGTGATGAGCCGATTACTCCTCGAGCAAGGGGTGGAGCCATGGATCACGTTGTCATGCCGGGACCGCAATCGCATTGTGTTGGAGCAGGAGTTGCGTGGCCTGCGCTTCAACGGGGCGACGACAGTGTTGTGTGTGACCGGCGACGGGCGCGGCTACGACGTCCGGCCTGACGTCACTCAGACCTTCGACCTGGACGGTCCGCGGCTGGTTGCACTGGCCGCCTCCCTCGGCATGGTTGCCGCCGTTCCGGAAACGCCCACCGCGCCACCGGTTCATGCGCGGGCCGCTCGGCTGGTCGAGAAGCAGCGGGCCGGCGCGAGTCTGGCTGTCCTCAACCATGTTTCGTCGGCATCGGCGTTGTCGGCGTTCATCTGCGACGCGCGTTCGGCCGGGCTGCGCATCCCGGTCCTGGCCGCGGTAGCGGTGTTCACCGACTACATGTCGGCCGCGGTACTGCAGGGCCTGCCCGGACTGGACCTGGACCCTGCGGTGGTCGACGGGGTTGTCAACGCGCCCGATCCAATCGAGGCCGGAATCGCTGCGGCAGTAGCGGAGGCGCGAGAACTGTTGCAAATCAGCGGTATTGATGGGGTGAACTTGTCGGGACTGGCGTCGGCATCAGGTACGCGACGGGGTGCGGAGATCAAGGCCGAGGTCGGCGCCCGGATTCGAGCGGAGCACGTCGCGTGAGCGAGTCCGCAGACGCCGAGTTCGACACCATGGCCGAATGGACCGCTCGGGTTGCCAAGGATCTGGGTCAGGATTTCCATATCCCCGCGGGTTGTCGCGGCAGCGGGAGCCCGGCCGTCCTCGACTGGCTCATCGAGCAGCTGGACCTTGGCCCCGGTGAGACCTTGCTGGACTGCGGCGCCGGCGTCGGAGGTCCGGCGGCGTACGCGGCGGCACAACGCGGAGTCAGCCCGGTACTGGTGGAGCCGCAGGCCGGTGGAAATTACGCTTCCCGAGCGTTATTCGGCTTCCCGGCGTTGCGCGCCGATGCCTCGGTGTTGCCGTTCGCCGATGCGGCATTCGATGCCGCATGGGCGCTGGGAGTGCTCTGCACAACCGAGTCGCAGCTGGAGTTGCTCAGCGAATTACGTCGAGTAGTCCGGCCGCCGGGCCGCATCGGGCTGCTGGTGTTGGTCGCCGACGAGCTGTCGCCCGCTGGGGAACCCGATAACAGCTTCTTTCCGACCGTTGAATCGTTGAGCGATCTGATCCGTCGGGCAGATTTACACGTCGACGCGTGGCGCAGCGCCGCCGACATCTGGGATCCCCCCGTTCAATGGCACGAGCGGTTGGAGACGTTCGAATCCGAGCTTCGTGCCAGGTACGGTAACGAGCGCGCGTGGCAGGTCGCCGAGCGTCAATCCAATCTCATCGCGCAGCTACTCGGGGACTCCACGATTGTGCCGCATGTGTTTTCGCTACGACATCGTGCGACTGGCTAGTGCGCTGTGTCAGCGTTCCGCGGCGAACGCCCGCAGATTGGCCAATTGCGCGGGATCCAATGAAGGACGTACGTTTTCGCGCGCCGCGGTGACATCGGCTGCGGTGATCTCGGCCGCGTCGACCGAGCGCCGCATTGCGGTGAGCGCGGCCTCGCGCAGCAGCGCCACACAGTCGGCGGCGCTGTAGCCGTCCAGGTCGGCGGCCAACGCGTCCAGATCCACGTCGCGCAGCGGAATCGACTTGCCCGCGGTACGCAAAATATCCACTCGCGCTTGGGCATCCGGCGGTTCGACGAACACCAGCTTCTCCAGCCGACCGGGCCGCAGCAGGCCCGGGTCGATCAGGTCCGGCCGGTTGGTGGCACCGATCACCACGACGTCGTTCAGCGGCTCGATGCCGTCGAGTTCGGTGAGCAGCGCCGCCACCACCCGATCGGTGACACCGGAGTCAGAGCTCTGCCCGCGCCGTGGCGTCAACGCGTCGATCTCGTCGAGGAAAACCAACGACGGCGCCGAGTCGCGGGCGCGGCCGAACAGTTCGCGCACCGCCTTCTCTGAAGAGCCGACCCATTTGTCCATCAGCTCAGAGCCTTTGACGGCGTGCACCGAAAGCCGTCCCGTGCTGGCCAGTGCGCGCACCACGAACGTCTTGCCGCATCCGGGCGGGCCGTACAGCAGCACGCCGCGCGGTGGTTGGACACCGAGCCGGGCGAAGGTGTCGGGATGCTGCAGCGGCCACAGCACGGCCTCGGTCAAGGCCTGCTTGGTCTCGGCCATGTCGCCGACGTCGTCGAGGGTGATCGAGCCGACCGATATCTCCATCGCGGCTGAGCGCGACAGCGGCCGGATCACGGTGAGCGCGCCGAGCAAGTCGTCCTGGGTGAGCTTCGGCGCGCTGCCGTCCGAGCTGGCGCGCGCCGCCGCGCGCAAGGCCGCCTCGCGCACCAGTGCGGCCAGATCGGCGGCCACGAAACCTGGTGTCCGGTCTGCGATCTCGCTGAGTTCGAGATCCCCGGTGGGTGCGGCTTTCAGCAGGCTTTGCAGCAGCGCGATGCGGGTCGGCGCATCGGGCAGGCTCAGTACGAGTTCGCGGTCGCACAGGTCCGGGGCGCGCAGGCGAGGGTCGAGGTTTTCCGGAACGGCCGAGGTGACGATCAGCGCCACGCCCGCAGCGGCGACGGCCTTGCGCAGCTCGGCCAGGATCAGCGTCGCGACGGGTTCGGCCGTGGCCGGCAGCAGTGCGTCGATGTCGGCGATCAGCAGCACTCCGCCGCCGTCGCGCACTTTCGACGCCGCCGCGACCACCCGTTGCAGGCGGTCATCGGCGGCCAGCGCACCGACCTCGGGGCTGTCGAGCTCGACCCGCCGCCGGCCTGCGCATACCGCCCGCACCAGCGTCGTCTTGCCGACACCGGCGGGGCCTGACATCAAGACACCCAAATTCGTTGTGGCGCCGAGGGTTTGCAACAGGTGCGGTTCGTCGAGCGCAAGCTTGAGCCACTCGGTCAACTTGGCCGCCTGCGTGCTGACGCCCTTCAGGTCGTTGACGGTGAGCGCTGACGCCTTGGCGATCACCTGTTCCGGTTCCGCAGCGCGGCTTCCGCCGGCAACCCCGTTGCCCCACGTGACCAATGAATTCGGCTGCACGCTCACCGGGCCGGAGGGGTCAACGCCGGTCACGGTCAACAGTTCTGACGTCCAACTGATGCCGACCGCGGAGGCCAGCGCACGCGTCGCCGCCGACGTCGAGGTGCCCGGTCCCAGATCGCGCGGCAACAGTGACACGGCATCGCCGACGGTCAACACCTTGCCCAGCAAGGCTTGTCGCAGTGTGGTCGACGGAACCGACTGGGTGGTCAGCGTCGAACCGCTCAGCGTCACCGACCTTGCGCCGTAGACGGTGGCCGCGACCACCAGGACAGCGGTGTCCTCGTGCAGGCCGGCATTGGACAGCGTCACGTCGTCGAGCAGCGCGGTGCCGATCGGGGTCTGTGGACTGGCCATGCCGGCTACCGCCGTCGTGGTCCGCGCTCCGGTAATCGACACCGCATCCCACTCCCGAATGCCAAGGGCGGCAATAGCGTTGGGGTGCAAGCGAATAACACCACGGCGAGAGTCGACGGCCGCCGTGTTCAGCCGCGCGGTCAGGGTCAGCTGTGCCGGCGAGGTCATGGCCGGCCGGTCGGCCGGCGCAGCCCGAGTCGCGCCACCGAGCGGCGGCGATTGGGCTGCGCCCGACGGATCGCGCGACGGGTGGCGCGCCGCTGCTTGGGTTTCTCACCCCACGCCTCGGGGTGCGCGGCCAGCCAGTGGTGGCTGCGCACCGAGAACGGGATGTAGCAGAGGTAGGCCGCGATGATCACCATGATCAGGATGTAGGGGAACAGCAACGCGGCGGCGGCGACGATGGTCAGCCCGGCCAGCAGCAGCGCGGCCAGGTTCGGCGGCACCGAGACGGCGTGCATCTTGCGCATCGGGAGCCGGCTGACCAACAGCATCGAGCAGACCGTGATCCAGGTGCAGACGAACCACGGCGAAGTCCACCAGCCCGAGCCGAACTGCAGCTTGGCGGCCAGCGGTCCGAGCGCGCAGATCGCACCGGCTGGTGCCGGCACACCGACGAAGAACTCCTTGGTGAAGGATGGCTGGCTGACGTCGTCAAGCAACGCGTTGAATCTGGCCAGCCGCAACACGATTGACACCGCGTACAGCATGACCACCACCCAGCCCGCGGGCAGCCCAGGCAGCATCGTCACGTAGAGCACGACCGCGGGGGCCACCCCGAAGTTCACCGCGTCGGCCAGTGAGTCGATCTCCTCGCCCATTCGCGACTCGGCATCCAGGGCCCGGGCCACCCGGCCGTCGAGCCCGTCGAGGATCGCGGCCGCGGCGATCAGCGCGATCGCCACGTACGGCTGACCTTCCAGCGCGAATCGGATCGAGGTCAACCCGGCGCAGATCGCCAGCACGCTCATCGAGCTGGGCAGGATGCGCAGCGGCGCTACCCGTCTGCTGCGTGGCTTACTGGTAATCAGCGCCGCTTCTCCTCATCGCATTTCGCTCTGCATCGTCGCCTGCGGTGATCACGGAAGCTCGGCCAGCACCGTCTCGCCGGCGACCGCGCGCTGGCCCAGGCTGACCGACACCTGGGAGCCGGCGGGCAGGTAGGTGTCGAGCCGCGAGCCGAACCGGATCAGGCCGTAGGTGTCGCCGATCGACAGTTTGTCGCCGACGCGGACGTTGCAGACGATGCGTCGCGCCACCAGGCCGGCGATCTGCACAGCGACGATCTCGGCCCCGTCCGCGGTGCGGATCCGCACACTGTTGCGCTCGTTGCTGTCGCTGGCGGCGGGAAGATCGGCCGAGCCGAACAGACCCGGCCGGTGTTGCACGGCGATGACTTCACCGCTCACCGGAGCCCGCTGCACGTGGGCGTCGAACACCGACAGGAAGATGCTGACCCGGGTGAGCTCCGCGTCGCCCATTTCCAACTCGGGCGGCGGCGCGGCCGACTCGATCAGGCACACCTGACCGTCGGCCGGTGCGACCACGACGCCGGGCCGGGTAGGCGGGACCCGGGGGGGATGCCGGAAGAAGCCCGCGCAGGCGGCGGCGGTCAGCAGGCCGACTCGGCGCAGCCAGCGGGAGCGACGGCCGACCAGGGCCAATCCCAGGCCGGCGGAGATGAACGGAAGACCCGCTGGATGCACGGGTGGAACGGTCGAGCGCAGCAGCGTCAGCACGTGCTGCGGACTGATCGTCGGGTTCTCGGTGGTCGTGCGGGGACGTCGTGCCACGCGGTCATCTTAGAAGAGCCGCGACGGTTGTCAGACCGGATACGTGACGCCGGTCAGTTCCTCGGAGACCGTCCACAGCCGGCGCTGCAGGTCTTCGTCGTGCGACTGCGCGCTGGAGGAGACCACCTTGGGGTGGCCGCGCTGCTCACCGAGGCCGTCAGGCCCGTAGTACTGGCCACCCTCGACACCGGGGTCGGTGGCAGCGCGCAGCGTAGGCAGGGCGCCCATCGCCGCATTCTGGAACAGCAGCGGGCCGAGCACCGCGACGGCGGGTTTGAAGATCCCGGGCAGGTTACGGGCCAGCTCGGTGTTCGAGCCGCCTGGATGGGCGGCCAGGGCCGCGGTGGTCGGCTGATCCCGGGTGGCGAGCCGGCGCTGCAATTCGTAGGTGAACAGCAGGTTGGCCAGCTTGGATTGCCCGTAAGCGGCGATACCGGTCGTAGCGATGTTCCCATTGCAGATCGTCGAAGTGGATGGCGGCGCGCAGCCGGTGGCCCATGCTGCTGACGGTCACCACCCGCGAGCCCCGTACCGGCAGCAGGTTGTCCAACAGCAGCCCGGTCAGGGCGAAGTGGCCCAGGTGGTTCGTGCCGAACTGCATTTCGAAGCCGTCGTCGGTGAGCTGTTTGGGCGTCCACATCACCCCGGCGTTGTTGATCAGCAGGTCGATCCGCGGGTAGGCCTTGCGCAGCGCCGCCGCGGCGGCGCGCACCGAGGCCAGCGAGCTGAGGTCGAGTTCTTGCAACGTGACGTCGGCGTCGGGGTGGGCGGCGACGATGCGCGCCAGCGCGAGATTGCCCTTCTCCAGGTTGCGCACCGCCAGGACGACGTGGGCGCCGGTCTGGGCCAGCGCCGCGGCGGCGTGGTAGCCCAGGCCGGTGTTTGCGCCGGTGACGATGGCCACCCGGCCGCTCTGGTCAGGTATGTCGCTGTTGGTCCATTTGCCGTCGGAACTCATCGAGGAAAACGATACCCACCGACGATCGGTCTCGTCGTGTCGCTGTCGGCCTACTGTGCTCGGTGGCATCCTCCGAGGCGTGGACATGGTTGACCCAGCACATCCGCCGAGTCGACGCGCGCCGCTGCGGTGGGCGGTGGGCGGGATCTTGCCCTGGCTGCTGCTGGCAGCCGGGCAAGTCGCATGGTTCGAGTTCGACAAGCGATTGCCCTGGCTGCACATCTTGATCGGCGTCGTGACCGTGCTCGGCGCGATCATCGCGACGGCGGTGGTTCCGGTGTGGCGCTACCGGGTGCACAGGTGGGAACTCGGCCCGCAGGCGGTGTACACCCGCACCGGATGGCTGGTCCAGGAGCGGCGCATCGCGCCGATCTCGCGGGTGCAGACCGTCGACACCTACCGCGGCCCGGTAGACCGGTTGTTCGGGCTGGCCAATGTCACCGTCACGACGGCTTCGTCGGCCGGTGCGGTACACATCGTCGCGCTCGACGTCGACGTGGCCGACCATCTCGTCGCACAGCTGACCGACATCGCAGCGATCGGCGCTGAGGACGCGACGTGACCACTGCGCCCGGCCGGGCTGAAATCGCCTGGCAGCGGCTGAGTCCCAGGATGCTGCTGGTTCACCCGGTGCACGAACTGCTGCGCGAGCTGCCGTTTCTGATCGGTGCCATCGTGTTGGGGACGACCACCGGTAATCAGTCCTGGACGGTCGCGGTGCTGGGGTACACGGTCGTGGTCGGTGTGGCGCGCTGGGTCACCACCAGCTACCGCATCGATGCCGATCAGCTGCAGCTACGGACAGGTGTGCTGCAGCGCAAAGTATTGTCGTTGCCGCTCAGCAGGATTCGTTCGGTGAGCAGCGATGCGCGGTTGCTGCACCGGGTGATGGGTCTGGCGGTGGTGCGAGTGAGCACCGGGCAAGAAGCCAAGGGCGAGAACGGATCCGGGGGATTCGAGCTCAATGCCGTCGAGGTCGGTCAGGTGCCACGGCTGAAGGCGATCCTGATGGCCGACGCAGGCGACGCAGCCGAGCAGGCTCGACGACCGCGGAGCCCTCTCCGACGGACACGGTGCTGGCTCGCTGGCAGCCGGCGTGGTTGCGGTATTCGCCGCTGAGCGTGTCCGGTCTGCTGTCGCTGGCCGCCGCGGCCGGCGTGATATACGAGAGCGGATTCGTTGGGCCGCTGCAGCATTCACGGATTATCACGTCGGTCCTTGACGACGCCGAGCGGTTGGGAACGACCAACACCGTCGCGATCATCGGCGGCGCGGTTCTGGTCGCATCGGTCTTGCTCGCGGTGCTGCGTTCGCTGCTCACCTACGGCAACCTGGTGCTGCTGCGCCAGGCCGACGTCCTGCACCTGCGGCATGGCCTGCTACGGCTTCGCGAACGTGCCTACGACATGAGCAGGCTGCGCGGCGGAACGCTGCGCCAACCGCTGTTGGTGCGGATATTCGGCGGCGCCCGGTTGGATGCGGTGATGACCGGCGTGCACGGCGCCGGTGAGGCGTCGGTGCTGCTGCCGCCGTGTCCGGTGTCCACGGCCGAAGCGGTGCTGACCGAACTGGTCGGCGACTCCGAGGTCGTCTCCGGGCCGCTACGCGGTCACGGCCGCCGGGCCGCGACCCGGCGATGGACGCGGGCGCTCGGGCTGCCCGTGTTGGCCGGAGCAGCGCTGGCTGTGGTCACGGTGCTATTCGGGAAAACAGTTGTGCCCGTGTGGGTATGGCCCGCCTGGATCGCGGTGACGGCGTGGTGTGCGCTGCTGGCGGTCGACCGGATCGGCGCGCTCGGTCACCGGGTCCACGACGGCTGGCTGGTGATGCGATCCGGCAGCGTGGAACGACGCCGCGACTGCCTCGCCACGGCAGGCATCATCAGCTGGACGGTGCAGCCAGACGCCTTTCCAGCGCCGGGCCAAGGTCGCGACTTTGGTCGCGGCCACGGCCGCGGGCGTCAAGCGCTATCCGTTGATCGACGTGCCGGAGGACCTGGTGTGGTCGATCGCGGCCGAGGCGTCGCCGTGGGTGGCCGACAGCATCTGGGCGATCCGCTAGAGCGGTCAGCCCGCGCACCGCGATGATGCGTTCCGCCAGTTGTTCGCTGGTGGCCGCGGCGACCGGTGGCCCACCGCAGAGCCGGCGCAATTCGTTGTGAATCCACCCGTGCGGCTTGCCAAGTCGGTAGTGGGCCGCTGACACCAGCGCGTTGAGCTCGCGACGGAGGTCACGCAATTGCCCGTGCCGGGTGGCCGGCTCGGCCTTGGTCGCGCCGTCGCGGGTACGGCGGTCGTACTGCTCTTCTTGCTGACGGCGCAACAACTCTCGCATCTGCACGGGGTCCAGCAAGCCGGGTATTCCCAAGTAGTCGGCCTCTTCGTCGCTGCCGGCCGGGGTGGCGGTACCGAACGACGAGCCGTCGAAAATCACCTGGTCCAGTTCGGCGTCGGCGCCCAGCGACTCGAACTTGTTGTCCATCTCGGACGGCTCGTCTTGGCGACGTTGCGCCTCGGCGAGTTCGTCCTGTCTCCCGATGTGGTTGGCCGAGAACGTGATTGCGCTGCGCCTCCAACTCGCTGGCCAGCAGCAGCAGCGACGGCACCGACGGCAGGAAGACGCTCGCGGTTTCCCCGGGCCGCCGGGACCGGACAAACCGGCCGATGGCCTGAGCGAAGAACAGCGGGGTGGAGGCGCTGGTGGCGTAGACGCCGACCGCAAGGCGCGGCACGTCGACACCTTCGGAGACCATCCGCACCGCGACCAGCCAGCGGCTGGTACTCGCCGAGAACTGCGCGATGCGCTTGGACGCACCCGGATCGTCGGACAGCACAACCGTCGGCTCTTCACCGGTAATCCGTTTCAGCAGAACGGCATACGCGCGGGCGGCCTGCTGATCCGATGCGATCACCATGCCACCGGCGTCCGGAACCCCGCCGGCCCGTAGCTGCCGCAGCCGGGTGTCGGCCGCGGTGACGACTGCGGGCATCCACTCACCGGTCGGGTCCAACGCGGTGCGCCAGGCGCGGGCGGTGTGCTCGGCGCTGGCCGGCTCACCGAGTCGCGCGGCGTACTCCGCACCGGCGCTGTCGCGCCACCGGGTTTCTCCGGAGTACGCCATGAACACCACCGGGCGCACCACGCCGTCGGCGAGCGCGTCGGTGTAGCCGTAGGTGTGGTCGGCCTGCGACCGCATCAGCCCGCCGGCGTCCGGTTCGTAGCGCACGAACGGGATCGCGGAGTCGTCGCTGCGGAACGGGGTACCCGTCAGTGCCAACCGGCGGGTGGCGTCGTCGAACGCTTCGCGGATCGCGTCGCCCCAGCTTTTGGCGTCGCCGCCGTGGTGGATCTCGTCGAAGATGACCAGCGTTCGTCTGCCCTCGGTGCGCACCCGGTGACGGGTCGGGTGGCTGGCCACCTGTGCGTAGGTGACGACCACACCGTGGTACTCCGCGGAAGTGTGTGCTGCGCTGTTGCTGAACTTCGGGTCCAGCGAGATGCCGTCGACGGCGGCCGCTAATGCCCACTGCACCTTGAGGTGCTCGGTGGGCACCACCACGGTGATCGCCTCGATGGTCCGGTCGGCCAGCAACTCGGCGGCGATGCGCAGAGCAAACGCAGTCTTGCCGGCACCGGGGGTAGCGACCAGCAAATAATCGCGTGGCTTGGCGCTCAGATACCGCACCAAGGCACGCCGCTGCCAGCCCCGCAAAGCCCGGGTGCTGGGCGCTTCAACTGCCCGCACCCGAGGACTCCAATCTGATCGAGATGCAGTCTAGGGCAAGGACATCGGGGTGCGCATCTTCGCAGGACGGCGGCGAGTCGCAGCAGGCCTCTAGTGCGATGTCGATATTTTTGACATTGTTCAGACCGTGATTACCGGATTGGCCCACGCAGGGGTTTGTGTGCCCGACTGCGAAGCGGCGGTGGCGTTTTACCGCGACGTTTTGGGCCTGCGTGTGTTGTCGCCGCCCTACGTGATGGCCGGTGACGCGATTCGCGATGACATGGGCCAGCTGGTGTCAGACCCCACCATGAAGGCGGCGATTGTCGGTTTCGACGACGACGGTGATCGCGTTCTCGAGGTGATCGAGTACCTGGGCGTCGACGGCGGCGATCAGCGCAGCGCCGCGGCCCTTACCGACCACGGGTTGTCGCATGTGGGCTTGATCTGCGAGGACCTCGACGCCACCCGGGCCGAACTCGAGGCCAAGGGCGTGCGCTTTCTGGTCGACGGTATTGCGGACGTGGCGCGAGTCCGCACGACGTGGTTTGTCGACCCATGGGGTGTGGTGTTCATTCTCGTGGAGAAGAGCAAGCCGGAGCGCCCTTATTTCGCACAGTGGACCTGAGCCGGCCGGCCGTAGCATCGATGCGGTGAGCCGACGAGAGTGCCCGCGCGGAGCGGCTGCTGGATGCCCAGGCCAAGGCCGCGCAGCTGTTCGACGAGATCGAACGGCGCGGGTTGATCCGCCCGGGCGTCGGCGAGAAGGAGCTGTCCGACGAGATCCGCGACCTGGCCGCCGAGCTGTCTCGGGGTGAAAGCCGCACTGGCATCGGCGCATCGTGCGGGCCGGCGAGAACACCCTGCAGCCGTTCAAGGAGCATCCGCCGGACCGGGTGATCGCCGAGGGCGACATCGCGTTCCTGGATCTCGGCCCGATCTTCGAGGAGTGGGAGGCCGACTTCGGCCGCACCTTCGTGCTCGGCGACGACCCGTACAAGCTCGCCGTGCGCGACGCCCTACCGCGGGTGTGGCAGGCCGGGCGGGAGTACTTCGACAGCCATCCCGACATCACCGGCGCCGAGTTGTACGACCACGTCGTCGATTTGGCGCACGCCGAGGGCTTCGAATTCGGCAGCCCGATCGCCGGGCATCTGCTCGGGGAGTTCCCGCACAAGAAGATCGTCGGCAACGACGCCGAGTGGTACGTCACGCCCGGGTCGACCAAGCCGATGCGTCGCACCGACCCGCAGGGCCGGGTCTGTCATTGGATTCTGGAGATCCATCTCAACGACCCGGCCCGTCGGATCGGCGGGTTCTACGAGCAGCTGCTCGATCTGGTCTAGACCGGGAACGTCACCCCGGTGAGTTCTTCGGAGACGGCCCACAGCTTGCGCTGCCGCTCGGCGTCGTGCGACTTCTTGCTCGAGCCGACGACCTTGGGATAGCCCTGCGACTGCGCGAAGCCGTCGGGCCCGTAATACTGGCCGCCCAGCACGGCCGGGTCGGTGGCGGCGCGCAGTTGCGGAAGTGCGCCCGCGGCCGCGTCCTGGGTGATGACCGGAGCGGCGAGCTGGAACACGGACATCAGCGCCGAGGGAATGTGGCGCATCAGCTCGGTGTCCGAGAAGCCAGGGTGAGCGGCCGCAGCGATTGTGGTGCCGCGGGCGGCGAGCCGCCGCTGGAGTTCGTAGGTGAACAGCAGATTGGCCAGCTTGGCCTGCCCGTAGGCCCGGACCCGGTTGTAGCTGCGCTCCCATTGCAGGTCGTCGAAGTGGATATCGGCCAGGATGCGGTGGCCGACGCTGCTGATCGTCACGACCCGGGAACCGGCGACCGGGAGCAGCCGGTCCAGCAGTAGGCCGGTGAAGGCGAAGTGGCCCAGGTGGTTGGTGCCGAACTGCAGCTCGAAGCCGTCCTTGGTGTTGCCTTTCGGCGTGTACATCACGCCGGCGTTGTTGATCAGCAGGTCGATGCGATCGTGATCGGCGCGCAGCTGTTCGGCGGCGGCGCGGGTGGACTCCAGCGACGTCAGGTCGAGTTCTTGCAGGGCGATGTCGGCGTGGGGGGAGCGCCGCTGAATCAGCAACGCGGCGTCCTTGCCTTTGTCGAGGTTGCGCACCGCAAGGACGACGTGCGCGCCCTTTTCGGCCAGCGCGGCCGCGGTCTCGAAGCCGAGCCCGGTGTTGGCGCCGGTGATCACGGCGACGCGGCCGGACTGGTCAGGAATGTCGGCGGTGGTCCATTTGGACATCGAAAGCTCCCTAAGCTGTAAGGTAAACGGGGCGTACGCTCCGGTTGGGTTCGACTATACGGAACGTACGCCCCGCTTTGTCAACCGGTAGGTGGTGACTATGTCTGTACCCGCTCGACCGCTGCGCGCTGACGCGGCCCGCAACCGCGCCCGGGTACTGGAGACCGCCTACGAGACATTCGCGGCCGAAGGCCTGTCGGTGCCGATCGACGAGATCGCCCGTCGCGCGGGCGTCGGCGCCGGCACCGTCTACCGGCACTTCCCGACCAAAGAGGATCTGTTCGCGGCGGTCGTCGAAAGCCGCCTGCAGCACATCATCGCCGCAGGTCGGGCGCTGCTGGATCGAGCCGGGGCCCGGCGAGGCGCTGTTCGCTTTCCTGCGGTCGATGGTCCTGGACTTCGGGGCCACCGATCAGGGCCTGGTCGAGGCACTCGGCGGTCTCGGTATCGACGTCGACTCCGCCGCACCCGATGCTGACGCCGCGTTTCGCGGCCTGCTCGGCGAGTTGCTGGCGGCCGCGCAGGGTGCCGGGACTGTCCGCTCTGACGTCGACGTGCCCGAGATCAAGGCGCTCATGGTGGGGTGTCAGGCCATGCAGGGCTACGACAAGGCGCGGGCTGCGCGGGTGACCGACGTCGTCATCGACGGTTTGCGCCCGTCGCGATGAGCGGCCGTCCTCTCCTTGCACTCGGTATGGGCGAGTGCTAAAAATGACACTGGCACTCCCGACCGGTGAGTGCTAGGTCGGGACGGTGAGAGCCGCAGTCCGGAACACAACTGTGGTCGTCCGTCGCGGGCACTGCGCCCGGCCACAAGAACGTGTCACCCCCTAATCGGAGGAATCACTTCGCAATGTCCAAGATAATTGCGTACGACGAAGAGGCCCGTCGCGGCCTCGAGCGGGGCCTCAACGCCCTCGCCGACGCGGTAAAGGTGACGTTGGGTCCCAAGGGCCGCAACGTCGTCCTGGAGAAGAAGTGGGGCGCTCCCACGATCACCAACGATGGTGTGTCCATCGCCAAGGAGATCGACCTGGAGGACCCCTACGAGAAGATCGGCGCCGAGCTGGTCAAAGAGGTCGCCAAGAAGACCGACGATGTTGCCGGTGACGGCACCACCACGGCGACCGTGCTGGCTCAGGCGCTCGTCAAAGAGGGCCTGCGCAACGTTGCGGCCGGCGCCAACCCGCTGGGCCTCAAGCGCGGCATCGAGAAGGCCGTCGAGAAGATCACCGAGACCCTGCTGAAGTCGGCCAAAGAGGTCGAGACCAAAGAGCAGATCGCCGCAACGGCCGCGATCTCGGCCGGTGACGTCCAGATCGGCGAGCTGATCGCCGAGGCGATGGACAAGGTCGGCAACGAGGGCGTCATCACCGTCGAGGAGTCCAACACCTTCGGCCTGCAGCTCGAGCTCACCGAGGGTATGCGCTTCGACAAGGGCTACATCTCGGGTTATTTCGTCACCGACGCCGAGCGTCAGGAAGCGATCCTCGAGGACCCCTACATCCTGCTGGTCTCGTCGAAGGTTTCGACGGTCAAGGACCTGCTGCCGCTGCTGGAGAAGGTCATCCAGTCGGGCAAGCCGTTGCTGATCATCGCCGAGGACGTCGAGGGCGAAGCGCTGTCGACCCTGGTCGTGAACAAGATCCGCGGCACCTTCAAGTCTGTCGCCGTCAAGGCGCCGGGCTTCGGTGACCGCCGCAAGGCCATGCTGCAGGACATCGCGATCCTGACCGGTGGCCAGGTCGTCAGCGAAGAGGTCGGCCTCTCGCTGGAGACCGCTGACATCTCGCTGCTGGGTCAGGCCCGCAAGGTGGTCATCAACAAGGACGAGACCACCATCGTCGAGGGTGCCGGTGACTCCGACGCCATCGCCGGCCGGGTCGCCCAGATCCGCGCCGAGATCGAGAACAGCGACTCCGACTACGACCGCGAGAAGCTGCAGGAGCGCCTGGCCAAGCTGGCCGGCGGTGTTGCGGTGATCAAGGCCGGTGCTGCCACCGAGGTGGAGCTCAAGGAGCGCAAGCACCGCATCGAGGACGCTGTGCGTAACGCCAAGGCGGCCGTCGAAGAGGGCATCGTCGCCGGTGGTGGCGTGGCCTTGCTGCAGTCGGCTCCTGCGCTGGACGATCTGAACCTCACCGGTGACGAGGCGACGGGCGCGAACATCGTGCGCGTGGCGCTGTCGGCTCCGCTGAAGCAGATCGCCTTCAACGGCGGGCTCGAGCCCGGCGTCGTCGCAGAGAAGGTCGCCAACTCCAAGCCGGGTGTCGGTCTCAACGCCGCCACCGGTGAGTACGAGGACCTGCTCAAGGCGGGCGTCGCCGACCCGGTCAAGGTGACGCGTTCGGCGCTGCAGAACGCGGCGTCCATCGCGGCGCTGTTCCTGACCACCGAGGCCGTCGTGGCCGACAAGCCGGAGAAGGCCGCCGCTCCCGCCGGCGACCCGACCGGTGGCATGGGTGGCATGGACTTCTAAGTCCGTAAGACACACGAGAAGCCCGGTCCCCGCGTGGGGCCGGGTTTTTCGTATTTCTGGGCAACTTTGGGGGGGGGGGGGGGGGGGGGGGGGGGGGGGGGGGGGGGGGGGGGGGGGGGGGGGGGGGGGGGGGGGGGAAAAAGGCCTGCTCGGCGAGCTGCTGAGAGCCGCGCAACAGTGCCGGAACGGTGCGGTCCGGACATCGACGTGCGCCGAGGTCAAGGCACTGCTGGTGGGCTGCCAGGCGATGCAGGGTTACGACAAGGAGCGGGCCGAGCGGGTGACCGACGTGGTCATCGATGGTTTACGCCCGTCGCGATAAACGCGAGGCCTCGTTCTTGCACTCGGTATAGCCGAGTGCTAAAAACGACATTGGCACTCACGACTGGTGAGTGCTAGGTCGGGACGGTGAGAGCCGCAGTCACGAATACAACTGCGGTCGTCCGTCGCGGGCACTGCGCCCGGCCCACAGAACGTGTCAACCCCTAATCGGAGGAATCACTTCGCAATGGCCAAGATAATTGCGTACGACGAAGAGGCCCGTCGCGGCCTCGAGCGGGGCCTGAACGCCCTCGCCGACGCGGTAAAGGTGACGTTGGGCCCCAAGGGCCGCAACGTCGTCCTGGAGAAGAAGTGGGGCGCTCCCACGATCACCAACGATGGTGTGTCCATCGCCAAGGAAATCGAGCTGGAGGACCCGTACGAGAAGATCGGTGCCGAGCTGGTCAAGGAAGTAGCCAAGAAGACCGATGACGTTGCCGGTGACGGAACCACCACGGCAACCGTGCTCGCACAGGCGCTCGTCAAAGAAGGGCTGCGCAACGTCGCCGCCGGCGCGAACCCGCTGGGCCTGAAGCGCGGCATCGAGAAGGCCGTCGAGGAGGTCACCGAGACCCTGCTGAAGTCGGCCAAGGAGATCGACACCAAGGAGCAGATCGCTGCGACCGCGGCCATCTCGGCCGGCGACGCCTCGATCGGCGAGCTGATCGCCGAGGCGATGGACAAGGTCGGCAAAGAAGGTGTCATCACCGTCGAGGAGTCCAACACCTTCGGCCTGCAGCTCGAGCTCACCGAGGGTATGCGCTTCGACAAGGGCTACATCTCGGGTTACTTCGTCACCGACGCCGAGCGTCAGGAAGCAGTCCTCGAGGACCCCTACATCCTGCTGGTCTCGTCCAAGGTCTCGACCGTCAAGGACCTGCTGCCGCTGCTGGAGAAGGTCATTCAGTCGGGCAAGCCGTTGCTGATCATCGCCGAGGACGTCGAGGGTGAGGCCCTGTCGACCCTGGTCGTCAACAAGATCCGCGGCACCTTCAAGTCGGTCGCCGTCAAGGCTCCGGGCTTCGGTGACCGCCGCAAGGCGATGCTGCAGGACATCGCCATCCTCACCGGTGGCCAGGTCATCAGCGAAGAGGTCGGCCTCTCGCTGGAGACCGCTGACCTCGCGCTGCTCGGCCAGGCCCGCAAGGTCGTCGTCACCAAGGACGAGACCACCATCGTCGAGGGCGCCGGTGACTCCGACGCCATCGCCGGTCGGGTGGCCCAGATCCGCGCCGAGATCGAGAACAGCGACTCCGACTACGACCGCGAGAAGCTGCAGGAGCGCCTGGCCAAGCTGGCCGGCGGTGTTGCGGTGATCAAGGCCGGTGCTGCCACCGAGGTGGAGCTCAAGGAGCGCAAGCACCGCATCGAGGACGCGGTCCGCAACGCCAAGGCGGCCGTCGAAGAGGGCATCGTCGCCGGTGGTGGCGTGGCCCTGCTGCAGTCGGCTCCGGCTCTGGACGAGCTGAAGCTGACCGGTGACGAGGCCACGGGCGCGAACATCGTCCGCGTGGCGCTCTCGGCTCCGCTGAAGCAGATCGCCTTCAACGCCGGGCTCGAGCCCGGCGTTGTCGCCGAGAAGGTCGCCAACTCCAAGCCGGCGTCGGCCTGAACGCCGCCACCGGTGAGTACGAGGACCTGCTCAAGGCGGGCGTCGCCGACCCGGTCAAGGTGACCCGTTCGGCACTGCAGAACGCGGCGTCCATCGCGGCGCTGTTCCTGACGACCGAGGCCGTCGTCGCCGACAAGCCGGAGAAGGCCGCCGCTCCGGCGGGCGACCCGACCGGCGGCATGGGCGGCATGGACTTCTAAGTCTGCGTCAGACAACGAGAAGCCCGGTCCCCGTGGGGCCGGGTTTTTCGTATTTTGGGTAACTGATGTACTGAACATTCGAACAGTTGGGGACGAAGGGACGACGCAGTGAGAAAATCGTTATGGCGCAAGATTTTTGGAGTAATCCCCGGCTGCGTTCTTTGCGTCATCGTCGCGCCGACCGCCGGTGCCGCACCCGATCCGTGCTCGGCCAGCGGGCTGGCTGCCACCTCCAGCGGGGTGCTGAACTCGGCGAGCGGATACCTGGATGCTCATCCGGACGCGAACAACGTGCTGACAGCCGCGGTCAATCAACCGCCGGCGGACGCGAAGTCGTCGGTGCGGGGATATTTTCTCGGCCACCCCGGTGAGGCGCTGGACCTGAAGGGCATCGCCCAGCCGCTGCTCGACCTACGCGGCCGGTGCAACACCGCCGTGTCGCCGGACCAGTTGGCCGCACTCTTCGACGCGCTGTCCGGCTGAGCGACGGGCTGCCCGGCGCCGCGACTGTGCACGTCCGCGCGACAGCTCAGGTATCGGCGCAAACGCCACCCGGCGCGCAGGCGATGTCGAGGCAGATGTGACCGAACGGGCTAGGCAGGGACCGGCTGCCGGCCGCGGATCAGCTTGCCCGGCCGCGCATCGGTGGGCACACCGTTCTCGGCGATCACCTCGCCGGAGACGATCGTGGCCACGTAGCCCTCGGCGGTCTGGTCGAGCCGGCGGCCACCGGCGGGCAGGTCGTGGGTGATCACCGGCTTGTGCAGCCGCAGCGCCGCGTGGTCGATCACGTTGAGGTCGGCCTTGTATCCGACGGCGATCCGGCCGCGGTCGGCCAGGCCGGCAACGCGCGCCGGCACCGAGGTGAGCCGGCGGACGGCCTCGGACACCTCGAACCGGCCGGACTTGCGGTCGCGCGCCCAATGCGCCAGGAAGTACGTCGAATAGCTTGCGTCGCAGATCATTCCGTAGTGCGCGCCGCCGTCACCCAGGCCGAGCACCACGTCGTCGCGATGCAGCAAGCTTGCCCACGGTGTCCAGCGAGTTGTTCTCCAGGTTGCTGGTCGCGACCAGCAGCATGGCGCGCCCATCGTCGTCGAGCAGCCGGTCGTAGGCCTCTTCCATCGGGTTGACACCCTTGGCCCGGGCCCGGGCACCGATGCTGTCGACGGGTCCGGCTCGTAGTTGGGGTTGTCGGTCAGCGGGAAGATCCAGTCCCACATCTGCGCCACGTACGAGGATCGGGTGCCCGACGCCGGGCTTGTCGGCCAGGATGCGGGCGCGCACCTCGGGCTTGCGCATCTCGGCGACCCGCTCGGCCAGCGGCAGGTCGCGCGATCTCGCGGTAGCTGGGGTAGAGCACGAACGGGTTGGCGGTCAGCTGCAGCCCGATGATCAGCCCGATCGGGCGCGGCAGCAACTGCGCGGTGACGTCGCCGCCCGCCGCGTTGGCCTTCTCGATCATGGTGATGGCGTCCGGCCAGGTCGGGTCGCCGGTGTTGCCGACGACGAGGGTGAAGGTGACCGGCAGCCCGACGTCCTCGGCGACGTCGAACACCGTCTGCAGCACCGGCTGGTAGCCGCCCGCCGGAATGTCGGGCACGAACTGCAGCAGGCCGCCGCCGCCGTCGACGACGCCGCGCGCGATCTCCTCGATCTCCTCGCGGGCCGCGTCGTAGCTGGGGATCGGCGAACCGCTCTCGGTCTTGTGGATGGTCAGCCGGGACGACGCGAAGCCCAGCGCCCCGACCTCGATGGCCTCCTTGGCCAGCGCCCGCATCTTGGCCAGGTCCTCGGCGGTGGCCGGCTCGCGGTCGGCGCCGCGCTGGCCCATCACGTAGACCCGCAGCGGCGAGTGCGGCAGGTAGGCCGCCACGTCGATGTCGCGCTTGCCGGCCTCGAGGGCATCCATGTACTCGGGGAAGGTCTCCCAGTTCCACGGCAGGCCGTCGGTCATCACGACACCGGGAATGTCTTCGACGCCGGCCATCACGTCGACCAGCACGTCGTGGTCTTCCTGGCGGCACGGCGCGAAGCCGACGCCGCAGTTGCCCATCACCACGGTGGTCACCCCGTGCGCCGACGACGGCGTCAACCGCTCCGACCAGATGGACTGGCCGTCGTAATGGGTGTGCAGGTCGACGAAGCCCGGCGTGACCAGCAGCCCGGTCGCGTCGATCTCCCGCTTCGCGCCGGACCGTTGACGTGCGCCGACCGCGGCGATGACGCCGTCCTGCACGGCGACGTCACCGACGTACGGCTCACCTCCCAGCCCGTCGACGATGGTGCCGTTGCGGATGATGAGGTCGTAGGTCATCTAAATAATCTACGACCGTGTCGGTGGCTCGATGCCAGGATCAATTCGTGCAATGCCCCGACGAACGTACGACTGCGGCCGCCCGGGAATTGCTTGCGCGACGCGTTCACCCGGTTGATCGAGCATGTCGACGAGCTCACCGATGGGCTGACCGACGAGAAGGCCAACTACCGGCCGACTCCGAACGCCAACAGCATCGCCTGGCTGATCTGGCACAGCGCGCGCGTGCAGGACGTTCAACTCGCGCCGATCGCCGGCGTCGAGCAGGTATGGACGCCGACGGATGGGTGGACCGGTTCGGCCTCGACCTGCCGCGCAACGACACCGGCTACGGACACGGCCCGGCAGAGGTGGCCAAGGTGCAGGCGCCGGTCGATCTGCTGGCCGGCTACTACCACGCCGTGCACAAGCTGACGCTGGAGTTCGTCGCCGGCGTCACCGCCGAAGACTTGGAGCGCATCGTCGACCGCAACTGGGATCCGCCGGTGACCGCCAGCGCCCGGATGGTCAGCATCATCGACGACTGCGCGCAGCACCTCGGTCAGGCCGCCTACCTCCTGCGGCATCGCGCCCTGACCTAAGGCTTCCCCGCGCCAGGCGCCGGGGCCGGGAACGCGACGATCTGCCCGGTCGGCTCTGGTGGTGGCTGCGTGCCGCCCCACTCCTGACACACGACATAGAGCTGTGGCTGCTGATCGCCGCGGCTGAGTATGCAGGCGAACGCGCCTCGATCGAGTTCGACCGTGTCAAGAACCTCGCCGCCCTCGCGCACCCGCACGCAGTGTCGGTTTCCCACGTCGGCGTACCAGACGGCCCCGTCGGCATCGATGCAGATGCCGTCGGGGTGGTCTCCTCCCACCTCCGCCCACGTCCGCCGTCTTGTCAGGTCGCCGGTTTGACCGATGTCGTAGGCCGTGAGCCGATTGCCATAAGACTCGGCCACGATCAACGTCTCGCCGTCGGCGGTGATCGCCATGCCATTGGGAAAGGCGAGATCGTCTGCGACCTTGCGGACGGCCCCGGCTGGCGTGACGAGTACGACGCTTCCAGGTGCCGGCTCCCCACCGGGGAAGTCGAAGCCGATGGTGTTGACGTAAGCGTTGCCGCGCGCGTCCACCACGATGTCATTCCACGGTTTATCCGAGACGGCTGACATGTCGGCATGGGCAACCACCGAGCCGTCGAGTTCGCGACGAAGTACGCGCCGCTGCGCCGAATCCACGACGAGCAACCGCCCGTCGGGCAAAAAGTCGATGCACATCGGAAACGAATCGACGCTGACCACGACCTCATGGCCGCCCTGGGGATCGAGCGCGATCACCTGATGTGCGCCCCAATCGGAGAACCAGACCCGCCCGTCGTGCCAGCGGGGCGATTCACCAAATGTGATTCCGTCCATCAACACAGTCATAGAGATAAGACTGCCTGCCCGAGTAAAACTCATCGGCCGGCCAATGAACTTGACACCTGTCGAGGGCGTGCGACGTGCGTCACAGTCACGCGTCTACGATGGCCCTATGACCGCCATCAAGCCTCCCGAAACCGCGCCCGAGCGCCACCGAGTTTTCCGGAACCGGCACCATTCACAGTCCCGCGAACGGCGCGATCGCGGGGGAGGTGCAGTGGACCAATCCGGCCGACGTGCCCACCATCGTTGCCGGGCTGCGCGCCGCACAACGCGAATGGGAGCAGCGCGGAGCGTCGGGGCGTGCCAAGGTGCTGGCCCGCTTCGCGGTGTGGCTGGGTGAGCACCGCGGCGAGATCGAAGAGCTGCTGATCAAGGAGACCGGTAAATCCGCGGTCGACGCGGCACAGGAAGTGCCGATGCTGATCATGATCATCTCGTACTACATCAAGACGGCGGAAAAGGCGCTGGCGCCCGAAAAGCGGCCGGCCGCACTGCCGTTCATGGCGATCAAGAAGATCACCGTGCATTACCGGCCGCGGGCGGTCGTGGGCATCATCGCGCCGTGGAACTACCCGGTGGCCAACGCGCTGATGGATGGCCTCGGCGCCCTGGCTGCGGGCTGCGCCGTGCTGCTGAAGCCGTCGGAGCGCACTCCGTTGACCGCCGAGGTGCTGCGTCGCGGCTGGCAGGAGTCCGGCGGACCCCAGGTGTTCGAGCTGGCCCAGGGCGCCCGTGCGGTGTCCGAGGCCGTCGTCGACAACGTCGACTACCTGCAGTTCACCGGTTCCAGCGCCACTGGCAGCAAGGTGATGGAGCGCGCCGCGCGCCGGTTGACGCCGGTCAGCCTGGAACTCGGCGGCAAGGACCCGATGATCGTTCTCGAGGACGCCGACGTCGATCTCACCGCCCACGCCGCGGTGTGGGGAGCGATGTTCAACGCGGGGCAGACCTGCGTCTCGGTGGAGCGGGTCTACGTGCTCGAGCAGGTATACGACCAGTTCGTCCAGGCCGTGGTGCGCGACGTCAAGGCACTGCAGGTCGGTGCAGGCGAGGGGACACGACCTTCGGGGCGCTGATCGACGAGCAGCAGCTGGCGGTGACCGAACGCCACGTCCGCGAGGCGGTGGCCGCCGGTGCGAAGGCCTTGACCGGTGGCCAGCGCACCGACAAGTCGGGCAGCTTCTACCCGCCCACGGTGCTCGTCGACGTGGACCACTCGATGGCGTGCATGACCGAGGAAACTTTCGGCCCCACGTTGCCGATCATGAAGGTCGGTTCCGTCGACGAAGCGGTCCGACTGGCCAACGACAGCGAATTCGGGTTGAGCGCCTCGGTGTTCTCCCGCGACGTGGATCGCGCGAAAGAGGTTGCGCTGCGGCTTGATTGCGGTGCAGTCAACATCAACGACGTGATCACCAACCTGATGTGCACGACGGCGCCGATGGGAGGCTGGAAGACGTCGGGCATCGGGGCGCGGTTCGGCGGTGCCGAAGGGCTGCGCAAGTACTGTCGCGTCGAGACCGTCGTCGGACCGCGCACCAACGTCGGTGCGGGCGGAAACTACTACCACAATTCGCTCAAGGCGCTGCGGCGGATGAACCGGTTGATGACCCGGTTGGCGCTGGCGCGTCCGCGCCGCATCGCCAAGTAGCGGTCGCTGACTCTAGGACCGCGGCGTGCGATTCGCGGTGACGGTGCTGCTGTGGCTGTTCACCACCGTCGCGCTGGCGGTTGCCGTGCCGACGGCGTGGGCGCAGACGCACCTGATAGACGTCAACGGCTATACGGCAATGGCCCGAAAAGCGGCGAGTGATCCGTCGCTGCAGGCCGCGGTGGCATCCGAACTTGCCACCAGGGCGATGGTGCTCATCAACGAGCGCGGCTACCACGTCGACTCGTCAGAAGTTCACGATGTGGCCGCCGGGTACACCGCGGGCCCGGACTTCCCGCCGCAGTTCGCCGACGCCAGCCGCCTGGTGCACTCCTGGATGTTCACCGGCGCCGACGCGCAGTCCGAAGGCGACCAGTGGGTCGTCGATCTGGCCGACATGCTCAATGACAGCGCCTTTGCACCGATGCTGGCGAGGTACAACGTGCGAGTACCCGAGAAAGTCCGGGTTCCAGTGACGGTGTCGACGTCAAAGGTGTTGCAGCCGGGCGAATTACGGCCGCTGGCTACCTGGGGTCCGTGGGTGAGCGTCATCGCGGCGGTGCTGACCGGCATCGGCGCACTGCTGACCCTGGCCGCAGCGCGCAGCCGCGGCAGGACGCTGGCCGGCCTGGGGATCTCCGCGCTGCTCGTCGGCGCCGCCGGTTGGGTTGCCATCGAATTGGCCCGTCGCCGTATCAATGACGCGCTGAACCTCAACACCGGCGATATCCGCAGGATCGCCGACGTCATGGTCGGCCAAGCCGAGAGCAGCCTGCACCACTGGCTCGACCTGACCTTGGCCGCGGGCGGCGTGCTGGTGGGGCTTGGCGTTGTAGCGGCCGTGCTCGGCAGCCTGCGGAAAGCGTGAAAGCTATAGCTCTGCCGGGGATTTCGACGGCTGGCTGCTGAGCAGCGTATCCAGCTTCTGGTTGGCCGATTGCAGCCCCGCCTTGATGAGCCGTCCTCCCCATCGTGGCCGCGCTATCGGTTTCCCCCAACCCCGGCGTGCGCGTCTAGGTCAACGACAGCTTGGCGAAGATCTTCCCGGTCGGCTGCGGTGACCCGTTGCCGGGTTCGACGGTGAACGCGAGCATGCTGGAGTTCTCAAGGTTGGGCAGCATGTGGGTGGTCGACGGCGCGACGGCCGCGGTGTTCATGGTGCCCGCCGAGAGCGGGCCTTTGTCGCCGACCAGCCACATTTGATACACGGTGCCCTGCGTCGGTGGCGGCACGTTATTCATCACCAGCACACCGGCATTCATGTCCCGCGAGAACACCACCGTCGCCGTCCCGCCGGCCAGCTGACCGGAGACCGTTCGCACATCCGGTGCTGCCATGATCTGCTCGGCCATTGTCGGTGTGGGCGGTGGCCGTAGCGCGATTCCGGCGCCGAAGGCCGCCAACCCCACCACGATTGCGGCTGCTGCAGCCAATGCTGCTGTGCGCAAACGAGATTGACGTCAGGTCTGGCTGCGCAGCGGCCAGCACCGCGGTCGCGCAGACGAGCCGGCGGGTCGGCGGCGGTTGCCGCCGACACTACGGCCATCGTCTCGCGGACCGCGCGTACCTCGTCGCGGAAGGCCTCGGCGACCGCCGACGGCGCTGCGCGACCTGCCGGTCGATGGCCGCGCGTTCGGTGTCGGGCATGGCGTTCAGCGCGTAGGGCGTGGCCAGCTCGAGCAGGTCGAATTCGGTCGGCTCAGTCATGGCACACCCAGGCAATTACGCAGTCCGCGCAGCCCGTCGCGCATCCGTGACTTGATCGTCGACAGGTTGGCCGACAACCGCTGCGACACTTCGGCGTAGGTCAATCCGCCGTAGTACGCCAGTTCGATGCACTGCCGCTGCAGTCGGTCAACCCGTCAAGGCAAGCTGTCACCCGCCGGCGCTCGTCGGCGGCGATCGCAAAATCGGCGACGACATCGCCGGGTCGGTCGACGCTGGCCGCGCCGTAGCGTGACTCTCGCTGGCTGGCGGCTTGCTCGGCACGCACCCGGTCGATGGCCCGCCGGTGCGCCATGGTCATCAGCCAGGACAGCGGCGAGCCCTTGGCCGAGTCGTAGCTTCGGCGGTCCGCCACACCTCCAGGTAGACCTCCTGGGTGGTCTCCTCGCTGTACCCGGAGTCGCGCAGCACGCGAGCCACCAGCCCGTAGACCCGTGACCTGGTGTGGTCGTAGAGCGCGGCGAACGCGTCGGCATCCCGACGCGCGACCTGGCGCAGCAATGCGTCCAGGTCGCTGCTGTGCCGCGGTCCGGTCATCGATCGGTAGCCTAGCGACTCGAGCACGGCAGTCGTCATTTTCGCGCCGATCGGGGCGGGCGGGGGATGAAAAACGATGTCCGTTGTTTGTATTCGCCGAATCCCGGGCGGCTCTTCATGTACTTCTCGATGAGCCGGGCGCCGGTGGCATAGACCAGGAAGTAGGTCATCAGCGACGGAGAGAGGACCGTGGCAAGCGACCACCACCCGGTGATCGTGATCAGCCATAACCCCCACCAGACGCAGGCATCGCCGAAGTAGTTGGGATGACGCGTCCATGCCCACAGGCCACGGTCCATCACCACACCGCGATGGCTCGGGTCGGATTTGAATACCCGCAGTTGGTGGTCGCCAGAGCCTCGAAGCCGACACCCGTCAGCCATACCAGAACACCGACCAGCGGGACGGCCAGCCAGTGCCGCGGCGTGGCGCCGGTCGCGGCCGAAAGTTGCAGCGGCAATGACACGAACCAGGTCGCGAAGCCCTGCACCACGAACAACTTGGGCCACGATTTGGCCGACGGTGGCGCCGCGCGGGCGCGAATCCCGCCGTAGCGCGGATCTCGCCGTGGCCCGCCGATCGTCGGTGGATGTACCAGCTCAGCCGCAGACCCCAGATCGCGACCAGAGCCAGCAACAGCCACCGACGCAAAGCGTCGCCGTCGCCGAGTACCGCGGCGACCAGCGCGATCGCGATGAAGCCCAGGCCCCACGCGACGTCGACCACGTTATAGCGGCCGACGCGCCGCGCGATCACGAAGGTGACGGCGTGGACCGCGAGCAGCGCCGCAACCGATGCGCCCGAGACGGTCGCGAAATTGGCGATCATGGGTTGGCCTTACTCACGAACGACCATTGGTAGACGTTAAGGTAACCCGATCGGAAGCCCGCCTCCGCGTATGCCAGG
>CAVWLG010000034.1:0-62223 GCA_963755805.1 uncultured Actinomycetota bacterium
GGCACCCTGCGATTTGAACGTCCAGTCCGCCTGCCATTGGCCGGTGTTCGAGCGCTCCGCTAACGCGCGCCCTAAATCGTCGTTGGAGCAGTCAGAGGCCAAGTCACGAACAACCTGAAGAGCGATCCGGATATCTCCGGCCAGCTCGGCGGTACCACCTGATAGCTGAGGTTACTAAGGATGCCAGCCTGAATCTCGTTAACAATCCAAGGGTTGCTCGGATCAATCTGTTCGGCGTAGGTAATACCCGACTAGGTGAGCTCCCAATTGCGTTCGGCCTCGACCACCAGATCGAGTATCTGCGCGAAGCGAAGGCAGTCACGAGCGTGCCTTTCCGGGTTCTCTAATGAACCCCCGGACTTGAAAAGTTGCGCGGGATAGTCACTAAGGAGTTCCTCAATAGTGGCCGAGCCAAGCTCGCGAAGCCGGGCGAGCAGCAGATTGCCGTAGCTGATCTTAAGGGTTGGGATGTTCAGCACGGTCTCAGGCTAGTTGGCCAGGGGTAATCAATGCGCTGGAATACGAGGTCAGTCAGTCGGCTTAGCTCGGGGTAAGCAGCGGCAAATCCGAGGGGAGCGCGGATGGAAACCTGGGACGCGATCACGGCCCGACGCAATGTGCGCGAGTACACATCACAGCCGGTGTCCGACGACGACCTGAACCGAATCGCCGAAGCCGGCTGGCGGGCGCCGTCGGCGAAGAACCGCCAAGCCTGGGACTTCGTCATCGTCACCGACAAGGGTCAACTGCAGGAGCTGTCCACGGTCTGGCGCGGCGCCGGTCACATCGCGGGAGCTGCGGCCGCGATTGCCCTCGTTATCCCGGAACCGCCGGACGAGCGGCGCAGAGTGACCGATCAGTACGACGTCGGTCAGGCGACCATGGCAATCATGCTCGCGGCGACCGACCTTGGCATCGGGACTGGACACTCGTCGGTGGGGGAGCAGGACAAAGCCCGCGCCATTCTGGGTGTGCCCGAGGGCTACGAGGTGGCCTATTTGCTCGGTGTCGGGTATCCCGCTGACCGGCCGCTCAAGCCGATCCGCAAACCGAACCGTCGGCCGTTCGATGAGGTTGTCCACCAAGGACATTGGTGATACTGAGTCGCTGAGCTTGACGGCTCTGCTGCAGCTGCGCGCTTCATCAGTCGTAGCAGAGCGATCTCGGCACCTTCTTCGATTCGGAGCGAGCCGCACTTCGGGCAGCGGGGCGGGGCATCAAAGCTCAGATCGCCGCCACAATTGCAATTCACCGCCGCTGCGACGGCGGCAAAGTATTCCTCGCTCGAAATAGGTTCGATATCAACATGTTCGCGGACGTACTCGTGCTCACCGGCGAAGGCGACCGTGTAGGGCGCCGCGCTGCCTTTGAGGTAGCGCAAGTGCAGATCACCGAGCTCTTCGAAGCCAACGAATCTGACCTGCCCACACCGAACACATCGCAACTGATGAAACCTGAAACCGCCACCGTCGGAGACGGTGAACTGATCTCCACAATCTAGGCACGTAGCCGCTTTCTCCGATCCCATGCCCTGCATATTAGGAATGGGTACTGACAGGTTTTCCGTCGTCAGCGGCGGCCGTTCGAAGAGGTTGTCAACCTTGAACGTTGGCGAGCGGCGAGCGCTACGTCGTGCACGCTGACCGCAAGACGTCAGGCGTCCACGCCGGCCAGGCCGGCGAGCCGATGCAGAAGCCGTCGTTCAACTGGGCGACGATGCGAGGGCCTTTCAGCCCGCTGTTGTCGTACACCGTCGCCGAATCGCATCGGAGGATCGCGGCGGCGACGAGCCCCCAAAGTCGTTGGTAGCGTTCGCGAATCTTGTTCTCGGGCACATCGTGTCCGCCCGCGCTGACCCGGTGCCGGACCCGCTCGACCGCCAACTCCTCGGGGATGAGCAGGACATGCAGCACGATCGTGTAGTCCGCGGCGCGGGCGGCATCGATCAGTTCCAGCTTCGACGGATGGGAGAACACGGTCTCGGCGATGAACGATGCGCCGAGCTCGATGAGCTTGGCCCTGGTCTCTGCCGCCACCCGCGCGGCCTGATACGAATGCGAGGCCGGATCCTCGGGCCAGCGCTGTTTGGCGATCTCGTCGGCGTTGACGAAGGCGCTGCCGGGCAACAGCGGCGCCAGCGTGAGTTCGACGAACGTCGACTTGCCGGCTCCGTTGGGTCCGACGACGAGATCGAGCCGCTTCATCGGGTGGGCGCGGCGCTGGCCTTCCTGCGTCGTGGCGCTCGGCGTTTCGCGGTCAGCGCGACCGAGGACCCATCAGGGCGGTGCTCGACGATGTCACCGTTCTCATCGAGAGCCACGGTGGTGACGCCGCGCTCGGCCAGCAGCGTCCCGTAATTCGATCCCGCCAGTTTCTCTTGAATGGCCGCGGCGATCTCGGCGTTGAACACCGCGCCTTCTTCGACGCTGAGTTCGCGCAGCTCCAGATCGCCGGTCAGCGCGGCCTCGACCCGCCGCCGGGCCGCCGTCTGCTGACTCGATACCGCGCGTCCCACCCGCGCCCAGTGGTCGAGCTGCTGCTTGGCCGAGCGGCTCTGTCGCGCGCCCTCGGCGGCCGCGCTGTCCATGAGGTCGGCTGCGACGCGGGTCACCCGATCAGCGGTGTTCGTCATGGCGTCTCCTGATGTAGCAGTCTGCTACAACTGTAGCAGACTGCTACACCATTAGCTTTGATCCAGATGCTCTGGTTGCGCTGGCGAAGATGCATCGCGCTCAATCATCGCCGAAACTCCAAGTGACTGCTTTCGCCAGGCCAGCCACATACTCTTCCTCAAGCGACGCGTCGTGCTGGCGTTTGATCCACGAGGGATGCTTGGCGGCAAGCAGATACGGCGACGAGCTTGACTGACGACCTCGCGGCGACACGAAGGGCCAGGCAATATTTCGCGCGCTGGGGTAGAAGAAATGCAGAACGCGTTCAGCATCCCGACCTAGAGCGATGACTAAGTCTCGGCTGCATTAGTTCGAGTTCGCGGTGCAAGTACGAGGAGCAATTGATTATCTCGTAGTCGCGCGATTTGCGGTTTCCCGGCGGATGGCAATGCACGACGTTGGTGATGAAGACGTCGTTCTTCGGCATGCCCGCACGCGCGACGGCGTCGTCAATCAACAGACCACTGCCACCCGTGAATTCTTGGGCGCGCCGCTCAGCAAAGCTCCATGTACACGCCGGGCTCATCCAGTGGGACGGGGTCAAGCCACGCAACACGCCCGCCAATTGAGGTTGGCTGATCTCAGCAGCGCCGCTGCCCTCGTTGGCGCAACGGAAATCAAACTTGAGAAGATTTGCGATCGTGTACTCCCGCCAATACAGCGGATCGTGCCGTCGCGGAGCACGTTAAGTCTCGACGGACACAACCAGCACGTCGGCGGTGAGCCAACGCTCGCGAACCTCGCGCAATCGATCAGGCGGTGCAGAAAGTAACAAGCCGAATGCTGCTGGCGGGCTTGCTTCGTCGCGATAGTAATCACGGTAGAACGGCATGCATTTGGCGAACCAAGAGAAAGCGTCAGGCTGGTCGGCCAGGATTAGGTGGGAATCAGTGATATGTGTGAAATAGCCTGGTGCGGGCGGCTTTCCGCTTGCGGTGTCGATCATGTTGTCGAGGTCGCGCATGAAATCATCGAAGGCATCTATGTTGCGTCCGAACCAGGGCGGGAAATGCCAGACTTCGGCGAGGGCGTCGGAAAGCCCTCCGACGTTCTCGTGCGCGATCCCTGGATGGTCCGAAGCTCGTAATCGACTGGAAGTGTCAGTGACCGAGAGGCACGTCGGGATGTATACCGACGCACGGTCCGTGCTAGCCGGCTTGCCGGATATGAATTCGTTGGGGTTCACCTTTCTGGGCGCCGATAGAGCGGTAAGTAGGCCTGCTCGGAACGGTCTCGTCATGCGCCTCTCATCGGTATAATGGCCAGACTTCGAGGAACCTTTTCACAGCCCGTTCGACCGCTAACCCGTGCGCGTTGGGGACCCAATCGGCTCCCATGCTTCTGACCACGGCTCTCGCGAGTAGTTCGTTGACGGCCGCACGCTGCTCGTTCGTGGGTTCGTGCGTGCTGCGAAGCTGGGCAAGCAGATTGGGGTCCACGCTGGCCAGTTCATCGGCGATTATCGCGGATGAATCAGGCGGCAACGCGTCGAGAGCGCTCTTCATCAATGTCTCCAACCGTTACGGTTGTTCGGCCAGGCAGTAATCACTTGCCCATCCTTATTCAAAACCACCGTCGCATCTTTGCCCTGATATAGGTAAGCACCCTTGCCTTGCTCATTGATCTGATAGCTAGGCGGTGAGAGCGGATGCTGCACCGCGTCCTGCAGTGCCTCGTCGTTCACGCCGTGGCCGTCATGATCGTCGACACTCTGACGTCCGTGGCCCGTGTAACCGTTGATCTGTTGAGGCGGCGGGAATGGTGGCTCGGCCGTCCCAGGATGCTGAGTGGGTTCTTCTCCCTCTATAGGTACGTTGAGGTCGTGCAGACGTGCCCTGATCGCGGCCTGCCTGTCAAGTAGCGGCCGCTTGTCGGCAATGCAAGAGTCGTACGCCCCTTGCTCTGTCGGGAGGATGAAGGTTTTTCGCATCGAGCGTTCCACGCATTGATTTCGGCGTTGACTTCTGTCCATGCGGCTCGAGCTTCGGCTTCTGTCATGTCCTCCGGCTTGACCGGTAACGCCGGATCTTGTTTGAACGTGTGGCTGTCGACGGCTCGGATTTGCCCGTTGGAGGACGGCGCTGGCGGGAACGTGTTGCCGACGCCGGTTACGGCAGCGGTAACTCTGCTTGCGACTTGCGCGTCAACACTGACCAGCTGGGCTGCGCGCCCGCCAATATCTGCGGCATGAGTCTCAGCCGCGGCCTGCCGAGCGACCATCTGCGCCGCTGACCCGCCGGCCATCCGGTCGGTGACCGAAAGATCCTCGCCCACTTCGAATCCCGCCGAGCGGGCATCTTCCACGGCATAGCGCACTTGAGAGCGCGCCGCGTCCAGTTCCGAAGCTCCGCTGCGCGCGGCGGTCGCCGCTGCCTGCAGTTGATCGACGACCCCGCTGGTGGTCATCAGGTCGGCGTGGGTATCGGTCCGCAGTGCGTCGGCGGCCTCGCCGTCCCAGTCGACTGTCAGCGCGTCGCTCCACACCCCGTGGGCCACCCCGTAGCTGCGGTCGCCGACTGATTCCCAGTGACTGGCAGCCTCGGTGAGGTGGTCGGTGGGCCACGTCAGCAGCTCCGATAGCCCAGGAGTTGTTGTGACTGCTGCCATCGCTACATGCGGATCGTCTGCTGAAAGAGTGCGGACAGCGCCGCTGTTGAAACGGCTTCTTGGGCGACGTAGCTCGTATCGGCCTGGGTGACGCCGGTCGCGCGATCAGCTACCCGTGCAGCCAGCGCGGCAGTGAAGGCCGCGACGTCGACGTGGGCGGCATCGACTGCCGCAGCGCTGGCCTGGCACGACATTCCCAGCCCAGTCGGCGCTACCGTCTCGCCCAGGTCGCCAACCGCCGCACCCCAGCGCGTCGCCATAGCGTGCACACCTGCAGTGTCGACGTGTAGTTGACGCTCCATGCGCCGAAGCCTAAAGACATTGGGTGCCACGAACCAGTCACCTTGAGGCTCGCCGCGGCCAGGTCTGCGTGTCCGCGAGGAGTGAGGGGGACCCGGTTGGCGGTCCAGTCGCTATGCGACTTTTGGTTGGTGGATCGCGGCCTACTTGCCAACGAGCCGATGAGCCCGGCTTGTGCCTATCGGCGACCGTGCCATCTCGCCACTGCGACGCTGTCGCCCGCGGTCAGTCCGACAACCAGCGGGCGGCAGCCTCGGCGGTATCTTCTGGCACCGTGTTGAACGCAATCGGTGTATCGGGCGCGGTCTTGCGCACGGCGTTGACCACCACCTCGAGCAGCCAGGTGCTCTTCGGTGGAAGCCGGATGCCGCCGCCGATTACCACGCAGTCATAGTGCGCGGCAGCCAAGCCCTGCTCCAACATGAGGCCGCCGGCTTCGTCGGGCGAAATCATGCACGGCTCGCCCTGCCAGCCCCGCTCTCCGATCTTGGCGAGGCCGACTGCAATGCCGGCGTTGATTTTCTCGGCGTCCAAACCTGGCGGAAGGGCGGGATCGGAGTAGTCCACCGTTTCCGGTAGTTGCCCGACAAACAAGACTCGTTTCATCTCTGTTGCTCCTTGTGATTGATTTACGTCAGAAATGCCGTGGCCGCAATGTCGTACACCGCAGGATGATTTGCTTGCACGGCCGCGCGCTGCGATCCGGTGGTGCCCACCACGCTGATCGTCGATGTCGTATCCACGCCGACTACTCCTGTCACTCGATCAAGTTGACATATCAACCCGTCTGACTTTAAACGCTTGAGTTGATATGTCAACCTGTGGGGGTACCATCGAGCGCATGGTGAAGCGTGTGGGCCTCTCAGGTGACGAGTTGGCGGCGTGGCGCACCTTTGTCGAGATGTACCACCTTCTCGAACGCCATCTCGGCGCCCACCTTCAACGCGAATTCGGCTTGTCTAACGCCGATTTCGAGGTTCTCGTAAATCTTTCGGAGGCGCCCGACGGGCGGATGCGCGCGTTTCAGCTGGGCCGGACCACCCAGTGGGAAAAGAGCCGACTGTCCCATCAGCTCACCCGCATGGAAAAGCGCGGTCTAGTGCGGCGCGAGGCGACCACGACTCGCTACCCCGAGATCGCGCTCACTGCGCAGGGCCAAGCGGCCATCGCGGCGTGCGCCCCAGTCAACGCCGCCCGTGTCCGGGAGTTCTTTGTCGACGTGCTCGGCCCGGCCCGTCTCCCGGCGCTCGGGAAGATTTCCCAGGACGTCACCGCCGCGATCACCCGGCACCTATCTGAAAGCTGTGAACTGCATTGAGATGTGGTGCAGGCATCCGATCGGCCGAGGGGGACGCTTATCCCAGCCATGCCACGAGTGCGGAGCAGTAGCGCCGTCAGCACACCGGGCCATTGATTTCCAGACCAACTCATCTAGCCAGCTATTAGAGGGCTCCGCAGCCCGGAATGATGCGGTCGTTGGCTATGCCGTGCAAGTACCAGGTGCTGTTCACGTTGACGAGTTGGACGGTCGCAGCAGACGCTCCCGGTGTGTGATTGATGTTGTCGGCGTTGACGTACCAGATGTCGTTGTAGGTGTAGCAGACTCTGAGTGTCGCGACGGCATCGTTGGCTGATTGCACATCGACCGTACCGAGGGTGAGGCCGTCGTTGGAGTGGTGTGTCTGATCCTTGGCATCGATTTCGCCCTGTCGGCCCAGTCCTTGTGCCGCACTGCGCAGGGCGTTGAACTGATCGCCGGCCAGGTTCGGCTCGACGACGCCGAAGAACCGCTTGGCGGCTGGGCCAGCTTGGGAGTGGTCAGCGTTGTAGGCACTCGTTGCTGGCCAGATGTCATGGGTGTAGCGGTCGCTAATCTGCTGGCGGAGCGCGGGTTCCGCCTTCACGGGGTTACTGGGTGAGTTGCACGCGAGAAGCGCGACTATCGGGACGAGGGCGACGGCGATTTTCATGGCATCCTCAGGATATCGGTGAGCCCGTGGCCGTCGGCCGGGTCGGCTCGGACTGGACTTGAGTCGGACCTCTAATGCCTTCGGAGAGCAGAATCATGCGGATCTTGTCACCGCGACAAAGCCGCGATGAATCACGCGGGAACTCCTGCCTAACACTGCGTCTAACTGCTCATTTGGTGTCCAATCGCAGGCCAGATGGTCGCTTACTCTGAAGCTCGATGGACAACCCACTGCGGCATCCTCCCGGAGTCCCACGTGTCGAAAAGCCGCGGGCGGAAGGTCAATTCCATCTGGCCGACGGCCGCCGACTCGGCTACGCAGAATTCGGTGATCCCAACGGTCCGGTGGTGCTGTGGTTCCACGGCACGCTCGGCGCGCGGCGCCAATTCCTGGCGAAGGGACGGCGTGCCGCCGAGCAACTCGGCCTGCGAGTGATCGTCATCGAGCGACCGGGCACCGGGCTCTCCGACTCCCACCGCTACACCTCGGTGAGCGAGTGGGTTGCCGACATGGCGCAGGTGGCCGACGCGCTCGATGCCGAGAAGCTCGGTGTCGTCGGCATGTCCGGCGGCGGCCCCTACGCGCTGGCCTGCGGGGCGCTGCCGCCGATGGTCGACCGGGTGGCAGCCGTCGGCGTTCTCGACGGCACCGTCCCGGCGGTCGGGCCCGAGGCCACCCGCGCCGGCGCCACCAACATCGCCCGGCGCTTCGGCCCTGTCCTCACCCAGCTGCGCCGACCGCTGGCGGTGATCGCCACCATCCTGCTGGCGCCACTGATTCCCTTCGCGCACTACGCCTATCGCGTGTACATGCGCATGTGGCCCGAAGTCGACCGCAAGGTTCTGGACGATCCGGAGGTCGAGGCGATCTTCGTCGACGACATGGTCAATGCCTTCCGCGGTCGTTGTCTGGCGATGGTCGACGATGCTCGACTCTTGGGCCGCGACTGGGGCTTTCGGCTCGCCGACGTGAAGGCGCCGGTGCGGTGGTGGCACGGCGTCACCGACCACGTCGTTCCGATCGCCGGCGTGCAACGGCCATCACGCGACTGCAGGACGCGCGAACTCATCGTGCGCTCCGAGAGCCACCTGGGTGGCTTCGCCATGACTGAGGACGTGCTCGTCCACATGCGCGAGAAGCTCATCGGCGGACCACAAGCCGGCTGGACGTCGGAGTCGCGCAGTAGGCTGAAGTTCGCCGCGCGCCAACCGGGCAGCCGCGGTGCGGCTCGGATAACGTCGACGGACATGACCGGCGCCGCGACCCGAACAGCGCTTGCCGGCGTGTTGTCCATCGGACTGATTGCAGCGTCGCAACCGCCAACCTCTCCGCATCGCCGGTGGCGCATAGCGCTTATGTCTCCGTTTCGGTGGCCACGGTGTGGACCACGCCGCAGAGCCCGCGCCCGGTCGACCATCGCGGCCCTGACAAATCCGGTCGATATCCGCGGCTGGCTGTCCGACATGACGCAGGACCAGCAGGAAGCGCTCACCGGGGACAGCCTCAACCAGACGCAGGTCCTGTACGGTGATCGCGTTGTCGTGGTCCGCGAGCAAGGTGACTGGGACGAGGTACGGGTTCCTGGCCAGTCCACACCAAAGGACTCCCAGGGCTATCCCGGCTGGATTCCCAAGGCGCAGTTGACCATTGACCCGAGTTACACCGCACTGAAGGAGCACGCTCCTTTCGCGCTGGCCGATCGCGGCGTCACCACTTGGCTGTACCGCGAACCCGCGCTCTCCGATCGCGATCTCGAGATCAGCGCTAACACCAGGCTTCCCGTCCTGAACCGCAACGACAAGGCCGTCCAGGTATTTGCCCCCGATCGCGGCTCGAGGTGGCTGGACGCCCGGAAGGTGTCGGTCTACGAAAAGTTCACGGACATACCGCATCCCACCGGAGCCGACCTGGTCCGCTACGCCGCCACGTTCGTGGGCATCCCCTACGTGTGGGGCGGCGACGCCGGGTTCGGCATCGACTGCTCCGGCTTCACCGCCACCGTCTACCAGGTGCACGGCATCACCCTGCCGCGCGACGCCGGTCCGCAAGCCGCAGACAGCCGGGGTCGCCCGGTCGGCAAATCCGCATTGCAACCCGGCGATCTGCTCTTCTACTCGCACGGCGGCAGCGACCCGGTCAATCCCGACGACATGTACCACGTGGCCATGTACTACGGGAACGGCGACATGATCGAGGCATACGACAAGTCGGAACCCGTGCGCATCACCCCGGTTCGACTGGACGCCGACTACTGGGGCGCGCGCCGCTACCTCGACCAACCGTGGTGGGGGTGCGGTGATCCTCGCCGTCGACCTCGGCAAGACGTCCTGCCGGGCCGCAGCAGCCGGCCGTAGGGCCGAGGGGGCCGGCGCGCCGGGCTCGCGACGCCTGGCGGCGTGCGGGCCGCGGAGGCGGCGATCCTGGCTGTCGCGCGGGAGCTCGGCCCGTTCGACGAGGTGATCGTCGGCACCGCCGGGGCGCTCGCGGCGCCGGACGCGGCCCGCGCGCTGGGCCACGCGCTGCTGGCATCGCTGCGCGCGGAGCGCGTCGCGGTCACCAGCGACGCGTGATCGCGCACGCGGGCGCGCTGAACGGGCAGCCGGGCGCCGTGCTGATCGTGGGCACCGGCGTCGTGGCGCTCGCGATCGACGCGGACGGCGCACTACGGACCGCCGACGGCTGGGGCCCGTGGCTGGGCGACGAGGGCGGCGGCGCGTGGATCGGCGCCGCCGGGCTGCGCGCGGCGCTGCGCGCCCACGACGGCCGCGGCCCGTCCACCACGCTGCTCGACGCCGCCCGCGCCCGCTTCGGCGCGCCGCAGACGTGGCCCGCGCAGTTCACCGATGCCGCCGCGCTCGCGTCATTCGCGCCCGACGTCCTCGCCGCGCAGGACGACGCCGCGGCGCTGGCGATCGTCGGCGCCGCCGCCGAGGCGCTCGCCGCGACCGCCCGCGCGGTCGGGAATGGGCCGGTAGCGATGGTCGGCGGACTAGCGCGGTCTTCGAAGGGTCCACGCGTTACGCGGCAGCTCGACCTCGTCCCGGCCGCCGGCGACGCGCTCGACGGCGCGCTGCGGCTGGGGGCGATCCACGAGCCGCACGTGATCCGCGTGCACCCGCCAAAGCCGTTGCCGCACAGGGCTCGACGCGCTCGCCACCGAGGGCATCCGCCCAGACCTGGACGACCTCGACGCGCGGCCGATCGGCAAGGTCGTCGCGCTGCTCGTCGCCGCCGAGGGCGAGGCGCACGGCGCGGTGGCGGCGGCGGTCCCGCGCATCGCGGCGGCGGCCGAGGCGATCGTCGCGCGGCTCGAGCACGGCGGCCGCCTGATCTACGCCGGCGCCGGAACGCCCGGGCGGCTCGGTGTGCTCGACGCGGCCGAGTGCGGGCCGACGTTCGGAACCGACCTCGTGCGCGGCGTGATCGCCGGCGGGCCAACGGCATTGACCGAGGCGATCGAGGGCGCGGAAGACACATTCGACCCCGCCGATCTCGCCGACCTGACCGCCGCCGACGCGCTGGTCGGGATCACGGCGTCGGGCCGCACACCGTACGTGCTCGGGGCGCTCGAGCACGCCCGCGCGGCGGGCGCGCTGACCGTCGCGATCGTCAACAACGCGGGCAGCGAGGCGTCTGCCGACCTGGTGATCGAATTGCTCACCGGCCCCGAGGTTCTCGCCGGCTCCACCCGGCTGACCGCAGGGACGGCGCAGAAAGTCGTGCTCAACGCGCTCTCGACGAGCGTGATGATCGCGCTCGGCAAGGCCTACGGACCGCGGATGGTCGACCTGCGCCTGACCAACGCGAAGGTGCGCCGCCGCGCGGTGCGCATCGTCCGCGACGCGGCCGGCGTCGACGAGGAAGCGGCCGCCGCCGCGCTCATCGCCGCGGGCGGTCACGCCAAGACCGCGATCGTCGCGCTGCTCGCGGGCGTCGACGCGGCCGAGGCCGCCGTCCGGCTCGACCGGGCGCGGGGTCGGGTCCGCGACGCGCTCTGAGACATGAAGGCGATAAAGGCGATGGGGATCGCGGTGCTGATGCTCGTGACGGCGTCCTCGGCCAGGTATGTCGTGACCCGCGAGGGAACGCATTCGGCCGCAACCGAATTCGCACCGATTTCCACGCTGATGAACGATGCGATCGCGGCTGAGAAGCTTCCGGGCGGCGTGGTGGTGATCGGACATGGCGGCAAGACCGTGTTCCACCAGGCGTACGGTTCGCGCAAACTCGCCGGGGAGCAGGGGTTGGACGGATCGCCCGCACCTGCCGAGCCGATGACCGAGGACACGGTCTTCGACATCGCATCGTTGACGAAGCCGCTCGCCACCGCGACTGCCGTCATGCAGCTCTACGAACAAGGCAAGGTCGCACTCGACGAGCCCGTGCAAAGCTACTTGCCCGACTTCAACGCGGCCAACGACGCGGAGCGGCAACGGGTCACCGTTCGTATGTTGCTGACGCACACGTCCGGCGAACCGATCGACGTCGACCTCGCAGACCCGTGGGGCTTGGGCCGAGCCGACAAAGCCGAAGGCATTCACCGCGCGCTCACCATGCCGCTGCAGTCGGCTCCCGGCGGGGTTTTCCGCTACGCCGACATCAACTACATCCTGCTGGGCGCATTGGTCGAAAAGCTCACTGGCCAAACAGAAGACGAATACGCCCGGCAGAACATCTTTGCGCCACTGGGGATGACCGAAACCCGCTACCTACCGCCGGCCAGCCTGTTGCCACGCATCGCGCCGACGGCCATTGACGACGAGAGCAGTGCGGATCCGGGCAAGAATCCACATTTTGGTGTTCTCCTTCGGGGCACCGTCCATGACCCGACGGCGCGGCGCATGGGAGGAGTGGCCGGGCACGCCGGGGTGTTCTCGACGGCGCACGACGTCGGCCTCTATGCGCAGGCCCTGCTTGATCGGCTTGCCAACCGACCCAGCAGGTTTCCGCTGCGACAAGCGACTCTGGCGGTGATGACGAGTCCTCAGCAGCCCGGACACAACGCAGGACAGGTCGAAGCAGCCAATGATGCCCTCCGGAAAGCCGCCGCAACGACGCCGAACACCACGGATCCGCTGCTCGCTCCGCACTATCCGGCAATCGAGGGGCAGGAGCTTTTCGGTTTCAGCTGGGATATCGACACGGACGTTTTCCAAGCCGCGCGGTCTGATCTTTCCCGTCGGCAGCTTTGGCGCCACCGGCTTCACCGGAACCTCGCTGTGGTTGGACCCAGGCTCAGATACCTACGTCATTCTCCTCACGAACTCGATTCATCTGCGCGGCAGTCCACCCATCTCACGCTCTGCGTGGTGACCTGGCTACTGCGGCAGCCGAGGCCTTGCGGCTCCACGCGTCATGAAATACAAGTTCTTGCGGCCCTGCTAGGCGCTTTTCAGCGCCTCGATCTCCAGCGTGATGGTCACTTTCTCGCCCAGGACAACACCGCCAGTCTCGAGCGGCATGTTCATGTCGATTCCGAAGTCTTTGCGGCTCAACACGACTGATGCCTGAAATCCGGCGACTTGGCCGCGACCCATACCGGAACTGATCCCGTTGAATTCCAGCCCGAGGCTGATCGGCTTGCTGACGCCTTTCAGCGTGAAATCACCGTCGAGGACGAAGCCGCTGCGCCCAGCGCGCACGCCGGTCGAGGTGAAGGTGGCAGTCGGGTACTGCTCGACGTCGAAGAACGCCGCTGACATCAGGTGGGCGTCACGTTCGTCGTTGCCGGTATTCACCGAGCCGACAGCGATTTCAGCCGTCACCGACGCCGTGTCGTCACCGGAGACCGTGATGTCGCCGCTGAAAGTGCCCAGAGTTCCGCGCACCCTGCTGACCATCAGATGGCGCACCGAGAAGTTGATCGACGAGTGCGCCGGGTCGATGGTCCAGGTGCCCTCCAATCCGGTGGGTGCAGCAGTGCTGTCCGTCGACTTCGGCACAGGGTGGGGGACAGGTTCTCGGATGGCGTGCAGTCCGGTCAGCGGGCCGTCGACCTGCATCAAGCGTCCCATCCGCAGAGGACCGAGATCGACTGGGGCGAAACCGAAGTCGTCGACAAGAGCGCGGAACCGTTCCTTGGAGTCGTGGTCGTCGCCGGCGTAGAACAGGATCCGGCGGCCGCTGTCGGTGACGGGGTCTTCGTCGATTTTGGGCCCAAATAGGTTGTCGAACGCTTTGATCACGTGCGCGTCGGGGATCAACGAGGCGATCCATTCGCTGCCGCCGACCTCGAGCTCGTCGACGACGAAGTCCGGTGGCGGCCCTTTCCATTGGTTTGTCGCGTCGATCAGTATTCGGCCTTCGCGGGAGGGGAGACTGCGAACGGCCTCTTCGACTCCTTTCCAACTGACCGCCAGGACAACAAAATCGGCTGCGCCGGCCTCGGCGACGGTGCCGGCTGATGCCAGTGGGCCGAAAGAGTCCACGACATCGGTGAGCGTCTCGGGTCCGCGGCTGTTGCTGAAGACGACTTCGTGACCGGCGTTGACGGCGTGGCCGGCGATGGCGCGGGAAAGCCGTCCCGCTCCGATCATTCCGAACTTCATGACAACTCCTCTCAGATAGTTGATGCTTCAACCAACACGCTAGACCTAGAAAGTTGAAGCGTCAACAAATGCGACGTAAGCTGAGACTTGTGAACGCAAAGCCCTGGCTCAACGACGATCAGCAGCGGGCCTGGCGGCACGTCGTGGGGCTGTTCATGACGCTGCCCAGCGCGCTCGAGAGCGACCTGCAGCGCAACGCCGGAATGACGTTGTTCGAATATTTGGTTCTGGCGAGCCTGTCCGAGGCCGAAGGCGGGGCGCAGCAGATGAGCGATCTGGCATATCGCGCGAACTCGACGCTCTCGCGCCTGTCGCACGTGATTTCCCGGCTGGAGAAGCGGGGATGGGTCGTCAAAAAGCCCTGCGAGAACGACCGACGCGCAAGCACCGTCGTTCTGACGGCCGCGGGCAAAAAGAAGATCCGCGCCGCAGCGCCCGCCCACGCCGAGCTCGTGCAGCAGCTCGTCGTGCGGCCCCTGAGCGCACCGCAACTCGAACAGCTCGGTCGCGCGGCCGCGACGATCGTCGACACCATCGAGACGGCCCGGGAATAATCCGGACCGGAGTCCGGTTAGCCGTGGGTGTTGTACGTAAGTCCCAACCCAAGGAGACCCACCATGACCACTGCCGTTGACACCCACACGCTCACCGCCGGGACCTGGGCGATCGACCCCGTCCACTCCTCGGTCAACTTCGCAGTCCGCCACCTGGTAGTCGGCAAGACCTACGGCCGATTCGGCCAGTTCAGCGGCGCCATCACGATCAGCGAAGACGGCACCCCATCCGTCCGCGCCGAGGTCGACGTCAATTCCATCGACACCGGCAACGAGCAGCGTGAGGCGCACATCAAGGCCCCCGACTTCTTCGACGCCGCTCAATATCCCGACCGCGACCTTCGTCTCCACCGCGGTGCGGGCCGACGGCGACGACTACGTGCTCGACGGCAACTTCACCCTCAAGGGCGTCACCAAGCCGGTCACCCTGGCTCTGGCGTTCAACGGCGTCAGCCCCGGCATGGGACACGGCGAAGTTGCCGGCTTCGACGCCTCGGTTGTGCTGAGCCGCAAAGACTTCGGTGTGGGCGGGGAACTGCTGCTCGACGGCGGTGGCGCCATCGTCGGCGACAAGGTGACGATCACGCTGGCGATCGAGGCCCTCAGGCAGGACTGAATTCGCTCAGAGGCGGGCAGATCGGTTACTGGTTCGGCGGAGTGACGGGTGGGACTTCAGCGGAGTCCCACCCGTCATCCGCGCCACGTCCGAAGGCCCTGTGAGTAGGTTCATCCTCATGCAGATCCCGTTCGCCGACGCGCTGCTCAGCCGCCTGGGCCGCCGCGAGACCGGGCGCGAACGTCTCGAGGAGATCGAAGACGAGGCGGCCGAATCCGTCGACACCGATGATCTGCCGTCAGCCGACCCGGCCCTGTTATTGCAGCGGATGGAAAACCGGCTGATCCGCCATCACCTCGCCGAGCCCGATGTCTTGAGCGCCGAGGAACTGCGCAAGCTGCGCTACATCCTCAACTTCGCCAGGCTCGCCGACTTCGAACCGGGTGCGGCGGGCCCGGGCGGAAGCCGCGGTCGCGGCGACGTCTCGGTCGGCGCAGAAATCGCGCCGTGGCGATCCCGCGTCGCCGACGCGCTCTACGGACCGCTGCGCGAGGAGCCGGATCCGATCACGGCGCTGCAAACAGCGCGAGACGCGTTGGGAGGTCTGGCCGCCGACCAGGACGATCAGCGTCGAGTGCTCATCGAACGGCACGGAAACGACTTCTCCGCAGTCGAATTGGACGCCGAAGTCGGGTACAAGAAGCTGGTCACGGTCCTCGGCGGCGGGGGTGGTGCGGGTTTCGTCTACATCGGCGGCATGCAGCGGCTGCTGGAAGCCGGCCAGGTGCCGGACTACATGATCGGCGCGTCGATCGGGTCGATCCTGGGCAGCCTGGTGAGCCGCGAGTTGCCGGTGCCGATCGAGGAGTACGTCGCCTGGGCGAAAACGGTGTCTTACCGCGCCATCCTGGGACCCGAACGGCTCCGCCGCCGCCACGGCTTGGCCGGCATGTTCGCGCTGCGCTTCGACCAATTCGCCGAGGCCTTGCTCAGCCGCGAAGACGGCCAGCGAATGCGCATGTCGGACTTGGCAATTCCGTTCGACGTCGTGGTCGCCGGAGTGCGCCGGCAGCCGTATACGGCGCTGCCGTCGCGGTTCCGCCGTCCTGCACTAGCGGCGCTGCAGATGCGATCGGTTCCGTTTCGCCCGATCGGGATCGGCCCGGTGGTCGGTACCCGGATGTGGCAAGTGGCCGCCTTCATCGACTTACGGGTTGTCAAACCCATCATCATCAGCGGCGACGTACCCGGCCCGCGACTTCGACGTCGTCGATGCCGCATCGTTCTCGGCGGCCATTCCCGGTGTGCTGCACCATGAAACGACCGACCCTCGGATGATTCCCATCCTCGACGACCTCTTCGAAGAGGAAGACATCGCGGCCCTCGTCGACGGCGGTACCGCCAGCAACGTCCCGATCGAACTGGCCTGGAAGCGCATCCGCGACGGCAGGCTCGGCACCCGCAACGCCTGCTACCTGGCTTTCGATTGCTTTCACCCGCAATGGGATCCGCGAAACCTCTGGCTGGTGCCGATCACGCAGGCGGTCCAGTTGCAGATGGTACGCAACCTGCCTTATGCCGACCATGTCGTCCGATTCGGGCCGACACTGTCGCCGGTGAATCTGGCGCCCTCTGCCGCGTCCATTGATCGTGCGAGCCGATGGGGCTACAACAGCGTCGATAAGGCGATTCCAGTGACGACGGCGCTGTTGGAGCCGACGTGGTGGGAAGGCGATAGTCCACCGGCCGCCAAGCCGAAGACACTGCCGAAGTCGGTGGCGTCGCCGATGAGCGCGGTCATGGCTGCGATTCAGGTGCCGACGACCCGCTTGGCCCGGTTGCGAGATCGCTATCTGACGTGACGTCCGGCTCGCCATGCCCGCGCCACTTCCGAAACCCCTGCCGCGCAGCGAAAGCCCCGACCACCGCGGTCACGCACCACACCCCGATCGCCGTATAGGCCAACGCCGGCGACTTGTTCCCCAGCGACGCCCCCAGCGCGGTGTAGACGAACGCCCGCGGCACCGACCCGATGAAGGCGCCAACGGCCATCTGCCACAACGGAACCCCGAACGCCCCGAACGCGTACGACGCCAGCGCATCCGACAGCCCGGGGATGAACCGCTGACCGACCACCGCCCACAGCCCCCGACGCTGGATCAGCTCATCAAGGCGGTCCGCACGTGCAGCGCCCAGCAAGGCCCGCGCGCTGTCGCGGCCGGCGCGACGGCCGAGAAGGCTCGCCACCACCGCGGTACCGACCGTCGCACCCAGCGTCACGAATACCCCCAGCAACGGACCGAACAACAGCCCACTGCTGGCGGCCAGGATCGGGCCCGGCACGAAGATCGCGCCGAGCACCGCCGACAACACGATGTAGGTCAACGGCGCCAGCGGTCCCGTCGCCTTGACCCAGTGCCGCACGTCCTCGATGTTCACCACATGCTTGACGGCCAGCAGATAGAACATCACTACGAGGAATGCGGCGAACACGGCCAGTCGGATGATGTGCGGCCGTCGAGACGTAGAGGTCATGGTGACCGTGATTCTTCCGTATCGCCGCCTCGGTTAGGGTCAGGTCGTGGCGAGAACCGATGACGACAGCTGGGAAATCACCGAAAGTGTCGGAGCGACGGCCCTGGGTGTGGCGGCTGCACGCGCGGCCGAAACCGAGAGCGACCATCCGCTGATCAGCGATCCGTTCGCGCGGGTTTTCCTCGACGCCGCCGGCGAGGGTGAGTGGGATTGGTTCGGCGCTCCGGAGCTGCCCGCCGAGGTCGTCGCAGCCGAACCCGCACTGCCGGTGCGGATGAAGTCGATGGTCGGCTATTTCGCATCGCGGACCAAGTTTTTCGACACCTTCTTCCTCGACGCCGCCAATGCGGGCATCCATCAGGCGGTGATCCTGGCGGCCGGCCTGGACGCGCGGTGCTGGCGCTTGCCGTGGCCCGACGGGGTGACCGTCTACGAGCTCGACCAGCCCAGGGTGTTGGACTTCAAAGCCTCGACATTGCACGAGGACGGGTTCGATCCGACCTGTCACCGGGTCGGCGTCGCAGTGGACCTGCGTCAGGACTGGCCGAAGGCATTGCTGGAGGCCGGTTTTGACGCCTCGAAGCCGAGTGCATGGTCCGCTGAGGGTTTACTGATGTATCTTCCGGCGACGGCCCAAGACTTGCTGTTCGACCGCATCGAGGGCCTGACTGCCGCGGGCAGCCGCGTCGCCATCGAGGCGTTGTCACCCAACTTCGGCGACCCCGCGGCCGCCGCGCTGCGGCGTGAGCGCATGGAGAAGGTCCGGGCGCTGATGGCCAAAGCCGACCCGCAGCGCGAGATTCCACGAACGGACCTGCTGTGGTACTTCGAAGACCGCGAAGACGTCGGCGATTGGTGGCGTCGTCACGGCTGGCAGGTGACGGTGACACCGTCAGACGATCTGATGACCGGTTACGGCCGCACACCTCCGCAGGAGATCCAGGACAACATCCCGCCGTATTTGTTCGTGTCCGCCCACCGCACCTAACGCAGCCGCACCATTCGCGTCGTCGAACTCTCGTCGAGCTCGACGACGTCCGATCGTGACCGCAGAAAGTCGCTGAAAGACCGGAAGCCCAAGGACTTTTCGCTGAACGACGGGTCCATCCGTTTCATCTGCGCCTTGACCGCCGAATTGTGCAGCCAGTCGACGTCGTCCTTCTCCGTGCCGATCCGCAGCGCGCGGGTCAGCAACGCGGTCGCGGCGGGCTGCGGATCCGGTGCCGGCGGCTCCTCGTCGGCGGGCTTGGTGCTGCGCGCTTTCGGCGCGGGCTCGGGTACCTCGACCCCGGGCAGCGCGTCGTAGATGACGAAGTCGTCGCACGCCGCCGCCAACGCCTTGCTCGACGAACCCGCGACCCCGACACCCACCACATACCGCCCCAGCCGCTTACAGCGCTGCGCCAACGCGATGTAGTCGGAATCGCCGGCCACGATCACCACATGGGTCAGGTCCGGCAGGCGGAACATGTCCTCGACCGCGTCGACGGCGAGCCGGATGTCGGCGCCGTTCTTGCCGTAGGCCGCCGCGGGGAATAGCTGCACCAAATCGACTGCGCGCCCGACCAATTGCTCGCGGTAGCCGACATTGACCTCGGCCGACCAGTCGGCATAGGCGCGGGTGAGCACCAGCGTGCCGAACGACGAGGCGAAGTCGATGATGGCGCCGACGTCGACGGTGGCCCGCTCCAGCCGATCCGCATGCTTGTCGAGCCCTTTGGCCTTGTCCTTCTGAAACGAGCTGCGCCCATTGACCTGGTCGTAGCGCGAGATCACGATGTTGTCGAAGTCGAGATATACGGCAACCCGGTCCGCGTCGGCATCTGTCATGACCCCAGTCTCGACCATCGATCGCGTAGCGGGCAGCGATTCAGCCGTGGCGATGCAAGACGCATCACCTCCGGTGTTTTGCGCCGGCGGCATCCTCCGGATCCGTGAAAGGCTCAGGACCCCGTGCGGCCGGTGAAGTTCGGCGCGTGGGCAACACCAACATGAGCAGGAGACCGAGAAGAACGATCCCTATAGCCAGGCTGACGAGAACCCAGCCCGAATTCGCGTATGCCTCGTTGCCGTGCAGGTGGACGTCCACGGTCTCGCCCCTGTGCGCTTTTCTGACGAAATGGACGGTCACCATCTGTTCGCGTCCATCGGCTGCGCGCCACACTCCGCTGCAGTCGGAGGTGAATGATCCTTCGGTGTTGTGTGTGTTAGGTCCGAAGATCGAGGTGGACCAGCAGTCCGCAATCTCGACGCGGGCGGGGACGCCCGAATGCTGCGCCCACAAGCCGTGCCCCGCCCACACGATCATCAAGAGGGGGAGCAGTGCAAAGACGAAGACGCCGAGGCGACCACCGCGACCTAGGCGGCTAGCTATCGTTCGGCGAGTCGGTGGTTCACGCGGCGGCGCAACCGCGGCCTGGGGTGCGTCTGTAGCGCGCCCTCCCATCTCCCGCTCAACGCGGTCGAGAAATGCGTCGACCTCGTCTTCGTTGTAACCGCGTTTCCCAAGGGGCGGCTTCGAGAAAGCGATGTCGCGGACCTGCTCTGGAGTAAGGGTGTGTCCCGTCGGATCTCGCCGCGCCGCCTCAACGCGGTCGACAAACGCGTCAACCTCGTCTTCGTTGTAGCCGCGTTTCCCAGCGGTTGGCTTCGAGAAAGCGACGCGCTTCTCTGGGTCGTGCTGATCCATCAGTAAATGATTCCACCCCGAAGTCGCCAATGCAGCAAAAATTTGCCAATTAGGCTACAACGTAAGGGAACTCGGCATATATACGAGTCGGACGACGCTCCTAATGAAAGGAGCGCCGTCCGAAGCACCAAACACTCGGTTACCAAGCTGCATGATGGCGCAGTGAAATGTGGCCTCGGCGTGAGGAGAGAGTTCCTCGCCTGACGCAAGCCCACCGCGCTTGCCCAGTTGATGGGCATTACTTCGCGTGGGTGCCTAGTGCTCGTGCTCAGTGCCACAGCCGAGAGGAGGAATCTTCTCTTCCGGTCCGACCTTGGTCTGCCGTGGATCCGTACTGCGACCATACGCCTAAGCGGCCAAAAGCAACAGTAAAACGGGTACAAATCGAAATCCCTTACGGGACAACGATTGTCGCTAGTAACGGTGCCTCAGACGAACTGCTGCCCGCCGTCGATGTCGTACGTCGCACCGGTGAGCGCGGTGTTGATCATGAGGTGTACGGCGAGTGCCGCGACGTCGGCGGGGCCCACGACGCGACCGATCGGCAGCGTGGCCCGCAGCGCGCTCCGGCGCTGCTCGAGTTGATCCCCCAGCAGCGACGCCGACAACGGCGTGTCCACGAAGCCGGCAGCAATGAGGTTCACCCGAATGGGTGCGAGTTCAAGTGCGAGCGCCGCCGTGAACGGAGGCAGGGCCGCCGTGGCCGCAGAAACAATTCCGAGGCCTTTGGTGATGCGTCGGCCGCCGGTGCCGCCCATGAACACCAGCGAGCCGCCCCCTTTCATCTTGCTTGCGGCGGCGCGCGCCACCGCGAGATACAGCACCACGTGATCGCTGAGAACCTGGCCTACCTCGGCCGACTCCATCTCAAGTAGCGGGCCGTAGCGGGGGCCGCCGGCCGTGACCATCACGTGGTCGATCGGCGTGGGCAGGTCTCGGAAGAACCCCTCCAGGGAAGCCTGGTCGGTGGCGTCGAAAGCCGCGGTTCGTTGCGCGCCAACGTCGCTCGCCGCCTGTGTGAGCCGGTCGCGATCGCGGCCGGTAATGATGACGTCGGCTCCCTCGGACCGCGCCCGTCGCGCTGTCTCCAGCCCGATGCCCGCGCTGCCGCCGATCAGGACGACGGTCTGTCCCAGTAGTTCCGGTTCGCGTTGGGGGAAAGCGGGATTGGGCTCGGTGGTCATCATTCCTCCGATGGATCGTTCCGAACCGACTGCGCGTCGGATACAAGATTACTGTCACGCTGGGCATCGAAGCGCTGAAAATGGCGTAACCAAACCGGGGTGGCGCAGATCGTCGTGCTCGTCGCTGACTTGAGGCATGATCGCGGACGAGGCCTAGGAAGGGAACCCATGATCGAGCTGCTGCCGGATATGCCCCAGGGAGTGACCGGCGTTCGTGTGTCGGGCCGACTGGGCGGCGACGAAATTCGCGAGGTGAAGCCCACCATCGAGCAGATGATGAATACCGACGAGATCAGGATCGTCGAAGTCATCGCGCCTGACTACGAGGGCTTCGGGCCCGGCGGACTGTTGGAGGATCTGAAGCTGGCCTTCACCACCGTCTGGCCGCATCATTCGGCCTTCAAACGCATTGCGGTGGTCTCCGATGAGCAGTGGGTTGCCCTCACCCTGCATGCGTTGGCGTGGCTGATTCCCGGCGAACTCGCCGTCTTCAAGCTCGACGAGCTCGATAAGGCGAAGGAGTGGGCGGCCGGCTGAGCACCCACACGCCGGTGAATAACTCCCACGCGGTAATCGAGTAGACGCTGCATCGTTCCCACACCGCGGGCGGCGTCTCGTTCTGCTTCAATGCGATCACGAAAAACACGAAGCTGAGCAGACCGAACGCGCCCAGCGCCACCGACGCCGCGCGATGCCATCCGCCGATCATCGACGATCCGGCAAGGATTGCCGCGTTGCCTCCCACGATCGCCAGTACCGCGCCGGTGGCATGCACCCACGCCGTGGGGGAGGGCCCGCTGTGGAACACCGCGATCAGCAGGTTTCCGGCCATGTTCGCGGTAGCAAGACTGAGAAACAGCCGCGCCCTGCGGGTTTCGAAAGCGCGAACGAGCAAGCACAGCGCGCAACGAAAAACAGCGTGCCCTGCACGCAGAACGCGGTGTTCATCACCCAGGCCCGCGGGGATGCCGCGGCACCGAGATCACTGATGAAGTTTCGCGCGTAGCTGTAGTGCGGAAAAGCCGCAGCCGCAACAGCTTCGAGGGTCAGATAACTCAACCCCGCCGACAGCCAGGCGACGGCTGAACCTAGTCCCGGTCGTAGTGACATACCGCCTCCAGCTTGATGCCGAACGGATCGAGCCAGAACGTCGCGTAGTAATGACCGGGGTACTGCGGAAAGTGTTGCGGTGCATGGACGACGCTACCGCCCGCGGCGACCACGTGGTCGTGGACCTGATCGACGACGGAGCGGCGGCGAACCATGAACGCGAGGTGTTGCAGGCCGGTCTGTTCCGGCGAGTACGGGCCGGCGAGCGCGGTCGGGTAGAAGAACAGGAAGGTGCCCGGCTTGTTGTCGGCAGGCTTGTAGGAGAACTCGTCGTCGGTGGCGAAGAAGGTCTCGAAGCCGACCAGCGGCATCAGGGCGTCGTAGTAGCGCTTCGCCGCCGCGAGGTCGGGGACATTGATTCCGAGGTGACCGAGCATCTCTTGAGTATCGGCCAACGACCGCCAAAGCTGGCTAGCCTGGAAACGTGATGGATCCGATGAGCGAAGTCAAGATGGTCATCCTGTCGACGACGACCTGGACGAGTCGATCCGGTTCTACACCGAGACGCTGGGCATGTCGCTCAAGTTCCGCGACGGCGCACACTTCGCCGCTCTCGACGGGGGCCGGTCACGCTGCGCTGGCCACCGAGTCGACCATCCCATTCCGGGCAGGTCGTCGTCGGCATCAAGACCGACGACGTCGACGCCGCGGCCAAGGCCGTCGAGGCCAGCGGTGGCGGCATCGTGGGGCCTACGACGACGCCCACGAACGCCGCCGTGGTCTACGACAACAAGGGCAACGGGTCGTCTTCTACAAGCCGCTGGCGCGGTAAGCGCCTAGATGCGCGCTGTCGTCGTCTAATTCGTTGCGGCGCAGCGCCATCGGTGTCTTCGCCGGCACATCGCCGGCCTCGACCACGACCCGGGTGATCGGCGTGAGCACCTGGAAAAGCTTCTCCACTTCGTCATCGCTCAACACGTCCAGCAGCGACACCGACAGCGCGTCGGTGGTGGACTCGATGTGGTCCTTCAATTCGCGACCGGCCGGGGTCAGCGTCCCGTCGTCGGCGAGCAACCCGCGCGCCGCCAACTGCTGCTCGTACAACTGCCATTCCTCGTCGTCGTAGTCGCGGGTAGCGGCGATGTAGTCGCGCGGGATGGCCCCCGACGCGGCATGCAGCACATTGGATTCCCGGCCCGTGACGCCGGCGGCGCTCAGCACCGCGGTGTGCGTGTCGCCGCGATGTTCGCGCAGCAGCGTGGTGGCATGCCACAGCGCCGCCAGCGGCTCGTCCGGCCAGGGCAGCGCGCGGTTCGCGGCGAACAGCGGCCGACCGCACAGCGGCGCACTGCGTGCCACCTTGCCCGCCAATTCCGCTGCGGTAGTGACATTTTCGTCGGCTTCGAGACCGTAGCGGCGCAACACCGCCACCGCGGTGTCCAACCGGACGCGCAACGCCTTGTCCGGACCGGCGATCTCCCACGCCGCCGGCAACGCCTTCGCCACTCGGGTAGGGGCGAAGTTGTAGAAGATCGCCGTCACCACCTCGGGCGGCACCGCACCCAGTGGCGCCGACCGCGCGGCGAAATAGCCCATCCAGTAGCCCTTGTAGCCCAACCCGTCCAACGCCTCGCGCACCTCGGGCGCGAAGTAGGTCACCCCGTGGATGGGCTCGAACCGATCCAGAAAGCGGCGTGCAAGCTTTGGTTCTCTATGCATAGTCGCAGTCAACCACCCACTGCGGCCGTGGCCAAGATCTAATCTGGACACCCATGGAAATCATCGCCTCCGCTCCGGCCCGGATGGGTATCGGCGAGATTGGCGACTGGGCATCACGCATGGAGCGCATCGGCTTTGATGTCATCCACGTCGCCGAGACCATCCACGATCCATTCACGATCGCGGCGATGGCTCTGACGCATACCAGGAATGTGACCGTTCGGACCAGCATGGTGCTGGCCTTTCCCCGCAGTCCGATGATCGTGGCGTATGCGGCCTGGGATCTCGCGAAGTACTCCGGCGGCCGCTTCCAGCTGGGCATCGCCTCCCAGGTGCGGGGCAACATCGTCGGCCGCTTTTCCTCGGCCTGGTCGGAGCCCGTGTCACGCCTCGGCGACTACATCGAGTCGCTGCGCGCGATCTTCCACGCTTTCCAAACGGGTGAGCCCCTGAATCACGAGGGCAGGCACTACCGATTCAATCGACTACAGCCGTACTTCAACCCCGGCCCGATCGACCATCCGATCCCACAAATCTGGACCGGCGGGGTCAACCGAAAGATGTGCGTCCTGGCCGGTGAATTGTCGGACGGCTTCGTGTGTCATCCCACCAATTCCCATCCGGATATCCTCGCTGCGCGCACCCTTCCCGCGCTCGCCGAGGGCGTCCGAACGGCGGGACGTCACCGGGCGCCGGCCGTCGTCGCCAACCCGCAACCGATGATGGCCGCGACCCGTGACGCTCTCGAAGAACAACGTGAGCCACGTCGTACCGAATTGGCCTTCCTGTACAGCACACCCGCCTATCGCCGGCAGCTGGAGGACTTCGGCCTGGCAGAGGTGGGCGAAGCGCTGAGCGAGATGGCGCGCCGCCGCGAATGGGGCGAGCTGGCCAACCATCTCACCGACGAAGTGATGAATCACGTTGTGCCCCAAGGAACGTACCAAGAAATCCCCGACATTCTCGCGCAGTGGTACGCCGGACTCTGCGAGGGCCTCAGCCTGCCTGTCCCCGCCGACGACGAGCATGACTCTGCGCTGGCTGAACTGGTCCAACGGTGCAAGAGCATCGCGCCGCGCGACAACGCGGAATTTGAGTAGTCCGCTACTTACGCGCAGCGGCGTTACATGTGAAACTGTATTGAACATGTGTTGGAGAGCGAGCGGTCCATGGCCGATATCGTCCTGATCAATCCACGGTTCCAGGTGTCGTACTGGGGCCTGGAACACGCCCTTCCGCTGCTCGGCAAGAAGTGCAACCTGCCGACCGCTTGCCTGCCGCTGCTGGCGGCGTTGACGCCCGCCGGCCATGAGGTGACCATCATCGACGAGAACGTCGAGCCGATCGACTACGACCGTTTGGCGCGGGCCGACATCGTGGGGCTCACCGGCATGACCGTCCAGCGCGCTCGAATGCTCGAGATTCTGCGCGAACTGAAGACCCGCGGTGTCTTCACGATCGTCGGGGGTCCGTGGGTCAGCGTGCAGGAAGATTATTTCGATGGCCTGGCCGACGTGATCTTCGTCGGCGAAGCGGAGACGACCTGGCCGCAGTTTCTCGAAGAATGGGCCGAGGGCCGGCATCAGCGCCGCTACGAGCAAGCCGAGCCGACCGACATGACGAAGGTGCCGGTGCCGCGCTACGACTTGTTGAAGTCCAAGGACTACTTGTTCGGCAGCGTCCAATTCAGCCGCGGCTGTCCGTTCCAGTGCGAGTTCTGCGACATCATCGTCACGTTCGGCGGCGGCCGCGGCTGAAGACGAGCGCGCAGGTGATCGCGGAGTTGGAAGCGATGCGCAAGCAGCACTTGAAGATGGCCTTCATCGTCGACGACAACCTGATCGGCAACAAGATCGCGGTCAAGCAGTTGCTGCGCGATCTTGCCGCATGGCAAGCCGCCGAGGGATATCCGTTCACGTTCTTCACCGAGGCGTCGCTCGACCTGGCCGAGGACGACGAGCTGATGCAGTTGATGGTCGCGGCCAACATCGTGACCGTCTTCATCGGCATCGAGAGCCCGAACGAAGAGTCGCTGCGCGAGACGAAGAAGTATCAGAACGTCAAAAAGGCCGGGTCCATCGTCGACCGCGTCCGCAAGGTGCAGGACGCCGGGATCGAAGTCTGGTGCGGCATGATCGTCGGCTTCGACAACGACGACACCCGGATCTTCAAGGCCCAGCACGAGTTCCTCCGCCAGACCGACATCATGCACGCCATGGTCGGCATGCTGTCGGCGATCCCGAAGACGCCGCTGCACGCCCGCTTGAAGAACGAAGGCCGCCTCGATCTCGACGACGAACAGCCGTTCGGCACCAATGTCATTCCGCTCGGCATGACGCGTGAAGAGTTGCGCGACGGCTACGTCGGCCTGATGCAGGAACTCTACGATCCCGAGTTCTACTTCGAGCGGCTCAAAAACCTCTTCCTTACAAGGAAATTCGATTGGGCTCGCACTCGCAACGCCTACTGGCGCAAACATCCGTGGCGGAAGCTGAAGTCGCAATCCGTCGATGCGCGTGCTGGCGGCCGGGCTGTTCCTTCGGCTGATGAAGAACGTTCCCGACCCGGAGTTGCGCCGGATCTATCGCCGCCAGATGGCCACGATGGTCCGCCGACGGCCCGACCCAAGCCTGTTGTTCATCTGCGTGATCAAGTGCGCGATGCATTATCACCACTACACCATGTCGAGCCAGATGGCCGAACCGCGAAAGCTGGTCAACACGTTCTAAGCGGTCGACAGCGGATGCTGAAGCGTCACCCCGAGAGGCGTAGGGCCACGGCCGGTTTCGCTCCGGGATGGAACTGAACCGAGCCTGTTTCAGCTGCGTCCGCAGCTGGTTGCGTAGCTCGTGCAGGCCCGGATCGGTCCACCGGTTGTGGGCTTCGGTCGGATCATCGGTGAGGTCGTAGAGCTCCCACTGGTCGTCGAGCGGGCTCATCCGATACGCCTCGCCGCCCATCCCGTTCGCCGCCAGGTGGCGAACCCCCGGCTCGGTCCAGGTCGCCGGATCGTCGAAGGTGCGCACCAGCTTCCACAGCCGATCGTCGACGCGGACCACCAGACCCTCGAAGTTCGACCCGACGTGCGCGGGCACCCGAATACGAATCAGCGCAGGCGGATTCGTCGTCTGCCGCAGCCGGCGGGCCACACGCCGAGGCGCCGGTGTCTCCCTCGAGCATGTTGTCGCGGGTCATGATGTAGACGGCACGATCGTCGTCGGCCTGACCACCGTCGACCACCGGCATCAAGTTCTGGCCCGGCAGCGGATGCACTTCGGAGAACGACTCGGCCAGGTCGTTGGCCGCCAGATCGACATCTACACCGGCCGCGGCCAGCAGCGTCGGCAGCAGATCGACATGCGACGTCGGCGCCGACACCGTCCGCGGCGACGTGGCGTCCGAGCCGATGCGGGCGATCACGAACGGAACCCGGGTCGCCTCGTCGTACAGGTTGAACCACTTCTGGTGCAAACCACCATGTGCGCCAAGCAAATCGCCGTGATCGGAGGTGCGCACCAGCACCGCGTCGTCCGAACCGCCTTCGGTGACCGCGCGGCGCACCCGGTCGATCGGGCCGTCGACCTCGGCGTGCAGCCGGTAGTACAGGTCGCGGTAGCGCTGCGCATTGCCCCGGTACGCCCGCTCGATCACCGGCGCCGGCCCGTAGCCGGTGGCGTAGGCCTCCCGGAACGCGATCTGCGCGGCCGGCTTGGAAGCCAAGTCCTCCTCGGCGGTGGGCGCCGCGGGCACATGCGGCGGATCCAGCGGCGACGGCTTGATCGGGCTGCGGCGCACCCAGCCGGGGAACAGCACGATGTCATGCGGGTTGACGAAGCTGGCCACCAACAGGAACGGCCGCTGTGCGGCGGGCTCGCCGGCGCGACGGCGCGCATACCGGTCGATCAGCCAGGTCACGACGCGGTCGGCGACCAACGGGTCGCGGCGCAGACCGGCGTTGCCCGGCAATGCCCCGTGCGGCTCCGGGCCTACCCATCCCGAAAAACCAAACGGGCCAAGGGGATCCGCATCGAGATAGCGATGCACCGCGTCATGGTCGACGGAGCCGTCCGCGTCGTTGGTCGCCAGCACTTGTCCGTCGGCGTCGTGCAGATCGGCGTGCGAGATGTGCCACTTGCCGTCGTAGTGGGTGTCGTAGCCCGCGGCGCGGAACCAGTTGCCCATGGTGGGCACCTCGCCTGGGCGCAGCCAGCGCATCCGCGAATCGTCGGGCATCTTGCCCAGGCCGTCGGTCTGGGTGACGCCATGCAGATCGGGGTAGTGACCGGTGAATATCGTTGGGCGACTGGGCGCGCAGGCCAGCGAGCCGGTGTAGTGCCGGGTGAAGTTGACGCCGTGCTCGTCGAACCACTTGCGCCCGTGCAGAGTTCGATCCCGCCACGCGAGCACCTCGGGTGACTCGTACGGCGGGATCGCGCGCTCCTCGTCGGTCATCAGGATGATGACGTCGGGTTGACTAGTCATGAGGCTTCTCCAATCGGCGCGCAAGACCGGCGAGCATGATGTCGGACTGTCGTATCTGAACGCGGCGCACCGCTCGCTCGATGAGCTTCTTCGCAGCGCCAGAACCGATTTCGACCGTGCTGGTCAGTGTGACGATGGTGGCATCCTCCCCGGTTGGCCGCAGGCTCCAGCGGTTGGCGAAGCGGCGCACCCGCTTCGGCAAGCCGTCGACGTCGTAGGCAATCGCCCGCAAAGGGTCGAATTCGGTGATCGTCTCCACCAGGGCGTTGCGGCCGATCTGCACGCGCCGCGTGGTGCCGACCGGCTCGCTGCCCTGAACGAGGATGCAGGAGTGGTCGATGTTGTCCGCCCAGGAACTGATCGAGCCGAAGTCGGCGAGCACATCCCAGACAGCGTGCGGGTCGGCAACGATGGCTCGGCTGCGGTCAATGTCGGCCACGGCCTCACGGTACGCGCGGGCCAGCCGGTTCACCGACGCATTTCTGGAAACCGCGGGACTCGATGGCCAGCCGCGTTACCGTTTGCAGGGAACGTTGCCAACGACGCTGTGGAGGGCTCATGACGACCTACAAGACCGTGGTGGTCGGCACCGATGGCTCGGAGTCGTCACTGCGTGCGGTCGAGCGGGCCGGCAAGATCGCGGCGGATTCCAACGCGAAGCTGATCATTGCGACCGGCTACCTGCCCGAGAAGGACGACACCCGGGCGGCCGACGCGCTTGGGCAGGAGGCCTACAAGGTCACCGGCAGGGGGCCGGTCTACTCGGTGCTGCACGATGCCCACGATCGCGCAAAAGCGGCGGGAGCGACCAACATCGAGGACCGGGCGGTCAAGGGCGGTCCGGTTAATGCGCTGGTGGATCTTGCCGAGGAGACGAAGGCCGATCTTTTGGTGGTCGGCAACGTCGGACTGGACACCGGAGCCGCGATCATCGGGCGGGTGTTCTCGATACCGGGCGCGGTGGCTACCCGGGCCAAGATCGACGTCCTGATCGCTCATACCGCCGGCTGACAACTCCCAGCGCTCGTCAAGAAACGAGTGGTTGGGTGGTCGGGATGAGGATCATCGCTTTTGAGGAGCACTACACGCTGCCGGCCATCGCCGACGCGAACCCCAACAGTCCTCGCAAACTGCTCGACGAGACCAAGGGCGGCCGCGGCTGGCCGCCACCCGGCATCGAAGATCTGGGGGAGGGCCGGATCGCGGCGATGGATGCCGCCGGTATCGACGTGCAGATCCTGTCCAACGTTCCCGGCGTCGAGGCCGTCGAGCTGCCGCAGGCCGTCGAGTTGGCCAGACAGGCCAACGACGCCGTGGTCGCCGCGGCTGCCAAATACCCCGGACGGCTCCTCGGCTTCGCCACCCTGCCGATGCGCGACCCGCTGGCCGCCGTCGCCGAACTCGAACGCACCGTCGGCGACCACGGCTTCGTCGGCGCCCTGATCAACGGTCACGTCGACGGCCGCTTCCTCGACGACCAGTTCTTCTGGCCGGTGTTCGAGGCCGCCGAAGCGTTGGGTGTGCCGGTCTATCTGCATCCCACCGTCCCGCCGCGGCCGGTGATCGACGCCTACTACCAAGGCTTTGCGCCGGCAGTGTCAGGCCGGCTGGCCGTTGCGGGCCTCGGCTGGCACCTCGACACCGGAATCCATTGCATCCGGCTGATTCTGGGTGGCGTGTTCGACCGGTTTCCCGCGCTGCAGGTGATCGTTGGGCACCATTTCGAGGCATTGAGTTGGATGGCCTGGCGTACCGACTATTCGTTTCCGCCACAGGAGAGCGGCCTCGAGCGGACCGTCAAGGAATACCTGCGGGAGAACTTCTACGGCGGCATCCTGGCGGGCGAGTTCGCCGGGCAAGAACCCGGCGCGACCGATCCGAGTTGGAGCTTGTCGTTCAACGCGTATCAGGCCATGGTCAACGTGATCGGCATCGACCGGATCGTGTTCACCGCCGATCATCCGTTCGCCAGCATGGAAGCGGGCCGCCGGTTTCTGGAGCAGATGCCGATCCCGCCGGTGGACCGGGAAAAGATCGCTCATGGCAACGCCGAGCGGTTGCTTGGGATCGCGAATTAGGTTCTGCCGCGGGCGCTGCGGTTGAGACGTTTGGGATCACCGGCATCGGTGTATCCCTCCCGGACAGCGCCAAGTCAGTTGCGCTGAAATTTTCCGAAATTTGTTGGCCCACCATCGGCTTCGGGCTCAATTCTGTGCATTTCTGAGAAGGGTTTTACATGTCGAATCGAAATACTGTCGTCCGGTCTATGCATGACCTCGGTGCCGCGGCGTGGTTTGGCGGCGCTTTGATGGGCGCTATCGGTGTCAACGGTGCCGCTGCAGCCGTCCGTGAGCCCCGGGATCGTGCGCGCGTCGCGTCGATCGGCTGGGCGAAGTGGAGTCCCGTCAACGCCGCCGCAATCGCCGCGCACTTAGTTGGCGGCGCCTCGATCCTGTACTCGAATCGCCGGCGCGCCAAGCACCAGTCCGGCGTCACGGCGAACACGGTCACCAAAATCCTCGCCACCGGTGCCGCACTTGGCGCCACCGTCTACAGCGGCGCACTCGGCGCCAAGACCGCGCAGGGCGACGGCCACGCCGCGCACGGAGCAACCGAACCGTCGTCGGAAACACCTGACGACGTCGCGAGTGCGCAGCGGCAACTGCGGTATCTGCAGTGGGTGCTTCCGGTGCTGACCGGCACCGTCGTCGTCCTCGGTGCGCAACAAGGTGAGCAACAACGTCCCCGGGAGATTCTGACCGGGTTCGGCAACAAGCTCGCCGGGCGAACGCGCAGCAAGGTACCTTCGCTGTCTGCCGCCTAATCCTCGCCGGTGCAGCAGAGCCTCATGGGTTCAATTCAGTTCCGCTGCAGCATTGTTCGTATGGTGCGGTCGCAGCGATATCGCAGGTGGTTACGAATCCAACGCGGTCTCATGGTTCTGATGCATTGTATTTGACGACGTGATATCGCATGTGGTCTCGTTTCGAAAAAAGGCGGGGGTCCAAGACAGCGGGTAGTAGCCAGGGTTCATGCTGGTATCCATGAACCGCAACGAGATCACCGAGCAGATCGTGGTCGCTCGCCTCGCCAAAGGTCTGACCTGGCAGCAATTGGCCGACGCGATCGACCGCCCGGTCGTGTGGACCACGTCGGCTCTGCTCGGCCAGCATCCGATCCCGGCTGACATCGGCAAGGTGCTCGTCGAAAAACTGGGTCTCGACGAGTCGGCAATCCCGGTGCTGGCCGCCGTGCCGTACCGCGGCGGATTACCGACAGCGGTGCCCACCGACCCCACCATCTACCGCTTCTACGAAGCCCTGCAGGTGTACGGGCCGGCGCTCAAAGAACTCATTCACGAGAAGTTCGGCGACGGCATCATGAGCGCGATCAACTTCAGCATCGACATGCAGAAAAAGCCTCACCCGTCCGGTGACCGGGTCGTCGTCACGTTCGACGGGAAATTCCTTCCTTACGACTGGGTTTCGGCCCAGCCGTAAGGAATCCGTCAAGAACCAAGCGCCGCGGGCCATTTGCGCCTAGCTTGCACTATATGCGCGGTCCGTACTTCGAGGCGGACTGGCGACGCGAAGCCCTACGGACCAACTTGTGGGTCGTCCCCGTGGTCGCAACGTTCGCCGTGGTCGTGCTCTTCGTCGTCACCTACAGTCTCGACCGCTCCGCCTACGACGGGCTGATCCAATTCCCGCCCTGGGTGATCAGCGGCACCGCCGACGTCGCGCGCGTCCTGCTGGCCACCGTGGCGGCGGCGATCATCACCGTGGTCGGCATCGTCTTCTCGATCACCATCGTGGCGTTGACGCTGGCCTCGACGCAGTTCGGTCCGCGGATGCTGCGAAACTTCGTGCGCGACCCCGGAACCCAGTTGTCCTTGGGCACATTCGTGGCGAGCTTCTGCTACGCGATGATTGCGCTCGTCTCGGTCGGCGGTGGGCCGCACGGCGACTTCGTGCCGCATCTGTCGATCACCGTCACCCTGCTCTTCACGCTGTTCGACGTGGCTGTGCTGATCTACTTCCTCAACCACATCGCGACGATGATTCAGCTTCCGGTGGTGATCGCCAACATCGCCACGACGCTGGTCAGCGAGGTCACCGCGATGGAGAGCTCTGACGTGGCCCCCGTCGGTACGGCCCGCGGGCCGTCCCAGGACGAACTGCTCCAGCGATTGGCCGAGGACGGCGCTCCGATCCGCACACCGCGCAGCGGTTACCTCCAAGTCATCCGCCATGACGTCTTGGTGAAAATAGCCGCGAAGGCGGAAGCGGTCGTTCAGTTGCCCCACCGCCCAGGGCATTTCATGGTCGCCGGTCAGGTGATCGCGAGGGTGTGGCCGCCGGAAGCCGCCGAATCGGTGGCTGAACGCCTGGCTCTGGGGCACGTCGCGGGCGCGTATCGCACACTTCCGCAGGATGTTTCGTTCGGTCTCGACCAACTGGTCGAGATTGCGCTGAGAGCATTGTCACCGGCGGTCAACGACACCTTCACGGGTATGACCTGCGTCGACTGGATCGCCGACTGTCTCATCCGGATTGCGCCGCTCTGGCATCCGCAACGAGTCCGGCGCGACGCCGAGGGCAACATCCGCGTCATCGCCTTCCAGCCGGACTTCGACCGCTTGGTCGAGCGCAGCTTCGACACCATCCGTCAGGCGTCAGTCGGCATGCCCGCCCTCATGATTCGGCAGCTCGCCGCGATCGCCAAGGTCATCGAACAAGTCCCCGACCGTAAACGGCGTACCGCGTTGATCCGGCAAGCCGAGGCGATCCAGCGCTCCAACCTCGCCACCGTCGCCGACCCGGCGGATCGCGACGACGTCACGCAGCGCTACGAGGCGGTCATGGCGTTGATCATCCCGGCCGCTACAGTTCGGGCGTGATCTCCGAACCCACCGAACTGAAGGCGGACCTGGTCCTCTCAGGTGGCGGCGTCAAGGGCATCGGCCTGGCCGGCGCGGCCGTCGCGCTGCTGGAAGCCGGGTACGCGATCCAGCGGGTCGCCGGCACCTCGGCCGGCTCGGTCGTCGGCGCAATCCTGGCGGCCGGCGCCGACGAACTGACCCCCGAGCAGGTCGAGCAACTCACCATGACGTTGCCGTACAAGAAATTCCTCGACCCGACGCGCCTCACCGGCATCCCCGTGCTTGGTCCCGCATGGGGTGTAGTGAGCGAAACAGGGATCTACAAAGGCGATTACGCTCGCGAATGGATCCGCTCCGAGCTGGCCAACCTCGGCGTGCGCACCTTCGGCGATTTGGCCATCGACGCCCCGAATATGGCACCCGAACGGCGCTATCGATTGGTCGTCACAGCCGCCGACGTCACCACCGGTCAACTGGTCCGGTTGCCGTGGGACTACCGCAGGATCTACGGACTCGACCCAGACGAGCAACTGGTCGCCGACGCCGTACGTGCGTCGATGTCGATCCCGTTCTTCTTCAAGACCACCAAACTGACCAGCGCCAGCGGCCTGACTTCCACATTGGTCGACGGTGGCATGCTGTCGAACTTCCCGATCGACTCCTTCGACCGCCGCGATGGCAAGCTACCGCGTTGGCCCACCTTCGGCGTCACGTTGCTACCCAACCTCCCGCAGGGCAACGACAAGGTGATTCCTGCTCTGGCGCCGGTGAATTGGCTCTTCGGCGGGCCGCCCCTGATCGAAGCGCTGATCACCACGATGATCGTCGGCCGCGACCAGGCCTACCTGAATCAACCCTGGGTCGACTCGCGGGCGATCCGCGTCGACTCCTCAAAGGTCGGGTTCCTCGACTTCAAGATCAGCCCCAAGCAGATGCAGGAGCTCTACCAAAGCGGCCACAACGCCGCGGAGGAATTCTTGGAGTCCTGGAACTGGGACGAATACCTCGAGCGGTTCCGGCGGCCGGCTAGCTAGCTCAGACCTCGAATTCGGCTGCCATGTTGTCGATTCCGGCGCGAATGGCCGCCAGAGCTTCGGCCCGGGTTCGCAGCTTCGTCCCGACATGGGCGTGCTGCTTCAACGTGGCAAACTCCCGAGCGGCTTCCTCGGCGCGGCTGAGCACCATGTCGGGCAACACGATCTCGTCGACCCACCCGGAGGCAACCGCGGTTTCGCCGAAGAACGTCTTCGCCAGAGTGGCCGATTGCTGATACGCCGCCGGCGTCAGTCGCAGCTTCATCACTTCCAGCGCCGCGTAGGGGATCGTCATACCGATCGCGACCTCGTTGGCCTGAATGTTGTAGGCAGGGGCCGAAATTCGATGATCGCCGCTGGCAAGCAGGAATGCCCCCATCGCGATCGCGTGCCCGGTGCAAGCCATCACCACCGGCTTGGGATAGGACAGCAGCCGGTGCGACAGCTCGAAGCCGCCCTTGAGCATGTCGACCGCGGGCTGCGACGTCCCCGGACGTGAGGACCTTGAGGTCGAAACCGGCGCTGAAGACCTTGTGGTTTCCCGCGATCACCACGGCGCCGGCGTCGTCGCGGTCGGCGTGGTCGAGCGCGTCCTGCAACGCCTGCTGCATGGTCGGACCGAGAACGTTGACCTTGCCGTCGTCCATCGTGATGAACGCAATGGACTCGTCGAGGCGATAACTAACCGGACCGTCGCTCATGGACGTCGATTGAATCAGACTGGTTAAAAGCCGGTGCCGCTAGACCCGTTCGCCGCGGTGCTTGCCGAGTTCCTCTTCGGCGTTACCCCAGCGCAGGCTGACATCGGTCGGCGGCGCTTCGATCTGCCGGGTGCGCCAGCGGTCCTTGGTCTCATCCACTGCGCGGTTGATCCGTTCGATCTCGGAGCGGAACACGTCCACCCGAGTTTCCTTGGTGGCGTAGTGGAAGTAGGTCAGCAGGCTGCGCAGCAGCTCCAACTTCTGCTTTTCCCGCTTGGCCAGGTCGTGGTTGGTCATCAATTCGATCCGCTGCACCGGTGGCAGCGACGCCCAGTCGAGCACCACCTTGGTCTCCAGTGCGCGGCGGCGGGGTAGCCAGAACTTCCAGCCGCGCGGAATCTCGACCCGGTCGTAGTAGGTCACGGTGCCGGGGAAGCGTGACTCGATGCCCTCACCGAGCTCGTTGCGGTCCAGCGCCGAATCCCACACCGTGCGCCATTCCTGCCCGGGGGCCAGCGTCGGCAATTGGCGGGGGAGTTGCAGCTCGACGACGTCGGCATAGCCGTCGGTGGCGTTCTCGTATTCGGCGACGGTCGGTGGGTGCGGAAACGTGAACGAGACGTCGTAGGCCGAGGTTTTCCCGAAGTTGCGGACGACCAGCTCGATCACATGCCAGTCGGCGGCGTGCGGCTCCATGAACATGCTGACGTGCGGGCGGGATTCTTCGGATGCCAGTCGGCGATTGCGGCGGATATGTGCATTGGCGTAGATGAGACCGACAACTGCAAGTGCGAGTAAAGCCCAGACGGCCCACGCCAACCAGGTCGCGGACCCGGCGCCCGCCAGGTCATGCCATCGATCGCGGATCCATTCCATCGAAGAACCCATCGCTTTCGCCTAAATCACGCGCTTGGCCGCGTGAAAATTCGCTGGAGAGCCCGTGTCCGCACAGTTATCCGCCCATCAGCGTTCGCCACTGTTCGAGATTAGCGACTCGGTAAACGTAATTCGAACGCTTGACCTCAGACAACGAGGCACTTGGTTCGGCGGAATACCAGTGTCCGGGAAATACTGTCGGATCACCCGATAACTGTGCAAGTTTTTGCAGGCTGCGGAATATCTCGTCGGAATCCCCGCCGGGAAAATCAGTGCGACCGCAACCCTCCAGAAAAAGGGTGTCGCCGGCGATCAACCGGCCGTCGAGCAAGAAACATTGGCTGCCCGGCGTGTGGCCCGGGGTGTGCAGCAGTTCGATCTCGATATCGCCGATGCTGACCTTGTCGCCGTGCTCATGCGTGGTGAGATCGCTCATCGGAATTCCGGTGATGCGCGAAACAAACAGTGCCTCTTGGGAATTGACGTGAACGGGGACGCTGACCCGCTCGAGCAGCTCGGCCAGCCCCTTCAACTCGAAGCCCATCATCGAGCCGCCGACATGGTCGGGGTGGTGGTGGGTGACCAGCACGCCGGACAGGTGCATGCCGTCGGCCTCCAGCGTGTCGACCAGGTCGCCGGCCGCGTAGGCGGGGTCGACCACGACGCAGTCACCGGTCTGCCGGTCGCCGATCAGGTAGGCGAAATTGCGCATCTGCTGGGCGATGCCGTCGCCCAGGGCGAAGTCGCGGCCGGAGAGCAGTTGGCGAAAGTACAGCCGGTCTTGCTGGTCGGTGTCAGACACTCGGATAGCCTAAGCGGGCCGGCGACGCGGGGTAAACCTCACCGTTTTGGTGCCCTCGCAGCCCAGGCTGTACCCTCTTTTAGGCCCGACGCATGACTCAACCGGTCACTATCGGGTGCGGCCCCCTTAGCTCAGTCGGTAGAGCGTTTCCATGGTAAGGAAAAGGTCAACGGTTCGATTCCGTTAGGGGGCTCGGCGGACGCCGAGCAGGCAGGCGGCCCAGAACGAAGGCAGTGCAGTTCCGAGGCGGTGTAGCTCAGTCGGTTAGAGCGAACGACTCATAATCGTTAGGTCGCCGGTTCGAGTCCGGCCATCGCTACAAGACAACAACGAACAGAACCGGAAAAGAGAACCGACGTGGCCTCAAGTACTGACGTACGGCCCAAGATCACCTTGGCCTGCGAGGTGTGCAAACACCGCAACTACATCACCAAGAAGAACCGCCGCAACGACCCCGACCGGTTGGAGCTGAAGAAGTTCTGCCCCAACTGCGGCAAGCACCAGGCGCACCGCGAAACCCGCTGACGGATCCCCGTCAGCTATCTGCGCAGATGGACTAGGTAGATTCGAGAGCCATGTCGCTGGGCAAGAACGCCATCGGTAAGCGTTTCCGCTACCCCGACCACTACATCGTCGAGCGGGAGAAGATTCGCGAGTACGCGGTCGCTGTCAAGAACGAGGATGCGCCGTTCTTCGAGGAGAAGGCCGCCGCTGAACTAGGCTATGACGGGTTGGTGGCGCCACTGACCTTCATCTCGGTGTTCGGCTACAAGGCTGTGGCAGCGTTCTTCGAGTGGGCAAACATTTCCGTCCATGATGCCCAGGTCGTTCAGGTCGATCAGGCGCTGAAATTTTTCGCCCCGATCAAGGTGGGGGACCGCCTGTACTGCGATGTAGAGATCGAATCGGTTCGTCGAGCCCACGGCACCGACATCGTCATGACCAAACAAACCATCACCAACGACGCGGGTGAGGTTATTCAGGAGACCTACACGACCTTGGCGGGTCGTGCAGGTGAAGACGGAGAAGAGGGTTTCCGAGATGCCACTGCGTGAGTTCGATTCGGTGAAGGTGGGCGATCAACTTCCCGAGAAGATCTACCCGCTGACCCGTCAGGATTTGGTGAACTATGCGGGTGTCTCCGGTGACCTGAACCCGATCCACTGGGACGACGAGATCGCCAAGGTCGTCGGGCTCGACACCGCGATCGCGCACGGCATGCTGACCATGGGTCTGGGTGGTGGCTTTGTCACCTCGTGGGTCGGCGACCCCGGGGCGGTCACCGAGTACAACGTGCGGTTCACCGCGGTGGTCCCGGTTCCCAACGACGGCAAGGGCGCCGAGATCGTCTTCACCGGCAGGGTCAAGTCGGTCGATCCCGAGAGCAAGTCGGTGACGATCGCGCTGACCGCGACCACCGACGGCAAGAAGATCTTCGGTCGCGCGGTCGCGTCGGCAAAGTTGGCGTAGCGGTGGCGATCAACACCGAAATCCTCGGGATGGTGTGGGTCTACGAGGACAGCTACGTGGTGGGCCGGGAGAAGGTCCGCGAATTCACCAAGGCGGTCAAGGCCGACGACCCGGCCAGCCTGGACGAAGCGGCAGCAGCCGAACTCGGTTACGACGACCTGGTCGCGCCGCTGACGTTCGTCACCATCCTCGGGAAGATGGTGCAGGCGGACTTCATGCGGAAGGTCGACACCGGCTACGAAACGTTGCAGATGGTCCAGGTCGACCAGCGGTTCGTCTTCCACAAGCCGATCCTCGCCGGTGACGAGTTGCACGCCCGGATGGAAGTCGAGTCCGTCGTCGAGCGATTCGGTGCTGACATCGTCGTCACCAGAAACACGCTGACCAATCAAGACGGCGAACTCGTGATGGAGTCCTACACCACGATGATGGGTCACGAGGGCGACAACTCGATCAATCTCAGATGGGACAAGGAGAGCGGTCAGGTCGTCAGGACGGCGTGATTAGTACCTGACACTTGCTCCGATGTACACTCGGACCTCGGGGTTTTCCCATTACCAGCGTGTTTTTCCTTCAGTTGGAGAGCGCGCGCGATCGGACGAGGGCGTAAGGCCCCGACACGCGCAGGTTGGCCTGCCAACCAGCGAAGGGGCGTAGCTCAACTGGCAGAGCAGCGGTCTCCAAAACCGCAGGTTGCAGGTTCAAGTCCTGTCGCCCCTGCAATGCGTCCGGTGACGATGCGGGCCGGTACGGCCCGAGGAGGAACCGGACCTGCAATGGTGGACACTGGAAGGTGAACACCACGCACACGATTGAACGAAGGAGCATGCGGTGAGCGACGAACGCGTCGATGCCGACGCCGCAGCCGACGGCGGCGGACCCGACGACTCGCAAGGCGGTCGTACTGCCGTGGTGACGCCGCAGCGGCCCACCGGCAAGCGGTCCCGCCAGCGGTCCGACGCGGATGACGCCTCCGGCGCCGTCGAACTCACCGACAGCGATTCCGACGAACGGCAAGAAAGCCAAGAAGGCGAAGAAAGCCAAGACGTCCGATGATCCGTCGAGCAACCCGTTCGTCTTCGTCCTCACCTACCTCAAGCAGGTCGTCGCCGAACTGCGCAAGGTCATCTGGCCCAACCGCAAGCAGATGGGCTCCTACACCTCGGTGGTGTTGGCGTTCCTGGTGTTCATGGTGACGTTGATCGGCCTGGTGGATCTGGGCTTGGCCAAGCTAGTGCTGCTGGTGTTCGGCTGAGCATTCCAAGGCCACCAAGCGCTGAAATATTAGGAAGGATCCATAAACCGTGACTACCTCCAACGGCGATCAGCCGGTGGGTGAGACGGTCGACATCGAAGCCGCGCTGCAAGAGGTCACCGCTGACGACGCAGCCGAGACGGCCACCGATGAACCGTCGGCCGACGAGGCCGCTGAGGCGGCCGAGCCCAAAGAATCGGCTGCACCCGAGGAGCCGGCTGAGGACGAAGACGTCGACCCGGCCGTCGCGCTGAAGGCCGACCTGCGCGCCAAGCCCGGCGACTGGTACGTCATCCACTCTTACGCGGGTTACGAGAACAAGGTGAAAGCCAACCTCGAGACCCGTGTGCAGAACCTGGATGTCGGCGACTACATCTTCCAGGTGGAAGTGCCCACCGAAGAGGTCACCGAGATCAAGAACGGTCAGCGCAAGCAGGTCAACCGCAAGGTGCTGCCGGGCTACATCCTGGTCCGGATGGACTTGACCGACGACTCGTGGTCGGCGGTGCGCAACACCCCGGGCGTCACCGGGTTCGTCGGCGCCACGTCGCGTCCGTCGGCGCTGCGGCTCGACGACGTGGTCAAGTTCCTGCTGCCGCAGGGGGCCGCCAAGAAGCCCGCCAAGGGTGCCGCGAGCACCGCGAGCCGCGGCCAGCGAAGGCGGTCTGGAACGTCCCGTGGTCGAGGTGGACTACGAGGTCGGCGAGTCGGTCACCGTCATGGACGGTCCGTTCGCCACGCTGCCGGCGACGATCAACGAGGTCAACGCCGAACAACAGAAACTCAAGGTGCTGGTGTCCATCTTCGGCCGCGAAACACCTGTGGAACTGGGCTTCACCCAGGTCTCAAAGATTTAGCTCAAAGATTTAGACTAGGAAGGAACACCCACACTCATGGCCCCGAAGAAGAAGGTCGCCGGGCTGATCAAGCTGCAGATCAAGGCTGGCGAGGCCAACCCGGCTCCGCCGGTCGGTCCGGCGCTCGGCCAGCACGGCGTCAACATCATGGAATTCTGCAAGGCGTACAACGCCGCGACGGACAGCCAGCGCGGCAACGTCGTCCCGGTGGAGATCACCGTGTACGAGGACCGCAGCTTCACCTTCGCGCTGAAGACGCCGCCGGCTGCCCGCCTGCTGCTCAAGGCCGCCAAGGTGGCCAAGGGCTCGGCCGAGCCGCACAAGGACCAAGGTCGCCAAGGTCACCTGGGACCAGGTCCGCGAGATCGCCGAGACGAAGAAGGCCGACCTCAACGCCAACGACATCGACGCAGCCGCCAAGATCATCGCCGGGACCGCCCGGTCGATGGGGATCACCGTCGTATAAATCTCGACCCGACAACTGAATAAGCATCCGTGGGAGGGCCAGCTTCGGCCCGCTAACCACAACCCAACACCTGAGATTGGATGAACGAATGAGCAAGAACAGCAAGGCATATCGCGCCGCCGCCGAGAAGATCGACAGCGACAACCTCTACTCTCCGCTGCGAGGCCACCAAGTTGGCCAAGGAGACGTCGTCGACCAAGCAGGACTCGACCGTCGAGGTCGCCATCCGGCTCGGAGTGGACCCGCGCAAGGCCGACCAGATGGTCCGCGGCACGGTCAACCTCCCGCACGGCACCGGTAAGACCGCTCGCGTCGCGGTCTTCGCCGTCGGCGAAAAGGCCGAAGAGGCGACCGCAGCCGGCGCCGACGTGGTCGGCAGCGACGATCTGATCGAGAAGATTCAAGGCGGCTTCCTCGACTTCGACGCAGCGATCGCGACCCCCGACCAGATGGCCAAGGTCGGCCGGATCGCCCGCATCCTCGGGCCCGCGTGGCCTGATGCCGAACCCCAAGACCGGTACCGTCACCCCGGACATCACCAAGGCGGTGTCCGACATCAAGGGCGGAAAGATCAACTTCCGCGTCGACAAGCAGGCCAACCTGCACTTCGTGATCGGCAAGGCGTCCTTCGACTCCAAACAGCTGGTCGAGAACTACGGCGCGGCGCTCGACGAGGTGCTGCGGCACAAGCCGTCGTCGTCCAAGGGGCGCTACCTGAAGAAGATCACGGTCTCGACGACCACCGGTCCGGGCATCCCGGTCGACCCGGCGGTCACCCGCAACTTCTCCGAAGCGTAAGCCGCGAGGTGCTGTGCACCGGCGGTCGCTAGCGGCCAACCGGAGCCCTCATCTCTTAGAATCTCCTCATGCTTGGTGCCTGGGAAAGCGACGGCAGCCGGCTGAGCCGGCCGGAGTTGACTGACTACCTCGACGCGGATGGCGAAATCGTCCTGCCCGAGGGCGTCAACGTGGTGAGCTTTCTGGACCGCCATATCGAAGACATCGGCGATGCCGTCGCGTACCGCTACCTCGACTACGCCCACGACGCCGACGGCACGATGATCGAGCTGACCTGGGGCGAGTTGGGTACCCGGCTGCGGGCCATCGGTGCTCGTCTGCAGCAGATCACCTCCCGGGGTGATCGGGTGGCGATCTTGGCGCCGCAGGGCATCGACTACATCGTCGGCTTCTTCGCCGCGATCAAGGCCGGCGACATCGCCGTGCCGCTGTTCGCGCCGGAGTTCCCGGGGCACGCCGAGCGCCTCGACGCGGTGCTCGGCGACGCCAAACCGTCGGTGGTGTTGACCACGGCCGCGGCGGCCGCGGCGGTTCAGGAGTTCGTCCGCTCGCTGCCGCGCGAGGCCAGACCGCGGGTGATCGCGATCGACGAAGTTCCCGACTCGGTGGGCGCCACCTTCGCCCCGGTTGAGCTGGACACCGACGACATCGCCTACCTGCAATACACCTCGGGATCCACCCGGTCCCCGGTCGGCGTGGAGATCACCCACCGCGCGATCGGCACCAACGTGCTGCAGATGGTGATCTCGACCGGGATCGACTAGGACATCCGCAGTGTCAGCTGGCTGCCGCTGTACCACGACATGGGCCTGCTGATGATCGTGTGCGTGGCGGTGTTCGGCACGCAGGTCACGCTGATGTCGCCGGTCTCGTTCGTCCGCAGGCCGCAGCGCTGGATCCGCCAACTGGCAGCGGAGTCCAAGCACGGCCCGACGTTCGCGGCGGCGCCGAATTTCGCGTTCGAGCTGGCCGTCGAGCGCGGGCGTCCCGACGCCGGCGAAGACCTCGACCTGACCAACGTGGTGTCGCTGATCAACGGCTCCGAGCCGGTGCGGATCGCCTCCATCGAGAAGTTCAACGCGGCGTTCGCCCCCTACGGCCTGCCGAGCACGGCGATCAAGCCGTCCTACGGAATGGCCGAGGCGACGCTGTTCGTCTCGACCATCGACCTCTCCGCCGCGGCGACCGTGGTCCACCTGGACCGGGAACAGCTGGGGGCCGGGCGCGCGGTTCAGGTGCCGCGCGACGCTCCCAACGCCATCTCCGCAGGTTTCCTGCGGCCGGATTGCCCGCAGCCAGTGGGGCGTCATCGTCAACACCGAGACCGAGGCGGAACTCCCCGACGGGGAGGTCGGCGAAATCTGGTTGCACGGCAACAACATCGGCCAAGGCTATTGGGCCCGCCCCGAGGAAACCGAGCGGGTGTTCGGCAACAAGCTGCAACGCAGACTCTCGGTCGGCAGCCACGCCGACGGGGCCCCGAGCGAGGCCACCTGGCTGCGGACCGGCGATCTCGGCGTCTACCTCGACGGTGAGCTCTACATCACCGGGCGGATCAAAGATCTGATCATCGTCGACGGCCGCAACCACTATCCGCAGGACGTCGAGGCCACCACGGCCGAGGCGTCACCGAAAGTCCGATCAGGTTTTGTCGCAGCGTTTTCGGTGCCGGCGAACGAGGTGCCCGGAGCGTCCGCCGATGAGGTCGGCGAGCGCGTCGTGATCGTCGCCGAACGAGCGCCGGGGGCGGGCCGGGGTGATCTGCAACCGGTCATCGATGACATCCGCGCGGCGGTATCCCGTCGGCACAGCCTGCCGCTGGCCGACGTGCTGCTGGTCGCGGCCGGCGTCATCCCGCGAACCACCAGCGGCAAGCTCGCGCGTCAGGCCTGCCGGGCGCTGTATCTCAACGGTGAATTGGGCCACCGCAACCATTCCTGATGGCTTACCCGCCGCACTCGACGATCCGGCGGCGCAGATAGTCGCGACTCGGGTCGGAACCGTTGGACGCCAACGCCTCTCGATACCAGGTGAGGGCGTCATCTCGCCGTCCTGCCCGGCGTAGCAGGTCGGCGCGTACCGAAGCGACGAGGTTGGATCGCGCCAGCCTCGGGTCGTGCGCGACCTGCTCCAGTGCCGCCAGCCCGGCATCCGGGCCGTCGCGGAAACCTACCGCCAGGGCCCGGTTCGCGCGCACCACCGGCGAATCCGTCATTGCCGCCAGCCGGTCGTAGGCCGTGCAGATCGTGCGCCAGTCGGTCTGCTCCCAGGACGGCGCCGTTGCATGCAGTGCGGCGATCACCGCCTGCGGCAGGTAGGGTCCGGTCGACCCGTGGGCCAGCCGAAGCCGGTCCAGGCCGCGCGCGATCCGGCCGCGGTCCCAGCGGCTACGGTCCTGCTCCTCGAGCGGCACCAAGGTGCCGTCGGCGTCGACCCGGGTGGCTCGTCGCGAATCATGCAGCAGTACAAGGGCGGCCAGCGCATGGGCCTCAAGTTCGCTTGGCATCAGCGTGCACAGCTCAGTCGCCAGCCGAACGCCCTCGTCGCACAGCTCATCGCGAATCGCCGACGGCCCGGCCGTCGACCAGTAGCCCTCGGTGAACACCGAATAGATGCAGCCGAGCACATGCGGCGTGCGCTCGGGCAGCAGTTCGGCCGGCGGCACCCGCAGCGGGATGTTGGCGTGCCGAACCTTGGCCTTGGCTCGGGTGATCCGTTGACCGACAGCGGTTTCCGTCTGCAGCAGCGCGCGGGCGATCTCGGCGACGGTCAGGCCGGACACCAGCCGCAGGGTCAGCGCCAGCTGCGACAACCGGTCCAGCGCCGGATGCGCGCAGGTGAACATCATCCGCAGCTCGTCGTCGCGGACCGGGTGGACGTCGACCTCGGTGCGCGCCTGAATCTCGTCCACCACAGCCGCCAGTTCCTTTCTCGGGCGCACCGTCTCGCGACGCAACCGGTCGCGGGCGCGGTTGCGCGCCACGGTGAGCACCCAACCGCCGGGGTTGTCCGGCACGCCGTCGCGTGGCCATGCACGCAACGCCTCGGCGAAGGCTTCCTGGACGGCGTCCTCGGCGACGGTGAGATCACCCGACCATCGGGCCAGCGCGGCCACGGCCGGGCCCCACTCCCGCCGAAAGACGCCGTCCAGGTTGGCCATTCGTGGGTTAGACGGCCGATACCCCGGCCAGCTGCCGCACCTCCACGGCCGAAGCGGGAATCATCGACGCCAGCTTCACGGCCTCGTCGCGGTCGGCGGCGGCCAGCAGATAGACCCCGTCGCGATCTCGGCGCTCTCCGCGAACGGGCCGTCGGTGAGCAGCACCTGGCCGTCGCGGACGCGCACCGTGGTCGCCGTCGCCGGCTCGTGCAGGGCCGCGCCCGCGACGATGTGATCGCCCGCCGCGGCGGCGAATTCACCGTGCCGCCCCGCTTCGGCCTGCCATTCCGGTGTGCCCGGGGTGTTGACGGCTTCCGGCGGTTCGAGCAGCAGCGCCAGCCACTGGGCGTCCGAGCGCGACCATTGGTCGTCGACGGTGTGGTAGATCGGCCGGACCTCGACAGCGCCGTGGCGGGCCGCGGGGATCCCGCGCGCGAGTTCCAGTGCATCGTCGAGGTTTTCGGCCTCGAACACGTAGTAGCCGCCGGCGATTTCCGCGCCCTCGGCGAACGGGCCGTCGGTGATCGTCGGCGCGTCGGGACCGCCGCTGATACGGACAGCGGCCGCCGCGGGCAACAGCGCGTCACCGGACGCGGATCGCCGAGCCGAGCCTTGGCGTGGAAACTCTGGTAGGCCGCCATCTCGGCGGCGCGCTCGTCAGGCGTGAGATCGCGCTCTTGGCGGATCAGCAAAGCGAGGTACTGCATCGTCGTCACCTCCGGTAGTGAGCAGAACCCGGTGTTCCACTCTCTACCTGTCCGACGAACGGCGCAGGCCGGAATCCGACAGCACGCCGGAAGAAAATAGTTAGGCGGCGGCGCCGGGCTTCAGGTAGGTGACCAGGCTGACGTCGATGACCTCGTCGGTGAAGTATTGCTGGCAGCCGCGCAGGTACCGCATGTACCGGTCGTAGACCTCTTCGGACTGGATCTCGATGGCCTTGTCCTTGTTGGCCTCGAGCGCGTCGCCCCAGATCGTCAGCGTCTTGATGTAGCTCTCCCGCAACGAAAGCGGTTCGGGCACAATGAAACCCGCCTTCTCGCCGTGCTCGACCATCATGCCGGTGGACGGCAGGCGACCGCCGGGGAAGATCTCGGTGAGGATGAACTTGATGAACCGCGCGGTCTCGAAAGTGATTTTCTTGCCGCGGGCGTTCAGGTCGTACGGGTGATAGGCCACACTGCTCTGCACGGTCATCCGCCCGTCTTCGGGCATGATGTTGAACGCGTTCTTGAAGTAGTGGTCGTAGTTCTCGAAGCCGAAGTGCTCGAACGCCTCGATGGACACGATCCGGTCGACGGGATCGCTGAAGTCTTCCCAGCCGCGCAGCAGCACCGTGCGTGTGCGGTCGGTGTCGAGATCGTCCAGGACCTGCTGAGCGCGGGCGTGCTGGTTGTTGGACAACGTCAGACCGATCACGTTGACGTCGTATTTCTCGACCGCGCGGCGCATCGTGGTTCCCCACCCGCAGCCGATGTCCAGCAGCGTCATGCCGGGCTTGAGGTCCAGCTTGTCGAGGTTCAGGTCGACCTTGGCGATCTGTGCTTCCTCCAGCGACTGGTCGTCACGGGTGAAGTAGGCGCTGCTGTAGGTCCGCGTTGGGTCCTGGAACAGCCCGAAGAAGTCATCGGAGAGGTCGTAGTGCGCCTGGATGTCCTCCGGTCGCGTTCGCGTCTGTATCGAACCATCTTGCTTCTCAGGCATCAGTGTTCGTTAACCCTTTCCTACTGCCTGGGAAATAACCGCACCCAGGTCGCGAGAGCACAGTACCCCGGCTTCACCATCTGCCATCGCAACATCGCTGTTCATTGTGCGCGTAGAGACTATTTCTCCAGGGTGAATTGGTTGACATCGATGTATCCGACCCGGAATCCATTCGCGCAACCGGTCAGATAGTGCATGTAGCGGTCGTACATTTCCTGCGACTGGATCTCGATGGCTTCGTCCTTGTGCGCCTCGAGCGCGGCGGCCCAACAGTCCAGAGTCCTCGCATAGTGCGGCTGCAGCGACTGCCGGCGGGTCAGCGTGAAGCCGCCCTTCGAGGAGCGGTCTTCGACCATCTCGATCGACGGCAGCCGGCCGCCGGGGAAGATCTCGGTGATAGATGAACTTGAAGAAGCGGGCCACCTCAAAGGTCAACGGCATGCCGCGTTCGGCCATTTGCGGGATGGTCAGGCCGGTGATCGTGTGCAGCAGCATCACGCCGTCGTCGGGCAGGGCGTTGTTGGCCATCGTGAAGAAGTCGTCGTAACGGTCGTGGCCGAAGTGCTCGAACGCACCGATCGACACGATCCGGTCCACCGGCTCGTTGAATTGCTCCCAGCCGGCCAAGCGAACTTCCTTGGTGCGGGGGCTGTCCATGGCGTCCAGCGTCTTCTGGACGTGTCCGGCCTGGTTCTTGGACAGGGTCAGGCCGATCACGTTCACGTCGTACTTCTCGACGGCGCGGCGCATCGTGCTGCCCCAGCCGCAGCCGACGTCCAGCAGCGTCATGCCGGGCTTCAGGCCGAGCTTGCCCAGGGCCAGGTCGACCTTGGCCTGCTGCGCCTGCTCCAGCGTGTAGTCGTCCTTCTCGAAGTAGGCGCAGCTGTAGGTCTGGCTCGGGTCGAGGAAGAGTGCGAAGAACTCGTCGGACAGGTCATAGTGTGCCTGTACGTCTTCGAAATGCGGCCTGAGCTTTTCGGCCATCGCGCAACGCGCCTTTCTGGATATTTCGTGGTGTCCACCCGCACTGGGTGGGACTGCCCGCCCCCCGGCGATCCTGGAGTCATGCTAGTCGATCGGCCTGGTCAGACCGAATCCGCGAAACTGTGGCTCAGGCCTCGGTAAACGTGGTGGTCAGCTCGCCGATGACGTCGTCCCACAGCTCTTCGGGCAGGTCGTGGCCCATGCCGTCGAACAACCGCAGGCGAGCACCCGGGATCGTGCGGGCGACCACCCGGCCGCCGAACGGCCGCTGCAGCTTGTCGGCTTTGCCGTGCAGCACGACGGTCGGCGCGGTGATCTGGCGGTCGTAGTGGGCCAGGCTGCCGCTGGCGATGATCGCGCTGAAGTGCCGGGCCGTTCCCCACGGGTAGTAGCAGCGCTGGTAGCCCTGGATGGCCTCGTCGCGCAGCCGCTGCTCGGGAGCCGGGTAACGCGGGCTGCCGATGATCCGCCAGACCTTCACCGAGTAGTCGGCGATCACCTCGATCGGCGAATTGGGTGACGGGCCCCTGAGCACGGCGAACAGCGCGCTCGGGTGCGGCGGCGGCAGGAACGCCCGGTTGTTGCTGGAGAAGATCACCGCCAGCGACCGGGTGCGCTGCTGGAACCGCGCCGCGAAGATCTGAGCGATCATGCCGCCCATCGACGCGCCGACGATGTGGGCGCGGTCGATCTCGAGGTGATCGAGCAGCGCGGCGGCGTCGTCGGCCATGTCTTCGAGCCGGTAGTCCGCGTTGCCGGGAATGCCCAAGAAGAACTTGACCATGTTGGGGATCAGCGCCCCGCCGTTGCTGCGTCGCTCGGTCTTGCTGGACAGGCCGACGTCGCGGTTGTCGTACCGGATCACCCGCAGGCCCTGGGCGACCAGCTTCTCGCAGAACCCGTCGCGCCACAGCAGCAGCTGCGAGCCCAGGCCCATGATCAGCAGGACGGCCGGGTCGCTCGGTTCGCCCATGTCCTCGTAGTAGATATCCAAATCGCCCGAACGTGCTGTGCCGGTGCGGATTTGCATGCGCTAGACCTCTATATCGGATTCTTTGTGCTCGCGGGCAACCTCGACCATGAAGTTGGCGAAGTATCCGGTGAGCTGCGGGTCGGACATCATCTGCCACTGGGGGGCCAGCAGCTTCATGTAGCGCTCCACGTAGAGGAACTGCTTGCCGATCAGCACCAGCTCTCGTGGCAGCTTGACGTCGTAGGCGTCGGCCAGCGTGGACAGCTGCTTGCCGATGTCGGCATAGGACAGGTCGCCGAGGGTCGACATCGTCAGCGGGGTGGCGAACTTCTCGAGGTCCTTCGCGGCCTCGGCTTCCGGCCGCATGGTGCCCACGGCGCCCATCAGCACGACGATCTTGCCGGCCGCGGCGTGGTCCTTCTTCACCAGCAGCGCGTGGACCAGCTCGCGCAGCAGCCAGCGGGTCCGCGGATCGATGCGGCCCATGATGCCGAAATCGAAGAACACGATCCGGCCCTTGTCGTCGACGTAGAGGTTGCCGGCATGCAGGTCGCCATGGAACAGGCCGTGCCGCAGGCCGCCCTCGAAGAGACTGAACAGCAGCGCCTTGACCAGCTCGGTGCCGTCGAAGCCGGCCTTGCGGATCGCGGCGACGTCGTCGATGCGGATGCCCTGCACCCGTTCCATCGTCAGCACCCGCTCGGAGGTCAGGTCCCAGTACACCTGGGGGACCCGGATGTTCTTGCCCAGCGGCGACGGCTGCAGGTGAGAGACCCAGGCCTCCATCGACTGCGCCTCGAGGCGGAAGCTCAGCTCCTCGGCCAGGTTGTCGGAGAAGTCCGCGACGACGTCTTGGGCGGATAGCCGGCGGCCCAGCTTGGCCAGCTCGACGGCTTGCGCGAAGCGCTTGAGGATCTGCAGGTCGGCGGCCACCCGGCGGCGGATACCCGGCCGCTGGATCTTGACGACGACTTCCTCGCCGCTGTGCAGGGTGGCGTAGTGCACCTGGGCGATCGACGCGGAGGCGAACGGTTCCTCGTCGAAGCTGGCGAACAGCTCCGACGGGTCGCCGCCGAGCTCCTGGGCGAACAGCTTGTGCACCGCTTTGGTGTCCGCCGGCGGCACCCGGTCGAGCAGGCTGCGGAACTCCCGGGACAGCTGCTCACCGAACGCGCCCGGGCTGGACGCGATGATCTGGCCGAACTTGACGTAGGTCGGGCCCAGGTCGGCGAAGGTCTGGGGGAGCTGCTTGATGGCCTTTTGCTGCAGCGGGCCCTTGCCGGGCAGCTTGGTCAGGATGCGGGCTGCGGTGCGGGTGAGCTGCCAACCGGTCACGCCGATGCGAGCCGCCTCGACCGGCAGCGGCACCCGGTCGAGCCTGGCAACCCCGCGGTGGTTGTTGGAACTCATAGCTGCAGTGTCTCAAATGGCCCAGGTCGTTACCGAATCACCCAGGTCACGGGCCTGCCTGCGGGCTCGTTCGGCGCGAAAAGTTCTCGGTCAACGTCTCCACGACCGGCCGCCACACCGGTTGGGGCAGGTCGTGGCCCATGCCGTCGATCACCACATACCGGGCGCCCGGGATGGCCGCGGCGACCGACCGGCCGTGGCCGACCCGCAGCATCGGGTCGTGCGAGCCGTGCAGCACCACCGTCGGCGCGGTGATCGCTTTGCTGAAGCCCACGAGGCTGCCAGTGCCCAGTACGGCGTCGAACTGACGCAGCATGCCGGGCGGGTAGGTGGACCGCTCGGCGAGCTGCTGGACGCGACGGCGAAGCTCGTCCTCCGGCGGCAGGAAGTTGGGGCCGTTGAAGATCGCCACGTTGCGGACCTCGAAGGCCAGCTTCTCCTCGTCGGTCGCGTCGTCGCCGGGCGAGGTGAAGGCCAGCCGGATCACCCGCCACGCCGGCAACCGGGAGAACGCCCTTCCGGTGCCGGACATCACCACCGCCAGCGATGCGACGCGGTCCGGCTCGGTGGCGGCCAGGATCTGCGCGATCATGCCGCCCATCGAGGCGCCGACGACGTGGGCCCGCTCGACGCCGAGGTGATCAAGCAGCGCGACGACGTCGCGCGTCATGTCGACCAGCGTGTAGGGCACCGGGCTGGTCCGGCCGAACGTGTAGCGCATGAACCGCCGAGCCACCGAGCCCTTGGCGCGCTGGCCGTGCATCTTGGCCGACAGGCCGGTGTCGCGATGGTCGAAGCGGATCACCCGGTAGCCCGCGTCGACGAGCTGGGTGCAGAAGCCGTCCGGCCACATCGGCAGCTGGGCGCCCAGGCCCATGATCAGCAGGACGGCCGGGTCGTCTGGGTCGCCGAGGTCTTCGTAATACAGCTCGACGGCACCGTCGTCGGTGTCGCGACGAGCCAGGCCGCTACGAGTCTGCATCTTCCTGCTCCGGCTTCTTGGCCCAGGGCTGGACCCAGCCGTCGATCGACCAGCCCTCCAGGCCGGCGAGCAGTTCGTACATCGTGGCGCCGTCGATGCTTTCGCGGATGATGTCGGCGTGGCCGGAGTGCCGGGTCAGCTCGTTGATCACGTGCAGGATCACCCAGCGCACCGACCAGTCCTTGATGCCCTTCGGGAACCACGGGATATCCTGCGGCACCGGCACTTTCGCGCCCAGGTCGGCTGTCTCGGCCAGCTGCAGCGACTTGGCATTCTCTGCCTCGAACGCGCGTAGCAGGCCGTCCAGCGTCTCGTCGGGTCGCATCACGTGCTGGTCGCCGAAATCCTTGGCGATCTCGTCGAACGAGCGGGGATCTTTTGGCGGCGCATCCGGTGCGGCGGCGACCCGCGACATCCAGGTGCGCTGCATGCCGGTGACGTGTTTGATCAGCCCGCCGATCGACAACTCGCTGACCGTCGGCGTCAGTCGGGCCTGTTCGTCGGTCAGGCCGTAGGCCACCGCGACGAACGCGCTCTGGTGGTAGGCGAGGTACTCGCGCAGCGCGCTGCGTTCGTCGGCGACGGGTGAAGCGAGAGCAGGCATGGCCGATCCTTCCGTTGCTTGCGCCACAAGCCTGTCATCCGGTCGTAGGGTGCAGGAATGCAGGTCATTTCGGCGGAGTCGACGGAACTTTTCGTGGGCCCGGCGGATGCGCCGGTGCAGCTGGTCCGGGTGACGCTGGACGGGGTCACCGAGCCGGTGCGGGTTCGCGTCGACGGCGAGGGGCTCAGTGGGTCGGCGGTCGGTCGCAGTGTTGTCGAGGTGCCGGTGAGCGTCACCGATCCGGTTGTCGGACAGCGGCGGGCCGCGCAGGTGCACGTCGCCTCCACGTCGACGTCGTTCGACTTCGTGGTCGCCGAGCCCGGCTGGACGATGTTCATGATCAGCCACTTCCACTACGACCCGGTGTGGTGGAACACCCAGGGCGCCTACACCAGCCTCTGGACCGAGGACCCGCCCGGAAAAGCCCGTCAGACCAACGCTTTCGAGCTGGTCCACGCCCATCTGGAGATGGCCCGCCGCGAACCCGAATACAAGTTCGTCCTCGCCGAAGTGGACTACCTCAAGCCGTACTGGGACACCCATCCCGAAGACCGCGCCGACCTGCGCCGGCTGATGCGGCAGGGCCGGGTGGAGATCATGGGCGGCACCTACAACGAGCCGAACACCAATCTCACCAGCCCCGAGACGACGATCCGAAACTTCGTGCACGGCATCGGTTTTCAGCGCGACGTGCTCGGTGGCGACCCGGAAACCGCGTGGCAGCTCGACGTGTTCGGTCACGACCCACAGTTCCCCGGGATGGCCGCCGACGCCGGGCTGACCTCGAGTTCGTGGGCCCGCGGCCCGCACCACCAGTGGGGTCCGATGCACAGCGAGGGCGGCGTATCGGGGATGCAGTTCAGCAGCGAGTTCGAATGGATCTCGCCGTCCGGCCGCGGCCTGCTCACCCACTACATGCCCGCGCACTATTCGGCCGGCTGGTGGATGGACGAGTCGACCACGGTGACCGAAGCCGAACAGGCCTGCCTTCGAGTTGTTCGCGGAATTGAAGAAGGTCGCGCTGACCCGCAACGTCTTGCTGCCGGTCGGCACCGACTACACGCCACCGAACAAGTGGGTCACCGAGATTCACCGCGACTGGGCCTCGCGGTACACCTGGCCGCGTTTCGTCTGCGCGCTGCCGCGTGAGTTCTTCGCCGCGGTGCGGGCCGAGTTGGACGACCGCGACGAGACGCCGTCACCGCAGACCCGGGACATGAACCCGATCTACACCGGCAAGGACGTGTCGTTCATCGACACCAAGCAGGCCAACCGCGCCGCCGAGGACGCGGTGCTCGACGCCGAGAAGTTCGCGGTGTTCGCCGGTTTGGTGGCCGGCGCCGAGTACCCGCAGGCCGCGTTGGCCAAGGCGTGGGTGCAGTTGGCGTACGGCGCCCATCACGACGCGATCACCGGCTCGGAGTCCGACCAGGTCTACCTCGACCTGCTGACCGGCTGGCGCGACGCGTGGGAGCTCGGCCGGGCGGCCCGGGACAATTCGCTGGAACTGCTGTCCAGCGCGGTCGACGGCGAAGTGGTGGTCTGGAACACGCTGGCGCACAACCGGACCGACATCGTCACCGCCCGATTCGCCGATCCTCTCGGCGCGCACGTTCAGGTGCTGGATCATCGACGGCGCCGTGCTGCCCGCGGTGGTCGAGCACGGCGGCAGGACGGTCAGCTGGCTGGCCCGCGATGTGCCGTCGCTCGGGTGGCGGGCTTACACCGTGGTTGCCGGTGATGCTGACGGTGGTTGGGAGTCGTTGGCGGGCAACGAAATCGCCAACGAGCATTACCGCTTGGCCGTCGATCCCGCCCGCGGCGGCGGTGTGACATCGCTGGTGCGCGACGGTAAACAGCTGATCGCCGACGGCCGAGTGGGCAACGAGCTGGCCGTCTACGACGAATATCCGGCGCATCCGACCGGCGGCGAAGGCCCCTGGCATCTGCTGCCCAAGGGGCCGGTGGTCGGCTCGTCGGAAACGGCGGCGCAGGTGCAGGCCTACCGCAGCCCGCTGGGCCGGCGGCTGGTGGTCCGCGGCCGGATCGGGGACCTGCTGCGCTACACCCAGACGCTGACGCTGTGGCGCGGTGTCGACCGGGTCGACTGCGCCACCACCATCGACGACTTCGTCGGGGAAGACCGACTGCTGCGGCTGCGCTGGCCGTGCCCGGTGCCGGGCGCCATGCCGGTCAGCGAGGTCGGCGACGCGGTGGTGGGTCGTGGCTTTGCCTTGCTGCACAATCCTCTTACGGACTCCCAGTCCGTGGACACCGCTGAGCATCCGTGGACGCTGGACAACCCGGCCTACGGCTGGTTCGGGTTGTCGTCGGCGGCGCGGGTACGCGTCGGTGACGGCGTGCGTGCGGTGTCGGTGGCCGAGGTGATCGCGCCGACCGAGGCGGCGGGCGGCCGGCTGGCCCGCGACCTGATGGTCGCGCTGGTGCGGGCCGGCGTCACGGCGACCTGCAGCAGCGCCGACCGGCCGCGCTACGGGCTCCTCGGCGTCGACTCCAACCTGCCCGACACCCGGATCACACTGGGCCAGAACGTGTTTACCAAAGCGGTGTTGGCGGCCGCGGATCCGGCTTACGCCCGCGAGGTCGAGCGGCAGCTTGCCGAGACCGGCCGGGCCACCGTCTGGGTGCCCGCCGCCGCGCCGCTGGCGGAAAGCTGGATTCCCGATGCCGACCTGCGCGATCCGCGAGCGCTACCGGTGCTGGTGGTCGCCGGGCGCGACGACGCGCACCTCGCCAAGGCGATCGCGGCGGTGGCCGACGACCTCGCCGACGCCGAGATCGTCGTCGAGCAGCAAGCCCCGTCGGGGTTGCGGAGACTTCGAATCCCGGACCGTCGCGCTGTGCAACCGCGGGGTGCCCAGCTTCGCCGTCGAGACCGACGGCACCCTGCACACCGCGCTGATGCGGTCGTGCACCGGTTGGCCGTCCGGCGTCTGGATCGACGAGCCGCGGCGCACCGCGCCCGACGGCTCCAACTTCCAATTGCAGCACTGGACACACGTTTTCGACTATGCGTTGGTGTCCGGCGGCGGCGACTGGCGCCACGCCGACGTTCCGGAGCGCAGCGCCGAGTTCTCTCATCCGCTGTTGCCCGTGACGTCGTCGGGGTCGCTCTCGGGGCTCGCTGCGGCCGGCTCGCTGCTGCAGGTAGAACCGGCCGGCGCGGTGCAGCTGGGCGCCCTCAAAGCGGCCGGCAACCCGTTGGCTCATGGCAGCGCCCAACGCGTCGACACCGGCCATGTCGCTATCCGGTTGGTCGAAACCCGCGGCGGGGAGGCCGATGTGGCCGTGCGCTCGGCGCTGGGGACGGTGTCTGATCTGCGGGCCGCCGACCTGTTGGAGCGGCCGCTGGGCCGCGACCACCTCACCAGCTTGCACGGCCATCAGATCGGCACCGCGCTGGCGCGACTCGACCTGCCCCGGCTGCTGGACGCCGAAGACGCTTCGTTGGCACCGGACGCCGAGATCGCGCAGCCGTTGTATGCGCGCTATTGGTTGCACAACCGTGGACCGGCGCCGCTGGGCGGCTTGCCCGCCGTCGCGCACTTGGACCCGCACCAACTCACCGCCGCGGCGGACTCGACGTTCTCGCTGCGCCTGACGTTGGCCAGCGACAGCAGCGATGCGCCGTTGGCCGGGACGGTGTCGGTGGTCTGCCCGCCCGGCTGGTCGGCGCGCCCCGCGTCGCTGCCGTTCACGTTGCCGGCCGGCGAACACCTGGAAGCCGACGTCGTGGTGACGACGCCCGCAGATGTCGAGCCTGGCGTGTACCCGGTGCGGGCGCAGCTGGCGGTCACCGATGCCGGCGTCCCGGCGGCGTGGCGGCAGGTGGTCGAGGACGTCGCGCTGGTTTCCGTCGGTGGGGCTGACGACGGCGGGCTGGTCTATCTGGCCAAGGAGCCCGCCGATGTCGTTGTGGCCGCAGGTGATTCGGCCCGGCTGACCGCGACCGTCGGCAGCGAAGCGGGCGGCGACCTGAGCCTGGAGGCGCACCTGATCAGCCCCTGGGGGACGTGGGAGTGGATCGGCCCGGCGGCGCTGGGCGCGGTGTTGCCGGCCCGCGGCACCGTCGAGGTCGGCTTCGACGTGAGCCCGCCCGCCTGGGTCGAGCCCGGCCAGTGGTGGGCGCTGATCCGGATCGGTTGCGCCGGTCGGCTGGTCTACTCGCCCGCGGTGAAGGTGACGGTGCAATGACGCATACCCATTGCGGCTCGCGGGGGCGGATCGTCGCGCGGTTGCTGTCGTAGGCGGTGTTCCGATACCGGTCGACGAAGTCGACGCCCGCGAGGCGCGACTGCGCGGCGGCCGGCTGGCCTCCGCGCTGCCGGTGGCGGGCACCAGCGAGGGCAGGCAACTGCGGCGCTGGCTGACGCAGCTGATCGTGACCGAACGCGTGGTCGCCGCCGACTTCGCGGCCCGCGGTGTGAGCACGGACGACGCCCCGGCCGAGGACGACCTGCTGCCCGACATCACGGCCCGGCTGGAGATCGGCAGCATCGCCGCCGCGGCGCTGGCAGACCCCCGTGCGCGGGCGCTGTTCGCGCGCGTCACCGCCGACGTCGATGTCAGCGATGACGACATCGCTGCCTACCACGATCGAAATCCATTGCGGTTCGCTGGATCTCGACCCGAAGGCGATGGCTGGCGCGCCCCGGCAGTGACCGTCCCGCCGCTCGCCGAGGTACGCCCGATGATCGCCGAGCACCTGCGGGCGGCCGCCCGGCGGCGGGCCTTCCGGTTGTGGCTGGATCAGCGCCGGGCCGAGCTGGTGCGGCTGTCGCCCGGCTACGAGCATCCCGGCGACCCGCGTCAACCCGACAACACCCACCGGCACTGAGCCCCGATGCTAACCCTGGCTCTCGATATCGGCGGCACCAAGATCGCCGTCGGACTCGTCGACCCGGCCGGCGAGCTGGTACATAGAGCTATCGAGCCCACACCGAAAGATCAACAAGCAGAACATGTCTGGGGCGTGATCGATCGGATGATCGCCGATGCCGCCAAGGTTGCCCACGGCGCGATCCGCGCGGTCGGTATCGGTTCGGCCGGCCCTGTCGATCTGGACGCGGGGACGGTCAGCCCGGTCAATATCGGCTCTTGGCAAGGGTTTCCACTTCGCGACCGGGTGGCGGCCGCGATGCCCGGTGTGCCGGTGCAGTTGGCCGGCGACGGCGTGTGTATGGCGCTGGGTGAGCATTGGCGTGGTGCGGGCCGTGGCGCACGCTTTGTGCTCGGCATGGTCGTGTCGACCGGGGTGGGCGGCGGACTGGTGCTGGACGGAAAGCCGTATCTCGGGCGGACCGGCAACGCCGGTCACGTCGGCCACGTCGTTGTCGAACTCGACGGGCAGCCGTGCCCGTGCGGCGGTCACGGGTGCGTCGAGACCGTCGCTTCCGGACCGTGGATGACGCGATGGGCGCTGGCCAACGGCTGGGCCGGGCCACCCGGCGCGGACGCCGTCGCGCTGGGCGAAGCGGCCGAAGCCGGTGATCCGTTGGCGCTGAGCGCGTTTCGCCGTAGCGCCACCGCACTGGCCGCGATGATCGCCTCAGTCGGTGCGGTGTGCGACCTCGACCTCGCCGTCATCGGCGGGGGAGTGGCCAAATCGGGCCCGATTCTCTTCGACCCCTTACGCGCGGCGCTGGCCGGTTACGCGGGGCTGAGCTTCATCCGCGGTCTACAGGTGGTGCCGGCCGCCCTCGGCGGCGACGCCGGCCTGATCGGCGCGGCCGCGCTGGTCTCATCCGTCACGTGAGTCACTGAGTCCGGCGATGGTCGGGGAGCTGTGACGGCTGAGACTGGCCGTTTTGGCTGATCGCAGCACCCCACGGTATGGTGGGCGACGATCCACCGAAGACCGTCGGTCACCGAGCAATCGGTTGAAGGTCCGGGAATTCCCGGGCGGCCCACGCAGGAGGACGAGGCAGACCTTCACGCCCCGACCGCTTCCTGCGTCGGGGCGTTCGTGTTCTCTGGCCGAATCCAAGCCGGGTCGAGAACCCAAGGAGGAATGCATGGCACAGGCTGACAAGGCCACCGCCGTTGCAGACATCGCTGAGCAGTTCAAGAGCTCAACGGCGACCGTGATCACCGAGTATCGCGGTCTGACGGTCGCAAACCTGGCCGAGCTGCGCCGCTCGCTGGCTGGTTCCGCGACCTACTCGGTCGCCAAGAACACGCTGATCAAGCGGGCTGCATCGGACGCCGGCGTCGAAGGTCTCGACGAGTTGTTCGTCGGGCCGACCGCGATCGCGTTCGTCAGCGGCGAGGCTGTTGACGCCGCCAAGGCGATCAAGAAGTTCGCCAAGGACCACAAGGCGTTGGTCATCAAGGGCGGCTACATGGACGGCCGCGCGCTGACCGTCGCCGAAGTCGAGCGCATCGCCGATCTGGAATCGCGCGAGGTTCTGCTGGCCAAGCTGGCCGGAGCGATGAAGGCCAACCTGTCCAAGGCGGCCGGGCTGTTCAACGCGCCCGCCTCGCAGGTGGCCAGGCTTGCCGCGGCACTGCAAGAGAAGCGAGCCGCAGAAGAACCTGCGGCCCCGGCCGAAGCGGCGGCTCCCGCCGTCGAGGCCGTCGAGGCCCCTGCGGCCGAGGCCGAGCCGACCGAAACACCTGCGGAATCCCCCGCCGAAACCACCGAATAAACCCCGTAACACCCAGGAAGGACCCACACCATGTCCAAGCTCTCCACTGACGAACTGCTCGACGCCTTCAAGGAACTCACCTTGCTGGAGCTCTCGGAGTTCGTGAAGAAGTTCGAAGAGACCTTCGAGGTCACCGCGGCCGCCCCGGTCGCCGTTGCCGCCGCTGGTCCCGCCGCCGGCGCGCCCGCCGAGGCCGCCGAGGAGCAGTCGGAATTCGACGTCATCCTCGAGGCCGCCGGTGAGAAGAAGATCGGCGTCATCAAGGTTGTGCGTGAGATCGTCTCGGGCCTGGGCCTGAAAGAGGCCAAGGACCTCGTCGACGGCGCGCCCAAGCCGGTTCTGGAGAAGGCGCCCAAGGAGGCTGCCGAGGAGGCCAAGAGCAAGCTCGAGGCCGCTGGCGCCACCGTCACCGTCAAGTAGTCGATTCGCGAAAACCCCCGGAGCCGAACAGGTTCCGGGGGTTTCGTGTATCTAGCGCTGGACCGAAGCCTGCTGCGACTTTCGCACCAACTCCGGCGAGTCGCCCAGCGCGACAAGCAGATTCGTCGTCAAAGCGGCCAGCACCGGCCCGACGGCGCTGCCCTGCGCGCCATAGGATCCGGCGAGCTCGAGCATGACGAAACCGTGGATCGCCGCCCAGAACTGCGCGGCAGTGGCCACCACGGAAGCGTCGTCGTCAGGTGAGCCGCCGATCCGCCCGGCCTGCATCGATCGGTGCACGCCCCGGACAACGTGGGCGAAGCTGGGGTAGTGGTCGTTGATCTCGGCCAGCGTCAGAGTGAGCACGTTGTGTGCCGGCGCATTGATGCCGTGCGCGCTGGTGCTGCCGAACATCAGTCGATACATGTGCGGGCGTTCGATCGCGTAGCGCCGATACGCGATTCCGGTCGCCATCAGATCCGCGACCGGGTCCGACGTCGACGGCATCGTCATCGCCGCGTCGAACTGCCGCAAGCCCTCCTCGGCAACCGCGGCAATCAGCCCGGGCATGCCGCTGAAGTAGGTGTAGACCGCCATCGTCGACGTCCCCGCGGCGCTGGCGATCTTGCGGGTCTGAAGTCCGTCCGGGCCGTCCTGGTTGAGGATGTCGACGGCAACGCGCAGCAACTGGTCGCGCACGTTGCGTTCGGGCCGCGGAGTCTCAGGAGGCATTAGTTGAACATCTTGACATACCGCGCAAACGATCGGTATAACAGTGGAATATCAATGTTATACGAGCTAGGAGGCAGCAGTGAGCAGTGCCGTCACCACCCCACCTGTGAACCCGTATCTCGACGATTTCCTCGCCCCGGTCAGCGCCGAGGTGACCGCGACCGATCTGGCGGTCACCGGGCACATCCCCGACTTCCTGGACGGGCGTTACCTACGCAACGGGCCCAACCCGGTCGCCGAGGTCGATCCGGCCACCTACCACTGGTTCACCGGCGACGGCATGGTGCACGGTGTATCGCTGCAGGGCGGCAAGGCCGGCTGGTATCGCAACCGCTGGGTCCGCAGCGCAGGTGTGCGCAGCACTCTGGGGGAGCCGGCCGCAACCGCGCGCAACCTGCGCGCCGGGATGCAATCGCTCGGCGCCAACACCAACGTGCTGGCTCACGCCGGCAAGACGCTGGCCCTGGTCGAAGGCGGCGTGGCCAACTACGAACTCACCGACGAACTCGACACCGTCGGGCCGTGCGATTTCGACGGCACCCTGTCCGGCGGGTATGCCGCTCATCCGCATCGCGACCCGCAAGACCGGCGAACTGCACGCGGTGTCCTACTCCTTCGCGCGCGGCAAACACGTGCAGTACTCGGTGATCGACACCGACGGCCACGCCCGGCGCACGGTCGACATCGAGGTCTCGGGGTCGCCGATGATGCACGACTTCTCGTTGACCGACAAATATGTAGTGCTCTACGACCTGCCGGTGACGCTGGACCCCATGCAGGTGTTGCCGAAGAAGATGCCCAGGTGGATGAAGCACCCGGCTCGCCTGGTGGCCGAAGCCGTCGTCGGGCAGGTTCCGGTGCCCGGGCCGATCGCGGCCCTGTTCAACCGCAACGAGAAACCGGCCTACCAGCTGCCCTACGCCTGGAACCCGAAGTACCCGGCACGCATCGGGGTGATGCCACGCGAGGGAAACAACAAGCGACGTGCGGTGGTTCGAGATCGAACCCTGCTACCTCTACCACCCGCTCAACGCCTACTCCGAGATGCGCGACGGCCAGGAAGTGCTGGTGCTCGACGTGGTGCGCTACGACCGGATGTTCGACCGCGACCGGCGCGGGCCCGGCGGCGTCACGCCCACCCTGGACCGGTGGACGATCAACCTGGCCACCGGAGCGGTGAGCACCGAACGCCGCGACGACCGTTCGCAGGAATTTCCCCGGATCAACGAGACGCTGCTGGGTAGCCGGCATCGCTTCGGCTACACCGTCGGCATCGACGGCGGCTTCGTGAACTCAGGCAGATCCAAAATGTCGTCGGCGCTCTACAAGCACGACTACGCGACCGGATCGAGCATGGTCGCCCCGCTCGACCCCGAGTTGCTGATCGGCGAGATGTCGTTCGTCCCGCGCCCCGCCGCCGGTTCGGCTAGCTTGTCTGAGGATGACGGAATCCTGATCGGTTACGGGTACCACCGCGGACATGACGAAGGCCAGCTGCTGCTGCTCGACGCGCAAACGTGCGAGTCGGTGGCGACGGTCCATTTACCGCAGCGCGTACCGATGGGATTTCACGGAAACTGGGCGCCGCAGGACTGATCAAAACTGACCTACCTGTGCGCTACAGTGACTCAAGCCACAAGCTGGGCTTGGGCTGCTATCAGCAATCAGCGGGAGGGTTTCGCGTGGGTATCGGTATCTCGGTTGAGGGACTGACCAAGTCCTTCGGATCCCAGCGAATCTGGGAAGACGTCACGATGGAAATCCCAGAGGGCGAGGTCAGCGTTCTGCTGGGCCCGTCGGGTACGGGTAAGTCCGTCTTCCTGAAGTCGCTGATCGGCCTGCTGCGCCCCGAGCGCGGCTCGATCGTCGTCGACGGCGACGACATCACCGAGTGTTCGGCCAAAGAGTTGTACGACATCCGCACCCTGTTCGGCGTCATGTTCCAGGACGGCGCGCTGTTCGGGTCGATGAGCCTCTACGACAACACCGCGTTCCCGTTGCGTGAGCACACCAAGAAGAAGGAAAGCGAGATCCGTGACGTCGTCATGGAGAAGCTGGAGTTGGTGGGTCTGGGCGGGGACGAGAAGAAGTTCCCCGGTGAGATCTCCGGTGGTATGCGCAAGCGTGCCGGCCTGGCCCGCTCGCTGGTGCTGGACCCGAAGATCATTCTCTGTGACGAGCCGGACTCCGGTCTGGACCCGGTCCGTACCGCGTACCTGAGCCAGTTGCTGATCGATATCAACGCCCAGATCGACTGCACGATCCTGATCGTGACGCACAACATCAACATCGCCCGCACGGTGCCCGACAACATGGGCATGCTGTTCCGCCGCAAACTGGTCATGTTCGGCCCCCGCGAGGTGCTGCTGACCAGCGACGAGCCGGTCGTCAAACAGTTCCTCAACGGTCGCCGTATCGGCCCGATCGGTATGTCGGAGGAAAAGGACGAGGCCACCATGGCCGAGGAGCAGGCCCACATCGAGGCCGGCCACCACGACGGTGGCACCGATGAAGTCAACGGTGTGCCGCCGCAGATCTCCGCGACCCCCGGGATGCCGGAGCGCAAGGCCGCCAAGCGT
>CAVWLG010000035.1:0-79388 GCA_963755805.1 uncultured Actinomycetota bacterium
TCATCACCAACCGCGGCGACGACCTCCGCGCGCGGTTCGTGGTGATGGCGCAGGGCTCCTACAACAAGCCAAAGCTGCCCGGTATCCCCGGTATCAAGGAGTACCTGGGCGGCGGCGGCCACGCATTCCATTCCGCGCGCTGGGACTACGAGTACACCGGTGGCGACGCCAACGGCGGCCTACATAGGCTGGCCGACAAGCGGGTCGCGCTCGTCGGCACCGGGGCTACCGGCGTCCAGCTGGTTCCGCATCTCGGCCGGGATGCCAAGCAGCTCTTCGTGTTCCAGCGCACCCCATCATCGGTAGACATGCGCGCCAACACGCCCACCGACCCGGCCTGGGCGGCGGCCCTGCAGCCCGGTTGGCAGGAAGAGCGCAAGCGCAACTTCCACAACTGGTCACCGTTTGTCGGGGTGGTCTTCGGCGAACCGGATCTGGTGTGCGACTTCTGGACCGAATTGGGCCGCAACATGACCGCCCGGATCGCCGCCAGCCCGGATCCCGCCTCGCTGGCCATCGAGGAGATCATGGCGATCCGGGAGGAAGAGGACTACAAGATCATGGATCGGCTACGGCACCGCGTGGGCGCCTTGGTCGACGACCCCGACACCGCCGAGGCGCTCAAGCCGTACTACCGCTTCATGTGCAAGCGCCCGTGTTCGAGCGAGACGTACCTGCCGGCGTTCAACCTGCCCAATGTGACGCTGGTGGACGTGTCGGAATCCAAGGGCGTCGAACGCCTGACAGAGAAGGGCATTGTCGCCAACGGCGTCGAGTACGAGGTCGATTGCGTCGTATTCGCCAGCGGGTTCGAGATCTCCACGGAGATCAGTCGGCGCTTCGCCGTCGACGTCATCGAGGGCCGAGACGGGCTGTCGCTGTTCGACTACTGGCACGACAAGTACCAGACGCTGCACGGCATGACCACCCGCGGCTTCCCCAACCAGTTCTTCACAGGCTTTATCCAGGGCGGCGTCTCGGCCAATACCACCGCGATGTTCGAGCAACAGGCCGAGCACATCGCGTACATCATCGCCGAGGCGCAGAAGCGCGGCGCGGCCAGCGTCGAACCCAGTCAGGAGGGCCAGGACGGCTGGGTCGCAACGGTCGCCGAACTCGCGATCGACAACTCGGCCTTCGAGATGTCCTGCACCCCCGGCTATTACAATAATGAGGGTCAGGGTGGCGCCAAAGACAATGGTGCATTCCTCGGTGATTTCTACTCGCCGGGCTTCTACGCCTTCGGCGACCTGATCGCCGATTGGCGCGCCAGGGGTGACTTGGAAGGCCTTGAGCTGTCGTGAGCGAGTTGCGGTTCGACGGCCGGGTCGCCGTCGTCACGGGCGCTGGGCGGGGCCTGGGCTGCGAGTACGCCCAGCTGCTCGCAAAACGCGGCGCGAAGGTCGTCGTCAACGACTACGGCGGCAGCCTGGCCGGTGACGGGGCCGACGCGGCGCCCGCCGAACAGGCGGTCGAGGCGATCAGGGCGGCCGGCGGCGAGGCCGTCGCGTCCACCGCGTCGGTCGCGAGTCGCGACGGCGCCGCCGCGATTATCCACACCGCGCTCGACCACTACGGCCGCGTCGACATCCTGATCCACAACGCCGGCAACGTTCGCAGCGGCTCGCTGAAGGACATGAGTTACGAGGACTTCGACGCCGTGCTTGACGTGCATTTGCGCGGCGCTTTCAATGTTGTGCGGCAGGCATTTCCGGTCATGTCCGGGGCGGGATACGGGCGCATCGTGCTCACGTCGTCGATCGGCGGCCTGTACGGGAACCACAACGTGGCCAACTACGCGGCCGCCAAGGCCGGCGTGATCGGGCTGTCCAACGTCGCCGCGCTCGAAGGCGCTGCCGACGGCGTGGCCTGCAACGTGATCGTGCCCGCCGCGGTGACCAGGATGGCTGCCGGCATTGACACCTCCGCTTATCCGCCGATGGGCCCGGAACTCGTTGCGCCCGTGGTGGGCTGGCTCGCACACGAGTCCTGCTCGGTGACCGGTGAGGTGTTCGTCGCGCTGGCGGGCCGGGTGGCCCGCGCCGTCATCGCCGAGAGCCCGGGCGTGTACCAGCCGTCCTGGACGGTAGAGGACGTCGCCGACAATCTAGAGGCGATCCGAAATATCGAGGCGCCATTGGTGTTTCCAGTCGTACCAGACGGGCACGACCAGCACATCCGCTACAGCTTCAGGCTGTCGCATGCCTAGTATCCCGAAGGCCCCAACGGGCCCGATGGCCGGTGTGCGCGTGGTCGATCTGACCGCGATGGTAATGGGGCCGTACTGCACGCAGATCATGGCGGACATGGGTGCCGATGTGATCAAAGTCGAACCGCCGGAAGGTGATAACACCCGCTACATCTCCGTCGGCCCGGCGCCGGGCATGAGCGGTGTGTTCGTCAACGTCAACCGGGGCAAGCGCAGCATCGTGTTGGACCTGCGAACTGACGCCGGGTCGGCGGCATTGCGCGGTCTCGTCGAGACCGCCGACGTGTTCATTCACTCGATGCGCGCCAAGGCAATTGCCAAGCTCGGCTTCGGCTACGACGACGTCGCGGCGATCAACCCCGGCGTCGTGTATACCAACTGCTACGGATACGGGCGGCGGGGACCGGACCGCGACCGCCCCGCCTACGACGACACGATTCAGGCCGAATGTGGTCTGCCCGCGTTGCAGGAACAACTGACCGGCCAAGCCGACTTTGTCGGCACCATCATGGCCGACAAGGTCGCCGGGCTGACAGCGCTTTACGCGACGATGATGGCGTTGTTTCATCGCGAGCGGACCGGCGAAGGTCAAGAGGTCGAGGTCGCCATGTTCGAGACCATGGCCTCGTTCGTTCTCGTCGAGCACGCCAACGGTGCCCTGTTCGATCCGCCGCTCGGGCCCGCGGTGTATCCGCGCGTGGTGGCGCCCAACCGCCGCCCATACCGCACCAGCGACGGCTATATCGCCGTTCTGATCTATAACGACAAGCATTGGAACGCGTTCGTGAAAGCCGTACGGCCACCGTGGGCCAGCGAGCGGTACTCGACGTTGGAACAGCGCGCCGGCGAGATCGACACGGTCTACGGCCTGGTGGCCGAGACGATGAAGGAGCGGTCCACCTCCGAGTGGCTGGAGCTGCTGCGCGAACTCGAGATACCGGCCGCGCCGCTGAATACCCCCGGCGCACTCTTCGACGATCCGCATCTGAACGCCGTCGGCATGTTCGAGACGGTCGAGACTCCGCACGGACCGGTGCGCTTCCCAGGCGTACCAACCTGGTTCTCGCGGACACCGGGTCGCGTTGCGGGACCGGCACCGGAACTCGGCGCCCACACCGCGTCAGTCCTCGACCAGCTGGGGCTGGCCGCCGGCACAAATCCGATTTCCGATTCGGCCTAGCGCTTACTCAACGAAATATTTTGTGAATTAAGGAGTTTCCCATCATGCCGGTGCCCGTCTACAAACGTATCCTCGATCTATTCGAGGCCGAAGGCGTGAATACCCTATTCGGCATCCCCGACCCCAACTTCGTGCACATGTTTGCCGAGGCCGACGCTCGCGGCTGGTCCGTGGTGGCACCGCATCATGAACTGAGCGCGGGTTTCATGGCCGAGGCCGCGTCGCGAATGACCGGTGGGCCTGGTCTGTGCATCGGTACGCTCGGCCCGGGCATGGCCAACATCGCGGGCGCAATCCAGTGCGCGAAGGTGGAGAACTCCCCGGTGATCTTCCTCGGCGGTCAGCGGGCTCGCATCACCGAACGGCGGGTGCGGCGCGGTCGCATCCAATTCGTCCGGCAGGAACCGCTGTTCGCGCCATCGGTGAAATACAGCGCCTCCATCGAGTACGCCGACCAGACCGACGAAATCATCCACGAAGCGATCCGCCAGGCCATGTCCGGCACGCCCGGTCCGGCCTACGTCGAGTATCCTTCGCACGTCATTCTTGAGGAGCTCGACCTGGCGGATCCGTTGCCGCCCAACCGCTATCGTCTCGTCAACCAGGGGGCGGGCGCAGCCGAGATCGCTGAGGCCGCGAAGCTGATTCGCGAAGCGAAGAGCCCGATTCTGTTGGTGGGCCACGGCGTGCACACGTCGCGCACTGGTCCTGCGGTCAAGGAACTCGCCGATTTGATGGGCTGCCCGGTCATCCAGACCTCCGGAGGTACGTCGTACATCTCGGGTCTGCAGGACCGAACGTTCCCCTATCTGTTCTCCCCGGCCGCCAACGAGGCAGTCGAGGAGTCCGACCTGTGCGTCGCGCTGGGAACCGAACTTGGCGAGCCCATGCACTATGGCCGGACCCAGCATTGGGCAGGCAACGATGCGAATCGCAGATGGGTGTATGTCGAGCAGGACCCGACCGCCATCGGCGTCAACCGCCAGTTCGACGTGCCACTTGTGGGCGATTTGCGCGGCGTCGTGCCGCAGTTGGTCGACGCGCTCCGGGACACGCCGCGCACCCCGTCCGTCAACCTCGAGAAGCTGGTCAACGCCGATGCCGAGGAACTCGCGCAGCTTGCCGTGAGTGCGCCGTCGGGACGTTCACCGATTCACCCAGCGCGCTATGTGGTTGAGGCCACCAAGGCGTTCAACGATCTCGACGACGGCATCCTGGTCCGCGATGGCGGCGCAACCGTGATCTTCCAATGGACCTACTCACAGTCCAAGCCGCGGGATGTCATTTGGAACCAGAACTTCGGCCACCTCGGCACCGGATTGCCCTACGCGGTCGGAGCGTCGGTCGCCGAGGGTGGTAACCGGCCGGTGATGCTGCTGACCAGTGATTCGGCATTTCTCTTTCACATCGCTGAATTGGAAACTGCTGCGCGCCTGCAGCTTCCGCTGGTATGCGTAGTGGGTGTCGATCACCAGTGGGGACTCGAAGTGGGCGTCTACAAGCGCACCTTCGAGCAGCCGTCGCCGCAACCCGGCGTGCACTGGAGCAAGGATGTCCGGATGGACAAGGTCGCGGAGGGCTTCGGCTGCCACGGCGAGTACGTCGAGAAGGAAGACGAGATCGGACCGGCCATCGCCCGCGCTTACGCCAGCGGCAAAGTCGGTGTGGTGCACGTGTGCATCGACCCGAAGGCCAACTCCGAGGAGATGCCCAAGTACGACCGATTCCGCACTTGGTATGCCGAAGGCACCCAGTAAGCGTCGCTACGAAGGAAGAGTGCAGGCTATGCGCGAATATCTGAAGTTCTACATCGATGGACAGTGGGTGGACCCGGTGCGGCCCAATCCTTTCGACGTCGAAAACCCGGCGAACGAACAGGTTTCCGGGAAGATTTCGCTGGGATCGGCGGCCGATGTCGATGTTGCGGTCAATGCTGCCCGCCGGGCGTTCACAAGCTGGTCGCAGACGACTCGCGAACAGCGCCTCGATCTGTTGCAGGCGATCCTCTCCGAATACCAGAAGCGTGCCGATGACTTGGCCGAGGCGATCACCGACGAGATCGGCGCCCCGCCGTCCTTGGCCGCGGGGCCGCAGGTTTTCCTCGGCATCGGGCACCTGACCACGGCCATCGACGCGCTGAAAAACTTTTCGTTCGAGGAACAAAGGGGTGAAAGCCTGATCGCCAAGGAGCCCATCGGTGTCGCCGGGTTGATCACGCCTTGGAACTGGCCGATCAACCAGGTCGCGGTCAAGGTCTATCCGGCATTGGCAACCGGCTGCACCGTCGTCCTCAAACCTTCCGAAGTCGCCCCGTTTTCGCCATACATCTTCGCTGAGATTCTGGACGCCGCAGGTGTGCCGGCCGGCGTGTTCAACCTGATCAACGGTGACGGCCCTGGCGTGGGCGCGGCCCTGGCGAGCCATCCAGGCATCGACTTGGTGTCGTTCACCGGCTCGACTCGCGCCGGGATCGAGGTGGCGAAGCTTGCCGCCCCGACCGTGAAGCGGGTGACGCAGGAACTCGGTGGCAAGAGCCCCAACATCGTCCTCGACGACAGCGGCTTTGCCGAGGGCGTCAGCGCCGGCGTCGCCAACATGATGCCGAACTCAGGTCAGAGCTGTAACGCGCCGACCCGCATGCTGGTTCCGAAATCCCGTATGGGCGAGGCCATTGCGATTGCGCGTGACGCAGCCGAGAAGGTCACGGTGGGCAGTCCCGGCTCAGATACGACAATCGGGCCGGTGGCATCGAGGGTGCAGTTCGACAAAGTCCAACGGCTGATCCAGAAGGGCGTCGACGAGGGTGCGACCGTGGTCGTGGGCGGTCCGGGCCGGCCGGCAGGTTTGGACAAGGGCTACTACGTCAAACCGACGGTCTTCGCCGACGTCACCAACGACATGACGATTGCGCGCGAGGAAATCTTCGGGCCGGTCTTGTGCATCCTCGGCTACGACGATATCGATCACGCTGTGGAGATCGCCAACGACACCGACTACGGACTCGCCGGCTTCGTTTCGGGAAGCGACCTCGAGACGGCTCGTGAGGTTGCCCGCAGGATCCGGGCCGGTTGGGTGACGATCAATCACGCTTTCGACATGAATGCGCCGTTCGGCGGTTACAAGCGCAGTGGGAACGGCCGCGAGTGGAGCGAGTTCGGATTCCACGAATATCTCGAAGTGAAAAGCGTTTTGGGCTACGCGCCGGATAGGGCAGCGCAATGAAGTGTCGTGCCGCAGTGCTGCGCGGGGTCGGCGAGGACTGGGAGATCCGCGAGGTCGATCTCGATCCACCCCACGCCGGTGAAGTCCTGGTACGGATGGCCGTTGCCGGTATCTGCCATTCCGATGACCACCTCGTCACCGGCGACGTACTGCCGACCCCCGAGGTGCGGGCTTCGACCGGTATCCCTGAGCCGGACTGGTTCCCAATGCTCGGTGGCCACGAGGGCGCTGGTGTCGTCGAAGAAATCGGGCCGGGTGTGACGTCGGTGCAGCCGGGCGACCACGTGGCGATGTCGTTCATTCCCGCGTGCGGCAGCTGTCGGTTTTGTGTGAACGGTCAGAGCTACATCTGCGACGCCGGCGCAAGTTTGTTCTCGAGGGAGATGCCTACCGACGGAACCTGTCGCCGGCATCTCGGCGACGAAAACCTGATGGCTTACGGACAACTCGGCACGTTCGCCGAATATGCGGTGCTGACGGACAGGTCCGTGATCAAGATCGACGACACGATTCCATTCCATGCTGCCTCACTGGTGTCGTGCGGCGTCAGCACCGGCTGGGGCTCCGCAACGGTGTCGGCGGGCACCGAGCCCGGTGACACCGTCGTAGTCATCGGTACCGGAGGTGTCGGGATGAATGCCCTGCAAGGGGCGCGCGCGGCCGGCGCGACCTCTGTCGTTGCAGTGGACCCGATTGAGTCCAAGCGGGATTCGGCCAAGATCTTCGGCGCCACTCACAGCGCCGTCTCCGCCGAGGAGGCGATACCGCTGGTGGCCGAGATCACCGCCGGCGTGATGGCCGACCGCGTCGTCGTGACCGCCGGCGTCGTGCACGTGGAGTTAATCCCGTTGGCCATGCGGCTGCTTCGCAAAGGCGGGACCTGCGTGGTCACCGGCATCACCCCCTACACCGAGCCCGTGGTTCCGCTGATCCTGCAGGAGATGGTGCTGTCGTCCAAGCAACTCAAGGGAGCGCTCTACGGCGGGATGAATCCGCGCACCAGCGTGCCGTTGCTGTTGTCGATGTATCAGGCAGGTGCATTGAAACTCGATGAGTTGGTCACCCGGCACTACCAGCTTGACCAGATCAACGAGGCGTTTGTGGATCTGCGCGAGGGCCGCAATATTCGCGGACTGATCGATTTTGCCGGCAGCTAATCGGTTTCTGACCAGGTCACCGGTCGGCGGGCTGGAGAAATTCCACCGGGAAAGAACCGGCGAAGGTCAGGAAGTAGAAGTCGCCATCTTCGAATCCATGGCATCGTTCACGTTGGTCGAGCATGCCAACGTTGTCATGTTCGACCCCCGCTGGGACCGCTGGCCGCGTCGCCGGCCCGGCCCCTCAGCTGGGTGCCGACACCGCCGAGTTGCTCGAAGAACTCGGCTTGGCGCCTGACGCCGAACAAGCCGCCGCGTACGGCTCGGTGAAGCGCGGAGTTGCCGCGCGCCATCATCTTTCGCGGCCACCGCCGCGCCGTGTCTGCCGCTGATGTGCACTGCCCGGACCTAAACTGGCGCCTGCATCAGCAGGGAGGGGCACCCGAGTATCGGCGGCATCAAGGCCACCGACCAGGAAACCGGTCGGCGCGCTGGAGAGGTGAACATGGAACCGGCCGGGGCGTACCCCGTGCCGGTTCATTCTGCTGGGAAGCTTCGCTGGGTCGCCCCCCCACCGGCAAGCCGGTCGACCACCCGCCGGGCGAGCGACGAAGGTGACCGTGCCGAACGCCGCCCGGGTATCCGCGCGCTGGACGGCCTACGCGCGCTGGCCGTCGGACTGGTGCTCGCAGATCACGGCGGCATCCCCGGCATGGCCGGCGGATTCCTCGGCGTCGACGTGTTTTTCGTGCTCAGCGGTTTCCTGATCACGTCGTTGCTGCTGGACGAACTGGGCCGCACGGGTCGTATCGACCTGGTCAATTTCTGGATTCGGCGGGCCCGGCGACTGCTGCCGGCGCTGGTCTTGATGGTGCTGACGGTGGCTGTCGGGCGCCAACTCTTCGCTCCGGAGGCGATCGCCAGCCTGCGCGACGACGCCGTCGCCGCGTTCTTCTGGGTGGCGAACTGGATGTTCGTCGCGGACAAGACCGGCTACTTCGCTCAGGGATCGCCGCCATCGCCGCTGCAGCACGCCTGGTCACTCGGCGTGGAAGAGCAGTACTACATCGTCTGGCCGCTGGTAGCTGGTCGCGCGTGGCCGTGGGACTCGCGGTCCGCGCACGTCGTCGGAACAAGCGGGCCACGGTCGGCGCAGTCCGCCTGACGCTGTTCCTGCTCGCCACGCTCGGGGCGCTGGGGTCCGCCGCGGCCGCGATTCTGCTCGCGTCTGACGCGACCCGCGACCGGGTCTATTTCGGCACCGACACCCGGGCGCAGGCGCTGCTGGTGGGCGCCGCGGCGTCCGCGCTGCTGGTCGGCGACTGGCCCGCGCTCAATCGCGGTTGGTCGCTGATCCGCTCCCGAACGGCTAAGTGGATCGCCCGGTTGCTTCCGGTGATCGGCCTGGCGATCCTCGGGGCGGCCGTGCACTTCGCCACCGGCAGCGCCCGCGAGTTCCGCGGCGGCCTGCTGATCGCGGTCGCCGTCGCGGCGGTGCTGGTGATCGCCCCGGTGGCACTGGATCAGCGCGGACCGGTCGCCACCGCGCTGGCCTGGGGTCCGCTGGCCTGGCTCGGCGGCATCTCCTACGGCATCTACCTGTGGCACTGGCCGATCTTCCTGGTTCTCAACGGCCAGCGGACCGGCTGGCACGGACTGTCGCTGTTCGCCGTCCGTTGCGCCGTGACCCTGGCGATCTCGGTGGTGTCGTGGTGGGCGATCGAGCAGCCGGTCCGCAAGTGGCGGCCGATGCAGGTGCCGCTGCTCCCGCTGGCCGGAGCCATCGCGGCGACCGCGGCGGCGGTGACGTTGCTGGTGGTTCCGGTCGTTCCGAAGGCCGGTGTCAGCGCACTGGACGCCAGCCTTCCGCCAGGTGTGTCGCCGGTTGCGGTTGTCTCACCGTCGCCCGCCGAGGGAGTCCGGCCCGCGCGGGCGATCACGAAGCGAGACCCGCGGCGTCCGTTCACCGTGTCAGTGTTCGGCGACTCGATCGGCTGGACGATGATGCACTTCCTGCCGGCAACGCCGGGATTCCAGTTCGTCGACCACACCGTGATCGGTTGCAGCCTGGTACGCGGCGGGCCGTACAGCTATCTCGGCCAGTCCCTGGACCAGAAGAGCGAGTGCGAATCATGGCCGGGCAGATGGACTTCGCAGATCGCCGCCGATCAACCCGACGCCGTCCTGCTGGTCATCGGGCGCTGGGAAACGGTGAACCGGGTCAACGAGGGACGGTGGACCCACATCGGGGATCCGGCCTTCGACTCCTACATCAGCGCCGAGTTGCGGCGCGCGGTCGACATCCTCAGCTTCAGCGGTGCGCCGCTGACCGTCGCGAACCTGCCGTACAGCAGGCGGGGTGAACGGCCGGACGGCAGCCTGTATCCCGAGGATCAGCCCGAGCGGGTGGACGAGTGGAACACCATGCTGGGCAAGACGATTGGCAATCGCCCGGACGTCCGTATCCTCGACCTCAGGAAGAAGCTGTGTCCGCAGGGAACGTACACGGCCGACGTGGACGGCATCCATGTCCGCAGCGACGGCGTGCACCTGACCGAGGAGGGCGTGCAGTGGATGACGCCCTGGCTCGAGCAGTCGCTGAAACCGCGCTGATCTAGTCGCCGCAGCTTAGGTGGCGGCGTAGCAGCTGAGTTCCATGCTGTCGCTGTCGCGGACGGCGAAATTGAAACTCACGTAGCCACTTTCGCTGCCGTGGACGTAGTCGAGGTAGGACCGGGTGTCCGGGCTCTCGGTGTTGTCGGCGATGACGAGGGCGCCGGGCGACAGCCTCGGCTCCAGCAGCTTGATCACCGGCAGGTACAGCTCCTTCCACCCGTCGAGCAGGACGAAGTCGACCGGCCCGTCCAGTTCTGCGAGGGTGGAAAGTGCATCGCCTTCCAGGACGGTGATCAGGTCGTCCAGACCGGTCTCGGTGAACGTCTGCTTGGCGGTGGCAATCTTGGTTTCGCTGATCTCTGTCGTCACCACCCGGCCGGAGCCGTTGTCGCGCACCGCTGAAGCCAGGTGCAGCGCCGAAATGCCAAAGGACATACCGAATTCCACGATGGTGGCCGGTTTGGTCGCCCGCACCAGCGAGTAGAGCAGCCGGCCGGACTCCGGCGTGACCGGGATGTAGAACTCGCTCATCGCGTCGGCGCGTTCCTTGACGGTGGCGGCCGCGGACATGTTGGGGCGCCGCTCGACGCAGCGTCGACATCTGTTCCTGTGCCTCGGCGTACATCCGGTGCAGCGTGTCGGCGACTCGGGATTCTTGCAATGTAGTAGTAGCCATGCCGTCGAGCCTAGGCGTTAATGAACGCTAACGGGCACTTACCTCAGCTGGCCGACTGCGGCAGCAACACGATCTTGCCGTGGGTATGCCGTTGCTCGAGTTCTTCGAAGGCGTCGACGACCCGGTCCAGCGGATAGGTCGGCGGCAACGTCGAAGTCCAGCGCGCCCGAGACGATCAGATCGGCAATTTCCTGCAGCACAGCCGGGGTCGACGCCTCGGCACTGCCTTCGGTTTTCGCGCCGACTTCGGCGGCCTTGGCAAACGAGATGATCGTGTTGATCCGCTCGCGTGGCACACCGAGATCGACGGCGAGCTGCACATACTCCGGTCCGAACAGGTCGATGAAGGCGTCGACGCCGTCGGGTGCGGCCTGCTGCAGTCGGTCAGCCAATCCGTCGCCGTACTCGACCGGCTCGACTCCGTGCGCGCGCAGCCACTCCGCATTGGCCGACGACGCGATGCCCAGCACCCGCACACCTCGCAGCGCCAGGAGTTGCACGACGAGACTGCCGACTCCGCCGGCGGCCGCCGAGACCGCCACGGTCTCACCCTGACTGCGGCTGCAACCGCACGAACCGCGGCGTACGCCGTGGCGCCCACCACGTACAGCGAACCCGCGACCTCCCAACTCAACTCGGCCGGTTTGTGAATCAGCTGGTCGACCGGGACGCTCGCATGGGTGGCGTGGCTCGACCGCTGAAAGCTGAACCCGAGCACCTCGTCACCGACGGCGAAATCGCTGACGCCGTCGCCGACTTCGATGACGACGCCGGCCAGGTCGCTGCCCTCGCCGGAGGGAAAGGTAGCCGGGAATTGCTCGTGCAGCGCGCCGGTGCGGATGCCGGCCTCGCCGGGATTGATGCCGGCGGCGCGAACCTCGACGAGCACCTCGCCGGCGCCGGGTTCGGGCCTCTCGATATCGGTGACGTAGAGGACGTCGGGCCCGCCGTAACTATCGAACCGGACCGCGCGGGTTTGTGAATTCGCCATGCAGGCGCCAACTCGGCCTCGCGCGGATGTATTCCGGCTCATACGGCTACACCACGTTGATCGGATCGCCGATGTGAACCGTGTCGAAGTACCACGCGGCGTTGTCCGGGCTGAGGTTGATGCAGCCGTGGCTGACGTTCGCATAGCCCTGGGAGTCGACCGACCACGGCGCCGAGTGCACGTAGACGCCGCTCCACGTCACGCGGACCGCGTACTGCGCGGTGATCTTGTAGCCCTCGGACGACTCCAGCGGGATGCCGATGGTCCGCGAATCCATCACGACCGTGCGCTCTTTCGACAGCGCGGAGAAATTTCCCATCGGTGTCGGGCGAGTGGCCTTGCCCATCGACGCCGGCATCGTGCGCAGCACCTCGCCGTTCTGGGTGACCGTGAAGGTGTGCGCGGAAATGCTGGCAGTACCGACCACTGCGTCGCCGGTCTCGAAACCGGTCGACAACGCGTGCACCTGCAACGCCGACGTGGCTGTGCGCGGGCCAGTACGCCGTCCGGCTTCCACTCGACGACATTCGGTTCGGGCCAATCGAACGTGCCCGTCAGGTGGTTCGGCGCAGTGACTTTGATCGCCCGCTCGGCTGCCGAGCGGTTGGTGACCGGGCTGGTGAACGTGACGATCACCGGGTGGGCCACCCCGACCACCGCGCCGTTGGCCGGCAGGATCGATGCGACCGTGCCGGACGGGGTCGGGGGTGCGATCGCCGCCATTCCCGGGGCGGCCGAGCCCACCATGGTCAGCGCGGCGATCAACGCCGCGAGCCAACCCGTACGAATCGCTTTACCCACGGTGTCCACCCTCCGAGACGATGCGAGACCCCCGCTCGCATTGCATATCTCTAATATGCCCTATGTTCCGCTCAGCAAAGCGAACATAAGTTGCGCACGTCGCAATTGGTACCCCATAGTACAGGCCATATGCCCAGTTGAACGGCCTATTCTCGGCATAAACGCCGGCGTTCGGGCCCTTAAGCTGAACGCGAGTTGGCAAGCGCTGGGGCCGGCCTCAGCCGTGCCAGCTGCTCCAGTGCCGCACCGCGACGGCGATCACCGGGCCGATAAGTGAAACCGATTGATACTGGGCATATTTCGCGCGTAGCAGATCGCAGTCCGTCATGCATCGTGCTGCCGTCGTGATGGATGGTGGCGATCCCGTCGGCGCGGACCCACCACAACTGCGTCCAATCCTCGTCGTAGTGGTCGACGAGGAGGGTCACCTGCGGGTTGCGCTCGATGTTGGTCAGCCGGCGCAGCCGCTGCGTGGTCTTCGGTTTGGCGTCCACCGCGGTGTAGACGACCCCGTCGTGCAGTGCGAACACCACCGGCACCAGGTGTGGACGCCCGTCGGGGCCGGCGGTGGCCAATCGGGCTACCGGCGCTTGCGCGAAGCGGGCCTCGGGGTCGAAGTCGGGCATGTCTAGTTGATGGACAGTCCGCCGTCGACGACGATCGTCTGCCCGGTGACGTACCCACCGGCGGCCGACGCCAGCCACACCGCGGTGGCAGCCAGTTCGCGGTCATCGCCGAGGCGGCCCAAGACCAGTCGATGCGACTGGCTCTCCAGGTACTCGGGCGGGTACTCGTCGGTCATCTCGGTTTTGAAGAACCCCGGAGCCAGCGCGTTGACGCGAATTCCCTTGCGGGAGCCCCACTGCTGCGCCAGGTCCCGGGTGAGCCCGATGATCGCGGCCTTGCTCGCGCTGTAGGCCGCCTGCGGAAGGCCCGCGGTGGTGATCCCGAGGATGCTGGCGATGTTGATGATCGAGCTTCCGGGCTTCATGACCCGCCCGCAGGCCTGCGCCACCCAGTACGCGCCGTTGAGGTTGACGTCGATCACCGACCGGAACTCCTCGGGCGTCTCCCGGGTGGCCGGGTGGGCGGTGCCGATGCCGGCGTTGTTGATCAACACGTCGACGCGGCCGAACGTCTGCATCGCGGCGTCGACCAACGCCTGACTCTGCTCGGGCACGCTGACGTCGGTGGCGACCGTCAGCGCCTTGCGGCCGCCGGCTTCGACGAGCGCCGCAGTGTCGGCCAGCCGCTCGACGCGGCGCGCCCCCAGCACGACGTCGGCGCCGGCCTCGGCGAACACCTGGGCAAACGACACGCCCAGCCCGGACGAAGCGCCGGTCACGATCACCACTTTGTCGTCGAGTCGGAACGAATCGAGAACGCTCATACGAGAAACACCTTTGCCGTCGAGTTGCCGTCCAGCCAAAGCTTTGAAGCTACCGTGCCAGCAGCAGCGTCGGCCGAACTCGTCGCCAAACGTCGATATGCCCGATTCAGCGACGCACGCTACGGTTAGATAAACGAAGTTATGTCGTCACTCACGCGTGACGGCATTTCTGGTTAATCCGGGCTGGAACTCACGCAGGAGGTGACGGGATGAGCGGATCGCACCGCCGCAAACCGCGGAGGTCGCTGAGCTTGCTCAGTCTGTTGGCAGCGGCAGGACTTGGTGCTGGCCACGGTGCCCGCGAACGCGTCGCCCGCCATACCGCCCCTCCCGCGGGACGCGAGCGTCCGCGGCCTGCGCAGGTGGGCCCGCAGATCGTCGACATCGACGCCAAACTGGGATTCCAGAGCGCCGTCGGCGCCGGGACCGGCATCGTGATCGACCCCAGCGTGATCCTCACCAACAACCACGTGGTCGCCGGCGCGACCGACCTCACCGCGAGGTCGATCGCCAACGGTCAGGTCTACCCGGCCAACGTGATCGGTTTCGATCGCCAGCACGACATCGCGGTCCTGCAACTCGCGGGCGGCGGCCTGCCGGTGGCAAACATCGGCAACTCGGACGGCCTGAGCGTGGGCCAGCCGGTGGTGTCGCTGGGTAACGCGGGCGGCGCCGGCGGGGCGCCCAGCGTGGAGGAGGGGCGCATCGGCGCGCTGAACCAGACGGTGTCGGCGAACGACGCGCTGACCGGCAGCACCGAAACCCTGGTCGGCCTGATCCAGGTCGACGCGAACATCCGCCCGGGCGACTCCGGTGGCCCCACGGTCAACTCCGCCAACCAGGTGATCGGCATGAACACCGCCGCGACGCAGAACTTCCACCTCGGCCGCGGCCAAGGCTTCGCGATCCCGATCAACGAGGCGATGGCCATCGCGGGACAGATCCGCTCCGGCGCCTCGTCGCCGACCGTGCACATCGGGCCGACCGCCTTCCTCGGCGTCGGAGTCAACGACGCCCCGGGCGGCGCGGGCGCGATCGTCCGCCAGGTGATTCCGACCGGCCCGGCCGCAGCCGCCGGGCTCGCCCCGGGTGACGTGGTCAACTCGATCAACGGCCAGCCGGTCAACTCGGCCACCGCGCTGACGAACATTCTCGACCAGCATCACCCCGGCGATCACGTCAGCGTGGGACTGCAGGGTCGGACCATCGACGTGGCGCTGGGCGACGGCCCGCCGGGCTGATCCAACGTCCCAGCTCAGCGGCTGCACTCAATTCGTTTGGCGCATAAGGTTTTCGATGCCGCGCCTCGGGTACGTGTAAGGTCGTGGACTTGACCAGGAGACAGAGACTCACCGTCCGAGCATGATCCCGCGGAGGGAAGCCACGTCGAAGGCGGCGTGGTGGAGCATCCCAACGCCGACGAGTTCGCCGAGGCCAAATCGCTGCCGGCAGATCCGACCTGGTTCAAACACGCAGTCTTCTACGAGGTGCTCGTTCGAGCCTTCGTTGACGGCAACGCGGACGGATCGGGAGATCTGCGGGGGCTCATGGAGCGCCTGGACTATCTGCAGTGGCTGGGTGTCGACTGTCTGTGGTTGCCGCCGTTCTACGACTCTCCGCTACGCGACGGCGGTTACGACATCCGCGACTTCTACAAAGTGCTGCCCGAATTCGGCACCGTCGAGGACTTCGTCGCGTTGCTCGATGCGGCGCACGAGCGGGGCATCCGGGTCATCACCGATCTCGTGATGAACCACACGTCGGATTCCCACCCCTGGTTTCAGGAATCGCGGCAGGACCCCGACGGCCCATACGGCGACTTCTACGTCTGGAGCGACACCAGCGAGAAGTACACCGATGCGCGCATCATCTTCATCGACACCGAAGAGTCGAACTGGACCTTCGACCCGGTGCGCAAGCAGTTCTACTGGCACCGCTTCTTCTCGCATCAGCCGGACCTGAACTACGACAACCCGGCCGTGCAGGAAGCGATGATCGACGTGCTGCGGTTCTGGCTCGATCTTGGGATCGACGGGTTCCGGTTGGACGCTGTGCCCTATCTGTTCGAGCGCGAGGGCACCAACTGCGAGAACCTGCCCGAGACACACGCCTTCCTGAAGAAAGTGCGCAAAGTCGTCGACGACGAGTTCCCGGGCCGGGTGCTGCTGGCCGAGGCCAACCAGTGGCCCGCCGACGTCGTCGAATACTTCGGTGATCCCAGCACCGGCGGCGACGAGTGCCACATGGCGTTCCACTTCCCGCTGATGCCGCGCATCTTCATGGCGGTCCGCCGCGAGTCACGGTTCCCGATCTCGGAGATTCTCGGGCAGACCCCCGAGATTCCGGACATGGCGCAATGGGGGATCTTCCTGCGCAACCACGACGAGTTGACGCTGGAGATGGTCAGCGACGAAGAGCGCGACTACATGTACTCCGAGTACGCCAAAGACCCGCGGATGAAGGCCAACGTCGGGATCCGGCGCCGGCTGGCCCCGCTGCTGGACAACGACCGCAACCAGATCGAGCTGTTCACCGCGCTGCTGCTGTCGCTGCCCGGCTCACCGTGTCTGTACTACGGCGACGAGATCGGCATGGGTGACGTCATCTGGTTGGGTGACCGCGACGGCGTGCGCACCCCGATGCAGTGGACACCGGACCGCAACGCCGGGTTCTCCAAGGCGAACCCCGGCCGGCTGTATCTGCCCGCCAGCCAGGACTCGGTCTACGGGTATCAGGCTGTCAACGTCGAAGCGCAGATGGACACCTCGACGTCATTGTTGAACTGGACCCGCACCATGCTGATGGTGCGCAGGCGACACGATGCGTTCGCGATCGGGTCGTTCCAGGAGCTGGGCGGAACGAACCCGTCGGTGCTGGCCTACGCCCGGGTGTCCGACGACGACGTGGTGGTCTGCGTCAACAACCTGTCGCGTTTCCCGCAACCCATCGAACTGAACCTGCAGCACTGGAACGGCTACATACCGATCGAGTTGACCGGCCGGGTCGAGATTTCCGCCCATCGGACATCTGCCGTATCTGCTCACCCTGCCGAGCCATGGGTTCTACTGGTTCCAGTTGTGCGGGTCGGAGGAGTCGCAATGAATCTGCCGTGGTCAGAATGGCTGCCGCAGCAGCGCTGGTACGCCGGCCGCAGCCGCGAACTGGCGACCGCTGAGCCTGGCTCTGGTGATAGGTCTGCGCGACAACCTGGATCTCACGCTGGTGGACGTCGCCTACACCGACGGCTCGGCCGAGCGCTACCAGGTGATCGTCGGCTGGGATTCCGAGCCGCCCACCGAGTTCGCCGCCGTCGCCACCATCGGCGCGGACGGCGATCGCGTCGGCTTCGACGCGCTCTACGACCCGGACGCGGCTGCGTTTCTGTTGTCGCTGGTCGATTCGTCGGCTACCAGGGAAGGCGTGTCGTTCAGCAAGGAGCCGGACGTCACCCTGCCGCTGAACGCTTACCCCCGGGTTTCCGACGCCGAGCAGAGCAATACCAGCGTGATCTTCGATCGCGACGCCATCTTGAAGGTGTTCCGCCGCGTCAGCCCGGGCGTCAACCCCGACATCGAGCTCAACCGGGTCCTTGGCCGGGCCGGAAATCCGCACGTGGCGCGGCTGCTGGGCACCTATGAACTGGCCGCACCGGACACCGACACCAGCTGCCCGCTGGGCATGGCGACCGAGTACGAGGGCAACGCGGCCGAGGGCTGGGCGATGGCCACCGCCAGCGTCCGCGACCTGTTCGCCGAAGGCGACCTGTACGCCTACGAGGTGGGCGGTGACTTCGCCGGCGAGTCCTGCCGACTCGGTGAAGCCGTCGCATCGGTGCACGCGGGACTCGCCGAAGCGCTGGGCACCTCGCAGGCCCCGTTCCCGGTCGACACCATGCTGGCCCGGTTGTCGTCGGCGGCCGCAGCGGTGCCCGAGGTCGGGCAGTACGTCCCGGCGATCGAGCAGCGCTTTCAGAAGCTGGCAGAGCAGACCATCACGGTGCAGCGGGTGCACGGCGATCTGCACCTGGGCCAGGTGCTGCGCACGCCGGAGTCCTGGTTGCTGATCGATTTCGAAGGCGAGCCGGGCCAACCGCTGGACGAGCGGCGGGCGCCGGACTCCCCGCTGCGGGACGTGGCAGGTGTGCTGCGATCGTTCGACTACGCCGCTTATGGGCCGCTGGTCGATCAGTCGGCCGACAAGCAGTTGGCTGCGCGGGCTCGAGAGTGGGTGCAGCGCAACCGAACAGCGTTCTGCGACGGATACGCGGCGGCATCCGGCGTGGACCCCCGCGATTCCGAATTGGTGTTGGCGGCCTACGAACTGGACAAGGCGGTGTACGAGGCGGGTTATGAATCTCGGCACCGCCCCGGCTGGCTGCCCATCCCGCTACGGTCGATCGCCAAGTTTGTAGCAGACTGATGTGAATCGCGCCTGAATGGCCGCCCCCGCGCTGCACGGCGCGTAGTTCCGATGGAACCATGGTTTTATGTTCGGTGAGACGTTCGACCGCGAGGCCCGGCTTTCGTATCTGCTGGCGGTCCTTGCCGGTGTGCTCGGAGCGACGGCTTTCACCCACTCCGCCGGATACTTCGTCACGTTCATGACCGGCAACGCGCAACGCGCCGTACTGGGATATTTCAACGACGACGTGGTGTTGTCCATGACGGCCGGGCTGCTGCTGCTGAGCTTCGTCGCCGGTGTGGTGGTGGCGTCGGTGTGTCGGCGGCATTTCTGGGTGGCGCATCCGCACGGGCCGACGGTGCTGACCACGTTCAGTCTGGTGGCGGCCACGATCGTCGACGTGTTCGACGAAGGCTGGTCGGAAAGCCAGCTCGACTTCCCGCCGATCATGTTGCTGGCCTTCGGTATTGGCGCGCTGAACACGTCATTCGTCAAAGACGGCGAGGTATCGGTGCCGTTGAGCTATGTGACCGGGACGCTGGTCAAGATGGGTCAGGGTATCGAGCGTCATATCGCCGGCGGAAACATCTCCGACTGGTTCGGTTATTTCATGCTGTTCGGCAGCTTCATCGTCGGCGCCACCGTCGGCGGCGTCATCAGCTTGTTCGTCAACGGCACGGGGATGCTGGTCTTCTCATCGGCGCTGTGCACGTTGGCAACCGGCTACACGTATTTCCATCAGGATCGGCGCGCTCTGCTGAATTAGCCTTCCGCATAAAAACATCGGCCGCAGCGTTGGGGGAACGCTGCGGCCGATGCATGGGTGGGTCGATCAGGTCGCGCCTTGCGCAGCGCTCAGCGTCCGCTGGATATCGGGCTTCATGGCAACCAGTTGCTGGTTCCAGTAACCCCAGTCATGCGTCCCGTTGGGCGGGAAGTTGAACGTGCCGTTGCGGCCGCCCGCAGCGGTGTAGTTGTCCCGGAACTGCTCGTTGGTGCGCAGGGTGAACTGCTCCAGGAACTTGGCCGGCATGCTGTTGCCGCCCAGTTCGTTCGGAGTGCCGTTGCCGCAGTAGACCCAAATGCGGGTGTTGTTCTGCACCAGGCGCGGAATCTGCACCATCGCGTCGTTGCGCTTCCAGGCCGGGTCACTGCTCGGACCCCACATGTTGGAGGCGCTGTAGCCGCCCGCGTCACCCATCGACAGACCGATCAGCGTCGGCCACCAACCCTCGGAGGGGTTCAAGAAGCCGGACAGCGATGCGGCGTAGGAGAACTGCTGCGGGTAGTACGCGGCCAGGATCATCGCTGACCCACCCGACATCGAAAGACCCACCGCGGCATTGCCGTTCGGGGAGATGCCTCGGTTAGCCTGCAGATATGCGGGAAGCTCCCTGGTAATGAAGGTTTCCATCTTGTAGGTCTGGCAACCGCTCTTGCCGCACGCCGGCTGGTACCAGTCGCTGTAGAAGCTGGACTGTCCACCGATCGGCATGATCACCGACAGGCCCGACTGGTAGTACTCCTCGAACGCCGGAGTGTTGATGTCCCAGCCGTTGAAGTCGTCCTGTGCGCGCAAGCCGTCGAGCAGGTAGACCGCGTGCGGTCCACCGCCCTGGAATTGCACCCTGATGTCGTGGCCCATAGACGCCGATGGGACGTTCAAAGTTTCGACCGGCAGACCCTTTTTGGAGAACGCCCCCACGGTCGCCGAGCCGCCGATCGCACCGACCAGTCCGGCCAGCAGCGCTGCCCCGACGGTCGCAATTGCCAATCTGCGCGGCAGACTTCCTGCCGCACCGCGGAATTTCTCTGCGAACTTCATAGCTCCTATCCCAACTTTCATTTGCCGCACAAGCGGTCGAATAGCTGTCTGTGGCAGTCAAACACGCCAGTAACTACAAGCGTGTCACTCAAAGCGGAGTGTGGGATCGCGGTTCGCTAACGATTGAGGCTCGAAGCGTTACCCGCAGATAACGGAACGAAAACGCCCCCTGCTCAATTGAATTCAGCAGGGGGACGTTACGTATTCGTGACCTACCTGACCAGGCGCCGTAAAAGCGTTGAGGCAGTGGCGATTCCGAGAACTGCCGCGACGACCAACACGACGATGTCCAGCGGGTTGAATGGGGTGCCGATGAGTAGTGCGCGTAATGCGTGGACTTCGTAGCTGAGCGGGTTGACGGTGCTGAGCACGTGTAGCCACCCCGGCATCGCGTCGACCGGGTAGAGCGCGTTGGACGCGAAGAACAGCGGCATGGTGATGGCCTGGCCGATCCCCATCAGCCGATCGCGGCTGCGCACCAGCCCCGCCAGCGTCATCGACAGGCAGGCGAAGAACGCCGAACCCAGCATCACGACGGCCATCGCGGCCAGGATGCGCAGCGGGTTGATCGTCATTGGAATCCTCATCGCATAGGCCAGCGCCAGCACCCCGATGACCTGGGCCACCGATCGCACGCCCGCCGCGAATGCCTTACCGGAGATCAGCGCGGACGCCGGCGCCGGCGTCACCATCAGCTTGGCCAGGATTCCGGCGTCGCGGTCCCAGATGATCTGGATGCCGTAGAAGATCGAGATGAACAACGCCGACTGGGCGATGATCCCCGGCGCCAGGAACGCCAGATAGGACACCGACCCGGTGTTGATGACGTGCAGCTTGCTGAACGTCGTGCCGAAGATCAGCAGCCACAGCGCCGGTTGCACCATCCGCGTGACGAGCTCGGTGCGATCGTGCCGCAGCTTCTGCATCTCCACGAGCGCGAACGCGCCGACCCGGCCGAACGTTGCGGGTACCCGCTGCCACCCGTGCGGAGCGCGGGCCAGCGTGATCGGCGTGGGCTTGACAGCGTTATCAACCGGCACGGCTGGCAACCTTTCTGCTGGAACGGATTTCACGCAGCGAGCCCGATCTCTCGGACTGCTCTGACAGGTCCGATGCGGCGTAGTGCCGGAACACGTCCTCCAGCGTCGCGCATGCGGACACCGTCGATTTCAGCTTCGTCGGTGTCCCGACGGCGCGAAGCGTGCCCTGATGCATCAGCGCCACCCGATCGCACAGCGCGTCGGCTTCTTCCATGTAGTGCGTGGTCAACAGCACGGTCATGCCGAATTGGCTCTGCATGTTCAGCACGTGGGTCCACACGCGGTCGCGCGCGATGGGATCCAGTCCCACCGTCGGTTCGTCGAGAACCAGCAGCGACGGACGGTTGACCAGTGCCTGTGCCACTTCCAGGCGGCGCACCATCCCGCCGGAGTACGTCCCGGCAAGCCGGTCGGCGACGTCGAGTAATTCCATGGCGGCCAACGCCTCGTCCACCCGTTCGGATCGCTGCGAGCGGGGCACGCCGTATAACCTGGCGAACCAGGCCACGTTCTGCCGGCCGGTCAGTGCCGGTTCGATGGAAAGCTGTTGCGGCACATAGCCGATATTGCTTCGAATGTCGTTCGTCTGATCGCGGGCATCGAGGCCGAAAATGCGCAGTTCGCCGTTCTGCACGGGTGTCAGCGTGGTGAGCATCCGCACCACTGTGGTTTTGCCGGCCCCGTTGGGACCGAGCAGACCCATCGTCTCGCCCGGCCGAACCTGCAACGTGACGTCGTCCACCGCGGTGAACTCGCCGTACCGGTAGGTCAGGTTCCGGCCGTCGACCGCCATCGGCAGTGCTCTGCTCATGGTCATCGCTCCTGTAGTCGTCGGGTCATCGTGTCGAGAACTGCCAAGCCCTTTGTCAGAGCCTCGATTTGGTCGTCGCCGAGTTCGTTGAGCACGTCGGCCAGCATGGCGCGACGGGCCGATCGTGACGTGTCGACGATCTGTTGGGCCGCTCCGGCCAGCCGCAACTGGCCCACCCGGCGGTCGGTTTCGTCGGCGGTCCGCAGCAGGTATCCCTTGCCCACCAGCTTGGAGACCAGCGTCGAGGCCGTGTTGGCGACCAGCCCCAACTCGGCCGCGGCGGCGCTGACCGAGATGCCCGGCTGCCGGGCGACCAGCCACAGCAATTCCGACTGCGATTCGGTCAGCCGTGCGGAGTCGAATCCACGCTCAGCCGAGCGGCGGAGTTGCCGCCGGAATCTGCCGACGACGCGGGACACTTCGGTGACGGGGTCGATGAGAGTGTTCACTTGTATCTGTTTACGAGCTAAGTATGTGTAGACGCTATGTCTGCGCTAGCAGCGAGCTACTTCTCCACTCGATGCAAAACGACGTCCGTGAGCACGCCGTCTTCGATGCCCGCCGTCATGTAGGTGCAGAACGGCTGCCGCCGGCGATCGGTTGGTGAGCCGGGGTTCAGTAACCGCAAGCCGGTGCTGGTCGTGGTGTCCCACGGGATGTGGCTGTGGCCGAACACCAGCACGTCGGTACCGGGGTACAAGCCAGACATGCGGACGTCACGTCCGCCGCTGCCGCCGGTTTCGTGGACCACCGTGAACCGCAGCCCGTCGAGTGCCACGTCGGCTCGTTCCGGTAGGCGCGAACGCAGCTCTGGCCCGTCGTTGTTGCCCCAGCAGGCCACCAGCCGCGCGGACCTGGCGGTCAGCTCGTCGAGCAGTTCGGGCACCACCCAGTCGCCGGCATGGACGACCACGTCGGCACGGTCGACCTCGTCCCATACCTGCGGTGGCAGGTCGCGAGCACGTCGCGGAACATGTGTGTCGGCCAGCAGCAGCAGCTTCACCCGACCATCCTCCTCTGATGCTTAATGGTTCGCGTCCCGGTGGTCGGTTGGTGTCCGCGGAGTGGCACGATGCTAACCAGCGCCGCCCGCTCCGCTGCCGGGCCGACTCAAGGGAGAGAAACGCTATGCGCACCTTCGATTCAGTCGCCGACCTCGCCTCGATCAAGGGTGAAAGCATCGGAGAGAGCGATTGGGTGACGATCAGCCAGGAAGACGTCAACCTCTTCGCCGACGCCACCGGCGATCACCAGTGGATTCACGTCGATCCAGAGCGGGCGGCCAAAGGCCCGTTCGGTAAGACCATCGCGCACGGGTTCATGACACTGGCGCTGCTGCCCCGGCTTCAGCACCAGATGTACACCGTCAACGGCATCAAGCTCGCAATCAACTACGGCCTCAACAAGGTTCGCTTCCCGTCGCCGGTCCCGGTCGGCTCGCGGGTTCGCGCGAAGAGCTCGCTGGTCAACATCGAGGACCTGGGCAACGGGGCCACGCAGGCGACCGTGTCGACCACCGTCGAGGTCGAGGGCAGCGACAAACCGGCGTGCGTCGCCGAGAGCGTCGTTCGCTACATCTCGTAGGCCGGCCGAGTCATGGACACGGGGCTGGCATCTTGGCTGGACGCCGGGCTGTATTTCGACTACCTCGGCTTCGACATCTTCTACCGGGTCGAGGGCAGCGGGCCGCCGCTGCTGCTCATCCACGGGTATCCGTTCAATTCCTTTGACTGGGAACCGATTTGGTCGACGCTGACGCAGCGGTTCACCGTTATCGCTCCGGACATGATGGGGATGGGCTTCTCTGCGAAGCCGGTTGCCTACGAGTATTCGGTGCACGATCACGCGGACATGCACGAGGCGCTGCTGCATCACCTGGGTATCCGACACGCGCATATCCTCGCCCACGACCTCGGCGACTCGGTGGGTCAGGAACTGTTGGCGCGCCACGAGTTTGGCCAGCACGCGTACGGTTCGCTGAGTATCGACTCGATCACCTGGCTCAACGGCGGGATGTTCGTCGAGACCTACACGCCCCGGGCCGCGCAGAAGCTGCTGTCGGGAACTCCGTTGGGCGACATCCTGAGTCCGCTGCAGAACAGCCCGGTGTCGCGTCGGGTGCTGGAGCCGACGATACGGGAGATGTTCGGCCCGAATACCAAACCGAGCCCGCACATGATGGACGTATTCCATCAGATCCTGGGCTACAACGACGGCCGCCGGGTGTTGCACAAGGTCGGCCGATTCATCAAAGACCGGCACACACACCGGAATCGGTGGGTGCGGGCCATGCGCGAGACCGACGTGTCGATGCGGTTGATCGACGGGCCGATCGATCCGAATTCCGGCGCGCACATGGCGCGCCGCTACGCCGAGGTGATTCCCAACCCCGACGTGGTGATGCTCGCCGACGACATCGGGCACTGGCCGCAACTCGAAGCGCCCGACGCGGTGCTCACGCACTTTCTCGCCCACATCGACCGCGTCACTGCCGAAAGCTAGAACTCGGCGACCGCGTGCTCCAGCTGCTCGGCCAACCGGGCCTGCGCCTCGGCGCGCCGAGTGGGCAGATGCTGCGACGGGAAAGGCGTTGACACCGGCTGGTATTCGCGCAAGGTGCGGCGGGCCACCGTCATCTTGTGTAGCTCGGTGGCGCCGTCGGCGATGCCCAGCGATTCCGCGGCGATCATCATCTTGATGAACGGCATCTCATTGGACACCCCGAGCGCGCCGTGCAGGTGCAGGGCGCGCTGCACGACGTCGTGTAGCACCGTGGGCATCGCGACCTTGACCGCGGCGATGTCGCGTCGCACCTTCTGGTAGTCGTGGTGCTTGTCGATCAGCCAGGCCGTCCGCAGCACCAGCAGTCGGAACTGCTCGATCTGTATCCAGCTGTCGGCGATCTTCTCCTGGGTCATCTGGAAATTTGCCAGCGGACCCATCCGGGTCTGCCGCGATACCGCCCGCTCGCACATCATGTCGAACGCCCTGCGGGCCAACGCGATCGTGCGCATGGCGTGATGGATGCGACCGCCGCCCAGCCGGGTCTGCGCGATCGCGAAGGCCTCGCCCTCGCCGCCGAGAATGTGGTCGGCCGGCACCCGGACGTCGGCGTAGCGGAGGTAGCCGTGGGTGGCGTGGGACTCCGTCCCGACCCCGACGTTGCGGATGATCTCCACACCCGGTGTCCCAGCCGGAACGATGAACAACGACATCTTGTCGCGGGTGCGCGCCTCGGGATTGGTGACCGCCATGACGATGAAGAACGTCGCGTGCCTCGCGTTGGTGGAAAACCACTTCTCGCCGTTGATCACCCAGTCGTCTCCGTCGCGCACAGCGCTCGTCACGAACAGCCCCGGGTCGGAACCGCCCTGCGGTTCGGTCATGGAGTAACACGAGGTGATCTCGCCGTCGAGCAGCGGCTGCAGGTAGCGGGTCTTCTGCTCCGGGGTGCCGAACAGGGCCAGGATCTCGGCATTACCGGAGTCGGGTGCCTGCGAGCCGAACACCGACGGGGCCCAGCGGGACCGGCCCAGGATCTCATTGAGCAGCGCGAGCTTGACCTGGCCATAGCCTTGACCGCCGAGCTCGGGTTTCAGGTGTGCGGCCCATAGGCCGTGGTCGCGGACCTGTTGTTGCAGCGGCCGCAGGATCGCCATGGTCTCGGCGTCCTTCTTGTCGTAGGGGTCGAGCGACACCAAATCGAGCGGCTCGAGTTCGCTGACCATGAATTCTTCGACCCAGTCCAGTTTCTGCTGGTATTCCGGGTCCGTTTCGAAGTCCCACACGATCCGTGACGCTACTACTCTGGCGTTCGATGACGATCAATACGCGTCCGGCGCGCAAAGCCGACGTCACCGAGCTTTCGCACGCCCTCGGCCGCGCCTTCTACGACGACCCGGTGTCGGTCTGGATCATGCCGGACGACAAACTCCGGGCAGCCCGTCAGCGAAGATTTTTCGCGGCGATCGCGCGCCATCACCACCTCGCTGGCGGTGGCGTGGAGGTGGCCACCGATGGGTCCACGATCGGTGCGGCAGCGCTGTGGGATCCGCCGGGCCGGTGGAAGCAGTCGGCGCGCGAACAGCTGATGATGTTGCCGTCGTTCATTTTCGGGTTCGGGTTGAGTGTGCCGACGGCCCGCAAACTCGGCCAACTCCTCGATCAGATGAAATCGCATCACCCCGAGGAACCGCACTGGTACCTCGCGGTGATCGGCAGTGACCCCTCGGTACGCGGCAAGGGCTACGGCCAGGCCCTCATGCAGTCCCGTCTCGACCGCGTCGACGCCGAACACGCCCCCGCTTATCTCGAATCCAGCAAAAGCGAGAACGTGCCCTACTACCAGCGGTTCGGGTTCGAGGTAACCGGCGAGCTCGTCATCCCAGACGGACCGACCCTGTGGCCGATGTGGCGGTCACCTCGGTAAGCTCGCTGACGCGTGGTGTCATCTCGCGTTACGCGCAACCTCGTTCTCTGCACTGACTACTTCCCAGTCTTTGACGTTGGCTATCGGTCCGAATAGATCCGCCGGCAGATCAGGCGATAAAGGCTGGCCGGTTCGCACTCGGTGGGGCCAGTCGCGGTTGGCCAGCGCCGGCTTGGCCAAGGCGACGACGTCGGCGGCGCCGGAGTCGACGATGGCGGCAGCATCTCGCGGGTCATCAAGACCGCCGTTGGCGATTATCGGCAGCCCACTGTACTGCTTGGCGAGCTGTCCAAGCGATTTGCCGGATTCGGTGAATGCTGGTGCTAGCGCGCGGTATTCGGTGGTGTGAATGTAGTCGATCCCGGCCTCGGCCAAGGCGCCGAAGATGGTCGCCGCATCCTCTTCGTTGCCGGCCCATCGATGGTGATTGTCGGACACTTTCCCTTGGGAGATGCGGATACCGACCGCGATGTCGCCGCCGACAGCCGACACAACGTCGTGGCAGACCTCGGCCGCAAAGCGCACTCGGTTGGCGGTATTGCCGCCGTATCTGTCGGTGCGAGTGTTCATGTAGTCGGTGAGGAACTCGTCGACCAGGTAGCCGTTTGCGCCGTGGATCTCCACGCCATCAAACCCCGCGTCGCGTGCGTGCCGTGCCGACTCGACGAAGGCGTTGCGGACTTGCCTGATGTGGTCTGTGGTCATCGCTTCGGGAGTCCGGAACGGGCCCGATCCGCGGTACATGGCCAGCTGCTCGCCTCTTGGGCGAATAGCTGACGGCCCCCAGGTTGTCGTTGTGCGCGGGTTCCCTTGTGACTGGCTGCCGGCGTGCATGAGTTGGGCGAAGTATTTGGCCCCACTGTCATGGACGCCTTGAACAACGCGTTGCCAGGCCGTGGCGTGCGCAGCGGTCGCGATCCCGGGCTGGAACAAGTAGCCCTGACTGGTCTGCTCGTCGATATAAAGCCCTTCGGTGATCAACAGACCAAACTCACCCTCGGCGAATATCCGGTAGTAGGCCGCCATCTGGTCAGTAGGCAGACCTTCGGCTGTCGCGCTGATTCGCGTCATTGGTGCCAGAGCGACGCGGTTCGCAAGGTCGACGTCGCCGATCCTTGCCGCGTCGAACAGAGTCCGTTGGGGCGGTCGCAATTGATAGGCCATGTCACCCTCTCCGCGTCGTGCGGACTTCATCCGGAATTGTGCTGAAGTCATATTGGACTATCAATTCCAGTACGAAATATATTTCGCACACAGCCAACGAGCGACGAAATACCACTCGGCTGACGGCCCGGGGCGCGGCAACCAGGGCCCCTGATCGTCGATGCAGCGACATCAAGTCGCAGCAGTATCACCGTTTCCAGGCAGGGGGCAGCCTCGCCGCGTGTTTAGTCGGTCGAGCTCAAGGGCAATCGAACCGCTATGCCCGACGATGACACCCTGAGCCCGAGCGAGTCCACCGACTCCGATGAGGTGCGCAATGACGACGGCGACATCGTCGTCGACCCGCCTGACGGTTGGAGCGAGGCCAACAAGTTCGGCATGACGGCGCGCGAGGAGGAAGAGGGCGAATCGCTGGAGTACAAACTCAGCGCCGAAGAGCCGGACGTGCCGCCCGACGCGGGGCCCCCGGCCGAACGGCCGGCTCGCGTGCATCGCGGTCAGATCGACGGAACCCCCGAGGACGGCGACTCGCTATACAACGTCGACAGGTGAGGTCGGCCAGCTTGCCTTCGCGGCGACGTGCGGCGGCCACAGCGGGTCAGTGCGAGAACGGAGTGATCGGCCGCTGCCGGCGCCGGCCGTCGACGATGATGTCGACCCTTTCGTTGAAAAAACAAATGTGATCCCGGACGGGCTCCGCTTCGCGAAGGGGCTCGCGGTACGTCCAGGCAATGTCCGCGGGACCATTCGGCGCCGAGAGATACGACGCCCGGCCTTTGTAGGCGCAGTAGCTGACGCTGTCGCTGGGCTCGAGATCGACGACGATGTCGGCGGGCGGCAGGTAGAACCGGGTCGGCAGCGAGGTTTCGAACAGCAGCAGCGGCCGCGACGACTCGGCCAGCAGTCGTCCGTCCGACTCGACCCGGACGTGGCGGGTGCTGGTGAGGATGTCGATGCGTTTGAACGGGTCGTGCGGGTGCGAGACGACCGGCTCGTCTTCTTCACGCCACTCGAACGCGCTGAAGTCGAGGGTCAGATAGCCGGCCAGGTCCGGATCATCCGGCCGGAATGCCGCTGACGGGCATCGCCGATCACCGACGACGACGTCGAGCATTTCGCCGGTACAGGTATGCACCGCAAAAGGATTGGTCGGCACCAGCACGGGCAGGTCAGCGAGCTCGTCGACCCGCCCTGCCGATTCCAACCGCGCGGCGAAGTCGGCGTGTGGCACCGCGTACGTCGGCACCAGCCGGCGCGGCTCCCACACCAGCAGGCCGTTGATGGTGTCGGCCACCAGCTCGCCGTCCCGATAAAGCCGAAGACGTTTCTCGCATGCTTCGTAGCGCAGCGATCCCAGCGCGCCGTCGAGCAGATCTCGCATTCGGGTACCCATTGGACCATCATGGCTCCGCGGCTAGGCCTCGTGCACAGACTCGACGGTGTACAGGTGCGGGTCGAAGCTGACGGCCAGCTCAGCGCACTTCGCCATGTGCTCCCGGGCGGTGTCGTCCTGCAGCATCGTCTGGAACGCGGCGGCGTCACGCCACTGCGCGTAGTTGACGACCCGGGTGCCGTCGGCGCTGAGGTGAATGTTCGCCGAGATGAACCCGTCGACGTGCTGCATGACTTCCTCAGTGGCTGCGGCCAACAGGTCGGCAAGCTGGCGAGCCCGTTCGGGTTCCACGGTGAACACGTTGACCAGCGTCGCGTGGTCGGTGCGTGCGGTGATGGTAGTCATGTCGTTCTCCTCATTGTCAGGTTCCTGACTTGAGGATAGGTGTAAGGTTCCTGTCATGCAACCGTCGGACGCCGAACGCTCCATCGGCTATCTGGTCAAACGCGTCCAACAGGGATTGCGGCGTCAATGCGACGCCGCTTTGAAGGCCACCGGCATCTCGATGGCGCAGTACTCGACGTTGCGGGCCTTGGATGAGCATCCGGAGGCATCGGCCGCCGAACTCGCGCGGCTGTGCTTCGTGACCCGGCAGTCGTTGCAGGACGTGCTGACCGGATTGCGCACCGCAGGTCTGATCGAAAACGCCGACGCCGAACCTCGCGGCCGCGCGCAATCACTAGCCCTTACCCGCCAAGGCTTACGGCGGCTTCGCGCCGCCCACGAAGCGGTGTTTGCCGTCGAAGCCGTTATGCTGCAGGGTATTTCGGCGCGCGAAAGGCGAAGTGTTGCCGAGGCATTGCTACGCTGCGCCGAGAATGTGGAAGGCGCTTAGGGCTTGCTGCGCCAGCCGGTGATGCCGATGACGATCAGCCGGAGTTGCTTAACCGCGGTTTGGCGGATCTCCTCGATCGCCTCCGAGCCCTGGGCGTCCTCGAGCGCTTCGGCGATCACAATCATCGAGTTGACGAACAAGCTCGCCAGCACATTGAGATCGTCGGTGCTCCAGGCATTGAGCCCCGGGAACCGGGCCAGGTCGGTGGCCAGTTCGGACGTGACGAGCCGTAATTCGGTGCGAATCGCGTAGCGCAACACCGTGACACCGCTGGAGCGTTCGCGACCGATGAACCGCCAGTGTTCGCGACGCTCGGTGACGCTGGCAACCACGATTTCCACCGACGACTCGATCACCCGATTCGGGTCGAGCTTGCCGGCGCGGGCACCGCGCAGCATGTCCCGCAACGTCCGAAACGACTCGTCAATCAGGACCAGCCCGAGAGCCTCCATCGACTCGAAATGGCGATAGAACGCCCCGGGGACGATGCCAGCTTCGCGTGTCACCTCGCGCAGGCTCAATCCGCTGAAGCTGCGCTCATCAAGAAGCTTGAGTGCAGCGGCGACAATGGCCCGCCGGGTCGCTTCCTTGCGTTCCTCGCGGGACGGTCCTTCGCGGCTACGGCCGCGACTCGAACGGTGCGGCCGTGAGCTAGGCGCACGACTGTTCACTATGTGAAGCCTAACACAGACCAGGGTAAACCCTTGACGAACTGGACTAAGTGGGCGCACGGTATACACATGTTCACCCAAACTTTGAAGCAGCGAGTGCTTGGTTCTGACCTGGTCAACCTGCTCACCGGCCCGCATGGCGTCGACCGGTACACCGAACAGGTGGATCCGGCCTGGACGCTGGCCGAGGGCCGCGCGAAGGTCGTCGACGTGCGACGGGATACCCCGCGCAGCGTCACCCTGGTTCTGGCGCCCAACGATGCGTTCACCGACGCCGTCGCAGCCGGGCAATACGTCAACGTTGCCGTCGAGATCGACGGACGCCGGCACACCCGGTGCTACTCCCCGGCCAACGCCGAGGGGGCCGCGCACCTCGAGCTGACCATCGGAAAGCACGACGACGGGGTGGTCTCGACATACTTGTATGAGCACGCCCGCCGCGGCATGGTGGTCGGGCTCACCGGAGTGGGGGGCGACTTCGTCCTCCCGGCGCAGCGGCCCCGCCGCATTCTGTTCGTCTCGGGCGGTAGCGGGATCACCCCGGTCCTGGCGATGCTGCGCACTCTGGTCAACGAAGGCCACGCCGGCGAGATCGCGTTCGTGCACTACGCCCGCAACCGTGCCGAGGCCTGCTACCACGATGAGCTCGTCGCGATGCCGGGCGTGCGAGTGCTGCACGGCTACACCCGATCAGCCGGCGGCGATCTAGACGGCCGGTTCGACGCCGACCATCTGGCGGCGGCCATGCCGGAACCCGACGCGGTGTTCGTCTGCGGGCCAGCGGCTTTGGTCGACGCCGTCCGCGAGCACTGCCCGGACGCACATTCGGAAAGTTTCGTTCCGCCCAAGCTCGACCTGCCGGCACAACCGTCGGGTGGACGAGTCACGTTCGCGGACAGTGCCATTGAGGTCACCGACGACGGTCGCTCGTTGCTCGAGCAGGCGGAGTCGGCCGGACTGAACCCCGCAAACGGATGCCGAATGGGCATCTGCCACACCTGCACCCGCCGCAAGACCAGCGGTGTGGTTCGCAACCTGACCAGCGGTGCGGTGTCGACCGCCCCCGACGAGCACGTGCAGATCTGCGTGTCCGTTCCGGTCGGCGACGTCGACATCGCACTTTAAGCCACATAGGGAAATAGGAGGCTCCACCATGTCTCAAACGACTAAGCCCAAGATCACCCTGACTGCCGAGCAGGCCGATGCGTTCGGTGCTGAACTCGACGCGATCAAAGAGCGCGTGATGGCCGATCTCGGCCAGCGCGACGCCGACTACATCCGCCGCGTGATCAAGACGCAGCGCACTCTCGAAGTCAGCGGCCGTGCTCTGCTGATGGCCGGGATTTTTCCGCCGGCCTGGTTGGCCGGCACCGCGATGCTCGGCATCTCAAAGATTCTGGACAACATGGAGATCGGCCACAACATCATGCACGGCCAGTACGACTGGATGCGTGACCCGTCGATCCGCGGCCAGGAATTCGAGTGGGACACCGCGTGCCCGGCCGACCAGTGGCGGCACTCGCACAACTACATGCACCACACCCACACCAACATCGTTGGCATGGACCGCGACATCGGCTACGGCATCCTGCGGATGAGCGAGGACCAGCGGTGGAAGCCGTACTTCTTGGGCAACCCGGTCTACGCCTTCCTGCTGATGGTGCTGTTCCAGTACGGGGTAGCTCTGCACGAAATGGAGACCGAACGCATCACGTCCGGTGAGATCCGGTTGGCGGACAAGCGCGAGATCCTGCAGGAGATCTGGCGCAAGACCCGCAAGCAGGTGCTCAAGGACTACGTCGCCTTCCCGCTGCTGGCCGGCCCGTTCGCGCCGTTCGTGTTCACCGGCAACCTGACCGCGAACCTGATGCGCAACGTGTGGTCGTACATGATCATCTTCTGCGGCCATTTCCCGGACGGCACACAGGAATTCACCGTCGAAGAGACGGCCGGCGAGTCGCGTGGCCAGTGGTACTTCCGCCAGGTCCTCGGATCGGCAAACCTGACCGGCGGCAAGCTCTTCCACCTGCTGTCCGGTCACCTGTCGCACCAGATCGAGCACCACCTGTTCCCGGACATGCCGGCCCAGCGGTACTCGGAGATCGCGTCCGAGGTTCAGGAGATCTGCCGGCGCTACGGCATCCCGTATAACGCGGGTTCGCTGCCCAAGCAGTTCGGCACCGTGGTGCGCAAGATCGTCAAGCTGGCCTTGCCGCCGAAGCAACGCAGCGACGCCAAGCCGAAGGATCGCGAACTCGTGGCAGCCTAAGCGCGCACTAGCAGAACATCGGACCGGGACCGCCCCAAAGCGGTTCCGGTCCGCTGCGTTCGTCGGCTACTTTTCAACCCATGGTGCAGATGCCCGCCCTCGACGGTGTCGATCACAAGTACGTCGAACTGGGCGACGGGGTGACGATTCACGTCGCCGACGCCGGACCCGCCGAAGGACCGCCGGTGATGCTGGTGCACGGCTTCCCGGAGAACTGGTGGGAGTGGCACGAGTTGATCGGACCGCTGGCCGCCGACGGATACCGCGTGCTGTGCCCCGATTTACGCGGCGCGGGATGGAGTTCGGCGCCGCGGTCGCGCTACCTGAAGAATGAGATGGCCGACGATTTGGCCGCTGTCCTGGACCGGTTGGGCGTCGGGCCGGTGAAATTGGTGGCCCACGACTGGGGCGGTCCGGTCGCGTTCATCATGATGCTGCGCCACCCGGCGAAGGTGAACAGTTTCTTCGGACTCAACACCGCCGCGCCCTACGTCAAGCGGGAGCTGGCTGCGATCCGCAACATCTGGCGGTTCTGGTACCAGATCCCGATGCTGCTACCCGTGATCGGTCCGCGGTTGATCGCTGATCGCAAGGCCCGCTACTTCACGGTGTGGGCGTCATGGGTGGGTGCCGGATTCCGCGTGCCCGACGCAGACGTCGCGCTGTACGTCGACTGCATGCGTCAGCCCGGCCACGGTGTCGCCGGATCGCGGTGGTACCGGACTTTTCAGAGCACCGAGATGTTGCGTTGGCTGCGAGGCGAATTCGACGACGTTACGGTCGACGTCCCGGTCCGCTGGCTGAGCGGTACGGCAGACCCGGTGCTCACCCCCGACCTGATCGACGGATATGCCGAGCACATCAGCGATTTCGAGGTGGAGCTGGTCGACGGGGTCGGGCACTGGATCGTCGAGCAGTGTCCGGATCTGGTGCTCGATCGGCTGCGGGCTTTTTTCGAGCGGTAGCACGTCGGATAGTCCATTGAACCTGCCGTAGCTGGTCATAGAATCGCAGCTTGCAGGGTGCTGGTAATCCAGCCTTGAAACCTTTCGAGTGAGTAGGCGGCATCGGACACCATCAGGTCGTAAGTGGCTGGACTGGCGACGGCCCAGGCGGTGTCAACGGCGTCGTCTCGCCGCAATCGCATCGCCGCGTCCGGAATCGCCGCCAGCAGGGCCGCCATCGTCCCTTTGCGCAGCAGCTGAAGCTCGTGCCATTCGGCGGCGATGTCGGCATCGACCGACGCACCGTCGCGGTAGGCCCGCCAGGCCAGCGCTGATCGCTCCGCGACACCGCAGAATACCGCCGCGATCTGAGCGAGCGTTCCAGCCGGCGTATCGGGGCGCAGCTGGGCGGCGAAGTGCTCTCCTGACGGCGCTGCCCCCGGTGCCAGCGTGCTCTCCAGGTAGGCACGGAGCAGCGCACGTTTGCTACCCCAGGCCAGGTAAAGCGTCTGCACGGTGACCCCGGCGCGGGCGGCGATCCGACTCACCGTCGCCGCGACGTATCCGACGCTTTCGAATTCCGCGGCGGCCGCGGCCAGGAGCAGTCGACGGGTTTCCGCACGCGAGGCCGCGCCGGCCTCGCGCAATCTGGTGGTGTTCCTCGGCGGCTTGCTGTTCATAGCTAATACCTTAGCCCATAGATTAGAGTGTTACTCTAATGCGATTGAGTGGCGATCAAGTCGACCGCCAGCTGGAAGGTTCGGAATGGACACGCAGCCGATTTACGACCGCCCGTGGAAACGGACTGGTGCGGCCCGCTATGCCGTGGCAAGAGTCCGTGGAATCCGTCGGCCGCCGGTGCGCGTGTGTGCGCCGCCGCCCGATGTAGTGACCGACCACGACGTCGCCGTGCCGGTGCGCGACGGCGTCGTGTTGCGCGCCAACGTCTACCGTCCCCCTGGAGCGGGGCCATACCCGGTGATCCTCTCGGCCCATCCGTACCGCAAGGACGCCGTGTCCACGCGCAAGTGGGGCCGGTGGAGTTTCAGCCCGCAGTACCGGATCATGCGGCAGCCCGGCCCGGTCGAGTTCTCCGCTCTGACCACGTGGGAAGCACCCGATCCGGTCTGGTGGCTAAGACACGGCTATGTGATTGTCAACGCCGATGTGCGCGGCGCGGGTACCTCAGAAGGCTCGGGCGCGTTGATGTCTGACCAAGAAGCGCAAGACATCTACGACATCCTCGAGTGGGCCGGTCGACAGCCCTGGTCCAACGGTAACGTCGGCATGCTCGGGGTTTCCTATCTGGCGATGTCGCAGTACAAGGCGGCCGCCATGCACCCGCCCAGCCTCAAGGCGATCTGCCCGTGGGAAGGGATGACCGACGCCTATCGGGATCTGTTCACTCCGGGAGGCATTGTTGAGAAAGGCTTTTCGCGCATCTGGCAGATGGCGATCAAGCGCGCGATGAGGACCACCGAGGACATCGGCGCACAGCGCAAGGCCCACCCCCTACGGGACGATTGGTGGCAATCACTGGTGCCGGACCTTCCCGAGATCCAGGTGCCGATGCTCGTCTGCGGGAGTTTCTCCGACAACAACCTGCACACGCGTGGTTCTTTCCGGGCATTCGAAAAGGTCAGTTCCACAGACAGATTCATCTATACCCACCGCGGTGGGAAATGGGCGACCTTCTACAGCGACGACGCATTGCAGGCACAACTGGGATTCTTCGACCGATACCTCAATGGCCACGACGTGCCCAAGCCGCCGGCGGTCCGACTCGAAATTCGGGAGCGTCGCGACGTCATCACCGAGATCCGCACTGAGCAGGAATGGCCACTGCGGCGCACCGACTGGCGCGATCTCTACCTCGCCGACAACGGATTACTGCTGACGACGCCCCCGACAGTCGACGGATCCGTTACTTTCCGCACCCGGCGCCGCGCTGCCGCATTTTCCCTTCCCGTCGCCGAGGATCTCGAGTTAACGGGTCCGATGAGCCTGAGTCTGTGGGTGTCGGTCGACGGCGCCGACGATGTCGGGTTGTTCGTCGGCGTGGAGAAATGGATTGGGGCGCAGTGGGTTCCGTTCGAGGGGTCCTACGGGTTCGGCCGAGACCGCGTGACGACCGGATGGCAACGTGCTTCGCTGCGCGAACTCGATCCTGAACGGTCCACCATCAACCAGCCGGTACACACTTTTGCCCGGCCCCAACCACTCTCGCCGGGTGAGATCGTGCCCCTCGAGGTGGCCTTGGGCCCGTCGGCAACCGCCTTCCACGCCGGTGACCAGGTTCGACTCCTGGTCGCAGGCCGACCGCTTTCCCCGCGCAACCCCCTGTACGGCGCGTTTCCGGCGTCCTACGTGTCGACGCCACCCGCACGGTGCACCTTGCACTGGGGACCCGACCGACCCGCACGACTCCGCGTGCCGGCAATCCCGCGCTAGGCGAGCGATAGCTCAGATGCGATAGCCGAGCAGCGCGATCGATGCCTCCACCGCGGGTTCGACGATGTCGCGCGGGCTGTGCCCGTCTTCGACCGCCTGCGCTGTCAGCTCACGCAGGCCGCCGACCAGGATCACGGCTTTGGCCTGGGTGAGCGGCGGCAGGTCGGCGCTTCGCATCGCGGGGGTGTCGCTCAAGTTCACCAGCAGGCTGGTGAGCAGTTGGGTGTTGCGCCGCTGCGACGGCCGCGCCGCGGCGTCCAGTGACGGAAGTTCGCGGATCCAGCTCAACGTGAGCGCCGGCGTGGATTCGATGTGTCCGACGTAGGCCTCGACGGCTTGCCGGATTTGGGTCTGCCAGTCGGCGCCGGGATCGACCGCGTCACGGATTTGCTCGCCGAGTACCTCGACGCTGGCGTGCAGCAGTTCGTGGAAACACTGCTCCTTGCTGGCGAATTGGTCGTAGAAGGTGCGTTTGGAAGTGCGGGCGTGCCGGACGATGTCGGCGACGGTGCTGGCGCGATAGCCACGTTCGTCGATCGCCGCCGCGAGACCGTCGAGCAGCCGTTGCCGGAACGGATCGATGCCAGGGGGCTCTATGGGCCCAGTGGGCTCCATCGAACTCTCCGTAGAGGTTGCATCGTCAGCGACGGTCGTGGCCACGTCGCCTCCTTTGGACCCTTGCCAGCTCTTGGTACCAGACGGTACCGTACCGGACAGAACCGTGGTACGGAGCGGTACCGCGCTGCGACGTTGGGAGTGCACCACCATGAGCACCGTCGAAGCTCACGCGGCATCGTCTGCATCCGCCATCGCGTTGCCGCCGGGTCCACGGATTCCAAAAGCGCTGCAGGGTGCGGCATTCGGCTTCCTTAGGCGACCGTTCATGGACCGGGTTGCTCAGCGCTACGGAGACATCTTCTCCCTGCACGTGCCGATTTACGGCCCTCTCGTGGTCGTGGCCAACCCGCAACTGGCCAAGCAAATCTTCACCACCAGCCCGGACGTGCTCGGCAACATCCAGCCCAACCTGAGCCGGCTGCTGGGCGCGGGCTCGGTTTTCGCGCTGGACCGCGACGATCACCGGCAACGCCGCCGGCTGTTGGCGCCGCCCTTTCACGGCAAGAGCATCAAAAACTACGAGACGATCATCGAAGAGGAGACGCTGCGCGAGATTGCCAGCTGGCCGGAGGGAACGTCGTTCGCCACGCTGCCGTCGACCATGCGCATCACCCTCAACGCGATACTGCGCGCGGTCTTCGGCGCCGAGGGCGCCGAACTCGACGAGCTGCGCAGAATCATCCCGCCGTGGGTCACGCTGGGTTCGCGACTGGCGACGTTGCCCAAACCCCCTCTGGCCTACACCCGTTACACGCCCTGGGCCCGACTGGCTCAGTGGCGGGCCCGCTATGACGCCGTGCTCGACAAGCTCATCGACGACGAACGCGCCGACCCGTACTTCGAGGATCGCAACGATGTGCTGGCGCTGCTGCTGCGCAGCACCTATGACGACGGTCTGACCATGTCGCGCGAGGACATCGGCGACGAGCTGCTGACCCTGCTGGCGGCCGGGCATGAGACCACCGCCTCGGCGCTGGCCTGGACGTTCGAGCGGGTCAGCCGACACCCCGACGTGCTGGCCGGTCTCGCGGCCGAGGCGGACACCGATGACAACGAGCTACGCCAGGCAACGATCCTCGAATCGCAACGTAGCCGGACCGTCATCGACGCCATCGGCCGCCACGTCTACGCCCCGGTGTACGAGCTCGGCGAGTGGTCGATCCCGCGCGGGCACACCGTCATCGTCAGCATTTCGCGGCTGCATGGCGACGCCGAATTGTTCCCCGCGCCCGAGCGATTCGACCCCCAGCGCTTCGTCGGCACCAAGCCGCCCAGCTTCGCCTGGATTCCTTTCGGTGGCGGCGCCCGTCGCTGCGTGGGCGCTGTGTTCGCCAACATGGAGATGGACGTGGTGCTGCGAACCGTGTTGCGCCACTTCACTATCGAGCCCACCGAAGCGCCGGGTGAGAAGCTGCATTCCCGAGGTGTCGCGTACACCCCGAAGGACGGCGGAAAGGTCACAGTCCGTCGACGCTAGGATCTGCGATCGTGACCACCGATGCCAATCAGCTCGTCGAGACGATGAACGCCGCCTTGGGAGCCACGATCCCGACTGCGCACAACATGGGCGTGCACGTCGTGGAGGCGCGTCGTGGTTTTGCCGCCGCCACCGTGCCGGTTGAGGAAAACGGCAACCACTTCGGCGTGATCTATGCCGGGGTGCAATTCACCGTTGCCGAAATCCTCGGCGGCATAATCAGTTTGAGCACATTCGATAGCACAAAGTACCTTCCGTTGGTCAAAAACATCGACATCTCATTCGTCGGGATGGCCCGATCGGAGTTGCGCGCGGAGGCCAGCCTCGACGACGACACGATCGCGCGGATCGAAGCCGAGGCAGCCGAACGCGGCAAGTCGGACTTCAATCTCGAAGCGACGGTGACCGATGCCGACGGCAAAACCGTCGCGACCACCCGCGGGCTGTATCAGCTCCGCGCGATCGGCTAGTCGCCGTTACTCAGCTCTCGACGGCTGCCCGGCGCGGCAACTTCCAATCCGGCCGGATGAAGTGGCAGGTATACCCGCTCGGATAGTGCTCCAGGTAGTCCTGGTGCTCGGGCTCGGCCTGCCAGAAGTCGCCCGCGGGGCTGACTTCGGTCACCACCTTGCCGGGCCATAAACCGGAGGCCTCGACGTCGGCGATGGTGTCCTCGGCAACCTGCTTCTGGTCGTCGTCGAGGTAGAAGATCGCCGAGCGATAGCTGGTGCCGACGTCGTTGCCCTGGCGATTCTTGGTGGTCGGGTCGTGGATCTGGAAGAAGAACTCCAGCATGGCCCGGTAGTCGGTGCGTGCCGGGTCGTAGGTGATCTCGATGGCTTCGGCGTGCGTTCCGTGATGGCGGTACGTCGCGTTGGGGACACTCGGGTCGCCGGTGTAGCCGACCCTGGTCGCGACGACGCCGGGCTGCTTGCGGATCAGGTCTTGCATGCCCCAGAAGCAGCCGCCGGCCAGTATTGCCTTCTTGTAGTCCGTCATCTTCTCGATTATCCACTTCCTCGACAAACCGCAGTAGAACGTGTTCTAGTTTCTTGCGTGAAGCAGGTTTTTAGCCGTGACGAACTCGCCGCCGCGTTCGACACGTTCGAGCAGACCGTGGCGCACGCCGCCGAGACCAAGAACTGGGACGAGTGGGTGCAGCACTACACCCCGGACGTCGACTACATCGAGCACGCGGCCGGCACGATGAAGGGCCGCGACGAAGTGCGGACCTGGATTCGCAAGACGATGACGAGTTTCCCGGGAAGCCACATGACGGAGTTCCCGTCGCTGTGGTCGGTCATCGACGAAGCCACCGGGCGAATCATCTGCGAGCTGGACAATCCGATGCGTGATCCCGGTGACGGCACCATCATCACCGCGACCAACATTTCGATCGTCACCTACGCCGGCGACGGCAAATGGTCTCGCCAGGAAGACATCTACAACCCGCTGCGGTTCATGCAGGCCGGCATCAAGTGGTGCAAGAAAGCGGAAAGCCTTGGCACGCTTGATGATGACGCCGCGAGCTGGCTTAAGACTTATGGAGGCCTGAAATGAGCGCACCCAAGCTGGTAATCGGCGCCAACGGTTTCCTGGGTTCGCACGTCACCCGCCAGCTCGTCGCGACGGGCGCCGACGTGCGCGTCATGGTGCGCGACGGCGCGAACACCCGCAGCATCGATGACCTCGACGTCACCCGGTTTCACGGCGACGTGTTCGATACGGCCACCGTGCGCGAAGCGATGCGGGGCTGCGAGCAGGTGTACTACTGCGTGGTCGACACCCGGGCCTGGCTGCAGGATCCGGCGCCGCTGTTTCACACCAACGTCGAGGGGTTGCGCAGCGTCCTCGACGTTGCCGTCGAGGAGCCGAATGCCGCGACACTGAAGCGGTTCGTGTTCACCAGCACCTACGCCACGATGGCCCGTCGGCATGGCCACCTGGCCGACGAGAGCGAGCAGATCGACCGCCGCAAGCTCACCCCCTACGTGGAATCCCGGGTACAGGCCGAGGATCTGGTGCTGCAGTACGCGTCGGAGAAAGGGTTGCCCGCTGTCGCCATGTGTGTGTCGACGACGTACGGCGACGGCGACTGGGGCCGCACCCCGCACGGCGCGTTCATCGCAGGCGCGGTGTTCGGCAAGCTGCCGTTCCTGATGAATGGCATTCAGTTGGAGGTCGTCGGCGTCGACGACGCGGCGAAAGCGATGTTGATCGCCGCCGAGCGGGGCCGCAACGGCGAGCGCTACATCATCTCCGAGCGGATGATGCCGCTGAAGGAGGTGGTCAAGATCGCTGCCGACGAGGCCGGTGTGCCGGCGCCGCGGCGGTCCATCTCGGTGCCCGTGCTGTACGGAATGGGGGTGCTGGGCAGTCTTCGGGCGCGGTTGACCGGTAAAGATGCCGAGCTCAGCATGCAGTCGGTGCGGATGATGCGCGCCGAAGCCCCGGTTGATCACAGCAAGGCGGTCCGCGAATTAGGCTGGGAGCCAAGGCCGGTCGAGGAATCGATTCGAGAGGCCGCGCGATTCTGGGCCGCCATGAAAAACGCCAAGCGCAGCAGTAAAGCAACACCTGCCGAATAGCGACCGCACCGAACATCGCGGTGTGCGATCGGTTTTGGACGCGGTGAGCCCCGCGTGTCTGATGTAGCCGAAGTGATTTCTGTTACATAGTGTGACGCATGGTAAAGCAGTGGTGCCACTGCGCTGACGCATGCCACCTCGCGGCGCGGGCGGTCCCGCACACCGGATGGGCGAGGCGACCATGACGGCAACGACGCCAGTCGGACTTGTCGGCTATGTGCGTGACCAGCTCACGCCGCCTTTGACGACCGTGGGCGGATTCGCCCGGATGTGTACGTTGACGGGAAAGGCATTGTTCCGTCGGCCTTTTCACTGGGACGAATTCATCGTCCAGACCTGGTTCATCACCCGGGTCGCATTGCTGCCGACGGTGGCGGTCTCCATACCGCTGACCGTGCTGATCGTCTTCACGCTCAACACTTTGTTGGCCGCCTTTGGCGCAGCGGATATTTCGGGCGCCGGAGCAGCCCTCGGTGCCGTGACTCAACTCGGGCCGCTGACCACCGTGCTGGTGGTGGCCGGCGCCGGATCGACTGCCATCTGCGCCGACTTGGGGGCTCGCACGATCCGCGAGGAGATCGACGCCTTGGAGGTACTCGGCATCGATCCCATCCACCGGCTCGTGGTACCGCGGGTGGCTGCCGCAACCGTCGTCGCGACACTGCTCAACGGAACCGTCATCACCATCGGTTTGGTGGGCGGATTCCTGTTCGGCGTCAAACTTCAAAATGTCTCGGGGGGTGCATATCTCGCCACGCTGACCCTGGTTACCGGTTTACCGGAGGTGCTCATCGCGACCATCAAGGCCGCGATCTTCGGGACGATCGCGGGTCTGGTCGGCTGCTACCGGGGACTGACCACCAAAGGCGGCCCCAAAGGCGTCGGCGTCGCCGTCAACGAGACGCTGGTGCTGTGCGTGCTCGCGCTGTTCGCGGTCAACGTCGTGCTGACCACCATCGGCGTCCGGTTCGGGACGGGGCGCTGAGATGTCGACCGCGGCCGTTGTTCGCGCACGCTTTCCGCGCGCGGTCGCAGGAGTCAATCACTATGGCGGCGGCACCATCCGGGGAATCAACAAGGCCGGGCAGCTCACCAGGTTCTCGGTCAACAGCGCCTGGTCGACCGGCTGGGCCTTGCGCCGCTATCGCCGGGAGACACTGCGGCTGATCGCGCAGATCGGTATGGGCACCGGAGCGATGGCCGTCGTCGGCGGGACCGCGGCGATCGTTGGCTTCGTGACGCTGTCCGGCGGGTCGCTGATCGCGATCCAGGGATTCGCGTCGTTGGGCAACATCGGCGTCGAGGCGTTCACCGGTTTCTTCGCCGCATTGGCCAACGTCCGCGTCGTCACCGCGGTGGTGACCGGGGTCGCGCTGGCGGCGACTGTCGGCGCGGGTGCGACCGCCGAGCTGGGGGCGATGCGGATCAGCGAGGAGATCGACGCGCTCGAGGTGATGGGCATCAAGTCGGTGGCGTTCCTGGTGTCGACACGGCTGGTGGCCGGCTTGGTGGTGGTCGTCCCGCTCTACGCGATGGCGCTGGTGATGTCGTTCGTGTCCGGACAGGTGGTCACCACGCTGTTTTACGGGCAGTCGGCCGGCACCTACGAGCACTACTTCCGCACCTTCCTGCGCACCGAGGACGTGTTCTGGTCCGGCGGGGAAGTCATCGTGATGGCGGTGATCGTGATGATCACCCACTGCTACTACGGCTACACCGCGAGCGGCGGGCCGGTCGGCGTGGGCGAGGCGGTCGGGCGGTCGATGCGTTTCTCGTTGGTGTCCACGGTGATCGTCGTGCTGCTGACCTCGCTCGCGCTGTACGGCGTCGACCCGAACTTCAACCTGACGGTGTAGCCGATGGCGAGTCAAGAAGGAGCGACAGTCCCGGACTTGGCCGGACACCGCTGCGGGCCTGGGCCTGTTTCTGACGTGCGCGGTGCTCCTGGCGTTGATCTACAGCCAGTTTCGCGGGGACTTCACGCCGAAGACCAAGCTGACCATGCTCGCCGCGCGAGCGGGCTTAGTGATGGACCAGGGCTCGAAGGTCACCTACAACGGCGTCAGCATCGGCCGGGTGGCGGGTATCTCCGAAGTCGAGCACCGCGGTAAGCCGGCGGCGCGGTTCACCCTCGACGTCGACCCGGAGTACGTCGACCTCATCCCGAGCAACGTCATCGCCAAGATTCAGGCGACGACGGTGTTCGGCAACAAGTACGTGTCGCTGACCTCGCCGAAAGATCCTGCATCACAACGGATTAATCCGACGTCGGTGATCGATGCGACGTCGATCACCACCGAATTCAACACTGTGTTCGAGACGCTCGTCGAGCTTGCCGACAACGTCGACCCGGTGAAGGTGAACCTCACACTCGGCGCCGCGGCGCAGGCGCTGACCGGTCTGGGGGACAAGTTCGGCCAGTCGATCGTCAACGGCAATAAGATCCTCGATCACGTGAATCCTCGAATGCCGTTGATTCGTCACGACATCCACCAGCTCGCGGCGCTCGGCGACATTTACGCCAAGGCGGCACCGGATCTCTTTGACGCGATCGACAATGCCGTGACCACGGCCCGCACGCTCAACCATCACCAAGCCGAACTCGACGCCGCCCTGCTGGCGGCAATCGGCTTCGCCAACAACGCAAACGACGTGTTCACCCGCGCCCAGCCGTTCCTGGAACGCCTGGCCGCCGACCTGAAACCGACCGGGCACCTGCTCGACACCTACAGCCCGCAGGTGTTCTGCACCATCCGCAATTTCGCCGACGTCGCGCCCAAAGTCGCACAGCTGGAGAGCGGCAACCACTACGCGGCACAGCTCGGGGTGTCGATCACCGGATCGGAAAACCCGTACGTGTACCCCGACAATCTGCCCCGGGTCAACGGCCGAGGCGGGCCCTACGGCAAACCGGGTTGCTGGCAACCGATCACCCGCGATCTGTGGCCGGCGCCTTACCTGGTGATGGACTCCGGCAACAGCATTGCGCCCTACAACCACTTCGAGCTCGGACAGCCGCTGGCCAACGAATACGTGTGGGGCCGCCAGTACGGGGAGTACACGATCAACCCATGAGACTCAAGGGCACCGTCGCGCGGCTCGCTGCAGTCGTCTCCGTCCAATTGTTCTTCACCGCAGTCATCGTCGTGGTGTTCGGTCAAATACGCTTCGACCACACCGAGGACTATTCCGCGGAATTCAGCAATGCCAGCGGTCTGCGCGCGGGGCAGTTCGTTCGTGCCTCCGGGGTGGAAGTAGGCAAGGTCAAGAAGGTCGATCTGGTCGACGGCGACAAGCGGATCCGGGTGGATTTCGCGGTCGACCGCTCGGTGCAGCTCTATCAGTCGACGACCGCGCAGATCCGCTATCAGGACCTGATCGGCAACCGATACCTGGAAATCAGTCGCGGGTCTGGTGAGAACTCTGAAAAATCCCTTCCGCCAGGCGGATTCATCCCGTTGTCGCGAACGCAGCCCGCGCTGGACCTCGACGCGCTCATCGGCGGTTTCAAGCCACTGTTCCGTGCATTGGATCCGCAGAAGGTCAACACCATCGCGTCGTCGATCATCACCGTCTTCCAGGGCGAAGGCGGAACGATCAATGACATCCTGGACCAGACCGCACAGCTGACCGAGCGGTTGGCCGAAAGCGATCAGGCCATCGGTGACGTGATCCACAACCTGAACACCGTGCTGGACACCACCGAACGCCACCACGACCAGCTCGACACCACCATCGACAAATTCGAAGGGCTGATCACCGGATTGAAGGACCGAGCCGGTCCGCTGGCCGACGGAACCGCGCACATCAGCAACGCGGCCGGAACAGTGGCCGACCTGTTGGCCGACAACCGGGCCTTGTTGCGCGGCGCCGTAACCCATTTGGAAACCCTCGCCGGGCCGCTCAACGACCAGCGCGACCGGATCGGCGATCTGGTGGGCAAGGTGCCCGCCGCATTCAACATCATCGGGCGCGCCAGCGGGATCTACGGCGACTTCTTCAACTTCTACCTCTGCGACCTGTCGCTCAAAGTCAACGGGCTACAACCCGGCGGGCCAGTCCGCTCGGTCAAGCTGCTCCAGCAGCCATCGGGCAGGTGCACGCTGCGATGAGAACACTGCAGCCCGCCAACCGGGTTCGGGTCGGCACGTTGGCCATCGCCTTCGTGGTCCTCGTTGTCGGCGTGGGACAGAGCTTCGGCAGCCTGCCGGTGTTGTTCGCAACGGCAAGCTACTACGCGCAGTTCACCGACTCGGGCGGTGTCAGCAAAGGCGACAAGGTGCGCATCGTCGGCCTCGATGTCGGCACCGTGCAGGACATGTCGATCGACGGCGATCACATCCTGATGAAATTCACCACCGGCACGCACACCATCGGCACCGAGAGCCGGGTGGCGATCCGCACCGATACGCTGCTGGGCAAGAAGGTGCTCGAAATCGAGCCGCGTGGCGCCAAGCGAATGCGCCCGAACGACGTGCTGCCACTGGGGCAGAGCACCACCCCGTACCAGGTGTACGACGCCTTCTTCGATGTCACCAAGGCCGCCGCGGGATGGAACATCGACACCGTCAAGGAATCACTGAATGTGTTGTCCCGCACTATTAATCAGACCTACCCGCACCTGAGCTCAGCCCTCGACGGGGTGACGAAGTTCTCCGACATCATCGGTAAACGCGACGACGAACTCAAACACCTACTGGGCGAGGCCAGAAAAGTAGCGGGTGTGCTCGGTGATCGCAGCAAGCAGATCAACGCGCTGCTACGAAACACCCAGACAGTGCTCGCGGCGTTCAACGAACGTGGCAAAGCCATCGCGGCACTGCTGACCAACGTATCGGCGTTCTCGGCGCAAATTCAGGGCCTGATCAACGACAACCCGAATCTGCACCATCTGCTCGAGCAGTTGCGCGGCGTCACCGATGTTCTTACGCAACACAAGAACGACCTTGCGTCCGTGCTGAATACGCTGCGTAACTACACGGCAGCGCTCAGCGAGGCAGTCGGCTCGGGACCGTACTTCAAGGTGATGATCGGCAACCTGCTGCCGTATCAGATCTTGCAGCCATGGGTCGACGCGGCGTTCAAGAAGCGCGGCATCGACCCGGAGAACTTCTGGCGCAGTGCGGGATTGCCCGCTTTCCGATACCCCGACCCGAACGGCACCCGGTTCGCCAACGGTGCGCCGCCGCCGGCGCCACCCGTGCTCGAGGGCACTCCGGATCACCCCGGGCCGGCCGTCGCACCTGGATCGCCGTGCTCGTACGCGCCACCGGCGGAGATGTCGCCGCGACCGGGCAACCCGATGCCGTGTGCCGGGATCGACCAGAGTCAGGGCCCGTTCGGCGCAGGCGGCCCCTATCCGGCACTGCGCGATGTGCTGTCGTTGCCGCCCAACCCGAACGGACTGCCTCCGACACCGGGCGTGCCGGATGCCGGACTTCACGGGGCTCCGGTGCCGAACGTGCCGGGCACGCCCGTACCGCTGCCGCCGAATGCGCCACCGGGAGCCCGGCGGGAGAGCTTGTACCCGCCCGGCCCACCTCCGCCGCCCTCGACGTTCGCACCCGCCCTGCCACCTGGACCGGCAGCGCCGCCGGGTCCGGGCCCCGAGCTTCCGGCTCCATTCCTGACACCCGGCGGGGACGGGGGGTAGCGGCCGATGAGCACCATTTTCGACATCCGCAAGGTGCGGTTGCCGCACGTGTCAAAGACTGCGGCGGTCATCGGGTCGATCGTCGTGACCGTGGGTCTTGTTGCCGCAGTGGTTGGTTGGCAGCTCTACGAAAAACTGACCAACAACACGGTGGTCGCCTACTTCCCCGCGGTCAACGCCCTCTACACCGGGGACAAGGTTCAGATCATGGGCATCCGCGTCGGTGCGATCGACAAGATCGAACCCACCGGCGACCGGATGAAGGTGACCTTCCACTACCGGAACAAATACAAGGTGCCCGCCAATGCGTCGGCGGTAGTGCTCAACCCGACACTGGTCGCGTCACGCAGCATTCAGCTGGAGCCAGCCGTACAAAGGCGGGCCGGTGATGGCCGACAGCGCGGTGATCCCCATCGAGCGCACCCAGGTGCCGGTGGAGTGGGATGAGCTGCGTAACAGCGTGACTCACATCATCGACAAACTCGGACCGACCAAGGACCAGCCCAAAGGGCCGTTCGGCGACGTCATCGAGGCCTTCGCCGACGGGCTGGCCGGTAAGGGTCAGCAGATCAACACCACACTGAACAGCCTGTCCACTGCGTTGACCACACTGGACGAGGGCCGCGGCGACTTCTTCGCCGTGTTGAAGAGCCTGGCGATGTTCGTCAACGCGCTGCACCAGGACGACCAGCAGTTCGTCGCGCTGAACAAAGACCTCGACCAGTTGACCGACAATCTCGTCAGCTCGGATCAGTCTGCCGCCAGCGCGATTCGAGATACCGACAGCCTGCTGTCCACCGCCCAGAAGTTCCTGACCGAAAACCGCGACGCGCTCACCCACGACGTCAACAACCTGGGTGACCTGACGAACACGATCCTGCAACCGGAGCCGCGCGACGGCCTGGAGACCGCGCTGCACATTCTGCCCAACATGGCGGCCAACGTGCTCGCGATCTACGAACCGGCGCACGGCAGCCTCAGCGGCGTGGCCGCCTTCACCAACTTCGCGAACCCAATGGAGTTCATCTGCAGCGTGATTCAGGCCGGCAGTCGACTCGGCTATCAGGATTCCGCGGAACTCTGCGCGCAGTACCTGGCGCCGATCCTGGACGCGATCAAGTTCAACTATTTCCCGTACGGGATCAACTTGTTCAGCGCCGCGGACGTGTTACCGAAGAATGTCGCGTACTCCGAGCCGCGTTTGCAGCCGCCGCCCGGTTTCAAGGACACCACGGTTCCCGGCATCTTCTCGCCGGATACCCAATGGTCGCACCGTAATTCGGAGCCGGGTTGGATTGTGGCACCCGGCATGCAGGGAGTGCAGGTTCAGCCGGCTACCAAAAATCTTTTGACGGCGGCGTCGCTGGCCGAGTTGATGGGCGGTCCCGACATCCCGCCCGCCGCCGGCGGGGCAGACCATGACCGGACCGCCGAACGCCTACGACGAGAACAATCCACTGCCGCCGCCGTGGTATCCGCAGCCGCTGCCGTCGCCGGGACCGCCGCCGCCGCCGCCCGGTCCTCCGCTCGGCGCAGCGGAAGCGGGCGCACCGGGACCGGGCCTGATGAGCGCGGCGCGGCGGATCAGCCGCAGGATCTGGCAGGCGCTGGCGGTGCTGACCGCCGCAGTAGTGCTGACGTCATGCGGGAACTGGCGCGGCATCGCCAACGTGCCGTTGCCCGGTGGGCCGGGCAGCGGCCCGGGCTCCTACAAGATCTTCGTCCAGATGCCAAACACCATGGCGCTCAACGGAAACAGCCGAGTTCTGGTCGCCGACGTCTTCGTCGGAACGGTGCGGTCGATCGACCTGAAGAACTGGGTCGCCACCCTGACCGTCGACCTGGACAAGGGCGTCAAACTACCGAAGAACGCCACCGCCAAGATCGGCCAGACCAGCCTGTTGGGCTCGCAGCACATCGAGTTGGCCGCGCCGCCCAACCCGTCGCCGCAATCGCTGAAGGCCGGCGACACCATCGCGTTGAGCAATTCCTCGACGTATCCCTCCACCGAACAGACGCTGGCCAGCTTGGCGATGGTGTTGCGCGGCGGCGGCATCCCCAACCTCGAGGTCATCCAGAATGAGGTCTACAAGATCCTCGCCGGGCGGGCCCAGCAGATCCGGGATTTCCTGGGCAAGCTGGACACCTTCGCCACCGAGTTGAACCAGCAACGCGACGACATCCGCCTGGCGATCAATTCCACCGACCGACTGCTCGGGTACGCCGCGAAACGCGCCGACACACTTGATCGCGCGCTCACCGAATTTCCGCCGCTGGTCGAGCATTTCAACAAGCAGCGGAATTTGTTCGCCGACACGGTGGAAGCGGTCGGCCGGGTCAGCAACGTCACCGACCAGACTTTCAAGGCGGCGCGGGGTGACCTGCATCAGGATCTGCAAGACCTGCAGCGGCCACTCAAGCAACTCGGCCGTGCGGCACCGTATCTGGTCGACGCGCTGACGCTGCTGCTGTCACCGCCGTTCAGCGTCGACAGTGTGCCGAAGATCGTGCGCGGCGACTACATCAACGTCTCCGGCGCACTCGACCTCACGCTGAGCACCATCGACAATGCGATCTTCACCGGGACCGGATTCTCCGGAGCGTTGCGCGCCCTCGAGCAGTCCTGGGGCCGCGACCTCAACACGATGGTTCCCGACATACGTTTCACGTCCGAACCCGGCCGATGCGCCGGTGGAGCGGGGCGAGTGACGCGATGCTGACCCGTTTCATTCGCAACCAGCTGATTGTGTTCGCCGCCTTGACATTAGCGGCGATGATCGCGCTCGGCTGGTTCTACCTGCGGATCCCGAGCCAGCTCGGGGTCGGCCAATACCGCTTGGTCGCCGAGCTGCCGGCATCGGGCGGTCTGTATCGCACGTCGAACGTGACGTATCGGGGCATCCAGATCGGCCGGGTCACCAAGGTCGAGCCGACGGCGCACGGTGTCAGAGCGACACTGAGCATCGACAACCGCTACAAGATCCCGATCGACGCATCCGCCAACGTGCACTCGGTGTCGGCGATCGGTGAGCAGTACGTGGACCTGGTGTCGACCGGCGACCCGGGGAAGTTCTTCTCGCCGGGCCAGACCATCACCAAAGGCACGGTGCCCAGCGAGATCGGCCCTGCCCTCGACTCCGCCCACCGCAGTCTGTCGGTACTCCCCAAACACAAGATCGCCTCGCTGCTCGACGAAACATCGCTTGCGGTAGGCGGATTGGGGCCGGCGCTGCAGCGACTCGTCGACTCGACACAGTCCATCGTCGGCGACTTCGAGGCCAACCTGTCCGACGTCGACGACATCATCGCGAACGCGGCGCCCATCATCGACAGCCAGGTCGACTCGGGCGATTCGATCGCGCAGTGGTCGCGCAACCTCAAGGGACTCACCGCCCAGATAGCGAACAGCGACCAGCAGGTGCAGAGCATTCTGGCCAAAGCTGCACCGACCGCCGATCAGGTCAACAGCGTCTTCAGCGATGTCCGCGAATCGCTGCCGCAGACGATCGCCAACCTCGAAGTCGTCGGCGACATGCTCAAGCGCTACAACAAGGCGTCGAGCAGTTGCTGGTTTTCCTGCCGGAGGTCGGCTCAGTCGCCCAGACGTTGATCGCGTCGGCGCCGGGGTCGGTGTTGATGAATCTCGACCTGTCACTGAACAATCCGCCGCCTTGTTTGACCGGATTCCTGCCGGCATCGCAGTGGCGCTCACCCGCGGACACCAGCGTGGCCCCGCTGCCGGCCGGAACCTATTGCAAGATCCCGCAAGATACCCAGGCCAACGACGTGCGCGGCGCGCGCAACTATCCATGCGTCGACGTTCCCGGCAAGCGCAGGGCGACGCCGAAGGAATGCCGCGACAACAAGCCATACGTGCCGCTGGGCACCAACCCTTGGTACGGCGACCCGAACCAGATCCGTAACTGCCCGGCACCCGGTGCCCGATGCGACCAGCCCGTCGACCCCGGGAAGGTGATACCCGCGCCGTCGGTCAACAACGGGATGAACCCGCTGGCGGCCGATCGGCTGCCGCCGCCCGCGCCGCCGGTCAACGATCCACTCCAGCGGCCGGGTTCGGGCTCCGTGCAGTGCAACGGGCAGCAGCCCAACCCGTGCGTCTACACACCGGCCAGTCCGAGCGCGATCTACCTGCCGTCCAGCGGCGAAGTGGTCGGGCCCGACGGCGCCAGGTACTCCCTCGAGGATTCGCGCCACACCGGAGACAGCGGGTGGAAGGACATGCTCGCCCCGGCCGGCTGACTCGAAACGCCCAGATCGGGAATCTTGTGCGCCTGGCAGCGTTGAACCAGCTATTCGCACCCGAGGAGACGTCGTCATGACCAGTCGGCCCGTTCTGGAACCCACCGCCGAGCATCCGATCACCATCAACCCGACCGGTAAGCACGTCGTGGTTCGCGTCAACGGCGACATCGTCGCCGACACCAACCGCGCATTGCAGCTGCAGGAATCCACTTACCCTGCGGTGCAATACATTCCGTTCGACGACGTGGTACACGATGGGCTCACGCGCACCGACACCAGCACCTACTGTCCCTACAAGGGCGAAGCCGCCTACTACAGCGTGACCACCGCCGCCGGTGACACCGTCGACGACGCGATCTGGTTCTACGAGCAGCCCTATCCGGCGGTGGCCGCGATCGCCGGCCACGTCGCGTTCTATCCGGACAAGGCGGAGATCACCGTCGGCGACGCCTAAGCGCTCGCCGGGCCGAACACGTGCGCGGTCAACTGGGTGTCGCTGTATTCACGCAGCGAGGCGATCAGCCCGTCGCGGGTTTCGAAGATGAAGACAGCCGGGCTGTTGTAGCGCACGCCGTCGACGGTCTCGCCGTCGGTTTCCGCTTCGATCACCACGCTTTCGCCGTCGTTGAAGCACTGGATGAAGTCCAGGTCCAACTCGACCCGGCGTTTGCGCCGCTCGAACTCCTCGCGCAGCGCGGCTTTGTCGACCGAGTCGCGGGTCAGGATGCTCCAGTAGGTGAAGTCGTCGCTGAGCAGCTCGAAGCACTCGTCGACGTCGCCGCCCTCGGAGAGGCACTGCAGGAACATCCACGCCAGCTCGGCGGACGGATCGTCGAACGGCGTGTTCATTGGCGCCGCTTCTCCTCATCGCTGCGCTCTGCATCGTCGGCTGGCGCGGTCACATCGCCATCCTGACCCGAAGACAGGTGGCGGTCAATGAGGCCGCGGACATCCACACCCACGCCGAGCCGGACTTATGATCGTCGGGATCGAGCAGTTGCGGTACCCGGCGGGAGCACATGATGAGTAGCGCTCGCACGCTGACATTTCCCAGTGCGGTCAGCCCCAGGAACACCCTCTTCCCGCTGCGCCGGGGTCCCGGTGACCCGTGTTTTCAGGTCGGCGACGACGGCGCGATCTGGCGAACCAGCTTGTTACGCAGCGGATCTGTCACCGCGCGGATCAGCCGCGCGGCAGCCGACGCGGTCGACTGCACAGCGTGGGGGAGCGGCGCCGAGGAGTTTCTCGACGCGTTGCCGGCGATGCTGGGCGCGCACGACGACCTGTCGGGTTTCGCGCCGGTCGACCCGATCGTCGCCGAGGCGCATCGGCGGGTGCCGCACCTGCGACTGGGCCGCACCGATCAGGTGATGGAGGCGCTGATCCCCGCCATCATCGAGCAGCGCGTGCAGGGCAAGGACGCGTTCCGGGCCTGGCGGCTGCTGGTGACCAAGTACGGAACGCCGGCACCCGGACCCGCGCCGCAGCGGATGCGGGTGCCGCCGTCGGCCGAGGTGTGGCGGCGCATCCCGTCGTGGGAATTCCACCTCGCCAACGTCGATCCGGGCCGGGCCCGCACTGTCGTCGGGTGCGCGCAGCGGGCCGACGTCGTTGGAGCGGCTCACGCTCGTGGCCGGCCGACAAGGCCCGCGAGGCGCTGATGTCGCTGCCCGGCGTCGGGATCTGGACCGCGGCCGAGACGGCGCAGCGGGCGTTCGGCGATCCCGACGCGCTGTCGGTGGGCGACTATCACGTCTCCAAGATGATCGGCTGGACGTTGCTGGGCCGTCCGATCGACGACGCCGAGATGGTCGAGCTACTCGAACCGATGCGCCCGCACCGCCACCGGGTGGTCCAGTTGCTTTACGCCAGCGGCCTGGCCTACGAGCCGCGTCGCGGGGCGCGATTGGCGGTGCAGGACATCAGCGCGCTGTGACTGCCGGGATTACTCCCGCGGGCCACCGGGTACACGCCGCCCATGACTCAATTCACCGTTCCCGGCCTGACCGAACAGCAGGGGGCCAAAGTTGCTGATCTGCTGCAGAAGCAGCTGAGCACCTACAACGACCTTCATCTGACGCTCAAGCATGTCCACTGGAATGTGGTGGGCCCCAGCTTCATTGGGGTGCACGAAATGATCGACCCGCAGGTGGAACTGGTCCGCGGATACGCCGACGAGGTGGCCGAGCGGATCGCCACGCTAGGTGCCTCGCCGCAGGGGACGCCGGGCGCGATTCTGAAAGACCGCACCTGGGACGACTACTCGGTGGGCCGCGACACCGTGCCGGCGCACCTGGCAGCGCTCGACCTGGTCTACAACGGCGTCATCGAAGACACCCGCAAAGGCATCAGCGAAACCGAAAAACTCGATCCGGTCACCCAGGACATCCTGATCGACCACGCCGCCGAGCTGGAGAAGTTCCAGTGGTTCGTCCGAGCGCACCTGGAGAATGCCGGCGGAGGATTGACTCACGAGGGCTCGTCCTCCGAAAAGGGGGCGGCGAAGTCCGCCAACGCCTAGAGCTGAGCCGCGGGGGCGACGGCGGTGGAATAATCGGACCGTAGTCCGGTTATACCGGGTATCCGAATACAGGAGGCCCGAGATGCCCGCCATCACCGCTGACACATTGACCTTGCCGCGGGTGTCCGCTGCAGGTCCCGTCGAGACCGAACGTCCGGTCCGATCCATCACCACCGGGCCGCGCGGCCACGAGGGCGAAGGATTTCCGGTGGTCCGCGCGTTCGCCGGGGTGAGCAGCGCCGCGCTGGACCCGTTTGTCCACATGGACCAGATGGGCGAGGTGGAATACCAGCCCGGCGAACCCCGGGGAACCGACTGGCACCCGCACCGCGGGTTCGAGACGGTCACCTACATGATCGACGGCCGCTTCGCGCATCAGGACTCGTACGGCGGCGGCGGGCTGATCGCCGACGGCGCGACCCAGTGGATGACCGCGGGAGCGGGCATCCTGCACATCGAAACGCCACCCGCCGAGTTGGTCGAAAGCGGCGGGATGTTCCACGGCGTCCAGCTCTGGGTGAACCTGCCGAAAAAGGACAAGTTCGCCACACCGCGATACCAGGCGATCGAGGGCAACGACGTCGCACTGTTGTCGTCCGACGACGGCGGCGCGCTGATCCGCGTCATCGCCGGCGAGGTCGACGGCCACCACGGGCCGGGCGTCACGCACACGCCAATCACGATGGCGCACGCGACGATTCAACCCGGGGCGCGGCTGAACATACCGTGGAACCGCGACTACAACGCGCTGGTATACGTGCTGGCCGGGCGTGGCTCGGTGGGACCGGTCTCGCACCCGGTGCAGCAGGGTCAGCTGGCGATGTTGGGCCCCGGCGACCGAATCACCGTCGACGCCGCACCGTCGCAGGAGTCGCGGGTTCCGGCGCTCGAGGTGCTGATTCTGGGCGGGCAGCCGATCCGCGAGCCGGTGTTCCACTACGGCCCGTTCGTGATGAACACCAAGGCCGAGGTGATGCAGGCGGTCGAGGACTTCCAGGCCGGCAAATTCGGCAGCGTGCCACCCGGCGCGTTGATGCCCCACCACTCGAGCTAGGTCTGGCTGGCAAACAGGGATGTCAATTATGTGGCAGCCGCAGGTGTGAGCTATGGCACAATCGACGATGTGGTGCAGCCCGCGAGCCGGGGGCCGGGTCGCCCCCCAGCAGCAAAGGCGGCGGAGACGCGTAAGCGCATCCTGCGTGCCGCCCGCGAGGTGTTCAGCGAACGTGGATATGACGCGGCCACTTTTCAGGCGATCGCGATCCGGGCAGACCTGACCCGGCCCGCGATCAACCACTACTTCGCAAACAAGCGCGTTCTGTACTGGCAGGTGCTCGAAGAGACCAACAACGCCGTGGTCGCCTCGAGTACCCGGCGGGCGCAGAGCGAGACGACCCTGACCGCCCGGGTGTCGGCGTTCATCGAGGGAGCCAGCGAGGCGGAACTCGAGAATCGCGCGGCGTCGGCGTTTTTGATTGCCGCGACGTTGGAGTCGCAACGTCACCCCGAATTGAGCCGACCTGGCGCTGATTCGGTCAGCACGACCCGGGCGTTCCTGCGGTGGGCGATCAACGACGGTATTCAGAGCGGCGAACTGGACCCGGACACCGACGCCGCGGCGCTCACTGAGATGCTGCTGGCGGTGTTGCTGGGCGTCGGGTTCTACGCGGGCTTTGTGGCCAGCCGTGACGAATTCGATGCCATCACCGATCAATTGAAACTGCTGCTGGCCCGCAGCCTGACTCCGCCGTCCGATCAAGTGCAGTGATGTAGCGCACACAACCATATAGATTGTCTAAGTTATTAGGTAGTATCAGTGGCGCTATGACTGGTGCACACAAGGCGACCTCTATCCGTTCCGAAGGCGACAGCTGGGATATCACCGAAAGCGTGGGCGCCACCGCTTTGAGCGTTGCTGCGGCCCGCGCCGTCGAGACAGGATCGGACGACCCCCTGATCCGCGACCAGTTCGCCTACCTGCTGGTTTCCACCGCCGGGCGGCCGTGGGAGCGGCTGGCCAGTTCGTTGGAGTGGATCGGCGACGACGATCACGGTCGCCGGGCGCACCGACTGGCCATCGACTACCAGGCGGTGCGAACGCACTATTTCGACTCCTACTTCGCTGACGCCGTCGCCGCTGGTATCCGGCAGGTGGTCATCTTGGCCGCCGGCCTGGATTCACGGGCTTTCCGGCTGAAGTGGCCCGCCGGCACCGCGGTCTACGAGATCGACCAGCCGCAGGTCGTTGCCTACAAGACGACCACGTTGGAGTCGGCCGGCGCAGCGCCGACGGCTGAGCGACGGACCGTGCAGGTCGACCTCCGGGACGACTGGGCAGCCGCGTTGACGGCCGCCGGCTTCGACTCCAGCCAACCGACCGCGTGGCTGGCCGAGGGCCTGCTGCCGTATCTGCCGGCCGAAGCCCAGGACCGGCTGTTCGAGATCGTGACCGGGCTGAGCGCACCGGGCAGTCGGGTGGCCGTCGAAGCGTTCAGTCTCGGTACGGCCGACAACGAAGCGCGACGCGTCGCGCGGCGGGCGCGTTTCGACCGGATGCGCCAACGCCTCGGCCTGGACATCAACGTCGAGACCCTGACCTATCAGGAAAGCGACCGGGTTGACGCCGCGGATTGGCTGACCGAGCACGGCTGGCACGTGACAGCGGTCAGCAACGCCGACGAGATGGCGCGACTGGGCCGGGCGATTCCCGCCGATCTGGCCGACGAAGCCTTCACCACCAAGCTGTTGAGCGCCGAGCTCGGCGTGACTGCTTGATAATCAACCACTTTCGCAGAAAGCAGGAGCGCGATGAGTAGCTTGCGTAGCCATGACGACACGTGGGACATCGCCACAAGTGTGGGCACTACCGCGGTGATGGTGGCCGCAGCCCGCGCCGCCGAGACCGACCGGCCCGACCCGCTGATCCGCGACCCGTACGCGAGGGTTCTGGTCAGTGAGGCCGGCACCGGGGTGTGGGAAAAGATGCTGGACAGCTCGTTGCTCGACCAGGTGGCGTCGATCGACGCCGAGGCCGCGGCGATCTTCGAGCACATGCGCGGCTATCAGGCGGTGCGCACGCACTTCTTCGACGCCCACTTCGCCAGTGCGGTGGCCGCCGGAATCCGCCAGGTGGTGATCTTGGCCTCCGGCCTGGATTCGCGGGCTTACCGGCTGGACTGGCCGGCCGGCACCTCGGTCTACGAGATCGACCAGCCCAAGGTGTTGGAGTACAAGGCGGCGACGCTCGAGGCCCACGGCGCGACACCGTCAGCGGACCGCCACGAGGTGGCGATCGACCTGCGTCAGGACTGGCCGACAGCGCTGATCGCGGCAGGCTTCGACCCGAAGGCGCCGACCGCCTGGCTGGCGGAGGGGCTGCTGATGTACTTGCCCGCAGACGCCCAGGACCGGCTGTTCACGCAGATCAGCGAGTTGAGCGCGCTGGGCAGCCGGATCGCCGCCGAAACTGCGGCCAACCATGCCGATGACCGTCGGCAGGAGATGCGGGAGCGCCTCGATCGGGTGGCCGCCAAGCTCGGCATCGAGCGCAACCTCGACATCCAGGACCTGATCTACCGCGATGACGATCGCGCCGACGTCGCGACGTGGCTCAACGACCATGGCTGGCGGGCCACCGCGCAGAACTCCGGCGATGAGATGCGCCGGCTGGACCGCTGGGTCGAGAGCGTGCCGTCGGGTGACGATAAGGATGCGTTCTCGCAGTTCGTGACCGCCGAACGCGTCTGAGCTGTCACGTACGCACGAAACGGCGATAGCCGAGGGCACCTGTTGCCCAACCGGGTGGTTGATTAGGATTGGGATTTCGCCGGTCGAGGAAGGGATCCCCATGACGACCGAAATCACTGCTCCGGCCGCGCCCGCGGCCCCGGCTTCCGGCTCCGACGTCGCGCAGACGGTCGCGCGGTTGCGCCAGACATTCGCGACCGGTCGCACCCGCAGTCTCCAGTGGCGTAAAGAGCAATTGCACGCCCTCAAGCAACTGATGGTCGAGAACGAGGCCAAGATCGCCGACGCACTCGAGAAGGACCTCGGGCGGTCGCCGTTTGAGGCCTGGCTCGCCGATGTCGCCAGCACCAGCGGGGAGGCCGCGTACGCGGCGAAGAACGTGGGCAAGTGGGCCAAGCGCCGCCACCATCGGCTCGAGATGTCGCAGCTGCCCGGCCGCGGCTGGGTCGAGTACGAGCCGTACGGCACCGTGCTGATCATCGGGGCCTGGAACTTTCCCTTCGCGCTGACCCTGGGTCCCGCGGTGGGCGCGATCGCCGCGGGCAACACATTGGTACTCAAGCCTTCTGAGGTGGCACCCGCGTCGTCGGCGCTGATGGCCGAGTTGGTCCCGCGCTACCTCGACAACGACGCGATCGCCGTGATCGAGGGCGACGGCGACGTCAGCCAGGAGCTCATCGCTCAGGGCTTCGACCATCTGCTGTTCACCGGCGGCACCGAGATCGGTCGCAAGGTCTACGAAGGCGCGGCGGCGCACCTGACCCCGGTGACCCTCGAACTCGGCGGCAAGAGCCCGGTCATCGTTTCAAAAGACGCGGACATCAAGGTTGCCGCCAAGCGCATCGCCTGGACCAAGCTGATCAACTCCGGCCAGATTTGCATTGCGCCCGACTACGTCCTGGCCGAGGCGCCGATCCGCGACCAGCTGGTCGACGAGATCCAGAAGGCGGTCACCAGCTTCGAGGCGGAGAACGCAAGCGGCGGTAAGCGAATCGTCAACGAGCGGCACTTCAACCGGCTGACCGCCGCACTCGCCGCGACGCAGGGTCGGGTCGCCATCGGTGGTGGCTCGGACTCGTCGAAGCTGAACATCCAGCCGACCGTGGTGGTGGACCCCGCAGTCGACGAGCCGCTGATGACCGACGAGATCTTCGGCCCGATCCTCCCGGTGCTGACCGTTCAAAACCTCGATGAGGCAATCGCATTCGTGAACTCGCGGCCCAAGCCCTTGGCCGCCTACCTGTTCACCAAGGCCAAGGCCGTCCGGGAGCGGGTGATCAAGGAAGTGCCGGCGGGCGGCATGGTGGTCAACCATCTGCTGTTCCACTTCGCCACCCACAAGCTGCCCTTCGGTGGCGTCGGTCCGTCCGGCCTGGGTGCCTACCACGGCAAGTTCGGGTTCGAGGAATTCAGCCACCGCAAGTCGGTGCTGAGCAAGCCGACCCGCCCCGACATCGCCAGCTTCATCTACCCGCCGTATACAGAAAAGGCTTGGAAGTTGGCACGCCGGCTGTTCTGACTCTGCCGGCTCGTTTTCACACTGTTGGTCACTGACGATCGAGAGATAGGAATTTTTCATGCCCGGAGTGCAGGATCGCGTTGTCGTCGTCACCGGAGCCGGTGGTGGTCTGGGTCGCGAGTACGCGCTGACCCTCGCCAAAGAAGGCGCGAGCGTCGTGGTCAACGACCTCGGTGGCTCTCGTGACGGCACCGGTGCCGGACACAACATGGCCGACGATGTCGTCAAGGAGATCAAAGACGCCGGCGGTCGTGCGGTTGCCAACTACGACAGCGTGGCCGAGGCCGAGGGCGCCGAGAACATCATCAAGACCGCGCTCGACGAGTTCGGCAAGATCGACGGCATTGTGAGCAACGCGGGCATCCTGCGTGACGGCACGTTCCACAAGATGACGTTCGAGAACTGGGATTCCGTACTCAAGGTGCACCTCTACGGCGGCTACAACGTCATCCGCGCCGCGTGGCCGCACTTCCGCGAGCAGAGCTACGGCCGCGTGCTCGTCGCCACTTCCACCAGCGGACTGTTCGGCAACTTCGGCCAGGCCAACTACGGCGCGGCCAAGCTGGGCCTGGTCGGCTTGATCAACACGCTCGCCCAGGAAGGCGCGAAGTACAACATCAAGGCCAATGCGCTGGCGCCGATCGCCGCCACCCGGATGACCGAGGACATCCTGCCGCCCGAGGTGCTGAAGAACCTGACACCGGAATTCGTTGCGCCGGTGGTGGCCTACCTGGTCACCGAAGAAGTGCCCGACACTGGGTCGGTCTTCATCGTCGGCGGGGGCAAGGTGCAGCGCGCCGCACTGTTCCAGAACGAGGGCGTCACCTTCAAGACCCCGCCGTCGGTCGACGACATTGCCTCACACTGGGGCGAGATCGACGACCTGTCCGCGGCTGAGGCGGCCAACTTCTCGATCCGCTGATCGACGTCGGATGAAAGCTTGCGTCGTACAAGAGCTTTCGGGCCCGGACGGTCTTATTTACACCGATGTCCACGACGTCGCCGGCAACGACGACGTGCTTGTCATCAACGTTCGTGCCGCCGGGGTGTGCTTTCCGGATCTGCTGCTGAGCAAAGGCGAGTACCAGCTCAAGCTCCCGCCGCCGTTCATCCCGGGCATGGAAGCCGCGGGGGTGGTCGACTGGGCGCCCGAGGACTCCGAATTCGTAGTCGGTGACCGGGTTTCGGCGTTCGGCATCCTGGGCGGGTACGCCGAGCAGGTGCTCGCCCCGCTGGCTAATGTGACCCGCAGCCCCGCCGAGCTCGATGACGCCGAAGCGGTGTCGCTGCTGGTGAACTACAACACGATGTATTTCGCGCTGGCCCGCCGGGCCGCCATGCGGCAGGGCGAGAGCGTTCTGGTTCTGGGTTCGGCCGGTGGGGTGGGCACGGCAGCCATTCAGGTGGCTAAAGCGATGGGCGCGAGCAAGGTCATCGCCGTGGTACACCGCACGGCTGCAACGGAATTCGTCGAGTCGTTGGGCGCCGACGTGGTGCTACCGCTGGCCGACGGCTGGGCTCAGGCGGTCCGCGAGCACACCGACGGTCGCGGCGTGGACATCGTGGTCGATCCGGTCGGCGGCCAGGCCTTCGACGACGCCGTCCGGGTGCTGGCCATCGACGGCAAGCTGCTGGTGATCGGATTCGCTGCCGGCACTATCCCGACGGTCAAGGTCAACCGGCTCCTGCTGCGCAACGCCGGCGTGCTCGGTGTCGCGTGGGGCGAGTACCTGCATCAGGTACCCGGCTCGGCGGCGCTGTTCTCCTTCGGCCTCAATCAGCTGGTGGCGGCCGGGTTGAAACCGCCACCACCGCAACGGTATCCGCTATCGCAGGGACGTGACGCGCTGCAGTCCCTCGCCGATGGCGGGGTGTTCGGCAAGGTCGTGCTGGAGCCCTAGAGGCTTCTGGAATAGAGAAAGGCGCCGCCCCCTCGCTGGTTGCGGCGCCTTTCTCCTTCCGGGTGTCTAGAACAGACCCGAGAAGGCGTTGGTGATCTCGGTGGCTGCGCTTTGCAGGACCTCGACCTCGAAGCCCCCAGCCAGAGTGAACAACGCGGTGTCCGCCGCGAGCGGCAGGCCGAACGCGTCGGCGAAGTCGCCCGTCGCGATGTTCGCCGTGAACAGCGACAGGTCGTAGGCGGGCATGCTGGTCACCAGCGCGTTGATGATGTCGGCCGTCGGCAGCAGCGTGGAGTACGCCGCCGAGGACGCGGTCGTGAGCGCGTTGACGAAGTCGGTGATCGTCGCCGTCGGGTCAGTCGCCAGCGCCGACAAGAACTCGGTGAAGTTCGCTGCCGATGATGCCGAGTCGAGCGTCGACATTGCCATCGTGGTGGGGTCGGCGAGGTAGGCCTCGAAGTTCGTGATGCCCGTCTGGGTGTCCGCGGCCAGGTGGTTGAACACGTCGGAGAGGCTGACGTCGGGGAACAGCCCGAACGGGGTGTTCACGTCGGCCGGACCATCCGACCAGCCCTGCGATCCATCGCCGTAGCCGAGGTTGATCAGGTAGGTCAGGTCAGGTCCCAGCAACGCTTGCAGCGGCGCCGGCAGCAGCGCGACCAACGGCGCGACGACTTCATGTCCCGCGGTGACGTCCCCCCCATCGAGCGTGGTGATCATGAAGTAGTTGGTGTTGACGTCCGCGCCCGAGACGGGTAGCGGTGTCGCGTGGCCGATGTCGCCCAGCGACGGGCCGGTTCCGAGTCCCCCGGTTCCGTCACCGCCGTTCAGGTAGGTGCCGTGGATCGTCTCGATGCCCAGGAACGCATTCAGGTCGGCCAGGAAGTTGATCGGGTACTTCGGGAAGTCGGTGAAGCCGTCGTACTCGATCGAGTAGATGTTGGTCGGAAAATCACTGGCCGGGGTGGCGCCGTCGAACGACACGCCCAAGCTCGGCAGATTCAGCTCCAGGGAGTGGGCGATGCCCGATGTGTCGGTGAAGCCGTCAAAGCGCGAGAGCAATCCACCGTCGGGAGCGCTCGGGTCGCCGACCAGGAAGAAGTTCACGTCGGTCTTGGCGATGCGCGTCATCCGTCAGCTGCTGCATCGACGATGCTGGAGATCATGGAGCTCTGGGAGTAACCGAACACCGTCACGGTGTTCCCGGCGTTGTCACCGGCGATTTCCGACTCGATCGTGTTGGCCAGGATGGTCGCGCCCTGGCCCACCGAGGTGTCTTGGGTCGGGAAGCCGGTGGCGTCCGGACGGGTAGTTCAGCGGCAAGGTGTGCACGCCGGTCAGCGGGTATAGGCCCTCCGGGGTGTAGAGGCCATCGCCGAAGATAGGACTGTCGGGAGTCGGCTGATACCACGAGATTCCCTCGCCAAAGTGCGGGAAGTAATGCCCGGCGGCGGACTCCACGTAAAGCTCGCCCGGAATCGGAGTGCCGCTGCCGCCCAGGACCAGGCCAATGTCCGTCGGCGTGGGCGTAACCGGTGTTCATCATCGCGGCCAGGCTGAGGAAGCCGGCACCGGCGGTGGCGACCATACCCAGGCCCATGAGACGAAGCGTGCGACCAGACATTGTGCGACCTTTCGGACTGTGGGACGGTCGCCAGGGCACGATGCGGCTCCAGCGGCGCAAGTATTAGGCATATGTCTACGCCTATTGAACGCAAATGTCTGAGAAATACACAGGTTTTCGTTGGCGAAAATTAAGTTTCGCGTCCAACATATCGGACCTGTATCAGGGGCCTCAAAAGCCCCAGCGGTCACTGGCTGGGGTGATGTTGCATTTTCGAAACGAGCGCACGGGCGATATCAACGCAGGCCTGCTGGTGCCAGTGTTACTGCGGCGGCCTGCTCAGCCCAGCAGCGCGTCGCGCAGCCGGCGGACGTCGGCTTCGGTGACGCCCGCGTTGCGGAAGTAGCCGTCGAGGGAACCGAACTCGTCGTCGATGGTCCGCCGCGCGGCGTCGAGGTATTCCGCGCGAACGCCGAGCACCTCTTCGGACAGCCGCGCCTCGGTGGTCGAGAGCTGTTCGGGTGTCATGTCGATGTCGGCCCGCTGCCGGATGGTGTTCAAGATGCGCTCGCGCAAAAACGGCACAGCGTGGTTGCTGGTCAGGAAGTCCGTCACGATCGCGTCGCGCTCGACACCGGCGGCCTCCAGCGCCAGCGCCACCGTGAACCCGGTGCGGTCCTTGCCGGCGAAGCAATGGGCCAGCACCGTGCGGCCGTCGGCCAACAGTGTCACGAGGCGGTGCACCGCCTCGCGGGCGCCGGGGTAAGTGGGGAAGCGGCTGTATTCCTCGGTCATGTAGCGGGTCGCGGCGTCGCTGATCGATTCGCCGTCCGGTTTTTCCTCGAACAGTCGCTTGAACGCGTGCTCGTGCGGGGCCTCGCCGTTCGGGTTGGCATCGTCGGGTGGGAGATCCGGGATGGGTAACAGATGAATGTTCACGCCTTCGGGTACCAGGCCCGGCCCGTGCCGCAGCACCTCACTGCGGGAACGCAAATCGGCGACGTCGGTGATGCCCAAGCGGCGCAACTCGTCTCGGCCCTCGTCGGCCAGCTCGCTCAGCTCGCCAGACCGAAACAGCCGGCCCGGTCGCAGCACGCCGGTAGTGTCGGCGACGTCGCGAAAGTTCCAGGCTCCCTGTAGATCTCGTAGGCCGGTCGCCACTTAGGTGACCGCCGCAGCGAAAGCGCTTTTCTCCCGGCCGATCTCGGCGCGCGCGATGGAACGCATGTGCACCTCGTCGGGTCCGTCGAAGATCCGCATCGCACGCTGCCACGCGTACATCCGAGCGAGCACCGTGTCCTCGCTGACGCCGGCCGCCCCGTGCACCTGGATCGCGCGGTCGATGACGTTGCCCGCCATCTGCGGGGCCACCGCTTTGATCTGGGACACCAGCAGGTGGGCCGCCCGGTTGCCATGCTGGTCGATCGTCCAGGCCGCCTTTTCGCAGAGCAGCCGGGCCTGGTCGATCTCGTTGCGCGACTGGGCGATTGCCTGCTGGACCAGACCTTGGTCAGCCAGCGGCCGGCCGAACGCGATCCGGGTGTTGGCTCGGTGGACCATCAGCGCCAGCGCACGCTCCGCGCCGCCCAGCGCACGCATGCAGTGGTGAATGCGGCCGGGGCCGAGTCGGGCCTGCGCGATCGCGAAGCCGCCGCCTTCTTCCCCGAGCAAGTTGGTGACCGGTACCCGGACGTTGTCGTAGATGATTTCGCAGTGGCCGGGCTGGTCCTGATAACCGAACACCGTGGTCGAACGGACCACCGTCACGCCTGGCGTGTCGATCGGCACCAGGACCATCGACTGCTGCTGGTGGCTGGCCGCCTCAGGGTTGGTGCGGCCCATCACGATCAGGATCTTGCAGCGCGGGTCGGCTGCCCCCGACGTCCACCACTTGCGGCCATTGATGACGTAGTCGGCGCCGTCGCGGACGATCGAGGTCTCGATGTTGCGGGCGTCGCTGCTCGCGACGGCGGGCTCGGTCATCGAGAAGCCGCTGCGGATCTCGCCGTCCAGCAACGGCTCGAGCCACTTCTTGCTCTGTTCTTCGGTGGCGAACAGGTGCAGGGTTTCCATGTTGCCGGTGTCCGGCGCCGCACAGTTGATCGCCTCCGGCGCGATCTCCAGACTCCACCCGGTCAGCTCGGCGAGCGGCGCGTACTCCAGGTTGGTCAGACCAGATTCCGACGGCAGGAACAGGTTCCACAGCCCGGCGGCCTTGGCCTTGATCTTCAGTTCCTCGATGACCGGCGGAACGGTGTGATCCTTCGGACCGACTTCTTCGCGGTACTTGTCGTACTCGGCCTCGGCGGGGAAGACGTAATCGGTGATGAACTCGCTCAGTCGCTTGTGGTAGTCACTGGCTTTGGCTGACATCGCGAAGTCCATGACCGTCACGATAAGCCACCCGCGCCGGGCCCACACCGGGGGCGCAGGATGAGGGCCATGACCGACATCCTGCCGCCGCTTCCACCGTTCACATTGGCGACGGCCATCGAGAAAGTCCAAGCCGCCGAGGACGCCTGGAACACCCGTGACCCCGAACGTGTCAGCCGCGCCTATACCGTCGACTCGCAATGGCGAAATCGCGGTGAGCACGTCGTCGGCCGCGACGAGATCGTGGCCTTTCTGACCCGCAAATGGCAGCGCGAGCACGACTACGTCCTGCGCAAAGGCCTGTGGAGCTTTCACGACAACCACATCGCCGTGCGCTTTCAATACGAAAGCCGCGACTCCTCGGGCCAGTGGTGGCGTAGCTACGGAAACGAATTATGGGAGTTCGACGCAGGCCGGTCTGATGGCTCGGCGCGAAGCCAGCATCAACGACGTCGCGATCGAGGAGTCCCAGCGCCGCTACTTCGGGCCGCGGGCAACGGAGGAGTACGGGCAGGACTTCCCGCTTTGGTGAGCTGCTGAAGACACCGGCCTCTGGCGACGATGCCCGCCGTGGAGCGGCGGGAGGAGGAGCCGGAGCATCAGGTTAGGGTTGGTGCCGATCTACCGACGAGTAGGGAGTACAGGAAGTAGATGCGGACGCCATGACAGAAACGCAGACGACGGTCGGCGTGGTCGCCGAGTCGGGAGCCGACGAGCGGCGGGTCGCGCTGGTGCCTAAGGTAATCGCGCCACTGGTGAAGAGCGGCGTAGCGGTCGTCGTGCAAGCGGGCGCCGGTGAGCGCGCACTGCTTCCTGACGAGCTGTACACCGAGGCCGGCGCCACGATCGGCGACGCCTGGGCCGCTGACATCGTCATCAAGGTCGCACCGCCGACCGCTGACGAGGTCGCGAAACTGCACAGCGGGCAGACCCTGATCGGCTTCCTCGCCCCCCGCAACGCCGACAACGCGATCGGCGCGCTCAAGGAAGCCGGGGTGCAGGCGTTCGCACTCGAGGCAGTCCCGCGTATCTCCCGGGCGCAGGCGATGGACGCGTTGTCGTCGCAGGGCAATGTCGCCGGGTACAAGGCCGTAGTGCTCGCCGCCTCGGAATCGACCCGGTTCTTCCCGATGCTGACCACCGCGGCGGGCACCGTGAAGCCGGCGACCGTGCTGGTGCTCGGCGTCGGTGTGGCCGGTCTGCAGGCGCTGGCGACGGCGAAGCGCCTCGGCGGGAAAACCACCGGCTACGACGTTCGCCCCGAGGTGGCCGATCAGGTGCGCTCGGTGGGTGCGCAGTGGTTGTCACTCGGTGACAAAGACTTGGCCGCCGCCGGTGAGGGCGGGTATGCCCGTGAGCTCACCGACGAGGAGCGCGCGCAGCAGCAGAAGGCGCTCGAAGACGCGATCGCCGGATTCGACGTCGTCATAACCACCGCGCTGGTTCCGGGCCGTCCCGCACCGCGACTGGTGACCGCCGCCGCCGTCGAGGCGATGAAGCCCGGCAGCGTCGTCGTCGACCTGGCCGGTGAGACCGGCGGTAACTGCGAGCTCACCGAACCGGGTCAGACCGTCGTCAAGCACGACGTCACGATCGCCTCGCCGCTGAACCTGCCGGCCACGATGCCCGAGCACGCCAGCGAGCTCTACAGCAAGAACATCATCGCGCTGCTCGACCTATTGATAACCGACGGCAAATTGGCGCCGGATTTCGAGGACGAGGTCGTTGCCGGCTCGTGTGTGACGCGCGCCGGTGACGGAGCCGTGCACCGCAGTAGCGGTGCCAGTGCTGAGGAGCGGCGCAATCAGGCGAGTCAGACGGAAGAGGACGCGTAGATGTACGACCAGCTACTGGCCAACCTGGCGATCCTGGTGCTTGCCGGGTTCGTCGGCTTCGCGGTCATTTCCAAGGTGCCCAACACCTTGCACACCCCGTTGATGTCGGGCACCAACGCTATTCACGGCATCGTGGTCCTGGGCGCGCTGCTGGTGCTGGGTGAGCTGCCCGCCGATGCCAGCTGGGGCGTGCGGGCCATCGCGTTCGTCGCCCTGATCTTCGGCACTCTGAACGTGATCGGTGGCTTCCTGGTAACCGACCGGATGCTGGGCATGTTCAAGTCGCGCAAGACCGCGGACGATAAGGCAGTCGGCGCGAAGGGGGCTGTCAAGTGAGCACCGAGACCGTCAACTACGGCGTGAACGTCCTGTACATCGCCGCGTTCGCGCTGTTCATCTTCGGTCTGTCCGGCCTGACCGGCCCGAAGACCGCGGTGCGCGGCAACTGGATCGCTGCGGTCGGCATGGGCGTCGCGGTGGTCGCGACGCTGATAAAGGTGCGCGACACCGCGCCGATCAACTGGATCATGATCGCTGCGGGCCTGTCGATCGGCGTGGTGCTGGGCGTGCCACCCGCCAAGAAGACCAAGATGACGGCAATGCCGCAGCTGGTGGCGCTGTTCAACGGCGTCGGCGGCGGTACCGTCGCACTGATAGCGTGGTCGGAATTCATTAATACCAAGGGCTTTTCGGTTTTCAGGCCTGACCAGTCCCCCACCGTCGCGCTGGTGGTCGGGTCGCTGTTCGCGGCGGTCATCGGCTCGGTGTCCTTCTGGGGTTCGCTGGTGGCGTTCCTGAAGCTGCAGGAGTCGATTCCCAAGAACGTGGAAAAGCGGCTGGTGGCATCGGCCAAGCTGTTCCAGTTCTCCAACTTCGTGCTGCTGTTCGGCGCGATCGGTGTCGCGGTCTATCTCGGGTTGAACCCAGGAATGCCGGTCTGGTGGATCGTGCTGGTGCTGGTCTTCGCCGGCGTGATGGGCCTGTTCGTCGTGTTCCCGATCGGCGGCGCCGACATGCCGGTGGTGATCTCGCTGCTGAACGCGATGACCGGATTGTCAGCAGCCGCAGCGGGTTTGGCGCTGAACAACACCGCGATGATCGTCGCGGGCATGATTGTCGGTGCTTCGGGTTCGATCCTGACCAACCTGATGGCGGTCGCGATGAACAGGTCGATTCCCGCGATTATTTTCGGCTCGTTCGGTGGCGCCGACAGCGCGGGCGGTGCCGCGGGCGGAGAGCAGGGCACCGTCAGGGCAACCTCGGCCGCCGACGTGGCGATTCAGATGGCCTACGCCAACCAGGTGATCGTGGTGCCCGGCTATGGGCTGGCGGTCGCGCAGGCGCAGCACGCCGTCAAGGAGATGGCCAGCCTGCTGGAGGAGAAGGGCGTAGAGGTCAAGTACGCCATTCACCCGGTGGCCGGCCGCATGCCCGGTCACATGAACGTGCTGCTGGCCGAGGCCGACGTCGACTACGACGCCATGAAGGAGATGGACGACGTCAACGGCGAGTTCGGCCGCACTGACGTCACCGTCGTGATCGGGGCCAACGACGTCACGAACCCAGCTGCCCGCAACGACTCGGGCTCGCCTATCTACGGCATGCCGATCCTCAATGTCGACGAGTCGCGGTCGGTGATCGTGCTCAAGCGTTCGATGTCATCTGGATACGCCGGCATCGAGAATCCGCTGTTCTTCCTGCCGCAGACGTCAATGTTGTTCGGCGACGCGAAGAAATCGGTGTCCGAGGTGGCTGAGGAGCTAAAGGCGCTCTAAGCGCCTGAACGCACATCGAGATCGACGCTGGCGATGCGCTCACTCGCAAAAGTTCGCGCTGGCGTCGATCTCGAGGGGTGTGAGCGGCTTAAACGGGCGGGTACGCCGGCGGCGGGTAGCCCTGGCCGTCGGTGACGCCACGCAGGCCCCACGGTAGGTATTTGAAGTAGAACTCGAGTTCGTCGGAAAAGTCGTAGCTGGGATCAGGATCCGGTTGCATCTGACTACCTCTCGAGTCGGCTCGCGCTTCATGCCGAAGTCTAGTCCCGACGGGCAGCGCGCAACAGTGAACTGTCGTGTTGCCTAGACTACCCAACTAGTTGATTGACTCCGGGCGGCCCCCGGACTGCTGATAGCGAGTAGACATGCCATCCGAGAACGGGCTCACCCGCCGCGAGGAGCTGCTGGTTGTGGCCACCAAGTTGTTCGCCGCGCGCGGTTATCACGGCACCCGGATGGACGACGTCGCCGACGTGGTGGGCCTGAACAAGGCCACCGTCTACCACTATTACGCCAGCAAGTCGCTGATCCTCTACGACATCTACCAGCAGGCCGCCGAGCGGACCCTGGCCGCCGTGCACGACGATCCGACGATGTCGGCCCGCGAGGCGCTCTACCAGTACACCGTGCGGCTGCTGAACCAGATTGCCGCCAACCCCGAAGGCGCCGCGGTCTACTTCCAAGAGCAGCCCTACATCACCGAGTGGTTCACCGAGGAGCAGGTCGCCGCGGTCCGCGAGAAGGAGACCCAGGTCTACGAGCACGTGCACGGGCTCATCGACCGCGGCATCGCCAGCGGCGAGTTCTACGAAAGCGACTCACACGTCCTGGCCCTCGGCTACATCGGGATGACGCTGGGTGCCTACCGCTGGCTGCGGCCGAGCGGACGGCGCAGCGCCAAGGAGATCGCCGCCGAATTCAGTACCGCGCTGCTGCGTGGCCTGATTCGCGACGAGGCGGTCCGGGTCCAGTCCCCGCTCGGGACAGCCAAAGCGCAGATCGTCGCGCCATGACAGACCTGTTTCGCCTCGACGGCAAGGTCGCCGTCGTCACCGGCGGCGGCCGCGGCATCGGGCTGATGATCGCCCGCGGACTGCTGCAGGCCGGCGCGACGGTGTACCTGTCCAGCCGCAAAAAGGCCGAGTTGGACTCCGCCGTCGCCGAACTGTCCGCCCACGGGCCGGTGCAGGCGATTCCGGCCGACCTCGGCACGGCCGACGGGGTCGACGCGTTGGTCGCTGAGCTCTCCGGGCGAGAGGACGCCGTCCACGCGCTGTTCAACAACGCCGGCGCCGCCTGGGGAGCGCCGCTGGGCGAGTTTCCCGAGTCCGGCTTCGACAAGGTGATGAACGTCAACGTCAAGGGCGTCTTCCTGCTGACCCGCGCGCTGGTGCCGATGCTCACCGCCGGAGCGAGCGACGGCGATCCGGCCCGCGTCATCAACACCGGCAGCATCGATGGGATCGTTCCGCCGGGACGCGGCCGGGACAACTTCTCTTACAGCGCCAGCAAGGCCGCTGTGCACATGCTGACCCAGCACCTCGCCGGAGAATTGGCGCCGCGGATTCTGGTCAACGCGATCGCGCCCGGGCTCTTCGAATCCCGGATGACCAAAGAACTGTTAGCGGCCGGCTCGGACGCGGTGGGCGCGGGCTTTCCACTGGGCCGGATCGGGCAGCCCGACGACATGGCGGGCATCGCGGTCTTTCTCGCCAGCCGGGCCAGCAGCTACATCACCGGCGCGGTGATTCCGGTCGACGGCGGCGTCAGCGTCATCCGGTGACCCTGATTGTCCTGCTCCTCCTCATCGCGCTGCGCGCGCTGCGTCGTCGCCGGACGTAGGTAACACTCGGCCCAGGAACTCGAGTTGGTCGGCGATTACGCGCTCGAATGCGTCGCCGACATAAATCTCGAAATGCCCTTCCGGATAGAGCTTCACCTCGCCACGGGGCGCCGTCGCCGCATAGCGGCGGGTCGGTCCGGGCGGCGCGACCGTGTCGGACTCGCAGATGCAGAACAAGATTGGGCAGGGCACCTTCGCCGCGAGTCGGCCCGGCCGGTAGGGCAGCAGCTTCACACCGATGCGAGCCGCCACCTCGTTGCGCATCTCTACGCCGTCGGGCACCAGAGCCAGATAACCGGGGTAAGCGTCGGGCGACGTCATCAGCGCGACGTCACCCGGGTGTCCGGCGGTCGGCACCATCACCGGATTGCCGCCGAAGCGTGCGGTGACGAGGTCGCGGGTCGCCAACGCGGTGAGGCGAGCGCTGATCAGCGGGTTGATCGCGCCCAGCGATGCGACGCTGTCGGTGAACGGGCACTGCGCCACCACCGCCGCGATACCCGGCACCCGAGCAGCGGTGGCGATCACGTGGCCGCCGCTGAAAGACGTGCCCCACAAGCCGATTCGACGCGGATCGATCCCGGGCAGTGTGCGTGCAAATGCCGCGGCAACCGTCCAGTCCTGCAACTGCATCCGGATGTCGAGCAGTTGACGGGGTGCGCCCTCACTGTCGCCGAAATTTCGGTAGTCGAAAACCAGGCAGGCGTAACCGGCCGCGGCGAAACGCTCGGCGTACGCGTCGAGACGCATGGTGCGAACCGCTCCCAACCCGTGCGCCATCACCAACAGCGGTGCCTGTGCATCCGAGCCGTCACCGTCGGGCCGATACAGCCACGCGCTGATCCGGTCGTTGCCGGAGTTGAACCAGACATCTTCACGCTGCATGACACTCATCCTGCACGGCGATCGGGGCGTGTGGTAGACCGACGCCATGGCCGCGGATGTACTGCAGCAGGTGTCGTCGCTGGTGGGGGCGAATTACGTCAGCACCGATCCCGACGTCTTGGCGGGCCGCAGCGTGGACCACACCGGCCGCTACCGGGGCCACGCGAGCGCTCTGGTGCGGCCCGGTTCGGCCGGCGAAGTGGCCGAGGTCTTGCGGGTATGCCGCGACGCCGGAGCCCATGTGACCATCCAGGGCGGCCGGACGTCGTTAGTGGCCGGGACCGTCCCGGAACACGACGACGTGTTGTTGTCCACCGAAAGGCTCTGTGCCGTTGGCGATGTCGACACGACTGAACGCCGTGTCAGGGCCGGGGCCGGGGCGACCTTGAGCGCGGTGCAGCGGGCCGCGGGTGCGGCCGGTCTGGTGTTTGGTGTCGACCTCGCCGCGCGGGACACCGCGACCGTCGGGGGAATGGCCTCGACCAACGCCGGCGGGTTGCGCACGGTGCGGTACGGGAACATGGGCAGCCAGGTCATCGGGATCGACGTTGCGCTGCCGGACGGCTCGATGGTGCGACGGCATTCGCAGGTGCGGGCGGACAACACCGGCTACGACCTGCCGTCGCTGTTCGTCGGTGCAGAAGGAACACTCGGCGTGATCACTGCACTTGACCTGCGCCTGCACCCGGATCCGGCGCATCGCGTCACCGCCGTCTGCGGTTTCGACGAGCTCAGCGCGTTGGTGGACGCCGGCCGGCTGTTCCGCGAGCTGGACGGCATCGCGGCGCTGGAGTTGATCGACGGCGCGGCTGCCGCCCTGGCCGACGAGCATCTGGGCCTACCCCCGCCGGTGCACGGCCGTTGGCTGCTTCTGGTGGAGTTGGCGGCCGACCATGACCAGACCGCACGGCTTGCCGATGCGCTGGAGGGTGTGCAGAGGTCGAGTGAGCCTGCGGTGGGTGTCGATAATGCCGCGCAGCAACGGCTTTGGCGGGTCCGTGAATCACTGGCCGAGGTAGTCGGGGTGTACGGGCCACCACTGAAGTTCGATGTGTCGCTGCCGCTGTCCGCGGTGGCCGGGTTCGCCCGCGACGCCGAGGCGCTTGTGCGGCGGCACGCAGCCGACTCCATCGGGGTGTTGTTCGGCCACATCGGTGAGGGCAACCTGCATCTGAATGTGTTGCGCTGCAGCGCTGAGCAGGAAAAGGAGTTGTACGCCGCGATGATGGATCTGATCGCCGGATGCGGCGGCAACGTCAGCTCCGAGCACGGGGTCGGCAGCCGTAAGCGTCGCTACCTCGGCATGTCCCGGGACGCCGCCGATATCGCGGCGATGCGATCGTTGAAGTCGGCGTTCGACCCGACCGGCTATCTCAACGCCGCGGTGCTATTCGACTGAGGCTCGGCAGGAATCACGCTTAATAAATGCAAACCATTCTCTTGAGCCGCACAATATCTGAGAGCATGAGACACACTGTCAGCCGAAGCGTGCCGTGCCGTGCCAGAAGAAATTGAAGCGAAGCGAGGGACGCATGTGAACGCCGTTCGGCGGTGGTGGCGTCAAGGCGACCAGTTTGACTGGTTAAGTCTGTACCTCAATACCCGAGGTATCCGGTTTATCTGGCGGGCCATGATCGCTGCCGTGATCGCGTCGATGGCCGCTGTTCCCGGTGTCCTGCTGGCGGGGCCGACCCTGCCGCGTTACCCAGTCGCGGAAATCGTCGCACCGGTTGCCAGCGGCGTCGGCATGACCGTGGCGATGCTCTGGCTGATCCGTTGGCCCACCCGCGGCCAATCGGTCCTGTTCGCGCTGACGGGGAGCGTCTGCATCACGGCGTCCTGCCTCGTGCAACGCGATCCGCTCGCTGCGTTGCTGGGTTGTTTCGCGTTTGCTGTGCTTGGTGGGTACATTGCTTTCTTTCACACCGCGCAATACATGGTCGCTAACTTCGCGATCGCCATGACCACCGCCGTGACGATAGCGGCGCGTCTGGCCGTTCGTACGACATCTTCGTGGCGGGCTGCGGATTAATGCTTGTTTTGGTGCTCAATGTCGCGTTTCCCATGGCGGTGCAATGGCTTGTCCATGCGCTTGCCAGTGAATTACGGCGATCAAGCCGCGACGCGTTAACAGGATTGTTTATCCGCCGGGCCTTTTATCAATCGACCTACGGGTTGCTGCTGCGCCGCCGGGCGGAGCCAAGTTATTTGGTCGCGGCGATGATCGATTTGGATAACTTCAAGCGCCTCAACGATACTCAAGGCCATGCCACTGGCGACCAGGCGTTGGTCGCGGTGGCCGGTGCTCTCCGTCTGGCCTGCCCGCCCACATCGATTATCGCGCGCTTTGGCGGCGAAGAATTCGTCGTCGCCGACATCTACCACACCGACGACTTGCACGACGTCGCCGAACATCTACGCAATGCCGTCGGCGCTACCCGTTACCCCATCACGGCCAGCATCGGCATCGTCTGCACCCCGCTGGGCCCAGCTTCGACCCTGCCGAGCGGGATCTCATCAACGATTTAGTCAACGCCGCCGACACGGCGATGTACGCGGCCAAACGGGCCGGCGGAAACCAGAGCCGCTCCGACCATTTCGACCCATCTTCGGACGCTGCGTTCACAGGAAGCGCCGCGAAGGCGACTCGAAGATAGGACTGGCCAGACTCGCTGATCTCCTGCGGAGTCAGTCCGCCGGAGCCTTGATTCCGACCGCGTGCCGGAGCTGCGCCAGAAACTCTTCGGCGTCGTCGCTGCGAATCATGTAGTGCGAGAACGCTACTCGTATCGCAGTGGCCGCCTTTACCGCGGCATTGGGGCCGGGTACCAGCCGCTGCAGACCGTCGCGCATCTGCGGGATGACGTTCGAGAACTGGGTGATGACGTGCTCGGGTTCGATGTCGACCATCCGCACGCCGGTATAGGAATGCTGGTAGTCGACGATGAAGCGCAGCGCCGCGTCGAGCTTGTCGGTGCCTTTGAGTCCGGCCGTAGCCCGGCTCATACCGCTTTCGAAGGTGAGCCGCTCGTACTGGGAGAATGCCGAGAGCAGGTCTTCTTTGGAGGCGAACCAGCGATACAGCGTCGGCCTGGACACCCCCGCCTGAACGGCGACGTCAGACAGGCTGAGCTTGCGCTTGCCGTTGCGGCCGAGGACCTCAGCGGTCGCCGCGAGGATCCGCTGCTGCGTCGAGGCTGTCGCCCTCGATGGTCGACGTCTGGTCCATACCCCCAACTTTACAAAATTAGGCCGAAGTGTCACGCTGTTTTCGTGCCACTGGTGGCTGACTACCCGAGCTTAGCTGGGAAGCCCAAAATGCCGGACGTCTGCGGTGAGCCACGCCAGAGCGGTGGTCATCACCGAAGCGTCATCGCCCGTTGCGTGCGCGACCGCGGCGCGGTTGGCGGCGGGCGGGCATCTGGTCATGATGGGCAGCCGCCGGCCGCACATCTGCGAGGAGGTCGCGGCCCGGCTTCGGTCCGGGGGCGCGTCAGTGTTCGCCGCTTATCTGGACCTGGCCGACCCGCCTTCGATCGATCGATTCCTGGAGTCCGCCGACTATCTGGTCGGTGAGGTCGACGTGCTGATCAGCACCGCCGGTGTCGTTGATAGGTCTTGGGCGGGTGCGCAACACCTTGTCGGCCAACTCGTTCCGCCGATGATCGACAACGGCCGCGGTGACGTCGTGCTGCTCGGCCCGGAACTGGCTCGGGGCGTCGCCGGTCGGGGCGGACCGGATGCTCGAGGCGTGGGTCAGCGGTCTGGACGCCGAATTCGTCGGAACGGGCGTACGGGCCTCGATCGTTCGCTCGAGCGGCGCGGTTCCACCGGCTGACGCCGGCTGCCTGATCGCCGCGGCGATCAGCTCGCCGGACATGCACCTGCGGGCCGTCGACGTCATTCCGTCGCGCCGCGAAAGTGCAATCAGCGACGGCCTATCTCGGGAAATGCGTTACTAGTTGCACTCTCGCGGTCAGCCTGGCCGGCGGCGGACCAGCACCGACTGTTGAATGCTGCCCACGGCCCCGGTCTCGTCGAACAGCGTGCCCACCGTCGTCCCGATGCCGTCCGGGCCGTAGTTGGTCTCGGCGCGGATGCCGACCCACTCGCCGTCGGGGACCCGGTGCACGTGCACGACGAGGTCGTTGTTCAAGAACGTCCACTTGGTGATGTCGATCTTGGAGCCAATCCCATTGGCGCAGTCGGCCACCGCGAACAGCCGCTCTAACGGGGTCATCGGCTCGCCGTTGACCAGGCTGGCCGTCGGCGTGATCCACGACTCGCCCGGCCCCTCATTCAGTGGATTGGTCAGCCAGCGCCAATCGAGGCTGTGCACGTAGTTCCGGTCGAAGTTTTTCGCGAGATCGCGGCTGTGGGCCTCGCTGAGTGGGGCCGGCAGCGGCGCTGCGGCGTGCGTCAGTTCTGCGGTGTCGATTTGCTGCAGCCGCCACCCGGTGGCCCGTGCGGTCGGCCGTGGCCGGCCATCGGGCCCCAGCGCCAGCGTTTCGGCGCTGATCAATTCGATCTGCTTACCCGGACGCTCGACTTTCGAGCGGACCCACATGTCGCCATCGGCCGGAACCGGGCCCAGCAAGTCGATCGCGACCCGACTCAGCCGGGTGTCGTCGCGCGGCGCGCAACGTTCCAGTGCGCGGACCAGAAGTGCGGACACCGGCGCGGCATGCTGAATGGCCGCGGTCCAGGTGCTGCGGACCAAGTCGGTGGCAGTGAATTTTTCGCCCACCGGGTCGGCGGCGTCGATCAAGTCGTAATAGAAGTCAGTCATCGTTCGTCGTCCGCACCGGCCACGCCGGGAGTATCCACGATCACCGTGTCCACCCGGGACAGCCGGGTGCCGACCAGACGCTTGGGATAGACGTCGCTGCTGGACAGCATGAAAAGCGTGCGGCCAGTGGCCCCGCCAAGCATGCAGGCGATCGCCGCGCGATCGCCGATGTCGATGCGGTGGGTCACATGGGGCCACCGGCGATGATCCGTTCAAATTGGTGCGCCAGCGTCATCGCTGTCCACACGCCGCCTTCAGCATCGAGGCAGATGCCGTCCGGCGGCCCGTCCAGACCGTCGGCGAAGACGCGTCGATCGGACAACTCGCCGTTGTCGCCGATGGTGTACGCGGTCAACCGCCGGCCGATCGACTCGGCGACGATCAGGGTCTGTCGGTCGGGGGTGATCGCCATGCCGTTGGGGAAGTCGAGATCCTCTGCCACCACGGTGACGGTGTTGTCGGGGTCGACCCGCAGGATCACGCCACCTTCGAACGCCTGCGACCCGATGTAGGCCCGGCCATGGTGGTCGACGACCATGTCACCGAGGTCGGCCGCTGCCAGCGCGCTCAAATCGACGATGACGCGGACGGTTTCGCCGTCGTAGGCCAGCAGCTTCCGGTCTTCGGCGGACACGATCAACAGCGTCCCGTCCGGCCGGAAGCCCAGCCCGGAAGGCGTGTGTCCGGGTAGGGGCAGTGTGGTCATCGATCCGCCGACGGTGACCGTGTGCACGGCCTCGCCGAGCATGTCGGAGAACCACAGCAGGCCCTCGAACCAGCGCGGGCCCTCCCCGAAGCAGAAGCCGGACGCCAGCGGGGTCAGTCCATCAACCGCCTCATCGAGTGCATCCAGTTCTCGCCACTCCTCGCCAGATGCCCAACGTCGTCGCTCCTTCGCGGCGGATGAACGGCCCGGCCGGTCAACCGGCTGGCTTTACAGATTATCGTACAAATGTCACGCGGTAGCTTGCAGGGACACCGCCGGCGCGCAACAAGGGAGAGCGGCAGATGCATTTCACCATCACCCATCCGATGCACAGCCACCCCTACAACCCGGAGCTGGTCAGCGGGTACCGGCATCGCCACGGTGGCCGCAGCCGCCGAAGCGGCCGGCATTCACGGCTTCGGGTTCACCGACCATCCCGCGCCGAGCCAGCGCTGGCTGGAAGCCGGCGGGCACGACGCGCTCGACCCGTTTGTCGCGATGGGATACGCCGCAGCTCGCACCACCACACTGCGGCTGATCCCCAATATCGTGGTACTGCCATACCGAAATCCGTTTGTGGTGGCCAAGTCTGGCGCAACGCTGGACCTGTTGTCGGGCGGCCGATTCACCCTTGCCGTCGGCGTCGGCTATCTCAAGCGCGAGTTCGCCGCGCTCGGCGTCGACTTCGAGGAGCGTGCCGCACTGTTCGACGAAGCGCTCGACGTGATCAAAGCGATCTGGACCAACGACGACATCACGTTCGAGGGCACGCACTTCAGCGCCCGCGGCATCACCGCGCATCCCCGGCCGGTCAGCGATCCACATCCGCCGATCTGGATCGGCGGCAACACCGGGGCGGCGCGGCGTCGGGTCGTCGAGAAGGGCGACGGCTGGTGCCCGTTCGCCGCGCCACCGCAGCTGGCGCAGACCGCGCGCACGGCGGCGATGGATTCCATCGAGGCCCTTGCCGACGGCATCGACGATCTGCGCCGTCGGCTCGACAAGGCAGACCGGGATCCCTCGACGATCGACATCGTCTTCGGCAATTTCGAGGGCGGCAGCCCGGCCAACGACGACTTCAACGCCGAGGCCTACCTGGGCGGCTTGGAACGGCTGGCCGGGCTGGGGGTGAACTGGGTGCAGGTGGGTCTGCCGGGCGACAGTCTGGCGCACGCGCTGGAAGTCCTCGATCGGTTCAAAACCCTGGTGATCGACGCATCCTGACGACCGGATGCCTTTACAAGTTTTGACGAGAATGTCATTCTCGCTTAGTGACAACAGACTCTGAGCAGACGCACTGGTCGGTCGCCGGCCTCTTGGACTTGTTCGACGCGCGTGAAGCCGGAGACGGCCGATTCACCGCCGACACCGGGCTCGCTGCCGAGGACGAACGTCAGGTGGTGGAGGGCACGCAGGTGCTCGCGCAGGTGATTGTCGCTGTCGCCAAACGTTCCCGGAGAAGTCGGTGCGCTCGGCGCACGCCGTGTTCGCCCGTGCTGTGCTGGTCGGCCCGCCGGTCGAGATCGACATCGACGTCGTCGCCGAAGGGCGTTCGACCGCGACCGCGGTGGTTGGCGTCTCGCAGAACGGACGTCGCGCCATCACGGTGACCACACTGCTGGACGTGCCGTCCGACGATGTCATCCGCCACCACCTGCCCCGCCCCGAGGTGACCGCGCCCCGTGACGCCAACGACGGCGGGATGTCGATGGCCGGACGGGAACTGCGGCTCGTCGACGTAGTCGATGTGAACAGCCCCGACGAGGTCGGGCCCCCGGAGTTGTACGCCTGGCTGCACTACGACCCGATTCCGGACCGCGATGATCTGGCCAAAGCTCTGATCGCGTATTTCACAGGACACCTTGGCATTTCGACCACCATGCGCGCCCACGAGGGCATCGGCACCGCCCAGTCGCATCTGACCGTGTCGACCGCGCCGATGACGGTGTCGGTCAGCTTCCACGAACCGGTGACGTGGACCGGCTGGCTGCTCTACACGCACGAGAGCACCCAGGTCGGCGCGGGCATGTCGTATGTCCGCGGCGCCGTGCACACCGAGGAGGGTGAACTGATCGCGTCGTTCGCTCAGGACGCGCTGATCCGTCCGCTGCGCACCACTGACAACGCCATCAAATCCGAAGCGCGGCTGTAACAGTCATGGACTTCTCCGCCGTCGAACTTTCCCCCGACGACCGGGAGTTCCGGGATCGGTTGCGGACCTTCCTGGTTGACCTGGTCACCGACGAGGTGATCCGCCGGGACCGGGAGACGGGGGAGAACTTCGACGAAGGCGTACACCTGGCGCTTGGCTCGGAGGGGTATCTGGCCGCCGATTGGAACGACGAGTCCGACGGCGGATTCAGCGCGTTGCGCCGGCGCATCTGGGATCTGGAGATCGGCCGGGCGCATACGCCATGGTTCCACTGGGGCACGACCGCCGTGGTGGCGAAGATGGTCCGCCAGTTCGGGCCGCCGGAACTCACCGATGACATCCTGCCCGGCGTGCTGTCCGGAGAGACCCGGCTGTGCCTGGGCTACACCGAGCCCGAGGGCGGCTCGGATGTGGCGACGTGCAAAACCCGCGCGGTGCGTGAAGCGGATGGATCTAGCTGGATCATTAACGGCTCCAAGATGTTCACCTCGAACGCCCACAATGCCGAATACGTCTTCCTGCTCACCAATACCGCACCGATGCCAAACACAAGAACCTCACCATGTTCTGGTGCCGCTCGACACACCAGGCGTCGACATCCAGGCCATCCGCACCGTCGACGGCGACCGCACCAACATCGTCTATCAGCGACGTGCGGGTCGATGACAGATATCGCATCGGGTCGGTGAACGGCGGCTGGGGAGTGCTGACGGGCGCGCTCGACGAAGAAGACGGCACGCCGAAAAAGAGAACGACGGTCCGCA
>CAVWLG010000036.1:0-26583 GCA_963755805.1 uncultured Actinomycetota bacterium
CTGGCGGCGCACATAGCGCCGGGTGCCGATGAATGTCGGCTCCCGGGCGCCGTCGCCATTACCGCCGGCATCGAGGTCGTCGAGAACCTGGGCGTAGCCCAGCGCCCGCGATGCGGTGACGCCGTCGCGCAGGCCCCGGTCGAGCAGGCCGATCACCTCGCCGACGAGCCCTTCGCTGAACATGGTTGCGGTGCGCTGGGCCAGTCGCTGATCGAGACGGTCTGTCTCGCAATCTAATCCGATGATCGCCGTGTCCCATCGCGGTGCGCCGATGACAGGCGCCGACGCGGCGAACGGTTGGCCGGTCAGTTCCACCACTTCCAACGCGCGCACGATGCGCCGCCCGTCGGTCGCCAGGATGGACGCCGCGGCGGCCGGGTCGCGCTCAGCGAGCTCGCCGTGCAGAGCGCCGACGCCGACCTCGGCGAGCCGCTGCTCCCATTTCGACCGGACCGCGGGGTCGGTCGCCGGGAACGACCAGTCGTCGAGCAGCGATTGGATGTACAGCATCGAGCCGCCCACCACCACCGCCACCTTGCCGCGGGCGGCGATCGCCTCGATGTCGGCGGCGGCCTCCTGCTGGTAGCGGGCAACCGTTGCGGTCGCGGTGACGTCGAGCACGTCGAGCTGGTGGTGCGGGATGCCACGGCGTTGCGCGACGGGCAGTTTCGCCGTGCCGATGTCCATGCCGCGGTAGAACTGCATCGCGTCGGCGTTGACGATCTCGGCTTCCCCGCCGAGCCGTTCTGCAACCTCAAGGGCCAGTTGCGATTTGCCGGTTCCAGTCGGCCCGACGATCGCCAGCGGCCTCACGGCTGCCAGATACCGGCGAAGTATCCGACGCCGTAGGGTGCAGCGCGGTAGAGCTCCTTGGCCGATCGGGGCGCGGGCTCGGCCAGCCCGGCCAGCACACCGAAGGCGACCCGACCTCCGACTTGGGCGGGCAGCTGAGCCAGCGCGGACACGTCGCCGCTGGCCAATGCCTCGTCCAGGGCGGCCTGCACGTCGACGTCAGCGGGTTGGTATCCGCCGGGAGCAGCCGAGGTCAACGTGTTGGCGCCGTCCGCGACGATCAGCACCCCGGTCGGTTCCCCGTTCGGCAGGTCGATGTCACGACGCAGCCGCCTGCCGAGCTCGACCGCCGCCCGGGCGTCGTGACTCTCGGCGTAGACCCGGACCTGCGCGTGCGCGTCCGGCTGCGCCTGCGAGCGGATCCAGCCGCCGATCAGCGCGCACAGCGGCATCGCGACGGGCTGCCCGCTGGCATGCGGCGAAAGGCGCACCACCACGTCCACACCGAAACCCGCGAACGTCCCGACGACTCCGGGTCGATGGCTCCGTCTGACGCGCCCACCCCGACGACGACCCAGCGCGGCGGCAGCGCGGCGGCCGCAGCGACCATCGCCGCCCGCAACTCCGCCACCTCGTCGGCCGCCCGACCGGCTAGCTCGGGAACCAGCACCGGCGCTGACGGGATGATCGAGATGGCGCTCAGCACGCCATCAAACTAACGGGTCGACCCATTGACGGCGGCGAACGTGTCGGTGTGGGCTTCGACCGTTTCGGCCTCACCACGGGCCAGGGCCGCGGTCGCGATCACCATCACCGCGACCGCGATCCCGAGGACAAACACCGTCTCGTCGCCCGAGTTCACCGTTTCGCCGAGCACGAACACCCCCAGCAGCGCACCCACTGTCGGCTTGGCCACCGTCATCGTCGGCATCGACGCATTGAGCGGCCCGCCTCGATACGCCGACTGCTGGAACACCATCCCGGCAACCGCGGCCCCGATACAGGCGTAAAGCTCAGGAGTGGCCAGCACCGCCACGATGCCGCCCTTGGCCGCCTCGACCGCGCCCTTGACCAGCACCGCGAACAACGCCAGCGACGCACCGGACACCGCCGCCAGCAGCACCGCCGCGATCGCCCCGATCCGGCCAGAGCCGCGCCCCGAGCAGGCACAGCCCCACCAGCGGACCCGCGACGGCGGCCACCACCAGCCACGTCTGCAGCGACGCCCGCGAGTGTCCGGCCACCGGATTTCCCACGGTGACGACGACGGCCAGCGCGGCCGCCAAGATCGCCGCCCAACTCCAATCCCACCGGCTCACCGGAGCACCGGTCATGCGCGCGTACAGCGGCAAGGCGAACAGCAACGCCGTCACCTGCAGCCCGGTCACCAAAATCACCGAGCCGAGGCTCAGCGCCCCGGCCTGCAGACCGTAATTGGCGACCGCAGCCACCGCCCCGAGCCGCCAGTCGCGGTTACGCCACGACATGAAAAACAAGGCAAGGTAGCCGACCCGCCCTCGGTGACCTCGTGAGCGGACCGCTGCCGCGCCACGTTGCCGATTGCCGACGCGAACGCGGCGGCCAGTGCCAGCACTACAGCGATATCTTCTTTCGGCACGGTCTACCCCCTCACGTCATCTCTTCCCCGCCACGGTACTGACGTCGGAGATGAAAACCCCGGCGCGGCGCGTCGCAGCTAGCGATTCAACGGCTCTTTCTCGGACACGACCACGTCCTGACCGGCCCCCGCCGCCATGGTCGCCGCCTCACCGCGGGCCAGCGCGATCGTGGAAATCACCACCAGCACGCCGCAGCGAGCAGCGTCAACAGCCGCGGGCCGCTGGCATTCAGCGTCTCGCCGAGCACCAGAACGCCCAGCAGCGAGGCGACCACCGGCTTGGCGACCGTCACCGTCGGCAACGACGCGGTCAGCGCCCCGGCGCGAAAGGCCGACTGCTGGAAGATCATCCCCGCCAGCGCGGCCGGCAGCAGGCAGTAGGACTCAGGCGCGCGCAGAAATGCCCCGAAGCCGCCCGATGCTGCGCCGACCGCACCTTTGGTCAGCACGGCGAACAGCGCCAGCGACGAACCGGCCACCACCGCCAGCAGCACGGGCGCAACCGCAGTGCGGGCCCATAACCTCGCGCCCAGCACGCACAACACCAGGACCGGGCCCATCACGGCGGCCACCACCAGCCAACTGCCCAGCGAACCCCGCGCGCTTCCCGGCGTCCGGATCGCCGACCGTGACCAGTACGGCCAGCGAACCGGCCAGCATCACCGCCCAGGTCCATTCCCAGCGGGTGACCCGGTGGTGGGCCAGCCGTGCGTAGATCGGCAGAGCGAACAGCAGCGAGGTCACCTGCAATGCCGTCACCAGCATCACCGAGCCCAGCGCCAGCGCGCCGGCCTGCAGGCTGTAGTTGGCCACCGCGCCCATGCCGCCCATCCACCACCGAGGGTCGCGCACCGACAACCAGAAAAGCTCGAGGTGGCCGACCTCTTTGTCGGTGATCTCCTGAGCCGATCGCTGGCGGATCACGTCGCCGATCGCCGACGCCAGCGCGGCGCACAGCGCGATCAGCGCCGCCACATCTGTCGTCGACATCGTTCACCGCCCATTCATCCCGGATTTCGCCAACCAGCCTAGGTGCGACGGGCGACCGATCGCCGGTTACACGCTCGTCGCAGCCGAGTTTTCGGCCCGCCCCGCGGCGCCGAGCCGCCAACTCAGGACGCTCCGGGCGACAAGCTGCTTCAATACTGATTGAGGCGCGTACGTGAGTGCCTCGTGTCGACGGCGCCGCTATGCGCGGCAGGTGCGCGGTCAATAACCGCGCGAAGGGTAGGTAACGGCAGTTCATGACCCCTGACGAGCCAGACAACAAGCCCCGGCCTATCCCGCGGCCGGGACCTCGGCCAGGTCCCAAGCCGACACCACGTCCTCACGCCCACCCGGTCGTCGCGTCAGCGCCGGCCAGCGACCCGCACCGGTTCGGCAGGGTCGACGCCGACGGCACGGTCTGGCTGATCAGCTCAGCCGGCGAGCGCATCGTCGGCTCCTGGCAAGCCGGCGACACCGAGGCGGCTTTCACCCACTTCGGTCGGCGCTTCGACGACTTGAGCACCGAGATCACCCTGCTCGAAGAACGCCTGGCGGCCGGCACCGGCGATGCACGCAAGATCAAAGCCACCGCCGCGGGGCTGGCCGAGACGCTGCCGAGTGCGAACGTGCTCGGCGATGTCGACGCGCTGGCGGCCCGCCTCAACGGCATCGCCGAGCATGCCGATGCCGCCGCCGCGGCCGACCGCAGTCGGCGCGATGAGCATCGCGCGGCCCAAACTGCGCGCAAGGATGCCCTGGCCGCCGAGGCGGAGGAGCTGGGCAACACCTCGACGCAGTGGAAGGTCGCCGGCGATCGGCTGCGCGCGATTCTGGACGAATGGAAGACGATCAACGGGCTGGACCGCAAAACCGATGACGCGCTGTGGAAGCGCTATTCGGCGGCGCGCGAAGCGTTCAACCGGCGGCGCGGATCGCATTTCGCGGAGATGGACCGCGATCGGGCGGGTGCCCGCGAGGCCAAAGAGAAGCTCTGCGTCAAGGCCGAAGCGCTTGTCGACTCGACGGATTGGGGCACCACCAGCGCTGAATTCCGCAAGCTGCTCGTCGATTGGAAGGCCGCCGGCCGCGCGGCCCGCGACGTCGATGACGCCCTGTGGGCCCGCTTCAAGGGCGCCCAGGACACCTTCTTCAAGGCCCGCAACGCCGCGACCGCCGAGCGGGATGCGGAATTCCATGCGAACGCGAGCCGCCAAAGAGGCGCTGCTGTCTGAGGCCGAGAAACTCGACACCAGCAATCACGAAGCGGCCCGGGCGGCGTTGCGGACGATCGGCGACAAGTGGGACGCGATCGGCAAAGTCCCCCGGGAGAAGTCGGCTGACCTCGAGCGGCGCCTGCGCGCGGTCGAGAAGAAGGTGCGCGACGCCGCCGAGCCTTCCGGGCCCGACCCGGAGGCCCAGGCACGTGCGGAGCAGTTCCGCGAGCGTGCCGAGCAATACGAACGTCAGGCGCAGAAGGCCGAGGCGGCGGGCCGCAACAAGGAAGCCGAAGAGGCCAAGGCCAATGCCGAGCAGTGGCGGCAATGGGCTGACGCGGCAGCCGATGCGCTGACCCGCAGGCGCTAGCCGGCCCCCGGCGGCTTGCCGTCGGGCTTGGGTGGCTGTGCCGCGTCCGGGCCGTCGAGGGTTTCCAGCAACGTTCGAGCCTGTCGCTTCGCTGCGGACTGACGACGCTGTTCCTCGGCGGCGAGTTGCACGATCGTGCGTGACCACACCACCCGCGCCCAGTGGAACGTCAGCAGGATGATGGCGATCCATCCCACGATCAGCCCGATACCGGGACCTGGATGTCCCGAAGCCACCGTCTGCCGTGACCAGATGGCCAGCAACCCGGCAGCGCTGGCCACCGCGGAACCCGCCAGCGCCACCCAGGCCAGGGCCCAGCGGCGGGTCAACAGTGCCAGCATCGAGAAACCGACACCGAAAACCAATGCCAACCAACTCGAATACGCGCGACGGCAGGGCGATTGCCGCCTTGCCGGCGCCGTGGGTCAGAAAGCAGCACATCCCACCCGCGCACGTCGCCGGTGTGCGGCAGGATGAACGACCCGATCAACACGAACACCAGGATTGCGACGACCAAAGCTCGTGTGCCCGGTTCTATTTCACGGGCGATACGGCGTTCGGCCGCCTCGATGTCGTCGCGGAAGGCATCGAACTCGCCCCGGGGCCGCTCATCGCGTGCACCCCGGCGTTTCGCCGCCGGCCGGTTGCCCGATCGTCGGCATGCCGAGGCCAATGGTCTGGCTCCTCCTCGGACGCGTCCCCCGTCCGCATCGTCGCCAGACGGCCCGGTACCGCGCGGGCGTTGCCCGGCAGCGTGGGCGTCGCCGGCGCGGGTGCGGCGATAGTCGATGACGTCGCCGTCGGCGATCAGATGATGCGGCGCGGCGCCGAGTGACCGCCGTGGTGACGATGTCGCCCGGGCGTACCTGCTGCTCACCGGGCGCGAAATGCACCAGTCGTCCATCGCGCGCGCGCCCGCTCATCCGCGCGGTGCTGCTGTCCTTGCGACCTTCGCCGGTGGCCACCAGTAACTCGACGGTTCGGCCGATCTGGTCGCGGTTCTCTTCCAGCGCGATCTGGTCCTGTAGCGCGATCAATCGGTCATAGCGTTCTTGCACAACGGCTTTCGGGAGCTGACCATCGAGTTCGGCAGCCGGAGTGCCGGGACGCTTGGAGTACTGGAAGGTGAAGGCGTTGGCGAAGCGGGCCTGCCGGACCACATCGAGTGTGGCGGCGAAGTCTTCCTCGGTTTCACCGGGAAAGCCGACGATCAGGTCGGTGGTGATTGCGGCGTGCGGCATGGCCGCGCGTACCCGGTCGATGATGCCGAGGTAGCGCTCGGCCCGGTAGGAACGCCGCATCGCGCGCAACATCCGGTCCGAGCCGGACTGCAGCGGCATGTGCAGTGCCGGACAGATATTCGGGGTCTGCGCCATCGCTTCGATGACGTCGTCAGTGAACTCGGCCGGGTGTGGCGAGGTGAATCGCACCCGCTCCAGCCCATCAATGCGTCCGCATGCGGTGAGCAACTCGGCGAAGGCGCCGCGATTGCGCGGTATCTGCGGGTCGGCGAACGACACCCCGTAGGCGTTGACGTTTTGACCCAGCAGCGTGACTTCCAGCACGCCGTCGTCCACCAGCGAGCGCACCTCGGCCAGGATGTCACCTGGGCTGCGGTCCACTTCTTTGCCCCGCAGGGCCGGGACGATGCAGAACGTGCAGTTGTTGTTGCATCCCACTGAGATGGAAACCCAAGCGGCATAAGCGGATTCGCGGGCAGCCGGCAGCGCTGAGGGGAACTCCTGCAGCGCGTCGGCGATTTCCACCTGCGCGACCCTGTTGTGCCGGGCCCGTTCGAGCAACGTGGGCAGCGATCCGATGTTGTGGGTGCCGAACACGACGTCGACCCACGGCGCTTTGCGCAGCACGTCGTCTTTGTCTTTCTGGGCCAGGCATCCGCCGACCGCGATCTGCATGTCGGGGTTGCTCCGCTTTCGCGGGGCCAGATGGCTGATGTTCCCGTACAGCTTGTTGTCGGCGTTCTCCCGCACCGCGCACGTGTTGAAGACCACCACGTCGGCGTCGTCGCCGTCAGGCGCCCGCTGATAGCCGGCCGCTTCGAGCAGACCCGCCAGGCGCTCCGAATCGTGGACATTCATCTGACATCCGTACGTGCGGACCTCGTAGGTGCGCTGCATTGACCCTGGCGCCACTGACGGCACAGCGGGCGCTGCATCCGATACCACCGTCGAAGTCACTGGGCCATGGTACGGCGAGGCGGCGCTGCGACGTTCGGCCGACCTAGACCCGCCTGCGCTCGCGCTCCCCTGCCAACTCGACGCTGACCACGTCGAAGGCCATGCTCTGGCTGAAACCGCGACGCGCGAGCATTCCCACCAGTCGGCGGGTCACCCGGGCATCGGCGGCTTCGTCGCTGAGGTTCTCGCGCCGGAGCTTCTTGCGGACCAGTTCTTCGGCGCGGCCACGCTCGGCGGCGGGATTGATGCCGCCGAGCACCGACGTGATCACCTCTTTGTCGACGCCTTTGGTGTGCAGCTCAGCGGCCAACGCGCGCTTGCCTTTTCCCGCGTTGGCCAGCCGGGAGTGCACCCACTGCTCGGCGAAGTCGGCGTCGTCCAGCAGCCCGACATCGGTGAGCCGGTCCAGCACCCGGGTGCTGACATCGTCGGGGTAGCCACGCTTGGCCAGCTGGCCGGCCAGCTCGGCGCGGGTACGCGCTCTCACGGTGAGCAGGCGCAGGCACAGCGCCCGCGCCTGCTCTTCGCGAGATGGCTCAGAAGTCGACGGGAGCGGGCAAGACGCTGTCATTGGGGAGGCTCATCCGTCACTACCGCGCCGATACCGAGCTTTTCCTTGATCTTCTTCTCGATCTCGTTGGCCACGTCGGCGTTCTCCATCAGGAAGTTGCGGGCGTTCTCCTTGCCCTGCCCCAGCTGCTCGCCCTCGTAGGTGAACCAGGACCCGGACTTGCGGACGAAGCCCTGATCCACACCCATGTCGATCAGCGAGCCTTCGCGGCTGATGCCCTTGCCGTAGAGGATGTCGAACTCGGCCTGCTTGAACGGCGGCGACACCTTGTTCTTGACGACCTTGACCCGGGTGCGGTTACCGACCGCATCGGTGCCGTCCTTGAGTGTCTCGATCCGTCGCACGTCCAGACGCATCGACGAGTAGAACTTCAAAGCCTTTCCACCCGTGGTCGTTTCGGGTGAGCCGAACATCACGCCGATCTTCTCGCGAAGCTGGTTGATGAAGATCGCCGTCGTACCCGAATTGCTCAGCGCACCGGTGATTTTCCGCAGTGCCTGGCTCATCAGCCGGGCCTGCAGGCCGACATGGCTGTCGCCCATCTCGCCTTCGATCTCGGCGCGTGGCACCAGTGCGGCCACCGAGTCGATGACCAGGATGTCCAGCGCGCCCGAGCGGATCAGCATGTCGGCGATCTCGAGGGCCTGCTCGCCGGTATCCGGTTGGCTGACCAGCAGCGAATCGGTGTCCACGCCCAGCTTGCTGGCGTAGTCGGGATCCAGCGCGTGCTCGGCGTCGATGAACGCCGCGATGCCGCCTGCGGCCTGGGCGTTGGCCACCGCGTGCAGTGCGACAGTGGTCTTACCGGAGGACTCCGGGCCGTAGATCTCCACGATGCGGCCGCGGGGCAGGCCGCCGATGCCCAGGGCGACGTCCAGCGCGATCGATCCGGTCGGGATGACCGAGATCGGTACGCGCACTTCGTCACCGAGGCGCATCACCGAACCTTTGCCGTGACTCTTCTCGATTTGGGCCAGTGCCAATTCGAGGGCCTTTTCGCGGTCTGGGGCTTGTGCCATGGTGCTACCTCTCGGTGTAGTCGTTGTTCGGTTTGACCGGTCTTGGTCAGTTGGCCGTGACGTTAAAGCAGCCCACCGACAAGTCGGGCCCGTCGAACAATCACCACAGTAGCGAACACCTGTTCGAACGCAAGGAGGCGCGCCGCTGGCGTGTCTCGCGTCGGCGCCTAGCGCTGGACGCGGTATTTCACCACTGCTCGCGGGGCACGTCGAAGTCGACGCACAGCGCCCGCCACACGTCGCGCGGATCGATCCCGTCCTCGATCGCCTGCGCGGCGGTGCGCCCGTCGAACCCGGTCAGCACGTGATCAGCCAGCACCGAGGTGCCGTAAGTGGCGCCGAATCGCAGGGTGACCCGCTCGTTGAATTCCGTGAGTCGCACCCCGCCAAGCTACCTACCCGGCGGGCACCAGCGCCTGATGGCACACCTGCACCGGGTCGGCCACATCGGCGGCGCCGGCCGCGGCGCGCTGCGCGGCGGCGCGGTAGGCGGGTGTCGCCAGCACGTCGGCGACCGCACCGGCCAGTGCCTCCCCGGTCAACGGCCGCACCAGCCGCCCGCTGCCATGGCGCGCCACGCGGTTGGCGATCTCCCACTGATCGCCGCCGCCGGGGACCATCACCAGCGGCACGCCCGCCAACAACGTCTTGGCCACCATGCCGTGTCCACCGCCGCAGATCACCACATCGGCCTGGGTGAGCAGATCGTCTTGCCGGCCCAGCCCGGCCACCGCCCACGACGGCAACGTCAACTCCGGACCGCCCAGCCGCGACACCACCACCCGGGCGCCGGGCGGCAGCCCGACCCCGGGCACCAAACTGTCCAGGGCCGTCTCGGCCATCCCTGTGGTTCCGGTCGTCGCCGTCGACGGCGCAACGACCACCACGGGTCCCGGGCCCGATGGAATCGACAACACCTGCTCGGTCGGCTCGAAGTGCAACGGGCCCACCAGGACGGCTTCGGCCGGCCAGTCCGGGCGCGGAACCTCCAGGGCGGGCAACGTCGCGATCAGCCTCCGCAGCGGCCCGGGATCGCTTGCCGGCAAACCGATTTCAGTGCGGGCCTGCGCTCGTTGCCGGTCACCGGCCCGCAGAGAGCGCGCCGTCAACGCGCGCATCGTGGCGTCGCGCAGCCGGCCGCGAATCCCGGTGCCGGGCGCTAGTCCACTGCCGATCGGCGGTAGCCCCACGGACGGCCGGTACAGCGGATGCGGGTTGAGCTCGATCCACGGGATCCCCAGCAGCTCCGCCGACATACCGCCGCACGCGGTGATCACATCGGACACCACCAAATCCAGCCCCATCGCCTGCATCTGCGAGAGGTTCAGCACGGCCATCCGGGCGGCGCGCTGATTGATTTTGGCACCGGCGTCGCCGTCGTCGTCGTCCGCGGTCGGATCCAGGCCGGCCAATTCGACGGCATCGACACCGGCGGCGCGAGCGGTGTCCAGCCATTTGGTGCCGGTCAGCAACGTGGGTGTGTCGCCCGCCGCCAGGAATCGCCGGCACAGCGCGATCGCCGGAAAGGAGTGCCCGGGGTCTGGCCCGGCCACCACCGCGACGCGCATCGCCCTACCCTGCCACAGCGACTGGTTAGGCTGTTGATCATGACCGAGCAGACTCTCGACAACACCCGCACTGTGGAGGTCTTCCTGCATGCACTGCAGGACGCCGACCTCGATACGGCAGGCGCCGCGCTGGCCGAAAATCTGGTGTACCAGAACGTCGGATTGCCAACCATTCACGGACGTCGCCGGGCCATGAAGCTGTTCAGCTCGCTGGGCGGCGCGAGCGGCTTCGAAGTGAAGATCCATCGAATCGCCGCCGACGGCGCCGCAGTGCTCACCGAACGCACCGACGCGCTGATCTTCGGCCCGCTGCGGCTGCAGTTCTGGGTGTGCGGCGTCTTCGAGGTCCACGACGGGCAGATCACGTTGTGGCGCGACTACTTCGATTTCTTCGACATGTTCAAGGCGACCCTGCGTGGCCTCGCGGGCTTGGTGATTCCGCCACTGCGAACCTCGCTGTAGCCGACGATGACCGACAGCTCCTTGCGGCCCAACGCAGTTCAGTTCATCCGGTACTGCTGCGGTGGGCAGCTGCCCGACTCGATGCGGGACTGGGTGCGCAACGATCTGACCGGCAAGGGTGCGACGGGCCGGATGATGCGACGGGTCGCTGTTCCGGCGGTGCTGGTGCTCATCCCGTTCTGGCTGATCCCGACGACGCTCGATGTGCATCTGAGCATGACGCTGCCGATCCTGATTCCGTTCGTGTACTTCTCGCACGCGCTGAACAAGGTGTGGCGCCGGCACATGCTGCAGGTGCACGGCCTCGACCCGAATCTCGTCGACGCACATCGCAGTAAGCGCGAGGAGCAGATGCGCCAGTCGTACATCGAGCGCTACGGCCCCAGGGACGATGAGACCAACCACGGCCAAGACATCTGACGGCCAATACTCAAGGGTTGCTACGCCCGTCGGGGCAGCCCGCCGAGTTCGTCGAACGCCTGCGACCAGCCGATCAGTCGATCGGTCGCGCCGGCCAGCTCGTCGCGGTAACGCTGTCGCGACGCGACCAGCGCGGCGCCGACATCGGCGTTCGCGGATGACACCAATTGCGCCGCGGCGGTGACCATTTCGTTGTACTGACGCACCCCGGCGCTCAACTGTGCAGTGAACGCGTTGATCGTGGGCGCCAGATAGGCGCGTGACTGCGGAGTGCCGTGAGCCGCCCGCTCCATCGACACCACCTCGGCAGCGGTGGCCGCCATGGCAGCCGAGCTTTGTTTGGCCGCTGTGGTCAGCTCACGAATCTCGTTGTCGGGCAACATGTTGCCGCGCTCCATGACGCCGAGCAAGGAGAAGAACCCCCGCTCGGAGGCGCCGAGCGCGTACATCGCCGGCCGTGCCGCCGAACTCGGGGGCGGCAGGCGCCGGATGTTGGTCGGCCGCTGCGCAGGCAGCGGATCAGCTTTCAGCCACCGGTAGCGGATCAGCAGCAGCGTGGCGATCATCGCTTCCACCACAGCGACTCCACCGGTGATCTCCAGCAGCAGCGCGAACCAACCCCACGCCGCCAGGATCGCCGTCACCGCACCCCAGAACACGGTCCCGGCGGCGAAGATCAGGCCCCAGCGCAGCGCACGTCGGCGGCGGCGAAGCTGCCGCTCCCGGGGATCGGTTGCGGCGCTGATCTTTTGGAATATCAGCTCGGATAGGTCACTGGCCGTGTCGAGGCCGCGCAGCAGCAAGGTCCGCCATGCCGCACTGCGACCGGACTGCACTGCCATGCGCTCGCTCGTCCCTCTACTGGCCGATGGGCTTCTCGGTGGGCGTGGCCTGGGGTGCCGCGGCCGGGGTCGCGGGAGCAGCCGTCGGATCGGCGGTCGTCGCCCCGCCGGCCGGCAACGCCTCGCCGCGCATCGACGCCCGGATCTGTTCCAGACGGGAGTGCCCGGCCATCTGCGTACCGGCCTGCTCGACCTCGATCATGCGGCCCTGCACCGAGTTTTGCGCCAGCTCGGCCTGGCCCAGCGCGTTGGCGTAGCGGCGCTCGATCTTGTCGCGCACCTCGTCGAGGTTCGGCGTGGTACCCGGGGCGGCGACCTCGCTCATCGACCGCAGCGACTTGCTGACCTGTTCCTGCATCTTGGCCTGCTCGAGCTGGCTGAGCAGCTTGGTGCGCTCGGCGAGCTTCTGCTGCAGCACCATCGCGTTCTGCTCGACGGCCTTCTTGGCCTGCGCGGCGGCGCCCAGCGCCTGGTCGTGCAGCGCCTTGAGGTCTTCCACGCTCTGCTCGGACGTCACCAACTGGGCCGCGAACGCCTCGGCGGCGTTGTTGTACTCGGTGGCTTTGGCGGCGTCGCCCGCGGCGGTGGCCTGGTCGGCCAGTGTCACCGCCTGCCGCACATTGACCTGGAGCTTTTCGATGTCGGCCAGTTGACGGTTGAGCCGCATCTCGAGTTGGCGCTGGTTGCCGATCACCTGTGCGGCTTGCTGGGTCAGCGCTTGGTGTTGACGCTGCGCGTCCTCGATGGCCTGCTGGATCTGCACCTTGGGGTCGGCGTGCTCGTCGATTTTCGCGTTGAACAACGCCATGACGTATTTCCACGCTTTGACGAACGGATTGGCCATCAGTTAGCTCTGCCTTCGTGTGTAGATGTATGCCGTCAGGCTCAACTTATCGTCTCCACCGCAATTGCTACACCCTTGCTCGTCGTGATTAGGCACTTGCCGCTAAAGCTGGGGCCGCGACCGGCGGAATGACGACTTTGGTGCTGGCGTCGATACTGGCCGCGATGGGCGAGCCGGTCTTGATCGACTCCTGGCCGAGCAGCTGGTCGCTGGCGTCGGTGAGCAGCTGAGACAGCGGCACGTCCAGCGCGTCGCAGATCGCGCCGAGCAGCTCGCTGGATGCCTCTTTCCGGCCGCGCTCGACCTCGGAGAGGTATCCCAGGCTGACCCGGGCTGCGTCGGAGACCTGCCGCAGTGTCCGACCCTGGGTGATGCGGGCTTCACGCAGTACGTCGCCGAGAACCTCGCGTAGCAATGACGGCATCGCGCTCTCCTTACGTCCGGTCAGCTTGATCCTTGATCAGGTCAACGCACCCGGCGCGGCCATTGGTTCCCCGGCTGGAATCTTCGAACCGCTAGGCGGCTGCGACCAGTGCCCGCAGTCGACTGATCGACTCGCGAACCGCTGAGAGCCGGATATCCCAGCGCGTTCCGGACAGGTGTAGCTCGACCACCTCGATGGCACCGGTTTCACCGGGACCGGCCAGGCCCATGAACACCGTGCCCACGGCATGCCCGCCGTGTGGTTCGGGTCCGGCGACGCCGGTCAACCCGACACCCCAGGTCGCTTCGCAGCGTTGACGTGCGCCGACGGCCAACGCCCGGGCAGTCGGGGCCGCGACAGGTCCGACCTCCTCGAGAATCTCCGGCGCAACACCGGCCAGCACGATTTTGGTGTGCTCGGTGTAGGTGACCAGGCCGCCGCGCAGCACTTCACTAGCACCGGGCACGCCGGCGAGCGTCGCCGCCAGCAGCCCCGCGGTGAGCGACTCGGCGGTCGCGACGCTCTGCTTGCGAATCGTCAGATCGGCGACCAGTCCACGCGCGTCCTCAGTCAGCAGCGGGTCGTCCACGGCTATCCCTGACGGCGGAAACCACGTAGTCCAGCCCGGTGACCACGGTCAGCACGATCGCGGCCGCCATCATCACCCAGGCGACCATCAGCCACGTCCCCGATACCGGCAACACGTACAACCCGATCGCGACGGCCTGGACAAGGGTCTTGAGTTTGCCGCCGCGACTGGCGGGGATGACGCCGTGGCGCAGCATCACGAACCGCAGCACGGTGATCCCGACCTCTCGGGTCAGGATGACCGCCGTCACCCACCAATGCAGGTCGCCGAGCATCGACAGCCCGATCAGCGCCGCGCCGATCAGGGTCTTGTCCGCGATCGGGTCGGCCATCGTGCCGAATTCGGTCACCATTCCGTAGTTGCGCGCCAGCGCGCCGTCGAAGCGATCGGTGATGACCGCGACGGCGAACACAACGAAAGCGATGATGCGGCTGGGGGTTTCGTGCCCGTTGCCGGCGAACAACGCCAGCAGGAAGACCGGCACCAACACCAGCCGCAACAGCGTGAGCACGTTGGCGAGGTTGGTGACCCGAACGCGCGGGACCACCGGACCTGACTGCGGCTGCCCCGACACCGCAACAGAATATCCGTTACCGGCCAAGTCAGCCGTATTGCCCGCTCCTCCTCATCGCGCCACGCGCTCTGCATCGTCGCCGGGCGGGCCCAATTCGCCCGCTCCTCCTCATCGCGCCACGCGCTCTGCATCGTCGCCGGGCGGGCTCCAAACCGATACTCTGCATTTCGTGAGCGCAGCGAGCGGAGCACCGGCCGAGCGAGCCGACGATCCGGCGCGCGCACACCTCTGACGTCCCCCTGATCAAGCAGCTCGTGGACACCTACGCCGGCAAGATCCTGCTGGAAAAGAACCTGGTGACGCTGTATGAGGCCGTCCAGGAGTTCTGGGTGGCCGAGTACCAGGGCAAGGTGGTCGGTTGCGGCGCCCTGCACGTGCTGTGGGCCGATCTCGGCGAGGTTCGCACGGTGGCCGTCGATCCTTCGATGACCGGCCGCGGCATCGGCCATGCCATCGTCGACCGGCTTCTCCGCGTCGCCCGTGACCTGCAACTAGAGCGGCTGTTCGTGCTGACCTTCGAGACCGAGTTTTTCGGCAGGCACGGGTTCACCGAGATCGAGGGCACTCCGGTGACGACCGAAGTGTTCGCGGAAATGCAGCGCTCCTACGACATCGGTGTCGCCGAGTTCCTCGATCTCAGCTACGTCAAGCCGAACACGCTGGGCAATTCGCGGATGCTGCTGGTGCTCTAATCGCCGAGCGCCCGGCGAGCTGGGCGCCGGCTGCCATGTGCCCGGCCAGCGGGGCGTTCGAGCAGGCTGACTGGTCAGTCGATTTCGCCGTCGTCGGAGCCGTCGGCGTTTGAGCCGCCACGGATCAGCATCAGCGTTCCGGCCAGGTCCTCGGGCTTGACCAACACGTCGCGAGCTTTGGAACCTTCGCTGGGGCCGACGATGTCGCGGGTCTCCATCAGGTCCATCAGCCGGCCGGCTTTGGCGAACCCGACCCGAAGCTTGCGCTGCAGCATCGACGTCGAACCGAACTGGCTGGACACCACCAACTCGACGGCTTGCAGGAAGACGTCCATGTCGTCGCCGATGTCAGGATCGGCATCGGTGCGTTCCCCGGTGGGCTTGGCTGCGGTGACGCCCTCGGTGTATTCGGGCTCGGCCTGCTCCTTGCAGGCGGCCACGACGGCCTGGATCTCCTCATCGGAGATATAGGCGCCCTGTAGCCGGATGGGTTTGCCCGCGCCCATCGGCAGGAACAGTCCGTCGCCCATCCCGATCAGCTTCTCCGCGCCGGCCTGGTCGAGGATCACCCTGCTGTCGGTCAGCGACGACGTCGCGAACGCCAACCGGGACGGCACGTTGGTCTTGATCAAGCCGGTGACCACGTCGACCGATGGCCGCTGGGTGGCCAGCACCAGGTGAATGCCTGCGGCACGGGCTTTTTGGGTGATCCGCACGATGGCGTCCTCGACATCGCGCGGGGCGGTCATCATCAGATCGGCCAACTCGTCGACGATCGCGACGACATAGGGGTAGGGCCGGTACTCGCGCTGGCTGCCCAGCGGCGCGGTGATCTCGCCGCTGCGCACCTTGGCGTTGAAGTCGTCGATGTGACGCACCCGGGACGCCTGCATGTCCTGGTAGCGCTGTTCCATCTCCTCGACCAGCCACGCCAGCGCCGCCGCCGCTTTCTTCGGTTGGGTGATGATCGGCGTGATCAGGTGCGGAATGCCTTCATACGGCGTCAGTTCCACCATCTTCGGGTCGATCAGGATCATCCTGACCTCTTCGGGGGTGGAACGGGTCAGCAGCGACACCAGCATCGAGTTGACGAAGCTGGACTTACCGGATCCGGTGGAGCCGGCGACCAGCAGGTGCGGCATCTTGGCCAGGTTGGCCGAGATGAAGTCGCCTTCGATGTCCTTGCCCAGCCCGATCACCAGCGGGTGGTGGTCGCGACGGGTCGACGCCGCGGTGAGAACGTCGGCGAGGCGCACCATTTCGCGGTCGGTGTTGGGCACCTCGATGCCAACAGCAGACTTGCCCGGGATCGGCGCGAGCATCCGGACGCTCTCGGTGGCGACCGCGTAGGCGATGTTCTTCTGCAGCGCGGTGATCTTCTCCACCTTGACGCCGGGGCCGAGTTCGACCTCGTAGCGCGTGACGGTCGGCCCGCGAGTGCAACCGGTGACCGCGGCGTCGACCTTGAACTGTTGCAGCACCGAGCTGATCGAGTCGGCCATCAGGTCGTTGGCGGCGCTGCGTTTCTTCGGCGGGTCGCCGGCCACCAACAGGTTCAGCGACGGCAGTATGTAGGGTCCTTCGACGACCCGGTCGAGCACCAGAGTGTCTTGCTTGGCAGTGCTTTTCGGGGCGTTGGGCTCACGCTTGCGGCCTCGCGGCACCGCGGGCTCCGGCACCGTCGGGCTGTCATCGACGGCCACCGACTCGGCGCTCGATGGCCATGCCTGGGCTGCTTCAGCGTCGTCGTAGACCGAGGCGTCGTCGTAGTAGCCATCGGAAAAGTCTTCGGCGACAACGCTTTCGGCTTCAGTCGTCGTCGTAGACGTCGTCGCCTGTCGCGGTAGTCGAACATCCGAGTGCCGAACATGGACCGCAGCGTCTCGGGCACTTCGCGAATTGTGGTGCCGGTCAACAGCAGTAGGCCGAACAACACGCCGATGAAAAGCAGCGGCGCGCAGATCCACGCGGTCAGCCCCTCCGAGAGCGGTCCCCCGATGGCGAAGCCGATGAATCCTGCGGCGTGTGCGCGTCCAGCCGGTGTGTCCGGCGAGCCGGCCCACAAGTGCCACAGCCCCAGTGCCGGCAGCGCAACCATCGTCGCGCCCAGCACCAGCCGCGGGCGGGCCTCAGGGTTCGGCTCGGTGCGCATCAACAGCAGCGCCACAGCGGCGGTGACGAGGGGCAGCACCCCAACCGCGGAGCCGATGAAGATCCGCACCACCGAGTCGACCCAGGCGCCGACCGGGCGGGCGGCGTGGAACCACGAACTGGCGGCGATCACGACCGCGACGCCCAGCAGCGCCAGGGCAATACCGTCGCGACGGTGACCCGGATCGATCTCGCGGGCCCGGCCCACTGAACGCGCGGTGCTACCGGTCCCCTTGGCCAGCATCAGCCACGTCGCACGCACCGCTCGGCCCGCGGTGAGGCCTGCGCTGGCCACCACACCGTGATGGCGCCGCCTGGCCGGCCGACGGGGCGCCTGCGCGGGCCGACGAGCCGGCTTTTTTCGCGGCTGCGCCGATCGAGTACCGCTTCGCGGCGCCGCCTTTGACCTGCTCGTTCGAGCCCCCGACCGCGCGACAGTCTTGCTAGCCATGGGGCAAGCCTAATCGCAAACACACCATCCGCACCATCCGCCACACTGGTTACCTGAGCGTTACCGTCGAACCGGCGATTCAGCGTGGAAAACAGCTGGGTAGGGTGACAACCGTCACTCTTCGTCCAGGAGGCCTGAATGCCCGTCGTCGTCGTCGCCACCCTGACCGTCAAGCCCGAATCGGTCGACATCGTTCGTGACATCCTCACGACCGCGGCCGAGGAGGTGCACGAAGAGCCCGGTTGTCAGCTGTATTCGGTTAACCAATCGGGCGAGACGTTCGTCTTCGTCGAGCAATGGGCCGACGAAGACGCGCTGAAGACTCATAGCAGCGCCCCCGCGGTAGCCAAGATGTTCAGCGCCGCCGGCGAGCACCTGGCCGGCGCCCCGGACATCAAGATGCTGCAGCCCGTTCCGGCCGGCGATCCGGACAAGGGACAGATTCGCCGGTGAACCCAGGCCCACTGGCCGGCAAAGTCGCGCTGATCACCGGCGTTGCCCGCGGGCAAGGCCGCGCCCACGCGGTCCGGCTGGCATCCGATGGCGCCGACGATCATCGGGGTCGACATCTGCGCGCCGATCGCCAGCGTTCCCTATCCGCTGGCGACCGCCGATGATTTGGCCGCCACCGTCAAACTCGTCGAGGACACCGGAGCGCGGATCGTCGCCAAGGAGGCCGATGTCCGCGACCGCGCCTCGTTGTCGGCCGCTGTGCAGGCGGGTATCGACGAGCTCGGCCGCCTCGACATCGTGGTGGCCAACGCCGGTATCGCGCCCATGCAGTCGGGTGACGACGGCTGGCATGACGTCATCGACGTCAACCTGACCGGGGTCTACAACACCATCAAGGCCGCGATACCCACCATGATCAAACAAGGGGCTGGCGGATCCATCGTGCTGATCAGTTCCGCCGCCGGACTCGCCGGTGTCGGCAGCCCCGACGCGGGCTCGGTGGGTTACGCCGCCGCCAAGCACGGCGTGGTCGGCCTGATGCGCGTGTACGCGAATTTGCTTGCCCAGCAGAATATTCGGGTCAACTCGCTTCATCCGACGGGCGTCGAGACACCGATGATCAACAACGAGTTCACCCGCGAGTGGCTGGCCAAAATGGCTGCTGCGACGGATACGCCGGGCGCCATGGGCAACGCGTTGCCGGTGGAGGTGCTGCAACCCGAGGACATCGCCAACGCGGTGGCGTGGCTGGTGTCCGACCAGGCCCGCTACATCACTGGCGTGACCCTGCCGGTCGATGCGGGCTTCCTGAACAAGTAGACCGACATGCCACGAAACCCGGCGGCACAAACAGCTTTCGGCCCGATGGTGCCGAGAAGGCGTAGACCCGAGGCGTCTCGACACGCCGTGACGTGGGCGTTCCCACGTCACGGCCGCCGGCAGGGCCATACTCCATACGTGGCCAGCGACGAGGCTGTCCCGCTACCGGGAATACTGCCGGGGGCTTTTGCCGAGCCGGCGTACCGCTACTTGTCTGCGCATCAGGCGGCTGTACTCGACGCCGCCACTCGCCGTTTGGATCTCGGCCCGCAGGACGACCCCGACGAGCATCGCGTGATCATCTACGTCGACCGTCTGCTGTCGGTGCTGAACGTCGCGCCGGGCGGGCTGCACGCGGTGGGATCGCTGCGACAGCGGGTGGCCGAACTTCGCAATCAGTACACCGGCGGGATCGCTCTACTCGATCAGCTGGCCGGCGGCGATTTCACCACGGCGCCGCCACTGCGCCAACAACTCATCCTGGCGCGCAGTCAACTGGCCGCGTTTGTCGGCATGTTGTTCGGCCACATCATCGAAGCGATGGGCCTGCTCGACGCTGAGGTCAGATTTCGATAACGGTCGGCACGATCATCGGCTGGCGGCGATAGGTCTCCCCCACCCACTTGCCGACAATGCGCCGGACTGCCTGCGCGATCCGCGTTGGATCGGTGACATTCTGCGCCGCAAGCGATTCCAGCTCTGCTTCGACCTTGAGGACGGCGGGCTCCAACGCCTTGGGGTCTTCGGAGAAGCCGCGCGAATACAGCTGCGGCCGCGCCGCAGGCTGCTCCGGTCTCGCGTCGCACCACCACGGTGATCGCAATGAAACCCGAGGACAGAATCAGCCGCTCACCCAATGTGGTGTCGCCAACGTCGCCGGTGATCAACCCGTCGACGAACATCTTGCCGACCGGCACCGCGCCGGCGATGCTCACCGCGCCGCCGACCAGGTCGACGCTGACCCCGTTCTCGGCCAACACGATCGACTCTTCCGGCACCCCGGTGCTGGCCGCAAGCTTGGCGTTGGCCCGCATCATGCGCCAGGTGCCGTGCACCGGCATCACGTTGCGCGGCCGGATCCCGTTGTAGAGGAATAGCAGCTCACCCGAGTAGGCATGTCCCGAAACGTGAACGCGCACTTGCTGGTTGGTGACAACGCGAGCTCCGATTTTGGCCAGCTCGTCGATGACGCCGTAGACGGCCTCTTCGTTTCCCGGGATCAGCGAGGACGACAAGATGATCAGGTCGCCGGACGTCAGCGTGATGCTGCGATGCTCGCCGCGCGACATCCGCGACAATGCCGCCATCGGCTCGCCCTGTGTTCCGGTGGTGACCAGTACAACCTGGTCGGGCGCCATCATCTCCGCGGCACCGATTTCAACCAGGTCCGAGTCGTCGACTCGCAGGAATCCCAGGTCGCGAGCGATTCCCATGTTGCGCACCATGGAGCGTCCAACGAAGGACACGCGTCGGCCCAATGCTGTTGCGGCATCGATGATCTGCTGCACCCGATCGACGTTGGAGGCAAAGCAGGCGACGATGACGCGACCGTGCGCACTTCGGATCAACCGGTGCAGCGTCGGTCCCACTTCGCTTTCCGACGGTCCGACACCGGGGATCTCGGCGTTGGTGGAGTCGCACAGGAACAGATCCACCCCGGAATCCCCGAGCCTGGACATTCCCGGCAGATCCGTGGGCCGGCCATCGGGCGGCAGCTGGTCAAGCTTGATATCGCCGGTGTGCAAAACAGTTCCGGCGCCCGAGCGCACCGCGATGGCCAGCGCGTCGGGAATGGAGTGGTTGACCGCGAAGTACTCGCACTCGAACACTCCGTGCGTGCTGCGCATCCCCTCGGCCACTTCGATGAACACCGGCTTGACCCGGTGCTCGCGGCATTTCGCGGCGACCAGGGCCAGGGTGAACTTCGAGCCGACGACCGGAATGTCGGGACGCAGCTTGAGTAGGAACGGAATCGCCCCGATGTGGTCTTCGTGTGCGTGGGTGAGAACCAGCGCCTCGACGTCGTCGAGTCGGTGTTCGATGTGCCGCAGATCGGGCAGGATCAGGTCGACGCCGGGCTCGTCGTGGGTGGGAAACATCACCCCGCAGTCGATGATCAGCAAGCGGCCCAGATGCTCGAAAACGGTCATGTTTCGGCCGATTTCGCTGATTCCGCCCAGCGCTGTCACCCGCAGACCACCCTTGGCCAACGGACCTGGCGGCTGAAGGTCTACATCCACGGGTTCACCTGAGCACCGAGGCTGCGCGCATGTCGGCAGCCAGTGCCTCGATTTGCTCGGCCGTCGCGGCCATCTGCGGCAGCCGTGGGTCACCGACCTCGATGCCCTGCAGCCGCAGTCCCGCTTTCGACATGGTCACACCTCCGAGTCGGCTCATCGCGTTCGACAGCGGGGCGATCGCCACGTTGATCTTGCGGGCGGTGGCGTGATCTCCGGAAGCGAAGGCAGTTAACAAGTCTCGCAGCTGACCGGGTGCCAGATGCGAGATCACGCTGATGAATCCGGTGGCGCCCATCGCGAGCCACGGCAGGTTCAGCGCGTCGTCGCCGGAGTAGTAGACCAGACCCGACTCGGCCATCAGTTGCGTGCCGGCGTGTAGATCGCCCTTGGCGTCTTTGACCCCGACGATGTTCGGGTGGGCGGACAGCGCGCGCAGCGTGTCGTACTCGATCGGTACCACCGAGCGCGGCGGAATGTCGTAGAGCAGCACCGGCAACGGTGTCGCGTCGGCGACCGCCGTGAAGTGCGCGAGCAACCCGGCCTGCGGCGGCCGCGAGTAGTAAGGCGTGACAACGAGAAGACCGTGCGCTCCCTCGGCGGCGCTTGCCCTCGCCAAATGGACACTGTGCGCGGTGTCGTAGCTGCCCGCACCGGCGATGACGCGGGCCCGGTCGCCGACGGCCTCGAGGACGGCCCGCAGCAGGGCGAGCTTTTCGGCGTCGGTGGTGGTCGGCGATTCGCCGGTGGTGCCGGATATCACCAAACCGTCGCAGCCGGCGTCGACCAGATGTGTCGCCAATCGGGCCGCGGCCGGAAGGTCCAGGGAGCCGTCCGGGGCGAACGGCGTCACCATGGCGGTCAGCAGCGTGCCCAAGCGTGTGTAAACGTCGAATCCGCCGGTGCTCACGGACCCTAGGTTACCTGGCGGTACCAAACCCATTTGCCCCTGCAGCGCAGTTTGCTCAGGCCTCGGTGGCCAGCGGACTTGTCGCCACCTCGGTGCCGTCGGCCAGGGTGGCGATCTCGAAATCGCCGAACACCGCCGGCGCGACGCCGACCAGCAACCGCAGGCATGCGATGGCCAGGCGCCGAATCTCGATATCGGCGTGCTCGCTGGCCCGCATCGCGATGAAGTGCCGCCACGCGCGGTAGTTGCCGGTGACCACGATGCGGGTCTCGGTGGCATTCGGTAAAACGGCCCGCGCGGCCTGACGGGCCTGTTTGCGGCGCAAGTACCGCGTTAGGTTGATCCGCGAACTTGGCTTCGAGCTTGTCCAGCAGCTCGCTGTAGGTGGCGCGGCTCGCGTCGGCGGCCTCGCAGAGGATGCGCCGCAATTCCTCGTCGTCTTCGATGCCCGGCGGCACGACGATCTGTGACTCGTTTTCCGGCACGTAGCGCTGCGACAACTGCGAGTAGGAGAAGTGGCGGTGGCGGATCAACTCGTGGGTGCATGACCGCGAGATGCCGGTGATGTAGAACGAGACGCTCGCGTGCTCGAGCACCGAGAAATGACCGACGTCGATGATGTGCCGCAGATAGCCGGCATTGGTCGCGGTCTTGGGGTTGGGCTTGGACCAGCTTTGGTAGCAGGCCCGGCCGGCGAATTCGACCAGCGCCTCGCCGCCGTCGGCGTCGGTGTCCCACTCCACGTCGGGCGGCGTGATGAAGTCGGTCTTGGCGATCAGTTGCACGTGCAACGGCGCGGTCTCAGCCACGGCGAACACCCTACTGTTGGCCGTCAGCGCCAGCGCGCCCAGACGTACGGCACCAGCGCCCGCAGGAAATCCAGATCCGGCCCGGGCTCGGCATCGGCGAAAGCGTCCTCGAAATACTCCTCGGCGACCAGCAGGATGCCCTCGGCGTATTCGCTGGTGAACGTGATGCTGCCGTAGTCGTCCATCAGCCGGCGGATCGTGCCGACCAACTCCGCTGACCGTTGCGAGCGGGTCAGGCGAAGGTAGTCGCGGACGAGCGCGCGGTCGGGACCCGAGGCAACACTGCCCAAGTGCATCAGCGGCAGCGTGCGCTTGCCCTCATAGAGGTCGCCCAAGATTTCCTTGCCGTAGGTCTGCTCGTCTCCAACCAGGTTCAGCAGGTCGTCACGAATTTGAAAGGCCGCGCCAAAGTGAAAGCCGAACCGCACCAACGGCCCCAACTCCGCCTTGCCGCGCGATCCAACGATCGCGCCGACCCGCAGCGGGTGGATCGTGGTGTACCAGCACGTCTTGTGCATGATGAGGTTCAGGTAATCCTCCGGACCCAGATCCATCACTTCGTCGAGCTGCCAACCGACCTCGGTCGCCTGGCCCTCGAGGGTGCGCAGGGCCATGGTGTCGAACTCGGCCCACACCAGGTCGGCGAGATCGCGATCCAGCCGTCGGGTGGCACGCCGCAACACCTGGCCGGCCACGATCGCCAGACCGTCGCCGGCGTTGAGCGCGGCTGCCATCCCGTAGGAGGCGGCCAAAGTCGGCCTGCCGCGCCGCATCTCACTGCCGTCGGCGATGTCGTCGTGGACCAGAAATGCGTTGTGCATCAAGTTCGATCGCGACAGCCAGATCCCAAGCAGTTCGTTCGGTTCGGCCCCGAACGCCCGGCCCGCCGACAGGCACAGCGCCGGCCGCAATGCCTTGCCCGGCCGCGACGGGTATTCCCGCATCGGCGCGTAGAGCCACTGACTGGGCTCCCCGTCGGGCATCGCGTCCAGCATCGAGCGGCGAACCGCTTTGGCGACCTGGCGCAGACGTTCCTCGACCATGGACATCAGTTCGGCGTGGTCGGCGGTGCTGGTCATGAGCCTCGCGGCAGGCACGCGTCAACACCACCGGCAGCCAGATATCGGGATGGCCATCGGCCAGCAAGGTGCCGCGGTAGTTCCCGGCGCCGATGTCATCGGGCACATCGACCTGAACCGTCACACCACGGCTGCATCGCGCCACCATCGGCACGGTGTCGGGCTCGAAGCGCACCAGCGCGACGCGATCACGGCGCCGTCGTGAGCCAACAAATCGCTGCAGCGCAATCGCACCTTGCCGAGATCGTCGGCGCCGCGGTTGTGCAGCCAGACTTCAGTCGACACCGCGCCGGGTTCGCCGGCCACCAACGAAACAACTCCGCTCGACGTGGCATGTTGTACATCGACCGTGGCGACGTCACTATGCGGCCGCGCCGCCCCGCGCAGCGATTCGACCGCCTGGGTGGCCAACCGCTGCCACAGCTGCAACACCTGGTCGACATCCGGCGCCGATGCGGTTGCTCGCTGGCGACTCATCGCTGATCAGCAGGATCGCTGTCGGATGTGGCGTCGGCCATTCGGACGAACCGATTGACGACCTCGGTGGCGGCCCGAAACCCACGAGCCTGAATTTCGCCCAGTGCCCGGATGTTCACGGCCGGGTCGAACACCGACGCCCACGGAATATCGGAGACACTGCCGGCGTCATTGTCCCGCTCGGTCACATTCAGCTCCCGTGGACTCCGCTGGATAGCCAAACATTTGGCCTGCTCGTCGGTATGCTAATGGCATTAACCTGCGGAGGACGGGCCTTGCTGAATCTCTTGCAATCCCAATTGGCGTTTTTCGGCGCGATCGACGAGGCGGTCCTCTTCGCCAAGGAGGGCGGGGAACCAATCCTGATACGGTCCTTCGCACTGTCGAGGCCCTGCTGCCGGGCACCACCGGATTCGCGCAGGCCGGCTGGTACCGCGAACTCCAAGATTTGCCAAGCGGCCCGAAGTGCAAGTCGGCGACGAGCGCTCGTGGTCCGGTTCCCCAAGGTCGACGAAGCGCTGAGAAATCTGGAGAAGTCGCCCATCGGCCGCTGCCGGGCACCGCCGCTTTGCCCGGCGCGCCACACCGCCGGAACCCCGACGCCGTATCACCCGTCCACGATCCGGCGCTGGCACGTTCCACTTATGCGGCAATGATTCTGGCGAAGATCGACCTGCTCGATGGTTTGCCTCCCGAACTGGGGGTCACACGGGCTATGCCGACGCAAATCATGGCGGCGGCGATCAACTACTGGCAGGGCTCGCCACCAGATTGACTGCCGGCCAAGCGCTCGGATCCGACGGTGCAGAATCTGTTCGGCCAACTCGACGAGGTCGATTCCCGGGAGGAGTGGCGGAGCTTCGCCGCCGAGGAAGTCAGCCACTGTTCGCCGAGCAGTCGTTGCCGTGCTTCGGCAAGCTCGACAAGGTCGACGGCCAATACGTCAGCACCCTCTACACCGACGCGACGAGATGACGCTGACCGTCACGACATCGAGAAGATCCTCGATCCCCGAAACTGGACTATCTCCTGCAATTCTTCTGCGCGTCAAGCCCAAACCGCCGTACACCAGCCCGGCTGGTCACGGATTCTGGAGAAAATCGGTCCCGAACCCGAAAAGTGGCGCCTCACAACAGCGCTGATCTTCTTCTACGGGCGCGACGCGGAGGCGGTATCTTCCTCACTACGACCTCGACCCGCACCGCGAAAACGACTCGGGCTGGTTGAGGTCGACAAAGGCTACATCTGGATCACGCCGCTGAAAGACCGCCCCTCGAAGAAGGGCGTCCGGATCCGCACCAGCAAACAGGAACGCGTGCAGGGGCTGAGCCCGACAGCACGTCTGCGCTCGGTTGCCTGCTGGGGTGGGGCGCCGCCGCCAACGAGCTTCTCGCCGGTACCGCCGAGGTAGTCATCAGAAAAATTGTTGCCGCCAGGACACAAAGGTGTACCCCTTCAAACTGACACCACCGGCCTGGGGGGCTGGAGGCCGAAAAGCGACAAGAGCGCCGGGGGGAGCCTTCCGAAGCCCTGGGACACACCGGCCAAGCTGCCACCCAACTTTCCGCACCGCAGTCGAAGAGCGCCCGCGACCTGCTCGACGACCTCATCAGTCGCACGCGCGATGTCGGAGCCGACGCCACCACTCGCTGGCTGGACGGAGTGACGCGCGACGACGTCGAGAAGATCACCGACGGCATCGGCACAAATCTTCGAGAATTCGCACTTGAGGTGTATGAGACTGCGGAAGACAACGTGAAGCCGAAAGACATGACAACCACTAAGGGACGCCCCTGATGAGCGATCCGCCGAAGAAAGACCCGAACGACATCGCCGACCAGTTCGCAACCGTTACTCGCAAGATGGTCAATGATGCGGCGCAGGTGGCGATCGATGCCTTCGTGAAGATCAACGACCACCACCACGTCGCGCCACCACTACACCACAGGCGATGCCATTCGGTCGATGACCAAGCTTGCGAGCATCGCCATCACCGGAGGCGCGGCCATGGCG
>CAVWLG010000037.1:0-70473 GCA_963755805.1 uncultured Actinomycetota bacterium
CAGCCTGGCCGAGGACATGCTGAAGTATCTGGCCGAGCGGATACCGGAGGTCGGCGGGGACGCCGAGCTTCGCGGCCTGACCCTGGGATCGTGCTCGTCGAATCTCGAAGCGGCACTTTCGATGTTCCGTCATGGGATCGACGTCGCGGCGGCGCAGGCCCCGGTGACGGCGCTCGAACACGCGCGAGCAATGGCATCGCGAGGGCACAGCGTCGATGTGATGCTGCGGTTCTATCGGTTGGGTCACGAGTACTTCACCGAGAAGCTCTCCGACGTCGCTCACCGACTGGATCGACGACCCCACTGTCGCGCTGAGAACGTTCATCGATCTCGAGCGGTTCGGGTTTCGCTACATCGACCGCATCTCCAGTCTGGTGGCTGCCGAGTACGTCGCTGAGCTCGACCGACGCCAGAACCAGGCACGAGCCGAGCGCGACGATGTCGTGCGGGCACTGCTCGCCGGGGAACGCGTCGACAACGCTCGGGCCGAACGTGTGCTCAGCCACCGGCTCACCGGCCGGCAGATCGGTTTCGTGTGCTGGGTCGACGACCGCGGCGTCGACCTCGAGGGATTCGCCAGGCACGTCGGCCGGTATCTCGGAGCGAGTCACTCACTCGTCGTGGCGGACGGCCCACTCGCAGTGTGGGGATGGGCATCGATCACGGGGGACGTGCGGACTTCGCTCGACGGGCATGGCGACGGAACTTTCCGGCGAATACGAAAACGTGCACATCGCGGTCGGCTCGCCCCATCCGGGGGCTGCGGGCTTTCGCACCTCCCACCTCGAGGCTCTCCGCACTCGCCGGGTCATCGAACTGTCTGGGCGCGCGGCGCCATCGATCACCGAGTTCAGCGATGTTGCGTTGGTGGATGCCATCTCACGCGACCTGGATGCGGCAAGGGCCTTCGTTGCCGCTCAGCTCGGCGATCTCGCCCGAGACGATGCGAAAGAGCGCGGCGAGCGCGCCGCACTCCTGGCTGTTCTCGACGCCCAAGGCAGCCTGACGGCCGCGGCACGCACCTTGGGAATCCACAAGAACACGGTCCTGCAAAGGGTGCGTCGTGCCGAAGAGCGCAGGGGCCGGCCCGCAACGGTCAAGGTCGCCGAACTGCACGCCGCCCTCCTCGTCTGCGACGTGCTGGGGGCCTCGGTATTGCCCGAGCCATAGCCTCACTGACAGGAGCCCGAGCGCACCGGATGTGCTCGCAGCACACGCAGAGGGCTGAGAGGGCCTTGTTGACCGACACCGGCCGTTCAATAGGTTTCGGGCACCACATCCCGAAGCGCGACCGAGGAGTCCGATGTTGACCACGGCTCAACACTCCCAACCCCAGCAGCGGCCTCGCAGCACGCCTTGCCTGATCCGGGCGAGCAGGTTCCGACGCTGTCCTGGCCGATAGTCGGCATCTTCACCTTCGCGCTCGCGCTCTTCGGCGCATCAACCTGGGCTGCCCTCACCGACACTTTGCCTGCGATCGCCACCATCGCCGCGAGCGCCGCAGCAATCTTCGTCCTGTTCACCGTGTTGCACGACGCGTCGCATTACTCGATCAGCTCACATCGCTGGGTCAACGTCGCCTTCGGTCGCGTGGCGATGTTCTTCGTCTCGCCGCTGATCTCATTCAAGTCGTTCGCGTTCATCCATATCGAGCACCACCGCAACACCAATGACGGTGAGTACGATCCCGATCACTTCGTCAGCGCCGCGCCCTGGTGGCAGCTGCCCGTCCGCTTCCCGGCGATGGACCTGCCCTATATCGGTCTTTTGGTGCGTAACCTGCGCCGGCGCCCACGCGCCGAGATTCTCGAGACGGCGGCCTTGATGACCTTCTCGGTGGCGGTGATCGTGTGGGCCGCCTTCGCCGGACATCTGTGGACGCTCGCGCTGATCTACCTGATTCCCGAGCGGGTGGCGATGTTCGTGCTGGCGTGGTGGTTCGACTGGCTACCCCACCACGACCTGGAAGACACCCAACGCGAGAACCGCTATCGCGCGACCCGCAACCGCGTCGGCTCGGAGTGGATCCTGACTCCCCTGCTCTTGTCGCAGAACTATCACCTGGTCCACCACTTACACCCCTCCATCCCCTTCTACCGCTACGTCGCGGCCTGGCGACGCAATGAGGCCGCCTACCTCGAGCGCGACCCGGCAATAAGCACCGTCTTCGGGCAGCAACTCGACGCCACGCAATACCACGAGTGGAAACGCCTCAACGGCAAACTCGCTGCGCTGCTGCCGGTCCGAATGCCGCGTTCCTCCGCGGCGCGCCATGCCAGCACCCACCCGATCCCCGTCAAAAGCGTCGAGCCCCTGACTCCAGGCAGCGTCAAAGTCACTTTCGACGTTCCCGATCACCTCAGCGACCAGTTCCAATTCCAGGCCGGCCAACACCTGACCGTCAAACACCGCATCGGCGGGAAGGAGGTGCGACGAAACTACTCGATCTGCACCTCGGCCACATCGGGAGAACTGGCGATCGGAGTACGGCACATCGACGGCGGGATGTTCTCAACCTTCGCGGTCGAAACACTGCGAGCCGGTGACGTCCTGGAGCTGATGACGCCCACGGGTAGCTTCGGCGCACCCCTTGATCCACTCGCTCGGCGCGACTACGTCGCGGTAGCGGCCGGCAGCGGCATCACGCCCATCCTGTCGATCATGCGCACCACCATGGAGATCGAGACCGAGAGCCGCTTCACCCTCTTCTACGGCAACCGGACCGCAGAGTCGACCATGTTCGCCACCGAACTCGACGAGCTCGAATCTCGATATGCAGACCGGTTACGCATCTTCCACATCCGCTCAGCCGAGGCGCACCACCCCGCCTCTCTTCGCGGCCGCATCGACCTGGCGATGGTTCAACGCCTGCTCGCCAGCGACCTCACTTCGATCGACCGGTGGTACCTCTGCGGCCCAAGCGATCTCGTCACGACAATGCGCGATGACCTCGCATCTGAAGCGGTGCCGACCGAGCGGATACACCTCGAACTGTTCCGCGGCACGAACCGACCCACACACGTCGATGACTTTCCCAAGTCCGACGTGACCATCACGCTGTCCGGCGCGGATGCACACCGTGGAACTCGCCGCGGGTGAGACCGTCCTCGAATCCGCACTGAAGAACAACATCGACGCGCCGTACGCCTGCCTCGGCGGCGCGTGTGGCACGTGCAAGGCCAAGATCACGACAGGAGCAGTGTCGATGGAGCAGAACTTTGCACTCAACACAGCCGAGCTCGAGGCCGGTTTCATACTGACCTGCCAATCCCATCCCACCACCCCAACGGTCGCAGTCGACTACGACGGCTGAGCCCGACCTATGCTCGAACTCCGCCAGGCATCGTCACCGACCATTTCGCGGTCGAGAGCCATCGAAGCCTTCGCATGTCCCAGCACCGCTGCGGTCGGTTCCGAGGACGTCAACGATTAGCTAGCGGCAGCAGTTCGGGTCGAGCACCGTGCACAGCGCGATCAGCGCGTCGCGTCGCGGTCGGTGATAGACGTTCATCCCGCGGCGTTCGGACTCGACCAAACCTGCGCGGCGCAACTGGGACAGGTGATGGCTCACGGTCGACTCGCCCAGTTCGACCGCCGTGGCCAGGTCGCAACTGCACACCTCGCCGGCATCGGAACTGAACAGCAGCGACACCAGCTTTACTCGTACCGGGTCCGCCAACGCCTTGAGCCGCAACGCAATCTGCCAACGCCGCATCGTCATCGACAGGTCCAGCGGCGACCGGCGAGCAGCACACCGGCGCGGACATATCCACTACTGGCAACGTCTTCGGCATGCGACCATCCTGCCATAAGGATTGACATATATCGAAGAGGTGGCATCATCAAGCTGCCGCTAGAGTTCGACATAAGCCACATAGGTAGGAGCCGTCATGTCCCGCGCTCAACTCGCTCTCAACGTCGATGACCTCGACGAGGCCATCACCTTCTACTCCAAGCTGTTCAACACCTCGCCCGCCAAGGTGAAGCCGGGTTATGCGAACTTCGCCATCGTCGAGCCGCCGTTGAAGCTGGTCCTGCTTGAGAATCCGGGCAAGGGCGGCACCATCAACCACCTCGGAGTGGAGGTCGAGTCGAGCGACGCCGTGCACGCCGAGATTGCTCGCCTGACCGACGAAGGCATGTTCACCGAGGAGGAAATCGGAACGACCTGCTGCTTCGCCACCCAGGACAAGGTGTGGGTGACCGGACCCGCCGGTGAGAAGTGGGAGGTCTACACCGTCCTCGCCGACTCGGACACCTTCGGCACCAGCCCCGAGCACGCCGAGGACGGCACGGCTGAGAGTGGCGTCTGCTGTGGAGGCACCGCTTCCGGCACCGAGAAGTCGACCGCCGCCAACGTCTGCTGCTGAGCTGATGAACACGCCCGTCGCAACCGACGTCGCATCCCGCCGTCGTCGGAAAGCTTTCACTGCTGGACCGATTCCTGCCGGTGTGGATCGGCATCGCCATGGCGGTCGGCCTGCTCCTGGGCCGCCTCGTACCAGGGTTGAACACCGCACTGGATGAAGTGCAGGTCGATGGCATCTCGCTGCCCATCGCGCTGGGCCTGCTGATCATGATGTATCCGGTCCTGGCCAAGGTCCGCTATGACCGCCTCGACACCGTCACCGGCGACGCCAAGTTGCTGGTCAGTTCCCTGCTGCTGAACTGGGTTCTCGGTCCTGCGCTGATGTTCGCCCTGGCGTGGCTGCTGCTGCCGGACCTTCCGGAGTACCGCACCGGCCTCATCATCGTCGGCCTCGCCCGCTGTATCGCGATGGTCATCATCTGGAACGACCTCGCCTGCGGCGACCGCGAAGCCGCCGCCGTCCTCGTCGCACTGAACTCGGTGTTCCAGGTCATCATGTTTGCCGTGCTCGGCTGGTTCTACCTGTCCGTGCTGCCGGGGTGGCTCGGCCTGCCCAGACCACCATCAGCACCTCGCCGTGGCAGATCGCCAAATCGGTACTCATCTTCCTGGGCATCCCGCTACTCGCCGGATACCTCTCCCGAAAGCTCGGCGAGAAGGCGAAGGGTCGCGACTGGTACGAGACGAAGTTCCTGCCGAGAATCGGACCGTGGGCGCTCTACGGACTGTTGTTCACCATCGTCATTCTCTTTGCGCTGCAAGGTGATCAGATCACCAGCCGCCCGCTGGACGTCATCCGCATCGCGGTGCCGCTGCTGGCCTACTTCGCCATCATGTGGGGCGGCGGTTACCTGCTGGGCGCGGTGCTCGGCCTGGGTTACCAGCGCACAACGACCTTGGCCTTCACCGCAGCGGGCAACAACTTTGAACTGGCCATCGCGGTCGCCATTGCCACCTACGGCGCTACGTCGGGACAGGCACTCGCCGGCGTCGTCGGCCCACTCATCGAAGTGCCCGTCCTGGTCGCCCTGGTCTACGTATCACTAGCTCTGCGAAGACGATTCACTGCACCGTCGCACGCGCGAAGAGACGGCGCATGATGGCCGACGACGAAGCCCGCCGTGCTGTTCCTCTGCACCCACAACGCTGGCCGGTCCCAAATGGCGCTGGGATACTTCAACTACCTGGCCGGTGACCAAGGCGTGGCCTGGTCGGGCGGATCGGAACCGGGCAACGAGATCAACCCCGCCGCCGTGGCCGCCATGGCCGAGGTGGGCATCGACATCACCGGTGAGTTCCCCAAGCCGTGGACCGACGAGATCGTCCGGGCCGCCGACGTCGTGGTCACCATGGGGTGCGGGGACGCTTGCCCGTTCTATCCCGGAAAGCGATACGAGAACTGGGAATTGCCCGACCCGGCCGGCCAGGGCATCGACGCCGTCCGCCCGATCCGTGACGACGTCGAAGACCGGGTGCGCCAACTCCTCGCCGAACTCGGCATCAACCCCGTCGCCTAATGGCCGAGCTGAGCAATCAACTGCCGATGGGCGAGGATCGAGCCACTCTGCTGCGTCGCGGCTTTCTCCTCGAATACCTGACGCTCGCCTGGAATGTCGTCGGGATCGTTGTGCTTACTATCGCGGCTACCGGTGCGCGTTCGGTCGCGCTCGTTGGATTCGGTTTGGACTCGTTGATTGAAATCGGGGCCTCGATCGTCGTGGTCTGGGAGTTGTCCGGCAACAGATACCAACGACAGCAACGGGCTCTGCGGCTGATCGGGGCAGCGTTCGCGTTCCTGGCGTTGTACCTTGCGGTTCAATCCACGGTTGTTCTGCTGACCGGACACCACGCCAATCCCAGCCCGCTGGGAATTGGATGGACGGCCCTCACCGCGCTGGTGATGTTCGCTTTGGCGGCGGGCAAGGCTCGCACCGGACACGCATTGGACAACGTGGTGCTGAGCACCGAAGGGCGCGTGACGCTCATTGACGGGCTGCTCGCCGTCGCAGTTTTGGCCGGTCTAGTCCTCAATGGTCTTCTCAGCTGGTGGTGGGCTGACCCGGTGGCCGGGTACGCTCTGGCTTTCTATGCGGTGCGTGAAGTCCGCGCCATCTACTTCACTGGGGAGCAACGCACATAGCGTCCGCAGTAATTCGGATGGCGTCATTCAGGCGGCCCGCAACCTCTCGAGGCTTTGCGCTCAACGCGGGGGTACTCCGCCACCGCCTAAACGGGGCCTCTCAGTCCTACCGACTTCGCTTGGCCCCGTGGCTCATGGGTGTTGTCCCGCCGCTAGCCGCGACAGGCGTCTCATCAGCCCTTCGAAAAGCGTGATTGGACCCGAGTCAGCGGCGCTGAGGATCGCCGACCTGCGCATCTTGACGAACAGTGTCGCCTCGCCCAATTGCAGCAAGCGCCCAATGGTGTTGGGGCCTAGCCGGGTGACCGCTACAAGCGTTTCGTCAGGCGGCAGGAAGGAGCAGATGTCCTCGTAGCTCATCGACGTGACGGCATCACATGAGCAACTGAGCACATCAGCAAACGCTGTGTTCGAAAACACGATGGCACCGTTGTCCGCTACGGCTACGACAGGAACCGGGTGTTGCGTAAGCACCCGAAGAGGCGTCATTTCAGGTGGTTCGGCGCTCAGGGAAGCGCCTGGCCGTCGCACGCGGCTCGCCCGCCAGCATCGCGGAACCTCAATGCTCATGCGCTGTTGTGTCAACGCATAGCGGTCTCAGATTCGGCGCGAAGAGCACCGAGACATCCGGTGGGGGCAGCCGGGATGGCCCTGGCTTTGAGCATAACGCCGTTAATGAAGAAATTAGGCGGGAATTGCGCCGGGGCATCGGGTGACCCTCGAGAGGGGGAGGGGCTGCCCCCTATGCGATAGTGCCCCGCCTTGCGAGCGCCTTCCCCGGCCGTATGGCATAACGGCGTAGGTGTCGTGCGGCCTAGGTAGTCCAGGCCCGTTGGGCGAGCAGGCGCATGCCGTTGAGTCCGACGATGACAGTGGATCCCTCGTGCCCCGCGACGCCGAGAGGCAGCGGAAGGTGGCCCAGGAGGTCCCAGAGGACGAGTCCGGTGATGAAGGTGGTCGCGATAGCCAGGTTGGCGATCACGATGCGGCGGGCGCGGCGCGATAGCGCGATCACCGCTGGCAGGGTGGCAAGGTCGTCGCGGACGATCACGGCGTCGGCGGTCTCAAGGGCCAGATCGGATCCGGCACGGCCCATCGCGACGCCGGTGTATGCGGCGGCAAGGGCGGGAGCGTCGTTGACGCCGTCCCCGACGAGAGCACACGCCGCCCGGCGTCCTCAATCTCGCCGACAGCGGCGACTTTGTCTTGCGGCAGAAGCCCCGCGCGGATGTCGGTGATTCCGATTTGTGCGGCGAGTGTGGTTGCGGCGCGGGCGTTGTCGCCGGTCAGCAGGGCCGGTGCGGTGCCGGTGAGGGCGGTCAGTTCGGCGACGGTGTCCGCGGCTCCGGGACGGAGTTGATCAGCCAGTGCCAGGATCCCAACGGGGGCATCGTCGGCGACGACGATGACTACGGTTTTGCCGGCGGCTTCCAAGTCGGCCACCATGGCGGTCATCGCCGGGCCGAGGTGTCAGTGGCGGGCAGCAGGTGCCGGGGGCTGCCGACTTCGACGATATGACCGTCGATGGTGGCACGGACACCGCGTCCGGGGGCGGAGTCGAAATCCTGAGCCGTGGGTGGTCGCAGGTCGCGTTCGGCGGCCGCGGCCACGATGGCTCGCGCCAGCGGGTGTTCGCTGGGGTATTCGGCGGCTGCGGCCCAGATCAGGATGGTGTCGGCGTCGTAGCGCGTTTCGTCGAGTGTTTCGACGTCGGTCAGTTGGGGTGTGCCCAGGGTGAGGGTGCCGGTCTTGTCGAAGGCCACGGCGGTGATCGAGCCGAGTTGTTCCATCACCACCGCCGATTTGACCAGGACGCCGTTGCGTCCGGCGGTGGCCATCGCGGCCAGCAGCGGTGGCATGGTCGCCAGCACCACCGCGCACGGGGACGCGACGATCATGAAGGTCATCGCCCGCAGCAGCGCCGGCTGCAACGCTGCGCCCAGGGTGAGGGGGATGAAGAACACCGCCAAGGTGGCGGCCACGACGCCGATCGAGTAATACTGCTCGACCTTCTCGATGAACAACTGGGCTTTGGCCTTGGTGGCCGACGCCTCCTGCACCATGGTCACGATGCGTGCAATGACGGTGTCGGCGGCGGCCCGGTGGACCCGAATCCGCAGCACGCCAGTGCCGTTCAGCGTCCGGCGAAGACCTCATCGCCGAGGATTTTGGCGACCGGTAGCGGTTCACCGGTGATCGACGCCTGATCCACGTCGCTGGCCCGGCGATGACCTGCCCGTCGCCGCCGATCCGCTCACCGGGGCGCACCACGATCACGTCCCCGACCGACAGAGTGGCCGCATCGACCACCGTCTCGTCTCCGGATTCGGTGATCACGGTGGCACTCTCGGGGGCCAGATCAAGCAGGCTGCGTACCGAATCGGCGGTCCGCTGAGTCAGAAACGCTTCCAGCGCACCGGATGTGGCGAAGATGACGATCAACAGTCCGCCGTCGAGGACCTGGCCGATCGCGGCAGCCCCGATCGCCGCCACGATCATCAACAGATCGACATCGAGGGACTTTTCCCGCAACGCCTGCAGTCCGGCCAGCGCGGGTTCCCAGCCGCCGGTGACATAGCAAGCCAGATACAGCGCCCACCACAGCCACGCCGGTGCGCCACCGAACTGGGCAGCCAACCCGAGCACGAACAGCACCGTCGCCACGGACGCCCACCGGACCTCGGGCAGCGCGAACGGACGTGTCCGGGTTCTCGGTTGGCGATCGGGGGCACGGCGGCGCGGGAGCGGTCCAAGACCGGAGGCGACATCGGAAACTCCACGTGTGGGGAAGTCGGCGGGACACCGCCACCATACAGGAACATATGAACACGTCTTCATGAGATCATTAGGTATAATGCAGCCATGGGTCACGGCATCGAGGGCAAGACCACCCCGCCCGCACAGCTCGACGCCGACTCCGCGGCATCGGTCGCGGCGACACTGCAAGCATTGGCGACACCGAGCCGGCTGCGGATCCTGACCCGCCTGCGCCACGGCGCGTGCTCAGTCAACGACCTCGCGGCGGCAGTGGAAATGGAGCAGTCCGCGGTTTCTCATCAGTTACGCCTTTTGCGCGCAATGGGATTGGTCACCGGAGCCCGCAACGGGCGCAGCGTCATCTACGCGCTCTACGACAACCACGTCGCAATGCTCCTCGACGAGGCGGTCTACCACATCGAACACCTCGGGCTCGGCGTCCCCGACGAGCCCTCGGAGACCGCCTAGCGGCGATTGGGTTCGATTCCGCTTAACGGCCACAGAGTGTTTGAGAAGTTCAGGACGCTTCTCACGGCCACACGTCGTTCACGCGTTGAATGCCGGAGCCACGAAGCGCTTCAGCATCTGTCGCTCGACCCGACTGTTCCCGGCGGGCCAGTAGGCCAACGACACCACCAGCCGCACAATCCATTGCGCCGCTTGCGGATCGGCGTCGGTGATGCCGGCGAGTTCGGCGGCGAGGTGCGCCAGCACGGGTGAGGAGTGCAACTCGCCGAGTTCGGGTGAGTTGCGTCGAGGTGAGCATCAGCCGCCGAATGGGGTCCGACCTGATCTGTTCCAGCGCCACGGTGATGGCGGTGACGACGCGCTCAGGGCCACTCAGTCCATCGACTGCACGTCGGACGGTGTCGATGATGCCCGCCGAAAGACGCAACAGCACTGCGTCGCGTATCTGGGCCTTGCCTCCGGCGTAGCGATAGATGGTCGCCCTCGAACAGTGGACCTGTGACGCCAAGGGGTCGATGTCGAAGGCGTCGAATCCATGTCGGACGACGAGGTCCGTTGCGGCAGCGTAGATCCGATCAGCGGCTGCCGTTCGACGGTCTCCACCAACGACCCAGTCGTCTCGAACCATCGGCGCTCACCTCCGCGTGTCATCGGCAACATATCTTCTCAGACTTGAGACAAGTTGGACTGCAATGTCTCACCATCGGTGCAGGTGAATGCGTCTCGCTGAGACGGCAGGGGTGCTTGCCGCGAACGGTGGATCGCAACATCGGGCACTTCGATTGACGTCGGGCCGTCCGCGCCGCTCAGCCTGTACCCATGACCTCGGTGGATGGCGCACTCGGCCTCGCCCTGTTCGACGATCAGTACATCCAAAATCCGTATCCGCTCTACGAGCAGATGCATCACACGGGTCCCGTCCATCGGATCGCAGAATCCGGCTTCTACGCGGTGAGCAGTTGGGAGGCCGTAAACGAGGCGGTCGCACGGTGCGGCGACTTCTCGTCCAACCTGACCGCGACGATGATGTACCAACCCGGAGGCACCGTGGCCGCCTTCGACATCGGGGAACTCGGAGGAGCCGTCCAGGCCCTGGCCACCGCCGACGAGCCGGCGCACTCGCTACATCGAAAATCGCTGCTGCCGCAACTCGCTGCCAAGCGCATCCGCGCCTTCGGGCCCTTCATCAGCGAGACCGCCGCTCACCTCTGGAACACCAACGTCCACGGCGGCCACATCGAATGGATGAGTGCGATGGCCAACCGGCTGCCGATGATGATCGTCGGTCGCATCATCGGCGTCCCGGACGCCGACATCGACAAACTCACCCGATGGGGATACTCGGCGACCCAGATGGTCGAAGGGCTGGTGACCCAGGATCAGATGGAGGCTGCCGGCGTTTCGGTGATGGAGCTCAGCGGCTACATCACCGAACAGTTCCAGAAGGCCGCGGCCAACCCACAAGACAATCTGCTGGGCGACCTGGCCACGGCATGCGCCACCGGCGTCTTGGACGACGTGGCCGCGCTGACCATGATGATCACCCTGTTCAGCGCAGGCGGCGAGTCCACGGCGTCCCTGATCGGTTCTGCCGCCTGGATTCTCGCGACCCAACCCGACGTCCAGCAGCAGGTGCGCCAGCAACCGGAACTGGTTGGCGCGTTTCTCGAAGAGGTGCTGCGCTACGAGCCACCTTTCCGTGGCCATTACCGCCATGTGCTCAACGACACCGAACTATGCGGCGTGCAACTGCCGGCCGGGTCGCGTCTGCTCCTGCTATGGGGGGCGGCCAACCGTGACCCGATCGCAGTTCGACAACCCGGTCAGTTCCGACTCGACCGCCCAACGGCCAAGGGGCACATCACTTTCGGCAAGGGCATCCACTTCTGTGTCGGAGCGGCGCTCGCCCGATTGGAAGCTAGCGTCGTGCTCAGTCGACTGCTGGAACACACCTCGAACTTCGCAAGCCAGCTGAGACCGGGCCATGGCTGCCGAGCCTTCTGGTGCGCCGCCTCGAACATCTGCACCTGGCACTGGCGAGCGAACCCGTTTGCGCATCTGCAGCGGCGGGTAGACGCGACACAGCTAAACTACTGCTCACTAGCAGCAGTCCGGGCTTGACGAGTCAGTCCTACGTTGGCGACGCAGCGTGGGAACCAGGTTTGGCCGTGCATTCACCCCGTGGTCTCCACCAGCCAGAGGTTTTCCGCGAGCGCAAGCACGCGACGGTAACCTCTCGGCGGCACTTGCGCGATCTGCGTGGGCCACCCCTGATCTAGGTGGGGGATTGGGACAGGCCGCGTCCGCACCCTCGCTAGGCGGACGACGGGAGCGCGCCCAAGGTTGAGCCAACAGCCGAGCTCGAGTTCGCCGCCCTCAAAGCCTAGACAGTCCCTCATGGGTGTGTGACGAGATAGGTCTCGTTGTCCAACCCGTCGGTCAGTTCTTCGACGGCGAAGGGCCGGTCGAGTCGCGCATGCAGCGCCTTCGGATCGATAAGGATGCTGATTTCTGCGGTCTGCCGGGCGAAGAGTCGCCCGATCCATGGATAGATCCGACGCATCACCGCTCGCTCTGCGGACGTGCAGCGTGAGGCGCAGTAGCCGACATGTCCGATTTCGTCAGTGAGAATTTCGCTGTAGAGCAGTTCGATTCGTTCCGCGACTTCTGGTTCGTCGGCGAACAGCGTGATGCCCACGCGCCGTAGTTCGTCAAACATGATGCAGCCCGCCATTTCTGCGGCTCCGACAAACAGGAAACCCAGTCGTGCGGGTAGGAACACGCCTGTCTTGACGAACTGGCGCATCACGAAGGGCGGCGGGACCACTTGGAAGGTCAGGTCGAATACGTCGAGTGCGTATGCGAGCAGCCGGGTGTGATAGTGCTCCTCGAGTTCGAGGTAGACGTTCTCGGGCGGCAGATTCTCATCGGCGTTACGCCCGTAGGTCTCGCCGAGCCCTACCCCGAACCGTTCGGCCTGGTTCAGCTTGGCGGTCGCCAGCAGGAACAGCATCTTCCGGTCCAATCCGGGTTCGGGTCGGCGGCGGCGCAGGTTCCGGAGGAATACCTGTCGATCTGCGGGATGTCTTGAGCGGACGGCATCGTGTTTCGAGGTCGTTGAAGAACTGCTCGCGATTCGCCAACCGTCTGTTGAGCAGGTCAGCCTCGCCGTCGCGCTTGCGCTAAGAAATCCCGGTAGCCCTCGATCTGTGTCGGTTCATCGGTTCTCCATTCCTTTGACAATCGTTGTCACGTAACGGCTTAGCAGCGCAGCATCGTGGACGCCGGTGGATAACAGTGCGAAAAGGCCGGTGAGGAAGAACGTGGCGAATTCTGCCGCGTCGGCATCCGGTGACACGTCCCCGGCTGCTTGTGCACGACTGATCTCCCTGACCAGATACTCGGCGAGGGGATGCTGCGGCAGCGCGTCCTCCACCGGAAGTGTTGAAGAGAAATGCAGTCCGAGCATGTCCCGGAAAACCACAGCGCCCAAACGACTTTCGGCGTCGAGCACGTGTCGTACGAGCAGCGACAACACCGAATCCAAGTCGGTGTCAACCTCGCCGAGCTCCTTGACGATCCGGGCCTCTTCGTTACGTTCCAGTTCGATCAGGACATGCTCTTTGGTCGGGAAGTGGAAATAGAAGGTGCCTCTCACCACGCCCGCTGCGCCAGCGATGGCGGCAACGTCCGCCGCAGCCAACCCCTTTCGCGCAATTTCGGCCAGCGCGGCATCGAATAACCGTGCCCGCGTTTCAAGGCGGCGGGCCTCCCGGACGCTGACCGCCGGGGACGCATCGGCCTCGGACGGTGCGTGTAGCGACGGCATGGCGGTGAGACTACGCGCGATTCGCTGACGACCGTCAATGACGATCGTCAACTAAGTAACCGGAGACGTCCCGGGCCTGGCCGCTGCCTGGTCAGGGTGTCGATAACCCTCGGCTCACCAGGGCACACGCGGCCACATGAGCCGGCCGGCTAGCCGTAACCTTCCATCACGTCCGTGGTCAGTGCCACGAGCTGTGAGAGCCGAGCCTGGCGATTGAACGCATCAGGCTCGGCTCCCCATCTCGGCTGGTAAAACCGTTGTGATTGAACGGCTTAACGTCCGGAATGCGGCCCCATCAGCTCCGGCCCCATCGCGCTTGGCTTCATCTCACCCGGCTTATTCGCCCGGCTTCATGTCGGCACAGCAGTCTTTCTTTTCGTGCGCCATCGGCGCATGAGCCATCTGCATGTGCATGTGCTCGCTGTAATTCAAAAAGAAGCCGGCGAAGAAGATCGCGGCGACGATGAACAACCCGCCTGCGACGATGCCCACCCATGCCAGCGCCTGGTTGAGGCGGCTTGAGTCGGCGGTGCTGTGCGGTGCCTGGATCGTCGGTCGGTTGCGCTACGTCGGTCGTATCGGCCATGACTGGAACCTCCTGTTTGGGACTGGCGGATGCCATGCTACCCCACCCAGGGTGGGGTGGGTGGCTAGAATTGACGCACTGTCGCGGCACCGGGGTAGGCGAAAACCGCGGAAGGAGACCGTGATGTCAGAGGAGTTGACGGCGAAGAAACGTTCTGCGCTCAACCGGCTCAAGACGGTGCGAGGTCATCTCGACGGGATTATCCGAATGCTGGAATCGGACGCCTACTGCGTCGACGTGATGAAGCAGATCTCCGCGGTGCAGGCGGGATTGGAGCGGACGAACAGGGTGATGCTGCACAACCACCTCGAAACCTGCTTTTCGGAAGCCGTCGTGGGTGGCCAGGGTGAGAAGGCGATAGCTGAACTGGTGGATGCGTTGAAGTTCAGTCCCGCTTTGACTGGGCCCGATACCCACTTGAACGGAACGACAGCCGACGAGGCAGTGAAGACCCGCACGTCTTAGTGTCCCGGCCGGTGCTCCTCGTGAGCCGGGTACGCATGGATCATCGCGGTCGCGAGCTTCGGCAGGGCATGCGTCAGGTCGTGCTCGCTGTCGTGTGCGATGCGATGTGCCGCAGCCAGACTCAGCGTCGGGTCGACGTCGAGTTCGGCGTCGGCATGCAGTCGGTGGCCGATCCAGCGCAGCCGCACGCTGTGCACCGACCGCACTCCCGCTTGGCCGGCCAGCACGGCTTCGGCGGTGTCGACCAACTCGGGATCGACGCCGTCGATGAGGCGACGGAATACGTCGCGCACGGCGGTCCGCAACACGGCGAGGATGGCCACAGTGATGATCAGCCCGACGATCGGGTCGGCGAGCGGGAAGCCCAGTGCGACACCGCCGGCGCCGACGAACACGGCCAGCGAGGTGAACCCGTCGGTGCGGGCGTGCAAGCCGTCGGCGACCAAAGCGGCTGAGCCGATGCGCCTTCCGACCCTGATGCGGTAGAGCGCCACCCATTCGTTGCCGATGAAGCCGGCCAGACCGGCAAGGGCCACCCAGCCGAGGTTGGCGATGGGCTGGGGGTGGATGAGCCGTTCGATGGCTTCATAGCCGGCGACGATCGCCGACAGGGTGATCATCGCGACGACGAACAGTCCGGCGAGGTCTTCGACGCGGCCGAATCCGTAGGTGTAGCGGCGGGTGGCGGCTTTTGTGCTGAGCGCGAACGCAATCCAGAGCGGCACCGCGGTCAGGGCGTCGGAGAAGTTGTGGATGGTATCGGCGGCCAGCGCGATCGATCCGGAGATCACCACGATGGCGATCTGCGCGATCGCGGTCACGCCGAGCACCAGCAGGCTGACTTTGACCGCCCGGATGCCTGCGGCGCTGGATTCCAGCGCGCTGTCGACACTGTCGGCGGAGTCATGCGAGTGCGGCGCGAAGACTTCTTTGATCGCACCGCGCAGCCCGCGTGGATGGTCGTGGTCGTGATCGTGGTGCGGATGCGCGTGGCTGTCGGTATGCGTCATCGCTGAGTCGCCTTGCGCTGGTTGCGGTCTCGCGAAATGCTGCGCACGGTGCTGTCGCCGCGATGGTGCGCGGGAACACCCGGGCCGGCGTGTTCGGCATTGAACACCGCATCGGCGACGAGCTGGCTGACGTGTTCGTTCTCCAGGCTGTAGAAGATCGTGGTGCCCTCTCGGCGGGTGCGGACCAGCCGCGCCATCCGCAGCTTGGCCAGATGCTGCGACACCGACGGCGCGGGTTTGTCCACCTGTTCGGCCAGCTCGGTGACCGACAACTCGCCGCCCGTCAGCGCCCACAACACTCGGATGCGGGTGGGGTCGGCCAGCATCCGGAAGACTTCGACGATCAGATTGACTTCATCGTCCGGTATCGACGCAGGAATGGCATTACTTGCGTTCATACGCAGATATTAGCTTATGCAGGGATACGCGTCCAATGCGGGCTGACCAGGATGGCTGACGGTCAGCGTCATCGGCGCTTCCGCCGGTCGCCTCGAAAACCACCCGACGACCGATCTCGACGGCGTGGTCGGCGAAGCGTTCGTAGAACCGCCCGAGCAGGGTGATGTCCACGGCCGCTGCGACGCCGTGCCTCCACTCGGTGTCCATCAGAACGTTGAACAGTTGCTGGTGGAGCTGGTCCATCGCGTCGTCCTCGCGGCTGATGTCAGCGGCTTGCTGCGAATCACGGGACACGCACAACGTCTTTGGCGCTGTTGCCGAGGTCGACCGCGACGCGGCCCATTTCGGCGAAGTGTCCGCGCACCTCGTCGGGCAACACGTGGTTGGGGTGGCGGCGGCGGGCGATCTTCGCGACGTGCAGAGCCAGCCCACCCATCCGCTCCGCGTCGGCCACGTTCTGCAGCGAACCGACGACGAGTCGCAGGTCGCCGGCGACGGGCGACTGCAGTGCGAGCAGGACGAAGGCAGTCTCCTCGGCCTTGGTTTGCAGCTCGACGATCCGGTCGTGGTCGCCGATCACCTGCTCGGCGACGGCCAGGTCCGCGTCCAACAGCGCCCGCGTCGCGCGGTCCATCGCCACACCGGCGAGACCGCACATGTTGCTGAGTGTGTCAGTCAGCGCCTCGAGCTGCTCCTGGAACGCCGTCCGCATCGCCCTGCCCTTACCGGGACGCGACCAGGCGCATCCGCGTCGATGAACTCGTCATGAACCCTATCTTTCCGGATATGCACGGTCGTTGCCTTGGAAAGCCCAAAGGGCCAGTGTTGAGCGCAAGACGAGGAACGTCAGGGGGTAGCGATGCCGCTGTCCGGTGTGCTCTCGAAAGCTGTTCCCACCGCGGCCGGTTATCCGTCGCAGTGCCCTGGGCTTTCCGGGTTAACTGCCGATGGCGGCCAGGGCGCGGACGACGAAGCAACGACCGCCAACGTCATTCCGCTGACGCGGCGCTCCGAACGAGCTCAGGCCCAGCTGTTCGCGAGTGCGCTCCGCCATGACATCGCATCGATGAAGCGGAAAGTAACCAAGGCCGAATCGGCATGGGAACGGCGCTGTGAGTCCGAAGGCTACGTCGATCCACCCAAGCGCCTGGTTATCGTGCGGGAGCGCCTGAGTGAGGCGCGCCGAATGCTCAGTGCGCTCAATGCCCGCTTTCCGCGCAGCTAGGTCGACTGAACGAAACCGCGCGATCGTTCACATGAGTCTCGAACGCGTCACAGAAAATTCAAAGTTTAGGTCTATCGAGAACAAGCGCACTTACAGCTGGCTCGGATGAACCATAATCAGGTCGTGGAGCGACGACGTAACGGGCAGGCGCACCTATCGCCGATGGCCACGCTCAAGCAGTTGCCCGCCCTGGTTGTGCTGGAGCGGATTCCGATTCCGGTGCTGGCCATCGCGAATGACGGCGCGCTGGTGTTCGCCAATTCCGCTTTCTCGGAAATGGTCGGCCGGGCACGCGATGACGTGGTCTCGATGACGTTCGGCGAGATCTTCCACTTGCCGCTCACCACGGAATCGGCGGTGTCGGTCGTGCAATCTCTGGCCAATGAGGTCGTCGAATTGGCGCACCAGGATGGGTCGAGCGTGCGCGCGCTGATGAGTAAGTCAGCGTTGATCCGTGCCGACGACGATATTGCGCTCGCAACGTTCCAGGATCTGACCGAGCAACTGTGGCTTGACGAGCGTTAGCCGGTCTTAGCCGCCGGAGATGTCAGGCGGCGACACGGCTTTGATCGCGAGAGCGGTGCGACGCCTCAAGAATTGCCCGAAGTAATCGATCTTGTCGGGATGCACGATTCCGCGCAGCACGGTCGACAATGCTTTCTCGAAGTCGCCGAGCAATACCACCGGATCGTCCAGATGGCTGGCCTGACGCATCCCCATGTAAATCGACACCAGCAGGCGTCCGATATCTTCGGGATCGCCCCGGTCGATGACGTCGCCTTCGCGGATTCCGCGGCGCGGCGATTTCCCCGAGCAGTTCGATCCAGCCGCCCAACAGGCGTTCCTGCAGCTTCTCCGTCCGACCCACAGACTCGAGCAGGTTGAACGCGGCGCGAGTGACGTTTTCGGTGATGTCGGCCATAGCGATCAGATATGAGACGTCGATCAGCGTTTCCAGCCCGGACAGTTTCCGGGTGAGCAATTCCTGCACCGCTGCGCCGGATTTCGCGGTCTGCTCGTCGACAATCGCCAGTGCCAGCGCGTGCTTGGAGCGGAAATGGAAATACATCGCGCCCTTGGTCAGCTGCGCTTCGGCCAGAATGTCGTCGAGGCCGACCGCGTAATAGGGGCGTTGGGCAAACTGGTGCGCCGCGGCTCGCAGAATCTGCTCGCGCGTCGTATCGGAACGCTTGTCGCCTACATCATTCATATTTGTCAGATCGTATTCGAGGTTAGTGCCTGGCTATCGGCCAGGAATGGCATTGGCATCCAGCGTGATGAGAGTAGCGATTCCATCGCGTGTCCGGGGAGAGGACGCGATAATAGATAGCCCTGCGCGCGATGGCACCCGTGCCGCATCAGAGTCAGCGCGGCCGCCGGGGTTTCCACACCTTCGGCCACCAACTGCAGGTCAAAGGCCTCGGCGAGGCCGATAATGGCCCGCACGATAGCCAGATCGCGGCTACTGGTGCCCAGGTCGCGAACAAACGACGTGTCGATCTTGAGAATGTCGACCGGCAGCGACTTCAGGTGCGACAAGACGGCGTAGCCGGTGCCGAAGTCGTCGATGGCGATCTGAACCCCGACCTCTTTGAGTGCCTCGAGCGTCTTGCGGGTGGTGTCGATGTCGCGAACCACGGCCCGCTCGGTGATCTCCAGGCAGACCGAGCCGCCATCGATGCCGAACTCGTCGATGGTCTCGGCGACGCTGCTGACGAAGCCTCGGTTGATCAGTTGGGCGGGCGACACATTGATCCGCAACGTGGTGTTCTGTCCGACGCCACGGGAACGCCAGCGGCTGAACTCCGCGATCGCCGTCCGCATCACCCAGCGGCCCAGATCGTTGCCCAAGTTGGCGGATTCGACCACGCCGATGAACGACTCCGGCAGCAGCAGGCCCCAGGTCGGGTGTCGCCACCGGACCAACGCCTCGACGGCCACAATCGCCCCCGTCCACAGGTCGACCTCGGGCAGATAGTGCAGCAACAGCGCTTCGTTGTCGATGTCGCCGCGCAGGTGTAGCTCGATGTCGTTGCGGAACAGGCGCTGCAACGCCATGTCGTCGCTGGAGACCGCCACGCTGTTGCCGCCGGCCCGCTTGGCGCTCAAGACGGCCTCGTCCGCGCGGTGCAGCAGGTCGCTGGTGGTGTCGCGTCCCGGGGCGCCTACCGCGACGCCGACGCTGACGGTGCGGGTGATCATGTGGCCGCCGAGCGCCATTCGATCGCGCAGCGCCGCGCACAGTTCTTCGCCGGTCTTTTCCGCTGTTTCGATCGACATGGACCCATCCGGCACGACGACGAACTCGTCGCCGCCCAAGCGGGCGGTCATGCTTTTGACGCCGGCTCTCATCCGAAGCTGTTCGGCAAATGTGCGGAGGTACCAGTCGCCGGCGGTATGGCCGAGGTAGTCGTTGATCGACTTCAGCCGGTCGAGGTCGAGGTACAGCACTGGGACGGGGCCGGGCTTGCCCGCAGCGAGGCGCTCGGACAGATGAGCCATGAGTGCGCGGCGGTTGTGCAGGCCGGTCAGATCATCGTGCTCGGCCAGGTTGCGGAGCTTCGCTTCGGCGGTGATGCGGGCCTGCAGTTGCGCCAGCAAGGACGCGACGGTCTGGATGACGTTGAGTTCCTCGGTGCGCCACTTCTTTTTCTTGAATTTCACGCACGTGAGCTGCCCGGTGGTGACACCGCCGGAAATCAGCGGAGCCGCAACCACCGACGGGGACGTGACCTTGGCGACGTCGAGACCCCAGCGTTCCTGCGAGGCGGCCACCCAACGCGCGACGACGGCATCGGATGGGTCCGGCCGAATAATCGTCAGCTTCTTGCCGTGCTCGCATAACGCCAGAACCGGGTCGGCACTGCTGAAGTGTGCGACCGCAGTCGGATCCGGAATCGAGCTATCGCGCCGGGGCGGCCAGATCGCGACCAGTTTCGACACCCGGATCTTGTGGTCGTTGTGCCGCAGAAAAGCGCAATCAATATCGAGGTGCTCGACGAGTTCGGCGAGAACTTGCTCGTTGACGTCGGCAACCGTCGACGCCGTCGTCTCCATCAATCGGGTGGCGACGCGGGTGACCAGATTGCGCGGCAACGTCTCCTCCGATGTGATGCGAAGCTCGAGGTGCCGCGTCGGTTATCCGCAATAAGTTAATGGCCGTCGGTGAAATTCAGTCTCGAAGTCGGAGCGCAGCAGTTCGACTGACTATATACGTCCGGCGTGGCCACTGCCGAGCCAAGCGCTTAGTAGACCTTACAGACCTGAAAGCCGACGTTACCCGACCTCGAAACGTCAGGGCTTGGCACGCCCCGAACGGCTCAGCCGCCACTCGGGCGGGAAGTTGAGGTCGTTGTCCTTTACCACGTTGTTGAGGCCCTTCTCGAAGGTGCCGTCGGTGAGGTCGACCTCTTCGGCATCGTTCTTGATCAGCGGCAGCATGCCCTCGACCATGCCGGTGAGCAGGCTGCCGAAGTACTCACCCTTGTGCTGTTTGTACAGCTCGAGGAACGTCTTCTGCACCGCGACCGTGTCGGTCGGGCGGGTCCGCGAGCACGCCAGCGCGTACTTCTCGGTCTCGGCTTCCAGCTTGTCGCGAGGCACCACGCTGTTGATGAAGCCGCAGTCGTACATCTCTTTTGCGCTGAAAGGCCTTCCGGTGAAAAGCATTTCGGAGAATTTGCGCAGGCCCATGGTCTCGGCCCACCACCACAGCCGCGGCCCCCAGCCGACGTAACGGAAGGCCGGGTGTCCGAACAGGGCGTCGTCGGAGGAGATCACCAGGTCCGCGTCGCCGGCCTGGTAGAAGTGCCAGCCGTAGCAGTAGCCCTTGGCCTCGATGATGCTGATCTTCCGAAGCTCTTGCAGCGGACGGTTTCCGGCGCGGGCTTTGGCATAGAAGTCGGTGACGGTGGACAGGTAGCGGTACGAGCCGCCTGGCGGGTACTTGACGTCGTCGTCGTTGATCGCGACCTCGTGATTCAGGGGCATGCCTGGGTTCTCCAGCATCGGGCGCTGCTCGGGCAGGTCGCCTCCGCTACCGAAATCGTCGCCCGCGCCGCGGATGACGACGACCTTCACGTCGTCATCGACGTTGCACTTGTGGATCAGGTCGGCGTAGTTGTGCCGCATGCCCAGGCTGGTGGCGTTCTGGGCCTCGGGGCGATCGAAGGTGATGTAGGCAATGCGGTTCTTCTTGTCCTTCTCGAACTTGATGTACTGCTCGGCTTCCTTTTTCATCTCTTCGTAGTCGAACTCAGGCATTATTTGTCTCCCGCCTTGGTGGTTGATTGATTGCGCAAGCCGCGGCCCGCGGAGGTGTTGCACGCCAACAGATGTGGGCCGCAGAGACCTGTCGGGTTGCCAGGCTGTGGTCGCCGGCTTCGGCGTGCAGCGTGCTGATGACTTCTTGAACATCGCTGCCGGTGCTGCTCGTCACGAAATCTTGCCTTTCGCCACAACTTCGGTGATCCGGACGCAGTTCTCCCTGAAATAGCCGCGCGTGCGCAAACCGGCGAACGGTAAACTCTATTGCCGTAGAGAACCATACGGGCCGGATTCGGCGAGTCTATTTCGCGGGCGGTTGCGCTGCGGCGCCGTCATGGGTGAGTTGCCCCTGCTGCTCGCTGGCCAGGACGCCGGCGACGATGGCCGACAAGACACCGTCGAGCTGTTCGGGGGTGTCGATGATCCGGTCGCCGTGGACGAAACGCAGCATCAGCCCGTTGATGAAGGTCAGCGTCACGTTGGTGAGATCGTCGACGACGTCGGGATCCAGATCGGCGCCGTGCGGCAAAAGCTGGACCAGGATGTCGTGGTGCAGCTTGGTGAACGCGTCGACGGCGCGCTGCAGAGTCTCGGCGATCACCGGATCCCGGGTGGCCTGAATGGTCAGCTCATAGCGCGCCCGGGTACGGCTCAGCTGCGGGTCTTCGCCGGATTGGATGACGACCTTGGCCAGTGTGGATGCCGCGCCCGTCTTCGACTGCGGCGGTGTCGGCAACGTCTTGTAACGCCGCCAGGTCGAGTTCGACCATCCGCTCGGCGACCGCGTGCAGCAACGCCGAGCGGGTGCGGAAATAGAACGACGTGGTGCCGTCGGGGACGCCGGCGCGGCCGTCGACCTTCAGATGGCTCAGGCCTTTGGCGCCGTCGTCGGCGAGCAGTTGTATCGCCGCGTCGCACAGTTCGCGCCGGCGTTGATCGGGATTGGGCTTGCGTCTCTTTGGTATCCCGGCAGTGTAGCGGCCGCTCACCCCCGGTTTCGGTGTCAAAGCGGATCCCGGCGATGAGCGAGGTTTTTGTCCCCGCCCGAGTTACTCTATATTCGTAGTGTCAGCCAGAAATTGCGCCAATCGTCGATCGGACAACACGTGGCCGCTCCCGCCAGCACGCTCAAACAACGGCATCGCTCACTTCCACGGCTGGGAGCGTCAGTCGCTGCGCGAGGCCCCCGACGAGTTCGGCAAGTACCAGTTTCAGGTGGTTGCCAGGAACATCGCCGACGCGGTGGTGTCGATCGGCGGGCTGATCTTCGATCGCGCGATGGCGGGCTGGGATGTCAGCGTGGTGGTCGACGGGGACATCGAGGGCGCCGTGGACGACCGGCCGGTCCGGATTCTGGGCGCGCACCTCGCCAAGCGGATGCCGGACCCGAACTATGCACCGGCGCTACCTCGTCCGCACATGCTCGCGGTCGCGACGGACGTCATGATCAAAAGCGACGCGGTACGCCGGCACGTGCTCGCGCTCGGCAACGACAGCGAGACCGACGTGCTGCTATGGGGCCGGCATCACCCGACGAATTTTGCTCGCACGTTCGTCGCCGCACGGCATCAGCCGAGCGCGGCCGCCCAGATCTTCAAATCGCACGCCTTGCTCGCCGGTGGGGCGCAGGCGAATCCGCGTGCCGACGAAGGCTTCTACTCAATGGCCTGATCGTCAGCCGGGCTTGCCGGCGGTGACGAATTGCAAGTTGCGCTGGATCTGCTGCTCGATGTCGACCAGCCCGGACTCGGAGAACAGGTCGACGAACGCATCGCGGTCGAACATGCGCAGCCCGATCGCCTTCGGCGCTCGCCTCGGTCGCGTAGCGGACGGGCGGGATGCGACTCGCGTAGCTGGTCAGAATCGCCACCCGGCCGCCGGGCCGCAGCACCCGCACCATTTCGCGGGCGACCTGGAACGGTTCGGGCATCAGGTACAGCGCGCCGAAACAGCAGACGGCGTCGAAGGTTTCGTCGTCGAACGGCAGCGTTCCCGCGTCGCCGCGGACATAACAGGTGCGCGGTCCGCTGTTGTCCTGCACGGCGCGGGTCAGCATCGGCACCGAGATGTCCAACCCGACCGCGAGGCCGCCCGACGGTAGCTGCTCGGCCAACTTGCCGGTGAAATTGCCTGGGCCACAAGCGATATCGAGCAAGCCGGGATGCGCCCGGCAGGCTCAGGGCCTCCGCCGCGCGGCGCTGCTCGGCGCCGGTGGTGACCCCGCTGGCGACGTAGAACGCGACCGGGCGCCACAGCCGTTCGTAGACCGTGGCGACCAGCGGGCTGTTCATCGCCGCTGCGCCAGCGTCGGGGTCTCGTTGGCCACCGATTCGCCGAGCACGTCGAGGAAACCGTGCCGCAGGCTCGCCTCGCGGTCGAGCAAGTCACGGGTCGTCTGCAGCGGATCGTCGGTGCGGGTCACGGGAGTGAGTCTGCCGGGGTGCGCGTCCTTGCTGCAACACGCTCAAAGCCCCTAGCCTTGGCAGCATCTTCAACGGCGACGGGGGCGGCAGGTGACCGAACTGACCACGCTGCGCGCCGACGAACTCGCCACCCTGGACATCTTCAAGGGCCGCCCCGCCGAGGACTTGATGCCGTTGGCGGCCAGCTTGCAACCCCTGCAGGCGGCGGCCGGTCAGGTGCTGATGCGCCAGGGCGAGCAGGCGGTGTCTTTCCTGCTCATCGCGTCGGGAGCGGCCGAGATCGAGCACGTCGGCGACGACGACGTGGTGACCGTCGAGCACGTCTCGGCCGGCACGATCGTCGGCGAGATCGCGCTGCTGCGGCACATTCCGCGGACCGCGACGGTGACCACCACCGAGGTCGCTGACCGGGTGGATCGGCGACAGCGACGCGTTCGCGCGGCTGGTGCACATCCCCGGGATCATGACCCGGCTGGTGCGCACGATCCCGCCAGCGGCTCGCGGCGTTTCTCACGCCGATCCCGGTCCGGACCCGCGACGGCTCGGATCTGTTGCTGCGTCCGGTGCTGCCCGGCGACAGCGCGCGGACGTTGCAGGGGCATGTCCGATTTTCCGCTGAGACGCTGTATCGGCGGTTCATGTCGGCACGCGTGCCCAGCCCGGCGCTGATGGACTATCTGGCCGAGGTCGATTACGTCGACCACTTCGTCTGGGTGATGACCGACCGGGACGGCAATCCGGTTGCCGACGCGCGGTTCGTCCGCGACGACCACGATCCAGACGTCGCCGAGATCGCCTTCACCGTCGCCGACGCCTACCAGGGCCGTGGGATCGGCTCGTTTTTGATTTCCGCCCTGTCCGTCGCCGCGCGGGTCGCCGGGGTGCAGAAATTCTCCGGCCGAATGCTCGCCGACAACGTGGCGATGCGCACGATCATGGACCACTACGGCGCGTTCTGGCAGCGCGATGACGTCGGGGTGGTCACCACCGTCATCGACGTACCCGATCCCGCGCATCTCTCGTTGAGTCGCGACATGGTCGCCCAGATCAAACACACTGCACGTCAAGTCATTCGGGCCGTCAGCTAGCATGCGACTGTTCGGCGGCCGCGGCAGCGCTCCTGCTGCTCGCCGGGTGCGCTCACCCGGGCGAACCCCCGCCGGCACCGTCGGCCAACGCGTCGGCACGCCACGTCGATCCCGGCAACATCAGGCGGGTGCGGCGCGAACTGCCGCCCGGCTACGAGGTGGCTCCGGTGGCGGATGTGACTGCGCCGCCCGGTATTTGGGGCCTCGGGGGAGCGGGCGTCGCAACCCCGGCGCGCTGCGCGGCGCTGGCCGACCCAGCCGGCGGTCATGGTCAACGGGCCCAAGGTATTTCGGGATCGGGCGCGGGCGGCACGGTGTACGCGGTGGTCGTGGCGGCGCCGACCGGCCCGGTGGCGCTGGACCACTCCCTGGTCGCCCAGTGCCGGCAGTGGCACATGACCGGCCGGCGGGCCAGCGCGCACGTTCGGCTGGTCGATGCGCCGCACATCGACGCCGCCGAAACCCTGGGAATGACGGTCGAGATCGTGACCTCGGTCGAAGGCGGCAATGAAATCGCTTCGCAGGCAAGCACCTTCACCGCATACCTGGGTGACTACTACGCGTTCACGACGCTGATCAGTGATCCCGGCTCGCCGCATCGCGGCGCTGACGCCGCAGTTCGCCGCCGACTTGCTGGTGAAAACGGTATCAGCCGTACGCGGCTGACGGCGGTGCGTTAGATTGGCCCCAATGATGCGGATTGCGGTTGCGATCGGGAGTGTCTGCGTGTTGGCGGCGTGCTCCCACGGATCGTCGGAGGCGCCTCCCTCCGCGGATATCACCAAGATCAAGCAGGTGAAGTCCGACTTCGGGCCTGGCTACAAGGTCAAGGAAACGGCGAAAACCGGAATCGATCCCAAGGTGCTGGCGACCCACAAGCTGCCGCCGGGGCTGACCTTCGATCCGCCGGACTGCGCGTCGTTCGTGGTCGGCGAGGACATGCCGGCGGGCCTGCAGGGAAACATGGCCGCGGTGGCCGCCGAGGGCGACGGTGGACGGTTCATCGCGATGGCCGTGCAGACGTCCGCGCCGGTGCCGTTCACCGGAGCCCGGCGCGAAACTGCAAGAAGGTCGTCATTCCAGGGTGGCCGGGTGCGTGGCCTGATCGAGGTCGTCGACACGCCGCAGATCGAGGGCACCCAGACCCTCGGCGTGCACCGCGTTCTGCAGACGGTCGTGCAGGGAAAGCCGCGCAGCGGCGAGTTGTACAACTACACCGCGCATTTCGGCGACTACCAGGTGATCGTCACCGCCAACCCGATGCTGGTGCAGGGTCAACCGCCAAAGCCCGTCGACACCAAGCAGGCTCGCGATCTGCTCGTGAAATCGGTCGCCGCGATCAAGAACTGATCGCTAGCGGACATCTCTCGGCCGGAACTGGATACTGACCCGCGGCCCGGCGTTGGCCGACGTCTTCGGTACCGAGTGCTCCCAGGTTCGCTGGCACGAGCCGCCCATCACCAACAGGTCGCCATGTGCCTGGGGCAGCCGCAGCGACGAGCCGCCGCCGCGGGGCCGCAACGCGAAGGTGCGGGTGGCGCCGAGGCTGACGATCGCCACCATGGTGTCCTGCGTTCTGCTGCGGCCGATGGTGTCGCCGTGCCACGCCACGCTGTCGGACCCGTCGCGGTACCAGCACAGGCCGATGGTGGTGAACGGCTCGCCGAGCTCGCCGGCGTAGATGTCGTTGAGCCGCCGCCGGATCCGGGCCAACTGTGGATGCGGCGCCTCCTCGACCGCGAGGTCGTGGAAGCTCACCAGGCGGGGAACATCCAGCACGCGGTCATACATCTGGCGGCGTTCGGCGCGCCAGGGAATCGTCTGCGAGCAGTTCGCCCAGCATCTCGTCGGCGCCGGTCAACCAGCCGGAGCGGATGTCGATCCAGGCTCCGCGGCCCAGCGGTCGGCGTTCGTTGCACTCGAACAACGACTCCTGAACCTCGATCGCCACGGCGGCGATTCTATCGCACAGTTGTTCGATTTTCACGTGGGCGATGCTTTACAGGAGGACGGCTCCCGGGCCCGTCGGCGCCGAGCGCGTCGTCGGGATTGAAGAGCGCGCAGGCCCGCAGGCTCAGGCAGCCGCAGCCGATGCAGTCGGCGAGATTGTCGCGCAGCCGCTGCAGATGCAGGATCCGATCGTCGAGATCCGTGCGCCATCCGGCGGACAGCCTGGCCCAATCCCGGCTGGTCGGAACGCGATCGGCGGGCAGCGTGGCCAGCGCGTCCCGGACGCGGGCCAGCGGAATCCCCAGCCGCTGCGACATCTTGATGAACGCCACCCGTCGCAGGGTGTCGCGGGTGTAGCGGCGTTGGTTGCCCGACGTCCGAGTGCTGGTGATCAGGCCTTGTCGTTCGTAGAAGTGCAGCGCCGAGACCGCGACGCCGGCCCGGGCCGCGAGTTCGCCGGGAAGCAGTTCCTGGCCGTGCACAACCTCAACATTACTTGAGGTTGCGTAATGCGTCGCGGGCCAGGTCGGCCAGGTCACCGACACGCCCGGGACAGGACACCGAACGATCACGATCCGGCCGCCGAGATGGCTTTGCCGGCGAGAAGCTGTCACTGTTGTGGTGTGACTATTGATGTTGACGACGATCTCGTCCTGTACACGGACAGCCGGCCTTACCGGTGTGCGCGGGGCCACTGGCTGCTGCCGGGACACATGATCGTCGCCAGCCGGCCGTGCTCCTGCGGTCGGGGCCGGCACATGACGTGGGAATGCGAATGCGGCGACATCACGTACTCGCCGAAGCTGCGCGACTCGTGCGCGTTGTCCGAGGGTTGCTGACTACGCGCGAAGCTAGCGCCAGCTGGGTAGCCAGATTTCCATGTTCCAGGTGTTCTGCGAGATCGGCTGACCGGTGAGTACCGGGAACAGCCAGGCGAAGTTCGTCAATACCAGTGCGACATAACAAGACACCGCGATGAGCCCGAGGCTGCGACGCTCGCGCATTCTGCCCAGGTTTGTAGAGGATGTCGCCGAGGATCAACGCGATCGCCATCGCCAGAAACGGCGCCATGGTCGCCGCGTAGAAGAAGTACATCTGACGATCGATGTCGCCGAACCACGGCAGCCAACCCGCGCAGTAGCCAACCAGTACCGCGGCGTAGCGCCAGTCGCGTCGCACGAGCGTCCGCCAGCACGCATAGCCCAGCACGGGCACCGAAATCCACCACATCGCCGGTGTGCCAACCAACATCACCGCTTTGACACACGACTGCGCGCCGCAGCCCGGAACGTTCTGTTGGTCGATCGCATAGAGCACCGGCCGCAGCGACATCGGCCACGCCCACGGTTTGGATTCCCACGGGTGGTAGTTGCCCGCGGAATTCGTCAGCCCGGCATGGAATTCGTAGGCCTTGGCGGTGTAGTGCCACAGCGAGCGAATCGCATCGGGCAGTGGGAAATTCGACTGTGTTCCGATCGACTGGCCGACCTCGTGCCGGTCGATGGCCGTCTCGGAGGCGAACCACGGCGCATAGCTGGCCAGGTAGACCCCGAACGGAATCAGCAACAGCGCGTAGGCCGTTGGGAACAGATCGCGGCGCACAGTTCCCAGCCACGGTCGCAGCACCCGGTACTGCCTGCGGGCCGCCACGTCGAACGCCAACGACATCAACCCGAAGAACACCACGAAGTACAGCCCGGACCACTTTGTCCCACAAGCTAATCCGAGCAGCACGCCGGCGCCGAATCGCCACCACCGCACGCCCAGTCGCGGTCCCCACACCGTCTCGGTGATGCGGCCTTCGGTGAAGGCGACATGCAGCCGTTCGCGGACCTGATCGCGGTCGACGATCAGCGCGCCGAACGCGGCAAGCACCAGGAACGCCAGAAAACCGTCGAGCAGCGCGGTGCGTGCCACCACGAAGCTGACCCCGTCGGCGATGACCAGCAGCCCCGCGATCGCGCCGACGAGCGTCGAGCGGCTGATCCGCCGCACGATCCGCACCACCAGCGCCACCATGATCGTTCCGAGCACCGCGCCGGTGAATCGCCAGCCCAGCCCGGTGTAGCCGAACAGCGCCTCGCCGATCGCGATCAGTTGCTTGCCCACCGGTGGATGCACGACGAGGCCGTAACCGGGGTTGTCCTCTACCCCGTGGTTGTGCAGCATCTGCCAGGCCTGCGGCGCGTAATGCTTCTCGTCGAAGATCGGGGTTCCGGCGTCGGTGGGCGAACCGAGGTTCACTGTCCTGGTCAGCGCCGCCAGCGCGGTGACGACGCCGGTCACCACCCAGCCCTCGTAATCGGTCGATCGGCCCGAAATCGGGCGCCGGCGCCAACGGCCCCGGGCTGATCACCGGTACTTCCTCGTCGGCGACGAGTTCGTCGGTCAGGGCGGTGGTCATGGGGTCGATCGTAGGCTGTGGGCCATGAGTGCGCGGCGGCGACGAGCTGTGGCGATGAGGATGAGCGGATCGCAGGGCCGACTGTTGCTGGGCGCCACGCCGTTGGGCCAGCCGTCCGACGCGTCGCAGCGGCTGATCGCGGCACTGACGACGGCGGACATCGTCGCCGCCGAGGACACCCGACGGCTGCGGACCCTGACCAAGGCCCTTGATGTGGTGATCGGCGGAAAGGTCGTCAGCTTCTTCGACCATGTCGAGGCCGCCCGGGTGCCCGCGCTGGTCGAGCAGATCAGCGCCGGCGCCACCGTGCTGGTGGTCAGCGACGCCGGGATGCCGTTGATCAGCGACCCGGGCCACCGGCTGGTGGCGGCCTGCGTGGCGGCAGGCATTCCGGTGCAGTGCCTGCCGGGTCCGTCGGCAGTGACGACCGCGCTGGCGGTGTCCGGGCTGCCGTCGGAGCGGTTCTGCTTCGAGGGCTTCGCGCCGCGTAAGCAAGGGGCGCGCCGGAGTTGGCTGGCGTCGCTGGCGGCCGAGCAGCGCACGGCGGTGTTCTTCGAGTCGCCGCGCCGTCTGCATGCCTGCCTGCTCGACGCGGTCGACCAGCTCGGCGGGGACCGCCGGGCAGCGGTCTGCCGCGAGCTGACCAAGGTGCACGAGGAGGTGGTACGCGGATCGCTGGGGGAGCTGGCCGCGTGGGCCGCCGACGGCGTGCTCGGCGAGATCACCGTCGTGTTGGCCGGCGCGGTGCTGCGGGCCGATCTGCCCACGCTGGTGACTCAGGTGAGCGCGCTGGTCGACGACGGGATGGGCGTCAAAGACGCCTGCGCGCAGGTGATTTCCGCTACGCCGGGCGCGTCGTCACGGCGTGAGCTCTACGACGCGGTGCTGCGAGCCCGCGGCTGAGGCGGCGCCCGCCCCGATGATCGGGGCGGCCTTGTGCAGGCATTCCTCCCACTCGGCGTCGGGGTCGGAGTCGGCGGTGATCCCGCCGCCGGAGCCCAGCACCGCGTTGCCCACCGCGTCGAACTCCACCGTGCGGATCGCGACGTTCAACTCGCAGCCTGCTACCGGTGACGCCAAACCGACTGTGCCGCAATAGACTCCGCGCCTGGAGTGCTCCCACTGCGAAATCAGTTCTCGGGCACGCAGTTTGGGTGTTCCGGTGATGGATGCCGGCGGGAAGGTGGCGTCCAGCAGCGCCGAGGTGGGCAGCTCGAGCGGGACCTGCGCCGACACCGTCGACACCAGATGCCACACACCCGGCGCGGGCCGCACCACGAGCAACTCGGGCACCGTGACCGATCCGGTGACCGCGACCCGGCCCAGGTCATTGCGAACCAGGTCGACGATCATCACGTTCTCGGCGACGTCTTTGCTCGAGGCGCGCAGCGCCGACGGGGGAGCGTAGAGCGGCAGCGTGCCCTTGATCGGGCTCGACGTCACCAGATCGCCACGGCGACACAAGAACAGCTCCGGCGACAGCGACGCGACCGCGCCCCAGGGTCCGGCGACGTAGGCCGCCCGGGCCGGCGCCGTGCGCGCGACGCCGTCGAGGAAGAAGTCCAGTGGATCCCCCGCGATCGAGCCGGTGAACTGGGTGCACACGCACGCCTGATACACCTCGCCGGCCCGGATGGCCTCCAGGCAGGCCAGCACCCCGGCGCGATGCGCCGCACGATCGGCTGCGTCCCAGTCGATCCGGAACGCCCGCGCCGGTGCCGGAGCGGTGCAGATCGGCCCTCGAGCGAGCCAGCCGGGCATCGGGGCGCCGGACAGGCTCTCGTACCACCACTGCCGGTCGCGGTCGCAGCGCAGCACGCAGTCCGTCCAGCCGCCGGCGGCCTCGGGCGCCCGCGCGGGCTGCCCGCCGGAACCCGGATCGGGATAGGACAGATAGCCGATCCAGCCGCCGCCGACCGTCGTGCTGTGCGAGCCGGGCCGCACGTCGAACGCGTCGGCCGCGTCGACGGGCTGTACCGACAGGCTCGGCGCGATGACGGCCAGCGCGCCGAACCACTGGCCGGTCAGCGCGGCCGGCGGCGGCAGATCCAGCCGGTTCGTGGCGTCACCGACCGCGCGCAGCACCTGGTGGGGGCTGCCCAGATCGCCGAGCCGGTCGATTCGCACGCCCCTAGCTTGGCAGAAATCTCAGCCGCGGCTGATTTTGCGTGCGGTCGTGACGGTCGCCAGCTTGTCGGGATTGCGCATCGCGTAGAAGTTGGTGATCTTGCCGTCGACGATCTCGATGGTGAAAACGCCCTCCAACTTGTCGGCTGCGTAGAGCAGCACGGCGGGCGCTGCGTTGCAGACGACCATCTCGGCGCGGACGTCGGGAATCTGCATGCCGCGGCTGATCAGACCGACGATCGCCCGGGCGACCTTGTCGGCGCCGACCACCGGACGGCGTGCCGCGCTGACCTTGCCGTCGCTGTCGGCGGTCCACACCACGTCGGGGGCCAGCATCGCCATCACCGCCTGCACGTCGCCGCCGGCCGCCGCCGCCATGAACTCCGCGGCGATCCGGGTGTTCTGCTCGGGGTCGACCGGCGCGAAGCGCTTGCGCCTGGCTTGCACGTGTTCGCGGGACCGGTGCGCGATCTGCCGCACGGCGGGCACCGATTTGCCGACCGCGGAGGCGATTTCGTCGTAGTCGAAGCCGAACACCTCGCGCAGCACGAACACCGCGCGCTCGTCGGGGCCCAGGGTTTCCAGCAGCACCAGCATCGCCATCGAAACCGATTCGGCCAGAACGATATCGGCCGACGGGTCCTGCTCGTCGAGCAGCAGCGGCTCGGGCAGCCACGGCCCGACGTAATCCTCCCGGCGCCGGGCACCCGCCCGCAGCGCGTTGAGCGCCTGACGGGTGACCAGCCGGGCCAGGTAGGCCTTGGTGTCGTGCACGCCCGAGATGTCGACCTCCGCCCAGCGCAGGTAACTGTCCTGCAGAACATCGTCGGATTCGGTTGTCGAGCCGAGGATTTCGTAGGCGATGGTGAACAGCAGCGGCCGCAGCAGCATGAACCGTTCGGCGTGCTCGTCGGATGCGGTCACGGGACCGGGACCACCTCGGCCGCCAGCCGCTGCGCGCGCTTGCCGCCCTTGAGCCAGCGGTACCAGCCGGGCTTGGCGGCCTCCTTGCGAAGACCCCACACCGTGCCCTTGCAGACCGCCTCCTTGACCGACGCCGCGACCCGCCCGCCGATGAACAGATTCAGCGGGCTGTCGTCGGTGCGGGCCAGCTGGATGGTCGCGTATTTGCGGCCGATGCTGATGCACTGCCCGGTGAACGCCTGGTCGACCACCGCGGGTGGCGTGCCCGCGATGCGGCTGAGCACGGTGTTCGCCGCCTGCGCGCCGAGTGGGATCGCGGCCTGGCAGCTCATTCGGAGCGGCTGGCCCGACGGCGCGGCGGCGTCTCCGGCCGCCACGATGCGGGGATCGTCCACGCTGGTCAGTGTCTCATCGGTGAGCAGCCGGCCCAGCGTGTCGGTGTGCAGCCCGCTGCGGGCGGCCAGCTCCGGCACCCCGAAGCCCGCCGTCCACACCGTCAGCGCGCTGGGCAGCACCTCGCCGCCTGCCAGCACCACCGCGTCGGCGCGGACCTCGCCGACCGTCGCGGTCCTCCAGGATGTCGACGCCGAGGCGGCGCAACCACTTGGCCACCGAACGGCGGCCGGGCCGACTCAGCGACGGGCCCCAGTGTTGCGCCGCAGACCAGACGCACCTGGCGGCCCTGCTCGGCCAGCTCGGATGCGGTTTCGATGCCGGTCAGTCCGGCGCCGACGACGGTGATGGGCGCATCGGGGTGCAGCTCGTCGAGCGCGTCACGGAGCCGCTCGGCCTGCTCGAATTCGGCAATCGGATAGGCGAATTCGGCTGCACCGGGCACTGCGGCCGGGACCACGCCGGTGCTGCCGACGGCATAGATCAGGTAGTCGTAGTCCAGCTGCGCGCCGGACGTGAGTTCGACGGTGCCCGCGGCCGTGTCGATCCGCTCGGCGTTGTCGACCAGCAGTCGGACACCTTCGCCGAGCAGGGTCCCGTAGTCGACGGCTGCGCCGCCAGTGCCGGCGGCCAACTGATGCAGCCGGATTCGCTCGACGAACACCGGCCGCGGATTGACCACGGTGATGTCGACATCGGCATTGAGCCGGAGATGGTTGGCGGCCAGTGTGCCGGCGTATCCGCCGCCGATCACAACGATGTGAGTGCGCTGGACGGTCATGGGTGTCTCCTGTTCGGGTGGGATGTGCTGCCCTCAAGACACCGCGGCCGCCTCGGATGTGACAGCGACCGGGCCGGTGTGACCGGGCTCACGTCCTGGCGCACACCTCGCTGACGAGGATGTCGATCCGCGCGTCGCGAAATTCCGGGCGTAGCCGGCCGCTGCGGTCGAGGGTGATCAGTCCGTGCAGCGCGGCCCACACCACCTCGGCCAGGGTGTCGGGATCCCGTGCGCCGGCGACCATGTCGACGGCCGCGCGCAACTCTTCAAAGGCCGCGTTGAGCTCGGGCGGGCGTGTCGTCAGCGGCGAAGGGCAAGGTTGTCGCGCGGGTGAACATCGCATCGAACAGCGCCTGGTTGTCGCGGGCAAAACCGATGAACGCGTGGGCAACTCGGGCCAGCGCATCCCGGCCGTCGGCAGCGCCGCTGCGGGCCGCGGACAGCGCGTCGCCCAATTCGGCGAAACCTTGAACGGCGACCGACGCAACGATGCCTTCCATGCCGGCGAAATGTTTGTAGAGCACAGGCTGGCTGTACTCGATCTCGGCGGACAGCCGGCGGGTGGTGACGGCATCCCAGCCCTCTTCTTCGGCCAGCTTGCGAGCGGTGGCGGTGATCAGCCGGCGACGAGCGGCCCGTTCGCGCGTCCGGCGGTCTTCGATTGCCATGCCGATGATGTTAGCGCTGATATAAATACTAGCGGCGCTATTGACACGCATTGATCCGAGGGTTAGCGTCGCTAACACCTAATTGAGGAGCGCGTGATGGCCATCCAGTTGTTCGCGTTGATCGCCGTGCTGGGCACCGCGGTCGTCTACGGCACCGACGTGTTCTGCGCGATGGTGCAACGGCCCGCGCTGGCTCGCGTCGATGACCGGGCACTGCTCGTGGTGATGGGCAACATCCACCGCTACGGCGATCGGCGGATGCCGGTGCCGGGCGTGCTCGGAATGATCGCCGCGGCCATCAGCTGCGGCACTCGCCGCGGCGTCCGGTCGCTGGGCGCAAGCCGGCGCGGCGGGGATAGCCCTCGGGCTGCTCGTGGTGTGGCTGGTGATCTACCTGCGCGTCAGCGCACCGATCAACCGCCAACTCACCGGGGCGGTCGATCAATCCGGCGCCGTGGTGGACGCCCGCGCGCTACAAGGAAATTGGGACGCCGTGATCACGGTCAGGGCGGTCCTGCAAGGTGCGGCGGTCACGGCGTTGTGCGTGACGCTGCTGATGTGAAAGGTCAACGAAAATGGTCAATGTCACGCGGCTCATCATGCGGGCTGCTCCGCTGTTGAACGCGCCGGTCGCGGCGATCGCGGCCTCGCCCCGCCTCGGGGCGCGCCTGCGGCGCAACGTCACGGTGATCACCTACACGGGGCGACGGTCCGGACGGACGTTCAGCATCCCGGTGGCCTACCGCCGTCGCGGTGACGAGATCGAGGTTGCCGCGAACCTGCCCGACGCCAAGACCTGGTGGCGCAACTTCGTCGGCGAGGGCGGCCCGGTGACACTGACGCTGGATGGCGCCGAACGCGCCGGACACGCGGTGGCGCACCGGGATGCCGACGGGCGCGTGAATGTCCGTATTCGCTTGACTGCCTGCTGAACTCAGTCAACCTGGTAGCGCGGAAAGACGCCGGTGGGCGCCGGCAGGGCGGTTCCCGGCTCCAGCCGTGCACCGACGGCGGCAAAGCTGCGTTGCTCGGGCGACTGGCCGAGCAGGTCGAGTAGCTTGCCGGCCGACTCCGGCATCACCGGCGCAACCAGCAGCGCCGCGATTCGCACCGCCTCGCAGGTCGTGTAGAGCACGGTCGCAAAGCGCGCCTGGTCTGCCTCGGAATCACTCTTGCGCAATACCCACGGCTCCTGCGCCGAGAAGTATCGGTTCGCCGCGCCCAGCATCAGCCAGATCGCCTCCAGTGCGAGATGCATTGCCTGGTTGTCGAATTCGGCGCGGACCCGCTCGAGCAGACCGTCGGCGAGGGCGAGCAGTTCGCTGTCCTCGGCGCTGAATTCACCGGGAGTCGGTACGACGCCGCCGAGATTCTTGGCCACCATCGACAGCGATCGCTGGGCCAGGTTGCCGAACTCGTTGGCCAGGTCGGCGTTGATCCGGGTGATGATCGCGTCTTCGCTGTAGCTGCCGTCCTGGCCGAATGGGACCTCGCGCAGCAGGAAATAACGCACCTGGTCCACGCCGAACGTGTCGATCAGGGTATTCGGGTCGACGATGTTGCCCACCGACTTGCTCATCTTCTCGCCCTTGTTGAGCAGGAATCCGTGCGCGAAAACCCGCTTGGGCAAGGCGATTCCGGCCGACATCAGGAAGGCGGGCCAGTAGACGGTGTGGAATCGGATGATGTCCTTGCCGATCATGTGCAAGTCGGCCGGCCAATAGCGTTGGAACAGTTCGGATTCGGTGTCTGGATAGCCGACACCGGTCAGGTAGTTGGTCAGCGCGTCGACCCAGACGTACATGACGTGGTCGGGATGCTCGGGAACCTTCACGCCCCAGTCGAACGAGGTGCGCGAGATGGACAGGTCGCGCAGACCGCCCGAGACGAAGCTGACCACCTCGTTGCGCCGCACCTCCGGTGCGATGAAGTCCGGGTGGGCGTCGAAGTGGGCCAGCAGTTTCTCGGCGTACGCCGAGAGCCGGAAGAAGTAGGTCTGCTCCTCGGTCCAGGTCACCGGGGTGCCGGTCTCGACCGCGATCCGGTTGCCGTCGACGAGCGTGGTCTCCGATTCGACGAAGAACCGTTCGTCGCGCACTGAGTACCAGCCCGAGTAGGTGTCGAGGTAGATGTCGCCGGCGGCCTGCATCCGCCGCCAGATCTCCTTGGACGCCTCGTGGTGGTCGGCGTCGGTGGTGCGGATGAACCGGTCGAAGGAGATGTTCAGCTTCTTCTGCAGGCGCTGGAATACGTCGGAGTTGCGCTGGGCCAGCTCGGCGGTCGGAATGCCTTCGGCGGCTGCGGTCTCGACCATCTTGAGGCCGTGCTCGTCGGTGCCGGTCAAGAATCGGACGTCGAAGCCGTCGAGCCGCTTGAACCGGGCGATCGCGTCGGTGGCGATGTACTCGTAGGCGTGCCCGACGTGCGGGTTGCCATTGGGGTACGTGATCGCAGTGGTGACGTAGTACGGCTTCATCGCCCCTCACCTTATTTGGCGGGCACCCTATGGTGTGCGCGTGAGCTCCAAACGTCCGCCGCCGCCCGCCCCGCCGCGGCTGAGCCCGTTGATCGACGCGCATACCCACCTGGATGCCTGCGGGGCGACGGACGCCGACGACGTGCACGCGATCGTCGATCGGGCGGCGGCGGTCGGTGTGACGGCGGTGATCACCATCGCCGATGACCTGGCGTCGGCCCGGTGGGCGACGCAGGCCGCGGACTGGGATCCGCGCGTCTACGCGGCGGTCGCACTGCATCCCACCCGTGCGGACGCGCTGACCGAGGACGCCCGCGCCGAGATCGAGCGGCTGGCGGCGCACCCGCGGGTGGTGGCGGTCGGGGAGACCGGCATGGACCTGTACTGGCCGGGAAAGCTGGAGGGCTGCGCCGACCCGGCCGTGCAGCGGGAGGCCTTCGCGTGGCACATCGACCTGGCCAAGCGGACCGGTAAACCGCTGATGATCCACAACCGCGACGCCGACGCCGACGTGCTCGACGTGCTGCGGGCCGAGGGCGCCCCGGAAACCGTCATTTTCCATTGCTTTTCGTCGGGCGCGGAGTTGGCGCGCGCCTGTGTCGACGCCGGGTGGCTGGTCAGCCTGTCCGGGACGGTGAGCTTCCGCAACGCTCGCGAGCTGCGCGACGCCGTCCCGCTGGTCCCGACGGCGCAGCTGCTGGTGGAGACCGACGCGCCGTTTCTGACGCCGCACCCGTACCGCGGCGCGCCCAATGAGCCGTACTGCCTGCCCTACACCGTGCGGGCGCTGGCGGAGCTGCTCGAACAGCCGGCTGAGGAGCTGGCCGAGATCACCACCGGCAACGCACGGCGGGCCTACCGGTTGGCGCAGGAGCGTTAAAAGTCGGTTAATGTGGCCGGGGCCGAGTTGCTCTTACCAGGGCACTTCGTTACCGTCTTGTTATCGAACGGTGGGGGTCCTCGTGGGCCCCTTTACTTTGTTACTCATGCTGTTCTTGAGGTCGGGATACACGCTGCTTTGAATGTGATTACGAAACTCCATCAGGCTCCTTCCCCGGCTCTGCGCTTTCTTGTCGCGGGCCTTTTGCTGGTCTTGGCATTCGCCGGCGCCTTCGCGGTGGCCGACTACAAGACCGTCACGCTGAGCGTCGACGGCACCGCCATGACCGTGACCACGATGAAGTCGCGGGTGATCGACATCATCAAGGAGAACGGGTTCACGGTCAGCGAACGCGACGACCTGTACCCGACCGCCGGTGAGCGGGTGCCCAACGCCGCCAACATCGTGCTGAGGCGCAGCCGGCCGCTGCAGATCTCGCTGGACGGCCAGAACACCAAGCAGGTGTGGACCACCGCCTCCACGGTCGACGAGGCGCTGGCCCAGCTGGCGATGACCGATACGGCGCCGGCCGCGGCCTCGCGTGGCAGCCGCGTCCCGCTGGCCGGAATGGCTCTGCCGGTGGTCAGCGCCAAGAGCGTCGAACTCGACGACGGCGGCGCCGTGCGCAACGTCCATCTGGCCGCGGCCCGGGTCGGCGATCTGCTGGCCGGCCTCGGCGTGCCGCTGGAACAGAGCGACCAGGTCACTCCCGGCGCGGTCGCGCCGGTGATCGACGGCATGCACATCCAGGTCATCCGCAACCGGATAGAGAAGATCACCGAGCGGGTGCCGCTGGACCCGCCGCGGCACCGGATCGAAGACCCGCAGCTGAACAAGAGCAAAGAGGTCGTCGAGGACAAGGGTGCCGCGGGCTCACAGGACATGACCTACGCGGTGTCCAAGGTCAACGGCGTCGAGACCGGTCGCCTGCCGGTGGCCAGCCACGTCATCACGCCCGCCCGCGATGCGGTCGTGCGGGTCGGCACCAAGCCGGGCACCGACGTGCCGGCGGTCTCCAACGGCGAGATCTGGGACGCGATCTCGCGCTGTGAAGCCGGCGGCAACTGGGCGATCAACACCGGAAACGGTTACTACGGCGGGGTGCAGTTCGACCAGAACACCTGGGAGCGCAACGGCGGCTTGCGGTTTGCGCCGCGCGCCGACATGGCCAGCCGGGAAGAGCAGATCGCCGTCGCTCAGGTGACGCAGTCCCGTCAGGGCTGGGGAGCGTGGCCGGTGTGCAGCGGACGAGCGGGTGCGCGCTGACCATCCAGTTACTTGGGCGGACCGAAATCCGACGGTTGGCCAAGGAACTCGAATTAAGGCCGCGTAAATCGTTGGGGCAGAACTTTGTTCACGACGCCAACACCGTGCGCCGGATCGTGACGGCCTCCGGAGTCAACCGCAACGACCACGTCCTGGAAGTCGGCCCCGGCCTCGGCTCGCTCACCCTCGCACTGCTGGACCGTGGGTGTACGGTCAGCGCCGTCGAGATCGACCCGGTGCTGGCCGAGCGGCTGCCGCAGACGGTGTCCGAGCATTCGAACAGCGAGATCCAGCGACTCGACGTGATCAACCGCGACGTGCTGTCCATCGGCCCCGACGATCTGGCTTCCGCGCCGACAGCGGTGGTGGCGAATCTGCCGTACAACGTCGCGGTCCCGGCCATTTTGCATCTGCTCGGCGAATTCCCTTCGCTGCGAACGGTAATGGTGATGGTGCAGGCCGAGGTCGCTGAGCGACTGGCCGCCGAGCCGGGTGGCAAAGAGTACGGCGTGCCCAGCGTCAAGGTCCGTTTCCACGGGCAGGTCCGCCGGCACGGCACGGTGTCGCCGACGGTGTTCTGGCCGATCCCGCGGGTCTACTCCGGGCTGGTGCGCATCGACCGGCACACCAACCCGCCGTGGCCGACCGACGCGAAGTTCCGCCAGAACGTGTTCAAGCTCATCGACACCGCATTTGCGCAGCGCCGCAAGACATCTCGCAATGCCTTCGTCGAGTGGGCGGGTTCAGGCAATGAATCTGCGAGTCGGTTGCTCGCGGCGAGTATCGACCCGGCCCGGCGCGGCGAGACGCTGACCGTCGACGAATTCGTCCGGCTCTTTCAACGTTCGGGCGAAGTCGGCGACGCGGGTCCGCGGGGCGGCGGTACATCCGCGCGGCACGCGTCGGCAAGCTGACCGGCGGGCGGATAGTCTCGTTCGGTGCCGATGGATCCGAGCATCGCTGCTCAGTGGGTGCCCACTGGGTCGGTGACGGTCCGTACGCCCGGGCAAGATCAATCTCTATCTGGCCGTCGGGGACCTGCTGGATAGCGGCTATCACGAGCTCACGACGGTGTTTCATGCCGTGTCGCTGGTCGACGAGGTCACGGTTCGCAACGCCGACGTGCTGTCGCTGAAGATCACCGGCGAGGGTGCCGACCAGCTTCCGCTCGACGAGCGCAATCTGGCTTGGCAGGCCGCCGAGCTGATGGCCGAGCACGTCGGCCGTGCACCGGACGTGTCGATCTCGATCGACAAGAGCATTCCGGTGGCCGGCGGAATGGGCGGCGGTAGCGCTGATGCGGCGGGCGTACTCGTCGCGATCAACTCGCTGTGGGAACTCGGCGTGGCCCGCCGCGATCTGCACACGCTGGCCGCGAAGCTCGGCAGCGACGTGCCGTTCGCCTTGCACGGCGGTACCGCGCTGGGCACGGGCCGCGGCGAGGAACTCGCTACGGTATTGGCCCGCAACACTTTTCATTGGGTGCTCGCGTTCGCTGAAGGCGGCTTGTCCACCCCGAAGGTGTTCCGCGAACTCGACCGGCTCAGGGAGGTCGGGGCGCCGCCGCGGCTCGATGACCCCGAACCGGTGGTGGCCGCCCTGGCCGCCGGTGACCCGGAGCAGCTTGCGCCGCTGCTGGGCAATGAATTGCAGCCGGCCGCGCTGAGTATGAAGCCGGCGTTGCGCCGGGTCTTGCGGGCCGGCGTCGAGGCCGGTGCACTCGCGGGCATCGTGTCGGGATCAGGGCCGACGTGCGCGTTCCTGTGCCGGTCAGCGTCCTCGGCCGTCGACGTGGGCACCGAACTCTCCGGGGCCGGTGTGTGCCGGACGGTCCGCGTCGCCAGCGGCCCGGTGCACGGCGCCCGGTTGGTTCCCGCGCCCCCACGGGGCGTGACGGGGAATGACAGGACTGACCGGCATGACCACGCGCGCAGCACCGATTTCGCCCCACAGTTTGGCACTTCTCTAAGAGGAGTTTAAGATATTGCGCGGTGATGATTTCCGGTCAAGCAACGAGCCTGATTCTGTCGCCCGCCTTCGACAGCGGCGGGCGTGCCATCAGCGACCAGGCGACATCGCGCGCGGAGATGGCGTCGCCACCGATTCGAGATGAAATCGCTGCCCAATTGTGGGCGCGCGGCTATCCCAATGTGTGCTTGAGCAGGAGCAACATTAAAAGCCGGGCGATGGCGCCGGAACCGAGGAGGCAATCGTGAGCAGGTTTACCGAGAACATGTTCCGCAACGCTCACCAGAGCTCGCGGGGCATGGTCACCGGCGAGCCGCACGAGCCCGTCCGGCACACCTGGTTCGAGGTGTACGAGCGGGCCCGCCGCATCGCCGGTGGTCTGGCTGCCGCGGGCGTCGGACACGGTGACGCGGTCGGCGTGCTGGCCGGGTTCCCGGTGGAGATCGCTCCGATGGCGCAGGCGCTCTGGATGCGCGGCGCCAGCCTGACGATGCTGCACCAGCCCACCCCGCGCACCGACCTCGCAGTCTGGGCCGAGGACACCATGAACGTCATCGCGATGATCGAGGCGAACGCCGTCATCGTCTCCGAGCCGTTCCTCGTCGCCATTCCGGTGCTCGAAGCAAAAGGGCGTGAAGGTCCTTGTCATCAGCGACCTGCTCGAGGGCGAGCCGATCGACCCGCTCGAGACCGGCGAAGACGACCTGGCGCTGATGCAGTTGACGTCCGGGTCTACCGGGTCCCCCAAGGCCGTCCAGATCACGCACCGCAACATCTACTCCAACGCCGAGGCCATGTTCATCGGCGCCGAGTACGACGTCGACAAGGACGTCATGGTCAGCTGGCTGCCCTGCTTCCACGACATGGGCATGGTCGGATTCCTGACCATCCCGATGTACTTCGGCGCCGAACTGGTCAAGGTCACGCCGATGGACTTCCTGCGCGACACCCTGCTGTGGGCCAAGCTGATCGACAAGTACAAGGGCACCATGACCGCGGCGCCCAACTTCGCCTACGCGCTGTTCGCCAAGCGGCTGCGCAAGCAGGCCGAGCCGGGTCAGTACGACCTGTCGACGCTGCGGTTCGCGCTGTCCGGCGCCGAGCCCGTCGACCCCGCCGATGTCGAGGACCTGCTGGACGCGGGTAAGCCCTTCGGGCTGAAGCCGTCGGCCATCCTGCCCGCCTACGGCATGGCGGAGACCACGCTGGCGGTGTCGTTCTCGGAGTGCAACGCCGGGCTGGTCGTCGACGAGGTCGACGCCGACCTGCTGGCCGCGCTGCGCCGCGCCGTCCCCTCCAGCAAGGGCAACACCCGGCGGCTGGCATCGCTCGGTCCGCTACTCAAGGATCTCGAGGCCCGCGTCGTCGACGAGAACGGCGAGGTAATGCCCGCCCGCGGCGTCGGCGTCATCGAACTGCGCGGCGAATGCGTCACACCGGGTTACCTCACCATGGGCGGATTCCTGCCCGCCCAGGACGAGCACGGCTGGTACGACACCGGCGACCTGGGCTACCAGATGGAGAACGGTCACATCGTGGTGTGCGGCCGCGTCAAGGACGTCATCATCATGGCCGGCCGCAACATCTACCCGACCGACATCGAGCGCGCCGCCGGCCGCGTCGAGGGTGTGCGCATCGGCTGCGCCGTCGCGGTCCGGCTGGACGCCGGGCACTCGCGCGAGACCTTCGCCGTCGCGGTCGAGTCCAACGCCTACCAGGACCCGGTAGAGGTGCGGCGCATCGAGCACCAGGTGGCCCACGAGGTGATCACCGAGGTCGACATGCGGCCGCGCAACGTCGTGGTGCTCGGCCCCGGCACCATCCCGAAGACGTCGTCGGGCAAGCTGCGCCGGGCGAACTCCGTCACGCTGGTCACCTAGCCGGTTAACGCAACTTAGCGAGCTGCTTCTGCTCGTAGAGCCGCGCCCACTCCTTGCGCGGCCGGATCGACACGTCGACGTCAGATCCTTTGACGCGCAACGCTTTCACGGTCGCCTGGTCGCGCGGTGTGCGGGCGAACGGATCCCAGTCGAAAAACCGGCAGGAGTTCTCCCAGGTGATCTTGTTGATGTCGCTGTCATCGGCGCCGGCTGCGCGCAGCTCCGCCATCACCTGCTCGGGGGCGTCCGGCCAGAAGCAGTCGGAGTGCGGGTAGTCGCATTCCCAGGCGATGATGTCGATGCCGATCTCGTGGCGCAGCTTCAGCGAGGTTTTGTCGGTGACGTAGCAGGCCAGCGAGTGCTCCCGGAACACGTCGCTGGGCAGTTGTCGAGCCGAAGTCGCGGCGCAGCCACTTCTGGTTGGTGTAGTGCCGGTCGCTGCGATCCAGATAGAAAGGGATCCAACCGATTCCGCCTTCGGAGAAGGCGAATTTCAGGTCGGGGTACTTGCGCATCGCCGGGCCCCACAGCAGGTCCTGGGCGCACATCGCCGAGACCTGGGTGGCCAGGATGATCAGGTTGTCGATCGGCGCGTTGGGCGCCATGCTGATCGCCCCGAAGCCGGTGCCGATGTGCAGGCACATCACCACGTTCTCCTCGGACAGGGTGCGGAACACCGGGCCCCAGTAGTCGTCGTCGTGGTAACTCGGAAGTCCTTCCAGGTGAGGCAGTTCCGGCATGGTGACCGCGCGACAGCCCTTGGCCGCCACCCGGCGGATCTCGGCGCACATCGCCTCGGGATTCCAGGTCGGCAGTACGGCGATCGGAATGAACCGGTCCGGGTAGGAGCCGGCCCAGTCGTCGATGTGCCAGTCGTTGTAGGCCGACACCATGACCAGCGTCACCTCTTCGCGGTGCATGTTGAGGTGGCGCGCGGAGAAGCCGGCGAACGTGGGGAAGCACATCGACGCCAGGATGCCGTTGCGGTTCATGTCGCGGACCCGCTCGTGCACGTCGTAGACGCCGGGCCGCATCTCCGCGAAGCCCGCCGGGTCACGGCCCCACTCTTCGGCCGGCCACGACACCACGGCGTTGAGGCCGCTGACGCCTTGCGGTCGGCCCTGATACATCCACTGGTCGACGCCTTGAGCGTCGGTGACGACGATCGGCGCCTCGTCCTGGTACTTCTTCGGCACGTGGCGCAGGAACATGTCCGGCGGCTCCACGACGTGGTCGTCGATGCTGACCAGGATCAGGTCGTCCGTACTCATTGCATCCATGGACTTCACTATTACCCTGGACACCGATGACCGTCTCCGCATCTTCGGCCAGACTTTTGCCCAAAACGGACAACGAGGTGCCTCAATCGGACGACCCGGCCCGTATCGGCCGGGTCGAGTTGCGCCGCGGCGGGCGGGCCAGGGCCGGCAGCTACCTCTACGAGGGCCATCGGCTGGTGACCGGCTGGCATTCGCATGACCTGCATCAGATCCAGTACGCGATCGGCGGAGTGGTGGAGGTCGAGACCGCGAGCGCGCATTATCTGCTGCCCCCGCAGCAGGCCGCCTGGATTCCGGTCGGCCTGGAACATCAGGCCACCATGACGCCCGACGTCCGCAGCGTGGCGGTGATGTTCGACCCAGAGTTGCTGCCCGCCTTGGACGTTCACGACAGTCGAGCCCGCATCGTGGTGGTGTCGCCGCTGATCCGCCAGATGATGATCTACGCGCTGCGCTGGCCGATCGGCCGCCCGGACAGCGATCCGGTGTCCGACGGCTTCTTTCAGACCCTCGGTCACCTGGTGTTCGAGGCGCTCGACCACGAGGCGCCGCTGAGCCTGCCCACCGCTGAGAATCCGACGGTCGCCGCGGCCATGGATTACACCAAGGCGCACCTGTCGTCGGTGACCGCCGCCGAAGTGAGTCGCGCGGTCGCGGTGTCCGAGCGAACGCTGCGGCGCCAATTCGACACCGCCGTCGGCATGTCGTGGCGGACCTATCTGCTGCATGCCCGGATGCTGCGCGCGATGGCGTTGCTCGTCAGCCCCGGCGAGTCGGTGCAAAAGGCCGCCAGCACAGTCGGTTTCGACAGTTTGAGCGCATTCACCCGTGCCTTCACCCGGTTCTGCGGCGAGACCCCGTCGAGCTATCGGCAGCGGGCGTGCCAGAGCGAGACGGAGTAGACGGCTACCAGGCGTGCACCCGGTTCTGGGCCGGCTCGAGGCCGAGTTCGATCAGTAGTTCGGTCGCGTCGGCCGCCTGCTCGCACACCGCGGGCACCTCGGGGCGTTCGGCGGTGCTGAAGTTCTCCAGCACGAACGCCGCCGGGTCCTTACGTCCGGGTGGTCGCCCGATCCCGATTCGCACCCGCTGGAAGTCCTTGGTGCCGAGTGCATTTGCGACCGAACGTAGTCCATTGTGGCCACCCTCGCCGCCACCGAGCTTCAGCCTGATCTGGCCGAAGTCGATGTCCAACTCGTCGTGGATGATCACGACGTCAGCGGCCGCCACCGAGTAGAACTTCGCCAGGGGGCCCACCTGGCGGCCGGATTCGTTCATGTAGCAACGCGGCTTGGCCAGCACGACGGAACGTCCGCCGAGCCGGCCGGTTGCTATCTCCGCGCCGGAACGCTTGTGCACCTTGAAGTTCGAGCCCAACCGGGCAGCGAGCCGGTCGGCAACCATGAACCCCAGGTTGTGCCGCGTCTGCGCATAGTTCGGTCCGGGGTTGCCCAGACCCACCACCAGTTGTGGGCCGGCCACGGCTTATTCGGATTCGGACTCGGCTTCGGACGCCTCGCCGTCGCCTTCGCCCTCCTCGGCCTCGTCGGCGGGCTCTGCGCCCTCGACGGCCTCGCCGGCGCCCTCACTTTCGAGGTCCTCTTCGGTCGGTGCGACCACCACGTTGACGACCAGGCTGTCCGGGTCGGCGATCAGGTTGACGCCCGGCGGCAACGTGATCTGGCCCGCGGTGAACTGGGTGCCTGGCGGGGCGCCCTCGACCGACACGGTCAGCGACTGCGGGATCGACAACGCGTCGGCCTCGATCAGGATGGTGTTGGTCTCCTGGGTGACCAGGGTGCCGGGGACGGCGTCGCCCTCGATCTCGACGTTGACCTCGACGGTCACCTTCTCGCCTCGGCGGACGACCAGCAGGTCGGCGTGCGTGATGCTGCGTCGGATCGGGTGGATGTCGAGCGCCTTGGTCAGCGCCAGCTGCTCAGTACCCTCGATATCGAGGGTGAGCACCGCGTTGGTACCGGAGTGACGCAGCACGGCGGCGAAGTCGCGTCCGGGCAGCTCCAGGTGTTGCGGCTCAGCGCCGTGGCCGTAGAGCACGGCGGGGATTCGGCCTTCGCGGCGCGCCCGTCGGGACGCGCCCTTGCCGGTCTCGGTCCTAACCGATGCGGGAAGTTTGTTCGCGGCTCTAGCCATGATGTCGCTCCTGTGTGAGATTCCGGGGCACGGCCAGGATCGCGACTGTGAGTCGGTCCCCGTCGATAACGGTGGCTTGCACAAGCCACCCTCGCCGTGACGCCTGGTCAGGCTAACGCATCAGCACCTCAGAGCGGAAATTTGGTGTCCGTCAGGCGCTCGGAGAGCTCCCACAGCGCACCGGCGGTGGCGTCGCGTTTGGCCAGCGGACTGCGGCCGACCGGCTTGGTGCGGCCGAACAGGCCGAATGCCGGTCCGACGAAGCTGTTACCGGCGACGTCCTGGGATATGGCGAACAGCGTCTGCCGGGCGCCGAAGTCGGCGTCGGTGGCCAACCGGTTACCGAGGGACAACAGTGCACCGTCGAGCTTGCGGCCGGAATGCCCCTGCAGGTTGGTGTGCGAGTAGCCGGGGTGGGCGGCCACCGCCCGCAGCTTCGAGCCGCCCGCCTGCAGCCGTCGTTGCAGCTCGCTGGTGAACAGCAGGTTGGCGAGTTTGGACTGGCCGTAGGCCACCCATGGCGAGTAGGGCCGCGATGTCCAGTTCAGGTCGCGCAGGCTGACGTAACCCATGTAGTGCATCATCGACGACACCGTGACCACCCGGTCGGTGATCTTGGGCAGCAGCAGGTTGGTCAGTGCGAAGTGGCCGAGGTGGTTGGTGCCGATCTGGCTCTCGAACCCGTCCGAGGTGACGGCATGCGGGACCGCCATGATGCCGGCGTTGTTCACCAGTACATCGATGTCGCTGTCGATCCCGTCGGCGAACTGCCGCACCGAGGCCAGGTCCTGCAGGTCGAGTTGGCGCACTTCGATGTCGCCGGTCATCTCCCGGGCGGCGGCTTCGCCCCGGCCGGGGTTGCGTACGGCCAGGATCACCTTCGCGCCGACCCGGCCCAGTTCGCGGGCCGTCACCGCGCCCAGCCCGCTGTTGGCGCCGGTCACGATCGCGGTACGTCCGGCGAATGAAGGCAGGTCTGCGGCGGTCCACGACGTCATGGCACCCACAATAATCCGGCGCCCACGCTAACCGGCGGGGCCGGTTACTTACTTCGCCTTGACGGTGAATCCGTGGATGATCGTCTCGATGTCGACAGCGTCGGCGACGGCCTGGTCGGCCAGGCTGGTGACCGCGAGCTGAACGAGGTAGCGGTCCGCGTCGTCGCCGGAACCGTGGGCGATCACGATCCGGTTGATGGTGTGCAGGCGCTGGTCGCCGAGGTTGTAGCTGCCCTCGACCATTGATGACGGGAAGCCCTGGAAGTCGGCATTGGACGACTCGAGCTGTTTGAAGTTCTGCGCGAGCCGGGCATCGTCGTTGCCGTGCTTGACCAATTCGGCGGCATCGAAATCGCCGACCAGCTTGAACACGATGAGCATGGCGTTGGGAAAGGCGTCGGCCCTGGCGATCAACTCCGTGGTGTTCGGGATGTTCGGCCGGTTGATCCGCTGCCAGCCCTGCGGCACCGGAATCGACACGGTCAGGTCGGTCAACGCGCCGGGCTCGACCGGTGATCCGGTTACTCCGTTGCTTTCCAGATACTGCGAGAAAGGGATCGGCCGCTCGGTCGGCGCCGCGCTGGTGGTCGTTGGGGTGGTCGACCAAATCGACTGATAGTCAGGAGTTTTCGGCCCACAACCGGCTGCTACCACCGCACACGCCGCGAGTGCGGCGGCGCGTCGTAGCGGTGGCCTCACAGCACCTCGCGGACGGTGTCGACCGGACGCGCCAGTCGCGTGCCTTTCGGTGTGACCACAAACGGCCGCTCGATCAGAATGGGATGTTCGGCCATCGCGTCGAGCAGTTGATCGTCACTCGCATCGGCCAGATCGAGCTCGGCGTAGAGCGCCTCGCGCTTGCGCACCGCGGTCCGCACGTCGATGCCCGCGGCGCGGATCATCCTCGAAAGCTCGGCGCGCGACGGCGGTGTCTTGAGGTATTGCACCACCTCGGGCTCGATACCGAAGGCGTGCAACAACTCCAGGGTTTTTCGTGACGTGCTGCACCGGGGATTGTGGTAGATGACGGTGCCACGCGCCATCTAAGCGTCCCCGTCGAACAGCCCTGTGACCGAACCGTTTTCGAATACCGCGCGGATGGTGCTGGCCAGCAGCGGAGCGATGGACAGCACGGTGAGTTGCGGGAACCGCTTCTCCTCACCGATCGGCAGCGTGTTGGTGACGATGACTTCGCGGGCACCGCACGCCGCCAACCGCTCGGCGGCCGGGTGGGACAGCACCCCGTGGGTGGCCGCGATGACCACATCCTTGGCGCCGTCGTTGTGCAGCAGCTTCACCGCGCCGGCGATGGTGCCGCCGGTGTCGATCATGTCGTCGATCAGCACGCACGTTTTTCCGGCGACTTCACCCACCACGCGATTGGACACCACCTGGTTGGGCACTCGCGGGTCGCGGGTCTTGTGGATGAAGGCCAGCGGTACGCCGCCCAGCGCGTCGGCCCATTTCTCGGCGATCCGCACCCGGCCGGAGTCGGGGGAGACCACCACCATGTTGCCTCCCGCGTAGTTGTCCCCGATGTAGCCGGTCAGAAGGTTCTGCCCACGCATGTGGTCGACGGGCCCGTCGAAGAATCCCTGGATCTGATCGGTGTGCAGATCCACGGTCACGATCCGGTCAGCGCCGGCGGTCTTGAGCAGATCGGCGACCAGTCGGGCCGAGATCGGTTCGCGGCCACGGTGCTTCTTGTCCTGCCGTGCATAGGGGTAGAACGGCAAGACCGCGGTGATCCGCTTGGCGCTGCCCCTTTTGAGCGCGTCGATCATGATCAGCGATTCCATCAGCCAGTCGTTCACCGGCGCCGGGGCCGACTGCAGCACGAAGGCGTCACACCCGCGCACCGACTCGTCGAAGCGGATGAAGATCTCGCCGTTGGCGAATTCCCGCGCGGTCTGCGCGGTGACGTGGGCGTCGAGCTCCTTGGCCACCTGCTCGGCCAGCTCCGGGTGTGCGCGACCCGAGAAGAGCATCAGATTCTTGCGGTTATCGGTCCAGTCGTAGCTCACGGGCTGCCCTCGCTGGTTCGGGTCGGATGGATGGCTTGAGGAGGTACGCGTTTCGAATAGTAGGTAGCGAATCGCGGGTTCGCTGCGGCGTTTGCGTCATGTCTGCTCTTCGGTCGCGACATCGTCGCCGGCGGAGGCTGTTTGCGCCACTCCTCCTCGTCGCTTCGCTCCGCATCGTCGCCGGCGCGTGCCTGTTCTGCGGCCTGCGCGGCGGCGCTACCGGGCCGTTTGCGCTCGACCCAGCCCTCGATGTTGCGCTGCTGCCCGCCGGAGACTGCCAGCGCGCCGGGCGGAACGTCCTCGCGCACCACCGTGCCGGCACCGGTGTAGGCGCCGTCCCCGACGGTGACCGGCGCGACGAACATGGTGTCGGAGCCGGTGCGGACGTGCGAGCCGACCGTCGTGCGCTGCTTGGAGGTGCCGTCGTAGTTGACGAAGACGCTGGAGGCGCCGATGTTGCTGTGTTCGCCGATGTCGGCGTCACCGACGTAGGTCAGGTGCGGCACCTTGGTGCCGGCGCCGATCGTCGAGTTCTTGGTCTCGACGAAAGCACCCAGTTTGCCGTCGGCGCCCAGGACCGAGCCGGGCCGCAGATAGGTGAACGGGCCGACGGTGGCGCCGTCACCGATGGAGGCCTCGGTGCCGTGGGTGCGGACCACCGATGCGCCGTCGCCGACCGCGACGTCGGTCAGCGTGGTGTCCGGGCCGATGCTGCAGCGCCCGCCGATGCGGGTGCCGCCGAGCAGCTGTGTTCCGGGCTGGATGACGGTGTCGCGGCCGATGCTCACGTCGACGTCGATCCAGGTGGTCGCCGGGTCGACGATCGTGACGCCGGCCAGTTGGTGGGCGGACACGATGCGGCGGTTGAGTTCGGCGGCCAGCTCGGCCAACTGCACCCGGTTGTTGACCCCGGCCACCAGCGAGCTGTCGTCGACGTGCCGGGCCTGCACCACCTGCCCGTCCTGCCGGACGATCGCGATGACGTCGGTCAGGTACAGCTCCCGTTGCGCGTTGTCGGCCGACAGCCGGCTCAGCGCCGAGCGCAGCGCCGCGATGTCGAAGGCGTACACACCGGCGTTGACCTCGCGGATCTCCTGCTGCGACGGCGTCGCGTCGGCCTGTTCCACGATCGCGATCACCTCGTTGTCCTGCGTGCGCAGCGTGCGGCCGTAACCGGTCGGGTCGTCCAGCGTGGTGGTCAGCACGGTGACGGCAGCGCCCCGGGAGTTGTGCGCGGCGACCAGGTCGGCCAGCGTGTCGGCGTCGAGCAGCGGGACGTCGCCGGCGGTGACGACGACGACGCCGTGGAAGTCGTCGGGCAGCGCAGCCAGGCCGCACAGCACCGCATGCCCGGTGCCGAGCTGCTGTTCCTGCGTCGCCGTGTCGATCGGTCGGCCGAGGGTCTCGGCCAGTTCGCGGATGGACTGTTCGATGCGCTGGTGATCGCGGCCCAGCACCACCACCAGGTGCTGCGGTGCCATCTTGGCGATCGCGTGCAGTGAGTGCGCCAGCATGCTGCGGCCGGCCAGGGTGTGCAGCACCTTGGGGATGTCAGACCGCATCCGGGTTCCGGCACCGGCTGCCAGGACGAGGACCGCTGATTCGCCGTTCGTCGTCATCGAACCTCCTCGCCGCTGGCGCCCGTCGCTGTACTGCAATCCGTTCAGCGTGTCATTATCCGCACGCCTCCGGCAAAACAGACCGTCGACGCCGGATTCGCCGATGAACGCCGCGATGGACAATAATCAAGCGGTGGAACGTCGACGAACTGCGCAGGCCAGCCCATCGCCGATCGAGGCGCTCAAGCAGTTGCCGGCGCTGGTGTTACTGGAGCGGATCCCGGTCCCCACTCTGGCGGTGCTCCAGGACGGCACCATCGTTTTCGCGAACACGGCGTTCGCCGACATTTTGGGCCGCGACGCCGACGAGGTCGTGGCGCTGAAGTTCTACGACATCTTCTATGGCGCGCTCGAAACGGAATCGGTGCTCTCGCTTGTCGACGGCCTGGCGAACATGGTCGTCGAACTCGCGCACAAGGACGGTTCGACCGTGCGGGCGTTGATGAGCAGGTCAGCGCTGCGGCGTGCCGACGACGAGATCGCGCTCGCCACCTTCCAGGACCTCACCGAAGAACTGTGGGCCAACGAGCACTGACTCAAGACGGAGTCTTCGTGCTCGACGTGGCGCAGCGCCTCGCGCGCCAGAAATTCGCGGTAATAGCCCAGCGAGGTCTCGGTGACGATCGCGGGGAACAGTAACTCCCACATCTGAGTCAGCCGGCGAACCAGATCGTTGCCATCGCCCGTCTGGCCCATCATCCGGGCGCCGAAGGTTGCGCCGATGATCGACTCGCTAACCACCAGAGGGTCGAGCTCTTCCCGGATATCGCCCTCTGCGATCGCCCGCCGTGCCTCCGCCTCCATCACCTTGATCCAGGCGGCGTAGGCGGTGAAGGCCGTGGCTTTGTCGGCGGTGTCGTTGAACTTGCCGAACGCCAGGGTCAACTGCTCAGCGGTACGGACGACTTTGTTGGTGGCGAACAGATCCGCGGTCACGAACGTGCCGTGCAGGATGTTCTCCAGAGCCGGCGAAAACGAGTCCGACATCGCGCTCAACTCCGCTACCACCAGGTTGGAGCCGTCTTCGATGATGGCCGACGCGAGCGACTCCATCGAATCGAAGTGGTGGTAGAAGGCTCCCTTGGTCATCCCGGTGCGCTCGATGATCGCGCCACGATCGGCAGCCGCAAACCCGACCTCGGTGAATACGTCGACGGCGGCGTCGAGGATTTTTCGCCGTGTCGCTTCCGATCGAACCTGCCGGGCCATCGACTAGTACCTCCGGAGTTCCGGTCTCAAATTCCGGACCGTCGGCCGAGAACTGACTCGGCGCGAAATCCTAACAGGCCGGCCGCGGAGGTCCCGATCAACCCGAGCCTGCCAGCGCCGACGTGCTTCCGATCGCGATCTTTGTCCGCCCTCTGATGAACTGGTGGAAGTAGTCGACCCGCTCAGGACGCACGAAGCCGGGCAGCATCAGCGCCCACATCTTCTCGAAGTCGGTGAGAAAGACCCCTGGTTCGTCGAGGTCAGCGGTCTGACGCAAGCCCATGTAGGACGAAGCAACCAGGCGCCCGACATCGTCGGGCGTCGCAGTCCTCCAAGACGTCGCCCTCGCCGATACCGCGCTGCACGGCAACCGTGAGGTTGTCGATCCAGTGCCGATGCAATTTTGTCTGCAGACCCTCGACCCGGCCGATGGACTCAACCAGGTGCAGAGCCGCCCGCGAGATGTCCTCGCTGATGTCGCGCACCGCCAATTGATAGGAGAAGTCGATCAGCGTCTCCAGGCCGGACAGTTTCCGTGCCAGCAGGTCGGTGATCGCCGCGTCGGATCGCGTGATCTGATCCTCGATGATCGCCAGCGCCAGCGCGTGCTTCGAGCGGAAGTGGAAATACATTGCGCCCTTGGTCAATTCGGCTTCGGCGAGCACGTCGTCCAAGCCGACCTGATGGTAGGGAAGCCGGGCGAATTGGCGTGCGGCGGCGCGCAGGATCTGCTGGCGAGTGGAATCAGCTCGAGTGTCGGTCGTTTCGGTCATAGTTGGGCCACCTAAGAATGCTCCGCCGCGAAGCTTTTCCAAGAGGCCCCATGGTTTCGAGGCGTCGTTGGTCGAGCTTAGTCCAATTGCAATGTGTCGTTGCGATCGACGCGACTCGAAAGCCACCCCTGAGCCGATGCAGCCGAACGGACTGTAGCAAGACTTTCGGTTTGTTCCAAGCTGTACATGATTCAAAAAGTATGTAAACTGTCCGGCATGCGAGTCGGTCGGTCTGAACATGTTCGAGGAGCGCGACGTGTCCGCGCGGTCGGACTCGGCAGATCTGGCGCGCCCCGATTACCGCCGGTGAGGCCGTCGTCGCGAGAGGTGGCGGTTCGTAAATGCCTGGGTTCGAGGCATTGCCACCGGAAGTCAACTCGGGCCTGATGTACACGGGACCAGGCGCCGGGCCGATGATGGCCGCCTCCGCGGCCTGGGACGCGTTGGCGGACGACCTGTATCTGACGGCCTCGGCCTATGGGTCTGCGATCACAGATTTGACATCGTCGTGGCTTGGCCCCTCTTCGCTGTCGATGGCGGCGGCGGGCGCCACGTACGTGTCGTGGATCAGTGCCACCGCCATGCAGGTCGAATCAGCCGCCGCCCAGGCCAAGGCGGCAGTGGCCGCCTACGAGGCCGCATTCATGATGACCGTGCCACCGGCGGAGATCGCGGCTAACCGCGCTTTGCTGCTGGCGCTGGTCGCGACGAACTTTTTCGGCCAGAACACCCCGGCGATCATGGCCACCGAGGCTCTTTACCTCGAGATGTGGGCACAGGATGCCGCCGCGATGTACGGCTATGCCGGCGCGTCGGCGGCCGCTTCGGCTCTGGCGCCTTTCACCGCTCCGATGCCGACCACCACCGACTCGTCGGGAGCTGCCGGGGTGGGCGCCTCGGTTACTCAGGCTGCCGGGACGGCGGCCGGGGTCGGCGCACAGGCAGTGTCACCGTTGAGCGCTGCCACGACGCCAAGTGCACTGCAGGCGGTTGCGTCAGCGGTGACGTCGTCCTCGACGTTCAACCTCGCCGCTGTCATCGCTGACCGCCTCGACGTCGTCGTCGAGCGCAACACTGGCGTCTGCGCAGGGTCTGACCTCGGGCGCTACCGCTTCCGCGTCGATGTTGACTTCGGGTGTCGCGATGCTGGGATCTTCGGGGTCGGTAATGAAGTCGCTCGGATCGGCGACCGGCACCTTCGGTAACGGATTCCCGATGTTCAAGTCGTCACTGAACATCGGCGCGAGTGCGCATGGCGTTCACCGGGCGGGGCGGTGTCCGCGGTCTCGGGCCGGGCGGCTTCGCTCGGCGCCTTGTCAGTGCCCCAGGGCTGGACCTCGGCGGCCCCCGCTTTCAGCCAAGTCGCCTCGGCGCTGCCGGCCGGCGGGATGCCGGCGACGCCGGCGCTGGCATCGGCGTCCAGTAGCCCTGCCGGTCCGATCGCTGCCCGGCCGGCACAAACGACCCAGCAGGGCGTCGCGCGCTCGCCGCTGGCGGCCCGCTACAACTTCCGTCCTGCCATGGTGCAGCGCCCGGTGTACGCCGGCTGACGCACCTCCGACCGGCCACGACTTCTGATGCCCGTTAACCCAGGTCATACCAAAAGTTGGTTAAAATGCTTAACATCATTCCAAACGTATGTATACTCATCCAAACAGTGATGATCGGTTTGACTGACCGGGGCGCCGAGAGTGTCGCCCCCGACGCAGGAGGCGTAGTGCGCGTTCCCTCAACGGACTCTGCGCCGCGCCATGGGGCCATCCAAGAGTTCGATCGCTGGATGGGGCGCCCAACATGCTTGCGCTGACACCGGTCGACCTCAACTCGGTAGCCGTCATCGGGGCGAGCTGCGGCGACATCGCGGTCGGCGTAGGAGCCACGTTGATGGAAATCGCAAGTGACAAGCCGGATCTCGTCGTGCATGCATTGGTGCTGACCGGTGGCGGTACCGAACGGGAGGTTGAAGAGAAGAACGCCTTCATCACGTTCTGTCCCTCGGCGGACGTGCGATTGACGGTTGCCGATCTTCCCGGCGGCCAACTCCAGGACCACCGGAGGCAGGTCAAACAACTCCTGTCGGAGTTTCGGCGTGACTGCGAGCCGGACATGGTTTTCGGTCCACACAGCAGCGACCGCGACGACGACCATCGCTTTCTGGCTGAGTTGATACCGACCGAGTTTCGTGACCACCTGATCCTCGGCTACGAGGTCCTTCAGTCCGACTCGGGCTTGCTCCACCCCTCTCTTTACCTGCCGATTCCCACTGAGACGGCGCACATGAAGGCGAGGCTGCTCACCCAGTGCTATCCGTCCCAGTCCCGCAGACGGTGGTTCGAAGATGAGGCGTTCGTCGGGTTGATGCGAGTCCGGGGGGTGCAGTGCAAAGCGCGCTACGCCGAGGCTTTCGCCGTCGAAAAGGCCGGGTCGGACTTCGGATCCGATTACTCGGTGAACTAGCGCAGTCGATACGAGCAGACGAATGAAACAGGGAGGGCAAATGCTGGTCGGCGGAATCGATCAACAGTTGAGTTGCACTTTCCCTCAACACTTTTCGATGGCGGCAACGATGCTGCGCGAGATGGCGACCCAATCCCGAAGGGAGAGTTCCAGTGAAGTACACGCCCACTGACATCGCCGGAGTGACGATTGTCGACATCGAACCGGACCGCGACGATCGCGGATTCTTCTCCCACCTGTTCTGCGCCAGCGAATTCGCCGAATACGGCCTACTCTCCAGCGTCGCGCGGATGGACGTGGCCTATAACTACGCCAGAGGGACACTGCGCGGTATCCACCGCCAGGTCCCTCCCAACGTCGAGGCCAAGTTGGTCCGGTGTACGCGAGGCGCGATCGTCGCCGTGGCTGTCGACGTTCGCCCAGAGTCGAGCAACTACGGCGACCACGTGATGGTGCAGTTGAGTGCCGACAATCGCCGCGCGCTGTTCTTGCCGCCGTTCGTCGCGCATGGCTTTCAGACTCTCGCTGACAACACCGAGGTTCTCTATCAGGTCAGCGGCGTCTACGACGCCGAAGAGGAGCAGGGATTCCGCTGGGACGACCCGGAATTCGCGATCGAGTGGCCGTTGGCGGTCAGCGTCATTTCCGGAAAAGACGCTAGCTGGCCGCTGCTGGCATCGGTGAGGAAAGTGGCGTCATGACGATCTCGATTACCAGTAAACTTCCCATTCGAAACGCCCTGCCGCCTGCTCTGGAGCGGCCTGCGCAGATCGTCAAGGCTGCCACCGCTCGTCGTTGGCAGCACCAGTATTCACGCCGCCTGCGCATTACCGACGCACTCATCGTGTGCGCCTCAGTCGCGCTCGCCCAGTTCATCCGCTTTGGTGATTCGCCCCATGTTTCGGGCTACCCGGGCGTGGTCATGACGCTGTTCTCCATTCTGTTTGCAGGGCTGTGGCTTTCGTTGATCGCGGGTTTTCGTTCCAGGTCGATACGTGTTATCGGGGCGGGAATCGAGGAATATCGACGCATCGTCAGCGCATCATTCTGGACATTCGGAATCATTGCGATGGCGACCCTGTTGGCGAAGATATTTCTGGCTCGCGGATACCTGGCGGTGGCGCTTCCGATCGGCACGATCGGTTTGCTGGCAAGCCGCCTGCTATGGCGCTACTACATCGCCGGCAAACGGACCCGCGGCGAATGCCTGACGAGGGTGTTGGCGATCGGAGATCGCAAGGGAGTCGCTCAGCTTGTCGAGGAGCTGACCCGTAATCGGCGTGACGGCCATGTGGTGGTCGGGGCCGGCATCCCGGGCTACGGACCGTCGCGCGGCAAAACCCTTGTGGTCAAAGGCCAAGAAATCCCGATTCTCGGTGACGAGACACACGCGCTGGCCGCGATAGCGCATCACAATGCCGACACTGTCGCTTTGACAGGAACCGAACGCTTTGGTGCACAGGGGATTCGGCAGCTGATGTGGCGACTGGAGACGATGGATGTCGACCTGGTGGTGGCCCCCGGGGTGATGGACGTCGCCGAGGGGCGGTTAGCGCTGCGGCCCGTCGCCGGTTTCCCACTGCTGCATGTGGAAAAGCCGCAGTACCAAGGCGCCAAAAGCTTTCAGAAGCGCGGGTTCGACTTCTGCTTCGCGTTGGCTGCGATTGTCGGGACATCGCCACTGCTCATTGCATCGGCTATCGCTATCAAGCTCTCCAGTAAAGGGCCGGTTTTCTACCCGTCCGAGCGGATTGGTTTGGATGGAAAGCCGTTCACCATGCTCAAGTTCCGGACCATGGTCGACGGCGCGGACCGGCAGGTTCAGCAGCTGCTGGCTCTCAATGAGAGCGACGGCGGAGTGCTGTTCAAGATTCGCGAAGATCCCCGGATCACACGTGTGGGCAGAATCCTCCGAAGGCTCAGCATCGACGAATTGCCGCAATTCATCAACGTGCTCAGGCAGGACATGAGCGTTGTTGGACCGCGACCGCCGTTGCCGCGAGAAGTTCTGCAGTACAACGGCGATGTCAAGCGTCGGCTGCTGGTCAAGCCAGGCGTTACTGGCCTATGGCAGGTTAACGGCCGGTCCGATCTGCCATGGGACGAATCAGTGCGGCTCGACCTTTCCTATGTCGACAACTGGTCGATGGCAAGCGATTTCCTGCTCATTGCCAAGACGCTCAAGGCGGTCGTGTCCAGCGACGGGGCATATTAAATGCTCATTGGTGCCCGCGACCGCGATTGCATGCGTCGCAGTGACGTTCCTACTGATGCGGCAGAAGCCGTCTAGACTGGCCGCCGCCAGCGTTGCTCGCGTTATGGCCACCACTATGAAAGGCCCTGCCAGTCGCCGACAATGGCCTCGCTGCGTCGGAAGTAGCTGAGCGCGTGAGTTCGCGAGTTGGACTGGGCCTCCCCCAAACGTCCGGGCCGCGGTGTGCCCCCGCCGCGGTCCGGGCCTCCACCCCACGGTGTGCCATGATGCGCGGCGCAGCTGACGCTGCTCCAACCGCATTGGCCCAGTTGCATTGTCGCCTTTGCGATTCGGTCCGAATGCGGAGTGTTTTAGACCTCGGTGCTACCCCGCCTTGCGGCAGTTTTCTCACGCCTGGAGAACTCGATTTAGCCGAACCGACGTTCCCGCTACACCTGCGGGTGTGTGAGAACTGCCTGTTGCTGCAGATATCTGCCCTGGTCTGGTCGGGCGGCGCAGACGGCGGGCAACCCTATTTTTCTTCATTTTCGGACTCCTGGGCAGAGCACGCGAAGATGTTTGTCCGCGACACCGTCAAGCGGCTGCGCCTTTCCGCCGAGTCGTTCGTGGTCGAGGTCGCCAGCAATGACGGATACCTGCTACGCCATGTCACAGCGGCGGGGATACCTTGTTTGGGAATCGAGCCGTCGGTGAATGCCGGCCTCATCGCCCGGGATCGCGGTGTCCCAACGGCCACAGCATTTTTGGATGAGACGCTGGCACGCGAAGTACGGGGCGAATACGGCCCCGCCGATCTCGTCGTGGCAAACAATGTTTACTCGCGCATACCGGATCTTCGGGGGTTCACCCGATCCCTGCGCGCGCTGCTGGCAGACGACGGCTGGCTGAGCATCGAGGTAAGTCACGCGTTGAGGCTGTTGCAAAACGCGCAGTTCGACACTATCGATCACGATCACGCGCAGTATTACACGCTGCTCTCGGCGACACGTGCCCTGGCGACCGCCGGACTTGCCGTCGTCGACGCGGAACTCTTGCCAACTCACGGCGGCTCGCTTCGCATTTGGGCTCGTCCGGCGCGAATCGCCGCTCCTCCCACCGATCGGGTCGTCGAAGTTTTGCGCATGGAGAAAGCCGCGGGATTGCAGCGAGTAGAAGGCTACATGCAGTTGCGACCACGCACTGAAGCGTTGCGCCAGAATCTATTACGGTTTCTGCTCCAATGCCGCGCCAACGGCGAGCGGGTGGTCGGCTACGGGGCTCTTGGTGCTGGAACGCACCTTGCTCAATTACTGCGGAATTCGCAGCGACCTAATGGAGTACATCGTGGACCGCGATCCGTACCGGCATGGCTGCTTCACGCCAGGTACGCGAATCCCGATTCACGATCCAAAGCGGATCCCCAACGACCAGCCAGATGTGGTCTTGGCCCTGTCGTGGGATCTCGAATCCGAGCTGGCTGATCAACTCAGCTATATCGGCGGGTGGGGCGGCCGTCTGGTATCGCCCCGAACTCTGCCGCGCCTGAGCGTGCCGGCATGCAACGGCAACGGGGTGACATCGTCGTGATAACTGACCGGAGCCGGTATCCCTCGCGACGGCGGAGGCGCCAATGCAATTCGGGCAGTGTGGCTTTCGCCCCTGATGCGCCCACTGGCGCGCGTGCAGGCCGAGGCGCTACGCGCGCGCGGCGTAGACGTGCTGTTGGTGACCACCGACCGACATCCGGAGTCGGACATGGCGCGCGACTACGAGATGGTGCTCGATCTGCAATTCCGGACGGTCTCGAGCTGGCTGGCGGCTCGGCGCCGCATCCGTGACCATCGGCCCGACGTCGCCATCGTCGAGCAGGTGCGTGATCCGCGGTGGACCGCGCTGGCCAGAGGCATCCCGCGGATTCAGTTGGTCCATGACGATCGGCGCGACGACGGCAGCGGGCGGCGGCGAGCACTCGCGCGCGCCCTGTTCGACCGTTGGGGATCCCGCTCGGCGGCCACCGTGACGTACAGCAACTACGCCGCCATCGCTGTCGCTGTCCGGCGCGATGTTGCCGGCACTCCCATGAGTGTGTTGCCGCTCTGCAGCGACCTGGATCCGGCGAAGGTTCCTCCTTTTGTGGGCCCCGAAGAGCGGCAAGATTTCGTAGTGGCCGGCCAACTCGGTTCGCAGAAGAACATGGACGTAGTGCTGGATGCCTGGCAGCGTCACGTGGACGGAGACAGCTGGCGTGGGGACGAGCTGCTACTGGTCGGCAACGGGCCGCTTGTCATCAGGACTCTTCCGGCTTACGTGCGTTGGCGCCCAGGCAATTACCGCTATGCGGACGTCGTCAATACGTTTGCCGCCGCGAAGGGTTCGGTTGCGCTCTACCGCGGCGCCTCGCAAAGCGGCGTGCAGATGCTGTCGATGCACCTGGGTGTGATGCCAATCGTGTCGACGGTCGGTGGTCTGCCCGAGTACCAGCCGCCGGTCCTTCCCCCGGTAGGGGTCGACGACGTCGCGGGACTGACCGCCGCATTCGACGAGCTTTCCGACCCGCTCACCGCAACGTTGCAAGGTGCAGCGGCGGCACGGCATTACGCGGAGTCGTTCGCCGTCGATCACGCCGCGGACGGGCTCTTTACTGTGCTCACCGATGTTGGGCTTGGAACGGGGAGGGCAACAGTATGAGCGCCGGACGGAATTCTGGACGTGCAGCGGCCGCGGCACAGCTGACGCAATTCACCGGAACGGCTGAACATCTGCTCGACCTACTCTCTCGCTCTCGGCAGAGAGCATCAGCCGCTGGAACCACGATAGACACCCAAATGATTCGGCTCAGCCAGTTGCGTGTCGAGCAGGGACCGGCGGTCGCCGTCATGAAGGTCGCCCGCGATGTCCGGGGAGCCATGCAACTGCGTACGCAGCGTAGGTTGGTCGCTGAAATCGGCAGCCAACCGGGACTGGACGAGGCTTGGCGGGAAATGCTGCCGCGGGTGCTGGCCTTCGACGAACGCCCCGAAAAGACCGTGTGCGTCGAGTCTTACCGAGCCGGAATATCTTTGACGGAGGTACTTGCGGACGATCCCGACCGGTCCGAGGATTTGGCCACCCTGGCGCTCGCCGCCGTAGCGCCTCTGCACCGGGCGACGGCGAGGTTGATCGTCGTCGACAACCTCAGTTCGGTCCGGCAGTGGATCGTCGAACCAGTCGCGGGGCTCGCGGATGTCTGCGGCCGGATGGATGCCCGCCTTGTGCCAATCCTGGACCGGCTGGAATCGATGCTGGCGCGCGCGATTGTTGGACGGCGGATGACGGTGTGCTGGACGCACGGCGACTACACGCCTGGCAATGTTCAGCTGGCAGGTCCACACGCCCACGTGAACCGAATCCTCGGCTGGGATGAAGCGCGGGGGGACAGGCTGGCGCTGATCGACGAGTTCCTGATCATTTTGGCGGCGAGCTGCCAGGCCGAGGGGGCCGATCTCGGCACCGTTGTCAGCCAGCGATTGGAGGCCGGCGGGCTCTCCGACTCCGAGCGGAATGCGCTGAATTCAGGCGCCGGTCGAGCTGGGAACGGCGCCTACGACTCAGACCGCGTCGATGAGCGCGTCGCCATCCTGCTCGCCTGGCTTCACCATATTGGTGTGCTGCTCCGCAAAAACGCGGGCGGGTCAATGCGGGCAAGCTGGTTGGCCAGCAACGTATCTCCCGTGCTTGACGTGGTGGCTGAGTGGCGTGGATTCGATGTTGCGGATAGACGTGCCGCGACGCAGGCGGTCCCTGAGGACGCTACCGCCGCGGCGCCGTAGATCTGACGCTCCTCCTTGTATATGGAGTGGCACCTCGCCATGAATTCAAAGACTACACATATAGCGTATCGCTTGAAATCCTTCTTCTAGTATGTAAAATAGGTTTCAGGTGTATAGTCGGTATCTGGACATTGGAAGCATAGGTGCGCCGGTCGGCCTAGCTTCCGCAAGGAGGAACACATGTCGTTTGTGACCACGCAGCCCGAGTTGTTGGGGGAGGCTGCCGGCAGCCTGCAGGGCATTGGTTCTGCAATGATGGCCGGCAACGCGTCCGCCGCGGCTCCTACCACCGGGGTCATTCCGGCCGCTGCCGACGAGGTATCGGCCCTGACCGCGGCGCAGTTTGCCGCACACGCCGAGCTTTATCAGGCGGTGAGCGCCCAGGCTGCGGCGATTCACGAAATGTTCGTGAAGACGCTCGGCACCAGCGGGGCTTCGTATGCGGCAACCGAGGCCGCAAATGCGGCCGCGGCACTCTAGGTAAGCCGAAGGCTGAGCGATGGATTTCGGGGGCTTACCGCCAGAGGTCAACTCGGCGCGGATCTACGCCGGCCCGGGCTCGGGATCGATGCTGGCCGCAGTGTCGGCCTGGAATGGGTTGGCGGCCGAATTGCGTTCCACGGCGTCCTCGTACGCATCGGTGATCTCGGCGTTGACCAGCGACTCCTGGGTGGGTCCGTCGTCCGCAGCCATGGAGGAAGCGGTGGCGCCCTACGTGGCGTGGCTGAATACCGCTGCCGCAAGTGCTGAGCAGACGGCTAGTCAGGCGGGGGCGGCGGCGAGCGCCTACCAGACGGCGTTCGCATCGATGGTGCCGCTAGAGGTGATTGCTGCCAACCGCCTTGAGCTGGCGATGCTTAAGGCGACGAATATCTATGGCCAGAACACCCCTGCGATCTCCACTGTCGAGGCTCAGTACGGCGAAATGTGGGCCCAAGACGCCAGCGCGATGTACAGCTATGCCGGCAACTCGGCGGCCGCTTCAAGGGTGACGGCGTTCACTACGCCGCCGACGACCACCAACCCGGCTGGTACCGCCAATCAGACTGCGGCGGCCGCCCAGGCTGCCGGATCGTCGTCCGGCGCGGGAGTGCAGTCGGCGCTGTCGCAGCTGGTCTCGAACGTTCCCACCTCGCTGCAGAATCTCGCATCGCCCGCCGCGACGACGACACCGACATCGTTGTCGACGTTGCTGACCAATTTCCTGAATAGCCTCACCTCGACGTCGAGTACCGGCGCGACCTCGGGCATACCTGGGCTGGATCCGTCGACCCTCATCGGAGATTTACAAAACGACACCCTCCTTTTTGGACTGTTCTCGGGACTCGATGCGATACGACCCCTGATGGGTACGCCAATTAGCACTGCGATCGCCCAAGCGATGGCACCTGTCGCGGCTGCCGCTGCGCCCGCTGCGGCTGCCGGGGGAGCTACGGCCGCGATGGGGGGTGCGGCCGGCGGATTCGCCGGCGGCGCCGGCGGTTTCGCAGGTTTGGGCGCGGCGGCCTCGGTCGGTGCTCTGTCGGTGCCGCCGAGTTGGGGCATGGCCGCGACGCCGACATGGCTCGCCGGCATGCCGCTGGCGACGCCGCTGCCCGGCGTCGGTCCGGCGGAAGGTGGCTTGCCGATGGGCATACCATTCCTACCGGGCGGCGCGGGCCAGGCAGCAGGCATGGCCGCCGCCGCCGGCGTGGGCGGCGCAGTTGCTTCCAGGTACGGGCCGCGGCTCAAGGTGCTGACGCGTTCGCCGGGCGCCGGCTATTCGCCTGTCCCGATGGCTCCCGCCGGCGCATACCAAGCACCGGCGGGCCTGCCGCCCGCTCCCGGGTACACGCCGCACATCGTGTATCTGCCGAACAACGGAAACAACGGCCACAACGGCCACAACGGATATAACGGCAACGGACACAACGGACACAACGGCAACGGGCACAACGGCAACGGGCACAACGGCAACGGGCACAACGGCAACAACCACTGACCTTCGTTCACGGCGACCGAAGTTTCGACTGAGTCAACAAGGAGAGAGATATGCCTACTCGTTTTATGACTGACCCGCACGAGATGCGGTCGATGGCGGGACGTTTCGACGTGCACGCCCAGACGGTGGAGGACGAGGCCCGCAAGATGTGGGCGTCGAGCCAGAACATCGCCGGAGCCGGCTGGAGCGGTACCGCTCAGGCCACCTCCTACGACACCATGGGCCAGATGAACACCGCGTTCCGCAACATCGTCAACATGCTGCACGGTGTGCGTGACGGACTGATCCGCGACGCCAACAACTACGAGGCCCAAGAGCAGGGCTCGCAGCAGATCCTGTCCAGCTAGTCCATCACCGAAAACCTTTAGGAGAACAGTCATGTCGATCAGTTACCAGTTCGGTGATGTCGATGCCCACGGCGCGATGATCCGCGCCCAGGCCGCTTCCTTGGAGTCCGAGCACCAGGCCATCGTTCGCGATGTGCTGGCTGCCGGTGACTTCTGGGGCGGCTCGGGTTCGGTGGCTTGCCAGGAGTTCATCACCCAGTTGGGTCGTAACTTCCAGACCATCTACGAGCAGGCCAACAGCCACGGCCAGAAGGTGCAGACCGCCGGCAACAACATGTCGAGCACCGACTCCGCCGTCGGCTCCAGCTGGGCCTGACGACTACGCCGGAATTCGTTGTCCGGCATCGGTGCTCACGGATTTTCGGTGATGTTGCCGCGCTCGGCGGGCTGGCTTAGACGTCGCGTGCGGCGAATCCTGATGGTCTGAACCAGCGCGATCACCACCGCCAGAACCGAGAGTAAATCCGACACCGTTATTCCGTGCGCGGTGTTAATTCTGAGTAGGATTTTGCCTTCCAAGATCCCATTGACGAACGGCCAGATCACCGCGAACACCAAGGTCGCCAGTATCGACCATTTGGTTGGCTTGGCGGCGCACCACGCCATTGACGAGAACAGCGCATTCATTGCGGCGATGCTGTAGAACAGTTGCTCGGCGAACACTCACGGCCTCCTGGACACTTCACACGCGCGGGGCAACCTCGTCAGCTCGCCGAATCGACAATGGCGCTGAGTCGAAACTAGCAGTTGACCGTTGCACGCCCCGCCTTCGAACTAGAAGCGTCCGCCATGCTTCACTCCTCGGCCCCGGCGTGCCGGCACGCCGTTAGCGCGAAAGACCGTCCTTCGATCGGTTTGATAAATATGAGTTTAGCTACCAATGGTATGTATTGATGCTCTTAAGATACTCTTGGTCTATGATGAGTGTCGGCGCCGCGCTAAAAGTCGCCCGGCTCCAGGCCGAATGATTCTTCCGGAAAGCAGATGTTGTGCGTGACCACTCCAGCCGTGGCCACGGAATTGTTGAGATTGCGAGGTACTTGATGAGGCGCGGTAAGCGGGGCGGCGAATGAGTGCTATTCCGACAAAGGCGGTGGCGCGGGTAGATGGGGTCGTTCGCCGGCGTCCGGACGCGGTCGCCTCACCAATCGCAACCGGGCCGCTGTCTCTGTCGGTGTCGCAGGGGCAACTGTGGTACCACATCCAGCATGCGCCGGACTCACTTGCCTTCAGCCAGACGATCACGATCCGAAAGACGGGTCCGCTCGATGCTGAAGCACTGCGTTGGGCACTCACGGAGTTGGTCGCCAGACATGAGGCGTGCCGCACCACTTTCGCCGTCGTTGACGGTGCGCCCTATCAGTTCGTCCGCGAGCCTGCGGACGTCGATCTGCCCTTGACCGATTTGTCAGACCTGGATCCCGAAGACGCCGTTCAGCGGGCCACCGGGATCGCGGCCGCCGATGCGTTGCGTCCCTACAACCTTGCCGACGGGCCGTTGATCCGCCCACGATTGATCCGCATCACCGAGGACGACCACCGGCTGCAGTTGGGCGTACATCAGCTGATCTGCGACGAGACAACGCTGCACCGCGTACTACTCCCGGAACTGACGGCCCTGTACCGCGACTACGCCATGGGGGCGCCGTCGTCGCGGCCGGCCCGCCGGGCGCAGTACGCCGACTACACCGGGTGGGAGCTCGATTGGGTCAGCGGACCGGAGATTGCCGGCCGAATCACTAGGTGGCGCAACCGGCTTGCCAGCAGCACGCCCAGCCAGCTGCCGCTCGATCACCCTCGACCGCAGGGTCAGGCGTTGGCGGGCGGGACAATCCCGCTGACGATTGAACAAACCACCGTCGAAGGGCTGCGCCGTGCGGCTCGATCGGAGGGAGGCAACCTTTTCCACGCGCTGGCTGCCGCCTACGCCTGGTGGCTACATCTGTATGCCGAATCCACCGATGTCGTGTTCGGTACCGAGCACGACCTGCGTGAGCACAACGACCTGCCGGAGGTGGCCGGTTGTTGTGTTACCCCCGTAGCTCTGCGATGCGAGGTGTCGGGCCACGAGGCCTTCAGCGAACTGGTTGGCCGAATCCGGCGCGTGGTCATCGAGGCGTTCCGCGACGTGGTGCCTTTCGAGACCCTGGTTGCGGCCATCGGCGCAGAGCGAGAACCTCGCAGCAATCCGCTCTTTCACACTCAGTTGCTCCATCGATCGCAGCAGACGCCGCTCGCCGACGATTGGTCGCTGCACCTGCCGGAACCTGATCACCGCGATCCCGCCGGATCGGCGAAGTTCGACATAAGCATTGAACTCGACGAACAGGCCGACGGACGCGTTGTCGGAGGGTTCGTCTTCAATGCGGCTCTCTTCGACCGGGAGACGGCACGCGAGATGGCATCCCACTGGAGCCGGGTGCTCGATGCTGTCGCTGCGGCGCCCGGAATAGCGATGATTGACCATGATCTGGTCAACTCGGATGAACGTCGGCGTCAGCTGAGCTGGAATTCGACCACCCAGCAAGGCATTTCGTCACAATGCGTGCATGAGGTGATCGGCGCCCAGGTCGAGCGTGCGCCCGACGCGATAGCGGTCCAGGTCGACGACACGACCCTGACCTATCGGCAACTGGATGACCGCGCGGCGGCCATCGCATCGAGGTTGGCGCGGGCGGGCGCCGGACCCGGCACGGTAGTGGCCGTGCTACTGGATCGCACGCCCGACCTGGTAGCGGCCATCATGGGAATACTCAAATCCGGCGCAGCGATTCTGCCGCTGGATCCACGCCAGCCAGCCGAGCGGAACGCTTTTTGTATCAACGATATTGGCGCGAAAGTCGTTCTGACGGAAGGTTCGCTACCGACCCTCGGGGACGCGGTCTCGGCCACCGTTTTAGACCTCAGCGATTTGGCGTCGCACACACCCTGCGAGGGCGGCCAATCGAGCACTGTGTCGCCGACTGATCTCGCCTACGTGATCTACACGTCTGGCTCGACCGGTCGCCCTAAGGGAGTGCTCGTCGAGCATCGCGGTGTCACGAACCTGATGCGCACCATGTTCGAAGAATTCGGCGTCGACGCCACCGACACCGTGTTGTCGGTGGCGTCGATCAGCTTCGACCTCGCGCTCGGCGACATCTTTTGCGCGCTGGCCTGCGGAGCACGCCTGGTGCTCGCTACCGCGGCGCAGGCGACGAACCCCGCCGCATTGAGCCGGCTGATTGCCGACAGCGGAGCGACCTACATGATGGCGACCGCAACCACATGGCGGGCCCTCGTCGCGGACGACTGGCGCGGCGACCATCGATTCACGGCGGTATCCGTTGGAGAAACGCTCACCGACGCGCTGGCCGAGGCGCTGCTGGAACGTTGCGGATCGGTGTGGAACGGCTATGGCCCCACCGAGGCCACGGCCGGCACCAGCGTCGGGCGGCTGGCCAAGGGAGACACCATCACGGTGGGCAGGCCTTTCGCGAATACCAGGGTCTACATCACCAACTCTCGCGGTCGACTCCAGCCGGTGGGCGTTCCCGGCGAGATCACAATCGGCGGCGCCGGCGTGGCCCGTGGTTATCTCAATCGCCCAGACGAGCACGCGCGTCGGTTCGGAGACGATCCATTTCAAGTCGGTGGGCGGATTTACCGCACCGGGGATCGCGGCAGGTTTATGCCCGACGGCCGGATTCAACATCTTGGCCGTTGCGATGACCAGGTCAAGATCCGCGGTTTCCGCATAGAACCGGACGAAATCGAGTCCACCCTGTCCGAGCATCCCGAGGTGAGCTGCTGCGCAGTGGTCGCGCGCGAGGCGCCCAATGGCGAACAGCAGTTGGTCGCATACATCGTCGGCGAACCGGGACGTCCGAGTGAGGCTGCGGCACGTGAGTGGCTACGTCGCCGCCTGCCCGAATACATGGTTCCCAGCGCATTTGTGCATCTGAGCGCGCTCCCGACGACCGTGGGCGGCAAGCTGGACAAGGCCGCGCTGCCTGCACCGTCGGCACGGGGAAGGGGCCGCGAAGGAGCCAAGCCTCCGCGCAACGAGACGGAACGACGCATCGCCGCGCTATGGACTGATCTGCTGGCCGTGCCCGTAACCGATGTCGACTCCGATTTCTTTGATATAGGCGGTCATTCGTTGCTGGCTGCGCGGCTGATCTCCGACGTCGAGCAGACATTTGGTGTCGAGCTGCCGCTATCGGCGTTCGTCGCGAGCGGCCGGACCATTGCAGAGCTCGCCGCCCTACTGGATGCCGGAAACCCCAGCCGGACAGACGAAGCCACGGCAGAATCGCCGCTGCATTTGATCTTCTCCGACCGTAGTTCGGCGATGAGCCTGCGACACTTTACGGCGCAGTGGGGTGCCGCCCAGCCGGTGCACCCGCTGATCCCCGAACAGCCGGGCGGGCGGTTCGATCGATCCGTGACCATGGAACAGCTTGCCGGCCAGATTCTTTCGGAGATCCGTAACCGGCAGCCGGATGGTCCGCTCGCGCTGGCCGGCTTCTCGATCGGCGGCCTCCTGGCTTATGAAGTTGCTCGTCAAGCCGTCGATGCCGGGCAGCAAGTCGATTGGCTGAGCATTCTCGATGCTCCTGCACCGTCGATGGCGCAATCGCTGCGGGCGCATTTGACGCTGCGATGGCGACTTCGCCGGTTACGTAAACGACCCGCGCGTGAGCGGTGGGCCAAGTATCTCGAAGTCGCGCTCCGGCTGCTTCGCAGTGGCGAGCTGTGGCCGCCGCAGGAGTTCGACTATCGCGGCGCCAACGAGATCGCCTGCCGCTACCAACAGCCCGGGCACACGGTGCCGATGCACTTGTTCGTGACCGAAGGATCCGCGGCGGACGCGGAGGCAGATCTGTTGGGCTGGGACGAATTCCACGACGGACATTGACGATGCATCGCCTGGCGGCTGACCACGCCACCATGCTTGAGCAGCCCGTGGTGGAAGAGGTCGCGCGAATTATGCTGGAGTCGCTGCGTAAAGCAAGGGCTCTGGCACTGGCTGCGCCGCTGTCGGATTCGTAGTGGGCTACCCGATCTTGATGTCGCTGAAGTCTTCCCGCAGGCCCAGCACGGCCGTCCGCGGCCGCTTATGACGTCGCGGATTCTCCGTCTGCTGTCCGCCTGCGCGTCCGTGCTGGTGCTTGTCGCAGTGCTGAGTTTGGCGTCGGCAGCGCAATGTAGCTATCCAACGACTGCGTGGGCGCGGCGCCCACGCCGTATCTGCCATTCAACCTGGTCGAGAGCAGGTCCGCGAAAAGTCTTCGCCCACTACATGCCAATCTTCCCGATATCGATCGACAACAAAGACGGGGCGAAAGACTATTACGCCACGCAATACCTAACGGTCGATGGTGAAAGCGGTAAGCACGCCGCCTACGGCGGATATCTGAGGACGGCCGCTGCCGCGGGCCCACAGCGATCTGCCGGATTGGCAGCTGGCGGATCTGCGAACTGAGATCGGTCAAGCCAGAGTGTGGGTATCGACGGATTCGCCGTCGATGTGCTTGCGACCCGTGCCACGTCCAACGTCATTGATCGGATACTGCAGGCCGCAGCGGGGGCGAAGAATTTCACGATCCTGGTCACCGCCGACATCGCAGGTCCCTTGGGGGCGATGACCGCCGCAGACTTCGCGGCCGAAGTCGCGCCATATCTGGCTTCGCCGGCCGAGTTTCGCCTTCCGGATGGTCGAGCCGTTCTGGGTGCCTGGTTCGCTGAGCGGAAGGCGCCGGCGTGGTGGTTGAGCGTTTTGGATATTCTTCGCGACAAATTCAAGCTCGCGGTCGCCTTCGTGCCAACATTTCTGTGTCGTGGCCGACTACCCGGAGAAGTTCGCGCCCTTCAGCTATGGATTCAGCATGTGGGGGGGCCGGGATCCGGACGCGATGACGACTGTCAACGCCGGCCGTGGATCTCCGGTGGACGTCATTCGACGGACGCGTCAACTCGGAAAACTGTGGATGCAGCCCGTCGTCTTCCAAGACAGCCGGCCCAAGGACGCGGCCTTCGAAGAATCGGCCAACGGTTTGACAAACAGGTTGGCGTGGCAGATTGCCGACCAACAGCATGCCGAGTGGGTGCAGCTGATCACGTGGAACGACTACGCCGAATCACCGCGATGGCACCATCGGTGGCTCACGGCTGGCGCATTCTGGACATGAATGCCTACGACATTGCGCGGTTCAAGCTCGGCAGACCACCCCCCATCGTCCGTGATGCGCTGTTTGTCTCGTACCGAGACCAACCGGTCGACGCTCGTCCGGTGTACCCCGAGACCTCGCTGATGAAGGTGTCGGAGACGGTGCCGCCCCGCGACACGATCGAAGTGGTGGCGTTCGCGACGGCGCCTTCGCGGATCTTCATCAGGGCCGGGACGCAGTACTATTCCTGCGATGTTCCGGCGGGCCGCGGGAATTGCGTCTATCCGTTGAGTCTCGGATCGATCTCAGCCGAGATGCGTCGCAATGGCGCCGTGGTTGCCACAGCGCAGTCCAACGCCGATGTCACCGATACCCCGTACGTGCAAGACCTTCAATACCGGGTAGTAGGGGGTCTGCGGTAGGGCATCGAAAGCGCCTGAAGTACAAGCGCTCTCGTCTCCGGGTGCGGGTTTTTCCTCACATGATTTCGCGATAGATTTCGCGGTCGCCGCCGCACACTTGTCCCAGGAGAACGCGGCGATCCGCGCGTGTCCGCGGGTCCGCAGATCCGCCTGCAATCCCTCGGTCGTCGCGACGCGTTCTACAACCGCGCGCAGCTCCTCGGGGTCGTTCGGATCGAAATAAAGGCCGGCGTCGCCGACTACTTCTGGAATTGAGCCCGCATTGCTGCACACGACCGGGCAGCCGTGGCTCATGGCTTCGAGTGGGGGAAT
>CAVWLG010000038.1:0-128113 GCA_963755805.1 uncultured Actinomycetota bacterium
TCGGCGCCGGATTGGCTCTACCCGCCCGACGGCCATCCTGGTGTTCATCGAGTCGTGGTCGACGGCGATCCTCGCGTCGAGCTGAACACGCATGTGTCACACCCGGGCCTTGACGTCACCGAGGCGGGATGTCTTTCCACCGCGGCTCGGGTGGTCAATGCGATCGACTGGGTCTGCCGCGCTCCCGCCGGGCTGATCGCCGTCGAAGACATTCCTGCGGCAGAAACCCTTCGCGGGCTGATGTGGTGACAGGAGCGAGACCGTCAAGCGGACGGGCCGCCGGCAAACGAGTGCTGATCACCGGTGCCGCGCGCGGTTTGGGTCGTAGTCACGCGCTCAGGCTCGCCGAGGAGGGTGCGGACCTCATTCTCGTCGACCTCTGTAAGTCCCTGCCGGAGATCGAATACGACTTGGCGACTGAGGACGACTTGGCCGAGACGGTTCGTTTGGTCACCGAGCACGGCGGCCGCTGCGTGAGTCGCGTCGCTGATGTCCGTGACGAAGCGGCATTGCGCTCAGCCGTCGACGAGGGCGTCGACGAACTGGGCGGCTTGGACAGCGCCGTCGCCAACGCCGGTGTCTTGACCGTTGCCCCCTGGGACAGAACAACTTCCGATCACTGGCGCACGGTCGTCGATGTGAACCTGATTGGGACGTGGAACACCTGCGCCGCCGCCGTCCCGCATCTCCTCGCGCAAGGCGGTGGCAGCTTGGTCAACATCAGCTCCGCCGGTGCGATGAAGGGTTTCCCGCTACAAATTCCGTACACCGCATCCAAGTACGGCGTTGTAGGTCTGACGATTGCGCTCGCCAATGAGCTTGCTGCACAGAGCATCCGGGTTAACTCAGTGCACCCCACCGGCACGCCTACCGGAATGGTTCCGCCGTCGTTCGGCGTCACTCTCGGTGAAGAACGTCCGGACCTGATACCGATGTTTGTCAACGCCATGCCGACACCGTGCATCGAGCCCGTGGACGTCAGCAACGCGGTGCTGTTCCTGATCTCGGATGAATCGCGTTTTGTCACCGGACTGCAGTTCAAGGTCGATGCCGGAGTGTCGATCAACTAGAGGTAGTGAAGTCGAGGAGGAGCAATGACGACGATCGCGCAAGGCCACGCCATGACAACCAGGTCGCCGGTTGACAAGAAATATCGGGTAATCCAGTGGGGCGTCGGCAATGTCGGAACGATAGCGCTGCGACATTTCGCCCATAACCCTGCCTACGAACTGGTCGGGGTGCTCTGCAACCGTCCTGAGAAGGTCGGCAAAGATGCCGGCGAGCTCTGCGGCAAGGCGCCGACCGGGGTGTTCGCCACCAACGACAAAGACACGATCGAGGCATTGGAAGCCGACTGCGTCTTCTATGCACCGCTGTGGTCTGACCCCGATGAAGTCTGCCGTCTGCTGCGCGGTGGCAAGAACGTCGTCGCGTCAGGTGGCGCGTGGTGGTACCGAACCGAACACAGCCAGGCGGATATCGACAAGATCCATGCGGCGTGCCTCGAGGGTGGCACCTCGTTTCACGCCGGCGGTGTCAATCCCGGCTTCGCGGGAGACTTGCTCGTTCTCACGCTGGCCCGGATCGTCAGCCAGATCGACACCATCCACATCTACGAGGTGGTGAACTTCGGCAGAGATACGTTGAAGTACCTGTTCGAGATGGGTATGGGCAGCGACCCGGCCGGTTTTGAGGACGGCCCGAATCTGCTGGGGCAAGCATGGCCCTTTTTCGCGCAGTCGATGGCCATGATCGTCGAGGGGATGGGCAAGACAGTCGACAGATACACCACCGAGGTCGAGCTCGGAGTCGCCACTCGCGACATCCCGTTCGAAGGTGGCGAGACGAGCGACATGCCGGGGTTCAAAGGCGTGATCAAGGCAGGAACCGTTGCGCGCCAGCACCATAAGTGGACGTCCTGGGTGGACGACAAGCCACTCGTTGTCTTCCATGAGATCTACACGATGGACACGTTCGATGCTATTGAGCCGCAGGAGGACTGGCCGCAGCACTACCACTACCGCATCGTGATTGAAGGTGATTCATCCACCGAGCTCATCTTGCAAGGGGCCAAGGATCCCGACGGCGGCTACGCGTTGCCCGGCTACACGTGGACCGCGATGGGGCCCGCTAACGCGATCCCCGCCGTCGTGGATGCACCGCCGGGGTTCATGAGCCACAACGAACTCGGGTTGATGCCGTTGCGCGGGGTCGTTCGCCCGTAGTTGCCTCGCCCGCTTTGCTGCCGGGGCCCGGTTAACCATGAAATATCATCGAACCCTATGAAAGCGACTCGGTCGAGTACCACCGCGGAGCAGATGGCGCTGTCGCGAGCGATCGAGACCCGTAAGCCTGCCGCTGAGCGGATCTGCTGCGATCCGCTAGCGGAACGATTTCTGGGTGCGAAATACCGTATTCTGTTGTGGGGTAGGCCTTTTCGGGATCTGGTGGAGAGACTGATCGAATGGCGCTTCGCCGGGCATCATTACTACGTCATCGCTCGCACGCGCTATTTCGACGATCTCGTGCAGGAACACCTGGCGCGTGGGGCTGAGCAGCTGGTGATACTGGGGGCCGGCTATGACTCGCGGCCCTACCGGTTTGCCGATCGGCTGGGTGGTGTGCAGGTGTTCGAGGTGGATCATCCCGCGACGTCCACAGCGAAGCAAGACAAGGTCCGCGCCCTCGTCGGTGAGGTCCCGGTCAACGTGGCCTACGTTCCGGTTGACTTCACCGTGGACAACCTTGCCGACAAGCTGCTGGCGTGCGGCTACCGCGCGATGCGCCCGACGGTGTTTCTGTGGGAAGGCGTGACGCCCTACCTGAACCTGGCGGCGGTGGATGGGGTTCTGGGCTTCGTGACGGCCAGTGCGGGCGCGGGCAGCGCGATCGTATTCGATTACATATTGCGCTCGGTGGTGGAGGGTACGTGCACGCTGCGCGGCGCGGCGAACGAGTTCGCCAAAATGAGCCGCACCAGCGAGCCGCTCAGCTTCGGGATCGACGAGGGTCAGGCGCCCGCATTCCTTGCTTCGCGGGGCTTTCAGAACGTGGTTGACGTAGGGGCACAAGAGCTGACAAGTCGCTACTTCGATCCGCACGGCAAACACCGCTACATCAAACCGTGGTGGAGGATGATCTCCGGGGAAGTTGGACCGCCGTCGGCGGCCTCAGCTGAGTAAACGATGGATCAGTTTCTCTGGGGTGGCTAAATTCACCCTCGGACTGTGCCCCCGGCAGGATTCGAACCTGCGACACCGGCTTTAGGAGAGCCGTGCTCTATCCCCTGAGCTACGGGGGCTGAAAACATCGTTAAACCTAGTCGCTCGTGGGCATAAACGCGGCATTCGGTGAGTCAAAGGCTGTGTCGACGGTATCGCCGCAGGCGGTGAATGTTGGCCAGAGTCGCCGGCTCGGTGCAGGGACGCAGTGCCGCATCGAGCCGAGCGCGTACCTCGTCGGTGTCGAGGTGCATCCCGATCGCGACCAGAAAGTTGGCGGTCGCTCCGCGCGGCGCGTTCGCGATGTGAATCGTCGGACCGACGAGATTGACCGCAAAGGTGGGCGTGGCTCGTCCGTATCGCATCTTCACGGCTCCTTTGAGCCGGTACACCCCTGCGGGCGGTTCCTCGAGCAGGTCAATCAGGGCGCCGGGGTCGACTCGCCGTCGGTGGTCACCGTGACGGAGTCGGCGTGCACGTGGTCGTGGTCGTCGTGGGCCACCGCGTTGTCGGTCTCGTCGACGAGCAGTTCGCGCAACGAGAGTTGGCCCGGTTCATCGCCTGACCCCGCGACGTCGTAGAGCAGCCGGGGGTCGATCTGCCCACCGACCGCCCCGACGACGGTCGCCCGTGAATTCAGTTCGCGCACGCGTTGTTCTACCCGCTCGACCATGGCGGCGCGGTCGCTGCGGGGGAGTTGATCGAGCTTGTTCACGACGACGAGAGATGCCGCCCGGTAACGCGCCGGCAGCACCTGGCCAGTGTCGACGATGTCGAAATGTGTTGCGGCATCGACGACGTCGACAAGTCCGCCATACCGTAGGCCGGCCACCCGGCTGAAGCCGATGATGCGGGCAACGATCAGCGGATCGGCCAAACCGCTGGCCTCGACGATCACGGCATCGAGATTGAGCCGCGGGTCGGCGAGCTTGGTCAGCGCGTCGTCGATGCCACCGTCATCGGGCAGACAGCAGATGCAACCGCCGGCAATCGATACCGGCTCGTCGACTCTGGCCGGCCACCAGCATGGCATCGACGTTGAGCTCACCGAAATCGTTGATGATCACGCCGATCCGCGCGCCTGGGCTGCGGAGCACGTGGTTGAGCAGCGTCGTCTTGCCGGCGCCGAGGTAGCCGGTCAGGCAAATGACGGGGATCGCCGTCGCCAGGGGCTTAAATCCAGACCAGGAGTCGCGGGCTGCCCGGCGTCTCCCGCGGAAACGCGATCGGCGCGTCGATGCCGTCGAGCGTGAGCCAGACCGCTGTCGCGTCCGCCGAGATGGCGACGATCGTGCCGATGGCGTACTGGCTGTCGTCCTCCCACTTGACCGTGGCGTACTGCCCGAGGTGTTGCACCGCAAGGTCTTTAGGCGCGACCTCGGTCGGGTCCGGCGGCAGTTCCGACACCACGGCATCCAGCTCGTCGGCAACGGGTGCAGGCCCGGCGTCGTCGGCCCACGCGTTCTCGTCGCCGAAGTACTCGCCGTCGTCGCCGGCGTGCTTGAGCCGTCCCAGCGCAGACGGCGCCTCTGGGCCGTCTTCTTCTTCCTCGACCCACAGCCGCCAGCCCTGCGGCGGCGGCGGCCACGACGGGTCCGGCGACCAGTCCGCGTGCGGCACCCAGCCCTTGGGAGGCTTTGGCCAGTTCGGGGGCGGGTTGTAACGCATCAATCCACCATACGGAATGCGGCGGTCAGCGGAGCTCGGCAATGACCTTCGTGATCGTGTCGACGTGATTCTCCTGGAAGGTGAACGACGTCAGCCCGTACTTCTCGCGGTAGCCGCGCAGGGTGTCGGCGATGTCGCGTGGCGATCCGCTGAGCACCGACGGCAGGGCCAGCAACTCCTCGTCGGACAGGTCCACGAACCTGCGGGTGAGCGCCAGATCGGGCTTCCCGGAATTGTCCGACGGCACCGCGGTGATCGCGAGGTTCAACTCGAGATCGGCGAACCGGTCGCCGGCGGCATTGCGGACGAACTCGACGCGATCGGCGAGCGGGTCGGCGGCGTCGCCGGAGCTGGCGCCGGTCAGCCCGATGATGTCGGCGTGCTGGGCGGCGATCGTCAGCAACCGATTTCCGTTGCCGGCGATCAGGATTGGCACCGTCGGCAGGTGCTTCTTGAGGTAGGTGGTGACGTGCTCGAGGTGGTCGACGCGTTGCCGCGCGGTCGGGTAGGGAAGCTCAGCCGCTTCGAATTCCTCGCGGACGTAGCCGGCGCCGAGGCCGAGATCCAGACGTCCGTCGCTGAGCCCGTCGACTTCGGCGGCGTCACGAGCCAGCAGCGCGGGCTTGTAGAACCCGGCGTTGAGCACATAGGTGCCCAGCCGCACGGTCTACGTCGCGGACGCGATCGCCGTCAACGCCGGGAAACGGCGCCGGCGCGCCGAGGTGGTCGGGCAGATGCAGCGCGTCGAACCCGCTGTCCTCCAGCCGCTTTACCTTGTCCTGCAACGCAGTACGGGACTTGACCGCGTGAATGCCCAGCGAGAAACGAAAGCCTTTCGGCCATTGGCCACCTCCGATTGTAGTTATCTGGACTGCAATTTCCATGCACGAGCGGCTGCTGCCAGGCCTTGCACCAGTGCAGCGGTCACCGGTGACAAGCCGTCGGCGCCGGGCAGCGGACTACGCGGGCTGATCCCCCTGACCCGGGTGGGGAGTTCCAATTGCGTTCCGCCGTAACGGGTTTGGTTCACCGGATTCTGCGGATGCTGCCCGCGAAGCTCGAGCGGAATCTCGTCGAGGTCGGTGATGACGTGATAGCCGGGCAACTCGAGATGTTCGGCGACGTGGGCGGCCAGCACGCGGTTGCGCCCGCCGGCCAGCAGTTGGGTGGCGCGGCCGATCCGCCCGTAACCGTGCAGCGACACCGTCACGTCGACGTGGTCGAGGAACTCCGCGAGACGCGCTGACTCGGCCGCAAGGAAATTCGCCGACGACAGGTGATGCGGATACCGGTCGGGATGCCGGAGCAGATACACCGACGCTCCGGCCGCGTCGGCGGCCCGCTCGGCGATCACGTCGGTCATCTCCTCCAGGCCGCCGCCATGGATGGCCAGGAAGCCGAACCGCGACCGCAACCGGCTGACCTCGACCACACCGGGTTCGGCGAGTAGCTCGGAAAGCGATTGCGGCGCAGGCGTTGTGGGCCGTGACCGCGGCTGGGGCCAGCGTGACGGATCCCATCGTCGTAGGAAGTCGATCCAGCTCTGCGGCAATCCGTGATGCAGCGCGCCGTCGATGATGCGTTCCAGATAGCCGGGTCGCGGCGGGCCCGGATTCACCCGGTGGTCGATGTACACCCACGCGTCCGACGGCCCGTCTTCGGTCTGCACGGTCATGTGGTCTCGCCGGTAGTGCGCCGGCACGCTCTCGGCTCTGTCGAGGTGGGCCAGATCGTGGTCGGACACATCCCAGACGACGCCATGCACCTGCGTCCCGTCGAACGGTTCGACGGTGGCCACCCCACGCTGGTTGATCAGCCAGTCGTGGTCGGCGAGCACCGCCCGGCGTGGGTTGCCCGCATCGGGACATCGCTGCGCCATCTGCCGCACGGACAGGTTGGACCCGTACGCGAAGTAGGAATGACGGCGCCGCTGCGTCACGGAATCGATGTTAGCCGAGCGAAGTATTTGACCTTGATCGGCCGAGATTCCGAACGACTTCTGAGCGCAAGATTAATTCCACGCGTCGCGGCGCTGATGCGCTGCGCGGAATGAAAGGATTGTCCGATGAGCGGCGCGGACGACGGCGGCACCCGGGACCGGCACACGATCGAGCGTGAGTTGCGGCTACTGGCCGGCGTTCGCGATGCCCACCGCGAGCGCGGCAAGGAGATGCCGTCGACCGCCCAGATGGACGCGCTGCTCGATGAACTCATCGCGCTGGAAAGCGGCGGAAAACACCGGCGGGAGAACGAAAACTCCGACGCCCGGCCTAGCCTTTGGCGCTGATCGTCAGGTAGATCAGCACCACGTTCAGCAGACTGATCATCGTGCCGATCACCCAGCCCACGGCGGTGGTGACGCGGTGATTGGTGTCGGCTCCCATCAGCGCGCGATTGCTGGTCAGCCGAACCAGCGGTAGCAGCGCGAACGGAATACCGAACGACAGAACGACCTGCGACAGCACTAACGTGCGCGTCGGATTAAAACCCAACGCCAGAATCAACAGTGCGGGCGCCAGCGTCGCCAGCCGGCGCAGCACCATCGGGACCGACCGGTGCAGCAAGCCCTGCATGATCATCGCGCCGGCGTAGGCACCCACCGACGCCGAGGCCAGCCCCGACGCCAGTAGGCCGATCGCGAAGAGCACGGCGATCAACGGGCTCACGGTGTCGTGCACGGCGGCGTAGGCCACCTCGATCGAACTGATGTCGCCGCGGCCCCGCATGTTCAGCGCGGCGACCAGCAGCATGGCGACGTTCACCCCGCCCGCGACCACCATCGCCAGCCCGACGTCCAACCGGGTGATCCGCAGCAGTCGTCGTCGGTCGGGCCCGCGTCGGGATGGCCGTGCCGGTCGCGGGCCAGCCCGGAATGCAGATACACCGCGTGCGGCATCACCGTCGCGCCCAGGATGGCCGCGGCCAACAGCACGCTTTCCTTGCCGAGGAATCGAGGCACCAGACCGCCGAGCACCTCGCCGGGCGGCGGCGTCGAGACGAAGAAGCTCGCGGTGAAGCCGATGGCGATCACCAGCAGCAGCCCGGTGATGACGCGCTCGAAGATCTGCTGGCCGCGCTGGTCCTGAATGCGCAGCAGGAGCAACGACACCACCCCGGTGATGACGCCGCCGAGCAGCAGCGGCAGCCCGAACAGGATGTGCAGCGCGATCGCCCCGCCGATCACCTCGGCCACGTCGGTGGCCATCGCGACGACCTCGGCCTGCAGCCAAAAAGCCAGCCGGGTCGGGCGGTTCAGCTTGGCGCCGATCGACTCGGGCAGCGAGCGTCCGGTCACCAGGCCGAGCTTCGCTGACAGGTACTGCACGAGACCGGCCATCACGTTCGCCAGGACGATGACCCACAGCAACGCGAAGCCGAACTGCGCGCCCGCGCTGATGTTCGCGGCGACGTTGCCCGGGTCGACATACGCGATGGCGGCGACGAAGGCGGGGCCGAGCAGATACCACCCGGTCTTGAACCGGGCACGGGTGTCCTGGGCCACCTAACTCACTTTCCGTCAACGAATCAGAAAGTTAGGTTAGCCGAAACCGCTACGTCACCGAGTACAGGCCGCGACCGGTGATCAGCGGCAGGTCCAGCGTGGTCCGTATTCCGGCGGGGGCGTCGACGACGGCCGGGATGGCGTTGACGACCCGCATCGCCGTCGCGACCAGGCCGGCGTGGTTGTGGTCCCCGTTGGGGCTGCTCAGGCAGACATCGACGGCGTACGACGGTTCGCCGGTGATCTCGATCCGGTAGCACCCACCGGGCTGGGCCGGTTGCGGCCAGTCCGGGCACAGGTCTTCGCGCAACCGGGTGACGTGTTCGAGGACGACGGCGGGATGGCCGTCGACCAGACCCTGCACCTCGAAACGCAGCGCCGCGGCACTGCCCTTGGGAATGTGCCCGGACGCGATGTCGAAATCCTCGGGCGCCGGAACCCGCTCCTGGCGTTCGGTGATCGAGTCGAGTTCGATGCCGAGCCCGGCGGCGAGTTGGCGCACCACCGATCCCCACGCCAGGCTCAGCACACCCGGTTGCAGCAGCATCGGGATCTCGTCGAGCGGCTTGCCGAATCCCATCACGTCGAACATGACCGTCGCGCTGTCATAGGTGGCGTAATCGACGATCTCCATGCAGCGGATCTGCTGGATGCTCTGGCAGGTTCCGGCCAGCGCCAGCGGAATCAGGTCGTTGGCGAAACCGGGGTCGATGCCGTTGACGAACAGGCTCGAATTGCCTTCCTGTGCAGCATCTTCGATCGGTTTGAGCATGGTCTCCGGCAGCACCTGCCACGGGTACTGCAGGAAGACGGCACTGCTGCCGACGACGTTGACGCCGGCGGCCAAAATGCGCCGGTAATCCTCGAGGGCGTCGGGCAGCCGGTTGTCGGCCATCGCGGTGTAGACCGCGCACTGCGGGCCGGTGGCCAGTACGGCGTCCAGGTCGGTGGACGCGGTGATGCCGGTCGAAATATCAAGGCCGGCAAGCTCTCCGGCGTCTTTGCCGGCTTTGGATTCCGAGGACACCCACACTCCGGTGAGCTCGTAGTCCGGGTTGGTGATCAGTGCCCTGAGCGCGTGGACGCCGACATTGCCGGTGCCGATCGCGGCGACTTTGATAGCCATGCTCACAGGTCCGGGATCGGTAGGTCGAGGTTGGGAAAGGTGATGCCGCCGTCGACCTCGATCACCTTGCCGGTCAGGTAGGCGCCGGCGGGCGATGCCAAATACACTGCGGCGGCGGCGATCTCGTCGGGCTGGCCCAGGCGGCGCATCGGGGTCGCCTGCTCCATCGGCTCGCGCAGCTGGTCGTTGGAGGCGACGATGTCGAGCGCGGACGTGGCGATCGAGCCCGGCGCGATGGCGTTGACCCGGACCCGCGGGCACAGGTCGAGCGCGGCCAGCCGGGTGTAGTGGGCGAGTGCGGCTTTGGCGGTGCCGTAGGCGGCGAAGCCGCGGCCGGCCACCCGTCCCATCGTCGACGTGATGTTGATGATGCTGCCGCCACCGGAGTGCTCGAGCATCAGCGGCACCGCGGCGATGGTCAGCGCGTGGGCGGTGGCGACGTTGAAGGTGAACGCGCTTTTGAGGTCCTTCGTCGACGTGGTCAGCAGTCCGTTGGGCATGGTGCCGCCGACGTTGTTGACGACGATGTCCAGCCGCCCGAACGCCTCGACGGCCTGGCCGGCCAGCTCGGCGGTGACCTCGGGCTGGGCCAGATCGCCGGTGACGATGTGGGCGCGCCGGCCAGCGGCGCGGACCTTCTCGGCGACGGCCTCTAGTTCGGATTGGGTGCGGGAAGCGATGACGACGTCGGCGCCGACCTCGGCGAACGCCAGCGCGATGGCTGCGCCGAGACCGCGCCCGCCACCGGTGACGACGGCGACTTGGTCGTCGAGTCGGAATTTGTCCAGGATCACGGGCGTCACCGTAACAAGGCGCCGACGGCCACGGAACCCTATTTCTGAAACACGTTCTAGTTTCCCTGCTCGCGGTCGCCGTTAAGAATCTGACAAGCGGTCGCGCCTACTTTTCGGATGAACGACGAGAAAGGACGCCGCTATGCACAACGTTGGACCCCTGAAGAAGATCATCGCCGGCGGACTGCTGTCGGCCGGCCTGACCGTGGGCATGGTCGTCACCGCAGGTGCACCCGCAGCGCAGGCCGATGCCTGGCCCGGTTGCCCGAACGACCATCCGGCAGGGCCGTGCCATTGGTGCCCGGGGGATCCTCCGGTGCAGACCGGCAACCATGCGGGTGAACCCGGTCCGCTGGGACATCAACGCCTGCCACACCTACTGGTACGTCGAGCATGGACAGGGCAATGTCGCCCAGAACATTTTCGAGGGAGAGGTGCCGCCTCCGCCTACGCCGTACAACCCCGGGCCGTTCGTCATCAACAGAGACAACTGCCAGCAGATACTCGGGATGTTCTGCCCGAAGGCGTGAACATGTTCGAGCGCTACCGGTGGATCCTGCAGGACGGCAACGTGATTGGCGCGATGCGACGAGGACCGGACCAACCACGGACGAGAAGAAGGACGACGAAAGAAAGGCGCTATGAATATCACCTATACCCTGAAGAAGCTGACTACCGCCGCGCTGCTGTCGGGAGCCGTCGCGGTGGCCGGTTTGGGGCTGGCCGCAGGCACCGCCAATGCCAGCGAGTTTCGCTGGTGCCCAGGAGATCCCCCGCCGCTGGGCATTCAGGTAGACGCAGCCGGCCACGGGGGGAACCGGGTTCCCATCTACCCGGCTTGGGACACGTCCGTCTGCCACGACTTCATGACCTCGGGCGACCACGTCAAGGAAGGAAAAGCGTGTGTCCTGCCGCAGTTTCAATGGTTCCAGTGCCCGCCCGGCACGACCCCGATCCCAAACATGCCGCTCATCCCGAACAAGGGTGAGTGAGTAAAGGCCGCTCGGATTACATCAGCGGCGGGCTGGGGTTGAGCCAGCTCATGGACGTGTCGCCGTGTCCCTTGTACTGCGGGCAGTAGGCCGATACCGCGACACCGATGAAGAAGCTGGATTGGCTGAAGTTGAGGTCGGTGTCCCCGACCAACTTCATCGCCAAAGCGCTTGTTTTGTAGTGCTTGTCGAGCCCGTCGCAGACCATATGAGCTTCGGCAAGCGTCGTGTCGCGATCGTTGAGCTGGATATTGCGTTTCGCCAGGGCCGCCATCACCGCGTCATCGGTGGCATCGGCTGACGCCGGGGCTGCGCAGAACACCGTGACGGCGGACAACGCCACCGCCCATCGCGTACATCGGACTTCCATGAAATAACGCTACTGGAGATCACGCGACTTTGCGCGGCGAGCGGGCGTCAGGTTTCGTTATCCCCAACTACCCGGGGTGCCCTGGGGTACCTGCTGGCCCAGCCAGTTGCAGGGCATCATCGTGCGCCACGCGGTGAACGCGCACTGTTGCTCTGGACTCAGCGGGCTCGGGCCGGCGCAGGGCCTGTCCGGGGTACCGCAGATCGGTGGATCGGCATGGGCGGCCGGAGCCGCGCCGAAAAATCCGTACACCGCGGCGGCCGCCGCGATCGCGAGTCCTGCTGCTGTTGTCTGAAAACGACCCATGTCGAGCTCTTCCTGCACGCGGCCTGGATCTGGCCGCACTAGAGCGGACGATACCTCCGGCTGACCGGCGCACGCTGCGGAAATGCAAGATTTGGACGGAAGGCAACCCCCGATTGTTCGAGGTGCGTAAAGCGTTCTAGCGCTTGGCAGCCGCCTTCTTAGCCGGCGTCTTTTTCGCCGCCGTTTTCTTGGCCGCGGTCTTTTTCGCCGGAGACTTCTTCGCGGCAGCCTTTTTGGCCGGCGTCTTCTTCGCGGGCGCCTTGTCGCCACCGGAGCGCGCCTTCACGCTGGCCTCCAGTTTGGCCAGCAGATCCGAGACGTCTTCGGTCTCGTCGAGTTCCTTGGGCTGCTCTTCGGTGGTAAAGGCCTCGCCGCCTTCGAGCTTGGCCTGCACCAACTCCTGCAGATGTTCCTGATAGTCGTCGTGGTAGCGGTCGGGGTTGAAGTCGTCGGCCATCGACTCGACCACCTGGCCGGCCATCTTGAGCTCAGCCGGTTTGACCTCGACCTTCTTGTCCAGCACCGGGAAGTCGGGATCGCGGATCTCGTCGGGCCACAGCAGCGTGTGGATCACCATGACCTCGCGCTTGCTGAAGTCCTTGACGCGCAACGCCGCAAGCCGGGTCTTGTTGCGCAGCGCGAAATGCACGATCGCCACCCGATCGGTCTCGGCCAGCGTCTTGGCCAGCAGCACATAGGATTTCGTCGACTTGCCGTCAGGCTCGAGGAAGTAGCTGCGGTCGAACATCATCGGGTCGAGCTCGCTGGCCGGGACGAACTCCAGCACTTCGATTTCGCGGCTGCGCTCCTCGGGCAGCGTCGCGATGTCGTCGTCGGTGATGATCACCGTCTGGCCGTCGTCGGACTCGTAAGCCCGCGCGATGTCGCGATACTCGACGACTTCGCCGTCTACCTCGCACACCCGCTTGTACCGGATGCGGCCGTTGTCCTTGGCATGCACCTGGTGGAACTTGATGTCGTGGTCCTCGGTCGCGCTGTACACCTTGACCGGGACGTTCACCAGCCCGAAAGAGATCGAGCCCTTCCAGATCGAACGCATGCTGCCAGTATGCCCATAGTGCTGGGCGGATACGCCTCTATCGCCGCTGCGCCGCGGCGGTCAGCGCTTCCCGATCCGGCAGGTCAGCGCCCGCGCGTCCGACGGTGACCGCCGCAACGGCACTGCCGGCCTCCAGCGCGGCCGTCAGCGCCTCGAGATCGAGCGCGGCAAGTTCGGCACGTCGTTCGGCGCCCAGCAGCCCTTGCGACCACAGCGCGTCGAGCAGGCCGACCATGAAGGAATCGCCGGCGCCGACGGTGTCGACCACGTGCGCCGATCGGGCCGGCACCCGCACCACGCCGGCCGCGCAGATCGCCTCGGCGCCCTGGTCGGCCATCGTCACCGCCACGATCGCGGGACCCAGCGACTGCCAGGTCTGCGCGATGTCTTCCGGCTTGCGGTCCGGGTCGAGCCAGCGCAGGTCCTCCTCGCTGACCTTCACGATGTCGCTGCGCTCGACCAGGTGCTCGATGCGGGTGCGGGCCAGTTCTCGATCGGCGATCAGCGACGGCCGCACGTTGGGATCGAAACTGACGGTGGCCGATACCCGGTAGGCGTCGACGAGCGCGGCGACGGCCAGACACCCCGGGTCGTGCACCGCGGCAATGGATCCGGTGTGCACGAAGAGCGGCGGCGCGACCGGCGGCGTTCCGGACAGCTGCCAGTCCAGATCGAATTCGTAGTTCGCCGAACCACTTTCGTCCACGGTGAGACGTGCCGTCGTCGTTCGGTCCGCGGTTTGGCTCCCCGAAACAAGCTGCGCTCCGGACGCATCGACGTACTCGGCGATGCGCCGGCCGTACGGATCGTCACCGATGTGGGTGAGGAAATCGACGTCGCGGCCCAGTCGGGCCAGCCCGACTGCGACGTTCAGCGGGCTGCCGCCGACGTGCTCGCCGACGATCCGGTGGCCGTCCTGAACGATGTCGATGAGCGCTTCGCCGATCACCAGTCCGCGGGTCATTGCAGCAACGCCTCCAAAGTCGCGCGAGCACCCTTGTTGTGCAACGAATCCAGCGCCCAGCGGTAAGCCTCGACAAACCGGTGCTGATGGGCCAGGTCGCCGAACACCGCGGTGATCTCGATGAACGCGTTGGGATTGTCGTGCTGCGATCGGGCGATCGGGATCAGCGAATCTGCCAGCTGGTCGAGCACCTCGTACGGCTCGCCCCACTCGTCGACGCCCTCGGCGTAGCGGGCCCAACTGGCCACCGCCGCCGACGCCATCTGGACCGGACCATCGTTGGCCAGGTTGTCGCTGATGACGGGGAACAGCCACTTCGGGATGCGGTCGGACGAGTAGGCGCATATCCGCGCCACGGTGTCGCGCACCGCCGGGTTGGCGAACCGCTCGATCAGCGTGCGGGCGAACTGATGCAGGTCGATCCCGGGCACCGGCGGCAGGGTCGGGATGGCCTCGTCCTCCAGGTAGGACAGCAGGTACTTGGCGAACAGCGGATCCTGCGCCGCGTCGTGGACGAACTCGAAGCCGCACAGGTGGGCGAAATAGCACAGGCACTGGTGTCCCGCGTTGAGCATGCGCAGCTTCATCAACTCGTACGGGCGGACGTCGTCGACCACCAGCACGCCCGCCTTCTCCAGCGGCGGCCGGCCATCGGCGAAATCGTCCTCGATCACCCAGGCGCTGAACGGCTCGGCCACCACCGGCCACCGGTCATCGACGCCGAAGTCGCGGCGCACCTCGGCGGCCATCTCCAAAGTCGTTGCGGGAGTGATCCGGTCGACCATCGAGTTCGGGAATCTGGCGTGCTCGCCTATCCACTCGGCCAACTCGGGATCCACCCGTTCGGCACTGGCCAGCACGGTGCGTTTGGCGACCTCGCCGTTGTTCTCGATGTTGTCGCACGAGACGATGGTCGGCGCGGGGATACCTTGCTTGCGCCGCCGGGCGAGCGCCTCGGTGATCAACGTGAACGCAGGACCGTCGGGATCGCGGTAGCCGCCTTCGGTGATGGTCAGCGAAATGATCCGGGTGGATTCCGCGGCCAGCACGTCGAGCGCCGCCTCCGGATCGTCGGGGGCATACCGGTAGTCGATGATCGACCCGATCACCTGAGCGTCGCGGGTGCCGTCGGGGTTCTCCAGGATCAGCGTGTACAGCCCGTCCTGACCGTCGAGGACGTCGCGCATGGTCCAGTCGGCGGGCATCACGCCCTACTCCGCAGATGCCCCACTCGTGTGCCAGGCCCTGCTGCAGCAACAGGTTGATGTAGGCAGCCTGGTGAGCGCGGTGGAAGTGGCCGGCGCCGATGTGCGCGATGCCGACGCTGACCTTGCTGCGGTCGTATGTCGGGGCGTCGATCGGCAGGTGTGTCAGTGCTGAATTGTTCAGAGCTATTGCGTCAGGCACGATCTCACAACTCCTTCCGGGGTGGCGATGCCTAGCCGAGCGCGGAACCTCCACTCGTCACAGCGGCCAGAATGAGGGAATCGGCGAGGGCGCGCCACGAGTCGGTGACGGCGACAGCGCCGGCGTCGAGCAATTCCCTGGTGCGGCTTTGCCGTTCATCGGCAGGAACAAACATCACGTTACCGACGGCGTAGTACCCGGCGGCGACGGCCGAGGTCACACCGGGCACCGAGTCTTCGACGGCCAGCCCGTGCGAGCCTTCGACCCCCAACACCCGGCCGGCGTGCAGATACACCGCGGGGTCCGGCTTGCTGGTCGGCACCGGCAGCGAATCTTCCGCGCTGAAGCGCACCGCCTCGGGGACGAGCGGATCGAGACCGGCGGCGGTGAAGGACGCCTTCAGGCGAGCGAGGGCGCTGGAGCTGACCGCGGCCATCGCGAACCGAGGTGCCAGATCCTGCAGCGGCCCAAGCACTTCCGGGTCGGGCTTCAGCGTCACGGCCAGGTGCGCGGTGACCTGCTCGCGCTCCTGGCGTACCCACTTTTCGAGCTCGTCGGCGGTCAGCGCGCGGCCGTCTGGCCACGTCACTGTCCGAGGCCACCTGCGCGTCGGGACGGCCATCGGCCAGCGCCTTCTCGAACGGAATTCCGCTCAGCACGGCCAGATCGGTCGCGGTGCTGCGAAAGTTCTTGCCCACAGCCTTCTTCCGCAGCTCGTCGCCGCTCAGCGGCGAGTTGACGCCGAACCTGGCCAGGAATTGCGTGGTGACCTCGGCCGAGGCGTCGAATGCCGGCGACTCGGACCCGAAGAGGTTGTCGTCGGCGTCCAACAGCAACGTGGTGATCGACGCGGGGTCGAACGGGCGCACGAATTCCAGGGGCTGGCTCATCACGACACCAGCTCCTGCACGTCGTCCCGCAGCGATCGGCGCAGCGTGGTCTCAACACCGTTTTCGTCGATGGCAGTGATCATCTCGCGCAGGCGGTCCACAAATCCAGGAATCACCCGAAGTTCGGCGAAGATCTCGTGGCGCAACAGCGCGTCAGGATTGTTGCCGTCCATCGTCGCCAACTTGGTCAACAGCTCTTTCTCCGGGTCGTCGATGTCGATCTTGCAACCCTTCAGGTCGGTGCCCCGCAGGTAACGGATCCACCCGGCCAGGGCAAGCATCAGCAGCGTATGCGGGCGGTCCTGCTCGATCGCCTCCGTGCAGCGACGGCAACAGGAACGACGCGATCTTCTCCGATCCCCGTCGCGCCAGTCGCGACAACTGGTCGCTCATCTGGGGATTGCTCAGCCGCACGAGCAGCGACGAGCGGTACTCGGGGGTGTTCATCCCCGGCACCGCCGGCAGCAAGGGCTGGACCTCGTCGCGCATCAACTGCTCGACGAAGTCGTAAATGACCTCGTTGCCCATCGCCTCGTCGGTGCGGCGATAGCCGGCCAGCGTGGCCAGGCACGACATCGCGATATGGGTCCCGTTGAGCAGACGGGTCTTCACCAGCTTGTGGTCGCTGACGTTGGCGACGAACTGGGCGCCGACCTCATCCAGCGGCGGGCGACCGTCGCAGAAGTCGTCCTCGATGACCCACTGGCTGTACGGCTCGGTGAGCACCGGCCACTTGTCGGCGATCCCGAAGGTCTCCCGGACGAATTCGACTTCGGACTCCGATGTCTGCGGAGTGATCCGGTCGACCATGGTCGACGGGAACGCGACGTAGGTGTCGATCCAGCGAGCGAGCCCGGGGTCCTTCAACGCGGCAAAAGAGACCAGCGCGGTACGCGCCGCCGCGGTGTTGTCGGGAATGTTGTCGCAGCAGAGCACCGTGAACGGCGGGGTCCCCGCCCGGCGCCGCAACTCCAGCGCGTCGGTCAAATATCCCCACGCGGTGACGTAGCTGCCGGACGACTGGGTGAGATCGGCCCGGACGTCGGGGTTGTCAGCGTCGAACTCGCGGGTGACGGGGTCCAGGAAGTACCCGTTGCCGGTGATGGTCAGGCTGACCACCCGGGTGTGGGGGTCTGCCAGCGCGGCGCGAACCGCCGCGCCGTCGTTGGGTGCGTAGTGAACCGAGCCGATCGAGCCGACCACCCGGGCCGTCTCGCCCTCGTGGCCGCGCTCCACGACGGTGTACAGCCCGTCCTGGGCCGACAGCACGTCTTTGACATCGCTGGAACGCAGGCTGATGCCAGTGACTCCCCACTTGTCGGAAATGCCCGAGTTGGCCAGGTCGTCGAAGTAGACGGCTTGGTGGGCGCGGTGGAAGTTACCGGCGCCGATGTGGACCACGCCGCGTTGCAGGGTCGAACGGTCGTACGTCGGCACATCGATGTGCTGCGACTGAGAATGCAATGGAAGGGTGTCGTCATTGAGCGGCACCCCGGCGCTTGGCCGCCAGGGAGTTACTTTTCGCATGCCTCTCCTATGTCTCCAGCTCACGGCTACTTAAACGTTTTAGTGTGTTAAGTCACGGTGTCCCGAGTCACGATCTCGTCATAGGCCCGTCATAAGCGGTGGTGAAAGGGGTTAACCCGCGGCGTAAATTGGCACGATGGCGCCGCGGGTGAAATTGACCAACGCCGATAAGGTGTTGTACCCGGCGACTGGGACCACCAAGTCCGAAATCTTCGACTATTACACCGGTATCGCGGATGTGATGGTCCCGCACATCGCCGGGCGCGCGGCCACCCGTAAGCGTTGGCCAAACGGCGTCGAGCAGTCCTCGTTCTTCGAAAAGCAGCTCGCCGCTTCGGCGCCGGAATGGCTGCCGCGCGGCAGCATCACACATCGATCCGGCACGACGACCTATCCGATCATCGACAGCGTCGAGGGTTTGGCCTGGATCGCCCAGCAAGCCGCGTTGGAAGTGCATGTGCCGCAATGGCGTTTCGCCGCCGAGTGGACACGTAAAGGTGAAGAGCTCAAGCCGGGCCCGGCCACCCGCCTGGTGTTCGATCTCGACCCCGGCGAGGGCGTGACGATGGCGCAACTCGCCAAGGTGGCCCGCGCGGTGCGCGATCTGATCGCCGACATCGGGCTGACCACGTATCCGCTCACCAGCGGCAGCAAGGGGATGCACCTCTACAGTCCGCTGGACAAACCGGTGAGCAGCCGGGGCGCGGTGGTGTTGGCCAAAAGGGTTGCCCAGCAACTGGAAACGTCGATGCCCAAGCTGGTCACGTCAACGATGACCAAGAGCGTGCGGGCGGGCAAGGTGTTCGTGGACTGGAGCCAGAACAGCGGCTCGAAGACCACCATCGCGCCGTATTCACTACGCGGACGGGAACATCCGACCGTCGCAGCGCCGCGCACCTGGGACGAACTCGACGACACCGAGCTGCGTCAGCTGCGCTATGACGAGGTGCTCGAGCGAGTCGAACGCGACGGCGATCTGCTGGCGGCCCTCGATGCTGACGTGGACACCCGTGATCGGCTGACCAAGTACCGCAGCATGCGTGACGCTGCGAAGACCCCGGAGCCGGTACCTAGAGCCAAACCAGCTGTGGGGCAGGGCAATACATTTGTCATCCAGGAGCATCACGCCCGTCGGCTGCACTACGACTTCCGGCTCGAACGCGACGGTGTGCTGGTGTCCTGGGCCGTGCCGAAGAATCTGCCGGAGACCACCGCGGTGAATCACCTGGCGGTGCACACCGAAGACCATCCCCTGGAATACGGCGGATTCGAGGGGACGATTCCCAAAGGGGAGTATGGCGGCGGCAAGGTAATCATCTGGGACTCGGGCACCTACGACGCCGAGAAGTTCAATGACACCGGTGAAAAGGGTGAGGTGATCGTCACCCTGCACGGCCAACGGATCTCCGGCCGCTACGCGCTGATTCAGACCGACGGCAAGCAGTGGCTGGCGCACCGGATGAAAGACCAGCACGTCTTCGACTTCGACGAGCTGGCGCCGATGCTGGCGACTCACGGTTCGGTGGCGAAGCTGCCCGCATCGCAGTGGGCGTTCGAGGCCAAGTGGGACGGCTACCGACTGCTGGTCGACGCCGACCACGGCGAGGTGCGGTTGCGTTCACGCAGTGGACGGGACCTCACCGAGGAGTTCCCGCAACTTCGTTCGCTGGCAGCCGATCTCGGTGACCACCATGCCGTGCTCGACGGCGAGGTCGTCGCGCTCGACGCATCCGGCGTGCCTCGGTTTTCCGAAATGCAGAATCGGGCGCGCGCCACCCGCATCGAATTTCGCGCTTTCGATCTGTTGTATCTGGATGGGCGGTCGCTGTTGCGTGCCAAGTATCGCGACCGACGAAAGCTGTTGGAAACACTGGCTTCCGCCAGTGGTCTGAACGTGCCCGACCTGCTGTCGGGCGACGGTGCCGAGGCGCTGGAGTATTCGCGCAAACATCAGTGGGAAGGCGTGATCGCCAAGAAGCGTGATTCCACGTACCAGCCGGGGCGTCGTTCGGCATCGTGGGTCAAGGACAAGTACTGGAACACCCAAGAGGTCGTCATCGGTGGTTGGCGGGCCGGCGAGGGCGGGCGGACCAGCGGCATCGGTTCGCTGTTGTTGGGTATCCCTACTGGCGAAGGACTGCATTTCGCCGGACGGGTCGGCACCGGTTTCACCGAGCGCGATCTGGCAAGCCTGAAGAAGACGCTCGAGCCCTTGCAGACCGACGAATCGCCCTTCAGTGCAAGGCTTTCCGGCCAAGACGCCAAGGGCGTGACGTTCGTGAAGCCCACATTGGTCGGCGAGGTCCGCTACAGCGAATGGACGTCGGATGACCGGCTGCGTCAACCCAGTTGGCGCGGATTGCGGCCGGACAAAGAACCCGGTCAGGTAATTCGGGAGTAGCCGGCGTCGATCGCTTCCAGCAACCCCCGGGTCGCCAGCTCGTCGGCCAACTCGTTGTCGGCGATTCCCGAGTGACCCTTCACCCAGAACCATTCGACCTGGTGACGCGCGCAGGCCAGCTGAAGCCGCTGCCAGAGATCGACGTTCTTCACCGGCTGCCTGGCGGCCGTCTTCCAGCCGTTCCGTTCCCAGCCGAGCACCCACTTGGTGATGCCGTTCCGCACGTAGGTGCTGTCGGTGTAGAGGTGGACCACTACGGGTCGGTTGAGCGCCTCCAGCGCCATGATCGGCGCGGTCAATTCCATTCGGTTGTTGCTGGTATCGCCGGACTCGCCGCCGCACATTTCACGGACGCGCTCACCGTGGCGCAGCACCGCACCCCACCCACCGGGGCCGGGGTTGGGTCGGCATCCGCCGTCGGTGTGGATGACGACGGGGCGGTCGGCTGGATCGGTCACGTGCCGAGAATAGGCGCTGAGATCATCGCCGACCGGACCGACATTCCGAGATCGTGATGCCGCAGGGTGGTGATCCGGCGCCCGGGCTGCACGGCGTCCTTGATCGGTGTCGTGCGGTCGCCGAGGAAGGCAGCGGTGGCGTCGATGTCTGCGACTTCATAGGTGATCCCCCACAGTGTCGACGGCCCCTCGCTCGCGGCATCCGGAGATCCGACGACCTCGATGATCACATCTGCGAACCGGACGAAGATCTGGCGGATCGGTCGTCCGCCGAGTTGGGTGTCGCGCTCGCGGCGGGGCTCGACGCCGATCGTCGCGAGCGCTTCGACTGTTCGACCCAGGTCGGGCGAGAACAGCACGATGTGGTCGATGTCGGTGACGCCGTTTGGGTGCGGGGCGGGCATCGAGACGACCGCATTGGACCTCGTCGTGGGGATGCCGTCGAGCTCATCGGCAAAGCCGTCAGGCAGGCCACGCAACGACCACCCGACCATGCCGGTGCCGCGGCCGCTTCCGGCGAGCCGGATGTCGACGCCGCCGACTCGGCAGACGTCGTCGGAGTCCACGGTGAACCCGGCTCGTGCCCAGGCCTCCGGTGCGTCGGCGACCGCGATTTCGGCGACAGTGATGGTCATAGTCGATTACGGTATCTCGATGCGGTGGGTGACATTTCGTGATGGCACTGGCCAACGGACCGGCGTGCTCGCCGATGACGTCATCCATCCGCTGCAGCCGGGCGTGAGTTTGCTCGAGTTGATCGGGCGCGGTGCCGCCGGGCTGGCCGAGGCGGGGGAGAACGCGCTGCGTTCGTCGGCCGTGCCGCTCGCGCAGGTGACGCTGATGGCGCCGATACCCCGGCCGCCGTCGATCCGGGACAGCCTGTGCTTCCTCGACCACATGCGCAACTGTCAGGCGGCCACGGGTGGCGGGCGGGTGCTCAAAGACGCCTGGTACCGAATCCCGGCGTTCTACTTCGCCTGTCCGACTACCGTTCTCGGTCCCTACGACGACGCCCCGATGGCTCCCGGAAGTGTCTGGCAGGACTTCGAATTGGAAGTGGCCGCGGTGATCGGATCCGCGGGACAAGACCTGTCGGTCGACGAAGCCGAACAGGCGATCGTCGGATACATGATCTTCAACGACTGGTCGGCGCGCGACTTGCAGCAACTGGAAGGTCAACTGGCAATCGGCCAGGCCAAGGGCAAGGACAGCGGCGTCACTTTGGGCCCGTACCTGGTCACGCCGGACGAGCTCGAGCCGTATCGCCGGGACGGCCGGCTGAGTCTCGACGTGACGGCACTGGTCAACGACGAGGTGATCGGCTCCGGCTCGACCGGGCAGATGGACTGGAGCTTCGCCGAAGTCATCTCCTACGCATCGCGCGGCGTGACCCTCACCCCCGGCGACGTTTTCGGCTCAGGCACGGTGCCGACCTGCACGCTCGTCGAGCACCTCGATCCGGCGGCGCCGGAATCCTTCCGCGGCTGGCTGCACGACGGCGACGTCGTGACGCTCCGGGTGGAGGGGCTGGGTGAGACACGTCAAGCTGTGCGGAAAACCGCTGCGCCGCAACCACTGTCACCGAGGCCTAACCCGGATGCCAAGCCCGCGGCGCCACGGGTCAACCCGGCGCGGGCGAAAATCCCGTACACCCGCGGGCTGCACGAGGTCGGCGTTGGGGTGTGGGCCTGGATGTTGCCGGACGGCGGGTTCGGTTGGAGCAACGCGGGGCTGCTTGTCGGGGACGGGGCGTCGCTCCTGGTGGACACGCTGTTCGACTTGCGGTTGACCCGCGAGATGCTGGACGCGATGGCGCCGCTCACCGGCAGTGCGCCGATCACCGACGCGCTGATCACCCACTCAAACGGAGACCACACGCACGGCAATCAACTTCTGGACCCCTCGGTGCGGGTGATCGCCGCGACGGGTACCGCCGAGGAAATCGCCCACGGGATGGCGCCCGAGATGATGGTGATGGCCATGAGCGCCGACCTCGGCCCGGTCGCGACGCCATACTTACGAGAACGGTTCGGCCCCTTCGATTTCGGCGGGATCACGCTGCGCAATGCCGATCAGACTTTCGACGACCGGCTCACCATCGTGGTCGGCGGGCGCGAGGTGCATCTGCTCAACCTCGGGCCGGCGCATACCGCCGCAGATTCGGTCGTGCATGTGCCAGACGCCGGCGTGCTGTTCGCCGGGGACCTGCTGTTCATCGGCTGCACCCCGATCGTATGGTCCGGCCCCATCGCCAACTGGATCGCCGCGTGTGATGCCATGATCGCGCTGGACCCTGCGACGGTGGTGCCGGGGCACGGCCCGGTGACCGATGTCGAGGGTATCCGCGGCGTGCGCGGATATCTCGTCCACATCGCCGAGCAGGCTGAGGCTGCCTATCGCAAGGGCCTGTCGTTCGTAGAGGCGGCCGACACCATCGATCTCGGAGAGTACGCAAGCTGGCTCGATGCCGAGCGCGTAGTGATCAACGTCTACACGCACTATCGCGAACTCGACTCCAACACTCCGCAGTTGCCCGCGATGGGTCTACTGGCGATGCAGGCCGATTGGTTGGCCAAGCGTCAGTGATTGCGAAGCTTGGCGACCAGCTTGTCTTTGTTGAGCGCTGAGTAGCCGGTGACGCCCAGTTCTTTGGCCCGCTTTTTCAGATCAGCGACCGACCAGTCGTCGTAGGAGCCGGCCTCGCCGCCCTTGCGGCCTACCGCTTTCTTGCCGCGAGCCGCTGCGGCGTTGGAGATCCGCGCGGCCTTTTCCTTCGAGTTGCCTTCCTTGCGCAGATCTTCGTACATCTTCTCGTTTTTGATCGACGAGTTCGGCATCGTGCACCTCCATCAAGCGATGTCTATGACCAACGGGATTCCCACGTCAGCAACGGGGTAATCACATCGCCATGACCGAACCGAACGTGCCAAAGACGCAGAGTAATAGGCGTCGAGCACCGACGAGGCCAAGCACGTCGTTGATCGAAGGGAGTCTCAGCAGTAGCCATCGTCTGAGCCGCGGCGTTCCCTTACGGTTGTGCGTATGGCCGCTGTGGAATTGGAAACGCTCGAAGACGACATTGCCGGTGTGACGTTGAACCGGCCGGATCGGCTGAACGCCATCGACGGTTCGCTGATCAACGAGATGGACAACGCGTTGGATGCGCTCAGCAGCGGCGAATTCCGCGCCGCGATCCTGACCGGCGCGGGTCGCGGCTTCTGTGCGGGAGCTGACCTGAGTGGCACCGGGGAGGCCTGGACCAAGACAACGCCCCAGACACCCGCGTTCAAGATCAACTATGACGCCCAGGTGCGACTGGCCGGCCTGTACACCCGGCTCTATGAACTACCGATACCGGTGATCGCCGCGGTCAACGGCGTCGCGGTCGGCGGTGGACTGGCATTCGCGTTGCACTCCGACATCCGGATCGCCTCAGAAAACGCCAGATTCGGTTCGGTGTTCATCAAGGCGGGGTTCTCGTCGATGGACATGGGCACCAGTTATCTGCTGCCCAGGATCGTCGGGGCGGGCGTGGCGCGCGAACTGATGCTGACCGGTCGGATCATCGACGCGGACGAGGCCTACCGCATCAAACTGGTGCACGAGGTGGTGTCGCCCGATGAATTGATCGCGGCGGCACTGAAGATGGCCCGCTCGATTGCCGACAACAACGCCTTCGGCGTGTGGCAGACCAAGATCGGGCTGAACACCGCGCTGGACGCGCCGAGCCTTCGGCATGCGATCGAGATCGAGAACCGTACCCAGATTCTGACCGGTTTCACCAACAACCCGTCAGAGGCGGCAAAGGCGCACCAGGAGAAGCGCGCGCCGGTATGGGATCCGATGTAGCCGCTGGTTTTTGGCGACGACTCGCCGCGCTTGCGGCCGTCGCTAGGCTTTGGCGATCACGTTCTCCGCGAACTTCTCGAGGTTGCGGATCTTGGTCTCCAACGGCTCGGTGTCCGATCCCATGATGTAGGGGACCCGGAAGCCGACGATCACGTCGGTGACGCCTTTGTCTTCCAGACGCTTCACGCCGTCGGGGGTGAAGCCGTCCAGCGAGATCACATGGATTTCGAACGGGCCGGTCCTGCCCTCTTCGTCGCGGAGCTGCTTGATCCGCGCGATGAGCCGGTCGAGTTCATCGGCGTCGCCGCCGCCGTGCATCCAGCCGTCGGCGCGAGCAGCGCGCCGCAGCGCAGCGTCGGCGTGGCCGCCGATCAGGATCGGGATCGGTTGTGTCGGAGCCGGAGTCATCTTCGTCTTGGGTATGTCGTAGAACTCGCCGTGAAATTCGAAGTAGTCGCCGGTGGTCAAGCCGCGGATGATCTCGATGCATTCGTCAATTCGCTTGCCCCGCTTGGCGAACGGTACGCCCATCAGTTCGTAGTCTTCTGGCCACGGGCTGGTGCCCACGCCGAGACCGACGCGGTTGCCGATCAGCGCGGCCAGCGAGCCGGCCTGCTTGGCCACCAATGCCGGCGGGCGGATCGGGAGTTTGAGGACGAAGAAATTGAACCGCAGCGTCGACGTCACCGCCCCTAGTGCGGCAGTCAGCACGAAGGTCTCGATAAAGGGCTTACCGTCGAGGAACTCGCGGTTGCCGTCGGGCGTGTAGGGATACGAGGAGTCCGACTCGAACGGGTAGGCAACGCTGTCCGGAATGGTCATGCTGGCGTACCCGGCTGCCTCGGCGGCCTTGGCCAGCGGGATGTAGAACGTCGGGTCCGTCATTGCCTCCGCATAGCTGAACCGCACACCGTGATAGTAAGGACCGCCGATTGCCGACGTGCCCGAATCGGACGTTGCCGGGTTCTGGGAAAGGTTGGAGACTGGACAGAGCGATCGAAGCCGACGATCGGAGAATCCGTTGATGAAAGTCGTTGAACCTGGGTCCGCAGGTCGGCAAGCAGCCGTGGCGCGCGGGGAGGCTGCTCGGCGCCGGATCAACGAGCTGCAACAGCGTAGGGCCGAGCTGGCCGACGGCATGCGATCGAGTGCCGAGACCGCAGCGCAAGCGCGGTTGCACGCGCTCGAATCGCTCGAACGGGTCAGACAGGCGCACCGAGACGCTGCCGCGCGGCACCTCGATGCCGGTGCCGCGCACCGGCGGGCGGCCGCGTTACACGAACAGGTCGCACTGGAGGCCCGCAACCGCGCGGGTGACGAACATCAGGAGGCGGCCGCCCGGCACCGCGCCGCTGCCGAAATCCACGACGCCGCGGCACGTGTTGAGGACAAGAAGCTTCGGTCAGTGCTGAACATCCATCAATAGCAACGCCCCGGACACCCCCATGTCCGGAGTCTGAAAGCCACTGCAGATCAATCGGACCCGAATCGGCCGGCCGCGTCGATTGATCGCCTCGACGACGGACTCGCCTTGGTTGTCCGGGTCGACAAACGCATTGCCGATCAACGGCCGGACGGTGTCCATCGGCAGCCCGATGTCCAGAGCCGTCACGACCTCCCCGGTGACTTCGTCGGCGCGCAGTCCCCACAGTTCTTCGCAGCCGCGGTTCCACACCACCACCTTCATCTCGCGGTCGACGACGACCAGGCCGAGATGCACCGAATTGAGCAGCGAGTCAAGGAAAGTACGAGCATCGTCGAGCTCTAAGCTGCGCTCACGCAGGGTGTCGTTGATGGTGTGCAGTTCGTCGTTGGTGGACTGCAACTCCTCGTTCATCGTCTCGAGCTCTTCGTTGGTGGACTGCAGCTCTTCGTTGGTGGTCTCGAGTTCCTCCACTGTGGATTGCAATTCCTCGTTGGTGGTTTCGAGCTCCTCGTTGGTGGACTGCAGTTCTTCGTAGGCCCCCTCGAGCTGATGATTGGTGGCGACCACCTTGTCCAACAGCGCCCTGGTCGCGGTCACATCGAAGAACACGATCGATGTGCCCAATAGTCCGTTGTCCCCGTCAATCAACGGGTTCACATGGATCTCGAACCACACTGTGTCGGCGCCCGCCCGCTGCCATTTGACATCGGGGATGCGGGCCGACCGGCGCTCCACTTTGGACTGCTCTAGGTAGGCACGCAGCTCGACCGGCCGGTAGGACACTTCCAGGTCGCGCAACAGCCGGCCGATGTCGCGGGCCGAGAGATCGAACAGGATTTCAGCCTGCTCGTTGATCATCGCCACCGTGTCGTCGCCGGTCACGACGATCTGAGCGACCGGGTTGGCGCGAAAAGCCAAATCCCGCACGGTAGTCAGGCCGGGAAGGTCAGATTGGCGTTCGTACATGGTCGCAGCGGGATCGTAGCGCTGCAGGCCGCCGTGCGACCCCGGGGCTTTGCGGAAGATTCGGTGCTTGAGGTTCAGGGGGCCGAACCGATCGCTGTGGCTCAGCAACATCTCGGCGTGCCCGAGGAACAGGGTGCCCTGAGCTGCCAGAGCAAAATGTAAGCGGCCCAACACATTTCGCTGCGTCTCGGCATTCATGTACATCAGCGTGTTACGGCACACCAGCAGATCCACCCGAGAGATGGGCGCGTCCCTGACCAAATCGTTGCGACCGAAAATCACCGCGCGTCGCAGGTCCTTGTGGAACGTATAGCGGCCGTTGTGCTGCTCGAAATACTTACTCAGCATCTCGGCCGGTACCGATTCCACGGCTCTGGCGTCGTAGTTCGCCGCTCGCGCATCGGTGAGCGCGTCCTCGTCGACGTCGGTCGCATAGATCTTGACCTGCTGCCGGAATGCGTCCGGGCCCAGCGACTCCGCCAACAGCATCGCCAGCGTGTACGCCTCCTGTCCGGAAGCGCAGCCGGCACTCCACACCCGGATCGGTGCGTCCGGTCCGCGCTCGGTAAGCAGGCGTGGAATGACGTCCGTCGCGACGTACTCCCACGCCTCCGGATCGCGAAAGAATGAGGTGACGTTGATCAGGACGCTGTTGAACAGGGCCGAGAACTCATCGGAGCTGGCCTGCAGTACGTCGAGGTACTCCTCGAAAGTGTCGTAGCCCGCGTGGGTCATGCGATGGCGAACCCGCCGAATCAGGCTGTTGCGCTTGTACCCGGTGAAATCGAATCCGCGCGAGTCGCGCATGTACCGCAGCAGGGCTTCGAATGCCTCGTCCGTCGTTGTGTCCATCTCATCCTGCTCGCCGCCGACAGGTCGCGTGGCGAACACTACCCGCGATCAAAGCCGATTCTCCGGACCTATGAGGGCCCACACCGTCTTTCCCGACGGCCTCGGCGCGTTACCCCAAGCGCGGCACACCGAGGCGACGATCGCCAGGCCGGAGATCAGCTCGCCGCCGCGGCACGGATCCTCGTGGCGCGCCGCCGGCGCCGAGCTGGCGTCCTGCACCGAGACGGCGACCGTCTCGCCGTCGGTCTCCAATGACAGCACCCCCGCATCGGTCGTGTGCTGCAAAACGTTTTCGACGAATACGTTGACGACGACCGTCGCGACGGGAACCAGCTGCTCGAAAGTCCACTCGGCAAGCCGCTGCGCCACGAATTCGCGCGCTGTTCGAAGACTGGCCAGCGCGGCCGGCAACTCTGTGCTGGCCCGCGAAATGGCGCGCCGAGTGTCGGTGAGGGCGGCCAGCGCAGCCTCCACCGTCGAATGCACGCGCAGGTAGCGCGTGACACCGTTGCGCACCATGGCCTTTCGCTGTTCGGCGTCTCCGCACACGAGGTGAATAGGGATGGCGGGCCAGGTGTCGACCAACCAGCGCGCACTGGTGAACACCGCCCACGCGGTAGGTGCTGGGACGTCGAGTTTGTCGACGTCGATTAACACCGCCTGGGGCTCGTCGAGTGCGGCCTCCACGATGGCACCGCGCAACCGCAGGTACGTGCTGCTGTCGAGAACACCCTCGACGGTGAGGAGGCGGGCATTTCCGGTGATGTCTTCCGAAACCGCCAACGAGCTGGCCGGCCTATTCATCGGCGCCTCGGTCGCATGCGATATACCTCTGACAGCCGTTCGCTCAACACCGCGGTCGCATGCTCCGCCTCGTCGGCAATGGCTTGGTAGCGCTCACTGAGCAGACCCGGGGTGACGTGTCCGGCCAAGCGGCGGGACAACGTCGACTTCTCCTGCAGACTACGAATCGCGATCCACAGTGCGTTCTCCACCTCGTCGTCGCGTGCCCGCAGCAGTGCATCGGCCGTCCACGCGTGACCGACCCGGCACCGGTAATGGGCTTTGCTCACCCCCATCAGCGAACCGTTGCAGTCCGGGCAGGTATACCCGGACGGCGGGCCCAGAACCTCGGCGTCGACCTCGGTCGAGAACCGCCGTGCCATCGCGATGCGGTTCTCCAGTTCCAGCCGGAAGTCTCGCTCCATGCCGCGTTCCTCGAATTCACGGTTGGCCAGTTGCTCCAGCAGGCCACCCACTTTGGCCGCGCTGACCTCGTGGTCCACCACGCCGGCATCGATGGCGCTGAGCGGCATCGCCGGAAACAGCGCCTCACCAGGCACCTGAGCAATGGTCGTGCCGCCCCGAGACCGGATTGCGGCCAAGCCCAACGTGCCGTCGTCGAGCACGCCGGACAGCACAACGCCGGTCGCGCGCGGGCCGAACGCGAGCGCGACCGACCGGAACAGCGCATTGACCGCCGGGCGGTGGCCGTTCTCAGTTGGACCTTCGGACAACGCAATTCGGTTGCCGTCAACGAGCAGATGCCGATTCGGCATCGCGACGCGAATGGTGCCCGGTTGCAGTTGCTCGCCGTCGACCGCTTCGGCGGTCGGGAGTGTAGCTTCGCGGGCCAAGATGCGAGCCAGCACGCTGGGTGCTTCGGCGGGCACGTGCAGGACCACCAGAATCGCGCTGGGAAGGTCGGGCGGGAGGCCCGACACGACGTCTTTCAGCGCCTCGACCCCACCGGCCGAGGCGCCTATCGCCACTACGTCGAGCTTGCTGTTGTCGGCTGCCATTAAGTTACCCGCGGTAAGGCATACCCAAGGGGCCCAGCAGGCAATCCTGCTGAGAGTTTGCTAGGTGAACTGTAGGTGCGCGAGCCGATAGGGCGGCGCGCCGACCCCGGCGATCGAGTGCGTGCCTTGCGGTGTCTGCTCGGTGATGCGGGCCGTGGCGGTGCGTTGTCCCACCGTGACGGTCAGTTCGCGGGCGCGCACCAGCTCGGCTGGTATCGCATCGAAAACTGTTCCTTGCCAATGGTATTGACCGTCGATCGGTTCGATATGCCCAGTCAGGGCGACTCGAACGCGTTCTGTAGTGTCGGCGGCGCTCAACATTGCCGGACCGTCGTAGGAGTCGTCGTGTGCGTCAGCGGCCGACGACAGCTCGAACGCAGAGGTTTCCAACTCCCATGAGGGGCGACGCAGGTGCAGCCGCTCGTTGAAAACACCTTGTGCGCTGCGGCGAACCTCGATCCGGCGGTGCCGCCCCAGGAGTTGCAGGCATCCGGCGACGTAACGCATCGCTGCTGCGAAATCTGGACCGCTGAGCGTGAAGTAGTTCGGGAAATTGTGTACTGCCACCCCGAGGTAGGGCTCGGCCCCGTCGGTCCAGGCCCGCTGGATACTCATGCCGCGAGAGCCCACCAGCGTGTCGTCCGGCAGGCCGGCGCGCACCGCGAATCCGGTGCCGTAGACGATCGCGTCGGCATCGTGGTGCACGCCGTCGACGGTGCGAACACCGACCGCGGTCACCTCTTCGATCGGCGACGAGATCACCTCGATGCGGCGCCGGCGCGGGATGCGCATGCCGCGTCGCAGCCGCGGAACGGCCCGGCGCGGTGCCAACGGGAAGACCTTGATCCGTCGCGCCCGAATCGGCCATGCGGTCGATCAGCTCGCCGGCAATGGAATCGGCGCCGATGACGGCGACCCTTTTACCGGCCGGATCGAAATATGCGGCGGGCATCGCCGCATGCATGGCGGTACCGCGAAAGTCTCTGCGGCCCAGCCAAATCAGGCACCAGGGGCACGAATGGCGACTCGCAGGCGACCACTACGCGGCCGCGGCAGGTCTCGCCGTCTTCGGTGGCGAGCGTCCAGGTGTCGGTGTCGTCGTCGAACACCGAGCTGACCACTTCGCGGTCGAAAATCATGAAGTCGTGGATACCGGCCGCCAGCAACTCGTTGGCAGCGTCCGGGTCGCCGACCAGGACGACGCCGTGGACGGGCTCGGTCACAGGAACTTGGTGCGCGTCCAGCCGCGGCGCGCGATCGGGCCCATCAACCCGACCTCGGAGAGGAACGCCGCCAGCGGCGCGAACCCCGCCACCTGCACCTCTTTACGGTGCGCGCTGTTGCGGGCGAGCCTGCGGGCCTCCCGGGCGTTGAGGCCGGCCCGCGCATATTGGACTTGGTTGGTGAACAGGTAGCGGAAGAACCACCCGCCCAGTCCGTTCACGTTGCCGACGAACCACCGCTCCGGCCGGCGCATCTGCGGCGACCGCTTGCGCAGCCCGTCGCGCGCGAACTGGATGTGACGAGCTTCTTCGGTGACGTGAATTCGCATGAGCCGCTGGACAATCGGCTGCAGCTCGGGATCGTCCATCATCTGCCGCTGCAGCGAGTCGAAGATCTCCTCACCGATCAGCGCGGCAACCCAGAGCACCGATCCGCGGAAGAAGAACGGCAGCGTGTTGATGATCATCCGGTGGTAGAGCCGCGGGCGCACCGGCTTGGCGCCGACCCGTTCGATGGCCTTGCCGAACATCACCATGTGACGGGTTTCGTCACCGAGTTCGGTCAGCGCGTAATGGGTTGCGCTGCTGGTGGGGTCGGTGTGCATGATCTTGCGCAGCAGCGCCTGGTTCAGGATGTTCTCGAACCAGATGCCGGCCGACAGCGTGTTCACCAGCTCCTGGCGGGACAATTCGATGCGCTGAGCACGAGTCATGCTGTCCCACATCGGCGTTCCGTACAACGACACGACGCGGGGCGGAAGGTAGAACTTGTCCGGGTCCAGGGGCGCATTCCAGTCGATGTCGACCACTGGCTCGTACGACTTCTTGACCGAACCCTTGAGGAGACGGTCGGAGAAGTCTTCACGACCGCGCCCTGCCGGCTTCACCGCACTGGTCATGGTGCCGCTCCTTGTCGCCCATTCGCGCACGTCTTCGCTCGACGTATGTCCAAACGGTAGGGGAGCGTGCGCGAAGATGTCAATACCCGCGGTACCGGATACTTGCGGTTCGCGTTGTGGCAGAAGCTTCGCGCGCAATACCCTTCTGGACACCTGGCCGCTCCGGCATGGAGTGAGTCGTCGAGCACGGTTGGATTACAGACGTCCATTTGCTGCGTCCCGCGGAGTAGCTTCACCCGCATGAGAGCATTCGTCATCCGCGCCGCGATCACCGGATTCGCGCTGTGGCTGGTCACCAAATTCGTTCACGGGCTGAGCTTCGTCGGCGGCGATACCCGCCTGCAGCGGGTCGGCATCATCCTCGTCGTCGCGGTGATCTTCGGTCTGGTCAACGCCTTCATCAAGCCGATCGTGCAGATCCTGTCGATCCCGCTCTACATCCTCACGCTGGGCCTGTTCCACATCGTCGTCAACGCGCTGATGCTCTGGATCACCGCGCGGATCACCGCGGACACCACCCACTGGGGCCTGGCGATCGACCACTTCTGGTGGACCGCGATCAAGGCCGCCATCGTCTTGTCGATCGTGAGCTGGGTGCTGTCGCTGGTGTCACGCAGCGCCCGGCGCTGACCGGCACACTGGATAGATGCCCGAACTGCCCGAAGTCGAGGCACTGGCCGACTACCTTCGCCAGCACGCCGTCGGCAAGACCGTCGGCCGGGTCGACGTCGCCGCGCTGTCGGTGCTCAAGACCTTCGCCCCGCCGATCAATGCCCTGCACGGCCTGACCGTCACCGGCGCCGACCGCTGGGGCAAATACCTCGGCATGCGGGTCGGCGAGTTGATCCTGATCACCCACCTCTCCCGGGCCGGCTGGCTGCGCTGGTCGGAGAAGCTGTCCGCGACGCCGCTCAAACCCGGCAAGAACCCGATCGCGTTGCGCGTCCACCTCGGCCCGCCCGGCGAGTCGCCAGGCTTCGACCTCACCGAGGCGGGCACCCAGAAGCGGCTGGCGGTGTGGCTCGTCGACGATCCGCAGAAGGTCCCTGGCATCGCCGCGCTGGGGCCCGACGCGCTGACCCTCAACGCCGATGACTTAGCCAAGCTGCTGGCCAAGAACACCGGCCGGATCAAGTCCGTGATCACCGACCAGAAGGTCATCGCCGGCATCGGCAACGCCTACAGCGACGAGATCCTGCATGTCGCCAAGCTGTCGCCGTTCGCCACCGCCGCGAAGCTCAGCGAGGCGCAACTCGCCGCACTGCACGACGCGATGGTCTCGGTGCTTATCCGACGCCGTGTCGAGATCGGTCGGCCAGCAGGCCGCCACGCTGAAGGGCGAGAAGCGTTCCGGCATGCGGGTACACGCCCGCACCGGCTTACCGTGCCCGGTCTGCGGTGACACCGTTCGCGAAGTGTCGTTCGCCGACAAGTCGTTTCAGTACTGCCCGACCTGCCAGACCGGCGGCAAGGTGCTGGCCGACCGGCGGATGTCGCGTCTGCTGAAATAGTCGGATGACTCGACAGAGAATCCTCATCACCGGAGCCAGCTCTGGCCTGGGCGCCGGTATGGCCCGCGCTTTCGCCGCCAAGGGCCGCGACCTCGCGCTGTGCGCCCGTCGCACCGAACGGCTCGAAGAGCTGAAAACCGAACTTGCGCAACGCTATCCGGATGTCAAAGTCGCGATAGCCGCGCTGGACGTCAACGACCACGACCAGGTGCCGAAAGTGTTCGCGGAGTTGTCCGACGCGCTGGGTGGCATCGACCGGGTGATCGTCAACGCCGGCATCGGCAAGGGCGCGAAACTGGGCTCCGGCAAATTGTGGGCCAACAAGGCGACCATCGAAACCAACCTGGTGGCTGCCCTGGTGCAAATCGAAACCGCACTGGAGATGTTCTCCGAGCAGGGGTCTGGGCACCTGGTGCTGATCTCCTCGGTGCTCGGCATCGAAGGGCGTGCCCGGCGTGAAAGCGGCTTACGCCGCAAGCAAAGCCGGCCTGAGTTCACTGGGCGAATCGTTGCGCGCCGAATACGCCAAAGGCCCGATCAAGGTCTCGGTGATGGAGCCCGGCTACATCGAGTCGGAGATGACGGCCAAATCGCAGAGCACAATGTTCATGGTGGACAACGAAACTGGCGTCAAGTCGCTCGTCGCCGCCATCGAGCGCGAACCCGGCCGCGCCGCCATTCCGTGGTGGCCGTGGGGGCCGATGGTGCAACTGCTGCGGGTGATGCCGGTGTCGTTGGCCAAGCGGTTCGCCTAGTCCGCGCGACCTCTCTCGCTGCGGTAGCGGCGGACCAGAGCGTCGGTCGAACTGTCGGATTGCGCTGCCGGAGAAGCGTCTTCGGTGAGCACCGGCAGCAGCGCCTTGGCCTGCGTCTTGCCCAACTCGACGCCCCACTGGTCGAACGAGTCGATGCCCCAGATGACGCCCTCGGTGAACACCTGGTGCTCGTAGAGCGCGATCAGCTGGCCCAAGACCGACGGGGTGAGCCGGGTCGCCAGGATGGACGTCGTCGGCCGGTTGCCCGGCATCACCTTGTGCGGCACCACATCTGCGTCCGTGCCCTCGGCGGCGATCTCCTCGGCGGTCTTGCCGAACGCCAGCACCTGGGTCTGGGCGAAGAAGTTGCTCATCAGCAGGTCGTGCATGCTGCCGGTGCCGTCCATGGTGGGCAGATCGTCGGTCGGCTGGCTGAAGCCGATGAAGTCGGCCGGCACCAGCCGGGTGCCCTGGTGCAGCAGTTGGTAGAACGCGTGCTGGCCGTTGGTTCCCGGTTCGCCCCAGAAGATTTCGCCGGTGTCGGTGGTGACCGGGGTGCCGTCGGCGCGCGTCGACTTGCCGTTGGACTCCATCGTCAACTGCTGCAGGTAGGCGGCGAAGCGGGCCATGTCGTTGGAGTACGGCAACACCGCACGGGCCTGCGCGTCGAAGAAGTCCGAGTACCACAGCCCGATCAGGCCGAGCAGCGCCGGCGCGTTCGACTCCAGCGGCGCGGTCCGGAAATGCTCGTCGACGATGTGGAACCCAGACAGGAAGTCCGCGAACGCTTCCCGGCCGATCACTGCCATCACCGAGAGCCCGATCGCCGAGTCGACCGAATACCGTCCGCCGACCCAGTCCCAGAATCCGAACATGTTGTCGGTGTCGATGCCGAACTCGTCGACCAGTTTCTTGTTGGTCGAGACGGCCACGAAATGCTTGGCCACCGCGTCATCACCGAGGGTGTCGGTCAGCCAGCGTCGCGCGGCGGTGGCGTTGGTCAGCGTCTCCAGCGTGGTGAAGGTCTTGGATGCGATGATGAAAAGCGTTGTGGCGGGGTCTAAGTCGGCCAGCTTCGCGATCAGGTCGGCGGGGTCGACGTTGGAGACGAAACGTGCCGAGATGCCGGCGTCGGCGTAGTGCCGCAGCGCCTGGTAGACCATCACCGGGCCGAGGTCCGAGCCGCCGATGCCGATGTTGACGACGGTGCTGATCCGTTTTCCGGTGGCGCCGGTCCACTCGCCGCTGCGCAGCCGGTCGGTGAAATCGCCCATCGCGTCCAGCACTTCGTGGACGTCGGCGACCACGTTCTGCCCATCCACGGTCAGGGTGGCGTCGCGCGGAAGCCGCAGCGCGGTGTGCAGCACGGCGCGGTCCTCCGAGACGTTGATGTGCGTCCCGTCGAACATCGCGTCGCGGTGCTGCTCGAGTTCGGCGGCGTGCGCCAGATCGATCAGCAGCTTCAGGGTGTCGCGGTTGATGCGGTGTTTGCTGTAGTCGATGTACAGGTCGCCGACGGTGACGTTGAACTCGCGGCCGCGGTCCGGGTCCTCATCGAAGAACTGCGCGCAGATGGGTCTCACCGATCTGCCGGTGGTGTTGTTGCAGCGCACTCCATGCCGGGGTCGCTGAGATGTCGGGAATCTGTTCAACCGCAGTCATCCCTCGACCCTAGTCAGGTGGACGGGGCGCGTCGCTGCCGACGCTGAAGGCACGGTGAACGGGTGGCGAACCGGCTTGCTCAGTGACCGAGCCGGCCGCGGCCCAGCCTGAGCAGCAGCATGGCCAGGTCCTTGCCCTCGGGGCCGAGTTCGCTGTAACGCTCGATGACCTTCATCTCGCGGCTGTGCACCAGCCGGGTGCCGCCGGAGGCCATCCGCGCTTTGCCGATCTCACGGGAGACCTCGGCGCGGCGCTTGACCGCGGCCAGGATCTCGGCGTCGAGCCGGTCGATTTCCAGCCGCAGGGCGTCGATATCATGAGTTGTTCTGTTTCGATTGTCATTTCAGACTCCGGAATCTCGTTGTGTGGAGGTTGGTGCGGTGGTGTCATCCGGTTTCGGGCCTCACACAAGAGACGAGCCCCGGATCCGGAAGTGGACCGCGGGGCTCTGGGAAGCAGCTACACCACGGGCACCGGTGGCCGGTACCCGTAGAAAAATCGCCACTGCGCATTGAGCACGAAATGAGTGTGCCACTTGCAGGCGTTCCGGCGCAAAGGTGTCGCCGATCGGCGGTAGGTTTGGACGAGATATGACGTGTGCAGCACGTGACCGAATCCGAAGGCGATCAACTTCTCGATGGTCTGAACCCCCAGCAGCGCAAGGCGGTGCTGCATGAGGGCTCGCCGCTGCTGATCGTCGCCGGCGCCGGCTCGGGCAAAACGGCCGTGCTGACCCGGCGGATCGCCTACCTGTTGGCCGCGCGTGACGTCGGTCCCGGTCAGGTGCTGGCGATCACCTTCACCAACAAGGCCGCCGCGGAGATGCGGGAACGGGTGGCCACACTGGTCGGTCCGCGGGCGCGGTCGATGTGGGTGTCGACCTTCCACTCGACCTGCGTGCGGATCCTGCGCAACCAGGCGTCGCTGATCTCGGGCCTCAACTCCAACTTCTCGATCTACGACGCCGACGATTCGCGCCGTCTGCTGCAGATGATCGGCAAGGACATGGGCCTCGACATCAAGCGGTATACGCCGCGGCTGCTGGCCAACTCCATCTCCAACCTCAAGAACGAGCTGATCGACCCGCAACAGGCGCTGGCCAACCTGTCCGAAGACGACCTTTCCGACGACTTGGCGCGCACCGTGGCCGCGGTCTACGCCGAATACCAGCAGCGGCTGCGGGTGGCCAACGCGCTCGACTTCGACGACCTGATCGGCGAGACGGTCGCGGTGCTGCAGGCCTTTCCGCAGATCGCCGACCACTATCGTCGACGCTTCCGGCACATCTTGGTCGACGAGTACCAGGACACCAACCACGCGCAGTACGTGTTGGTCCGCGAGCTGGTCGGCCGCGACCTCGAACCCGGCGAAGACGGTGTGCCGCCCGGCGAGCTGTGCGTGGTCGGTGACGCCGACCAGTCGATTTATGCGTTCCGCGGAGCCACCATCCGCAACATCGAAGACTTCGAGCGCGACTATCCGAACGCCACCACGATCCTGCTCGAGCAGAACTACCGCTCCACGCAGAACATCCTGTCGGCGGCCAACTCGGTGATCTCGCGCAACCCCGCCCGGCGCGACAAGCGGCTCTGGACCGACGCCGGTGAAGGCGAGCTGATCGTCGGCTATGTCGCCGACAACGAGCACGACGAGGCGCGGTTCATCGCCGAGGAAATCGATGCGCTGGCCGCCAACGGCGACCTCACCTACAACGACGTGGCCGTCTTCTACCGCACCAACAACTCGTCGCGGTCGGTGGAAGAAGTGTTCATCCGCGCCGGCATTCCCTACAAAGTCGTTGGGGGAGTGCGGTTTTACGAGCGCCGCGAGATTCGCGACATCGTGGCCTACCTGCGGGTGCTCGACAACCCCGGCGATGCGGTCAGCCTGCGGCGCATCCTCAACACGCCGCGGCGCGGCATCGGTGATCGCGCCGAGGCGTGCGTCGCGGTGTACGCCGAGAACACCGGGTCCAGCTTCGCCGACGCGTTAGAAGTCGCCGCCGAAGGCAAGGTGCCGCTGCTGAACACCCGGTCGGCCAAGGCGATTGCGGGTTTCGTCGAGATGATGGACGAACTGCGCACCAAGCTGGCCTCGTCCGAAGGTGACCTCGGCGAACTGATCGAGGCGGTGCTCGAGCGCACCGGATATCGCACGGAGCTGGAGTCGTCGTCCGACCCGCAAGACCTGGCCCGGCTGGACAACCTCAACGAACTCGTCAGCGTCGCACACGAATTCGCCACCGACCTGGCCAATGCCGCCGCGCTCGACGACGGCCCGGTGGATGAGGACGTGCCGGACACCGGTGTGCTGGCGCAGTTCCTGGAGCGCGTCTCGCTGGTCGCCGATGCCGACGGAATACCGGAGCACGACTCCGGTTTGGTGACGCTGATGACGCTGCACACCGCCAAGGGGCTGGAGTTCCCGGTGGTGTTCGTCACCGGCTGGGAAGACGGAATGTTCCCGCACATGCGGGCTTTGGGTGATCCGACCGAGCTGTCCGAGGAGCGCCGACTGGCCTACGTCGGGATCACCCGGGCGCGTGAGCGGCTTTTCCTCAGCCGGGCCAAGGTCCGCTCGTCGTGGGGGCAGCCGATGCTCAACCCGGAATCGCGTTTCCTGCGCGAGATTCCGCAGGAGCTGATCGACTGGCGCCGCACCGACCCGACTCCGTCGTTCAGCGCGCCGGTCAGCGGCGCCGGCCGCTTCGGCACACCGCGTCCGTCGCCGACCCGCAGCGGCGGAGGCAGCAAGCGCCCGCTGATTGTGCTGGCGCCCGGCGACCGGGTCACCCACGACAAGTACGGCCTCGGCCGAGTGGAAGAGGTGTCCGGCATCGGCGAATCGGCGATGTCGCTGATCGACTTCGGCAGCTCAGGGCGGGTCAAGCTGATGCACAACCACGCCCCGGTGGCGAAGCTCTAGCCTAGTCCTCCAGCAGCCAATCGCGGGTGCGGGGCAGCAGCGTCAGCGCCGCGCTGGCGATCGGCAGTATCGGCAGCGTGTGCACCATCCAGGCCACCCGCGCACCGGCGATGAACACGCCGAGATAGGTCAAGATCGCGACCACGGCACCGGCAACGATCAGGTAGCGGCTCAGCGGTTGGCGCAGCAGCAGCAGGATCACCCCGGAGATCGTGGACAGGGCGAAGACCAGCGCGAGGAACGCCACCGCGACGCAGAACAGCCGGTCGGAGTGCCACCAGCCGGCGATCAGGTCGGTCGCCACCACCGAGGTGGCCCAGCCGCTGACGATGCTGACGGCCGCTGCGGCCACCGCGGTGGTCCGGCTGGGCTCGCCGAAAGGCCAGCGTGCGCGGGGGCGCTCGGCGCGAACTGCGACTGCAGGGGCGGGGCGGGCGGGCGCGGGATGTGCGTCGTGCGGGCGTCATCGACAGCCTGCGGCAGCGGACCGGTGGGCGCGCGCCGAATGATGCGTGTTTCAGGGTTCGGTGGACGAGCTGCCGGGCTGGGATTGCTCGGGTCGGTCAACGGCTCAACCGGCGAAGGTACCGACGGACAGGCCGCGCTTGGCCAGCCACGGCACGGGGTCGACCCGCTGGCTACCGCCCAGCAGCACTTCGAAGTGCAGGTGCGGGCCGGTGGAGTTGCCGCGGTTGCCGACGGTGGCGATCTGGTCGCCGGCCATCACCCGCTCGCCGACGCTGACCATGGTGGTGTTCACGTGCCCGTAGAGCGTCACGGTTCCGTCGGCGTGGCGCAGCTTGACCCACATGCCGTAGCCCGCGGTCGGGCCGGCGGCGATGACGACGCCGTCGGAGACGGCGTGGATCGGGGTGCCGATCGAGTTGGCGAGGTCGATGCCGGCGTGCAGCACGCCCCACCGGTAGCCGAAGCCGGAGGTGAAGATGCCCTTGACCGGCATCACGAACAGCGGCTGCTGCAGTCGGGCCTCGCGCTGCGCGCGCTCCTCAGCGAACGCGACGCCATGTGCCAACTCGGCGTTGTGCACGGCGACATTGGCGGCCGGTTGCACGGTGACCATCTGCATGCCGCTGTCGGAGGTGCTGATCGGCCCGGTCGCGGCGGACTGGGCAGCCAGAACCGTCTGTGCCTTGGAGTGTTCTGGGGCCTCGGTGGCGGAGTGGGCGGCGGCTGCGGCGGCGCCGGCCGCCAGTGAGCCGATCAAAATCCGGCCGCGAGTGGGTCCGGTGAGCTGTTTGCGGTGCTGCCCGCGACCGATGAGCGATTCGGCGTCGCTGCGGGCCCGGTTGGTGCCGCGCTCGAGCGGGCTGAGGCGACGCTCGGATGCGCTGGGTCCGGCGAGGTCGAAGACGGCGAGGTTGTCCGTGTCGTCGAGGTCATCGAGTTCGGGGGCGCCAAGGACCTGCGCTTCTTTCGCAAAAGCGGTGTTGTCGCTGAAGTCCGAGTCGGCCAGTTTGCCGAATTCGTTGAACGGAATGATGTCGGTGACTTCGTTGCGGGGAATGGTTGACCTGCGCTGGCGCGACGCCGAGAGAGCTCCTTGCACAGGAGTCGCAGCCGGGATTTGCTGGGTCAACGTGATTTGTCCTTCGAGCCGTAACCATAACGTTATCTGGACCCTGAGACGTTAACCGGCGGGCGCGAGGCGTTGCAAGTTTAGCCAAAAATCCACCCGGGAATGTGAGTTGAATCACTTCCTTGGCACCGGTGAGATCTACCACATCAACCGATGCCGACGATGGAACCTTCTGGCCGTCTCGATACAGTTCCCGCAAGCGGGCAACGGAAAACATCGGCCCGCTTGCACACAGGCCGACACACAGAAGTGAGCCCATGGATCTTTTCGAGTACCAGGCGAAAGAGCTGTTCGCCAAGCACAACGTCCCAACCACACCCGGCCGGGTGACAGACACCGCCGAGGGGGCCAAAGCCATCGCCGAAGAGATCGGTCGCCCGGTGATGGTCAAGGCGCAGGTCAAGGTCGGCGGACGAGGCAAGGCCGGCGGCGTGAAGTACGCCGCGACCGCTGAGGACGCCTACAACCACGCGAAGAACATCCTCGGCCTGGACATCAAGGGCCACGTCGTGAAGAAGCTGTTGGTCGCCGAGGCCAGCGACATCGCGGAGGAGTACTACATCTCCTTCCTGCTGGACCGTTCCAACCGCACTTACCTGGCCATGTGCTCGGTAGAGGGCGGCGTGGAGATCGAAGAGGTGGCGGCCACCAAGCCCGAGCGGCTGGCCAAGGTCGCGGTGGACGCGGTCAAGGGGGTCGACGAGGCGTTCGCCCGCTCGATCGCCGAGCAAGGCCACCTGCCGGCCGAGGTGCTCGACGCCGCCGCGGTGACCATTTCCAAGCTGTGGGATGTCTTCGTCGCCGAGGACGCCACCCTGGTCGAGGTCAACCCGTTGGTCCGCACGCCCGACGATCAGATCCTGGCGCTGGACGGCAAGGTGACGCTGGACGGCAACGCCGACTTCCGTCAGCCCGGCCACCTCGAGTTCGAGGACCGCGACGCCACCGACCCGCTGGAGCTCAAGGCCAAGGAGCACGACCTCAACTACGTCAAGCTCGACGGCCAGGTCGGCATCATCGGCAACGGCGCGGGCCTGGTCATGTCGACCCTCGACGTCGTCGCCTACGCCGGCGAGAAGCACGGCGGCGTCAAGCCGGCCAACTTCCTCGACATCGGCGGCGGCGCGTCCGCCGAAGTGATGACCGCGGGGCTCGACGTCGTGCTGGGCGACGAGCAGGTCAAGAGCGTGTTCGTCAACGTTTTCGGCGGCATCACCTCGTGCGACGCGGTCGCCACCGGCATCGTCAAGGCGCTGGAGATCCTGGGTGACGACGCCAACAAGCCGATCGTCGTGCGCCTCGACGGCAACAACGTCGACGAAGGCCGGCGGATCCTCACCGACGCCAACCACCCGCTTGTGACGCTGGTGCCCACGATGGACGAGGCCGCCGACAAGGCCGCCGAGCTGGCGAGCGCCTGAGAAAAGGACTGAAGACCCATGGCTATCTTCCTGACCGCGAAAAACAAGGTCGTCGTCCAAGGCATCACCGGATCCGAGGCCACCAAGCACACCGCCCGGATGCTCAAGGCCGGCACGCACATCGTCGGCGGCGTCAACGCCCGTAAGGCCGGCACCACCGTCGCGCACAAGAATGTCGACGACGAGCCGGTCGAGTTGCCGGTGTTCGGCAGCGTCGCCGAAGCCATCGAGAAGACCGGCGCGGACGTGTCGATCATCTTCGTGCCGCCGGTCTTCGCCAAGGACGCGATCATCGAGGCCATCGACGCCGAGATCCCGCTGCTGGTTGTCATCACCGAGGGAATCCCGGTGCAGGACAGCGCTTATGCGTGGGCGTACAACCTTTCGAAGGGCAACAAGACCCGGATCATCGGCCCGAACTGTCCCGGCATCATCACCCCCGGGCAGGCGCTGGTCGGCATCACCCCGGCCAACATCTCCGGGTCCGGTCCCGTCGGCCTGGTGTCCAAGTCCGGCACGCTGACCTACCAAATGATGTACGAGCTGCGTGATTTCGGGTTCTCTACGTCGATCGGCATCGGCGGTGACCCGGTGATCGGCACCACCCACATCGACGCGATCGAGGCCTTCGAGAAGGACCCGGAGACCAAGATCATCGTGATGATCGGTGAGATCGGCGGTGACGCCGAGGAGCGCGCGGCCGACTACATCAAGGCCAACGTGTCCAAGCCGGTCGTCGGCTACGTCGCGGGATTCACTGCGCCGGAAGGCAAGACGATGGGCCACGCCGGCGCCATCGTGTCCGGCTCGTCGGGAACCGCCGCAGCCAAGAAGGAAGCGCTCGAGGCTGCCGGGGTCAAGGTCGGCAAGACGCCGTCGGAGACCGCCGCACTCGCACGGGAAATCCTCAAGAGCCTGTAGGCCCGGGCTGTTCGCTCCAAAATTGGAACACGTTACAGGTTTCGGTTAGCCTGACGAATTAACACTTGTCAGGAGGCCTGTAATGGCGATCGATTCGCGTACTCCCGTCGTCGTCGGAGTGGGCCAGTTCACCGAGCGCATCGACGATCCCGGTTATCGCGGCATGTCCTCAGTCGATTTGGCGACCGAGGCTGTGCGGGCCGCACTCGCTGACACCGGCGCGGACGTGCGCACGGTGGCCGAGGCCGTCGAGGTGTTCGCCGGCCTGCGCCAGTTCGAGATCTGCACCCCGTTCACGAAGCCGCCGCTGGGCTGCTCGGACAACTACGTGCGATCGGTAGCCAACCGCGTTGGCGCCGATCCGGCGCGCGCGTTGCTCGAGCCCATCGGGGGCAACGGCCCGCAGAAGCTGATGACGGAGTTCGCCGGAGCGATCGCCGCCGGCGACATCGAGGTCGCGTTGATCCTCGGGTCCGAGCCCGGATCCACGGCGAAATACTTCGCCGGGCGTGACGACAAGCCGGACTTCACCGAGCACGTCGGTGGCCAGCTCGAGGACCGTGGATACGGTTTCGAGCAGTACATGAGCGAGTACACCGCGAAGCACGGGCTGACCGGAGCGCCCGTGCAGTACGGGCTGCTCGACAACGCACGCCGAGGACGGCTCGGGTTCACCGTCGCCGACTATCGGCACGCGATGGCCGAGCTCTTCGCCCCATTCTCCAAAGTCGCTGCAAAGAACCCATTCTCGTCCTCGCCGGTGGAACGGTCGGTGGAAGAGATCGAAACGGTAACCGACGAGAACCGGATGATCTGCGACCCGTATCCGCGGCTGCTGGTCGCGCGCGACACCGTCAATCAAGGGGCCGCTGCGCTAGTGATGTCGGTGTCGGCGGCGCGGCGGCTCGGGGTATCCGAGGAAAAGTGGGTCTATCTGCGCGGGCATGCCGACCAGACCGAGCAGGACTTGCTGGACCGCGTCGACTTCACGTCAGCTACTCCGCCAAACAGGCTGTGGCAGAGGCGCTTCGGATCGCCGACATCGACATCGACGACGTGGCGACGTTCGACCTCTACAGCTGCTTCCCGTTCCCGGTTTTCGCGGTGTGCGACGAATTCGGACTCACCGCCGACGATCCGCGCGGGTTGACGCTCACCGGAGGCCTGCCCTATTTCGGCGGCCCCGGCAACAGCTATTCGCTGCACGGCATCGCGGAAACCGTGGCCGCTGTGCGCGACAAGCCGGGTTCGTTCGGGCTCGTCGGCGCCAACGGCGGTGTGATGAGCAAGTATTCGGTGGGGGTCTACTCCACAAAACCAGGCGAATGGGCGGCCGACCGCAGCAAGGAGTTGCAGCAGGACATCGCCGCGTTGCCGAAGGTGCCGGTCACTCGAAACGCCAACGGCGCGGGCACCATTGAGACGTATTCCGTGCGCTACGACTGGCCGACGACGACCGGTGTCATCATCGGCCGGCTCGACGCCGACGGCTCGCGGTTCATGGCGCTCACCGAGGACGAGGACCTGGTGGCGTTGATGACCGACGGCGACCCGTTGGGCGCCGGGATCACCGTGAAGTCGACCCAAGACGGCGTCAACCAGGCTTCGTTCGGCTAGAACAGTGTCGTCTTGTCCGCGGTCAAGATGAAGCCATGCCCGCCGACGTGACATGCCACGACCGAATCCTGGGTCACCAAGCACAATGTGTCGACCGAGTCGACCACGTAATGCCGTTGCGGCAGAGGCTTATTAGGTTGAGCTCTCCGATTGCCGCCTCTGGGCATCACCGACGTCTGGACGCTGGTAGCACCAAAACGTTCCGCATCGACCGTCCAGGACCCAGGTCCCCGGTCGGGCCGTAACCCCGTGCATTCCGCGCCCGCCGACTCCCACGCCGGGAAGGACCCCATCCCGCAGACGAGACCGTTCGGGGCGGTGAAAACGAAGCCGTACTCCGGGTTGCCATCACGGATGTAGTACGAGTCGGAGTCGACCGCGGTGTATCCCGACGTAGCCGGGAAACCGTCCACGGGCAGGGCGAACCGCGCGACGGCGGTGCCATGGACGGTCTGGGTGCACCCGGTGAGCGCGACAGCCGCAAGCAGAACGCTCAGGCGACGCGCTCTCACGGCACGTCCAGGTCGGTCATGCGTTTCAGCCTAAAGCCACGTTCGTCCAGTCAGGTGCGGCGAAGTCCTCGGATCAACCGGCGTCGGTCAGAGCGGCGACCAAGCCCTCGCAGTCCGCGACGGTCACGTTGAGCGCCGAGTGGTCCCGCAGACCCAGGACGCGATGAATCCGCGGCTCGAAGTGCATGCATACGCCCTGAGTCGCGTTGGTGCCGAACGTCAGTCCGTCGTCGGCGAGCGACAGCCGCGCGCCCACCGCCGTCCACCACCGGTACGGACCGGTGATATGCGCATCCTGAATTTGAGACAGCGGCGCGTCGATCCGGAACGGTCCGTAGCGGACGATCAACTGGCCGTCGTCGGTCACCGTGACGCCCTGTGTGGTCGGCCACGCCCGGAAGGCCAGCCACATCGGCGCCAGCCGGGTCTCGTAGCGGTAGGGGAAGTGCCGGCCGTGCTCGTCGTGAGCTGTCACGATGCGTGTCCCGTCCGTCGCAGCGGTTAGACCGCTGCGGCTAGCTTGCCCGCTAATCGCTCGACGTATGCGGCCACCTCATCTTCGGACTTGTCGGGCAGTCCGAACAACACCTCGGTGACCCCGATCTCGGCCCAGTGCGCCAACTTCTCCGGAATCGGCTTGAAGTCCAGCGCGACGATCTGTGGAGCGCCGTCGCGGCCGGCGGCGGCCCAGGTGTCCTGCAGCAGCTTCACCGGCTCGTCGATGTCGAAATCGCGAGGGGTGGTGATCCAGCCGTCGGCGCTGCGGGCGATCCACTTGAAGTTCTTCTCATTGCCGGCCGCCCCGACCAGAACCGGGATGTGCGACTGCACCGGCTTGGGCCATGCCCAGCTGGGCCCGAAGTTGACGAACTCGCCCTCATAGGAGGCCTCTTCTTCGGTCCACAGCGCCCGCATCGCCTCGATGTATTCACGCAGCATGGTGCGACGACGGCCGGGCGGAACACCGTGGTCGGTGAGTTCGTCGGTGTTCCAGCCGAACCCGACGCCCAGGCTGACGCGCCCGCCCGAGAGGTGGTCGAGCGTCGCGATGGACTTCGCCAGCGTGATCGGGTCGTGTTCGACCGGCAGCGCCACCGCGGTGGACAGCCGGACCCGTGACGTGACCGCGCAGGCTGCGCCGAGGCTCACCCAGGGATCCAGCGTGCGCATGTAACGGTCGTCAGGCAGCGACTCGTCGCCGGTGGTCGGATGCGCGGCCTGACGCTTGACCGGAATGTGGGTGTGTTCGGGTACGTAGAACGTCTGGAACCCGTGGTTATCGGCAAGCGTGGCAGCCGCCGCCGGGGAGATTCCGCGATCGCTGGTGAACAGCACAAGCCCGTAGTCCATGGATGAATTAGAACGTGTTCCAATCTTGCGGGCAACCACCGGGGGTGGGTACCGGTGGCCGAGGTGTGCGCCGACGGCGTGCCGGAGGTGCGCTAGCGTGGATGATCGGCTCGCGTCGCAAAGCCTGCGCAGACCGCCGCCCCGTCGTTGGCCCAGTATTTCCAGGTAGCCTCGCGGGGAGCGGCGCGCGGGAGTGACCCAGCGCCGCACGAGAGTGGCGCCGCAACCGCATCGGAAGGCACAGGAGAAGTCATGACCTACCCGCCCGGCAATCCCGGATATCCGCCCGCGCAGTCGCCCGGTTCCTACGGGGCTCCCGCCGCGTCGTCGTTCGCGAAGTCCGGGGACGCCGAGAACAATCTCAAGCACTACCTGACCATCGCGGTCGCGGTCCTCGGTGTGCTGACCTACCTGGCGAGTTACTTCCCGATGGTCTCCCGCCTGCTGCCCAACGGCGACGAGCTGGTCGAGAAGGGCAGCACGCTGCCGGTCGACCTGGTCTTGCTGGCCGGTCTGCTGGCCGCCGTGAACCTGTTGCCCAAGGCCAAGAACTTCCTCGCGGCGGTAACCGCGATATCGGTTCTGGGTGCGTTGCTGCTGATCCAGGACACCATCGACGCGTCGGATCGCGGCGCCGGATTGTGGATCGCCGTGACGGCCGGGGTCGTGCAGGCCGGCGTGGCCATCGGCGCGCTGCTGCTGGACGCGGGTGTGATCACCGCGCCGGCTCCGCGCCCCAAGTACGACCAGTACTACGGCCAGTACGGCGGCTACTACGGCCAGCAGCAGGCCCCCTACCAGCCGTCCGGGTACGGGACGCAGTACGGCGGTTACCCGTCTGGGCCCACCACCGGTGGCTTCGCCGCGCAACCGGGTCCGCAGCCGAGCTCGGCGCAGTCCCAGCACGGATCGCCCACTCCGCCAACGGGTTTCCCCAGCTTCAGCCCGCCGCCGTCGTCCGGCTCCGGAGCGCCGGGCCAAGGTGGCGCCGGCGACCAGGGCGGTTCAGCCCACAGCCAGCACTCGTACGGCTCGGGTCAGCAGCCGCAGGCGCCGTCCTCGCCGTCGAACCCGTCGCAGTCCCGTGCACGGTGCACTGTAGCCGGGCGCGGCGGGTCGCCACGCAGACAGCCCGTGCGATCGCTAGCGCGGCGTAGCCGGGCGCGGCGGGTCGCCACGCAGACAGCCACTGTGTAACGTCCTCAAACCGTGACGCCGGACAGTCGAACCCCGGGCGCCCACCAGGCGCGCGACCTTCTTCGGGTCGCGTTCGGGCCGGCGGCGGTGGCTTTGGTGGTCATCGCCGCAGTGACGCTGCTGCAGTTGGTGATCGCCAACAGCGACATGACCGGCGCACTGGGGGCGATCGCCAGCATGTGGCTCGGCGTCCATCAGGTGCCGATCTCGATCGGTGGCCGTGAGCTGGGTGTGATGCCGCTGCTGCCGGTGCTGTTGATGGTGTGGGGAACTGCGCGCACCACCGCGCACGCCACGACGACAACGGCATCTTGGTTCGTCATCCGATGGATCGTCGCGTCTGCGCTGGGCGGGCCGCTGCTGATCGCCGCCATCGCCCTGGCGGTCATCCACGACGCGGCATCGGTCATCACCGAACTGCAGACCCCGAGTGCATCGCGGGCTTTCATCAGCGTGCTGCTCGTGCATCTCATCGGCGCGTCGATCGGGGTGGGGTCGCAGGTCGGCCGCCGGCTACTCGCCGCGTCACCGCTGCCCGGCTGGCTGGCCGATTCGCTGCGCGCGGCGGTGGCCGGCGTCTTGGCGCTGCTCGGACTGTCGGGTCTGGTGGCGGCTTGCTCGCTGGTCGTGCACTGGTCGACGATGCAGGACTTGTACGGCATCACCAACTCGATCTTCGGCCAGTTCAGCCTGACGCTGCTGTCGGTGCTGTACGTGCCCAACGTCATCGTGGCGACGGCCGCGATGGCGGTGGGATCCAGTGCTCACCTGGGTTTTGCGACGTTCAGCTCGTTCACCGTCTTCGGTGGGGACATTCCCGCGCTGCCGGTGCTGGCCGCGGCCCCGCACCCGCCGCTGGGGCCGGTGTGGGTCGCGCTGCTCATCGTCGGGGCATCCGCGGGAGTCGCGCTCGGGCAGCAGTGTGCGCGACGCCCGTTGCCGCTGTCCGATGCGGTGGCGAAGGTCGGGATTGCGGCATTGCTGGCGGCGCTGGGCCTGGCCCTGCTCGGTTACGCCGGCAGCGGACAGCTGGGCAATTTCGGCGGCGTTGGAATCGACCAGGGGACTTTCGGTTTCGCGATCTTCCTGTGGTTCACCGCTATCGGCACGCTCACCGTCGTGATGGCCGGCGGCGTCAGGCGCCGTCCGCGCGCACCCAAGCCGGTCCGCGTCGCGGCGGCCCCGGCCGAGCCGCCCGTGCTTGCCGAACCGATGGGCGACTTCGAGGCCGAGGATGCCGAGGATGCCGAGGTGCATTTTGATGCCGCTGACGCACCGGGCATCGATGAACGTCCCCTGGAGATCGATGAGCCGGACGAGGACGGCTAGGCTCTGACCTGTGCAGCAACCGTTCCGCGTGCCACCCAGCGCACCGGCACGATTGGTGGTGCTGGCATCGGGCACCGGGTCACTGTTGGCCTCGCTGCTCGACGCTGCCGTCGACGATTATCCGGCGAGGGTGGTCGCCGTCGGCGTCGATCGCGACTGCGCAGCCGTCGACATCGCGGCCGCCGCATCGCTGCCGTCCTTTCGGGTGCGGCTGGCCGACTACCCCAACCGGGCCGCGTGGGATGCCGCGCTCACCGAGGCGACCGTTGCACACTCGCCGGACCTGGTTGTATCGGCCGGCTTCATGAAAATCCTTGGGTCAGAATTTCTTTCGAAATTCGTAGGCCGCACCCTCAACACCCATCCGGCTCTGCTGCCGGCATTTCCGGGCGCGCACGCGGTGGCCGATGCGTTGGCCCACGGCGTCAAAGTCACGGGGTGCACGGTGCACCTGGTGGACGCCGGCACCGACACCGGGCCGATACTTGCCCAGCAGGCTGTTCCGGTGCTCGACGACGACGAAGAAACTCTCCACGAACGCATCAAGGTCACCGAACGGCGACTCTTGATAGACGTGATAGCCGCGGTGGCGACCGGCGGCGTGACCTGGATCGGACGAAAGGCGACTATCGGATGAGTGGCTACGAGGAGAAGCGGCAGATTCGCCGCGCGTTGATCAGCGTCTACGACAAGACCGGTCTGGTCGAACTCGCCAAGGGGCTCGCCGACGCCGGCGTGGAGATCGTCTCGACTGGGTCGACCGCGAAAACCATTGCCGACAAAGGCATTCCCGTGACCCCGGTGGAGGAGCTGACCGGTTTCCCGGAGGTGCTCGACGGCCGGGTGAAGACCCTGCACCCGCGGGTGCATGCCGGCCTGCTGGCGGATCTGCGCAAACCGGAGCACGCCGCCGCACTCGAGCAACTCGGCATCGCGGCGTTCGAATTGGTGGTGGTCAACCTGTACCCGTTCAGCGCGACCGTGGAATCCGGTGCGGGCGTCGACGAATGCGTGGAGCAGATCGACATCGGCGGGCCGTCGATGGTTCGCGCGTCCGCCAAGAACCACCCCAGCGTCGCGGTGGTGACCGACCCGCTCGGCTACGACGGCGTGCTGGCCGCGGTGCGCAGCGGCGGCTTCACCCTTGCCGAACGAAAGAAGCTGGCGTCGTTGGCGTTTCGGCACACCGCGGAGTACGACGTCGCGGTGGCCGGCTGGATGGAGTCGACGCTGGCGCCCGAGGAGCCGGCCGCGGCATTTCCGGAATGGGTAGCAGGCACGTGGCGACGCTCGACCCAGCTGCGCTACGGCGAGAACCCGCATCAGCAGGCCGCGCTCTACGTCGACGACGGCGGCTGGCCCGGCTTGGCGCAGGCCGATCAGTTGCACGGAAAAGAGATGTCGTACAACAACTTCACCGACGCCGACGCGGCCTGGCGGGCGGCCTTCGACCACGATCAGATCTGCGTGGCGATCATCAAGCACGCCAACCCGTGTGGCATCGCCGTCTCGTCGGACTCGGTCGCGGACGCGCACCGAAAAGCCCACGAGTGCGACCCGCTCAGCGCATTCGGCGGGGTGATCGCGGCCAACACCGAGGTCAGCGTCGAGATGGCCGAGTACGTCAGCACGATCTTCACCGAGGTGATCGTGGCGCCGGCCTATGCACCGGGTGCCGTCGAGGTGCTGGCGCGAAAGAAGAACGTCCGAGTGCTGGTCGCTGCTGGCGATCTGGCACCCGTTGGTGCCGACACCGAGCGTCGTCAGATCAGCGGCGGGCTACTGGTGCAGCAGCGCGACCGGATCGACGCGCCCGGTGATGACCCGGACAACTGGACGCTGGCCGCCGGCGCCGCGGCCGACCCGGCCACCCTGGCAGACCTGGCGTTCGCCTGGCGAACCTGCCGCGCCGTGAAATCCAACGCGATCGTCATCGCCGGCGGCGGCGCCACCATCGGCATCGGCATGGGTCAGGTCAACCGCGTCGACGCGGCGAGGTTAGCGGTCGAGCGTGGTGGGGAAAGGGTCAGCGGCGCGGTCGCCGCGTCCGACGCCTTCTTCCCGTTCCCGGACGGCCTGGAAACCCTGACCGCCGCGGGAGTGAAGGCGATCGTGCACCCGGGCGGTTCGGTCCGCGACGACGAAGTGACGGCTGCGGCGGAGAAGGCCGGCGTGACGCTCTACCTGACCGGCGCGCGGCACTTCGCTCATTAGAAGCCCGCTGACGGTCAGGCGCTGATTTCGTCCTGCACGGTTGTCGCGTAGCGGATGAACGCCGCGACCTCGTCGACGGCGCGGCGGGCATCGGGGTTGACATCGAAGCTGAGCTGGAACATGTGCATCGCCTTGTGCCACTGCTGCACCCAGACTTCGATGTTCTGGGCACGTAGCTTTTCGGCGAACACGATGGTGTCGTTGAGCAGCATCTCGTGGGTGCCCACCTGCAGCAGGAACGGGCCGAGCCCATGCAGGTCAGCTTCCGGCGGCATCACCGGCGGCGGGCGGGTGCCGTTGACGGTGGCGAACACGTCGTAGATGAACTTGACGGTCATGAACGGGAACATCACGTCGCGGTGTTCCTTCAAGGCCCGGTACTTCAGGTCCATGTCGGCCGACGTCAACGGCGACATCAACGCTTGACCGGCGGGCACCGGTAGTCCGGCGTCGCGTGCCGCGAGCGCGACGTCGGCGGCCATCAGACCACCCGCCGAGTCACCGGCAAGCACGATCCGCTCGGGCGCGAACCCCTGCGCCAGCGCGAAGCGGTAGCCGTCCAACCCGTCTCCGACGGCTTCTTCGATGCTGGCCTGCGGCGCCAGGCGGTAGCCGACGTTGAGCACCTTGGCGCCGGTGGCCGCCGACAGCCGGCTGACGAAGCGCCGGTGCGAGTTGAGCCCGAGGGTCACCAGCGCCGAGCCGTGGAAGTAGACGATCAGCGAAGTCGACTCGCGGGCCTGCGGGGCGATCACCCATTCGGCCGGGCAGTGCGGCAGCTCGACGCGTGCGACGTCGGTGCCGGGCAGCGGCCGGATCAGGCCCAGCGGCCCGTCGATGCCGTCGAGGCGCACCCGCTGCAGCACGTCGGGGCTGAAGCGATTGACGACCATGCCGATCAGCGTCAGGGCGCCGAGCACCGGCCGGACGAAGATTGCGGTCAGCAGGGAGAGCAGGCCGGACTGCCACGACGCGGGGCCGAAGTGTGCGGTGTCGGGCCGTTGACGCCAGTCGCGAGAATTCACGGTACGCAGCGTATCGGTTAGCTGCGCATGGATGACTGTGAGCTTCGTACCGGACTGCGACGTGAGTTGTCTGGGGCACTTTATGGCGGCTTTTTGAACGTCTGTCAACCGTCGAGCAAAGCGTTGCCATTTGCTGACCGGGCCGTCCAAAGCCTCTTCCGAACAAGATCGGATCGGCCTAGAGTCAAATTTGGGACCGTCAACCGGGACGAGTCTCGTGAGATTCAGAAGTATCGAGAGGAAATAATGCGCGCGGTAACAAAAAGAACAGCGTCGTTCTCTGTCGCCATTGCAGCGTTCGCGTTGCTCGGAGCGGGTTGTCACCAGTCCGACAACAAGTCCGGCACGTCCTCGAGTTCGGCGATGTCGTCGTCGGCGATGACGTCATCGGCTGCGATGGAACCGACAACGAGCGCCGCGGCGGCACCCAGCTCGACGCAGATTCCCGGCAAGAACGGCACGGAGTACACGGTTGAGGGACCGATCCTGGCCAAGTGGGAGACCCTCAACGACGAGCAGAAGAAAGACCTCGGCGCTCCCTACGACAACCAGAAGAACACGTTGGACAACACCGGTGTCTACCAGCAGTACGACGGCGGCGTGCTGATCTACAAGAACGGCGGACCCGTCTACTTGGTCTGGGGCAAGATCCGCGACGCGTGGAACGACGTCCAGGCCTCGCAGGGCAAGCTGGGCTACCCGACCGCCGACGAGACGAAGGAACCCGACGGCTCCTACAAGTCGACGTTCGAGCACGGCACGATCACCTGGAAAGAAGGCGACGAGAAGGCCACCGTCACCACCAGCTAGTCGCACCTCGCATTTCACCTCGGAAGGCCGGGCAATCATCACGATTGCCCGGCCTTTCGTTTTGTCAGTAACGTGATGTGGTGACCGCTGCGAATAATCTGCCCCGCACCGTTGGCGAACTACGTGCCGCCGGGCACCGTGAACGAGGCGTCAAGCAAGAAATCCGGGAAAACCTGCTGACCGCCCTCTCGTTAGGGCCGGACGCTCCCGAGATCTGGCCGGGCATTCTGGGCTTCGACGACACCGTGCTGCCGCAGCTCGAGCGGGCTTTGATCGCCGGCCACGACTTCGTGCTGCTGGGTGAACGCGGTCAGGGCAAGACCCGCTTGCTGCGCGCACTGACCGGCCTGCTGGACGAGTGGACGCCGGTGATCGCCGGCGCCGAACTCGGCGAGCACCCGTACAGCCCGATCACCCCGGAGTCGATCCGCAAGGCCGCCACGCTCGGCGACGACCTTCCGGTGGAGTGGCGGCACCGCAGCGAGCGCTACACCGAGAAGCTGGCCACCCCCGACACCAGCGTCGCCGACCTGGTCGGTGACATCGACCCGATCAAGGTCGCCGAAGGCCGCAGCCTGGGCGACCCGGAGACCATCGCCTACGGCCTGATCCCGCGGGCGCATCGCGGCATCGTCGCCGTCAACGAGCTGCCCGACCTGGCCGAGCGCATCCAGGTGTCGATGCTCAACGTGATGGAGGAGCGCGACATCCAGGTCCGCGGCTACACCTTGCGGCTGCCGCTGGACGTGCTTGTCGTCGCCAGCGCCAACCCCGAGGACTACACCAACCGCGGCCGCATCATCACCCCGCTGAAGGACCGGTTCGGCGCCGAGATCCGCACGCACTATCCGCTCGAGCTCGACGCCGAGGTCGCCGTGATCACCCAGGAGGCGCACCTGAGCGCGCAGGTGCCGGAGTACCTGACCCAGGTGATCGCCCGGTTCGCCCGCAACCTGCGCGAGTCCAACTCGGTCGATCAGCGATCCGGCGTCTCGGCGCGGTTTGCGATCGCCGCCGCCGAAACCGTCGCGGCTTCTGCGCGGCATCGCGGCGCGGTGCTGGGGGAGACCGATCCGGTGGCCCGCGTGGTCGACTTGAGCACGGTGATCGACGTGCTGCGGGGCAAGCTCGAGTTCGAGTCCGGCGAAGAGGGTCGCGAGCAGGCGGTGCTGGAGCACCTGCTGCGCCGCGCCACCGCCGACACCGCGTCGCGAGCGCTCGGCGGTATCGACGTCGGCCCGCTGGTGTCCGCGGTCGAGGGCGGTTCGGCAGTGACGACCGGTGAGCGGGTGTCGGCCAAGGATGTGCTGGCGGCGCTGCCGGATCTGCCGGTCATCGAGGCGATCGCCACGCGGCTCGGCGCCGAGTCCGAGGGTGAGCGTGCCGCGGCTCTCGAATTGGCCTTGGAGGCACTGTATTTGGCCAAGCGCATCGATAAGGCGTCCGGGGAAGGCGAAACTGTCTATGGCTAGAAGTCACTCGTCCCGGTATTCGGCGTATACCGGCGGGCCCGATCCACTGGCGCCGCCGGTGGATCTGCGTGAGGCGCTCGAACAGATCGGGCAGGACGTCATGGCGGGCACGTCGCCGCGCCGGGCGTTGTCGGAGTTGCTGCGCCGCGGCACCAAGAGCGCGACCGGGGCCGACCGGCTGGCCGCCGAAGCCAACCGTCGGCGCCGAGAACTGCTGCGCGAGAACAACTTGGACGGCACGCTGCAGGAGATCAAAAAACTGCTGGACGAGGCGGTGCTGGCCGAGCGCAAAGAACTGGCCCGCGCGCTGGATGACGACGCACGGTTCGGTGAACTGCAACTGGAGGCGCTTTCGCCGTCGCCGGCCAAGGCCGTGCAGGAGCTCTCGGAATACGGCTGGCGGAGCGACGAGGCGCGCCAAAAGTACGACCAGATCAAGGATCTGCTCGGCCGCGAGATGCTCGACCAGCGCTTCGCCGGCATGAAGGAGGCCCTGGAAGGGGCCACCGACGAGGACCGTCAGCGGGTCACCGACATGGTCAACGACCTCAACGATCTGCTGGACAAGCATTCCCGCGGCGAAGACTCTCCGCAGGATTTCCAGGACTTCATGGACAAGCACGGCGAGTTCTTCCCGGAGAACCCGCAAAACGTCGAGGAGTTGCTGGACTCGCTGGCCAAACGGGCCGCGGCCGCGCAGCGGTTCCGCAACAGCCTGAGTCCGGATCAGCGTGCCGAGCTGGATGCGTTGGCGCAGCAGGCATTCGGATCGCCGGATTTGATGCAGGCACTCGGCCAGCTCGACGGCCACCTGCAGGCGGCCCGGCCCGGCGAAGACTGGGACGGCTCGTCGGAGTTCAGCGGCGACAACCCGCTCGGCATGGGTGAGGGCGCGCAGGCGCTCTCCGACATCGCCGAGCTGGAGCAGCTCGCCGAGCAGCTGTCGCAGAGCTATCCGGGCGCGACGATGGACGACGTCGACCTCGACGCGCTGGCCCGCCAGCTCGGCGACCAGGCCGCCATCGACGCCCAGACGCTGGCCGAGCTCGAACGCGCACTGGTCAATCAGGGCTTCCTGGACCGCAACTCGGACGGGCAGTGGCGGCTCTCGCCGAAGGCGATGCGACGTCTCGGTGAGACAGCGTTACGTGATGTGGCGCAACAGCTTTCCAGCCGACACGGCGAGCGGGAATTGCGGCGGGCCGGGGCCGCGGGTGAGTTGACCGGTGCCACCCGGCCCTGGCAGTTCGGCGACACCGAGCCGTGGAACGTCACCCGGACGCTGACCAACGCCGTGCTGCGACAGGCCGGAACCGTAAGGGACAGAGCGGACTCCGCGATTCGGGTCACCGTCGACGACGTCGAGGTGTCCGAGACCGAGACTCGTACCCAGGCCGCGGTGGCGCTGCTGGTGGACACCTCGTTCTCGATGGTGATGGAGAACCGCTGGCTGCCGATGAAGCAGACGGCGCTCGCGCTCGACCATCTGGTGCGCACCCGATTTCGTTCAGATGCGTTGCAGATCATCGCGTTTGGCCGATACGCCCGAACAATGACCAGCGCGGAGCTGATGGGTCTGGAAGGCGTCTACGAGCAGGGCACCAACCTGCATCACGCGCTGGCGCTGGCCGGCCGCCACCTGCGTCGGCACCCCAACGCGCAGCCCGTGCTACTGGTGGTCACCGACGGTGAGCCGACCGCGCACCTGGAGGACTACGGCGATGGGCGGGGTTCTTCGGTGTTCTTCGACTACCCGCCGCATCCCCGGACCATCGCCAACACCGTCCGCGGCTTCGACGAGATGGCGCGACTGGGCGCGCAGGTGACCATCTTCCGGCTGGGCAACGATCCCGGGCTGGCCCGGTTCATCGATCAGGTTGCGCGCCGGGTCGAGGGCCGGGTGGTCGATCCCGATCTCGATGGGCTGGGCGCGGCGGTGGTCGGCGACTACCTGCGCTCCCGCCGCCGGCGTTAGCGCAGCAACCTAGCTCTGGGCTTTGCGGTTTTCCGGCGGACGCCGACGCCGCCCCACAGCGAGAAGCCGCGGATCCGCACGGTCGGCGCACCGGGCGTACCTTCGCCGTCGACGTTGTGGTCGAACCCGCCCATCACACCGTGGCCCTTGATCTCGACGTTGACTTCGGGCGGCAGCAGGATGGTCTGCCCGCCCATGATCGAGGTGGCGTTGATCTCGACATCCGTCGAGGTGAAGTCGGCGTAGCGCAGGTCGATGACGCCACCGCCCCACAGCGCGAACGTCGTCAGCTTCTTGGGAACGTTCCATCGGCCGCGGCGCTCGAACGCGCTCATGATGGCCAGCAGCAGCATCGACGGCGCGGGCTTGGTCGCCCCACCGCGTTGGGAATTCACCGAAGACCCGATCAGGTCCGACCGCAATTGATCGAGCTCGTCGTAGGTTTTCGCAGCGTATGCCTTGGTGAGCCGGTCCTCGTAGTCGCTCATCTGGAGTCGGCCTTGGGCGGCGGCGTCGGTGAGCAACTGAGCCACCTGGATGCGATCAGTCTCGGCCGCACGCATCACTGCGTCCGGCCGGCCGCGCGCCCCTCGTTGCGCTGACTTGCTCATCACTGACGAGCCTACGTCCAACAAATTCTGCTGCAAGGGATCTTCGCCAAACCGTTGCGCGCGCCACCCCCAAACTTCGCTCAGCTGGCGCGGGCGGCGCTGCGCGCCGCACGCTCGGCCAGCCGGTCGTAGATGGGTGTCGATCGCAGCGCGACGGCAACGAGGAGTCGCGACGGCGCAGGCACCGAGCATGGGTGGCAACTGATTGGTGTTACCGGTCATTTCCGTGGCGAGGATGAGCCCGGTGACCGGAGCGTGGACCGACGCGGTGAAGAACGCGGCCATCCCGATCAGCGCGCAGGCGGGCAGGCTGGGGCACGGCGTGCGGCGTCAGGTGCACGGCGACGAGCCCGACGATCAGGCCGGCCTGCGAGCCCAGGACCAGCATCGGCGCGAACAACCCGCCGGGGGTTGCTGCGGCGTAGGAAACCACCCCCAGCGCGAACCGCAGCACGAGCACACCTGTGACGGCGAGCAGTGCCCCGTGGCCGTAGAGCGCCTGCCTGGGTGAGACCGTCGCCGCTGCCGACCAGATCCGGTGCGAACCAGACCAGGAGCCCGACGAGCGCGCCGGTTGCGGCGGCGCGGGCTTCCTTGGGCACACGGCTGGCGTCGGCTCGGCGCAGGGCCGCCATGACGGCGCCGTTGTAGAGCACGCCGAGCAGACCGGTGACGACTCCGATCGCCAGAATCCAGCCGGACTCCACGATTCGCGGATCCGCGATCGGCTTCATGGCGAAGTCGTATCGCGATTCCACCAGCAGGTGGGCGGCGAGAAACCCGGACGCGGACGCGACGAGGGTGGCGACCGTGGTGCGCGGATCGAACCGCTTGACCAGTTCTTCGAGAACGAAAACGCCACCGGCGATCGGCGCGTTGAAGGCGGTCGCCAGCCCGGCAGCCGCGCCGGCGGCGACCAGAAGACGCAGATCCGCGAGGTTGCGCCGGGTCACGGTGGCGACGATGACGGCCGCGGACGCGCCCATCTGCACCGACGGCCCCTCGCGACCCAGCGCCATACCGCTGCTGATGGCCAGCAGTCCGCCGACGTATTTGACCGGCAGGAGCCGGAACCGGTCGGGCCGGACCCGGCCGTCGGCGACCGCTTCGACGCGTGGGATTCCGCTGCCTTCGGCGTGCGGTTCGACCCGATGCACCAGGGCGGCCGCGGCGGCGGCGGCGGCGGTGCAGACGAGGACGACGACGATCAGCCCCCACCAATGGTGCGTGCGCCCAGCCGGCCAGGCCGGTGCGCAATCGCGCGCCTTGCTCGAGCAGGAGCCGGAAGCTTGCCGCGCTCAAGCCAGTGAGCACGCCGACCATCGCGGCCGCCAGCACGAATCCGATCAGGCTTTCGGCGCCCTCGCCCTCGTCGTCGACCGGGTGCGTCGTCGGGCGCTGCCATCCGGTGAGCATGCTGCGAAGGACGCTTCGCCAGCTGTCGCGTTCGTCGTCCTGCACCCCCATTGCTTATCGGAGGAACCTGGGCGGACTGGTCGCGGGGTCAGGTGGCCCAGCGCGGCGGCCGCTTCTCCAGGAACGCCAGCATGCCCTCGCGGGCTTCGTCGGAGACGAACAGCCGGGCCGATTCGGTGCCGAGCCGCTCGGCGTCCCGGTCGAATCCGTCCAGCACAGCGGCGGTGGTCAGCGCTTTGGATGCCGCCAGGCCCTGCGGTGAGCCGCGACCGATGTCGGCGACCAGCGACGCCAGCGCGGCGTCGACGTCGTCGGCGGCCACCGTGATCAGCCCGATCGCCGCGGCGGTCGCGGCGTCGAACGTCTCACCGGTCAGGTAGTAGCGCGCGGCCGCGCGGGCGGACAGCTTCGGCAACAGCGTCAGCGAGATGATCGCCGGTGCCACGCCGATCCGGGCCTCGGTCAGCGCGAACGTGCTGCGCGGTCCGGCGACGGCGATGTCGGCCGCGGCCACCAGACCCATGCCGCCGGCGCGGACATGGCCGTCGACCGCGACGATCACCGGCAGCGGCGCTTCGACGATGGCGCGCAGCAGTGCCGCCATTTCCCTGGACCGCTGGGCGGTCGCCTCGGCGGGATCCGCGTTGTCAGCCGATCCTTCGCCTGCCGATGGTGGCGACCCGCTTCGTCCGGCTGCGCCGCCCTCGCGATCGCCACGCAGGTCGGCGCCCGCGCAGAAAGTGTTGCCGGTGTGGCCGAGGACGACAACCCGCACCGCGGGATCCGCCGCCGCATCGCGCAAGCCTTGATGCAGTTGGCTGACCAACGCGTTCGACAGCGCGTTGCGGTTATGCGGCGAATTCAGCGTCAGACGCGCGACATGCTCGTTGACGGTGTATTCGACGAGGGTGTCCATCAGTAGCTTCGGGGCAGGCCGAGCGATGTCTGCGCGACGAAGTTGAGCACCATCTCCCGGCTGACCGGCGCGATCCGGCCGAGCCTGGCCGAGGCCATCATCGCCGCGACGCCGTACTCCTTGGTCAGCCCGTTGCCGCCCATCGACTGCACGGCCTGATCGACCGAACGCGTAGCTGCCTCGGCCGCAGCGTATTTGGCCATGTTGGCGGCTGTGGCCGCGCCACCGTCGTCGCCGTTGTCGTAGAGCGTCGCTGCCTTCTGCATCATCAGCTTGGCCAACTCGACCTCGATGTGACACTGCGCCAACGGATGTGACAGCCCCTGGTGCGCGCCGATCGGCGTTCCCCACACCTGGCGGGTCTTGACGTAGTCGGCGGCCCGGTCCAGCGCGTAGCGGCCCATCCCGACGCTGCTGGCCGCGCCCATGATGCGCTCAGGGTTCAGGCCCGCGAAAAGCTGTGCGATTGCGGCATCTTCGGCGCCGACGAGCGCGTCGCTGGGCAGCCGAACGTCGTCGATGAACACCTGGAACTGCCGTTCGGGGCTGATGATCTCCATGTCGATCGGGGTGTAGGTGAAGCCGGGTGTGTCGGTGGGCACGACGAACAGTGCCGGCCGCAGCTTGCCGGTCTTGGCCTCCTCGGAGCGCGCGACCACCAGCACCGCCTGAGCCTGATCGACGCCGGAGATGTAGACCTTCTGCCCCTTGAGGATCCAGTCGCTGCCGTCGCGGCGGGCCGTGGTGGTGATCTTGTGCGAGTTGGATCCGGCGTCGGGTTCGGTGATCGCGAACGCCATCGTGATGCTTCCGTCGGCGATACCGGGGATCCAGCGCTTCTTCTGCTCCTCGGTGCCGAACTTGGAGATGATCGTGCCGTTGATGGCCGGCGACACCACCATCAGCAGCAGCGCGCTACCGGCGGCCGCCATTTCCTCCATCACCAGCGAAAGCTCGTACATTCCGGCGCCACCGCCGCCGTACTCCTCGGGCAGGTTGACGCCCAGGAAGCCGAGTTTGCCTGCCTCGGACCACAGTTCGTCGGTGTGCTCCTGCGCGCGGGCCTTCTTCAGGTAGTACTCGCTACCGAATTTGGATGCCCACTCGGACACTGACTTGCGCAGCGCCTTGCGGTCTTCGTTCTCGATAAAGCTGTTGTCGGTCATTGTGGTTCTCCTTCTGCTTCGGGATCGTGGGGCGCGTCCACCCGCGCCAGGACGGCGCCGACTTCGACCTGTTGGCCGGTGTCGACATTGAGTTCGGCCAGCACGCCGTCGGCCGGCGCGGTGATGGTGTGCTCCATCTTCATCGCCTCCAACCAGATCAGCGGCTGACCGGCGGTGACCGTGTCGCCGACTGCAGCGCCGAGCCGGATCACGTTGCCGGGCATGGGCGCAACAAGCGAGCCCTTCTCGACGGCCGAACCCGGTTCGGGGAAGCGCGGCACCGCGACCAGGTGCACCGGACCCTGCGCGGAGTCGACATAGACGTCCTGATCGTGGCGGGCGACGGCGAAACGGCGCGCCACGCCGTTGTCGTCGGCCAGTACGACCTCATCCGCCGATGCCGACACCAGGTGGACCGCGTCGTCGGTGGGCAGCACCAAACCGGTTCGGTTGAACCGGTATTCGATGCGATGCTCTTCGCCGGCGTCATCGAGGTAGGTCTTGACCTGATAGCCCGACGCCAGGTTGCGCCAACCGCTGGGCAGTGAGCCCAGCACGATGGCGGTGGCGCGGTTGTCTGCCGCTTCGGCCAGTGCCGCCGCGACCGCTGACAGTCGCACGACGGCGTCGTCGGCCAGCGGCGCGGCCAGCTTCGCCAAGCCGTGCGTGTCGAAGAACGCGGTGTCGGTGGCGCCGTCGAGGAATGCCTGATGCCGCAGCACGTTCACCAACAGGTCGCGGTTGGTGCGCAGACCGTGCAGCTGTGCCCGCGCCAGCGCGTCGGCCAGCACCAAGGCCGCCTGGCGCCTGGTCGGGGCGTACGAGATCACCTTGGCCAGCATCGGGTCGTAGTGGATCGAGACCACCGACCCGTCGACGATTCCAGAGTCCAGCCGGATTCCGGTGCGCGCCCCGAGCGTGGTGAATTCGGTTCGGGCCGAAGGAATATCGATGCGATAGACCGGGCCGGCCTGGGGCTGCCAGTTCTGCGCAGGGTCTTCGGCGTACAACCGGGCCTCGATCGACGAACCTTGCGCCGCAGGCGGTTCGGCGCCCAGGTGACCGCCGTCGGCGACCGCGATCTGCAGCTCGACCAGATCGAGGCCGGTGGTCTCCTCGGTGACCGGGTGCTCGACCTGCAACCGGGTGTTCATCTCCAGGAAGAAGAACTCGCCGTCATCGTCGGCGAGAAACTCCACCGTCCCCGCCCCGGTGTAGGCGATCGCGCTCGCCGCCAGCCGGGCAGCCTCGAACAGCCTGTCCCGCATCCCCGGTATGCGCTCGACCAAGGGCGACGGTGCTTCTTCGATGACCTTCTGGTGGCGGCGCTGGATTGAGCACTCCCGCTCGCCGACCGCCCACACCGTGCCGTGCGCATCGGCCATCACCTGCACCTCGACGTGGTGACCGGTGGGCAGGTAACGCTCACAGAACACCGTGGGGTCACCGAACGCGGACTGGGCCTCGCGCTGAGCCGCGGCGACTTCGCTTGGTAGCGCGTCCAATTGGTCGACCACCCGCATTCCGCGCCCACCGCCGCCGGCGGATGCCTTCACCAGCACCGGCAACTGCGCGGCGGTGACGGTGTCGGGATCGAGTTCCTCGAGCACCGGAACCCCGGCCGCGGCCATCATCTTCTTGGACTCGATCTTGGAGCCCATGGCGCGCACCGCGTCCACCGGCGGGCCGATCCAGACCAGCCCGGCAGCTTGCACCGCAGCGGCGAAATCGGCGTTCTCCGAGAGGAATCCGTAACCCGGATGTATCGCGTCGGCGCCGGCCGCGCGGGCCGCCGCGATGATCGCCTCGGCGTTCAGATAATCGTTGGTCTGCGGCAGACGCACCCGGGCGTCCGCCTCGGCCACGTGTGGGGCGTCGGCGTCCGGGTCGGTGTAGACCGCGACCGTGCCCAGGCCGAGATTGCGGCAGGTCGCGAACACCCGTCGCGCGATCTCGCCGCGATTGGCCACCAGAACTCGAGTGATTCCCATCAGCGTCACATCCGGAAGACGCCGAAGTTCGACGTCCCCTTGATCGGGCCATTGGCGATGGCGGACAAACACATTCCTAACACGGAGCGGGTGTCGCGGGGGTCGATCACCCCGTCGTCGTAGAGCATCCCGGACATCACCATCGGCAGCGACTCGGCTTCGATCTGGCCTTCGACGGCGGCTCGCATCGCCGCGTCGGCCTCTTCGTCGATCTGCTGCCCGCGGGCCTCGGTGGCGGCCCGGCTGACGATGGACAGCACGCCGGCCAGTTGAGCGCCGCCCATCACCGCGGATTTGGCGCTGGGCCAGGCGAACAGGAACCGCGGGTCGTAGGCTCGGCCGCACATGCCGTAGTGGCCTGCGCCGTAGGACGCGCCGATCAGCAGCGAGATATGCGGGACTGTCGAGTTCGAGACGGCGTTGATCATCATCGAACCGTGCTTGATCATGCCGCCTTCCTCGTAGTCCTTGCCGACCATGTAGCCAGTCGTGTTGTGCAGGAACAACAGTGGCGTGTTGGATTGGTTTGCCAACTGGATGAACTGGGTGGCCTTCTGCGACTCCTCGCTGAACAGCACGCCGCGGGCGTTGGCCAAGATGCCCAGCGGATAGCCGTGCAGCCGGGCCCAGCCGGTGACCAGCGACGAGCCGTACATGCGCCTTGAACTCGTCGAACTCGGAGCCGTCCACGATGCGCGCGATCACCTCCCGCGGGTCGAACGGGATGCGCAGATCCGCCGGCACGATGCCGATCAGCTCCTCGGCGTCGAACAGCGGGTCGATCACCGGCGCGGGCGTCGGGCCCTGCTTGACCCAGTTGAGCCGCGCGACGATACGACGCCCGATCCGGATCGCGTCCAGTTCATCGGCGGCGAAGTAGTCGGCCAAACCCGAGATCCGGGCATGCATTTCGGCGCCGCCGAGCGATTCGTCGTCGGACTCCTCACCGGTGGCCATCTTCACCAGCGGGGGACCGGCCAGGAACACCTTCGAGCGTTCTTTGATCATCACCACGTGATCGGACATGCCGGGTATGTAGGCTCCGCCGGCGGTGGAGTTGCCGAAGACCAAGGCGATGGTGGGGATCCCGGCCGCCGACAGCCGGGTCAGGTCGCGGAACATCTGCCCGCCGGGGACGAAGATCTCCTTCTGGGTGGGCAGGTCCGCGCCGCCGGATTCCACCAGCGAAATCACCGGCAGCCGGTTCTGGAAGGCGATCTGGTTGGCCCGCAATATCTTCCGCAGCGTCCACGGGTTGCTGGTGCCGCCCTTGACCGTCGGGTCGTTGGCGACGATCAGGCATTCGACACCGCTGACCACGCCGATGCCGACGACCGTGCTTGCGCCGATCTGGAAGGCGCTGCCGTAGGCCGCCAGCGGGCTGAGCTCCAGAAACGGCGAGTCCGCGTCGACCAGCAGCTCGATGCGCTCCCGGGCGGTCAGTTTGCCGCGCTCATGATGGCGCTCAACATATTTCGCGCCGCCACCGCCAAGCGCCTTGGCCAGTTCGGCGTCGATCTCCTCGAGCCGGGATTCCGCGGCCGCCGCCGCCGCGGTGTACGTGTCGCTCTTGGGGTCGAGCACCGACTTCAGCGGCGCTCACGACTGGTAATGCCCAGCAGCTTGGCGGCCAGCGATGTCAGGATCTCGGTGGTCCCGCCGCCGATGCCCAGAATCCGCATGTCGCGGTACTGGCGTTCGATCTCCGACTCGGTCATGTACCCCATGCCGCCGAACAGCTGAACGCCTTGGTTGGCCACCCACTCGCCGGCTTCGACCGCGGTGTTCTTGGCGAAGCACACCTCGGCGATCAAGTTGGTCTCGCCGGCCAGTTGCCGCTCGACCACGTGGTGGGAGTAGACGCGGGCGACGTCGATCCGGCGGGCCATCTCGGCCAGCGTGTTCTGCACGGACTGCCGGGAGATCAGCGGCCGGCCGAACGTCTCCCGGTCGCGGCACCACTGCACGGTGATGTCCAGACACCGCTGGGCGCTCGAATACGCCTGCGCGGCAAGGGCGATGCGTTCCGAGACGAAGGCCTCGGCGATCTGGGCGAAGCCGGTGTTCTCGGCGCCGACCAGGTTGGCCACCGGCACGGCCGCATCGACGTAGGACAGCTCCGCGGTGTCCGAGGACCGCCAGCCCATCTTGTCCAGCTTGCGGCTCACCTCGAATCCCGGGTGTGCCCTTCTCGACCAGCAGCAACGAAACCCCCGCTGCGCCAGGGCCGCCGGTGCGCACTGCGGTGACGACGAAGTCGGCCCGCACCGCGGAGGTGATGTAGGTCTTGGCGCCGTTGACGATGTACTGATCACCGGAGCGGGTCGCCGTGGTGCGCAGGTGCCCGACGTCGGAGCCGCCGCCGGGTTCGGTGATGGCCAGCGAGCCGATCAGCTCGCCGGCCAGCGTCGGCCGAACGAACTCCTCGATCAGCCGCTGATCACCGGAGGCGATCATGTGCGGCACCGCGATGCCGCAGGTGAACAGCGAGGCGAACACGCCGCCGGGTACGCCGGCCTGGTGCAGCTCCTCGCAGACGATCACCGCGTCGGCGCCGTCGCCACCACCGCCGCCGACCTCCTCGGGAAAGTTCGAGCCCAGTAGGCCCGCTTCTCCTGCGGCGCGGTGCAATTCGCGCGGCAGCAGACCGCTGCGTTCCCACTCGTCGACGTTCGGCAAGATCTCCCGTTCGGCGAATGAGCGCACGGTCTTGCGGAGCGCATCGCGCTCCGGCGTGGTCCAGATGCTCACAACAACCCTTCTCTCACAGCAACACTGCTGGAATGTCGACGTGGCGGCTGCGCAGCCACTCGCCGAGTCCTTTGGCCTGCGGGTCGAACCGTGCCTGGTATGCGACGCCCTGGCCGAGGATCTCCTCGATGACGAAGTTCATCGCGCGCAGGTTGGGCAGCAGATGCCTGGTCACCGGCAGACCGGCGGTCTCGGGCAACAGCTCTCGCAGCAGGTCGACGGTCAGCGTGTTGGCCAGCCAGCGCCACTGCTCGTCGGTGCGGACCCAGACTCCGACGTTGGCCGACCCGCCCTTGTCACCGCTGCGGGCGCCGGCGATGCGGCCAAGCGGTACCCGTTGCGTCGGCCCGTCGGCCAACGGCTCCGGCAACGACGGCACAGAGGCCGGCTGCCAGCTCGAGAGTTTCTCCTGCGCAAGCAATCGCGATCCGCGTGCCGTCGGCGTGGACGGCGGTGTGCGCCACCTCGGTGGCATCGACATAGCCGGGCGTGTAGACCCCGTACACCTGGCCGTCTCCCGGCGGCGCGGTGACGGTGAAACCCGGGTAGCTGGCCAGCGCCAATTCCACTGCGGCCGCGGAGAACGGGCGTCCGACGTTGGCGGGGTCGGGGTCGCGGACCACGCAGCGGAGCAGCGCGCTGGCCGCTTCTTCGGTGTCGGCGTCGGCGTGGTCGGTGCGGGCCAGCGTCCACTCCAACTCGGCGGGTTTGACCGACAGGGCGGATTCCAGCTGCCGCCGCACCAGGTCCGCCTTGGCGTCGATGTCCAGACCGGTCAGCACGAACGTCGTCGCGTTGCGGAATCCGCCGATGCTGTTCAGCGACACCTTGTAGGTGGGCGGCGGCGGTTCGCCGGTCACCCCGGTGATCCGCACCCGGTCGGCGCCGTCGGAGGACAGCTCGATGCTGTCCATCCGGGCGGTCGCGTCCGGGTTGGCGTAGCGCGCGCCGGTGATCTCGTAGAGCAATTGCGCGGTGACGGTGTCGACGCTGACCAGCCCGCCGGTGCCGGGGTGCTTGGTGATCACCGACGATCCGTCGGCGTGGATTTCGGCCAGCGGGAAGCCGGCGTAGGTCAGATCCGGAATTTCGGTGAAGAAGGAGAAGTTGCCGCCGGTGGCCTGGATGCCGCATTCGATGACGTGCCCGGCGACCACGGCGCCGGCCAGCCGGTCGTAGTCGGTCCGGCTCCAGCCGAAGTGGGCGGCGGCGGGCCCGACGGTCACCGAGGCGTCGGTCACCCGGCCGGTGACGACGATCTCCGCGCCGTCGTTCAGGCAGTCGACGATGCCCCAGGCTCCCAGGTAGGCGTTGGCCGTCAGCGGTGTGCCCAGGCCCAGCTCCTCGGCGCGGGGGGACAGGTCGTCACCGTCGACGTGGGCCACCCGGACCGGCACGCCCAGGCGCTGGGCCAGCGTGCGAACCGCGTCGGCGAGCCCGGCGGGGTTGAGGCCGCCGGCGTTGGCGACGATGCGCACGCCGCGGTCCTGTGCCAGGCCCAGGCATTCCTCGAGCTGGGTCAGGAAGGTCTTGGCGTAGCCGCGCTCGGGATGTTTCATCCGATCGCGGCCGAGGATCAGCATGGTCAGTTCGGCCAGATAATCGCCGGTCAGGTAGTCCAGCTCGCCGCCGGTCAGCATTTCGCGCATAGCGGAATGCCGATCTCCGTAGAACCCCGAGCAGTTTCCGATCCGAACCGGCGCCGCCACTCGTGCGCTCCCTCCATTGGGGTGTGCCAACCAACCGGTAGGTTAGCCGGTACCGGCGGTGCCGCGTCAAGGCTGCCGGCGAACTCAACGGCCGATTTTTGACCGCAGCAGGTCAGCCATTACTATTGTCCCCAGACGTCGCTGCCGAGGCTTTTTTCGCGGCGACCCCCCTACCAGGAGTAAGGCCTGATCATGGCTGTGCCAAAGCGGCGGATGTCGCGCTCGAACACCCGTAGCCGACGCGCGCAATGGAAGGCTGAGAAGCCAGAACTCGTTGGCGTGACGGTGGCCGGCAAGCAGCACAAGGTGCCGCGCCGGTTTCTGAAGGCGGCGCGCCTCGGTCTGATCGACCTCGACCGACGCTAAATTGTTTGCCGTGAGCATTGTCTCCCGGCGATTTTGTGAGCAATTTGCGGCAGTCGGGTTTGCCGACCTCTCAGCGCGTTCTCAGGGGATTGGATAAAACTGGTGGCTGTGCGAATTCTTGTCGTTGACGACGACCGCGCTGTGCGCGAGTCCCTGCGTCGGTCCCTGTCCTTCAATGGCTACTCGGTCGCGTTGGCCGAGGACGGCGTCGAGGCCCTGGAGATGATCACCGCCGACCGGCCCGACGGGCTCGTCCTCGACGTGATGATGCCCCGACTGGACGGCCTGGAGGTGTGCAGGCAGCTGCGCAGCACCGGCGACGATCTGCCGATCCTGGTGCTGACCGCACGCGACACCATCTCCGAGCGCGTCGCCGGCCTCGACGCGGGCGCCGACGACTACCTGCCCAAGCCGTTCGCTCTGGAAGAGCTTCTGGCGCGGATGCGGGCGCTGCTGCGCCGAACGAGAATCGACGACTCGTCGGAGTCCGTGGCGATGACATTCGCGGACCTGACTCTTGATTCGGTGACTCGCGAAGTCACCCGCGGGCAACGTCAGATCAGCCTGACCCGCACCGAATTCGCTTTGCTGGAGATGTTGATCGCCAATCCGCGACGGGTACTGACGCGCAGCCGCATTCTCGAGGAGGTGTGGGGTTTTGATTTCCCCACGTCGGGTAATGCGCTCGAGGTGTATGTCGGTTACCTGCGTCGCAAGACCGAGGCCAACGGCGAGTCGCGATTGATCCACACCGTTCGCGGTGTGGGTTACGTGCTTCGCGAAACTCCTCCCTGATGCCACTGAAGTCCCTCATTCCGTCGGCGAAGCAGAGTTCCGCTGCGGACCAGCACGTCGCTGTCACTGCGGTGGCGGGTGATGCTGCTGGCCATGTCGATGGTGGCCATGGTGGTCATCCTGATGGCCGTTGCGGTGTACGCCGTGATCTCCGCCGCGCTGTACAAGGACATCGACAACCAGCTGCAGAGCAGGGCGCAGCTGCTGATCGCCAGCGGTTCGTTGGCGGCCGATCCGGCGAAAGCCATTGAGGGAACGGCATATTCGGACGTCAACGCGATGCTGGTGACCCCTGGCCGGTCGATCTTCACCGCCAACCAGGAGGGTCAGACGCTGCCGGTCGGGCAGCAGGAGAAGGCCGTCATTCGCGGCGACCTGTTCATGTCGCGGCGCACCGCCGCCAATCAGCGGGTACTGGCCGTGCATCTGCCGAACGGCAGTTCGCTGCTGATCTCCAAGAGCCTCGCGCCGACCGATGCGGTGATGACCAAGTTGCGCTGGGTGCTGCTCATCGTCGGCGGGGTCGGCATGGCCGTGGCCGCGGTCGCCGGGGGCATGGTCACCCAGGCCGGCCTGCGACCGGTGGGCCGATTGACCGGTGCGGCCGAGCGAGTGGCGCGCACCGACGACCTGAGACCCATACCGGTCTACGGCAGCGACGAATTAGCAAGGCTCACTGAGGCTTTCAACATGATGCTGCGGGCTCTCGCCGAATCCCGGGAACGCCAGACCCGTCTGGTCGCCGACGCCGGTCACGAGCTGAGGACCCCGCTGACGTCGCTGCGCACCAACGTGGAACTGCTGATGGCTTCGAGCGCACCCGGTGCGCCGCCGATACCCGAGCAGGAGATGGTCGACCTGCGGACCGACGTGATCGGGCAGATCGAGGAATTGTCCACGCTGGTGGGTGATTTGGTGGACCTCACCCGCGCGGATGCCGGCGAAGTGGTTCATGAGCCGGTCGATATGAGTGAGGTCGTCGAGCGGTCGTTGGAGCGAGTTCGCCGGCGTCGGATGGATGTTGAGTTCGATGTCGAGGTCGCGCCCTGGCAGGTGTACGGCGACTCCGCGGGCCTGTCGCGGGCGGTGCTGAACCTGATGGACAACGCCGCCAAATGGAGCCCGTCGGGCGAGCATGTCGGTGTCCGGCTCCGCCAGCTCAACGCGACGCATGCCGAGTTGGTGGTGTCCGATCATGGGCCAGGCATTCCGGAACAGGAGCGCGAACTGGTCTTCGAGCGGTTCTTCCGCTCGATTACGGCGCGGGCCGTGCCCGGCTCGGGGCTGGGGCTGGCGATCGTGAAACAGGTGGTGCTCAAACACGGCGGGGCACTTCGCGTCGAGGAGACCGTTCCGGGCGGCGAGCCGCCGGGTACGTCGATCTATGTCCTGCTCCCTGGACAGCCGATGCCGGCCGCGGCGGACTACCCGTCTGACGATGAAGCCGCGCCGAATGTTAACGAGCCATCAATTCCGGGGAACTCTGTAGGACCGAGCGAACGTTATCTCAGTCGAATCACAGACCACGCAGGCAAGGTAGTAATCCAGTTACTGTCTGGGTCTGTACGACCGCACCAGGACCACAGGAAAGAGCACCAGCGACATGACGAATCACCCGAGGTATTCGCCACCGCCGCAGCAACACGGATACCGTCCGGCGTCCGATCAGCGTGGGACCGCAGGCCATTCCGGCTACGGGCAGCAGCAAACCTACCCGCAGGGCTACGAGTGGCGGCAGGCACAGCAGCCGCAGTACCGGCAGCCGTACGGCGCGTTCGCCGGGCAGGCCGGGCACTCCGGCCACCCCGCCGGCGGACCGCCGCCCCAGTTGTCTGCGCCGCGAAAGCGTTCTCGCGCAGGCGCATTGACGGTTGGCGCAGTGGCTGTCGCCTTGGTCTCGGCTGGCATCGGCGGCGCGGCCGCCTCGGTGATCGCGCATCACGGGCAGCTCTCGTCTATCGCCGACGGTGCGATGCCCGGCGGCGCGACGCCCGGTATGCCGGCCTCGAACGCGCCGGTCGGCAGCGTCGAGCAGGTGGCCGCCAAGGTGGTGCCCAGCGTCGTCATGCTCGAGACCAACCTCGGACGTGCGTCCGAAGAGGGCTCCGGCATCATCCTGTCCGCGGATGGCTTGATCCTGACCAACAACCACGTCGTCGCCACGGCGGCCAACCCCGGCAAGGCGCCTGCGCCGACGCGCGGGCGCCCAAACCCCGAACACCAGCAGGCTCCGGGTCCCGATGACGACCCCAACGGCCCGGGCCCCGATCCCGATCAGCCGGCCGCCTCCCGGCGGTGGCAAGCCGAAGACCACGGTGACGTTCTCTGACGGGCGCACCGCGGAGTTCACCGTCGTCGGTACGGACCCCACCACGGACGTCGCTGTGGTTCGCGTGCAAGGTGTTTCGGGGCTGACGCCGATCAACATCGGGTCGTCGGCCAACCTGCACGTCGGTCAGCCCGTGATGGCGGTCGGTTCGCCGCTGGGCCTGTCGGGCACGGTGACGACCGGTATCGTCAGCGCGCTCAACCGGCCCGTCTCGACGACCGGAGAGTCGGGCAACCAGAACACCGTGCTGGACGCCATTCAGACCGACGCCGCGATCAACCCCGGTAACTCCGGGGGCGCACTGGTCAACATGAGCGGACAGCTGGTCGGCGTCAACTCCGCGATCGCCACCCTCGGCGGTGACTCGCCGGACGCCCAGAGCGGTTCGATCGGGCTCGGTTTCGCGATTCCGGTCGACCAGGCCAAGCGCATCGCCGACGAGCTGATCAGTTCCGGTACCGCGGCGCACGCCTCGCTGGGCGTGCAGGTCACCAACGACAAGGACACCCCCGGCGCCAAGGTCGTCGAGGTCGTCCCCAACGGCGCGGCCGCGGCCGCCGGCTTGCCCGGCGGAGTCGTCGTCACCAAGGTCGACGACCGCACGGTCAACAGCGCTGACGCGTTGGTTGCCGCCGTCCGATCCAAGGCGCCCGGCGACAAGGTGACGCTGACATTCAAGGACCCGTCCGGCGAAACCAAGAAGGTCCAGGTCACATTGGGCAAGGCCCAACAGTGACCAGAGCCGCCGCGCCGTCGTCGGACACCAGATATACGGTTGCAGCCATGGAACAGGGCGTGGGCATGATCGGTAGGGCACTGGTCGTCGTTGTCGACGATCACGGCGACGAGGACCACAGCGGTCCGTTGGTCACCGAGCTGCTCACCGAAGCCGGATTCGTGGTCGACGGCGTGATCGCCGTCGCCGCCGACGAGGTGGACATCCGCAACGCGCTCAACACCGCGGTGATCGGGGGAGTGGACCTGGTCGTGTCGGTCGGCGGCACCGGGGTGACTCCCCGCGACGTCACTCCGGAGTCGACGCTGGACATCCTCGACCGCTTGGTCGCCGGGATCGCCGAAGCCATCCGCGCGTCGGGGCTGTCGGCGGGCATCATCGAGGCGGCTCTGTCGCGCGGCCTGGCAGGCATCTCCGGCAGCACGCTGGTGGTCAACCTCGCCGGTTCGCGGCAAGCGGTGCGCGACGGCATGGCGACGCTCAATCCGCTGGCGGCCCAGATCATCGGTCAGCTCTCCAGCCTGGAGATCTGACGCTCGGTATGACCAGACCGGCCGGTGACGACCGCGACGTGCTACCGCAGACGTCGGCGGACGAGCGTGATCCGGACGCGAGTCGCGACGTTGACGCTCACGAGCAGTGGTTGCGGGACAACGCGCCCCCGCATCACATCTGAACCGTTACCGGTCTTCGATGGTGGGGCTTTCTGGCGCGTTGGCGGAGTGATGCCCCGATGGGCCGCCATTGGATTCGGCGAGCGTGATCCCGGATCTGAGTGAGCAGTGAGAGTTCGGTGTCCTCGGCTTGCTTGACCTCACCGCGCTTGCGCAGCGTGTTGTAGGGCAGCACGACCAGGAAGTACACCACCGCCGCGATGATGATGAAGTTGATCAGCGGCGGATATTGCGACGTTGAAGTCGATGAATTTGCCATCGCCGATGTCGACTTTCAACAGCCCGACATCGGACTTTCCGCCGGCACCGATCCGGTCGATCAGCGGCTGGATGACACTTTCGGTGAACTTGGTGACCAGACCGGTGAACGCGGTACCGATGACCACCGCGACAGACAGGTCGATGATGTTGCCGCGTGCGAGAAACTCCTTGAAGCCCTTCAACATCGGGATGTCCTCTCCGCAGTGGGTAAGCGATAAACCAATTTCGAGCTCAAGAAAAAGCTAGCCGAATCGGGCGGGGCATGCGAGACATTGCTGTTTATCCGGTCCGCGGTCAGTGCAGGGTGAGGGTCACGGTCGCGACCAGGGCCGCGCCGGCCACCGCGGTGGCTGAGCTGGCCGGCAGCGCGACCAGCACCACCCGCTCACTGTTCGCAGCTCTGAGCTTTGGGTTTCGCCGACACCGAGACCACGATCGCGTCGGTGGCCACCACGTGCGGAGTGGCCTGGGTGCTGCCTTCCGTTGCCGCCACGACGTCGACGACATCGCCCGGTCGCACCAGGTCGATCAGCGCGCTGTCGGCCGGATGCACCGGCACGATGCGGGCGTCGGGTCCCGCCGCGGATTCGGCGAGGCGGCGGCCGAGCGAGTCGCACGTCGGTGAGCACCTCGCCGCGCCGTGCCGGGCCGGCCAGCGTGGAGCCGACGACCGACGCCGATGTCCGAATTGTGAGCCGTCGGGAAGCGTTGGTGCTGAACGTGTTTCGAGTCGGACGTCATCGACGGTCAGTTCGGTGCCCGGCATGAGGTCACGCGAGGCCACCACCACCGTCGCACGGCCGTCGTCGGGATCGGGCCGCAACGCCGCAACGCCGGCCAGCAACACCAGCGCGCCCGCGGCGATGCGTCGCGCCAGCACGGTACGCGACCAGTCGGGTCGCAAAAACTGCGAAAGACGAGTCGGCAGCGATGGATTCAGCGATGTGCGAGGACCGCCCACGCGCTCACCGTAAGCGCAGCGGGGCCGATGCATGCGGCCGGTGAAGTGCCGCTTGTGGATAACCCGGTCAGCTGGAAGTGGTGGCCGGCGACTTCGACGACGACGACGAAGACGAGATCGGACTTTGAGTCAGACGACGGCTTGTCGCTCGACGAACTCGACTTCTCCGACTTGTCCGAGGAGCTGGACTTGTCGCTCGAGCTGGAGCTGTCGGAACTGGAGCTGGAGCCCTCGGAACTCGAGGACGAACTCGCACTCGACGAGCTGCCATTGCTCGAGCTCTTGGCCGCTTCGCGACTGTCGTTGCGGTAGAAGCCGCTGCCTTTGAACACCACACCGACGTTGCCGAACAACTTGCGCAACCGGCCCGAGCACTTCTCGCACGTGGTCAGTGCGTCATCGCTGAAGGCTTGGACGACATCGAAGCGATTTTCGCACTCGGTACACGCGTAGCTGTAAGTCGGCACAGAATCCTCCAAGATGGTCTAAACGCTTAGCACTCTACAGTCTCAAGTGCTAAAACCGCCATGTGGCGCATGTCATTCCCGCCCGTTAACGCAACTGTAGATTCGCACGCTCAATGTCGCAGTCTGGCCTTGCTCGGCTATCGGGGACGGTCGATTTCGTACGTCCCCTTGTCATCTGAGACGGCGACGGTGACCTGACGTCGCGCACCGTTGACGGTGGCATCGCAGGTGAACGTCGTTCCCTGGTGAGCGCTGGGGTTGCGGCCGCCGTTGCAGCTGACGTCGGTCACGTCGTTGGCGCCGTAGCCGCTGGCGGGATCGGAGAGGGTCCGCAGAACTCCGACCTGCACCTTGGTGACGTCGAGCACCCTGCCGCCGGCGATGCCCAGATTGGAGAGGTTGGGCAGAAGCGACCGCGACCGCGATCAGGACTGCTACGGCACCTGTACCGACAAGCAGCCAGGGCATAAGTCCATTGCCGCCGGCGGTGTCGGTACTTTTGGATTCAATTGGCGGAGTTAGGCGTTCGACTGCGGGTGGTGACTGTGTGGTGCGGTCCGGACGTTGTAGGTACCAGGGGATGTCCGGGGTGTGCGGGGGCCGCTGGCTTACGGCGGGCGGATAGCGTGCCGGCGGAGTTGCGGGTGCCGGATTACCGGGCTGAGGACTCGGCCGCGGTCGGGCGATGCTGGTGTGGTCGTCCGAGGTCGGGCGGCGCAGATACCACGGCGTGTCTGAGCCGGGTTCGCGCTCGGGACCACGTGCTGGCGGAGGGCGGTTCACGGAAAGTTGCCGTAGCACTGGGCGGTGTCACCGACGAGACCGGAGCGGAACGCGGTGATCCGGGTGAATCCGGCGGGCACGCTGTCACCGTTGGTGTCGCTGGCGACCAGGTGGTTGGTCAACAAGCCGGAGATCGCTTCGTCGAGATCGCCGGCGTTGAGCACCATGGTGCGGCCCGAGGGCACCGCAACGGGTGTGGCCATGTCGCGCTGGGCAACCCCGGTCAGGCATGCCGTCCGCAGCGCGGCGCGCTCGCCGGTCAGCGCAACGCCTTGTTGGTGCTGCAGGGCCAGCATGTACCGCGACGTGACGACCGAGAAGGCGGTGTCGTCGCCTTGTAAAAGTTCCCGACTCTGGTTGTCGGCGTAGGTGCCGATCCGTTGCAGGCCAGCAAGATCGACGTTGACGGTGTTGGTTGCGGGGCAGTAGGAGGCTGGTGGGCTGGGGCGCGCGTCCGCGCATGTGATGTTGCCGCCGACAGTCAGAGTGGGCGCCTTGTCCGGGTGAAAAATCTGGGTGAGGGTTTCCATCAGCAGCGCCAACGAGTTCTCGGTGATGGGCATCTCGCCGGCTTCGGTGCCGGAGGACGAGTAATCCTGCAACGCCGGGGGGAGGCCGACATGGCGGCGGGCGATCTCGTTTTTGTCGATCGCGGCGCAAGTGGCGGCATCGCCGTCGAATCCCTCTTGAAAGGCACCGATGCGGTCGAGCGCGGAACCGTGCGCACCAGGGGCCTTTTCGGATTCATCGACCGGGTCCCGCAGTGTGATTCCGCCGGCGAGGACGTGGTCGAGGCCATCGGTGGTGTTCAGGGCAAAACGGGTTGACCGGCCCTGGGCTACCCAGTGCAGATAGACCCCGGCGAAGCAATCGGCCTGCTGTTCCTTGACGATGGTGCGAGACAGCCGGTGCACAGTGTGCGCTCTGGTTTGCACGGCGTGGCCGAGCTCGTGTGCGAGCACCGCTGCCACCGACACGTCTCCGAAGTACTTGCGTGCGTCGGGGATGAGAATGCCGCGGTCCCATGAAATCGAATCGTCGCGCAGGCAGTACGACGCATTGGGGTCCGAGTAGACGACCGTCGTGCCGCAAACACGCCCGCTGGCCGGATCGCTGGCGTCGTACGACCGGGTGGCGGACACCGGCTGGAACTCGCCGGCGAAAAATTGAGGGTAGGTAGACGTCCAAAATTCCTGAATGTCGTTGACCGCCAGCAGGGCAAGCCGATCGTTATCGCCGCCATCGGTCCGCTCGACGTGGCCTCGCGGTGGAGGCGCGTCGGGGCGCACCCCGCTCAGGCCGTCTGCGGCAGGCAAGCCGCCCACGCGGTCAGGGTCATACAGCATCGACGCGGCCCGACCCTGAATCATGTTGGGGGCGCACGAAGTAGCCGACAGGGTCAGGCACGTCGCAGCGAACATGCAGCCGACCCAACTGAGACGCGGGAATCGTCGCCCAGCGGCTCGGCGTGGGCGGTGCGTCATGACGTCTCCCCCGTGTCGCAGGTAGGCGCTGGCCGTTGACGCCGACGCTAGCCCAAGCACCTGCACGTGGTGCTCGGAATCTGGGTCGCTGCCGACGGGATCGCGCCAGCGGCGTTAACCAGTCAGGCGTCTTTCAAGGCGAGGCCCAATGAGCAGTTGCGAGCGAAACCTGATCCTCAGATTGTGGTCCAAGGCCCCGAGCTGCGCTATATCGCCAGCTCAGGCGCCCCTAGACCGCGATCCGCGAAGGCCGGTACCAGTTCGTCAGGAGATCGCGTACTATCAGGCCTGTCGAAATTCTAAGTGTTCGTGTTCAAAACACGCTCGCGCAGAAACTTGGTGCGGGCGTCTCTTTCTCCTTGCAGGGCAAGCCAGAAGAAGCCGTCTGATACTTCGGCCACCGATTCGCATGGTGCGGACCGGTATCTCTGACATAGGAGAAACAAATGGCACAGGGAACTGTGAAATGGTTCAACGCTGAAAAGGGCTTCGGCTTCATCGCGCCCGAAGAGGGTCCGGACGTCTTCGTTCACTACTCCGAGATCGATGGCGGCGGCTTCCGCAGCCTCGAGGAGAACCAGAAGGTTGAGTTCGAGATCACTCAGGGCGCCAAGGGTCCGCAGGCCAGCAAGGTTCGCGCTATCTGACCCACCCCCAAAACAAGAAAAGCCGTACCCGCTCTGTATCGAGCAGGTACGGCTTTTCTGCGTTGGCTCAGTAGTAGTGCCGGCGGCCGCCGACAGCGCGACCGGTGGATCCTGCGATGGCCAGAACGGCGCCGACCACAAGCAGAAGCACGCCGATCACGAGAAGAACATGGGCGAAGGCGAACGTCGGTATGAGGGTGGGCAGTAGGAGTCCGAGGACGATCAGGACGATGCCGAGAACGATCATGGTTGAGCCTTTCTGATCTGGCGCCGACGGCGCGTTAAGAGCGGGTCGGTCGGGCTGCTGCTCGACGTGTTGAGTTGACCACCCCCAAGGGGGGTGGCAATACACCCCTAAGGGGGTAATCTCCCGAACTATGCCTGCGCCCGCGAACGGTCCGATCACGGTGGCGCTCGTCGACGACTACGACGTAGTGGTGATGGGCGTCGCGAAAATGCTTGACCGCTACCGCGATCGGGTGGTGATCGCCGAACTCGACTCGACCATGCCCGTCTCCGACACGGTCGACATCGTTCTGTACGACTCATTCGCGCAACCCGAATCCGATCATGAAGAGATCGCCACCCTGGTCGCCAATCCGTGTGCGCACCGGGTTGTGGTCTATACCTGGAACTTTCATCCAGATCTTGTCGCCAGCGCGCAACAGCAAGGCGCGCACGGCTATATATCGAAGACGTTGCCGGCACGGGAACTCGTCGCCGCGTTAGAGGCGGTGCATGCCGGCGAGGCGGTCGTCAGCGATGTCCCGCCGCGGGCGCGCAGTGCTGTCGGGCTCGATTGGCCCGGCCGTGGCGAAGGGCTCAGCGATCGGGAGTCGGAGATTTTGGCCCTCATCACGCAGGGCAAGAGCAATGCCGACGTCGCCCGGTTGACCTACCTCAGCCCCAACACCGTGAAGTCCTACATCCGGACGATCTACCGAAAGATAGACGTCGGCAGCCGGACTCAAGCGGTCCTATGGGGCGTGGACCACGGTTTTACTCCCGACCATCACCGCATCGAGCACTGGCGCGGCGGCCCGTAATCCGCGGCGGCGAAAGCGATATGACACGACGCGGGAGAACCTACAGCCGATTCCGGAATGCATTGGCATTACTCATCATCCTCGCGATCGCCGTGGCCGTCGGCTGGCAGTATTTCCGCGAAGTCCGCAGCCCGCAGCCCGAGGCCGGGCCGTCACCTAGGGCCACCCCGAGCTACGACGCGGCCCGCCAGCAGATGGAGGCGCTGCCCGTTCACGGCTGGGACCGGGTAAGTGACTTCCAGCGGTTCCGGTTCGGCGAGGCGTGGAGCGACGACGTCAACGTCGAGTTCGGCCACAACGGTTGCAACACCCGCGACGACATCCTGCGTCGCGATTTGGCCGACCTGCAGGTGCGGCCCGGCACCTGCTTCGCGCAGAGCGGGGTGCTGCACGACCCCTATACCGGGGCGATCATCGACTTCGTCCGCGGTCCCGACACTTCGTCGACCGTGCAGATCGACCACGTGGTGTCGCTGGCCGACGCCTGGTACAAGGGCGCTCGCCTCTGGGATGACCAGCGCCGCCGCGACTTTGCCAACGATCCGCGCAATCTGCTGGCCGTGGGAGGAAAGGTCAACTTCGACAAGGCTTTTCGCGACGTCGGGTCGTGGCTGCCGCCGGACGCCGCCTTTCGGTGCGCCTTCGTCTCCCGCGTCGTCGAGGTGAAGACGGTCTACCAGCTGTGGGTGTCGGGCAACGAGAAAGACGCGTTGCGCCGGGTGCTGCGGGACTGCTAGCCCGCCAGCTCGACCAGGCCCAGCCCCGGGGTCAGCGCATGGGTCATCGGTACGTCATGCGGCTCGTGTGGCACCTCGTCGAGCAACTCCTCGTCGCGGACTACGGCGATCAACCGCGCCTGCGGATCGCGCAGCACCAGCGTGCGGTCGTAGAAGCCGCGGCCGCGGCCCAATCGCGCCCCGGCGCGGTCGACAGCCAGGGCCGGAACAAGAACGACGCCGGCCTCGGCGACCGTCGTCGCCGGCAGCCAGGGCCCGGGCGGCTCGAGCAGCCCGAACCGCGCGGTCACCAACTGTCCGGGCCGGTACTCACCCCACTGCAGCGCCACCGCGTCGTCGTCGGCGGTGGTACGCGCCACCGGCAGCAACACCCGGTCGGCATGGCCCAGCAGCACATCCAGCAGTTCGACGGATCCCGGCTCGGCGCCGACGGGCACGTAGGCGCACACCGTGCCGCCGTCGGTCACCAGCCCGGCAACATGATCGGCCAGCGCGGAAGCCTGCTGCGGTGCGGTCGCCGTCGGACGCCGAACGGCGGGCCGCCAGCAGCCGTTCTCGCAATGCGGCCTTGCCCTCGGTCGCCACAAGGTCAACGATATGGTTTCAACGATGGCAACCACACCCAATCCGGTTCCGCGCACGGCGATCGTGCCCGCGGCCGGTCTGGGCACCCGTTTCCTGCCCGCGACCAAGACCGTGCCCAAGGAACTGTTGCCGGTCGTCGACACACCCGGCATCGAGCTGGTGGCGGCCGAGGCGGCCGGTGCGGGGGCCGAACGACTGGTGATCATCACCTCCGAAGGCAAAGACGGCGTCGTCGCGCACTTCGTCGAAGACCTGGTGCTGGAAGGCACGCTGGTGGCGCGCGGCAAGGACGCGATGCTGGCCAAAGTCCGCCGCGCCCCGGCTCTGATCAAGGTCGAGTCCGTCGTGCAGAGCCGAGCCGCTGGGTCTAGGGCACGCGATCAGCTGCGTCGAGCCGGTGCTGTGGGACGACGATGACGCAGTCGCGATCCTTCTTCCCGACGACTTGGTGCTGCCGACCGGTGTGCTCGAGGTGATGTCGAAGGTGCGCGCGCAGTACGGCGGCTCGGTGCTGTGTGCCATCGAGGTGACGCCCGAAGAGATCAGCTCCTACGGCGTTTTCGACGTCGAGCCGGTGCCCGGAGCTGACAAGGACGTCCTCAAGGTCAACGGCATGGTGGAGAAGCCCAAGACCGAAGATGCGCCGTCGTTGTATGCCGCGGCGGGCCGCTACGTCCTTGATCGCGCCATCTTCGGAGCGTTGCACCGCATTCAGCGTGGTGTCGGTGGCGAGATGCAGCTGACCGATGCGATCGCGTTGCTGATCAAAGAGGGACATCCGGTGCACGTTGTGGTTCACCGCGGCTCCCGACACGACTTGGGAAATCCCGGCGGCTACCTCAAGGCTGCGGTTGACTTTGCCTTGGACCGTGACGACTACGGGCCAGATCTACGGCGTTGGCTGGTGACTCGACTGGGTCTGGCCGAGGGCTAGCCCGCCCGATCGACGATGCGGGCCGCTTGCGGCCCGAGGAGGAGGCGGGCCGGAAGGCCAAGCGCCCGACCGACGAGAAAGGCGCGCTGTGCGTTCGGTGGAGGAGCAACAAGCCCGGGTGACGGCCGCCGCGGTGGCGCCGAGGCCGGTGCGGGTCGCGATCGCCGAGGCGCAAGGGCTGTTGTGTGCCGAAGAAGTCGTCACCGAACGCCCGTTGCCCGGGTTCGACCAGGCCGCCATCGACGGTTACGCGGTCCGCAGCGTCGACGTACTCGGCGTGGGGGAGGACGGCCCAGCCGATGAACAGCCCGACGAGGACGGCGAGGCACCCGATTCGGGGCCGGACCGCGGCGGCGTGACCCTGCCGGTGTTGGGCAGCGTGCAGGCCGGCGCGCGGACACCCAGCAGATTGCAGCCGGGCCAGGCCGCGCGGGTGCAGACGGGTGCGCCGCTGCCGACGCTGGCCGACGCGGTGTTGCCGTTGCGCTGGACCGACGGCGGCCAGTCGAAGGTGCGGGTGCTGCGCGGCGTGCGGTCGGGTGCCTATGTGCGGCGCACGGGTGACGACGTCCAACCCGGTGACGTGGCCGTGCGGGCCGGCACGATCATCGGCGCCGCCCAGGTCGGATTGCTGGCGGCGGTGGGACGCGACCGGGTGCTGGTGCACCCGCGTCCGCGGGTCTCGGTACTGGCAGTCGGCGGCGAGCTGGTCGACATCTCGCGCACGCCGGGCAACGGCCAGGTCTACGACGTCAACTCCTATGCGCTGGCGGCCGCCGCCCGGGACGCGGGCGCCGAGGTCAACCGCGTCGGCATCGTCAGCAGCGATGCGCGAGAACTCGGGGAAGTCGTTGAGGGACAGGTGAATCGCGCCGAGATCGTGGTGATCGCCGGCGCGGTCGGTGGCGCGGCGGCCGAGGCGGTGCGTTCGGTACTGTCGGAGCTCGGCGAGATGGAGGTCACCCGGGTCGCCATGCATCCCGGCTCCGTGCAGGGCTTCGGGCAGCTGGGCCGCGACGGGGTGCCGACATTTCTGTTGCCCGCCAATCCGGTCAGTGCGCTGGTGGTGTTCGAAGTGATGGTCCGGCCACTGATCCGGTTGTCGCTGGGGAAGCGGCAGCCGATGCGCCGGGTGGTGCAGGCGCGCACGCTCTCGCCGATCACCTCGGTGGCCGGTCGTAAAGGCTTTCTGCGAGGCCAGCTGATGCGCGATCAGGACACCGGCGAATACCTGGTGCAGGCTCTGGGCGGCGCGCCGGGCGCCTCGTCGCATTTGCTCGCGACGCTGGCCGAGGCGAACTGTCTGGTCGTGGTTCCCCGTGAGGCAGAGCAGATCCGCACCGGCGAGGTCGTCGAGGTCGCGTTTTTGGCTCAGCGTGGCTGAGCGACTTGCCTCGTGACCATGTGGCGCTCCAACTCACAACACCCCGGCTGGCCCACCGCGGTGGGACCGCTGCGGGTGGCTGCCGGTGTGATCCGGCTGCGTCCGGTACGCCTGCGCGATGCCGCGCAATGGAGTCGGGCCAGGCTGGCCGACCGCTCGCGCCTGGAGCCTTACGAGCCCAGTACTGAGGCGGATTGGATTGCGCGACACTCGATTTCGGCGTGGCCAGCGATCTGTTCCAGCCTGCGGGCCGAGGCCCGCAAAGGCCGCATGCTGCCATATGTGATCGAGCTGGACGGCCAGTTCTGCGGGCAGTTGACGATCGGCAACGTCACCCACGGGGCATTGCGGTCGGCATGGATCGGCTATTGGGTGTCCAGTTCGATGACCGGTCGCGGCGTGGCCACCGGCGCCTTGGCGCTGGGCCTCGATCATTCTTTCGGCCCGGTCAGGCTGCACCGGGTGGAAGCCACCGTGCGGCCGGAGAATGCGGCGAGCCGGGCGGTACTGGCAAAGGTCGGCTTCCGCGAGGAAGGACTGCTACGGCGCTACCTCCAGGTCGACGGGGGATGGCGCGATCACCTGCTGGTGGGCTTGACGGTCGAAGAGGTCTACGGGTCGGTGACGTCGGCCCTGGTACGCGACGGGCACGCCCGCTGGGCGTAGCGCGGTTTCTCCGTCAAATACTCGCGGCGTGTCGTGTTACAAACGTGACATTTGTGACTAATGATGCTCGTTAGAGGCGTTGTCAACGGGCCACGTCTGGCGGGGAAAGGAGCGGGTCGCCATGCCAAGCATCCCGCAATCATTGCTTTGGATCTCACTCGTGGTGCTCTGGCTGTTCGTGCTGGTTCCCATGCTGGTGAGCAAGCGCGACGCGGTGCGGCGCACCAGCGACGTCGCACTGGCAACCCGCGTGCTCAACAACAGCACCGCCGCCCGGCTGATCAGGCGCGGCAAGCCGGCAGCCGGGCATCGCAGCGACCCCGACTGGCAGCCCGACGAGGACCAACACGACGACGACCACCTTGACGATGACGACGCAGGCGAGGAGGACGACGACGTCCTGCCGACGCGCGTCATGGCCACGGTTGCCGCCCCGCTGTCGACCGAGGAGACCGGCCCGGACTACCTCGACGTCGACGTGATCGACCCGGACTCGGCCGCGCTGCCGGTCGGCCATACCGGCGTTGACGACGAGCCCGCCGATGACACCGACACCGAGGTCGATCTCGCTGTCGAATACGACGACGAGGGCGAAGCGTTCGACGACGAAGGCCAGTACGAGTACATCGACGACACCTCGGGGATTCCGGTCGCCGAGGAGCCGCCGATTGCCGCGTCGTCCGCGTCCGACCGGCGGCATCGCTACGACGCCGACAAGGCCGCCGCAGTGACTGCCCGCAAATACGCCGCCCGCAGGCGGGTGCTGATGGTCATGGCGCTGACGTTGGTCCTCTCGGCGATGACGGCGTTCCTGCTCACCCCATCGGCATGGTGGTTCTTCGGCATCGCGTCCGCGGCGACGGTGCTCTACCTGGGCTACCTGCGCAAGCAGACCCGGATCGAGGAGCGCGTACGCCGCCGGCGGAGTCAGCGGATGGCGCGTTCGCAGCTGGGCGTGGAGAACACCTACGACCGCGAGTACGACGTGGTCCCGTCGCGGCTGCGCCGGCCCGGCGCGGTGGTCCTGGAGATCGACGACGAGGACCCGGTCTTCGAGCACCTCGACTACGCGCCGTATGCGCGGGAGTACCACTGGGACTTGGCGCGGGCGGTAGGCCAGTAGCGTTTCGGCGACGCCGGCCGCGACTGGTAGCCTGATCTACCGGTCAGGGGCTATAGCGCAGTTGGTAGCGCGTCTCGTTCGCATCGAGAAGGTCAGGGGTTCGATTCCCCTTAGCTCCACAGAGTTTGAGTGCGTCAGGACATATGTCGTCACCGTCGTCACACCTCACAGTGCCGCTAGCCGGGCCAGGCGTTTCATCAGCCCGTCAAACAACGTGATTGGACCTGAGTCAGCGGCGCCGACTATCGCCGACCTGCGCATCTTGACGAAAATTGTCGCCTGGCCCAAATGTAATACGCGCCCTATCGTGTCAGGTTCTAGCCGGGTAACGGCGATAAGCGTTTCGTCAGGTGGCAGGAAAGAGCAGATGTCTTCATAGCTGCTCGACGTGACGGCATCACATGAGCAGCTGAGAAAATCCGCAAACGCTGTGTTAGCGAACACGACGGCACCGTCGTCCGCTACCGCTACGACAGGAACCGGATATTGCGTAAGCACCCGAAGAGCAGATATTTGAGGTGGTTCGGCGCTCAGGGAATCGCCCGGCCGCCACAAAGGGACGCCCGACAGCATCGCGGAACCTCAATGCTCATGCGCTGTTGTCTCAACGCATAGCGGTCTCAGATTCGGCCTTGACGAGCGCCGAAAATCCGGTCGGAGCGACCAGCCGGGGCGCTCCGAGCATCAGCATAACGTTGGAAACTTAATAATAGGGCGGGAAAGAAGTTGAAGCCTGGGGACAACGTTGAGTTCGAGCGGTGAGCGTGCTGGTAGTTGCTCCACGTCGTTCATGTGACGAATGCCGGGGCGACGAAGCGGTCTAGCATCTGTCGCTCGACCCGGGCGTTCCCGGCGGGCCAGTAGGCCAACGACACCACCAGCCGCACAATCCATTGCGCCGCTTGCGGATCGGCGTCGGTAATGCCGGTCAGTTCGGCGGCCAGGTGTGCCAGCACGGGTGACAAGTGCAACTCGCCAAGCTCGGGCGAGTTACGCGGGGTGAGCATCAGCCGCCGAATGGGGTCCGACCTAATCTGTTCCAGCGCAACGGTGATGGCGGCGATCACGCGATCAGGCCCACTCAGTCCGTCGACTGCACGTCGGACGGTGTCGATGACGCTCGCAGAAAGGCGCAGCAGCACTGCGTCGCGTATTTGGGCCTTGCCTCCGGCGTAGCGATAGATGGTCGCCCTCGAACAGTGCACGTGCGACGCCAGGCGGTCGATGTCGAACGCGTCGAATCCATGTCGGACGATGAGGTCCGTTGCGGCAGCGTAGATCCGATCAGCCGCTGCCGTTCGGCGGTCTCCACCAACGACCCAGTCGTCTCGAACCATCGCGCTCACCTCCGCGTGTCATCGACAACGTATCTTCTCAGATTTGAGACAAGTTGGGCTCCACGTTTCACCATCAGCGCTGTTGAATGCCAACCCGTGAGACGGCTGAGGAGACTGGCGCGAACGGTAGATCGCAACATCGGGGACTTCAATTGACGCGGGCAGTCTGCGCCGCTCAGCCTGTACCCATGACCTTGGTGGATGGCGGACTCGGCCTCGCACTGTTTGACGATCGGTACGTCCAAGATCCGTATCCGCTCTACGAGCAGATGCATCAAACGGGTCCCGTCCATCGGATCGCACAATCCAGCTTCTACGCCGTGAGCAGTTGGCAGGCCGTCAACGAAGCGGTCGCACGGGACGGCGACTTCTCGTCCAACCTGACCGCGACGATGATGTACCAACCCGGAAGCGCCGTGGCAGCATTCGACATCGGCGAACTCGGGGGAGCCACCCAAGCGTTGGCCACCGCCGACGAGCCGGCGCACTCGCTACACCGAAAATTGCTTCTGCCGCAACTCGCTGCCAAGCGCATCCGTGCCTTCGGGCCGTTCATCAGCGAGACTGCCGCTCACCTCTGGAGCGCCAACGTCCAGGGCGGCCGCATCGAGTGGATGAGTGCGATAGCCAACCGGCTGCCGATGATCATCGTCGGTCGCATCATCGGCGTCCCAGACGCCGACATCGACAAGCTCACCCGATGGGGTTACTCGGCAACCCAGTTGGTCGAAGGGCTGGTGACCCAGGATCACATGGAGGCAGCTCGTGTTTCGGTGACAGAGCTCGGCGGTTACATCACCGAACAGTTCCGACAGGCGGTGGCCGACCCGAAAGACAATCTGTTGGGAGACCTGGCCACGGCGTGCGCCGCCGGCGACCTGGACGGTGTCGCGGCACTGACGATGATGATCACCCTGTTCAGCGCAGGCGGCGAGTCCACCGCGTCCCTGATCGGTTCCGCTGCCTGGATTCTCGCGACACAACCTGCCGTCCAACAGCGCGTGCGCCACCACCCGGAACTGGTTGGCGCGTTTCTCGAAGAGGTTCTGCGCTACGAGCCACCTTTCCGGGGCCATTACCGCCATGTGCTCAACGACACCGAACTATGCGGCGTGCAACTGCCGGCCGGGTCGCGTCTGCTCCTGCTATGGGGAGCAGCCAACCGCGACCCACTGCAGTTCGACAACCCCGGTCAGTTCCGGCTTGACCGCCCAACAGCCAAGGGCCACATCACCTTCGGCAAGGGCGTCCACTTCTGTGTCGGGGCTGCGCTTGCCCGATTAGAAGCCAACGTCGTGCTCAGTCAACTTCTCGAACGCACTGCGAACCTCCGAGCCGCTGGTACCGGGCCATGGCTGCCAAGCCTGCTGGTGCGCCGCCTCGAGCACCTGCACCTGGCACTGGCCTGAGTGAACCCGTTTGCGCATCTTCACCGCCGGGTAGACGCAACAAAGCTAAGCTGTTGCTCACTAGCAGCAGTCCGGGCTTGACGATTTCAGTCCTACGTTGGCGATGCAGCGTGGGAACCAGGTTTGGCCGTGCTTTCACCCCGTGGTCTCCACCAGCCAGAGGTTCTCCGCGAGCGCAAGCACGCGACGGTAACCTCTCGGCGGTACTTGCGCGATCTGCGCGGGCCACCCCCGATCTAGGTGGGGGGTTGGGACAGGCCGCGTCCGCACCCTCGCTAGGCGGACGACGGGAGCGCGCCCAAGGTTGAGCCAACAGCCGAGCTCGAGTTCGCCGCCCTCAAATACAATCCCTCATGGATGTGTGAGGAGATAAGTCTCGTTGTCCAACCCGTCGGTCAGTTCTTCGACGTCGAAGGGCCGGTCGAGTCGCGCATGCAACGCCTTTGGATCGATGAGGACGCTGATTTCTGCTGTCTGCCGGGCGAAGAGTCGCCCGATCCATGGATAGATCCGACGCATCACCGCTCGCTCCGCGGACGTGCAGCGTGAGGCGCAGTAGCCGACATGTCCGATTTCGTCCGTGAGGATTTCGCTGTAGAGCAGTTCAATGCGTTCCGCGACTTCTGGTTCGTCGGCGAACAGCGCACTGCCTACGCGCCGTAGCTCGTCGAACATGATGCAGCCCGCCATTTCTGCGGCTCCGACAAACAAGAAGCCCAATCGTGGGGGTAGGAACACGCCTGTCTTCACGAACTGGCGCATCACGAAGGGCGGTGGGACCACTTGGAAGGTCAGATCGAATACGTCGAGCGCGTACGCGAGCAGCCGGGTGTGGTAGTGCTCTTCGAGTTCGAGGTAGACGTTCTCGGGCGGCAGATTCTCATCGGCGTTGCGCCCGTATGTCTCGCCGAGCCCGACCCCGAACCGTTCGGCCTGGTTCAGCTTGGCGGTCGCCAGCAGGAACAGCATCTTCCGGTCCAAGCCGGGTTCGGGTCGGCGCCGGCGCAGGTTCCGGAGGAATACCTGTCGATCTGCGGGATGTGCTGAACGGACGGCATTTACTTCGAGGTCGATGAAGAACTGCTCGCGATTCGCCAACCGTCTGTTGAGCAGATCGGCCTCGCCGTCGCGCTTGGCTAAGAAATCCCGGTAGCCCTCGATTGTGCGGTTCATCGGTTCTCCATTCCTTTGACAATCGTTGTCACGTAACGGCTTAGCAGCGCAGCATCGTGGACGCCGGTGGATAACAGCGCGAAGAGGCCGGTGAGGAAGAACGTCGCGAGTTCTGCCGCGTCGGCATTCGGAGATACGTCGCCGGCAGCTTGCGCACGGCTGATCTCCCTGACCAGGTACTCCGCGAGGGGATGCTGCGGCAGCGCGTCCTCTACCGGAAGTGTTGAGGAGAAATGCAGTCCGAGCATGTCCCGGAAAATCACAGCACCCAAACGACTTTGGGCGTCGAGTACATGTCGCACGAGCAGCGACAACGCCGCATCCAAGTCGGTGTCGACTTCGCCGAGCTCACTGACGATCCGGGCCTCTTCGTTGCGTTCCAGTTCGATCAGGACATGTTCTTTGGTCGGGAAGTGGAAGTAAAAGGTGCCTCTCACCACGCCCGCTACTGCAGCGATGGCGGCAACGTCAGCGGCAGCCAATCCCTTTCGCGCAATCTCGGCCAGCGCAGCATCGAATAAGCGTCCACGCGTTTCGAGTCGGCGGGCCTCCCGAACGCTGACGACCGGGGACGAATTGACCTCCGACGGTGCATGCAGCGACGGCATGACGGTGAGACTACGCGTATTCGTTGACGATCGTCAATGACGATCGTCAACGAGGTAATCGAGACGTCCTGATTCAACGGCTTAACGCCCAGAATGCGGACCCATCATCTCCGGCCCCATCGCGCTTGGCTTCATCTCACCCGGCTTCATGTCGCCCGGTTTCATGTCGGCACAGCAGTCCTTCTGTTCGTGTGCCATCGGCGCATGACCCATCTGCATGTGCATGTGCTCGCTGTAATTCAAAAAGAACCCGGCAAAGAAGATCGCGGCCACGATGAACAACCCGCCCGCGACGATGCCCACCCATGCCAGCGCCTGGTTGAGGCGGCTTGTACGGGCGGTGTGTGCAGTGCCTGGATCGTCGGTTGGTTGTGCTACGTCGGTCGTATCGGCCATGACTAGAACCTCCTGTGTTGGGACTGGCGGACGCCATGCTACCCCACCCGGGGTGGGGTGGGCTGAGTTAAGCTGGGGGTCGTCATAAACCGCCGGAAGGAGACCGTGATGTCCGAGGAGTTGACGGCGAAGAAACGTTCGGCGCTCAACCGGCTCAAGACGGCGCGAGGTCATTTGGACGGGATTATCCGAATGCTGGAATCGGATGCCTACTGCGTCGACGTGATGAAGCAAATCTCAGCGGTGCAGGCGGGATTGGAACGGACAAACAGGGTGATGCTGCACAACCACCTCGAAACCTGCTTTTCGGAAGCCGTCGTGGGTGGGCAGGGTGAGGAGGCGATCGCCGAACTGGTCGATGCGTTGAAATTCAGTCCCGCTTTGACCGGCCCCGATACCCGCCTGGACGGAACGACAGCCGACAAGGCAGTGAAGACCCGCACGTCCTAGGGTCCCGGCCGGTGCTCCTCGTGAGCCGGGTAGGCGTGAATCATCGCGGTCGCGAGCTTAGGCAGGGCGTGCATCAGGTCGTGCTCACCGTCATGAGCGATGCGATGTGCTGCAGCCAAACTCATCGTCGGGTCGACGTCGAGCTCAGCGTCGGCGTGCAGTCGGTGGCCGATCCAGCGCAGCCGCACGCTGTGCACCGATCGCACGCCCGCCTGGCCGGCCAGCACAGCTTCGGCGGTGTCGACCAGCTCGGGATCGACGCCGTCGATCAGGCGACGGAAGACGTCGCGCACGGCGGTCCGCAACACGGCCAGGATGGCCACGGTGATGACCAAGCCCACGATCGGGTCGGCTAGCGGGAAGCCCAACGCGACACCGCCGGCGCCGAACAACACTGCCAGCGAGGTGAACCCGTCGGTGCGGGCGTGCAGGCCGTCGGCGACCAAAGCGGCTGAACCGATGCGCCTTCCGACCCTGATGCGGTAGAGCGCCACCCACTCGTTACCCAAGAAGCCGGCCAAACCGGCAAGGGCCACCCAGCCGAGATTCGCGATGGGCTGAGGGTGGATGAGTCGCTCGATGGCTTCGTAGCCCGCGACGATCGCCGACAGGGTGATCATCGCAACCACGAACAGTCCGGCGAGGTCTTCGACGCGTCCGAATCCGTAGGTGTAGCGGCGGGTGGCGGCTTTTGTGCTGAGCGCGAACGCAATCCAGAGCGGCACGGCGGTCAGGGCGTCGGAGAAATTGTGAATGGTATCGGCGGCCAGTGCAATCGATCCGGAGATCACCACGATGGCAATCTGCGCGATCGCCGTCGCGCCCAGCACCAGCAGGCTGACTTTGACCGCCTGGATGCCGGCGGCGCTGGATTCCAGTGCGCTGTCGACGCTGTCGGCCGAGTCGTGCGAGTGCGGCGCGAAGACTTCCTTGATGGCCGCCCGCAGACCGTGCGGATGGTCGTGCTCGTGACTGTGGGCATGTGCCTGGGTAGTGGTATGTGTCATCGCTGAGTTACCTTGCGCTGGTTGCGGTCTCGAGAAATGCTGCGTACAGTGCTGTCGCCACGATGGTGCGCGGGAACCCCGGGGCCGGCGTGTTCGGCATTGAACACCGCATCGGCGACGAGCTGACTGACGTGTTCGTTCTCCAGGCTGTAGAAGATCGTGGTGCCCTCTCGGCGCGTGCGGACCAGCCGCGCCATCCGCAGCTTGGCCAGGTGCTGCGACACCGATGGTGCTGGTTTGTCCACCTGTTCTGCCAGCTCGGTGACCGACAATTCGCCGCTCGTCAGCGCGCACAGCACCTTGATGCGGGTGGGGTCGGCCAACATTCGGAAAATTTCCACTATCAGATTGACTTCGTCATCAGGTATCGACGGGGGAATGGCCTTACTTGCGTTCATACGCAGATAATAGCTTATGCAGGCCTTGCGCAGGTGCCTGGAGCGTTACTGTCCGACAGTCCCGCCGGTGCCGCCGGTGGCCTCGAAGACAACTCGACGACCGATTTCGACGGCGTGGTCGGCGAAGCGTTCGTAGAACCGCCCGAGCAGGGTGATGTCCACAGCCGCTGCGACGCCGTGCCTCCACTCGGTGTCCATCAGCACGTTGAACAGTTGCTGGTGAAGCTGGTCCATCGCGTCATCCTCGCGGCTGATGTCAGCGGCTTGCTGCGAATCACGGGACACCACAACATCTTTGGCACTGTTACCCAGTTCTACCGCGACGCGGCCCATTTCGGCGAAGTGTCCCCGCACCTCATCGGGCAACACGTGGTTGGGGTGGCGGCGGCGCGCGATCTTCGCGACGTGCAGAGCCAGCCCCCCCATCCGCTCGGCGTCGGCCACGTTCTTCAGCGAACCGACGACGAGTCGCAAGTCGCCAGCGACGGGTGACTGCAGTGCGAGCAGGACGAACGCAGTCTCCTCTGCCTGGGTCTGCAGCTCGACAATCCGGTCATGGTCGCCGATCACCCGCTCTGCGACGGCCAGATCGGCCTCCAACAGCGAGCGCGTCGCGCGATCCATCGCCACACCGGCGAGACCGCACATATCGCTCAGTGTGTCCGTCAGCAACTCGAGTTGCTCCTGGAATGCCGTCCGCATCGCCCTACCCTTACCGAGACGCGACCAAGCGCATCCGCGTCGATGAACTCGTCATGAACCCTATCTTTCCGGACATGCACGGTCGTTGCCTCGAGAAGCCCAAAGGGCCAGTGTTGAGCGTAGGACTAATAATGTCAGGGGTGGCGATGCCGCTGTCGAGGTTGCTCGCGCGGATCGTGGCGTACCTTCGCCTCGGCTTTCTGGACTAACTGACGATGGCGGCGACAGACGCGAACGTTGAAGCGATGGCCAACGTCATTTCGCTGACTCGGCGGTCCGAACGAGCTCAGGCCCAGCTGTTCGCGAGGACACTTCGCCATGACATCGCATCGATGAAGCGGAAAATAACCAAGGCGGAATCGGCATGGGAACGGCGCTGTGAGTCCGAAGGCTACGTCGATCCACCCAAGCGGCTGGTCATCGTGCGGGAGCGTTTGAGTGAGGCCCGGCGGATGCTCAGTGCGCTGAATGCCCGCTTTCCGCGGAGCTAGGCCCGACTGAACGAAACCCCGCGATCGTTCACGTAAGTACTCAGACGTGTCACAGAAAATTCAAAGTTTCGATCTTTCGAGAACAAGCGCACTTGCAGCCGGCTTGGATGAACCATAATCAGTCGGTGGAGCGACGACGTAACGGGCAGGCGCACCTGTCGCCGATGGCGACGCTCAAGCAGCTGCCCGCCCTGGTTGTGCTGGAGCGGATCCCGATTCCGGTGCTGGCCATCGCGAATGACGGCGCTCTGGTGTTCGCCAATTCCGCTTTCTCGGAAATGGTCGGCCGAGCGCGTGATGACGTGGTCGCGATGACGTTCGGCGAGATCTTTCACTTACCGCTCACCACGGAATCGGCGGTATCGGTCGTGCAGTCTCTGGCCAATGAGGTCGTCGAATTGGCGCATCAGGATGGGTCGAGCGTGCGGGCGCTGATGAGTAGGTCAGCGTTGATCCGTGCCGACGATGATATTGCGCTCGCAACGTTCCATGATCTGACCGAGCAGCTGTGGCTTGACGAGCGCTAGCCGGTCTTAACCGCCGGAAATGTCAGGCGGCAAGACGGCTTTGATCGCAAGAGCGGTGCGGCGCCTCAAGAATTGCCCGAAGTAGTCGATCTTGTCGGGATGCACGATTCCGCGCAGCACGGTCGACAATGCTTTCTCGAAGTCGCCGAGCAATATCACCGGATCGTCCAGATGGCTGGCCTGACGCATCCCCATGTAAATCGACACCAACAGGCGCCCTATATCTTCGGGATCGCCCCGGTCGATGACATCGCCTTCGCGGATTCCGCGGCTGGCGATTTCACCGAGCAGTTCGATCCAGCCGCCCAACAGGCGTTCCTGCAGCTTCTCCGTCCGGCCAACAGACTCGAGCAGGTTGAACGCGGCGCGAGTGACGTTTTCGGTGATGTCGGCCATCGCGATCAGATATGTGACGTCGATCAGCGTTTCCAGCCCGGACAGTTTCCGGGTGAGCAATTCCTGCATCGCGACGCCGGATTTCGCGGTCTGCTCGTCGACTATCGCGAGTGCCAGCGCGTGCTTCGAGCGGAAATGAAAATACATCGCGCCCTTGGTCAGCTGCGCTTCGGCCAGAATGTCGTCGAGGCCGACCGCGTAATAGGGGCGTTGGGCAAACTGGTTCGCCGCGGCTCGCAGAATCTGCTCGCGCGTCGTATCGGAGCGCTTGTCGCCTACATCACTCATATTCGTCAGATCGTATTCGAGGTTAGTGCCTGGCTATCGGCCAGGAATGGCATTGGCATCCAGCGAGATGAGAGTAGCGATTCCATCGCGTGTCCGGGGAGAGGACGCGATAATAAATATCCCTGTGCGCGATGGCACCCGTGCCGCATCAGAGTCAGCGCGGCCGCCGGGGTCTCCACACCTTCGGCCACCAGCTGCAGGTCAAAGGCCTCGGCGAGCCCGATAATGGCCCGCACGATCGCCAGATCGCGGCTGCTGGTGCCCAGGTCGCGAACAAAAGACGTGTCGATCTTGAGAATGTCGACCGGCAGCGATTTCAGGTGCGACAAGACGGCATAGCCCGTGCCGAAGTCGTCGATGGCGATCTGAACGCCGACCTCTTTGAGTGCCTCGAGCGTCTTGCGGGTGGTGTCTATGTCGCGAACTACGGCCCGCTCGGTGATTTCCAGGCAGACCGAGCCGCCATCAAGGCCGAACTCGTCGATGGTCTCGGCGACGTTGCTGACAAACCCTCGGTTGATCAGTTGGGCGGGCGACACATTGATGCGCAACGTGGTGTTCTGTCCGACGCCACGCGAACGCCAGCGACTGAACTCTGCGATCGCCGTCCGCATCACCCAGCGACCCAGATCGTTACCCAGGTTGGCGGATTCGACCACGCCGATGAACGACTCCGGCAGCAGCAGTCCCCAGGTCGGATGTCGCCAACGGACCAGCGCCTCGACGGCCACAATCGCCCCGGTCCACAGGTCGACCTCGGGCAGATAGTGCAGCAACAACGCTTCGTTGTCGATGTCGCCGCGTAGGTGTAGCTCAATGTCGTTGCGGAACAGGCGCTGCAGCGACATGTCGTCGCTGGAGACCGCCACGTTGTTGCCGCCCGCCCGCTTGGCGCTCAAGACGGCCTCGTCCGCGCGGTGCAACAGGTCGCTGGTGGTGTCACGTCCCGGGGTGCCGACCGCGACGCCGACGCTGACGGTGCGAGTGATCATGTGGCCACCGAGCGCCATGCGATCGCGCAGCGCCGCGCACAGTTCTTCGCCGGTCTTTTCCGCTGTTTCGATCGACATGGACCGATCCGGCACAACGACGAACTCGTCGCCGCCCAGGCGGGCCGTCATGCTATTGACGCCGGCTTTCATCCGAAGCTGTTCGGCAAATGTCCGGAGGAACCAGTCGCCGGCGGTATGACCGAGGTAGTCGTTGATCGACTTCAGCCGGTCGAGGTCGAGGTACAGCACCGGAACAGGGCCGGGCTTGCCCGCAGCAAGGCGCTCGGACAGATGAGCCATCAGTGCGCGGCGGTTGTGCAGGCCGGTCAGATCATCGTGCTCGGCCAGGTTGCGGAGCTTCGCTTCGGCGGTGATGCGAGCCTGCAGTTGGGCCAGCAAGGACGCGACGGTTTGGATGGTGTTGAGTTCATCAGTCCGCCACTTCTTTTTCTTGAATTTCACACACGTCAGCTGCCCCGTGGTGACACCGCCGGACATGAGCGGAGCCGCAACCACCGAGGGAGAGGTGAACTTCGGGGCATCGAGACCCCAGCGTTCCTGCGCGGCGGCCGCCCAACGCGCGATGGCGGCATCGGATGGTTCCGGCCGCACAATCGTCAGCTTCTTGCCGTGCTCGCACAACGCCAGAACCGGGTCGGCACTGCTGAAGTGAGCGACCGCAGTCGGATCCGGATTCGAGCTGTCGCGCCGGGGTGGCCAGATCGCGACCAGTTTCGACACCCGGATCTTATGGTCGTTATGCCGCAGAAACGCGCAATCAATATCGAGGTGCTCGACAAGCTCGGCAAGAACTTGCTCGTTGACATCGGCAACCGTCGACGCCGTCGTCTCCATCAATCGAGTGGCGACGCGGGTGACCAGATTGCGCGGCAACGTCTCCTCCGATGTGATGCGAAGCTCGAGGTGCCGCGTCGGTTATCCGCAATAAGTTATTGGCCGTCGGTGGAATTGAGTGTCGAAGTCGGAGCGCAGCAGTTCGACTGACTATATACGTCCGGCATGGCCAGTGCCCGATCAAAGCTTTTAGCCGACCTTACAGACCTTAAATAAACTGCTTGATTTAACTCGGAGCTGGGTGTTCACTGAATCGGTGACCGCGGCCAGAGTCCTGCGCAACGACCGATCGACGGGCACGCGGGAAGCTGATCTTGTCGGCTGCCGAGCGGTTGTTCGCCGAGCGCGGCATGCACGCGGTGTCCAATCGGCAAATCAGTGAGGCGGCTGGTCAGGGCAATAACGCCGCAGCGTGCTACCACTTCGGCACCAGGACCGACCTGCTGCGGGCGATCGAGAGCAAACATCGCGTTCCGATCGAGGAATTGCGCGCGCAGATGCTGGCCGGCGTCGCGACTTCGACGGAACTGCGCGACTGGGTGGGCATCTTGGTGCGCCCGCTCACCGCTCACCTGACCGCGCTGGGAAATCCGAGTTGGTATGCCCGCTTCGCCGCGCAGGCGATGGCCGATCCGACCTATCGGCAGGTGGTCACCAAGGATGCCCTCGGGTCGACGGTGCTGGTGCGGGCGATCGACGGCATCAACCGATGCCTGCCCGACCTTCCCAGCGCGGGTCCGCTTCGAGCGGATGGTGATGGCCCGCAACCTGCTGATGCATACCTGTGCCGAACACGAAGGCGAGCTCGCCGAACACGGTCCGCGATCACGATCGGCCTGGCCCATCGCGGCCGAGGGCCTGATCGACGCGATCGTCGGCTTGTGGCGGGCGCCGGTACACCTGGCGCAGGCTTCGCTGCCGCACTGACTGAGTTCGAGAAGGAGCGTTATGTCTGACACGTTGACCGGACACCCCGACGGTGTTGCCTCGAACATTCCGGACTACCCGATGCCCCGGGCGGCGGGCTGCCCATTGGCTCCGGCGCCAATTGCGTTGGAGCTCAACGCCGTCAAGCCCTTGAGCCGGGTGCGGATCTGGGATGGCAGCACCCCGTGGCTGATCACCGGGTACGACGCGATCCGCTCGTTGTTCACCGATGCCCGAGCCAGCGTCGACGATCGCAAGCCGGGTTATCCGCACTGGAACGAGGGCATGCTGGCCACCGTGGACAAACGGCCGCGCTCGGTGTTCACCGCAGATGCCGAGGAGCACACCAGGTTTCGGCGCATGCTGTCCAAGCCCTTCACCTTCAAGCGGGTCGAAGGCTTGCGGCCGGCCGTCCAGAAGATCACCGACGACCACATCGACGCAATTCTGGCGGGTCCTCAGCCGGCCGATCTGGTCGACGCGCTGGCATTGCCGGTGCCGTCGTTGGTGATCAGTCAGCTTCTGGGCGTGCCGTATTCGGATGCGGAATTCTTTCAGCAGCAGGCCAGCAGGGGGATGGGCCGCTACGCGAGCGCCGAGGAGTCGGCCGAAGGCGCCACCGCGTTGGCGAGATACATCGCCAAGCTGGTGCGCACCCGGAAGGAGAACCCGACCGAAGATCTGGTGGGCGACCTCGCCGAGCGGGTCAATGCCGAGGAGCTCAGTGTCCGGGAGGCGGCTCAGTTGGCCACCGGCGTGCTGATCGCCGGGCACGAGACCACCGCCAACATGATCAGCCTGGCGATCGTCGCGCTGCTGGAGCACCCCGATCAGTTGGCGCTGTTACGCGACACCGACGATCCGAAGGTAATCGCCATGGGCGTCGAGGAACTGATGCGTTACCTCAGCATCATCCAGACCGGTCAGCGGCGGATCGCCACCGAGGACATCGAGATCGGCGACGAGGTGATCCGGGCCGGGGAGGGCATCATCCTCGACGTTCCACCGGCGAACTGGGACGAGCGCCGGTACCCCAACCCGGACCAGCTGGACCTCCGGCGCGAGGACAACGCGCACGTCGGCTTCGGCTACGGCCGGCACCAATGCGTCGGGCAGCAATTGGCCCGGATGGAACTGCAGATCGTGTTGCACACGCTGCTGCGTCGAATCCCGACGCTGCGGCTGGCGGCCCCGGTCGAGGAGCTGCCGTTCAAACACGACGCACTGGCCTATGGGATGTATGAGTTGCCCGTCAGATGGTCGGTGCCCACGACCTGACGAGAGATATCCAGACTGCCGATGCCGGGGCTGTCCAAAGGGCTAACCTGCAAATATCTGACGGATCTGAAACTGATTGAGTGCGCCGGAACAATGACCCAAGTCAACACGCTCTATCCGGCCGGCGGCTTCGGTGCACCGAAGAACCGGCACGGCCAGGCCCAGGGAGACGTCGGCCTTCCCGCGGGCACCGAAGTGTTCTCCGCCGACACCCACATCTCGTTGGCCGCCGACATCTTCTACGAGCGCCTTCCGGACGACCTCAAGGACGGTGCGCCGCGGATCTGGTACGAAGACGGCGCCTACCAGATTGGCCATCAGGGACAGTCGTTTCTGCCGGACGTGTTCAGTGCGGTGCTGATGCAGTACGACGACCTGGCCGGGGCCGCTACCAACAACATCGAGGCGCGGATCCGGGAACTGCGCGAGGACGGCGTCGACCGCGAACTCGCGTTCCCCAACGCGTTGCTGGCCATGTTCGGGTTCCCTGACAAACCGATGCGCGAGCGGGTATTCCGGATCTACAACTCCTACCTCGCCGATCTGCAGGACCGCTCCGACGGCCACTTCCTCGGTGTGGGCTTGATCAACTGGTGGGATGCCGACGGCGCCCGGCGCACCCTGGCCGAGCTGAAATCGCTTGGCCTCAAGACGTTCTTGTTACCACTCAACCCGGGCAACGGCGATGACGGCGTGATGATGGACTACGCGTGCAGTGCGATGCGCCCGGTCTGGGATGCGATCGAGGAATCCGGCCTGCCGATCACCCATCACATCGGTGAGACCCCGCCGAAGGCGCCGTGCGAGGTCAACAACGTCGCGGTCGCGATGATGGTCAACATCGACGGGTTCCGGGAAATGTTCTCCAAGTATATCTTTGGTGGCATTCTTGATCGCCACCCGAGTCTACGGATCGGCTGGTTCGAGGGTGGGATCGCGTGGATACCGCCGGCCCTGCAAGACGCCGAGCATGTGCTGGCGTCCTATCAGCACATGCTGGATCACCGGCTGGAGCACGACATTCGCTACTACTGGGACACCCACATGAGTGCGTCGTTCATCGTCGACCCGCTCGGTCTGAAGCTGATCGACGAGATCGGTGTGGGCAAGGTGATGTGGTCCAGCGATTACCCGCACAACGAGAGCAGCTACGGCTATTCGGAGAAATCGTTGGCCTCGGTCGTCGAGGCCGTCGGTCCGGACAATGCTGCTCGCATCGTCAGCGGCAACATCAAAAAATTCCTGGGTGTCTGAGATGACAGCATCTTCGGGGCTGCAGAGCTTCGTCATTCCCGACGAGCCTGACTTTGCGCGGATGCATCGCGACATCAGCGCCCGGCTTCGCGGCGCGATGGCCGACCATGGCGTCGACGCGCTGATCCTGCTGATGAACGACAACGTGGTGTACTCCACCGGTGCCAGCTGGCCGGTGCTGGACGCCGGGCTGTCGCACGTCGAGCGCCCGGTGGCGATCGTGCTGGCCGACGACGTGCATCCGCATCTGTTCCTACCGTTCCGGGGCGGCGCCGCGTCGGAATCCCAAGTGCCGCAAGATCATCTGCACGATGCGCTCTACCTCGAATTGGACGAGGGCGTCGAGCAATTCGCGCGGGTGATCGCCGAGCTGATTCCGCCGGGAGCCAGCGTTGCGGTCGACGAGATGACCGGGGCAATGCGCCGCAACGCCGCAGCGGATCTTCCCCGGCGGTCCGCCCTCGGAGGCCGCGGTCGTGATCGGAGCGTCAAACCTGGTCAAGACACCGGACCAGGTCGCCTGCCTGCGCAAGGCCAGTCGCATCACCGAACGCGCGATGGTCGACGTCCAACAACAATTCGCACCCGGTGTGCGGCAGACCGACCTGTCGGCCAAATTGGTGCGCCGGGCATTCGAACTGGGTGCGACAGCCAACATGCTGGAGGCGATCTGGCAGGTGATGCCGCGCTCGCGCGCCGAGGGGGTGTGGACGACGCACGGCGACCTCGCGCTGCCGCTGCTGACCAACGAGCGTGAACTCGCCAAGGGTGACGTGCTGTGGACCGACGTCAGCATCAGCTACGCCGGCTATTGTTCGGACTTCGGCCGCACCTGGATCGTCGGCGACCAGCCGTCGGCACGCCAGCAAGCCCAGTACGAGCAGTGGCGCCACATTCTCGACGCCGTCCTCAAAGTCACCAAAGCCGGTGCCACATCGGGTGATCTGGCCCGCGCGGCGATCGCCGCCAACGGCGGCACCAAACCGTGGCTGCCGCACTTCTACCTCGGACACGGCATCGGCATCTATCCCGCCGAGCCGCCGATGATCGGAACCGATCTCGGACAGGAGTTCGACGACAACTTCGTCTTCCCGGTCGGGATGACGCTGGTGCTGGAGCCGGTGGTGTGGGAAGACGGCACCGGCGGCTACCGCAGTGAGGAGATCGTGGTCATCACCGAGGATGGGGCGATCCGGATCACCGACTATCCCTATCGCCTTATGGCGACTGAGGTTTCGCCTGACGCCCGGGCCCTCCGGTTCGGCCGTCGGCAACGCGCGCTGGCGCAGATGGAAGCTCACGACATCGACGTCCTGGTGCTGGGTCGCCAGGCCAACGTCCGTTACGTGACCGGGGCGCCGCAGTTGTGGATCGGCGGGACCCGGCCGTTCGGTCCGGTCTGTGTGATGCTGCGCGGCACCGGCGAGATCTACCTGATGAGCACCGACGACGAGGGAGTCCCCGAAGAGATCGGCCGCGACCGGCTCTACGGTCTGGCCTGGAATCCGATGACGTTCATCGACGTGCTCAAGAACATCGACGGGTCGTCGACCGCCAAGCGGGTCGGAACCGATGCGATCACACCGACTTTCGCCACATTGTTGCCGATGGCATTCCCGAATGCCGAATTCGTCGACGGTGAACTGCCCATGCTCATCGCGCGACGGACCAAAACTGCCGACGAGATCGCGGCGATGTCCACCGCTGTGCGGGTCGCCGAAGCGGGGATTGCCGCCGCGGTCGCGGAGCTGCGGCCTGGGCTGACCGAACAGACGCTGGCGGGTGCGGTGCTGGAGGCGATGGCCGCCGGCGGGGTGAGTACGCCGGCCACCCAGGACGCCGCGTGGGTCACGTCGCGCGAACACCCGTGGCGGCGGGCACCCGGCGACGGCCAGGTGCGCTCCGGTGACCTGATCGTGTTCGGCGCCGGGGCGCTGGCCGACGGCTACGTCGCGGAAGTGGGCCGCACCTGGCCGGTGGGTGACGCGGCCAACGGATACGAGCCGCAAGCTCTATCAACGCTCGAACGATCTGTGGGACAGGCTGATTGCGGCGTGCCGCCCCGGGGCTCGGGCCGCTGATCTGCTCGCCGCCTACGACGCCGCCGGCGAACCGGCGCCACCGATGGCGGTGGCACACGGGCTAGGTCTGGGCTTCGACCCGCCGGTGGTCTCCCGGCAATTGCCGGCGACCGCGGCCGTCGAGCGGCTGGATCCCGGGATGGTGCTGGCGCTCACCGGCTACGTCTGGCAGGAGGGTGTCGGCGGCGTGCTGCGCCGCGACAGCGTCGTCATCACCGACGACGGGCCGGAGGTGCTGACCGCCAGCCCGTCATGGCACTAGCACGCCGTCGAGTAGCTCGCCGAATCGCTTTGTCTCCCAGAGGTTCAGCGCGTTGGCCAGCATCTGCAGCGGCGCCCGCACACTCTCGTCGTCTTTGATGCCGGGGTCTTTCCTGGTCATCATCGCAGCGGCGTCGCCGAAACGTGAACGGATCAGCGCGGGCACGTCCAACAGCCACGCGACCGTCATGATACCGACGTAGAGCATCACCTGACGGCTTAGTTCTCTGGCACTGAGATTCGGCCCACCGCAACGGCTTACCTCCGAGACGAAAACGTCCAGCAGCTCATCGAGGTGGCGATCCCACATCTCGGTTTCGGCGCCCGACATCGCACCCCACAGGGCCATGGCCACGTTCATCTGGCCGGCGCAGCCCCAGTCGAGCAACCCGCAGTGCAGCACGCTGTCGGTGTCCCGCCAGAACCAGGCATTGTCGATGTTGGCGTTCCAGTGGCACAGCGCGAGGTAGTCTGGGTGGCCGGCCAGATAGTCCCAGACTGCGGGCTCGTGCGCCAAAAACCGAGGCGCGTCGTCGCGCAGACGCGAAAGAAACTGCGGTGAAACGATGTTGGTAGTCAGCAGTCCACGTCCGGTCGCGGCGAAGTCGGCTAGCTGATCGATTCGACGGCCCAGCTTCTCGGCGCTGATCGGCTCTCGCTCGCCCACCTGCGCTGCCTGGATGTCGACCGGGAACTGGTCGCCCACCGGAATGAGGCCGGACCGGTGGCCGCCGACCAGTCGGCCCAGCGTCGTCAGCAACGCCCGGTAGTGTTCGAGCGGCTCGGGCATCTCGTAGTCCAGGCATTTGTGGTATTGCTTCTCGATACCGTTGGTGCCGAAGGAGATTCGCTCCGAGATCAGCAGGCCGGTGCCGGTGTCGCGGTGATAGTCGGCGAACTGGGTGGCCGGGACGGTGATCGGGAATCCCGGTTCGCGCGACAGCGACGCGAAGAGGACCTCCGATTCCATCTGAGTCTTCCCGCGGTCGCGGATCGGGTCGTCGAAATCGCGGGAGAACTTCACGAACAAGTCGGTAGGGCCGGCGTCGGGCTTGTCGTACTGGACGTCCAGACGCACCTTGCGGCCGGTGCTTCCGCCTGGGACTTCGTCGAATTGGCTGATTCGGCTGACGGAATCAGTGGCGTCCAACACGCCCGCCGCGCGGAATGCCTCGGTGAGAAACGTTGTGCCGTCCGAACGCAACGTCGCAGGGTCGGCGGGCATGGGGAGGCCGAAGTGGTCGCCGGTCACCCATCGGTCGGTCGGCATCACCAGGTCTGTTCGGCGGCACGCACCAACATGTGGTTGACAGCAACTCTGCGGTTGCGGGTGACGACGTACAACACAGCATCGGCGATGTCCTCCGAGGCCAGCTTGACCATGTCGGCGGTCTGGCGGTCGAAGGCCGCGCGCGCGTCGGCGGGTAGGTGGTCGCCGATCTCGGTGTCGACCGTGCCGGGCCCTACCACGCCGACCCGAACTCGCTTGCCGATCAACTCCTGGCGAATTCCCTCGCTGAACGCGTTCACCCCGAACTTGGTCAACGAGTAGACGGCGGTGTTCGGCCGGGCTACCCAGCCGGCCGTGGAGCTGATCGTGACCAGATCGGCGACACCACGCGGCGAGTCGGCGGCCGCATCGATCAGATGGGGGATCGCGGCGCGGGTCACGTACAGGACGCCCTGGATGTTGACCCTGACAAGGTCATCCCAATCCTGCAGTGCTGCTTCGGAAGCCGGCGACATGCGCATCAGGCCCGCGTTGTTCACCACTGTGTCGAGGCGCCCCAGCTCGTCGACCGTCCGCCGCACCGCCGCGGCGACCTGGTCGGCGTCGGTGACGTCGGCGGGCACTGCGAGCGCGGTGCCTCCTGCCGATTCGATATCGGCTTGCAGCAGCTCCAGTCGATCAGCACGGCGGGCGAGCAGCGCGACGGCAGCGCCCTGGGATGCCAGCGCCCGTGCCGTCGCGGCGCCGATCCCGCTGCTGGCACCGGTCACCAGTGCGACGGTGCCGACGAGTGTGGTGGTCATGTGCGCCGCTCCTCCATCGTGTGATTACCGAGGATCTCGGTACGAACATAGTCGTCGTGCTGGCCGAGGTCGGGGGCTCCGCGGGCGATGTCGGCCGGCGCGGCCGACATTCGCCATGGCGCCGCGAGCACCGGTCGCTGCCCTTCGCGGTGATCGCTGACGAAGCGGTATAGCTCACGATCCCAGAGCAGCGGGTCGCTGATGATGTCCAGCGTGGTGGCACTCTTGGCGGCCGGGACACCGGCGGATTGCAGCCGCCCTGCCAACGTGCGTGCGTCGTGCTGGCGGGTGAAGTCGGCCAGCTCGAGGTCGAGCATCTCGGAGTGGGTGAGCCGGTCGGTGAGCGTGATGTACCGCTCGTCGTCGACCAGCTTGCCGGCATCGAGCACCTGGCACAGCTGACGCCACTGCGTCTCGTCGGCGACGGCGATGCTGATCCAATCGCCACCGCTGCACGGGTAGCAGTTGTGCGGGGCCATGTCGGCGTGCCGGTTTCCGTCGGGCAGCAGCTGCGTTCCGGTGAGTTCCTGGGCGAGCAGGCAATCGCCGATCATCGACGACAGCGTCTCCACCGCGGATACGTCGACGAATTGACCCTCGCCGGTCAGGTCGCGATGAAGCAACGCCGTGGCGGCGGCGAACGCGGCAGCGGCACCGACAGTGGAGTCGCCGTATCGCATGCTGGTGCCCAGCGGCGGCCCGCCAGGATAGCCAACGAGTGACGCGACGCCGGCCAGCGCGGCGAAGCACGGCGCGTAGCCGGTCTGATAACCCAACGGCCCGTCGTTGCCCCACATCTTGATCGAGACCGAAATAATATCCTGCTTAACTCTTTTCAGCTGTTCGTAGCCGAGCCCCATCCGCTCCATCGCGCCGGGCCGCAGATTATTGATGACGATGTCGCTCGCAGCGATCAGCTCGCGCAGCCGGTCCAGATCGCCTTTCGACTTGAGATCCAGCTCGAGGCTGAGCACCTCGGGATTGATGCTGAGAAAGTAGGGGGCATGGTTGATATCTGTACCGCCGTACACGCGCATCTCATCGGGATGGCCAGAGCTTTCCACCTTGATCACCTCGGCGCCCAAGAACGCCAGCAACTTGCCCGCGTACGGGCCCGCCCACACTTTGGTGAGCTCGACGATGCGTACCCCCTCCAGGGGGCCGCCGCGCGAAACCTTTGGGGGTTTGAGTTGCGCCGGTGCGGCTTTCGCGGGCGGCCGCGGCGCGTCGAGGCCGGCAAGGAGGTCGTTGGTGTGTTGACCGAGCGTCGGTGCAGGGCTGGTGATCCGGGCCGGTGATGCGCTCAGCAGGTAGGGGACACCGGGATAGACCGCGCTGCCGATGGCCGGATGAGTGACGTCGTGGAAAAAGCCTCGGTGACGGTACTGCGGTGAGTTCTTCAGGTCGGCGGGACTTGTCACGGCAACCAGCGGAACACCCAGTCGCTGAGCTTCTTCGGATGCTGCGTCTTTGCGCAGGCCGCGGACCCACGCGGCAAAACCCTGCTGAAACCTTGTGACCTTCGTCCGCGTGACCGCGAACTCCAGCCAGTTGTCCTCGAACTCGTCGAGCCATTCCGGTTGGCCCAGCAGCTTTTTCACCCCAGACCAGTGACTGCCGCTGGTCATGTACAAGTAGACGAATCCGTCCGCACAGGGGAAAAACGAGGCCGGGCCTTGCTGGTCGTAATCGTCGCGGGTGTTCTCCGGTGAGATCTCGCCGGTGATGTAACGACCCAGCACGCAGTCGGCGCGCGACGCCAGCACCGCGTGCGCTGACACGTCGATGAACTCACCGGCGCCGGTGTGCAGACGCCGGAACAACGACGACGCCACGCACAGCGCCGCATCCAGGCCGGCCTCGTAGTCGGCCAGGAAGCGACCGGGACCTTTCAGCGGCGGCTTGGTCGGGTCGGGGTGGCTTGGGGTGTGGAAGCCCCAGCCACTGCTCTGAAAGACGTTGAAGCTCTTGGCATTGTGCAGCTCCGGCGGTGCTGCGATGCCATACGGCGTGACCGAGCACAACACCGCACCTGGATGACGATGGGCGAGTTCGGTCACCGATAGCTCGCCGATCACCGCGTCTGCCGTGGCGATCAGCTGGTCCAACAGCCCGGTATCGCCGCCGCCGAGTTCGATCGAACGCTTGTTGGTGTTCAGGTAGGCGAACACCGCACTGCACTCCGGGCCGCCGTCGCCGACGATCGGGGCCATTGCCCGGGTGGGACTACCACCCGGGCGTTCGACCTTGATCACCTCGGCGCCGAAGTCCGCGAGAAGCTTCCCGCAGTATTCTCCCGCAACCGATTCGGCCAGCTCGACGATCCGAATATTGGTCAGCGCTGACATACCCGACCTCGAAACGTCAGGGCTTGGCACGCCCCGAGCGGCTCAGCCGCCACTCGGGCGGGAAGTTCATGTCGTTGTCCTTGACCACGTTGTTGAGGCCCTTCTCGAAGGTGCCGCCGGTGAGGTCGACCTCTTCGGCGTCGTTCTTGATCAACGGCAGCATGCCCTCGACCATGCCGGTGAGCAGGCTGCCGAAGTACTCGCCCTTGTGTTGCTTGTACAGCTCGAGGAAGGTCTTCTGCACTGCGACGGTGTCGGTTGGGCGGGTTCGCGAGCACGCCATCGCGTACTTCTCGGTTTCGGCTTCCAGCTTGTCGCGGGGCACCACGCTGTTGACGAAACCGCATTCGTACATCTCTTTCGCGCTGAAAGGCCTTCCGGTGAAGAGCATTTCGGAGAACTTGCGCAGGCCCATGGTCTCGGCCCACCACCACAGCCGCGGTCCCCAACCGACGTAACGGAAAGCCGGGTGCCCGAACAGGGCGTCGTCAGAGGAGATCACCAGGTCCGCGTCACCGGCCTGGTAGAAGTGCCAGCCGTAGCAGTAGCCCTTGGCCTCGATGATGCTGATCTTCCGAAGCTCTTGCAGCGGGCGGTTTCCGGCACGGGCCTTGGCATAGAAATCGGTGACGGTGGACAGGTATCGGTACGAGCCGCCGGGCGGGTACTTGACGTCGTCGTCATTGATAGCGAGCTCGTGATTCAGGGGCATCCCCGGGTTCTCCAGCATCGGGCGCTGCTCGGGCAGGTCGCCTCCGCTGCCGAAATCGTCGCCCTCGCCGCGGATGACGACGACCTTCACGTCGTCATCGACATTGCACTTGTGGATCAGGTCGGCGTAATTCTGCCGCATTCCAAGGCTGGTGGCGTTCTGGGCCTCAGGACGGTCGAAGGTGATGTAGGCGATGCGGTTCTTCTTGTCCTTCTTGAACTTGATGTACTGCTCGGCTTCTTTTTTCATCTCTTCGTAGTCGAACTCAGGCATTATTTGTCTCCCGCCTTGGTGGTTGATTATCTGAGCAAGCTGTGGCCCGCGGACGTCGACCGCTCACGATGTCGAGGCCGGCATCGACTCCCATCCCCGCACCGTCGACGTCGGGCTGAGTTTGGCTCTGGCCAGGTCGACGTCCCATTCCGGGAAGCGCTTGAGAATCTCTTCCAGGGCGATGCGTCCCTCCAGGCGCGCCAGTGCCGAGCCCAGGCAGAAGTGGGTGCCGACGCTGAAGGCAAGATGTTGGCGGGACGCCCGGTGGATGTCGAATTCCTCGCTGTTCGAGCCGAATTGGCGCGGGTCGCGGTTGGCGGCCCCGATCAGCATCATCATCGCAGCACCTTCTGGCACGGTCTGGCCGTGGAAGGTGACGTCGCGAGTGACATAGCGGGCCGCGTGCGGTGCCGGCGGCTCGAACCGCAGGAGCTCCTCGATGGCCTGCGGGATCAGTGCCGGATTCTCGGCCAGCTCGCGGCGCTGATCCGGATGCTCGGCGAGAACCTTTCCGGCCCAACCGATCAGACGGGTGGTGGTCTCGTTACCGGCACCCGCGACGACGTTGAGATAGATCAGCAGCTCGTCGCGGGTCAGGCGGCGGGTGGCACCCGTCTCGTCGACGAACTCGACATTGAGCAACTCGGTCATGATGTCGTCGGACGGATGTGTTGCGCGCCAATCGATGTAGGCCGCGAAGATCTCCCCGGTGGCCAGTCCGTGGTCGGCGTCCATCGGCTTGCCCGCTTCGGTGCGCATCTGGGCGTTGACGTGGTCGCGGATGAATTCCTGGTCATCTTCGGGGATGCCGAGCAGCATGCTGATGACCTTCATCGGCATCTGGGCGCCCAGGTCGCCGACGAAGTCGATGTGTCCCGTCCCGACCAGTGGGTCGAGCGACTGCGCGCAGAAATCGCGGGTCTGCTGCTCGAGTGCGGCGATCTTGCGCGGGGTGAACATCCGGGCCAGCAGCTTGCGGTGGATGTCGTGAATCGGCGGGTCCTCCATGATCAGCAGACCCGGCGGGATGTCGAGGTTGGCTTTGATCAACTCGAGGATGATGCCGCGTGCCGAACTGAACGTGCCGTGATCGACCAATCCCTTGTCGACATCGGCGAACCGGCTCAGCGCATAGAAGTCGTGCTGGGCGTTGTAGTACAGCGGCGCCTCCTCGCGCAGCCGCGCGAAGGTCGGGTAGGGGTCGGCGTTGACCACGATGTCATAGGGGTCGTAGTGAACTTCTTGAACATCACTGCCGGTGCTGATCGTCACGAAATCTTGCCTTTCGCCACAACTTCGGTGATCCGGATGGGCCGCACGCCGAGTCGATGCCGCCAGTGTGTCAGCGTCGGAGGCGGTTCGGGCGATTTGTACTTTTCGCTTAATACCGCGACTGCGCGCTTACTGACGACCGTTCAACTCTATTGCCGTAGAGAATCATACGGGCCGGATTCGGCGAGCTATTTTGCGGCGCGGTTGCAGCGCGGCGCCGTCGTGGGTGAGTTGCCCCTGCTGCTCGCTGCGCCAGGACGCCGGCGACGATGGCCGACAAGACGCCGTCGAGCTGTTCGGGGGTGTCGATGATCCGGTCGCCATGGACGAAACGCAGCATCAGCCCGTTGATGAACGTCAGCGTCACGTTGGTGAGATCGTCGACGACGTCGGGATCCAGATCGGCGCCGTGCGGCAACAGCTGGACCAGGATGTCATGGTGCAGCTTGGTGAAGGCATCGACGGCGCGCTGCAGAGTCGCGGCGATCACCGGATCCCGGGTGGCCTGAATGGTCAGCTCGTAGCGCGCCCTGGTGCGGCTCAGCTGCGGGTCTTCGGCCGGACTGGATGACGACCTTGGCCAGCGTGGATGCCGCGCCCGTCCTCGACTGCCGCGGTGTCGGCAACGTTTTGCAACGCCGCCAGGTCGAGTTCGACCATCCGCTCGGCGACCGCGTGCAGCAATGCCGAGCGGGTGCGGAAATAGAACGACGTGGTGCCGTCGGGAACGCCGGCGCGGCCGTCGACCTTGAGATGGCTCAGGCCCTTGGCGCCGTCGTCGGCGAGCAGCTGTATCGCCGCGTCGCACAGTTCGCGGCGGCGTTGATCGGGATTGGGCTTGCGTCTCTTTGGTATCCCGGCAGTGTAGCGGCCGCTCACCCGCGGTTTCGGTGTCAAAGCGGATCCCGGCGATGAGCTAGGTTTTGGCTCCCGCCCAGGTTACTCTATATTCGTAGTGTCAGCCAAGAATTGCGCAAACCGTCGAACGGACAACACGTGGCCGCTCCCGCCAGCACGCTCAAGCAACTGCATCGCCCGCTTCCGCTGCCGGGAGCATCATCGCTGCGCGAGGCCCCCGAGGAGCTCGGCAAGTACCAGTTTCAGGTGGTTGCCGGGAACATCGCCGACGCGGTGAGGTCGATCGGCGGGCTGATCTTCGATCGCGCGATGGCGGGCTGGGATGTCAGCGTGGTGGTCGACGGGGAAATCGATGGCGCCGTGGACGACCGGCCGGTCCGGATTCTGGGCGCGCGCCTCGCCAAGCGGATGTCGGGGCCGAACTATGCAGCGGCGCTGCCTCGTCCGGACCTGCTCGCGGTCGCGACGGACGTCATAGTCAAAAGCGACGCGGTACGCAGGCACGTCCTCGCGCTCGGCAACGACAGCGATACCGACGTGTTGCTATGGGGTCGGCACCACCCGACGAACTTTGCTCGCACGTTCGTCGCCGCCCGGCATCAGCCGAGCGCGGCCGCCCAGCATCTTCAAATCCCACGCGTTGCTCGCCGGTGGGGCGCAAGCGATCCCGCGTGCCGACGAACGCTTCTACTCAATGGCCTGATCGTCGGTCGGGCTTGCCGGCAGTCACGAATTGCAAGTTGCGCTGGATCTGCTGCTCGATGTCGACCAAGCCGGACTCGGAGAACAGGTCGACGAACGCATCGCGATCGAACATGCGCAGTCCGATCGCCTTCGCGCTCGCCTCGGTCACGTACCGGATGGGTGGTATGCGACTCGTGTAGCTGGTCAGGATTGCCACCCGACCGCCGGGCCGCAGCACCCGCACCATCTCGCGGGCGACCTGAAACGGTTCGGGCATCAGATAGAGCGCACCGAAACAGCAGACAGCGTCGAAGGTTTCGTCGCCGAACGGCAGCGTTCCCGCGTCGCCGCGGACGTAGCAGGTACGGGGTCCGCTGTTGTCCTGCACGGCGCGAGTCAGCATCGGCACCGAGATGTCCAACCCGACCGCGAGCCCGCCCGCCGGTAGCTGCTCGGCCAACTTGCCGGTGAAATTGCCCGGGCCACAGGCGATGTCGAGCAGCCGGGATGCGCCCGACAGGCCCAGGGCCCCCGCCGCGCGGCGCTGCTCGGTGCCGGTGGTGACACCGCTGGCGACGTAGAACGCCACCGGGCGCCACAGCCGTTCGTACACCGTCGCGACCAGCGGACTGTTCATCGCGACCTGCGCCAGCGTGGGGGTTTCGCTGGCCACCGACTCGCCGAGGACGTCGAGGAAGCCGTGCCGCAGGCTCGCCTCGCGGTCGAGCAAGTCACGGGTTGTCTGCAGCGGATCGTCGGTGCGGGTCACAAGAGTGAGTCTGCCGGGGCGCGCGTCCTTGCTGCAACATGCTCGCAGCCCATAGCCTTGGCACTATCTTCAACGGCGACAGGGGCGGCAGGGTGACCGAACTGACCACGCTGCGCGCCGACGAACTCGCCACGCTGGAGATCTTCAAGGGGCGCCCCGCCGAGGACTTGATGCCGCTGGCGGCCAGCCTGCAACCGTTGCAGGCCGCGGCGGGTCAGGTTCTGATGCGGCAAGGGGAGAAGGCGGTGTCTTTCCTGCTCATCGCGTTGGGGGCGGCCGAGATCGCGCACGTCGGCGACGACGACATGGTGACCGTCGAGCATGTTTCGGCTGGCACGATCGTCGGTGAGATCGCGCTGCTGCGGCACATTCCGCGAACTGCGACGGTGACCACCAAGGAGCCGCTGACCGGGTGGGTCGGCGACAGCGACGCGTTCGCGCGACTGGTGCACATCCCCGGGATCATGACCCGGCTGGTACGCACCTCCCGCCAGCGGCTTGCGGCGTTTCTCACGCCGATCCCGGTACGGACCCGCGACGGCACAGACCTGCTATTGCGTCCGGTGCTGCCCGGCGACAGCGCGCGGACGTTGCAGGGGCATGTTCGATTCTCCGCGGAGACGCTGTATCGACGGTTCATGTCGGCACGGGTGCCCAGTCCGGCGCTGCTGGATTATCTCGCCGAGGTCGATTACGTCGACCACTTCGTCTGGGTGATGACCGACCGGGAGGGAAATCCGGTTGCCGATGCGCGGTTCGTGCGCGACGACCACGATCCAGCCGTCGCCGAGATCGCGTTCACCGTCGCCGACGCCTACCAGGGCCGTGGGATTGGTTCGTTCTTGATTTCCGCCTTGTCCGTCGCCGCGCGGGTCGCCGGGGTGCAGAAATTCTCCGGCCGAATGCTCGCCGACAACGTTGCGATGCGCACAATCATGGACCACTATGGGGCGTTCTGGGAGCGCGACGACGTCGGGGTGGTCACCACCGTCATCGACGTACCCGATCCCGCAGATCTCTCGCTGAGTCGCGACATGGTCGCTGAGATCAAACACACTGCGCGTCAAGTGATTCGGGCCGTCAGTTAGCATGCGCCGTTCGGCGGCCGCGGCGGCGCTCCTGCTGCTCGCCGGATGCGCTCACCCGAGCGAACCCCCGTCGGCCGCGTCGGTCAACGCGTCGGCACGGCACGTCGATCCCGGCAACATCAGGCGGGTACGCCGCGAGCTGCCACCCGGCTACGAGGTAGCTCCCTTGTCGGATGTGACTGCACCGCCGGGCATTTGGGGACTCGGCGGACCTGGCGCCGCAATCCCGCCGCGCTGTGCGGCACTGGCCGACCCGGCCGGTGGGCACGGGCAACGGGCCCAAGGCATTTCAGGATCGGGCGAGGGCGGCACGGTGTACGCGGTGGTGGCGGCAGCGCCGACCGGCCCAGTGGCGCTGGATCACTCTCTGGTCACCCAGTGCCGGCAGTGGCGCATGACCGGTCGGCGGGCCAGTGCCCACATTCAGCTGATCGATGCGCCTCACATCGACGCTGCCGAAACATTGGGAATGACCGTAGAGATCATGACATCGGTCGAAGGTGGCAACGAAATCGCTTCGCAGGCAAGCACCTTCATCGCATATCTGGGTGACTACTACGCGTTCACCACGTTGATCAGTGATCCCGGCTCGCCGCATGCGGCGCTGGCACCGGAGTTCGTTGCTGACTTGCTGGTGAAAACGGTATCAGCCGTACGCGGCTGAAGGCGGTGCGTTAGATTGGCCGCGAATGATGCGGATTGCGGTTGCGATCGGGAGTGTCTGCGTGTTGGCGGCCTGTTCCCACGGATCGTCGGAGGCGCCCCCGTCTGCGGATATCACCAGGATCAACCAGGTGAAGTCCGACTTCGGACCCGGCTACAAAGTCAAGGAAACGGCGAAAACCGGGATCGATCCCAAGGTGTTGGCCACCCACAAGCTGCCGCCGGGGCTGACCTTCGATCCGCCGGACTGTGCGTCGTTCGTGGTCGGCGAGGACATGCCGTCGGGTCTGCAGGGAAACATGGCCGCGGTGGCCGCCGAGGGCGACGGTGGACGGTTTATCGCCATGGCCGTGCAGACGTCCGCTCCGGTGCCGTTCGCCGAGCCCGGGCGGAACTGCAAGAAGGTCGCATTCCAGGGTGGCCGGATGCGTGGTCTCATCGAGGTCGTCGAGACGCCGCAGATCGAGGGCACCCAGACCCTGGGCGTGCACCGCGTTCTGCAGACGGTCGTGCAGGGAAAGCCGCGCAGCGGCGAGTTGTACAACTACACCGCGCACTTCGGCGACTACCAGGTGATCGTCACCGCCAACCCGATGGTGGTGCAGGGTCAACCGCCAAAGCCCGTCGATACCAAACAGGCTCGCGATCTGCTGGTGAAATCGGTCGCTGCAATCAAGAACTGATCGTTAGCGGACATCTCTCGGCCGGAACTGGATACTGACCCGTGGCCCGGCGTTGGCCGATGTCTTAGGCACCGAATGCTCCCAGGTGCGCTGGCACGAGCCGCCCATCACCAATAGATCACCATGTGCTTGCGGCAGCCGCAGAGATGAGCCGCCCCCGCGTGGCCGCAACGCAAAGGTGCGGGTGGCGCCGAGGCTGACGATCGCCACCATGGTGTCCTGAGTTCTGCTGCGGCCGATGGTGTCGCCGTGCCACGCCACACTGTCGGAGCCGTCGCGGTACCAGCACAGGCCCATGGTGGTGAACGGTTCGCCGAGTTCGCCGGCGTAGATGTCGTTGAGCCGCCGTCGGATCCGGGCCAACTGTGGATGGGGTGCCTCTTCGACTGTGAGGTCGTGGAAGCTCACCAGCCGGGGGACGTCCAGCACGCGGTCATACATCTGGCGGCGTTCTGCCCGCCAGGGAATCGTCTGGAGGAGTTCGCCGAGCATCTCGTCGGCGCCGGTCAACCATGCGGAGCGGATGTCGATCCAGGCTCCGTGGCCCAGCGTTCGGCGCTCGTTGCACTCGAACAACGACTGCTGTACCTCAATCGCCACGGCACCGATTCTATCGCACAGTTGTTCGATTTTTGGGTGGCGACGATGATTTTTAAAGGAGGACGGCTCCCGGCTCCTCGGGCGCCGAGCGCGTCGTCGGGATTGAACAGCGCGCAGGCCCGCAGGCTCAGACAGCCACATCCGATGCACTCGGCGAGATTGTCGCGCAGCCGCTGCAGATGCACGATCCGGTCGTCGAGGTCCGAACGCCATTCGGCGGACAGCCTGGCCCAATCCCGGCTGGTGGGAACACGATCAGTGGGCAGCGTGGCCAGCGCGTCCCGAACGCGGGCCAGCGGAATCCCCAGCCGCTGCGACATCTTGATGAACGCCACTCGCCGCAGGGTGTCGCGGCTGTAGCGGCGTTGATTGCCCGACGTCCGACCGCTGGTGATCAGGCCTTGTCGTTCGTAGAAATGCAGCGCCGAGACCGCGACGCCGGCCCGGGCCGCAAGCTCGCCCGGAAGCAGTTCCTGGCTGTGCACGAGCTCAACAATACTTGAGGTTGTCTCATCCGTTGCGGGTCAATCGGCCAGGTCACCGACACGCCCGGGAAAGGACACCGAACGATCACGATCAAGCCACCGAGATGGCTTTGCCGCGAGAAGCTGTCACTGTTGTGGTCGTGACTATTGATGCTGACGATGACCTCGTCCTGTACACGGACAGCCGGCCTTACCGGTGTGCCCGGGGCCATTGGTTGCTGCCGGGACACCTGATCGTCGCCAGCCGGCCGTGCTCGTGTGGTCGGGGCCGACACGTGACGTGGGAATGCGAATGCGGCGACATCACGTACTCGCCGAAGCTGCGCGACTCGTGCGCGTTGGCCAAGGGTTAACTGACCTCCGCGCGAAAGAGAATCCAGGGCTGCGGATTAGGCGGCCCCACGACCCAGGCTTCTGTCTGGCGGTGATGGCGTGTAGCCACGTCGAGCGAGGGCTCGTGAAACCCGTTCGACAATTTTGCGTGGACGGTCTTCCTTGATCACCCTGACCACGTGCCAACCCAGACACTCGAGCATTTCTGCGCGCCTGATGTCCTTGACGTATTGCATACGATCGAGGCGATGGTGATCGCCGTCGTATTCGACTGCGACCATCTCAGATTCCCAGCCCATGTCGAGATACGCGAGGCAACGGCCGTCGGTTACTCGAATCTGCGTGGTAGGACGCGGCAGACCGGCATTGATCAGGACGATCCGTAACCAGGATTCCCTTGGTGATTCCGCGCCGGCGTCCATCAGGTCGATCAGTAACCGTGCGCGCTTGTTTCCTCGAGATCCGGGATAGCGGTCAACCAGACTTAACAAGTCCTGCTTCGTGATTCGTGTCGCTCGGGCGAGATCGTCGAGGTGTGCGACCGCCGTGACCCCCGTGAGGTGTCGGGCGAGATCGAAGCCGACTCGTGCGGGCGTGGCAACGGCGAGACCGCGTAATGCGGCGACTTCATCCGGAGCGAACCGCTCGTCGCGAGCGATGATGCCGGGCGGGCAGTGATTGTTTCGCCAGAGGAGCTCGATCGGCGCAGTCGCGTCGATCCATTTCGCGCCGTGCAAGGCGGCGGCAGCCCGGCCGGTGATCGTTGACCGCCGCTCGGACCACAGCCACGCACCAATGGTCATCACGCCCAATGTCCGGTCTGCGAGCTTCGGAATATAGACGTCCGGAAATATCGGCCGGTAATTCCAGCGCAGTTGTCCGCGTGTGAGCGCGCCGCTGGCCACCGCCGCGCTGCCGACGATCGGTGCATCCATGCGCGCGATACTGCAGGGCCATCGTCAGCGGCGACGCCAACCAGAAGCCAAGGCTGTGGATAGCGAGAGCTTGCAGCCGTGGGTTCTGTTTCGCGGCGGAAAGTTAACGCCAGCTGGGTAGCCAGATCTCCATGTTCCAGGTGTTCTGCGAGATCGGCTGACCGGTGAGCACCGGGAACAGCCAGGCGAAGTTCGTCAATACCAGTGCGACATAACAAGACACCGCGATGAGCCCGAGACTGCGACGCTCCGCGCTTCCTTGCCCGGCTCGGTGGTAGAGGATGTCGCCGAGGACCAACGCGATCGCCATCGCCAGAAACGGCGCCATGGTCGCCGCATAGAAGAAGTACATCTGGCGATCGATGTCGGCGAACCACGGCAGCCAACCGGCGCAGTACCCAACCAGCACCGCGGCGTAGCGCCAGTCCCGTCGCACGAGCGTCCGCCAGCACGCATACGCCAGCACGGGCACCGAGATCCACCACATCGCCGGTGTGCCAACCAACATCACCGCTTTGACACACGACTGCGCGCCGCAGCCGGGAACGTTCTGTTGGTCGATCGCATAGAGCACCGGCCGCAGCGACATCGGCCACGCCCACGGTTTGGATTCCCACGGATGGTAGTTGCCCGCGGAATTCGTCAGCCCGGCATGGAATTCGTAGGCCTTGGCCGTGTAATGCCACAGCGAGCGAATCGCGTCGGGCAGCGGGAAATTCGACTGTTTTCCGATCGACTGGCCGACCTCGTGGCGGTCGATGCCCGTCTCGGAGGCGAACCACGGTGCGTAGCTGGCCAGGTACACCCCGAACGGAATCAGCAACAGCGCGTACGTCGTTGGGAACAGATCGCGGCGCACCGTGCCCAGCCACGGTCGCAGTACCCGGTACTGCCTGCGGGCCGCCACGTCGAACGCCAACGACATCAACCCGAAGAACACCACGAAGTACAGCCCGGACCACTTTGTCCCACAGGCCAATCCGAGTAGCACGCCAGCACCGAATCGCCACCACCGCACACCCAGTCGTGGTCCCCACACCGTCTCGGTGATGCGGCCTTCGGTGAATGCGACGTGCAGGCGTTCGCGGACTTGATCGCGATCGACGATCAGCGCGCCGAAGGCGGCAAGTACCAGGAACGCCAGAAATCCGTCGAGCAGCGCGGTGCGTGCCACCACAAAGCTGACCCCATCGGCGATCACCAGCAGCCCCGCGATCGCACCGACGAGCGTCGAGCGGCTGATCCGGCGCACGATCCGCACCACCAACGCCACCATGATGGTTCCAAGCACCGCGCCGGTGAACCGCCAGCCCAGCCCGGTGTAGCCGAAGAGCGCCTCGCCGATCGCGATCAGTTGCTTGCCCACCGGCGGATGCACGACGAGGCCGTAACCGGGGTTGTCCTCTATCCCGTGGTTGTGCAGCACCTGCCAGGCCTGTGGCGCGTAATGCTTCTCGTCGAAGATCGGGGTTCCGGCGTCGGTGGGCGAACCGAGGTTAACTGTCCTGGTCAGCGCCGCCAGCGCGGTGACGACGGCGGTCACCACCCAGCCCTCTAATCGGTCGATCGGCCCGAAATCGGGCGCCGGCGCCAACGGCCCCGGGCTGATCACCGGTACTTCCTCGTCGGCGACGAGTTCGTCGGTCAGGGCGGTAGTCATTGGGGTCGATCGTAGGCTGTGGGCCATGGCGTCCCGGTAAACAGCCGGTCATGGAGGTCGGCCAGGTCGACGGGATTTGGCGCCTAGTTTTACTGGATCTTGACCGCGCGTTGAATCTGCTCACCGACGATCGGTCACATGAGTACGCTTCAAGCCGTGGAGCTGGGGGTTTTGGGACCTCTCCAGGTTCGGCGGGACGGTGCGCCGGTGATGATCCCGGGCGCTAAGCCGCGCGCCATCCTCACGATGCTCGGCCTGCACGGCGGTTCGGTCGTGTCGGCCGAAACTCTGATTGAGGTGCTCTGGGGCGATGATCCCCCCCGCACCGCGGCGAAGGCCTTGCAAACCCACATCTCCTCGTTACGACGCATCCTGGGCGACGGCTTTGTTTTGACGACGGGAACGGGTTGGACTCTCGCCGAGAGCGGGGTTGATGCCTCGCGTTATAAATCGGCCACGCGGCTTGGACGCGATGCCGCTGCAGCTGGCGACACCAGCCAAGCGGTGTCCCGCTTCGAAGAGGCGCTTACCCTCTGGCGCGGAATTCCCGAACTGCCCGACGGTCGGCTGGGAACGTCCGAAAAGACTCGATGGATCGAAGGTCATGCCGCGCTGGTGGAGGATCGCGCCGACGCGCTGCTCGTGACGGGGCGGGCCGCGGAGATCATCGGCGAGCTCGAGGCCGCGGTTGCCGAGGCGCCGCTACGCGAAAGGCGTTGGGGCCAGCTGATGCTCGCGCTCTATCGCGCCGGCCGACAGGGCGAAGCCCTTGGCGCGTACCAACGGGCACGGGCGCTACTCGCCGACGAACTGGGGGTCGACCCGGGACCGGATCTTCGCCGACTCGAAGTAGCGATCGTCGGACAGGATACTGCGCTCGAAATCCCTGCTGCACAAGATCTTCCGTCGATCACGCGCACGGTGACATTCCTGCTGACCGACATCGAGGGATCCACAGCCGCCTGGGAGGCCGACGCCGGCGCCATGGCGGTGGCGCTTGCGCGCCACGACGAGCTAGTCGAACAGGTCGTGACTTCCCGCGGCGGCCGGCTGATCAAGACGCGTGGCGAGGGCGATGCCACGTTCTCGGTCTTCGAGCGGGCCTCGGCGGCTGCAGCCGCCGCTATTGAGCTGCAAGACGCAATCTTCCACGAACCGTGGGGCCTTCAAGACCCGATGCGTATCCGCGTTGCACTGCATACCGGCGAAGTCGAGCTGCGCGACGGTGACTACTTCGGTCGGGCGGTCAACCGAGCTGCACGCCTGCGGTCGCTGGCGATAGGCGGCCAGATCCTGTGCTCTGGTGCGATCGCCGAGCTCGTCGTTGACTCGCTGCCCGACGACGTTGCGCTCGCCGACCTGGGAATGCGTCAGCTCAAGAATCTGGCGCGCCCCGAGCACGTTTTCGAGCTTCGGCTGGAGACCGCTGTACCGCCCCAAGAGGCAAACGACGCACCGATCGATCGCCCGGGCCTGCCCACGGTGCTGACTGGCCCTGGGCCGTTCGTCGGGCGCGGACGTGAGCTCGAAGGCCTGGTATCGGCCTGGCAGACCGCGCTGGCGGGCGGCACGCATGCGGTGCTGATTGCCGGCGAACCCGGAGTAGGCAAGACACGTCTGGCCGGCGAATGGTCCCAGCAGGCTTACCAGCTAGAAGCGATAGTGCTCTACGGCCGCTGCGATGAAGATCTCGGTGCGCCGTATCAGCCCTTTGCGGAGGCGCTTCGTTCACTCGTGCCATGCCTCGGGACCAGCCGGCTCCGTGGGATGCGCGGCGTCGAAGCATTGCTCACCTTGGTCCCCGGGCTGACCGAAGTTCTTCCCGACCTGGCCGCGCCAACCCGTGCCGATCCGGAAACCGAACGCTACGCACTGTTCGACGCCGTCGTCGCACTGTTGGAAGTCGCCTCCGCCGGCGCACCCGTTGTGCTGATTCTCGACGACCTGCACTGGGCGGCCAAGCCCACGCTGCTCTTGTTGCGGCATCTGCTGCGCTTCGGCGATCGTGCGCGCGTGCAGATCGTCGGCACCTACCGCAGCACCGACCTCGACCGTTCCCATCCCCTTGCGGCGATGCTTGCCGACCTGCACCGCGGTGCCGGTTCTGGCACCGCCAACCGCCTTGCGCTCAGCGGCCTCGACGAAGATGACGTGACCGCATATGTGACCGAGGCCGGTTACAACGATGAAGAACTCGCCCGAGCGTTGGCGTCGGTCACCGGGGGCAACCCATTCTTCCTCATCGAGGCGCTGCGCCATGTGGACGAGACCGGCGGCGTGTGGGATCCGACGACATTGCCACAAGGTGTCCGGGAAACCGTGAGCCGCCGCCTTTCACGGCTTACGGCGGAGACGAACACAGCCCTCGCCGCGGCTGCGGTCGTCGGTAGCCGGTTCGCCCTGGACCTCGTGGAGAAGGTGGTCGAGGAGGATCTGGTTGACGCGTTCGACGAGGCGTGCAAGGCCGGCATCGTCATCGAAGAGCCGGGCGGCCGTTACCGGTTCAACCACGCCATCGTCCGACAGTCGCTGCTTGCCGAGCTGCCGTCGGTGCGGCGCCTGCGGCTGCACCAGCGCATCGCCACGACGCTGGAGAACGAGCCCGGCGCCGACGACGAGCTGCTCGCCGAACTGGCCCACCATTACTTCGAATGTGCTTGGGCGGGAAACGCAGCCAAGGCCGTCGAGTACTGCCGACGTGCGGCGGACCAGGCGGTAGCTCGCCTCGCCTACGAAGGCGCTGCCGACCTCTACGGCCAAGCCTTGCACGCGCTGGAGGAGATTGACGACGAGCTGCCTGACCGCGACGACCAGGCCGGCGAGCTGCTGGTTGCGCGCTGCGAGGCTCTGCTGGCCGCCGGTGATGTGGCTTCAGCAGCAGGTGCGGTCTCCAAATTGCAAGAAGCGACGGTCAATTCGCCGCGGCTTGCGGCGTGGGCTACGTGTTTCGACGGCCAGCTGTCGATGCTGATTCATCCCGAGCGACTAGACGAGGTTGAAACCGCTTTGGGCTTGGCCGCCCAAAAATTGGCCGAATTAGACGATGCCGCAGGCGAAGCCAACGCCCATACCGTCCGGGCCGCGTGCCTGGCCCGCCTCGGCAGAATCGGCGACGGCGAAATCGCGCTGGACGACGCCCTCACGGCGGCCCGGCGTGCGCGAGATCACCGCCGGGTCAATGCGGTGCTAGCCGGCGCGCCACTTGCCGCGCTGTGGGGCCCGAACCCTGTCCCACGTGCGGGCGGGCGGTGTCTTGATGTGGTGCGGCTGCTGCGAATCACGACCGATTCGCCGGCGGTCGAAGCGACATCGACGCGGTGCCAGGCGGTATTGGAGGCCTTCCGTGGACGTGCCGAGGCGGCCCGACGGATGATCGACTCGGCGCGGCGTACGGTTACCGAACTCGGGCCTGCGCCATGCCCGTTCTGGAAGTCGAGCAGTTTGCCGGCATTGTCGAGCTGATCGTCGACGACCCGACCGCCGCAGAGCCGCATTTCCGTCAGGCCTACAACGGTTTTCGCCGAATGGGCCTCGACGCCGACACCGCCGAGACTGCTGCGCTGTTGGGTCGCACATGTCTCGCGCTCGACCGAGACACCGAGGCCGACGAATTGTGTTTGGAGAGTGAGCGACTCGCGGGCCACGCTTTGAAGGCGTCTATCGCTTGGCGGACTCTCCGGGCGCGGTTGCTTTCGCGCGGCCATGAACACGGCGAGGCTCGGCGGATCGCCGAGGCCGCCGTTGCCCTGGCCGAGCGCACCGACGCATTGGTCGATCACGGCGATTCCTGTCTAACGCTGGCAACGGTTTTGGGCGCTGCCGGCGATGCTGCGGGTGCACGCACCGCCGCCGAGCGGGCCGTCGATCTGTATGAGCGGAAAGGGGCTGCGGCACTTGCGGAGAGAGCGCGTCGCATCCTTGGCGAGCCGGATCTCCCGTCGGTCCCTGTGCCACCCGAACCACCGCAGGTTCTCGAACTCGACAACGCATGCATACGCGCCGGCAAACGCGTGGCGGCTGCGGTTAATCGCCAGGCCTGGGATGAGTTCGAGCAACTATATGCGCCCGAGGTGTTCAGCGAGAGTAACCGAAAGGTCATTGGCTTTACACACGCTGCCGGCGCGATCGTCCAACCGGAAAACTGGGCACATGAGATCGGGCGCGTTCTAGGGGCGAGCGGCGTGCGCCTCACCGCGCACGATATCGCCGTGCGAGGCGAGCGCCTGGCTCTGGCTCGAATGGTGGTGGGCACTGCCGATGCGAGCCCCGGGGCGCCGCAGGATGAATTTCTTGCAGATATACGGCATCGACGAAGAGGGTCGAATCTCCCTGCAGATCTGGTTCGACCTCGAAGACATGGATGCTGCGATCGCCGAACTCGACGCCGCGCACGCCCGGTTCGAGGACGAGGCACACCGTCAGGCGCGGCGGCTGGAGAACGCGGCAAGCCAAGGCGGCCGAGCGCCACTCGGCGCACTTCGCAGCCCGCGACTGGGATGCGCTCGCGAAGGTACTGGCCGACGACTTCGTCACCGATGATCGCCGTCGGGCCGTAAACGCGGGGATCCGGCACGGTCGAGATGCCGAGATCGCAAACATGCAGGCCGCCGCCGAGGTCGGGATCACGTACACGGCGTTCGTCGTCATCGCAGTCCGCGGCGAGCGCCTCATCCTCACGCGCGCCTCGGTCGGCGGTGGCGGGTCCGCGGAGTTCACCGCGGAGGTGCTGAGCGTCGTCGAAATCAACTCGCACAATCAGATCGCTGCGTTTGTCATATTCGAGCTGGACGACTTCGACGACGCCATCGCCGAGCTCGATGCCCGATATCTCGCCGGCGAAGCGGCAGCCCACGCGCACACGTGGTCGGTGGTCACGGGAACCTACGCCTCGGTCAGCCGGCAAGAGTTGCCCGCGAATACGCCCGACTGCATGACGATTGACCATCGCCGGGTGATTGCGTTCGCGCCCGGCGAGATGACCGCATACATCCATGCCGGGTGGGAAATCGACCAGACCATCCGGACCTACGCCGAGGTTGTCCACCGGCTGAACGATCTGGGAGCGGTTTGCACCTATGCGGCGCATGTCGTCTCGAACGAGGGCTTCGACGCCGAGTGGCGGGGCGTCAGCCTCGGGACGGTTAGCGGCGACATGGTTAACCGCAGTGAGCTATTCGACGAGGCGGAACTCGACGCCGCACTCGCGAAATTCGACCAGATGAGTCGGCCTGCGCCGCGGCTGGAGAACACGGCAAGCCAAGTGTCCGAGCGGTATATGGCGCACTTCGCCGCCCGCGACTGGGATGCGCTCGCGAAGGTACTGGCCGACGACATCTGTGTCGACGATCGCCGGCGGGTCGTAAACGCGGGGATCAAGCACGGTCGGGATGCCGAGATCGCAAACCTGCGGGCGGCCGCCGACGTCGGGATCACCCACTTCACGTCCGTCGTCATCGCCGCGCGTGGAGAGCGCCTCGTCCTCGCGCGCGTCTCGGGCGGCAAAGGCGGCTCCGCGGTCAACGAGGTGCTGGGCGTCATCGAAATCAACTCCGACAATCAGATCGCGGCGATCGTCATGTTCGAGCTCGACGATTTCGACGCCGCCATCGCCGAGCTCGATGCCCGATACCTCGCCGGCGAGGCAGCCGCCCAGGCGCACACGTGGTCGGTGGTCACGGGAACCTACGCCTCGGTCAGCCGGCAAGAGTTGCCCGCCCTCACGCCCGACTGCGTGACTATCGATCATCGCCGGGTGACTGCGTTCGCGCCCGGCGAGATGACCGCATACATCCGTGCCGGGTTGGAAATCGACCAGACCATCCGAACCTACGTCGAGGTTGTCCACCGGCTGAACGATCTGGGAGCGGTTTGCACCTATGCGGCGCATGGCGTTTCGCGCGAGGGCTTCGACGGCGAGTGGCGGGGGGTCGGCCTCGCGACGGTTAGCGGCGACATGGTTAATCGCAGTGAGCTATTCGACGATGCGGACCTCGACGCCGCACTCGCGAAATTCGACCAGCTGAGTCGGCCTGCGCCGCGGCTGGAGAACACGGCAAGCCAAGTGTCCGAGCGGTATATCGGCGACTTCGCCGCCCGCGACTGGGATGCACTCGCGGAGGTACTGGCCGACGACATCTGTGTCGATGATCGCCGGCGGGTCGTAAGCGCAGGGATCAGGCACGGTCGGGATGCCGAGATCGCCAACATGCAAGCGGCCGCCGACGTCGGGGTCACCTACCTCGCATCCGTCGTCATCGCAGCCCGTGGGCAGCGCCTCATCCTTGCGCGCGCGCGTCTCGGGCGGCGAAGGCGGCGGGTCCGGGGAGTTCCTCAACGAGGTGCTGGGCGTCGTCGAAATCAACTCCGACAATCAGCATTCGGCGATCGTCCTGTTCGAGCTCGACGATTTCGATTCCGCTATCGCCGAGCTCGACGCGCGGTACCTCGCCGGCGAAGCGGCCGCCTACACACACGTCTTGCAGCCCGTAATGGACACAGTGGGGGAGCTCAATCGTCACAAGCCGGGGCCGATGCTTGGGCGGATTGCGTTTGCCGATCATCGACGAGTCCCGTTCGGGTCGGCGGAAGACTACGGGCGAGCGATCGAGGAGCTGTGGACACTGGTGCCCGACGCCCGCAATTGGATGAAGACCGTACATGCGCTCGACGCCCACGGCCTTGTGTCCACCCTCGTGATCGAAGGGACCGACGCACACGGGAACGAATTGCAGTGGGGTCGCACCTTTCTGTTCCTTTCCGACGGACCGCAAGTGGAAGTTTATGAAGAGGACGGCCTCGACGCCGCCCTTGCCCGCTTCGAGGACCTGCGCCCGCAGGCGCGGCGGCTCGAAAACGCTGCGAGCCGAGTCGCCGAACGCGCCTTGGGCTACTTTGCGACCCGCGATTGGGAGGCGATTAGCCAGGTACTCGCCGACAGCTTTTCCTCAGACGATCGCCGTCGCGTCATAAATGCCGGGCTCCGACGCGGAAGAGATGCCGAGATCGAAAACTGGCAGGCGGCCGCCAATGTCGGCTTCACGAACTTGACGTCGACGGTCGTTGCGACCCGGGGTGGGCGCCTCATCCTCGCGCATCTTGAAGCCTCGGGCGGCGACCCCGAGGCGATTCAAGGCGAATTCCTCGTCGTCGTCGAGATCGATGCTGACGAACGGATCGTGGCATTCGTGGTGTTCGAGTTCGACGACTTCGATGCCGCCATTGCCGAGCTCGATGCCCGTTACCTCGCCGGCGAAGCAGCCGCCGACGCGCGCGTCTGGTCGGTCATCATGCGAGGCTTTCGCCGCGCTCAACCGGCACGAGATGCCACCGACGACGCCGGATTGGGTAAACGTCGACCGCCGCGGGGTGGAACAATTCGGCGCCCGGCGACATGACGCAATACATCCGTGCCACGTGGGACGTCGCGCCGGACTTCAAGATCTACATCGAGGCCGTGCATTGTCTGAGCAACCTCGGCGCGGTCGTGACGCACAGGGCCGTGGGACCTCGAAAGAGGGCTTCGAGGCGGAGTGGCGCGAAATCTCCGTCGGGACAGTGGAAGGCAACAGTTCAATCGCACCGAATTGTTCGACGAGACCAACCTCGACGCCGCGCTCGCGCGGTTCGAGGAACTGCACCCGCCGACACCGCGGCTGGAAAATGCGGCCAGCCAAGCGCTCGAGCGCTATTTTGCGCTACTTCGCCGCCCGCGACTGGGATGCGCTCAGCGAAGGTACTGGCCGACGACATGTTTCCCGACGATCGCCGGCGGGTCGAAACGCGGGGCGCCGACGCGGTCGAGATGCCGAGATCGCAAACATGCGGGCGGCTGCCGACATCGGAACCACGATACATCGACGTCGGTCGTCATCGCGACCCGCGGGGCGCGCCTCATCCTGCGCGCGCCTCGGGCGGCGGGCGCGCGACCCCGGGGCGATTCTAATCGAGTTACTCGTGCGTCGTCGAAATCGACGCTGACGAATCGGATCGTGGCGATTCGTGGTGTTCGAGCTCGACGACATCGACGCCGCCATTGGCCGAGCTCGATGCCCGTTACCTCGCCGGCGAAGCAGCCGCCGATGCGCGCGTCTGGTCGGTCATCATGCGAGGTTTCGCCTCGCTCAATCGGCGCGAAATTCCACCGACGACGCCAGATTGGGTGAACATCGACCACCGACGCCTTGGTCGATCAATTGGCCCCGGTGAAATGCCTGACATACTGGGCGCCGCGTGGAACGTCACGTCCGACCTGAGCAACTACATCGAGGCAGTACATCGGCTGAACAAACTCGGAGCGGTCATGACCCACATGACCAATGAGACCTCGCAAGAGGGGTTCCACGCCGAGTGGCGGGTGATCAGCCTCGTAACGCTAAATGGCGACTTGGTCAACCGCTGCGAGGTCTTCGACGTGGCTGACCTCGACGCCGCGCTCGCGCGGTTCGAGGAACTGTACCCGCCGACACCGCGGCTGGAAAACAGCGCAACGCGCGCGTGGGAGCGCCTCTTTTCCTACATCGCGGCCGGCGACTGGGACGCCGTGACTCAAGCAACGGCCGAGAACGTTTCCGTCGACGATCGTCGGCGGGTGGTGAACGCCGGAATCTTGCACGGTCGAGATGCCAACATCAAAGATTCGCAGGCGACCGTTGATGTCGGCTTCGCGATGACGATGGTGGGCTCCCTGGCAACCCGCGGCGAACGCCTCGCGCTCATCCGAGTTCGAGTGTCGGGCCGTGACCCCGGGGCGATTCAAAACGATGCCCTCAACGTCGCCGGGATCGATGCCGACGATCGGATCGTTGCGGGTGTCGTCTTCGACCTTGACGACTTCGACGCAGCCTTGGCCGAACTCGACGCCCGATACCTCGCTGGCGAAGCGGCCGCTCATGCGGGCACCTGGTCGGTAATCGCGGATGTTCTTGCTGCGCACAATCGGCGCGAGATCGGAGCGACGACATCGGATGCGGTGAGCCTCGACCACCGCCGCGGGGCAGCGTTTGCGCCCGGTGAGGGTTTCGAATACATCCGTGCCGGATGGGACCTCGGCCAAGACGTCAACATCTACACCGAGATAGCGCATCGGTTGAACGACCTCGGCGCGGTTTTCACTTGGGCCGGACATGGAACCTCGCACGAGGGCTTTGTCGCCGAGTGGCGGGGCGTCACCCTGATGACCGTCGACGGCGAAATGGTCTCCCGCATGGAGGTATTCGATGAAGGAGACCTCGACACCGCGCTCGCGAAGTTCGATCAACTCAGCCGGCCGGCGCCGCGGCTCGACAACGCGGCCAGCCGTGTGGGCGAACGCTACCTGGCGCACATCGCCGCGTGCGACTGGGACGCCATGGCGGAGATCCTGGCCGACAACTTTTCCAGTGACGATCGCCGTCGGGTGGTTGGCGCAGGAGTCCGACATGGTCGAGACGCCGTGATTCTGGACATGCGGGCGATCGCCGACCTGGCGCTCATGAAGGTGACATCGACCGTCATGGCGACCCGCGGGGAGCGCCTCGTTCAAATGGCTGCCCAGTATTCGGGCAGTCGGAGGCCGGAGGGGGCATTTCTCACAGATGTGCTCTGCGTACTCGAGATCGATGCCGACGAGCGGGTGGTCGCAGCCGTGTCGTTCGACGTCGATGACATCGACGCCGCTTTCGAGGAACTCGATGCTCGGTATCTCGCCGGTGAGGCGGCCGCCCACGCGCAAACGTGGTCGGTCATTGCGCGAGCCTTCGGCGCGCTTAATCGGCATGAATTACCGCCGACAACGCCGGATTGGGTCAACATCGACCATCGGCCGGTGCAACGCGTCGAGGCGGATGATCTAAATGCGCTCATCCGCGCGACGTGGGACGTGGTGCCGCAAGGCAGCGTCTACATCGAGGCTGTGCACCGCCTCAGCGACGTCGGAGTAGTTACCACCTACGTTGCGCGCGGGACGTCGCAAGAGGGTTTTGACGCCGAGTGGCGGGCAATCAACATCTCGACGGTCGATGGCGAGATGATCAGCCGCAGCGAGGTTTTCGACGAAACAAGTCTCGATGCAGCGCTGGCGTCGTTCGATCAGCTCAGCCAGCAGGCACCGCGGCTGGAAAACGCGGCGAGTCGCGTGCATGCGCGCCTTAAGGCCTGCGTCGTGACCCGTAACTGGAACGTGCTCGCCGAGATCCTTGCCGACGACATTGCCATCGACGATCGCCGTCGGGCTGTGAACTCCGGGATTCAATACGGTCGACAGGCCGCCATCGCGGACATGCGGGGCGCCATTGACTTGGGACTCACGAATATTTCGTTGACCGTCATTGCCACCCGCGGCGTTCAGCTCGAGCTCTGCCGTATGTCTATTTCGGGCCAAGATCGGCCCGATGCATTCCGCATCGAGTTTCTCAGCGTCGTGGAGATCAACGCTGACGAGCGGATCGTGGCCCGCGTCGCGTTCGACCTTGACGACGTTGACGCCGCATTCGCCGAACTTGATGCCCGCTATCTCGCCGGCGAAGCCGCCGCCTATGGGGACACCTGGTCGGTGATCGCGGCAGGTTACGCCGCGCTCAACCGGTACGAGGTCCCGCCGTCGGCACCGGACTACGTGAACATCGATCACCGGTTACGGGCGACGTTCGAGGCGGCGGATCTGGGCGAAAACCTCCGCGCTGCCTGGGATCTCACTCCGGAACTCAAGGGCTATATCGAGATTGTGCATCGGCTCAGCGGCCTGGGAGCGGTTGTCACCCATGCCGCGCATGGAACCACGCATGACGGCTTAGACGCCGAGTGGCGAGGGATCCACTTTCTGACGCTTGACGGCGGCATGGTCAACCGCTGCGAAATTTTTGACGAGGCAGACATTCACGCTGCGCTCGCGAAGTTCAACCAACTCAGCCTTCCGGCATTGCGGTTAAAAAATGCTGTGGGAGAGCGCATTTCGGTGCACATCTCGGCCCGCGACTGGGACGCCCTGACGCAGGACTTCGCCGAGGACTACTGCCTCGATGATCGTCGCCGGGTCGTGAATGCCGGAGTGATGCATGGCCAAGACGCCGGAGTCGAGACCACACGGGTGGCCGCTGAACTCGGATTGTTGGCGAACACCACGTCGACAATCATTGCGAGTCGAGGCGAACGCCTCACTCTCGAGCGATTTCACGCTTCCGGCGCCGACCACGAGTCGATTCAAAATGAGGCCCTGAACATCGTCGAAATCGACGCCGACGAGCGGATCGCGGCGGTCATCATGTTCGACGTTGACGACATTGACGCCGCCTTCGCCGAGCTCGATGCCCGATACCTCGCCGGCGAAGCTTCCGACCACGCGCACACGTGGTCGGTGATTGCAAGGATCTACGCCGGGTTCAACCGGCGCGAACCTCCCGCGACGACGCCTGATTCGGTTTTCACCGATCATCGACCACTCCAAAACCTAGGGGCTGTTGATCTGGTCGCAGCTATTCGCTCCATGTGGGATGTAGCGTCGGACCTCAACGTCTGTATCGAGGCCGTGCATCGGCTGAGCGAACTCGGAGCAGTCGTCACCCAAACCCTGAAGGGGACTTCGCAAGAGGGCCTCGACGCCGAGTGGCGGACACTCGAAATTTTCACGGTCGAAGGCGAGCTGCTGAGTCGCTGTGAAGCCTTCGACGAGAAAGACCTCGACGCCGCGCTCGTCCGCTTCGAGGAATTGCATCCGCCGACACCGCAGTTGGAAAACGCGGCAAGCCAAGTCGCCAACCGCTTCTGGGGCTACTTCGTCGCCCGCGACTGGGACGCCATGGCGGTATTAATCGCCGATGACGTTGCCACTGAGGATCGCCGCCGAGTGGTGAGCGCAGGTAGCTGGCACGGTCGAGACTTTGATATCGCAAGCATGCGGGCCACCGCCGATATTGGAGCGTCGAACGCAACGTTGACCGTCGTTGCGACCCGGGGCAATCGCTTGGCGCTCAGTCGTGTTCGCTTATCCGGCCGAGACCAGCGGCCCGAGGCATTCCACACCGAGGCGCTCGGCATCGCCGAGATTGACCCCGATGAGAGGCTCGTGTCCCATGTCGCATTCGACCCCGACGACTTCGAAGCGGCCTTTGCGGAACTCGATGCCCGATACCTCGCCGGCGAAGCGGCGGCTCACGCACACTTTTGGTCGGTTATCACCAATGGCTACGCCACCCTTAACAAGCGCGAGCTGCCCCCAGTGACGTCGAAATGGGTGACAATCGACCACCGGCTGCGCGCTACCTTCGAGGCAGCTGATCAGACGGCGTACATCCGTGGTGCATGGGATCTCACGCCAGACCTCAAGATGTACATCGAAGCCGTGCATCGACTGAGCAACCTCGGAGCGGTTGTCACCCACGCGGCGTATGGATCGACGCAAGAAGGCTTCGATGCCGAATGGCGAATGATCGGACTTCTGACGGCGGGGGACGACAACATTGGCCGGTGCGAGCTATTCGACGAGGCGGACCTCGATACGGCGCTCGCCCGATTTGAGGAATTGCAGCCGCAGGCACGGCGATTGGAAAACGCGGCAAGCCGTCTCCACGAGCGCTTCCTGGAGTACTACGCGGCGCGAGGACTCGCAGGCGATGGCGGAGATGCTGGCCGACAACTATTCCAGTAACGATCACCGTCGGGTGGTCGGCTCCGGAGTCCGACATGGTCGAGACGCCCACATCGCAGACATGCGGGCGAGGGCCGAGCTGTGGAACACGAATCTGGAATCGACCGTCATGGCGATCCGCGGGGAGCGCCTCGCCCTCATGCGCATCGGTTTGTCGGACCTCGATGAAGAGCCCGAGGCATTCCACAGAGATGCTCGCCATCGGCGAGATCGACGCCGACGAACGGCTCGTCGCGTCGGTCACATTCGACCTCGACGAAATCGACGCCGCCTTTGCGGAACTCGATGCCCGATACATCGCTGGCGAAGCGGCCGCTCACGCGCACACGTGGTCAGTCATCGCGCGGACTACCGCCGCGTTCAACCGGCACGAGATTCTTGCGACAGACTGGCAAACCATCGACCACAGGACGCTCGCCCCGATCGACGCGAGTGACCTGCCAGCAGCCATGCGCGCCACTTGGGACCTGACGCCGGACTTCAGCACCCACATCGAGGCGGTGCATCGGCTCAGCGGCTTCGGCGCGGTCGTCACCTATACGGCCTATGGGACCTCGTTAGAAGGCTTCGCCGCCGAGTGGCGAATGGTCTTACCTTCTCGCTGTCAAAGGCGATCGAATCAGCCGCGGCGAATTTTTCGACGAGGCAGACCTGGACGCCGCGCTCGCCACGTTTGACGAACTTCACCCGCGGCCGCCGCTGCTTGAGAACGCGGCGAGCCAACTGGTGCAGC
>CAVWLG010000039.1:0-143119 GCA_963755805.1 uncultured Actinomycetota bacterium
GGCGTTCTACATAGCCATAACTCCATGCACGCGTTGATCACCCAACTCCGCGAACACTGGCAGGTGCGACCCGGTGACCGGTTCCTGGTGCCGTCGCCGATCGCTCATATCGGCGGAAGCATCTACGCATTCGAATGTCCCCTGCTGCTCGGCACGTCGGCCGTGCTGATGGACCGATGGGATGCTGCCGCCGCGGTCGATCTCATCAGAGCGACGGGTGCACTCATATCGCTGGTGCGACACCGTTTCTGGAGCAGTTGCTCGCGGCAGCCGAACGCGCCGGCACCCGATTGCCGGAGCTGAAACTGTTCGTCTGCGGTGGCGCGTCGGTTTCGCCGTCGCTGATCCGCAGAGCCGCAGACTATTTCGATCGCGCCGCCGTCACCCGGGTATACGGCTCCACCGAAGTTCCGGTGACCACGGTAGGCGCTCCGCTGGATCCTGATCATGCCGCGGACACCGACGGACGGCCCGGATTCGCGCAGATCGCGCTGCGCGGCGACGGCGGCGAAATTCACGCCCGGGGCCCGCAGATGCTGGTGGGATACCTTCACGCTGCCGACGACGCCGAATCATTCGACGCTGGAGGCTATTTCCGCACGGGTGACCTGGCCCGCTGGGTCGACGACGACTACCTCGTCATCACCGGCCGGGCCAAGGACATCATCATCCGCAACGGTGAGAACATCGCACCCAAAGAGATCGAAGACATACTGATCAGCCATCCCGGTGTCGCGGAGATCGCCGTCGTCGGCCTACCCGATGGCCGGACCGGCGAGCGGGCTTGTGCCGTCGTCGTGCCCAACGATGAACCACATCCCGACGTGGTCAGCCTTCGCGTCTTTCTGCAATCCCACGGAGTCGCTATCTTCAAAGCGCCCGAGCAGGTAGTCATTTGGGACGCATTACCGAGAAACGACGCCGGCAAGGTGCTCAAACACCGAATCCAGGCGGCCCTGACAACGACGGATGGATGACATGCAGGTAGCGATCGTGACCGGCGCGAGCGGTGGAATCGGATTCGGATGCGCGACCAAACTCGCCGATGCCGGAATGGCAGTGCTGGCCACCGGCCGGAATCAGACCCGGTTGGACGAAGTGGCCGCAGCGATCGGCGATCCCGACCGCGTTGCGACGGTGGCGGTCGACGTGACCGATGACGATGGGCCCGCGCGCATCGTGTCGACTGCGGTCGAGCGCTGGGGTCGGGTGGACTTCCTGATCAACAACGCCGGAGTCGGCAGCCCCACTCCGCTGCACGGCACCGACGACGAGACGCTGGACAACTTTCTCAACGTGATGCTGCGTGCGCCGTTTCGGCTCGCCCGGGATGTGTTGCCGCACATGAAACCCGGCTCGGCGATCATCAACATCACGTCGACCTTCGCTGTCGTGGGCGGGCTGCGCGGCGGTCCGTATTCGGCGGCCAAAGGGGGCTTGACGGCATTGACCACCCACATCGCCTGCCAGTACGGGGCACACGGCATCCGCTGTAACGCAGTCGCCCCCGGCGTGATTCAGACGCCGATGACCGAAGAACGGTTACAGGATCCCCGGTTTCGCCGGATGCAGGTCGAGATGACCCCACACCAGCGGCTGGGCACGGTCGACGACGTGGCGAGCACGGTGGCGTTCTTGTGTTCGCCGGGTGGCAGTTTCATCAACGGGCAGACGATCGTGGTCGACGGTGGATGGAGTTCGACGAAGTACCTGTCGAAGTATGCATTGACATCGGAGTGGACAGCGCAGTGAATCACACGGCTACGCAACTGGTCTGACGCTCAACGACTTTCGAAGTGGCTGCGGATGCCGGCCAGCATGACGGCGTGCGCATCGACCGCCTCGCGTTCTGTCACGGCGGCAAGCAGCCGGGGAGCCGCGATCGTCAGCCGCTCGGTGAGACGGGTCCCGACCTCGGTCGGCTGGAAGCTCACCACCCCGTTGAGCCGGACCCTGGGGAATTGGCGCGCCTCGGTGATCACGTCGCCATGCGTCGGGACCTGGACGTGCGCCCAGTAGGTGATCGGCATCGTCAACGGCCCCAGTGGAATACGGTCGCGCACCCGATAGGTTTTCTGGTAACCCGCATCGGTCCGACTGTGCGACAAGACCTGGACCGAAACCACCAGAGGATGAAACTCTTTGATGTTGTCCAGGTCCACGTAGAAGTCGCGCACCACATCGGGCGGCGCGGGTATCTCTTCGCTGATTGTTCGCTCGGCGTGGGCGATCCAGAGGCTCACGGCGTTTCAGCGGCCGCGGGCCATTGCCTCGAGGAACCCGGCGATCCGGCCGCGGGTCTCCTCGGATATCCAACTGGCCCGCACGTCAGCATCCGCTGCCGCGCCGTCGTTGATCGCGGCGCGGCACGGCCGGTGCAACTGCTTTTTGGTGGCCGCGTAGGCGGCCGGCGAGTACTGGCCGAGCTCGCGTGCGATCGCCAGCGACTCGGAGATCAAGTCGTCCTTCGGAACGACCGCGTCGACCCATCCGCGGGCCAACGCGGTATCGGCGCCGATCGTTTTGGCTGTCAGCGCCGCCCGGGGCGCCGATATCCCCATCGAATAGCGACATATCTCGAGTGCAGCCACCGGAAACGGAACACCGACGGCAAGCTCGGTCAGGCCGATCGTCCCGCCGGACATCAGCCGCACATCGGCGCACATCGCCAGGACACAGCCACCGGCGATCGCGTGTCCGTTGATCGCCGCGACCACCGGCGCGGGGTGGTCATAAATCGCGAGAAAGGCCTCGGACAGCGCCGTGACAAAACGCTCGGCGTAGCCGCGGCCGCCGTCGATCAACGCGCGCAAGTCGACACCGGCCGAGAAAGCCCGGCCCGCTCCGGTCAAGACCACCGGGCCCTGCACGCTTCCCATCGCGGCGATGATGACCTCGAGCAGGTCCAGGTCGAGCGCGTTCACCGGCGCGTTGTCGAACCGGACGATCGTCACACCGTCGTCCGTTTCGAGATCCGTCAACATCGCCCTCCTTGCCGCGAGCCAGACGTCACGGTCGTGACCTTGTGATTCTTACAGCCCTGTCTGCTGCGTCGGCACAGAAGGGTCGACCGGCCATTGACAATCTCGGCGATCCGCTGTGTAGTGATCGAACACTAAACGAAAATGCTGTTCTCATTTAAGGGTAGGTATGCACCCAGCGCGCTGGAGCAGCGACTGCGACGGCACCGCATGACCGCTCCCCGCACGCGGCGGCGGAGCAAGCTGGCACCCGATCCCGACGTGCGCCGCACCATCGTGGACGCCGCCACCGAGGCACTGCGTGAGCAAGGAGTTCGAGGGCTCAGCGTCGCGGCCGTCCTCGACCGTGCCGAGTTGAGCACCCGCGCGTTCTACCGCCATTTCGAGTCGAAGGACCACGTGGTCGGCGCGGTCTTTCTGGAGATGGCCCAGGCCGAAAAGCGTCGGCTGCAACGGAAAATGGCGAAAGCCGCTGACCCCGTCGAGGCGGTTGGCGCCTGGATCGACGGCCGACTCGATCTGGCGTTCGACGAGAACATCAAATCCGACCTGCGCCGCCTGTCACTGGAGGCGCAGTCGCAGATCTTCGCCGCGCCCGAGCTGATCCAGCCCGCATTCGAAGAAATGCTCAAGCCGCTGATCGAGCAGCTGAGCCGTGGGGTCAGCAGCGGCGTGTTCCACGACGTCGATCCCGGGACCGAAGCCCAGTCCATCCAAGGCGTGGTGTGGGCGAGTACCGAACGACACTGGGCCGCAGGCGATTGCGAACGAGCCGAGGTCCGCAGCCGCGCTCTTCGGTTCTGCCTGCGCGGACTCGGGGTGAAGGCAGCAACCATCGACGACATTGTCAGGTACGACCGACTGTAAGGAGCAGCAATGGATCTCGGACTGACCGGATCGACGGCCGTCGTCACCGGCGGCAGCAAGGGTATGGGTCTGGCGATCGCGCAGACTCTGGCCGCCGACGGTGCCAGCGTCGCGGTGATGGCACGCGGCCGGGCAGCCCTGGACGCTGCGGTCGACTCGTTGCGCGCGGCGGGCGCTCCCGACGCCGTCGGGATCAGCGTGGACATGACCGATGCCGCGTCGATCGCGGGCGGCTTCGACGAGGTGTCCAAGCGGTGGGGTCGGCTGAACAGTCTGGTCCACACGATCGGCCCCGGTGACGGGTTTTTCGAGCAGATGGAAGACGCCGACTGGGACGCGGCCTTCGCACTTGGCACCATGTCCGGGGTCCGCTCGGTGCGTGCCGCGTTGCCGATGCTGCGCGCCGCGGACTGGGCCCGCATCGTCACGCTGTCAGCGCACTCCATTCAGCGGCAGAGCCCGCGCATCGTCGCGTACACGGCGTCCAAGGCCGCGCTGTCCAGCGTCACCAAGAACCTGTCGAAAAGCCTTGCCAAAGACGGCATCCTGGTGAACTGCGTCTGCCCGGGCACCATTGTGACCGCGAGCTTCACCGAGAACCTCAAAGACATTCTCGCCGCCGACGGGCTCGACGCATCCGACCCGCACGACGTCATGACGTGGATCGAAAACAACTTCCACCAGCCGTGCGACCTTGGGCGGGCCGGGCTCCCTGAGGAGATCGCGTCCATCACCACCTACCTGGCGTCCAAGCGGAACGGATATGTCACCGGTGCGACGGTCAACGTCGACGGCGGATCGGACTTCGTCTAGGCCCGTTGCGTTAGCGCGGTCGCGAAGAATAGCATTCTCCTATTCTGCGAATGAGTGTTCCAGAGCTCGCGACGAAGGGGGCTCGATTGACGGCGACCGAGACACTGAGCGTGCAGCGGCCACACGAGGGTGTGGTCGTGCTGCACCTGAACAGGCCTGAGCGGCTGAACGCGATCAACGACGTCATGGTCGACGAGCTCACCCACACGCTCGCACGCCTGGGCGCCGACGCCTCGGTCAACGCCGTCGTGATCAGCGGCGCCGGCCGCGGCTTCTGCTCGGGCATCGACATGCGCGACTTCGGCCCGCGGCTACCCGAAGCCACCGACCCCGCGATCGACCGCTTACGTTTCCAGGAGACGATGGCGGCGCTGCCGCAAGCGATCCGCGACGTCCCGCAACCGGTGATCGCCGCGGTCAACGGCCCGTGTGTCGGCGCGGGCCTGGCGCTCTGCCTGGCCGCTGACATCCGAATCTGCTCGACCGCAGCAACTTTCGGCAACGGGGCGATCCTGCTCGGCTTATCCGGCGCCGAGATGGGGATGAGCTATTTCCTGCCGCGGATTGTCGGGACCAGCGTGGCCGCCGATTGGATGCTGACCGCCCGTACCGTCTCTGCCGAGGAAGCCGACCGCCGCGGATTGGTCAGCGAGGTCACCGAACCCGAGGAACTCGCAGATCGGGCGCTCGAAATCGCCTCTCGGATAGCCGAACTCACTCCGTTAGGCGTTCAATTGACGAAACGCGCACTCCAGGTCAACGCCGACGCGGCCGGACTCGGTCCCGCCCTTGAACTCGAGAACCGCAACCAGGTGCTCAGCCACGCGACCGAGGAGGCGGCGGCGCGCCGGCAATCGTGGAAATCGTGACGCGCCGCTGCGCAGCGGCGACAACTGAGTAGCGAAAGGACGACCGGTGGCTTGGGACTTCTCAACCGACCCGGAGTGGGCGGTGCAACTCAAGTGGGTGGACGAGTTCGTGCGCTCGGAGTGCGAACCAATTGACTTGATCGTCAAGGAATCTCACGACCTCAACGATCCGGTACGCCAGGCGTTGATTCCGCCGCTGCAGAAGATTGTCAAGGAGCGCGGGCTGTGGGCTACCCATCTGGGACCACACCTCGGCGGACCCGGCTACGGTCAGGTCAAACTCGCGTTGCTCAACGAAATCCTCGGCCGGTCCGAATGTGCGCCGATCGTTTTCGGTTCCCAGGCACCGGATTCGGGCAACAGCGAGATCCTGGCCCACTACGGCACGCCCGAACTCAAGCAACGTTATCTGGAACCTTTGCTGGACAACCGGATCATCTCCTGCTTCTCGATGACCGAGCCGCAGGGCGGCGCCGACCCGAAGGTGTTCACCACGACCGCCACGCAAGACGGCGACCATTGGGTGATCAACGGCGAGAAGTGGTACTCGTCGTTCGCCTCGATGGCGTCGTTCATCATCGTGATGGCGATGACCGACCCGGAAGCTTCGCCATACCAACGGTATTCGATGTTCGTGCTGCCGGGCGACACTCCGGGTATCAACGTGCTGCGCGACGTCGGGCTCGGCTATCAGCCGCTCGGCGGCGGCGGCCGAGAGGGCTACGTCCGGTACGAGAACGTCCGGGTACCCAATGACCACATGCTCGGCCCACGCGGTGGCGCGTTCGCCGTGGCACAGACCCGGCTCGGCGGCGGACGCATCCACCACGCCATGCGCACCGTGGGATTGGTGCGCCGCATCTACGACATGATCTGCGAGCGCGCGGTATCGCGATACACGCAAGGCAGCGTGCTGGCCGACAAGCAGATGGTGCAGGAGATGATCGCGGACTCGTGGATGGAGATCGAGGCGTTTCGGCTGCTGACCCTTCAGACCGCCTGGAAGATCGATCAGTTCAACGACTATCAGGCGGTGCGGGGTGATATTTCGGCAGTTAAAGCGATGATGCAGAAGGTGCTTCATGACGTGTCGGCGCGGGCGCTGCAGATCCACGGCTCGCTGGGGACTTCGCACGAGATGCCGTTCGTGCAGTACCTCACCGAGTCGTTTGTTCTGGGGCTGGCCGACGGCCCGACCGAAGTGCACAAGGTGACTCTCGCGCGGCTGCTGCTGAAGAACGTCGAGCCCGCCCCCGACACCTTTCCGTCCGAGCACATCCTGCGGCTTCGGCAGGCGGCCGAGGAGAAATTCGCCGACAAGCTCGCTGGGTTACCACGGGGTTAGCTGAGACGTGGTACCCGAGGGAAAATCGGCGGCTAATGTGCGGACCGTGACCACACTTCGTCTCCGCTCGGCGTCGGCAATCGGTCCGCGACGATTGATGACGGCAGCGCTACTGGGACCGTTCGGTGCGGCAGATCCAGCCGTCGCGCCGACCCCATCGACGACAAATTCCTGGCTGCACTGGCAGACGCAGAGCATCACCTATCGGTCACCGGACGCCGCCATCGCCGCCGCTCATCTGGTGTGCACCAGACTCGATCAGGGTGCGGACAAGGCTCAGGTCGCCCAAGAGGTGATGGACAGCAGCGACCTCGATCCCGTACCACGCCGGATACTTCGTCGGCGCCAGCGTGGGTGCTTATTGCCCGCAGTATGCGGGGCCGTGACAGCGGACTCTTTTGGCGCGATGCACCAGCGGCCGCAGCGGGTACTATCGAAACATCCATATTGGGAGAATCGCCTTGATCACAAAAGTCCTCGTCACGGCCGGCATCGCGGTGTTCGCAAGCGCTGCGATGGCGGTGCCCGCATCCGCTGATCCCGCGTTCATTCGGCGACATCTCTTGCGCATGCCAGGCACCAGTCCAGCAACCCATGCCGTCCCTGTTGGGTCCGTTCTTCACCGACCCGATCGATCAGGGACTGCAGCAAGGCTTGTTGGACACGAAGCCCGACGCAATTCCCCGCTAATCGAGCATTTCGCCGGCCCGCGCAAGTAACTGCGGTAGCACCGGCGCCATCGATTCCAGCTCGGGATCCGGCCTGCTCCGGCGACGGTTGTGCTTGACGATCAGTGACCACGTGGCCGTCGACTTGAAGCACGCCAGCGCGCAGAACCAATCCAATTCGGGCACTGCGGTTCCCATCGCTTCGCGGTAGATGGCCGCGAGCTCATCGAGCGGCGGTGCCGCAGTGGAATAGCGGGTGGGCCGCCGGTATGTGCGCGGATCGCAGTTGATCAGGAACCATCCGGCATCGACGCGGGGATCACCGATCGACCAGATCTCCCAGTCGATCACGGCGGTGATCCGGCTGCCGTCGGCCAGCAGATTGCCGAGCCGGAAGTCGCCGTGCACGATCGCGGACGGCAGGGCCGCCGGCGCGCTGGTGCGCAATGCGTCAGCGACGTCGCTCCACCCGGGAGCCAGCGCGGGATCGACCGTTTCCAGCGTGCGGCACCACCGGTCGACTTCGTCGAGCGGCCCAGTCACCGGCTCCGCGGCCAGCCCAACGGCGCCCGGCTCCACGCTGTGCAGCTGAGCCAGCGTCACTGCCGCATTCCGAAAGCGTTCGCCGACAACGTCTTCGGGGCCGCCGTCGGAATCGTCGAAGAGCGGCTCATCGCTGACCCCGTCGAGGAAGGACATCACGAACAGTGGCGGCACGTCGGGCGGATCACCGCGGTCTTCAAAGAAGAATCTCGGGAACTGGCACCGACGTCGGACCCAGAGCCTTGATGATGCGCGCCTGCCGCAACACGTCGCGGTGGGCGATCGGTGGAACTCCCGGCGGAGCGACTTTGATGACCACGCGCTGATCCCCGCGCTTTCCCGCGAAGGTGAGGCTTGACGCGCCCCCGGCCAGCGGGCTCAGCTCGGAAATGTGCTGCGGCGCAAGCCGCTCGGTGAGCTGGTCCAGTAACGGGTCGATCAGTGCAACCACCCGATTTCACGCAGGAACGGCTGCGTGTGGGCGATCCGCCCCGTCATCGATCTGGGATCACGCGGTGACGAGTGTGAGTGCGGTCTGAGTGATCAGCTCGATGTCTTCGGTGTCGGTCTTGGCCAGGTCGAGCGCGCCGGCGCCCTCAGTCGCCACCGGGTTCGACGGGGCCGCGGCATTCACCGCGATGCCATCGTCATACAGCTCTGCCGCAAAGCTTTTGGTGAGCCTGTTCAGCGCTGCCTTCACGGTGCCGTAGACCCCGAAGCCGGCAGTGCGGTCGAATTCAGAGAACGGCGGCCCTTCGGGCAGGTCGCCGCCGACCGACGTCACGTTGAGAACCCACCCGCGACCTCGCTCGCGCATCGCCGGGATCGCGAGTTGGATCAGATGCATCGGGGCCAGGACGTGCATTTCGATCATCAGGCGCGCCCGGCGTTCCGGGAACGCGTCGAGAGGGCGTAGGAACGTCACGGCGGCGTTGTTCACCAGAATGTCGGGCGCACCGACTTTTTCGATGAGCTCGTCGAATATCCGTTCCCGGTCGTCGGACTTCGACAGGTCGGCCTGGATGGCGACCGCGGAGCCGCCGGCGGCCGTGATCTCGTCGAGAGTCTGCTGCAACGATCCGTGGTACTTGGGATCGGGCTCCATGGTGCGCGCGGTGAGCCCGACCGTGGCGCCTTCACGAGCCAGTCGTTGCGCGATCGCCTTGCCCAACCCACGGCTGGCGCCGGTCACCAGAGCGACCTTGCCGTCGCACGCTCCTGCCATCGCTCGACCCACTTCCTTCGCGAGTGGACACGGCTTCTCCGTTAGAGAGAATGCTGTTTCCGATCGGATCGAAGTATATGGCCGGCGCCACTCGCGGAGCTGGGTTTTCAGGCTGAGTGCGACCTGAGTGCCGTTGCGGATCGACCTCGGCTGTGAGCTACTGTGTAACCCCAGATCAAAGGTCCAATAAGCCGGAGCTCGAGCCTCTTGAACTGCAGCTTTAGCCCTGTTGACGCACTGTCAATAAGCTGGCAGTTACCTGTCAACCTGAGAGCAGCCCAAGATTTTGTATTGACTTCCTATATTACTGCTGAGTAATCTCCCGTGACGTTACTCACAAGTAACAACACGCCCGCCCTGCATCACACACACGACCAAGTAGGAGCAAGACCTATGCATAATCGCTTGATATTGGCCGGTTTGGCGGCCACCGGCGGGCTGTTGACGACCGCGTTTCTGCAGGTGGCGGTCGCCGTCGCAGATACCGGCGTCGACGTGCCGCCGGTGCGGACGCTTTCACCATCGGCGGCTACACCTTCGACCCGCAACTGGCTGCCGGAGGCGAGGGATTCGACCCCGTCGCCCAGCTCACGACCTCGCCCCCGCTGCTCGAGCTCGGCGGCGGAACAGCGCTCGGCCTGCCGCTCGCTCCTCAGGATTTCAATGTCTACAGCCCCGACGGCACCACTGAGCTGGGGAGCATTCAGGGCAACGAGACCGTGACTGAGCCTCTTCGGCCTGACCAACGCCGAGTTCACCGTCGCGAGCGTTACTCCGGTCGACGGCGGCGACGCCTCGACCTGCCGGCACGTCGGATCGGTCTACGACGTGTTCAACCTGGGCAACGGCTACGAGAACATCTACATCGCCACTCGCAGCGCCGTCGGCGGACGCCGGCACCGTCACCGACACGTTGATCACGCCGACCGGCAACGTCGACCTGAGCTCGCTGTTCACCTTCAACGCGGCCGACCCGCTCAACCCCGGCGACGCCTTCACCGGTCTCGAAGTTGGCAACATCAGCGGCGCCGCGGACGCTTTCAGCATCGGCGGCTTCACTCTGGACCCCACACTGGCTGCCGGAGGCGAGGGCTTCGACACGATTGCCCCGCTTGCGACCGCCGCGCCGTTCTTGGAAATCGGTGGCTCGTCGCTGGGTGACCCGGCCGACGGCGGAAGCCTGTCCAGCCAGGCGCTGGAGGTCCTCAACAGCAGCGGGACCGAGATCGGCACCATCAACACCGGCGTCGACGTGACAAACCTGTTGGGATTCACCAACACTCAACTCGTCGTCGAGAGCGGCAGCGACGTCGGCACCGGCATCCCGACCCAGGGCACCGTGCTGGACGCAATGAATTTCGGTAACGGGTACGAGAACGTCTACACGGCCACGCCGGACGTCACCACTGACGGCGTCACAACGCCGGGCACGGTGACCGACACCCTGGTGACGCCGTACGGCAACATCAACCTGGATTCGTTGTTCGGCAACATCAACGTCGCGAACCCGCTCGACCCGGCGGACGCTCTCACCGGTCTGCAGGCCGGCGACAGCTCCATCGGCGCCGAAGCGTTCAGCCTCGGTGGCATCACCTTCGACCCGCTCACGTCCATCAACGACGGCTCCGTGACCGGCCTGATCACCGGGGAGGGCTTCAATCCGGTCAACCAACTGCTCGGCGCACCCCCGCTGTTGGATCTGGGGGGCGGTACACCGACCATCTTCGGGCATCACTCTGTCGTTGTCTCAGCAGGACTTCAACGTCTACGACGGCACTGGAACCGAGATCGGCAGCATCATCACTAACGACCAAGTGACGAACCTGCTCGGGTTCACCAACACCGAGTTCACCGTCACCAGTAGCGGTGCCCCTCTCGACATACCCACTGACGCCAGCTCGCTCGCCGACGCCAGTGCCGTTGACGGGACCCTGCCGACAGCGGGATCGGTCTACGACGTGCTCAACCTCGGTAGCGGGATGGAGAATATCTACACCGCGATCCCGGGTCTGGACGGCGCAGCCGACACCATCACCGACACACTGGTGACGCCGTTCGGCAACGTCGACCTGAGCGACCTGGTCGCCGGTCATCGACGCGGTTCTGCAGTTGAACCCAGCCGATGCGTTCGGCGCCGGACTGGATCTGGCGACCTCGGCCGCATCCGAAGCGGCGGCCGGTGCCGCTACCGCGATCGACCCGCTGGCGTTCCTCGGCCTGTAAGACCGACCAGCACAAACCAAACATCCCAGGTCCTTCGGGGCCTGGGATGTTTGGCGTTCAGGGTCTCACGACGGCAAGAAGCGTTGCGCCACTTTGGCTCCGACGTTCCGCATCCGCTGCGAAACACGCAGACTAGAAAACCGGATTGAAGATGTCTTCTCGTAGCCGGGTGAGCTTCGACGACTTGATCCGCCACTGCCCGTCTATCTTTTCGTAGGTCTCGTGGTAGTGGCCGTAGCCGTTCAGGTTCACGCCCGGCGCCAAGCGCACCACATCCTCGAGGGCCCACACACCGCGGGCAGTCGTCTCCGACAGCAACTCGATCTCCGGCGCGTGCACCTGATGCACCGTGGGCTGGGACGGCTTTCCGAGCGTCTTGCGAATGTAGGCCACGAATTCGTCGGCCCCGACGATCACCCGGCCGCCCGATTCCGCTGTGTCGCTGACGAAGTCGTCGGCGAAGATGGTGCGCCACGCCGCCCAATCCTTGGTGTCCAGGTAACGGCAGTAGCGGGCCTTCAATTGTTTGATCGCCTCGATCTCCCGCAGTTCGGTGGCGGCATCCATCGTCGGCCTTCCCTAGCTGTCGGCGCCCATGGCCGCGGCCTGGGCTTGAGTGATGAGGTTGACGGCTTCGTTGCGGCTCAACGACGCCAGTATCGGCGCGACGCTGCGCATCATCTCGCCGACCATCAAAGTTGGCCCGTTGCCGAGGTTTTCGAAGGCCTCGGCAATCACCTGCTCGACGCTGTCGGCATCCGGCGGTGCCGCGTCTTCGGAGCTCAGCTGTCCGCGACTGTGTTCGAGACGGCGCAGTGCGGGCGTGTTGGTCTTGCCGAGAATGAGGCCGAGCACGTCGACTCCTTTGTCATGCAGTTCGCTCCACAGCGCCTCGGCGAACACCATGTCGAACGCCTTGCTGGCGCCGTAGGCCACCATGTTCGGGCCGCCGGCCAGTCCTGCGCCCGAGCCGAACACCACGATGCCGCCGCTGCCGCGCTGAACCATCGCCGGCGCGAAATGGTGGCACAGCTGCATCGGCACGACGCAGTTGCGGTGCACCATCGCCTCCGCGGTCTCGATCGAGTTGGCCAGGAACGGCTCGAAGTTCGGATCGGCCCCGGCGCAGTAGACCAGGAAGCCGACCTCGAGGTCGGCGGTCGCGGCGGCCACCTGCGACGAGGCGTCCGAGCTCGCGAGATCGATTGCCAGCGTTCGGGTTTGCGCACTGGTGCGCTCGGCAATACCGGCCGCGACCTCGTCGAGCACGGCTTGGCGCCGCGCCAGCAGCACGACGTTGACCCCTCGCTCAGCAAGGCCCTCGGCGAACGCGGCGCCCACCCCGTCGGATGCGCCGGCCACCAGCGCCCACGGGCCGTACTTGGCAGCGAACGTCATGACGGCTGGCCTACCGGAGCTATCCGCACCTGAATGAATTGGCGACGGGCGACCCGCCATCCGTCGTCGCCGCGGACCAGCTCGTCGTCGTAGAAGCCGGCCGCGTTGACTCCGGAGTTGCCGTCGCCCAACATGATCAGCGCGTCGACGTAGGTCCGCGACTCGCGCCTTGTCGCCGTCGACCGTGATCACCTGATTGGTCAACCGGTGCATGGTGTGGCTTGCCATCGCATGCGCCTGCTGCATGAATTCGGTGATCGCGTCGACGCCAGTGCCAGGAGCCGACTTCGCCGTAGTTCAGTTCGCAGTCGTCGGTGAACACCGTGCGGAACAGCGGCCAGTCCCGGCGATCTATGCCGGTCGCATAGCGCAGTAGGACTTCCGAGATGTCCTGGCGGTCTTCGCGTTCGCTCACTTCACGTCTCCGTTCGGATGGACGATGATTCGGGCTGGGCCGGTTGACTTTCGGGCCGAATCCAGTGCGTCGGGCACCTCGTCGAGGCCGACGATCGCTCCGACGCTGGGCAGCGGATCCAGTCGGCCCGCAGCGATGGCGTCGAGCGTGCCGTACCAGTCCTGCGGGTGCGGGCCGCCGCCGAATTGGATGGTGACGCCCTGCCGGGTGGCGTCGGTGATGTTCAGCGAGTCGCCGGTGTACCAGCCTCCAGCGCAATAGATCCGGGTCCCGATGTCGACGGAGTCGACGATCTTCTGGATCAGGCCCGAGGCGCCGACGCATTCGAAGACGACCATCGGGCCCCACTGTCCGCGCTCGACCCGCAGCTCACGCCAGACATCGAACGGCGACCGCTCCGCGGGGTCGACCGCGACATGCGCGCCGAAACTGTCGCACGCCAACGCTCGGCGCTCAGAGTTGTAGTCCGACACGATGATTGGCTCGATTCCGCGGCCGGCCAGTGCGGCGACAGCGGATAACCCGATCGCGCCCGCACCGATGACGACCGGAATCTCGCCGGCCTCCATCCGCGCCGAGCGCACATAGAACTCGCCGACCGCGAACGCATCGGTCAGGGCCGCGGCGTCGCTGGACACGCTGCCGTCGACCGGCTTGGCCAGTGATTCACCGACAACGACCAGTTCACCGAAGCTGCCTTGAGCCTCCGGGTGCTGACCGATGATTCGCACGCCGTCGGCGCCGCCGTTGACCGCGCGAATGGGAATGGAGGTGACCCGGGTGCCGACCGGAAATTGCTCGGTGCAGTCCGGTCCGTACCCGACGACCTCGCCGACGAATTCATGGCCGAGCACGATGTCGCGGTCCGCGTCATACAGCGAACGGCCGGTCGGGTCGTCGATCCCCATTTCCGGGTGATCCATGAAATGCACGTCCGACGCGCAGATCGCGGTGCTCAGCGTCCGCAGCAGCAGCTCGCCGGGACCGGGCACCGGGTCGTTGACCTCTCGGACATCGAGTCGACCGCCGCGCAACACCACCGCACGCATCCGCGCACTCCTTCGTGCTTGGTCGTTTCTCGATTATTCGAGATAGCATCTCGACAATCTGAGACTCAGAGTAGGAAGCATCCGGAAGGGAAGTCAAGCCATTCCCCCGTCACCTCCGACCGCGCGCGTTCTCGACGTCGTCGAACTGCTCGCCGGCTCCGACGCGAGCCCGGCTGCGATTTTCCGATGTGGTGCGCGAACTCGGGCTGACCCAGGCAACCGCCCACGCCATCCTGGCCACCCTGTGCGATCGCGGCTGGGTCAGTCGCGATCCGGTCGACAAGACCTACTCGCTGGGGCCGGCGCTGGCGGTGGTGGCGACGCGGGTTGAGACGGCCCGGCCGATGGCGCATGCGGCCCGAACGGCGGCGCTCGATCTTGCCAACGAATTCGGTTATGCCACTTCGGTTGTCGAACGAGTCGGCGATTCACTGGTGATCACCTCGTTCGAGGACGCCGGCCAGCGGTCCATCGGCGCACCCGGCGAGCGGATCCGCTACGCCCCGCCGTTCGGAGTCGCCTTCGCCGCGTGGGACACCGCGGAGGAGCAGCAGGCCTGGATCGAGCGCAGCGCAGCCTCCAACCCGGTACTCGCCCGTCGCCTCCACGAGGTACTGGCTCGCACCCGGCAGCGCGGATTCGATGTGGACTGCACCACGCCAGCCCTGACCCACGCGGCTCGTGTCATGGAGACACTGCCCAGCGACGGACTGCCCGATCACGTCCGCGAGATCACCGATCAGTTGCTGATGGAATTCACCACCATCGGCTTTTTGCCCGACGACGACACTGCACGTCAAGCAGCGGCCGGTCGCGACCATCGCCGCGCCGGTCTTCGATCACCGCGGCCGGGTGCCCATGATCGTTGCCGTCCACCCGCTGAAGGCGCTGTCGCGCCGACGGATCGACGCCGTCGGACGACGGATTGCCCAGGTCACGGCCGCGATCAGCGCCGACGCCTGGCAACTCAACCGAAGTTGATAGGTCGGCTAAATACTTGTTATGCTAACTAAATACCGTCCCGACTAAACCAAGGAGCACGCAATGCCGCGCACCGACAACGACACCTGGGACCTCGCCACGAGCGTTGGAGCCACCGCGACCATGGTGGCCGCAGCCCGGGCCGTCGCCACTAAGGCCGATAACCCCATCATCCACGACCAGTTCGCCGAGCCACTCGTCCGCGCCGTCGGCGTCGATTTCCTCACCCGCTGGGCCTCCGGAGACTCTGAACGCCGCGGACGTCGACGCCGACGATTCCACCTGGAAGCTCCAGCAGATGCCCGACGCGATGGCCGCCCGAACCCGGTTCTTCGACGCGTTCTTCGCCGACGCGACCCAGGCCGGCATTCGCCAGGCTGTCATCCTGGCCTCCGGTCTCGATGCCCGCGCCTACCGACTGGACTGGCCCACCGGCACAACCGTTTTCGAGGTCGACCAGCCCGAGGTGATCGCGTTCAAGACCCAGACGCTGTCCGATCTGGGCGCCAGCCCGACCACCGACCGTCGGACGGTCGCCATCGACCTGCGCAACGACTGGCCGGCCGCGCTGATTGAAGCCGGTTTCGACCGGGCCCAGCCGACCGCCTGGATTGCCGAGGGATTGCTCGGCTATCTGCCACCGGAGGCGCAGGACCGCTTGCTGGACAACATCGCTGCGCTCAGCGCCGACGGCAGCCGGCTGGCCACCGAGGCCATCCCGGACATGCCCGACGTCGATCAGGACAAGGCGCGCGAGTTGATGCAGCAGGCCACCGACAAGTGGCGCGCACACGGCTTCGACCTCAACTTCGAGGAACTCGGCTATCAGGGTGACCGCAACGACGTCGCCGACTACCTGAACGGGTTGGGCTGGCGCTCGAGCGGACAGCCGATGAGCCAGCTGCTGGCCGAGCATGGCCTTCCGCCGGTCCCGCAGACCAGCGACTCGGTGTCGATGGCCGACACGATCTACTACACCTCGACCAAGTGACGCAGCAGGCACCGCAACGTCGCGGTTTCAATGACGTCGTCACGCGGTTCTGGGGCGTAGCGGCCCCGGCCTACAACCTGCCGTTCCTGCAGCAGTGGGTCTACCGCCCGGCGCACGACGAGGTGGTCGCGCAACTGCGCGACCACCAGTCGGCGCGGGTAGCCGATATCGCCTGTGGCACGGGGATTCTGGCCGATCGGATCCAGCGCGACCTGCATCCCGCTGCGGTCTACGGCGTGGACATGTCCGAGGGCATGCTCAAACAAGCCCAATCCCGATCGAGCGAAGTCGACTGGCGGCGTGGCCCTGCCGAACGGCTGCCCTTCGACGACGGGACCCTCGACGCGGTCGTGACGACCTCGGCTTTTCACTTCTTCGATCAGCCGGCCGCGCTGCGTGAATTCCACCGCGTGCTGGCCCCCGGAGGGTTGGTCGCCGTGTCGACGATGAGTGCCCGGCAGCCGCTCATACCTGCGAGCAGCAGGTGGACACCGGCGCACAATCCGACATCCGCCGAAATGCGACGGCTGTTCGAAGGCGCCGGGTTCACCATCGTCGAGCAGCATCGGGTGCGGCGACCGCTATGGACGCGGGCGATCTCCGACCTGATCACCGTCGGCATCAAGAGCTGACGACGCCCGGTGTGCCTGTAGGGCCTCGCCCAGGGTCCAGACCGCGACACCCAGCAGCACAACGTCTTTGAGCAGGAACTGGCCGGGCAGCGCGGAGAGCACCGGCATCGGCCCGGCGAACCGGCTGACCACCCCGGGCGTGGTGAACAGGAAACTCAACGTCCCGCAGAACAACACGATCGCCAGTGCGCTGCCGATCGCCGACAACCGCGCTGACACCGGTCGCGTGACGATCAGAAGCGCCGCCACGATCTCCAGCGTTCCCAGCCCTCGTGCCACGGTGTTGACGCTGAAACGTCGTAGACCCAGCTCATCAACGGGCTGTGCTCGATCAGCACCCGGCTTTCCATCTTGATGTACTTGCCGAATCCGATCCATGCCAAGACCAGCGCCAGCCCGTACCTGCTGATCCCCTGCCCAATACCGCTCACGTGTGCCTTCCGTTGTGACGAATGCTCCGGTCGTCCGGATCACGAGTGACAGGGCCGGCCGGTTCATCCCTGCTGGTGCGCGAACACGTCCCAGTGGTCGACGTTGACCACCTCACTCAACGGCCGACGCCGCACCGGCCCGTGCCGCCCCTTCGGCCAGCCGATCACGATGTGGCCGGCCAGCATCCAGTCATCGGGCACGCCGACGGCGTCCCGCAGCACCTGTTCGCCGCCGTAGGCGCCCCAGCTGGTCAGGCACGCTCCCAGACCCTGGGCGCGCGCGGCCAGCAGGAAATTCTGCATCGCCGGAAAGATCGAACCACCGAGTAGCAGCTCAGACGCCGTCGGAAAGTGCTTCTGCGCGAACAGGATCGACGTGAACTCGCCGGCCCGGTCGTGCAGCTCGTAGGTCGCTCGGTTGGTGCGGGCGCGTCGGCTGTCATCGTCGGGGGCGGGACGGCTCATTCCGTAGACGGGCTCGATGACTTCCAGGGCGTGGGCCGCGGCCTTGGCCACCACCGCCCGCTGCTCAGCGGAGCGCAACACCACGAAACGCCATGCCTGCGCGTTGGCACCCGAGGGTGCCCACATCGCCGCTTGCAGACAACGCTCCAACGTCGCGTCATCGACCGGCTCGTCGGTGAACCGTCGGATCGTCCGCGCGGTCGACATCGCCTCCCAGACGTCGCTGGTCGCACCCGGCATGCCGTCTCCCTTCCGGTTTCCCGTTCCGGAAGAACTTACTGCCGGCGGTTCAGGAGCGCGGCGGCCGCTGGTCGTTGGGATCGTTCGGGTCGGGCTCACCGAACCACCGCGATGGCTCGTGCTCGCCGTACGTGTCGTGCCAGTCCCACCACTCGTACGGCGGGCTCTGTGGGTAGCCCTCCGGCGAGTCTTCCCAGGTCTCTTGGCGGCCGAGCGGGGTCAGGTCCAGAAAGCTCCAGGTGTTGCCCAGCACCTCGTCGCCGCGGTTGTTGATGAAGTAGGTCCGGTAGACCCGGTCGCTGTCGTGGACGAACACGTTGGTGCCGTGCCATTCGTCCACGCCGAAGTCCACGTCGAAGCTGTCGGTGATCGTGTACCACGGCATCCGCCAGCCCATCCGCTCTTTGAGACGCGCGATGCCCGGTTGCGGGGCACGCGAGACGAACACCAGCGTCGCGTCGCGGGCGTTGAGGTGGGCCAGGTTGCCGATGTGGTCGGCGATCATCGAGCAGCCGCGACAACCGTGGTCCGGCCAGCCGTCGATGTCGGGCCCGACGAAGGCCCGGTAGATCAGGAGCTGACGCCGGCCCTGAAAGAGGCCGAGCAGGTTGACCTTTCCTTCGGGTCCATCGAACTCGTAGTCCTTGTCGACAGCCAGCCACGGCATCCGCCGTCGCTGCGCGGCGAGCGCATCATGCGCGCGCATCACTTCCTTCTCCTGCACCAGCAGCTCTTGATGCGCGGTCTTCCACTCCTGCGCCGACACGATCGGGGGTGTGTTCATGTGTTGTCCGCCTTTCGATTTCGGTTCCTGCTATTCGACGAGGAATCCTGTTTTCCGAGTTGCGATTAGCGCATAAGCCAGCGGTCAGGCCGGCAGAGATCGGGGCAGTCCGAACTCTGGGAGCATGTCGTTATCGAAGCGAGTCAGGGCGCAAATCTTGTCGCCGGTGAGCGTGAGCACAAGCAGGCCGGCCCCATGGCGGATACCGCCGGTGGGCGCACAAAGGTAGGCGCCGAATGCCTGCTGGCCGTTGGCCCGGGTGGGCATCAAGTCGTATGCCCGGCCGGCGCCGAAGATGCTGGCGTAGAAGCGGGCAACGACGTCGCGGCCTTGGTATTCGAGCGGAATCGGCGGCATGGAGACGCTGACGTCGGCGGTCAGCAGGTTTACCAGCGCTTCGACGTTGCCGGACTGGTAGGCGCTGACGAACTTCGCCACTAGCTCCTGCTCGGCGGGTGAGCCGGGCGCTGGTGCCGGCCCGTCTTCGCCCGGGGCCGGCAAACGGCGGTGCAGGCTCGCGCGCGCTCGTTTGAGTGCACTGGTAACCGATTCGACGGTCGAGTCGAGCATGTCGGCCACTTCGTCGGCGTGGTATCCGAGTACCTCGCGCAAGATGAGTACTGCGCGCTGACGAGCCGGCAAAACCTGCAGCGCGGTCACGAAGGCCAGTGAGATGGCTTCGGTCTGTTCGTAGCGCGCCGCGGGATCCGGCGGCAGCGCGTCCTGCATAAGGTCATCGGGATATGGCTCGAGCCAGATGATTTCGCCGAGGCGGGTGGGCTCGGGCAGTTCAATCGGCATGTTCCACTCCTTGGCCGGGCGTCGACGGGCCGAGCGAAGAACGCTGAGGCACCGGTTGGTGGCTATCCGGTAGAGCCACGTGCGCACCGAGGCCCGCTCCTCGAATCCGTCGAGGCCTTGCCACGCGGCCAGCAGGGTGTCTTGCAAGGCGTCCTCGGCATCGTGCAGGGATCCCAGCATCCGATAGCAGTGCACCTGAAGCTCGCGCCGGTGTGGCTCGGTCAGCTCTCGAAACGCCTCGCCGTCCCCGGCCCGCGCTCTCACAATCAGATCAGTTGTCACCACGTCTTACCTCTTCCCTCGCGCGTCTCACCTTCCAATACCGACGCCGGCTAGGCCAGGAACTGGGCGCACATGCGGAGCCCAATTTCTCGACATCGCGGCATCTGTATTGCCAAGACAGTCGAAACCCACGAGCGAGGAGGCGATGTGATCGTCGCAGGAAAATCAATTCTGGTGACCGGGGCCAACCGGGGCATCGGGCAGGCGCTGGTCGAAGAAGCTTTGCGCCGCGGCGCGACACGGGTTTATGCGGGCACGCGCCAGACCGTGAGCCACCCGGATCGGCGCGTCACGCCTGTTGCCCTGGACGTGACCGACACCCCGCAGATTCGGGCCGTCGCGCAGCGCGTGGAGTCGCTGGACGTTCTGATCAACAACGCCGGCGTGGCACTCTACGACGACCTGACCGATCCGGCTGTGCTCGAAACGCACTTGCGGGTCAACCTGTTCGGGCCCTATGCCATGACCCAGGCATTCTTGCCGCAGTTAACGCGTTCGAGGGGAGCGCTCGTCAACAATCTGTCGGTCAACGCGCTTGCTCCGTTGCCGTTCATCCCGGCGTATTCGGTTTCCAAGGCGGCCGCATTCAACATGACGCAGTCGTTGCGGGTGCTGCTGGCCGAGCGAGGTGTGACGGTGCACGCCGTGTTGACCGGACCGGTGGACACCGACATGACTCACGGTCTGGACATTCCGAAGGCGGCTCCGGAGTCGGTGGCGCGCGCCGTGTTCGAAGGACTGGAGAAGGGGCAGGAGGACATTTTTCCCGATCCCTTGTCGCAGTCCATCGCGCAGAACTGGGGCAGCGGCGCCGCCAAGGTACTCGAGCGCCAGTACGCGGCGTTGGCACAACCGCAGCCAAGTAACACCACCAACTAACAACGAAAGAGCTTAACCATGAGTGACTTATCAAGCAGCACAACGATTGTCGTCGGAGCAAGCCGTGGTTTGGGGCGTGGCATCGCCGTCGCGTTCGCCGAAGCCGGCGCGCCGGTGGTCGCGGTGGCCCGGACCGGCCCGGCGCTTGCCGAACTGGCCGGCGCCAGCCCCAACATCACCACCGAGGTTGCCGATGCGGCCGACCCGACGACGGCGTGGAGTCTGCTGGACCACTACGAGCCGCAGGTTGTCATTCTCGTCGCCGGCGCCAATCCGGTGATGCGTCCACTGCAGCACCAGACCTGGGAAACGTTCTCAGCCAACTGGCACACCGACGTCAAGATCGCGTTCACCTGGCTGCGCGAGGCGTTGCTTCGGCCGCTCCAACCCGGCAGCAGAGTGGTAGTGATCAGCAGCGGGGCCGCTATCAACGGATCCCCGGCCAGCGGAGGGTACGCCGGGTCCAAGGCCACCCAGCGGTTCATCGCCGGGTACGCGCAAGAGGAGTCGCGCCGCACCGATCTGGGCATCACCGTCACCGCGGTGATGCCCAGGATGACGCCGTTCGGTGACGTGGGCCGGCGCGGTATTCGCGCCTACGCGGCCCGCAGCGGCCAGACCGACGAGGCATACCTCGAGCAGTTGGGCGAGGTGTTGACCCCTGAGCGGGCCGGTTCCGAGCTGGTGGAGCTGATCCGCGCCGACCCGGCAAGTGTCGCCCCCGGATATCTGCTCACCGGCGCTGGGCTGCAGGCGCTGCCATAGCAGCCAGAACCTGGCCGAACAACGTTGAAAAACCAACTCTGAGAACATAACTGCCGCTCAGCGGCGAAACGGAGGAGCATCATGTTGCTGGAAAACAAGAACGCGGTCATCTACGGGGCTGCGGGCGCGGTCGGGAGCGCCGTGGCGCGGGCCTTCGCCCGCGAAGGCGCCCGACTGTTTCTGACCGGACGAGACCTCGGCGCGCTCGACGCGCTCGCCAAGGAGATCGCGGCTGCCGACGGCGTGGTCGAGACCGCCGAGGTCGACGCGCTCGACGAGAATGCCGTCACCGATCACGTCAACGACATCGTCGAAAAAGCGGCGACTGTTGATATCTCGTTCAACGCCGTCGGAATTCCGCAGCAAGGCATGCAAGGCAGTCCTTTGACCGAGCTGTCCGTAGACAATTTCGCATCGCCGATAAACATCTACGCACGAGCACATTTCGTGACCGGCCGGGCAGCGGCGCGGCACATGATCGCTCAGGGCTCCGGAGTGGTGCTGATGCACACCCCCGAGCCCGCCCGGTTGGGCATACCGTTGCTCGGCGGCATGAGTCCGGCCTGGGCGTCCATGGAGGCACTCAATCGGGCGTTTTCCGCGGAGTGGGCATCCCACGGCGTGCGCGCCATCTGCCTGCGCACAACCGGCATGGTGGAAACACCCACCATCGACGTCGTTTTCGGGTTGCACTCCCAGGCATACGACGTCACCTGGGAGGAATTCGCGGCCACCATCGCCGCGCAGACGCATCGCAAACAGGCGACCACGCTGGCCGAACTCGCCGAAGCGGCTGCGTTCGTGGCCTCGGATCGGGCGTCCGCGATGACGGGCACCGTCGTAAATCTGACCGGCGGAATCATCGTCGACTAGGGGGATCGTCGCTGTCCTCGACCCAGAGCTGTTTTCCGTGTTCGGCCTGCCACCGACACGCTGATCCTGATTAGTTCAATCTCGCAGAACGATCGGTTGCGTCTGTTTAGCTCTAGCCGGGGGACGACCGCCATCGATTGCTCTACGAAGGAGCCAGTGTGTCCCTTTCAGAATTCATTTCACGACGGGTGATCGTCGGCGTGATCGGCGCCGGGACTTTGTTGGCAGGTGCCGCCGGACAAGCCACCGCTGACCCGGCGCCACGGCCACCCAACTGCTCAGCCGCGGACGTCGCCAGCGTCGCGGCCGGCGTCGCGACGTCGCTGTCGAACTACCTGTTCACTCACCCGGACGTGAACGGCTTCTATACCGGCCTTCAGGATCAGCCCAAGGATCAGGTCAGTACCGAGGTGCAGAACTACTTCGGCGCCAATCCGCAGGAAGAAGCGGAGCTCGAGGGCATCCGGCAACCGCTGACCGACATCAGGGAGCGTTGCCAGTGGACGCCGCTGCTTGGCCAGGGCGCGGCATGATCCGGAATCGATCGCGGTCGTGGGTAGCCGCGGGAGCAGCGGTGACGGCGATCGCGTCGGGTTGCCTCGTGCTGCCCGCCGGTATGGCCAACGCCGACGTGTGCGCGAGCGTCGGCAGGCGTGTTTCGGTGAGCGGGTGCACGAACGTGGCCGACACCGTCAACGCATACGTCCCGCCGCCCGGTGACTACGCGCCGCTGCCTGGGGATTTCCCGCCGCCGCCGCCTCCGCCGCCGCCGGTCAGTGTCTGTGTCGGTGCCGGCCGGCGGATCCACGTCAGCGGGTGTAACTAAGCCACAGCGCCACTTCTTCACACGGCCGGGCGCTCACGCAACACGTACGCTCGTCTCATAGCGGGGACGTCAGCCTTGTCCCCATTTCGTCGAAGACCGCCGCGTTGCCCAGGCGGCGCTGATCGACACAGCAGACGTGTGAAGGATGTGTGATGAGGGTTCCAGGTGTGACCGCCTTGGTCGGCGGTGTGGCCGGTGGAGCAGTCCAGATGTTGCAGGCCGGCGCGCAGAGCGTGGCCAGTGCCGCCGAGGCCGTGCAAACACTGACCGCCCCGGTGATCGACACGGTGAGCCATTCGACGGCGCGCGTGTTGGGCACCGGCCGCTCGACCGGTAACAGCAAAGACGGCGCATCGGCAACCGTGCGGTGGCAGAGCGGGCGACGTGTGCACCTGGACCTGGACCCGTTGCTGCCGTTCCCGCGCTGGCACGAACACGCCGCGGTGGTCGAAGGACCGGTTCGCGCCGTAGCCGGCGTCGCCAACGCGCACGTCGAGGGTGCGCTGGGCCGCCTGGTGGTCGAACTCGACGACGACGCCGACGCTGACGTCGTGCTGGAAACCGTGCGCGATGTGGTGAACTCCGCGGCGTCCGACCTGTTCGCTGCCGGGCGCGAGCCGCAGATCCGGATCGCGCCGTTCGCCGATCCCGGCAATCCGTTGGCCGTTCTCGTGCCGCTGACCGCGGCGGCCTTCGACGCGGTGGCGATCGTCGCCGCGGTGACCGGTTGGGTCGTCAACTTGCCCGCCGCACCGAAAACCACCCGGGCCGCCGCCGCGCTGCTGAAAGACCAGCCGCGGGTAGTGGCGGTACTCGAATCGCGGCTGGGCCGGGTTGGCACCGACCTCACGCTCGCGGCAACCACGGCTGCGGCCAACGGGCTGACCCAGGCGGTCGGTACGCCGCTGCTGAACCTGGCGGAACGGGTCCTGCAGATCTCCGAAGCCGAGGCGCACCGCCGCCGCTGGCGGGACCGGGAGCCGCAACTGGCCTCCCCCACCCGGCCGCAAGCTCCCGTCGTCCCCGTCATCTCTTCGACTGGCGTCGCCAAAGCGCAAGCGGCGCAGCATAATTGGGCTGCAGCATCGGCCGGCGAAGCATCACACGTCGTGGTCGACGGATCGATCGACGCCGCGATCGACACGGCGAAGGGATCGATGGCCGGACCGATCGAGGAGTACACCGACTCGGCCGCCAACGGCTCACTGATCGCGGCCGCGAGCGCGCTGGTCGCCGGCGGTGGCCCCGAAGACGCGGCCGGCGCGGTGCTGGCCGGGATCCCGAAGGCCGCGCACATGGGCCGGCAGTCGTTTGCCGCGGTGCTGGGCCGCGGACTGGCCGACGACGGACAGATGATCCTCGACCCCGGCGCGCTGCGCCGGCTGGATCGGGTGAAGGTCGTCGTCATCGACGGCGCCGCGCTGCGTGGCGACCACCGCGCAGTGCTGCTCGCCCGCGGTGACGTTCAGGGCTGGGACGAAGACCGGGTCTACGAGGTCGCGGACGCGTTGCTGCACTCGGAGGAGCCGCCGGAGCCCGACCCCGACGAACTGCCGGCCAACACTGCGCGGTTGCGCTGGTTGCGGCCGCAGGGACCCTCCGCCACTCCCGCCCAGGGCCTCGAGCATGCCGACCTCGTCGTCGACGGCGAAACCGTCGGCCACGTCGAGGTCGGCTGGGAGGTCGACCCGTTCGCCATTCCTCTGCTCCAAATCGCCAACCGCACCGGCGCCCGCGTTGTCCTGCGTCACGTGGCCGGCACCCAGGACCTGGCCGCCAGCGTCGCCGCCAGCCACCCGAGCGGCACACCGCTGCTCAAGCTGGTCCGCGACCTGCGCGCCGACCGCGGGCCGGTGCTGCTGATCACCGCGCTGCACCGCGACTTCGCCTCGACCGACACCCTGGCCGCGCTGGCCATCGCCGACGTCGGTGTCGCGCTGGACGATCCGAAAGCCGCGACCCCGTGGAGTGCCGACATCATCACCGGCACCGACCTGGCCGCCGCGGTGCGGATTCTGTCGGCGCTGCCGGCCGCCCGTCAGGCCAGCGAGTCGTCGGTCAACCTCGCCAAGGGCGGCACCACGCTGGCCGGGCTGCTGCTGGTCACCGGCAATCCGGCCGGGCCGAGTAACCCGATGGCGCTCCGGCGCTGGCTCAACCCGGTCAACGCCGCCGCGGCCAGCGCGCTGATGTCCGGGGCATTCGCCGCCACCAGGGTGCTGCGCCAACCCGACCCCACTCCGCAACCACTGACCGCCTGGCACGCCCTCGACCCGGAGATCGTCTACGCGCGGCTGGCCGGGCGGGTCTCGCCGCTGGCGATCGAGCCCGGCTTGCCGGGCTGGCGCCGCGTCCTCTCAGACCTGTCCGACAGCCCGATCGTGTCGCCGCTGCGCGGACCGGCACGTCAGGCGGGCAAGCTGCTGTCCGCGACCCGGGCCGAACTGTCCGATCCGCTCACCCCGATCCTGGCCGTCGGCGCGGCCGCCTCGGCGATCTTGGGCAGCAACGTCGATGCGCTTCTGGTCGGCGGTGTCATGGCCGTCAACGCGGTGATCGGTGGATCGCAGCGGCTGCGTGCCGAGGCAGCAGCCGCTGAACTCTTCGCCGAGCAGGACCAGTTCGCCCGTCGGGTGGTCATCCCGACCGTGGCGACCGCGCGACGCCGGCTGGAGGCGGCCCGAAACGCCGAGCGACTGGTCACCGTGACCGCGAGCGCCCTGCGGCCCGGCGACGTCATCGACCTGGCGGCACCGGACGTGGTGCCCGCCGATGCCCGTCTGCTGGTGGCCGAGGATCTCGAGGTCGACGAGTCGCTGCTCACCGGCGAGTCGCTGCCGGTCGACAAGCAGGTCGATCCGGTCGCGGCGGCCGACACGGAGCGGGCCAGCATGCTGTTCGAGGGCAGCACGATCGTCGCGGGCCACGCCCGGGCGATCGTGGTCGCCACCGGCGTGGGCACCGCCGCGCACCGCGCGATCTCGGCGGTCATCGACGTCGAGTCGTCGGCCGGAGTGCAGGCCCGGCTGCGCGAACTGACCGGCAAGGTGCTTCCGCTGACCCTGGCCGGCGGCGCGGCGGTGACGGGTCTGGCGTTGCTGCGACGTGCCACGTTGCGCCAGGCCGTTGCCGACGGCGTCGCGATCGCCGTGGCCGCCGTGCCCGAAGGTCTGCCGTTGGTGGCGACGCTGTCTCAGCTGGCCGCCGCGCAGCGGCTGTCGACGCGCGGCGTGCTGGTTCGCGCTCCGCGGACAATCGAGGCGCTGGGCCGCGTGGACACCATCTGCTTCGACAAGACCGGCACACTCACCGAAAACCGTCTGCGCCTGGTGCTTTCGGTGCCGGCCGCCACCAGCCCGCAAGGGCCGTTCCCCGGTGTCGCCGATCCGGAGGCCACCCGGGTGCTGCGGGCCGCCGGGCGCGCGTCGTCCCAACCGCACGAGTCGCAGGGGCACGCGCACGCCACCGACGAGGCGATCCTCAAGGCCGCGGAATCCTATGCCGGCAACAGCGATTCCGAATGGAACCTGCTCGCCGAAGTTCCGTTCGAGTCCAGCCGCGGTTTCGCCGCCTCGATCGGCACGCTCAACGCGGATCCCACGCAACCCGTGCTGATGCTCAAGGGCGCTCCCGAGGTCGTCTTGCCGCGCTGCCGGTTCGCCGACCCGCAGGCCGACCTGGATCACGCGGAGTCGTTGGTGCACAACCTCGCCGAGCAGGGCCTGCGGGTGCTGGCCGTCGCGCAGCGCAACTGGAAGCACGCCACCGATGACGACGGCACCGATGCCGACGCCGTCGACGCTGCCGCGCACGATCTGGAATTGATCGGCTACGTCGGGTTGGCGGACACCGCACGCCCGTCGTCGCGCCCGCTGATCGAAGCGCTGGTGGACGCCGGCCGCGACGTCGTGCTGATCACCGGCGACCACCCGGTGACCGCGCGGGCGATCGCCCGCCAGTTGGGGTTGCCCGACGATGCACGGGTGATCACCGGCGCCGAACTCGATCGGCCTCGACGAGGACGCCGCCGCCAAGCTCGTCGCCGACGTGCAGGTGTTCGCCCGGGTCAGCCCGGAACAGAAGGTGCAGATCGTCGGGGCGCTGCAGCGGTGCGGGCGGGTGACCGCGATGGTCGGTGACGGGGCCAACGACGCCGCCGCGATCCGGATGGCCGACGTCGGGCATCGGGGTGAGCGGTCGAGGCTCGTCGGCCGCCCGCGGCGCCGCGGACATCGTGTTGACCGACGACGACCTGGGCGTCCTGCTCGACACGCTGGTCGAGGGCCGCAGCATGTGGGCCGGCGTGCGCGACGCGGTGACGATCCTGGTCGGCGGAAACGTCGGCGAGGTGCTGTTCACCATCATCGGCACGGCCTTGGGCAGCGGGCGGGCGCCGGTGGGAACCCGCCAACTGCTGCTGGTGAACCTGTTGACCGACATGTTCCCGGCGCTGGCGGTCGCCGTCACGCCGCAGTTCGAGGAACCCGACGCCGACGAATACGAGACCGAGGAAGAGGCCGCTCGAAGCCCGCCGCGCATATCAGCGGTCGGTGCTGACCGGGCCGACGCCGTCGCTGGACGTGGAGCTGATGCGCCAGATCGTCACCCGTGGCGCGGTCACCGCGGTCGGCGCCACCGCGGCCTGGGCCATCGGGCGTTGGACGCCGGGCACCGAAAGGCGAACCTCGACAATGGGATTGACCGCCCTGGTGATGACGCAGCTGGCGCAGACGCTGCTGACCCGCCGGCACAGCCCGCTCGTCGTGGCGACGGCGCTGGGCAGCTCGGCGGTGCTGGTGGCGATCGTGCAGACGCCGGGTGTCAGCCACTTCTTCGGCTGCACGCCGCTCGGGCCGGTCGCCTGGACCGCCGTCGCGGGAGCAACCGCGGGGGCCACCGGGCTGTCGGTGCTCGCGCCCAACTGGTTGGCCAAAACCGCGGGAATGGTGCAGCCCGAGCTGGCGGAGGCCACGGCGAACGCCTAACCGGACGGCAAATTTACGTTTTGGCCCTCCGAAGGTGGGCACTCCCAGCAAGATCATGACGACGGATCGTCATGCTTGGGTTCGTCTGCGAGATTGCTGAGAGCAAAAGGAAGTCCGATGAGCAAGAGCAGTGCTACCCATATCGAGGCCGCCAACCTGGCGCAGCTGTTCTTGCAGCGCGTCGAGAAGTCCGGCGACAAAGAGGCCTTCCGTATCCCGGAGAACGGCGATTGGACCTCGATCAGCTGGAAGCAGGCGGCTGACCGGGTCGAGCCGCTGGCGGCCGGACTGTTGTCGCTCGGTGTCGAACCCGAGGACCGGATCGGTATCGCCTCGACGACCCGGCTCGAGTGGATTCTGGCCGACCTGGCGATCCTGTGCTCCGGCGCGGCGACGACGACCGTCTACCCGAGCACGAACTCCGAGGACACCGCCTACATCCTGGCCGACTCCGACTCCAAGATCGTTTTCGCCGAGGACGAAAGTCAGCTCGAGAAACTCACCGAGCAGCGCAGCGAGCTGCCCAATCTGACCAAGGTCGTGCTGTTCGACGGCGACTCGGACGACGACTGGGTGATCACCCTGGACGACCTCGCCGACCAGGGCGCGAAATACCTGGCCGAGCATGCCGACTGCGTGAGCAAGGTTGCCGAAGAGACCAAGCCGGACCAGTTGGCGACGCTGATCTACACCTCGGGGACCACCGGCAAGCCGAAAGGTGTGCGGCTGCGCCACAAGGCCTGGGTGTACGACGGCGCCGTGATCGCCGAGCATGGGGCTGCTGAGCGAGGACGATGTCCAGCTGCTCTGGCTGCCCTTGGCCCACGCGTTCGGCAAAGTGCTGATCTCGACCCAGCTGGCATGCGGCTTCGCCAGCGCGATCGACGGCCGGGTCGACAAGATCGTCGAGAACACCGGGGTGGTCAAGCCGACCTTCATGGGTGCCGCTCCGCGCATCTTCGAGAAGGCCTACTCCAAGATCATCACGCAGCAGAAGGGCGCCAAAGCCGTCCTGTTCGGGTGGGCGTTCGCGGTGGGCAAAGAGGTCGCCCGCCGCAAGCGCGAGGGCAAGTTCGTCTGGCCGCACCTGGTGGCGCAGCAGAAACTGTTCGACAAGCTGGTGTTCTCGAAGATCCGCGATGTGTTCGGTGGGCGGATCCGGTTCTTCATCTCCGGTTCCGCGCCGCTCAACCGCGACATCGCCGAATGGTTCGAAGCCGCAGGCGTTTTGATCCTGGAGGGCTACGGGCTGACCGAGTCGTCCGGCGCAGGCTTCATCAACCGGCCGGACAACTACAAGCTCGGCACCGTCGGTCTGCCCTTCGAGGGCACCGAGGTCCGGATCAGCGACGCCGGCGAGGTGCAGTTCCGCGGTGACTGCGTGATGGCCGGCTACCACCACCTCGACGACGCCACCGCCGACGCTCTCAAAGACGGCTGGCTGGCCACCGGCGACCAGGGCAAGCTCGACGACGACGGCTTCCTGACCATCACCGGCCGGATCAAGGAACTGTTCAAGCTGTCCAACGGCAAGTACGTCGCCCCGCCGGCGATCGAGGCGAAGTTCGCGACGCTGTGCCCGTACGCCAGCCAGTTCATGGTGTTCGGCGAGGGGAAGAACTTCGCCGTCGCCCTGGTCACGCTGGACGAGGATTCGATCGGCGGGTGGGCCAAGGACCACGGGCTGAGCGGCAAGGACTACGAGGAGCTCACGAAGTCCGACGCGGTGCACGACATGATCGACGAGGACATCAAGAAGCTCAATGCCAGCCTGAACCGCTGGGAGACGATCAAGAAGTGGGCTGTGCTCGACCACGACCTCTCGGTCGACGGTGGCCAGTTGACACCGTCGCTGAAGGTGAAGCGCGGGGTGGTCGCTGAGCAAAACAAGGAGACCCTGGATGGCTTCTACTCCTGAGCCGGTCGCCGAGCGAGTCGGCTCAGACTCCCCGACGCCGCCAACGCGGCACCACCGGGACACCTGCTCCGCACGCTCGAGTGGCGCACCGGCGTGGAGTACCTTTCGGCGCGGCTGGCGATGCGCCGCATCGCGGGCTGGCCGCCCGGCGACGGCCATCCCGTCCTGGTGTTGCCCGGGTTCCTGGCCGGCCCCCTGTCGACCGATCTGCTGCGTAATGTGCTGCGCCAGTTGGACTATCGAGTCTACGACTGGGGGCTGGGCACCAACATGGGCTACCGCGCCAGCATGAAGGAATCGTTGCCGGCGCGCCTGCATGCAGATTCGCGAACGCAACGGCGGCCAGCCGGGTGAGTCTGATCGGGTGGAGCGCCGGCGGGATCTACGCCCGCGAACTGGCCCGCGGGCTGCCCGACGATGTCCGGTCGGTGATCACGTTGGGCTCACCGTTCCGCGGCAACCATCAGGCCAGCACCGCCTGGCGGGTCTGGCGGCTGGTGAACCGCGGCGCGGACGCCACCGAGTCGGTCTCTGAGCGGTCCCTCGACCGCCGCGCCCAACCGCTGTCAGTCCCGACGACCTGCATCTACAGCAAGTCCGACGGCATCGTGGCCTGGCAGTGCTGCACCAGCGTGCCCGCTCCTCAGACCGAGAACATCGAGGTGCGCAGCAGCCACCTGGGCTACGGGCACAACGTGCAGACTCTGTCGGTGATCGCCGACCGGCTCGCTCAGCCGGAAGGCGGCTGGCAGCCGTACCGGCGCTAGTAACCAGGTCGACCTGCGCGCAGATGTCTGGGCGGCGAACGCTTCGGCTACATCCGGTTAATTCCGCACGAAAACCGTTCTCGGTAAAGCGGATTCGCGGGATGTCAATTGCCCGGGCGATCCGGCCTGCGCCATGATCGGACCCATGGGCGACATCGATTTCTCGCTGCTGGACGTGCCGAGATCAGCAACCGGTCAGCGACCCGGAGGCCTATCTGCGTGCCGCGATCGCCTGGCACTTCGGCGAAGAGACCGGCAGCGCTTTCTGGTTGCGGGCGGCCCGGACGCTGGACGTTCGACCCGCTCACCGACGTCAAAACCTTCGCCGACCTGCGACTGTTTCCCAATCTGCTCAGCGAGTTGCGCACCGAGCCCGTCGAAGACCTGATTCCGCGCGGCTATCTCCGGGAGCGCCGCCACCGGTGCCGCAGATCTTCGAATCCGGCGGCACCACCGGTGCGCCGAAAAGGACTGTGCAGCTTCCGGATTGGGTTGCGCAGGTGGTGCAGTGGCAGACCGAGGACTTCGCCGACGGCGGATTCGTGCGGGGCCGTGGCTTTCTCTGCATGATGCCGAGCGGGCCGCACGGAGTGGGCTACTTCTCGCGTCTGGTCTCCGAGCGACTCGGCTCGACCTTTCACGCCATCGACCTGGACCCCCGCTGGGTGAAGAAGCTGGTCGCCCGCAACGCCGCCGCGGAGATGACGGGCTACGTCGACCACCTCGTCGAGCAGGCTGTCCACGTGCTGCAAACCCAGCACATCGCGAATCTGCACACCACGCCGCCGCTGCTCGAGGCCATCGCCCGTTCCGACGACGTGGTCAACCTGGTCAACGAGAAGATCCGCTTCATGTTGCTCAGCGGCGCGCACGTCGACATCGACACGCTTGGACCTGCTCGGCGGGATCTTCCCGAACACGACGATCACCATGGCGTTCGGCAGCACGATGATCCTTTCCCAGGCGATCACCCACCGCATCGACGGCGACGGACCCTTCGTCTTCCACCCGCGCAGCCCCTACGCGACCTTCTGGGTGGTCGACCCCGACACCGGCGACGAAGTGCCCTACGGGCAGCGTGGCCAGGTGATCATGAACCACATCAGCAAAGGGATGTTCCTGCCGAACAACCTGGAGCGCGACAGCGCCATCCGGCTACCGGGACTCGAAGGCCAGGTGGGTGATTCGCTCAGCGAGGTGCGGCCCGTCGCCGCCTTCGAAGGCGAGCCGGTCATCGAAGGTGTCTACTGAGATGACCTCCGAGGCAAACCGATCTGATCGCCATCGATGCACTCGGCCCGGACGGGACGTATCGCACCCGCAGCCGCGAGCCCGTCAGCACCACCGACGGCGTCGCCGTCGCCGAGCTCAGCTCTTGCGCCGCCGCTGTACGTTTCGCGCGCGATCGGCGCTCAACGCGGTGTCCGGCCGCTGCCCGCCCATGAGCGGGAGGCCGCGCTTGCCAAGGCCGCCGACGCGTTCGCCCACGGCGTGATCGCCGGGCTCGACTTCGACGCCTATACCGATCTGGCCAGCCGGATTTCCGGGGTGCCGATCTCGGTGACCCGAGCCGGGGCGCGCGCCGTCGCCGACGGTGTCGCATCGGCATTCGGTGCGGTGCAGCCGGCCCGGCCGTCGGGCGCGGTGCTCGACTGGCATGACGAACGGGCCCGAGAAGGTGGCGCGGTCTGGGCCCGGCGGGGCGACGTGTTCGCTGTCCTGGCCTCCGGCAACGGCCCCGGCGTGCACGGCCTGTGGCCGCAAGCGCTGGCGCTGGGATACCGGGTCGCGGTTCGACCGTCCCGCCGCGAACCGCTCACCGCCCACCGCCTGATCCAGGCGTTGCGCCAGTCCGGATTTCGCCCGCACGACGCCGTCTACCTACCCACCGACCATCGCGGGGCCGACGAGATGATCCGGTCGGCCGACCTCGCCATGGTCTACGGCGGCCAGGACGTCGTCGACAAATACGCCGGCGACGCAACGGTATTCGTCAACGGTCCGGGCCGGGCGAAGATCCTGATCACCGCCGACCACGACTGGCGCGACTACCTCGACACCATCGTCGATTCGATCGCCGACCTGGGCGGAGTGGCATGCGTCAACACCACCGCCGTGCTCTACGAAGGCGATCCCGCGCCGTTGGCCGCGGCGATAGCCGAACGCTTGTCGACCATCGACAACGCGGCTCTGCCTACTCAGAACCTCGACGCCGCAACGGCTTTGGCGAGCCATTTGGCCGGCGTAGCCGCTGGCAGCACTCCACTATTGGGCGCCGATCAGGTCGTCGCCGCACTCGGCGACGGTTACGCGGCGCTGCGCCCGGCGGTACACCTGCTGGCCAGGCCCGACGTGGCGAAGCTCAACGTCGAGTTGCCATTCCCGTGCGTCTGGGTGGCGCCGTGGTCGCGCGCTGACGGTCTCGAGCCGCTGCGGCATTCGCTGGTGATCAGTGCGATCACCGACGACGACGACCTGATCGACGATCTACTCGCCGAGCCGACGCATCGCCAACGTGTACGGCGGCCATCACCCGACCCACCACACGGCGCCGGAGATTCCGCACGACGGTTTCCTGGCCGATTTCCTGATGCGGAACAAAGGATTCATCCGCGACTGAGCTCGCTTGATCGTCGACTGTGCAGGTTATCGCGTGAGCACATCGAAGCGTTCACAAACTGCATCGCTCGGCGCTGCTGCCCTAGTCGGCTTCCGCGGTCATCCGCTCGTTGAGGATGGGATAGACCTCGTCGAAGGACCCGTTCCGCTCGGCGAACCGGAATGCCTTGGCGGCCTCGACGACGATCTCCTCGGCGTCCGGGGTGGTCTGCAGCAGTGTCATCGTCTCGGCGATGTACTCGTCGAGCGGCATTCCCCGCGGGTCGAATCCGCGCGCGCCCTGCAACGCCGTCTGCACCATGCGGCGGAATGATCTCGATGACCTGGACCGCGGTGTCGCGCAGTTGATAGCGCAGCGACTGCGTGTAGGAGTGCAGCGCCGCCTTGCTCGCGCAGTAGGTGGGCGTGAGCGCGCTGGGAATGAACGCCAGCGCGGACGTCACGTTCAGGATTGCGGCGTGCGGCTTGCCGAGCAGCTGGTGCAGTACGGCCGAGGTGAGCCGAATGGGTCCGAGCAGATTGATCGCCAGGGTCAGCTCCGCTGTCCCGGGGCCACCACTGGTGATGTCCTCGACCCGCTGGATGCCGGCGTTGTTGACCAGGACATTGACGTCAGGATGGTGGTCTTTCAGCTCGATGGCGAATCGCCGGATGTCACGCGGAATCGCCCTGATCCAGCCACAGGTATTCCATGCCCGGGTTGGCCTCTGCGACCTTCTTCAGCAGTTCGACGCGCCGGCCCACGATGACGACCTTGTTCCCCGATCGGTGAAAGGCCTCGGCCAGGCCGCGACCGATCCCGGTACCCCCGCCGGTGACCAGCACGGTGTTCCCCGTCAACTGCATGCGTCGTTCCTCTCGTCGCTGTCTGATACCTGCATACTCGTGGCCGCGCGGCCAGGAAGCGACTACCACGAACAAGACGGCGTAAACGTGTCGGTTTCCTGCTCTAACCTGTAACCGTGGCGCAGTTTCCGCGGACTCGCTACGCCAGTTGCAGCGAGGTCGACATCGCTTATCAGGTATTCGGCGATGGGCCGACCGACGTGCTGGTGCTGCCGGGCCCGTCCATCCCGATCGACACCATCGACGCCGAGCCGTCGATGTACCGCTTTCACCGGCGGCTGGCATCGTTCAGCCGGATGATCCGGCTCGACCAGCGTGGGGTCGGCATGTCGTCACGCGTTTCGCGGGATGTGATCGGGCCTGAAGTTCTGGGCAAAAGACGCCATCGCCGTGATGGACGCGATCGGATGCGAACGAGCCACGATCTTCGCCCCCGGGTTCGCCTCGATGACCGGACTCATCCTCGCGGCCGACTATCCCGAGCGGGTCAGCAACCTGGTGATCGTCAACGGGGCAGCCCGGACGCTTCGCGCTCCCGACTACCCGATGGGGTTCGAGATCGTCGAGGAAGACCCCTACACGACGGTGGCGATGGAGCCGGATGCCGTTGACCAGGGCTTCGACATGCTCGGTTTCATCGCGCCCAGCATGGTCGACGACAACGCATTCCGCTCTTGGTGGGACATGGCCGGAAACCGGGCTGCCTCGCCCAGCATGGCCCGCGCGATCATCTTGGCCGTGCGGCATTGCGATGTCCGCGACACCCTCTCACGCATCACCGCGCCGACGCTGGTCCTGCACCGCGCCGCCTCGGAGTTCTGCCCGGTCGACAACGGCCGCTACATCGCCGAGCACATCGCCGGAGCACAGTTCGTCGAGTTGCCTGGCGCAGATGCGCTCTACTGGACCGACGACACCGCGCCGATGCTCGACGAGATCGAGGAGTTCATCACCGGAGTGCGCGGCGGTTTCGGCGCCGAGCGGGTCCTCACCACGATCATGTTCACCGACATCGTCGGTTCGACCGAACGCGCCGCGCTGCTTGGCGATGGCCGGTGGCGGGATCTGCTGGAAAACCACGACACCATCGTGCGTCACGGACTCGAACGGTTCGGCGGTTTTGAGGTGAACACCGCCGGTGACGGATTCATCGCATCCTTCCCCAGCCCGAGTGCCGCGATAGCCTGCGCCGACTACCTTATCGACTCAATTCGGTTGCTGGGCATCGAGATTCGGGTGGGTATTCACGCCGGCGAGGTCGAGGTGCGCGGCGACGATGTCGCCGGGATGGCTGTCCACATCGGTGCGCGCGTCGCGGCGCTGGCGGGGCCCAGCGAGGTGCTGGTGTCCTCGACGGTGCGCGACATCGTCACCGGCTCTCGGCATCGATTTGCCGACCGCGGCGAACACGCATTGAAAGGCGTGCCGGGCCACTGGTCTGTGTGCGCTCTCGAACGAGCGCACGCCACCGTCAGGCAGTAGCGCGAAAACCCTTGCTGCGCATGTAGTTGTGTACTGGGACAGCGTGCGAGACGACACCGATACCCATGCCCAGGATGGGCCAGACCGGCCAGAAGTACCACGCGCCCACGGATACCGCGACCGCCAGCCAGATGCCGATCATCAGCAGTGACGCCGCCAGGTAGGCGGCCAGGTGAATCCGCACGCCGCGGCGCGCGGCCGCGGCCCTGGCCGCATGCCGCTGGGGGTCGTCGCGCACGATCCGGCCGACCGGAAGATCACTGAGAGCCTGGTGCAGCGCGCCGGCCGTCTTCGCTTCGAAGGCCTGATCGAGCCGGGCCTCGTAGTCGGGTATCGATAGATATCCCTGGGTGAACGCTTGACCGAGGCGGGAGATGACCTTCTCCCGCTCACGGTCGCCGACCCGGACGCCGGGACCAGCCGTGGGGTGTGGCGGTTGCACTGAGGCAGCAATTACGCAATTCATCGTAAGCTCCTTTCTCAACGTTGTTTGACACTGTCAAGATGCTCTTATCAGCATGACAGCACTGTTTGACACTGTCAAGATAAATGAGCGAGAATCGTGGTCATGGCACCGGTCGCCCGCCCACAAGTACGCGAGGATCTACTCGCCGCCGCGCGCGCCGAACTTGCCGAGCATGGTCGCGCCGCGATCAGCCTGCGCGCCGTCGCCCGACGTGCCGGCCTGTCGCACGCCTCCCCCAAATACCACTTCGGCGACCGGTCCGGGTTGCTCACCGCGATCGCCACGGAAGGGTTCCACGCGCTGGCACACCGCCTGTCCGAGGTGCACGAATCAGACGCCCGGCACCAACTTGCGGTACTCGGACGCGCCTACATCGACTTCGGCCTGTCCCACCCGGCCCTCTTCGAGTTGATGTTTGCACCCGGCGAATTGCACGCCGACGACCCGGAACTCATCGCGGCGCAGCAGAAAGCCATCGGCGCCCTGACCACCGCGGTGAGCCAGCTGGCGGGAATCGATCCGACGACATCGGGAGATCCTCCGAAGCTGGCCCTGATCAGTTGGGCGCTTGTGCACGGCCTGGTGGTACTGACCCGCGACGGCGCACTCCAGGCTGCGGCCACGCCACCGGTCACCGGCGCCGCCGAACTCGCGCACACCCTCGCGGACCTGTTCACCCAATACGTCGGCGACGACCTCACGAGCGGAAAAACCAACGGCCCGCCGAAAACGGCTGCGCGGTAAGCACTCCTTCACAGCCAGGTCACAAGTTGCCTCGTTACGCTCGACGAGCATGCCGCCGCGACTGAATCTTCACACTAATCGTCAGCGCGCCAACTCATTTGGTGGTGCAGCAGAAAACTACGACGCCTTTCGTCCGCGCTATCCCGACCAGTTGATCGACGACGTGCTCGCACCCCATGCGCACCGCGTCCTCGAGGGCGGCGCCGGAACCGGGATTGCCTCGATGCAGCTGATCGAACGAGGCGCCGACCTGCTTGCCGTCGAGCCCGACGCCCGGATGGCCGCGGTCGCGCGGTCCAAGGGCATCCCCGTCGAACTCGCGACGTTCGAGGACTGGGATCCGGCAGGCCGCCGGTTCGACCTGGTGGTGTTCGCCGCGTCGTTCCACTGGGTGGATCCGGCTGTGGCCCTGCCGAAGATCCGCGGGATCCTCGACGACGGCGGGAAGCTGGCGCTGATCTGGAATCGGTTGCGCCCCACCAATCCGACCCGCGCGGAGTTCGAAGAGATCTACTCCGACTACATGGACATTGAAACCCACCGGCACGACGGCCATCCCGACGAGATCGTCAAGCTGATCGCCGATGCCGGATTCGACGTCACCCAGCAGCGTTACCCGCACGATCTGCACTACTCCGCACAGCAGTGGGTCGACATCGCGTTCACGTTCTCCAACCAGCTGCTGGTCCCCGCCGACAAGGCGGACGAGCTGCGGGCGCGGCTGATCGAGCGAATCGGCCCGGCCGGCGTATCGGTGGGCGGAGACGCAGTGGCGATTTTCGCCGACGCCGCATTAGTCAGACGGAAGACGTTGTGCCGGTCTCTTTTTCGCCGAACTCGAAGACCTTGCCGGCGATCTCGTAGTCGGCCGCAAGCGCCGAGCGGCCGATCAGCACCGGGCCGCCCTTGAGGCCAAGACGTCCGTCGACACCGACATAGCTGCCCGGCGGGATCGGCTCGCTGATGCAATACAACGTCGGGGCGGCGCCCTCTTCGATGTCGTTGCCGAATCTGTCCGCCAACGCCGCGACCACTTGATGGAAACCCGCCATCAGGCGCTTGTCCGACACGTTCGACAAGTTCGACGACACCCAGCCCGGGTGGGTGAGCTGGGCGATCACCGGCGAGTGCGCGGCGCGCAGCCGACGGTCGAGTTCGAGGCGTCCAGAGCATCACCGCGAGCTTCGAGCGCGCATACGCCGGGTAGGCCGCCCACTTGTGCGAGCGCAGGTGCATGTCGTCCAACCGCAGCGTGGCGGCCTTGTGGGCGTCGGATCCGACGTTGATGATCTGCGAACGCACCCGGTCCAGCAGCAGGTTGGTCAATGCGAACGGGCCCAAAAAGTTTGTGCCGATCGTCATTTCGAAGCCGTCGACGGTGTCGGTGCGATGCTGGCTCAGGCCCCCGGCGTTGTTGATCAAGATGTCGACGTCGCCGTCGAACTGGTCGGGGAATGCTCGCACCGACGCGAGATCGGCGAGATCGAGTTTGGCGATCGAGGTGGAGCCGCCGATCTCGGCGGCCCGCTGGGCGCCCAACTCGGTGTTGCGGACGGCCAGGATCACGTGCGCTCCCGCGCGGGCCAGCAGGCGTGCGGTGCCAAGCCCCACCCCGTTGGTTGCCCCGGTCACGATGATGCGCTTGCCGGACAGGTTGCCGAGTCGGCTCGGCGACCAGGATGTAGTCACCTTGCGACAGTAGCCCGGCCGCCGGGACTGCGACCTCGGCGGGTGGAGAGGATCGGCAGCCCGGCGTAGGCTGCGGACGGAAGCACGGGCTCTGCGAATTGAGGTTGTCAATGCGTAAACGCCTGTGAAACTTAGGATTTCGTTGAAGGAACATCGATGACTGACCTGAAGACGACGCTGCCGCCCGCCTTGAGCAGAGCGTTGGATTTACTCGCCGACCCACCTGCCGAGCCGGACGTCAGCAACGGCTACCTGGATTTGCTGGGCACCGCCGCCGACGACGATGTCGCCAAGAACAGCGGCGCCATCCAGGCGGCCTGGGCGTCGCCGATCGGATCGTTCGTCTACGACAACGCGCAGGCGCTGACCCGGCGGTTCATCGCCGCGATGCAGCTCCCGATCGACTGGCTGGACGTCCCGGAAGGCGGTGTCGCCTTGGACGTCGGCGCAGGGCCCGGAATCGATCACCACATCACTGGCCCACGCCGCCGGACCCGACGGGCTCGCGCTGGGCGTCGACATCTCCGAGCCGATGCTGGCCCGCGCGGTGCGCGCCGCGGCGGGCCCGCAGGTCGGCTTCCTGCGGGCGGACGCGCAGCGACTGCCGTTCCGGGACGAGACTTCGACGTCGCGATGTCGATCGCGGTGCTGCAGCTGATCCCCGACCCCGCGGCCGCGCTGGCCGAGATCGCCCGCGTGCTGAAGCCCGGTGGCCGACTGGCGGTGATGGTTCCCACCCTGCGTCCGCCGGTTGACCTGTGGCGCGCGCTGCCCACCGGCGGCGCGCACATCTTCGGCGAAGACGAAGTCGGCGACATCCTCGAAAGCAACGGCTTCACCAGCGTGCGGGTCAAGAGCGTCGGCACTTTTCAGTGGGTGCGCGGCAAGCGCGGCTGACCGTCAGACTTGCGGCGCGGTTTTCCCGCACCCCGCCGTACATGCCGCGGCGCACGACCAACGGCATCACCAGCCGTTCGACCGGCCATGACGGCAAGCGGAACGCCTGCCCGGTGGGCAGGAAGACCTCTAACCCGTCGGGCTGGATGCCCAGGACCGAGCCCCACCGGCGGCCGGGTGCGCGGTAGGTGCCCGAACGCCCACCGGCGAGCTCGGCGCGGACGTTGCGCGCGACCAGCGCGTCGCCACGATTGCGGGCGGAGCTGCGCAGCGGGTCGGTGGCCGCGACGTCACCGGCCGCGAACACGTCCGGGTGGCCGGGCGTCCGCAGTTCGGGGGTGACGCGAACAAAGCCGCCGTCGTCGAGCAGTTCGCGCGGCAGCCAGTCGGTGTTGGGGTGCACTCGCCCGATCGCCCAGAGCACCGCATCGGCCGAAGCCGCCGGCTGTCCGGTGCTCCAGTCGACGCCCGCGCTGGTGATCTCCTCGCCCGCGAAGCCGTTGGTCAGCACGGCTCGATGGCCCGGGTGCAGGCCGACCCCGAGCCCGGTCAGGCGGCGCTGGATGCGCTGCCAGATCCGCGGGTGGTAGTCGCCGAGCGCGCGATCGCCGGGGAAATACAGGTCAATTCGCTTGTCCGGCCAGGTGGTTGCGAGGTTCACCGCGCTGGTGACCGCGGCGGCCCCACCACCGACGACGATCACGGATGCGGCGGTGGCCAGGCGATCGTGTGCGGCGTGCAGATCAGCGCCGACGTCGGCGGCCGACTGCAGGGTCGGCCGGCGCCAGAAGCCGTTGCTGACCCCGGTCGAGATGACCAGCGCGTCGTAGTCCTCGACGAACGGCGTGCCGTCGTCTCCGTGACCGGACACTTTCCGCGCGGCCAGGTCCACTCCGGTCAGCGCGCCCTGGATGATCCGCACCCCGTCCAGGCGGCGGAATCGGTCGAAGGGGATCCAGTAGTCGCGGGCCCAGTCCCGCGGGCGGGCCAACCGGACACCGAGCTCCTGGCCGCTGACCAGACCTGGTTTGACCGAGACGCCGACGACGTCGAAATGTTTGGCGAGCCGGATCGCGGCGAGAACGCCCACATCGCCCAAACCCGCGACGACGACGCGTTTACGGCTCATGCGAAAAAACTGTAACAGGTTCTAGTTCGCGGCAATCGGCGTTGCGGCTCAGGCGGTCCAATGTCATGGAAAACTGACCACCACGACGCGAGGAGAGGTCTCGATGCATGTACGCCGCGTAGTAACAGGCCACGACGAGCACGGCAAAGCGGTCATCGTCGGCGACGGCGTCGTCGAGCCGACCACCGTGACGTTGAGCCCCACGGTCTATCACGAACTCTGGCGAGCGGACTCAGCGCCCACGCTCCCCGACGCCGGCGTCAACGGTCCGAAGACGACCTTCTTTCCGCCGGTGGGCGGCTACGCTTCTTCCTGCTCACCTTTCCGCCCGGCGAGGGCGGCGCCGACCTCGAAGGCGTTGACATCGAAGCCGGTTTGCGTGAGCTGCAAGAGAAGCTTCCGGGCGTCCTGGAAACCAACGAATTCGACCATCCCGGCATGCACACCACCGACACCGTCGACATGGAGATCATGATCTCTGGCGAGATCGTCCTCGAACTCGACGACGGCATCGAGACCACGCTGCGCGCAGGCGATGTGAACATCCAGAACGGCACCCGTCATCGTTGGCACAACCGCGGCACCGAACCCGCGGTCATGGCCGTGGCGATGGTCGGGTTGTCGCGAACCACCTGAGCGCAGGCCCGCCGCAGGTCACCGAGAGAGGACGCCGAAGATGAGTGGAGTTCCGAGCCGCCAGGCGCGATTGGCTCACGCGGCCAAGCACGCCGAGTTGTGGAACGCAGGCCAACGAGAAGACTGGATCGCATCGTGGCGCACCATCGTGCCGGCCGAAGTTCGTATGTTCGACCCCGTAGGCACCGAGGAGAAACACGGTTTCGACACTGCGACGGGCGACGCATACGACATGTTCCAGTCCATCCTCAAGATCAAGATGATTACGGTCCAGGTCAACGGGAACGAGATGGCCTGGGTTTGTGAGAATTCCTTCGGCTCCGAGCCGAACGTTCAAAAGGCCTACAGCATAGAGACATTCGCATGGGACGACACGGTAATCTGCTCATCAAGACCTATTACCCGATGCCCGAATCGGTGGGCTCCGACGCCGACCCCTACGCACACCTCCTCAACGACCAGCAGTAGATCGATGACGGTCGGCCAACCAATAAACCTGTAATGTTTTCTTGTGGTCGAATCCACCAACGAACCGACTCGAGCAACGAGTGTTCATCATGTGGTGTTCGCGGTGATGGCCGAACAGCTGCGCGAGACGGCGGAGTTCTTCTCGGAGTTGGGCTTTCGATTCCAGACCATCGAGCTCGAGGACGTGGGCCTGCAGGTACTGCTGGACTGGGACGGCGGCCTGGAATTGGTGACCCCGCTGGGGCCTGACGACAGCGGCGAAGTGGCGCAGTTCCTGCAGCGCAACGGACCCGGCGTGTATTCGGTGGTGATCCGGGTCGGTGACGCTTCGGCCGCTGAGCAGGTGGCGCAGCGATACGGTGCACGAACTCAGTTCCAGCAGCACCGAGGCGGTGACGGATTCGAGCTCGACGAGATCGAGATCTCGGTGCTGGGACTCCCGTTGACGTTGCTGTCCACCGATCTGCCGTAGCCCGGTTCAGCCGCCACGCGACTCGACGTAGGCGGTGATCACGTCGATCAGCGCCTGGCGGTCGCGGGAGGAGTCCACGGGTTCTGGCCACACCATCTGTGCGACCACCAGTCCGCGCAGGGTGGCCCAGATGAGGTTGCCGATCCGGCCGGCGTGAGGCGCGGACAGGCCTTCGCCCAGGTGCCTGCCGAGACTTGTCAGCGTGGCCATCAGGTCGGCGAGATGGGTGTTGGCGACGGCGCCGCGAAGGCCGCGGGTCGAGATGAGAATCTCCAGGGCCGCCATCGACGTGGGGCTGGAGAACGCGTCCCAGATCGTGTCGATGACGAATTCGGTGCGCGCCCGCACGCTGCCCTCACGGACGGCCTGAGACGGCAGCTCGTCCAGCGCGTCGAGCAGTTCGCCGAAACCCTTGTCCACGACCGCCATCAGCAGGCCATCCAGATCGCCGAAGTGATACTGGACCACGCCCCAGGTCAAGCCGGCGCGGTCGGTGATGTGCCGGACGCTGGGCGGCGCAAATCCCTCGTCGAGGATGCAGCGCACCGTCTCGTCGATGACGACTGCGCGGGTGCGTTCGGCGCGGGCTTGGGCGCCGGTGGGGGGCCGGCGGGGTGCGGTCATGGCGTCGGAGTCACCACAGCACGCCACGCACGTGGTCGGTCGGCCGCAGATCGTGCGCGGCGAGGATTCCGCTCGGCGCCTGGCACACGGCGTGGATGACGTTGACGGCGCGGGCCGCGGTGGCGATGACACCGCCCTGGTTGTGGTCGATGCCCGATATGCCTACGTGGGTGTTGATCTCGACGCCGGGGCTGCCCTCGACGCGCACGCGATGTACGCCGGGATGCCCGTCGGGCGGATACGGCCAATCCGGCGCGGCGGCATCGGTGAGCCGGTTGACGTGCTCCATGGTGATGATCACCTCGCCGCCGCGCACGCCTTCGACCGCGAAGCGGACCGCGGCCACGGTGCCCGGTTCGACCGTCATCATGGTGCACTGGATTGTGGCGGGCGTGACCCACTTCTCGACTCGCTCCCGGACCTCGTCGAGTTCGATGCCGAGGTCCACGGCCAGGCTACGCACTTGGGCGCCCCACATCGACGTGAGCACACCGGGCGAGAACATCACCGGTGTGTGATCCGGCGCGGTCCCGAAACCGAAACTGACACCGGTGAATTCGGCGTCGTCGTAGGTGCCGTAGTCGAAGATCTCCTGCACGATGATTGCGGTCGCCCGGGCCGTAAGGCTCAGCGCGGTGTAGACCAGGGTGTCGCCGGAGAACCCCGGATCGATTCCGTTGATGTACAACGTCGTATCGCCCTCGGAACAGGCCCGTGCCAGCGGCTCGCGCAACCAATCGTCGGCCTGTTCGGGTGCCACCAGCCAGACGAACGACGTCCCAACGACATTCGTGCCCGCCCGCAGAAATCGACTCATCTCGGCTAAGCGCGTCGTGCGGGCGGGTCTCGGCTTGTGAGGTGTAGACCACGCAGTCCGCGTTCAGGGCTATCAGCGCGTCGATGTCGTCGGTGGCCAACACTCCGGTGCGCCGGTCGAGCCCACAGAGGTCCGCGGCGTCGCGCCCGATCTTGTCCTGTCCGCGTGCGTGGACGCCGACGAGTTCCAGATCAGGACGCTCGATGATGCTGCGCAGCGCGTGAATCCCGACATTGCCGGTGGAGAACTGGACTGATCCGACGGGTCATGTGCAGTCCTTCAAGCGGTCAGAGCAGATCGGTGATGGTCTTCAGGCCGGCCTCGTAGAGCACGCCCGGCAGCATGCCGCCGTCGATTTCGATCGTCGTGCCGTTGATGAAATCGGCTGCGCCAGAAGCGAGAAAGACACATGTGCGGCCCACCTCTGCCGGTTCGCCACCACGCTTGAGCGGTAGCGCATCGAAATACGTCGAGCCCGTCGGGTCATCTTTGGGCAGGACGAACGAGCGGAAGTTGTCGGTGATCGTCGGTCCCAGCGCCACACAGTTGACCCGGGCCGCCGGACCCCACTCCTCGGCGAGGGACCGAGTGAGGTGGTTGAGTCCCGACTTGGCCGCGCCGTAGGACACCAGTGTCGGCGAGCCCGCCGGGTGGCCCGCGCCGCTGGAGACGTTGATGATGCAACCGGTGCCGTCCTGGTCGCGCATCTGCCGGTAGACGCGGATCGCGAACCACAGCGGACTGATGAGGTTCATCTGGATGGCGAACGCGTGAAACAACACCGTGCGTTCGAAGTCGTCGTCGGAGCGGGGCGCCCCCTGGATACGCGACACCAGCGCGGGAATGTCCTCGGCGTGCGGCGCGGGAACTGTCCCGCCGGCGTTGTTGACCAGGATGTCGACCCGCCCGTGGCGCTCGGCTACCGCGGTGACCATGGCGTCGATCGCATGGTAATCGCCTTGATCGCAGACCATTTGGTGGGAACGTTCCGCCCACCCCGGCTCGGCGTCCACGCCGGGAATGGCGTCGAGCGGTGAGCGTGAACACCCGATGACGGTGGCCCCGGCGCGCAACAATTCATGAGCGATGCCTACGCCGACACCCCTGCTGGTTCCGGTGACGATCGCGACCTTGCCGTCGAGCACACCCATGATCACTGCCCCTTGCCATTCGGCGCCGTCGGCGCACACAGCCCGCCGCAGAAAGATTACACGTGTAATCATTACCCGGACAGTGCCCAGTTTCGACTGCGGCTGGCTACACTTCGGCGTGTGATGTCGCCGTCGACCCCGTGGGGGAACGAGCGTGGGCAGTTACTGCGAGTGAGTAATCACGTCGCCGGCCGCCGGCAAGCGCGACGACTGAGCCGGCGATTCGCCCGGGTCGGCGTGACCACGTCGCCCGGATCGGCTCCGGCACATGCTGGCCGGTTCGCCGGTCGCCTGCGCCGAGGTCGCTGACTTCAATTTCGCGCTGATCGCGACGCAGTTCAGACGAGATCAGTTCAGTGCGAAGATCCGGCGCCTCAAGCGCCGCGGCACCCGTTCACTGCTCGTCGTCGGCATGGTTCTCGTCACGCTGAATTTCTTGTTCTGCTTGGCTTACGCCCTGTTCAGCCTGACGCTGGAGGCTGCGCCGCTCTGACACTCGAGTCCGCGCTGGGGAACGTCGCGGCGGCGAGATCGAGAATCTCCGCGCGATCCGCGGGCAACAGGAAGCCCAGCTTGATCGCCGAATCGAGCGACGCGGTGAAGCGTTTCAGATAGTCCGCCAGCCCGTCCGGATAAAGCCGTTGGACAGTCGCGGCGTCGAACAGCTCGCCGGAGCCGAAGATCGATGACATCGTGTTCTCACCGCCCCCGACGCCGGATGTCCGAGCGATCGGCACGTCGACCCACGGCGTCCGGACCCCACCCTGCACCAGGCCATGCGAGTCCAGCGCGGGCTGATCACCGGTCATGTCGATCGGTGCGCCGCTGGGCGCGGCCAGTCCGGTGCTCACCCAGCCGTTCAACTCCGCCAGTGCCGCCTGCAGGACGTAGTGGTGCTGGGGTGCGAAATTGATGCAGTGGTCCAGTTCCTGACCCATCAGCATGTCCGTCGGCGCATAGGCCGCGACCACGTCCGCCAGTGCCGCAGACCCGCTGTCAATCGGCGCCACCTGAATCGTGTAGTTGTCGGCGTGCGCGGTGCCGGCGATCTCCCACACCCGAAGTTGTTGATTGTCAGGCTGTCTCGCGCTGTAGTAGCCCATTCGCCGGCCGCCGAAGAGGTCCGTCTCGGTGATGATCGTCAGCAGCGGGACCCGTAAATCGGGACGAAACAGCACCGGCTGCGACGAGTCGCTGTCCAACACATCGAATATCGAGCTGCCGTCGAGCGGGGCAGCGGATCCAAAGCGTGAATGCACCAGGAAGCCGTCGTACACCTCGGCGATGGGGTCGACGGCGTTGATGTAGGTCGTCAGGAACAACGCCGACTGCGACTCACCGAGCGCCAAGACGCGTTCGGGACGCAGCCCGCGCAGAAGTTCGTCGTCTCTGGCCAGCCGGCCGGCCTGGGAGAAGATGTCGTAGGAGTACGCGTCACCCGGATGATGCAGCGACGAATAACGGTGCCGCGTCCTGACTTTTCAGCGACATGTCGATGCCCATGAGATTCGCGCCGCCCTCGACGCCGACGCGTTGCGCCGAGACCGCCACGTAGGCGTAGCCGGAGCGCACCATTTCGCGGTGCGCCATCATCCAGACCGCCGGCGCATCGATGCCGCCGCTCACGTTGAGCCACTCGACCAGCACCGTGCCGTTGAAGCGGGATTGATCAGGCGTCAGCACCACGATCCGGGTGGTGTAGTCAGCGGCTTCTGCCGGTGACACGCTCCAGCAGCCGTCGGATCCGAGGTCGGCCGCAGGCCGGTAGGACCGCGCCGATCCGGAGATGAAGAATTCCGCTGCGACATATCCCACATCGGCGATGTCGAAGGCGCCCAACAGGAGTGCGGGTTTGCCGGGTATCGGCGCGTAGATCGCCGCATCGCCGCTGGTTGCCACGTGCGGATCATAGAACCGGAGCCCGACTCCGCGGGCCGCATCGGCGTCGGCAGCGTCTGTTCGCCGAGCCGAACATCGAGTTAATTGCGTTGCAATCGCCGTCCTACCGGGAATAACTTTCCAGGCGTCGTGGTCGTGATTGATCGCGTCTACGAGGAGGAATGGGGTTCATGATCGCGCCGGAAGGAGCGACGGGCCTGCTGCCAGGGCCGCGCTCGCGCGCGGGTGACGGATCCAGCCTCCAGTTCGGGGCCGTGCTGGCTGTCCTGCTGGTCACCGGCTGGGTCGCGAACCATTTCGTCGCGCTGATGCCCAGCATCAGCGACCGTCAGCATCTGAGCACGGCGACACTCGATGCGATCTTCGGGATCTACGCGGTGGGATTGCTGCCCGGCCTGCTGATCGGCGGCCGGGCCTCGGATGCGTTCGGCCGCCAGGCTGTGGCGTTGACGGGCTCGGCGACCGCGGTGATCGGCACGGTCGCGATGCTGCTGTCCCAGCAGCCCGACGTGTTGTTGGTGGGACGCCTGGTGGTGGGCGCCGGCGTGGGTCTGGCGATGACGTCGGGCACCGCGTGGGCGTCCGACCTGCGCGGCCCCGCCGGCGCGGCCACCGCCGGGGCGGTGCTGATCACCGGGTTCGCCATCGGGCCGTTCGCCGGTGGACTGATCGCCGGGGCCGGGGATTCCGGCGTTGAGGTTTCGTTCGCGCTGGCCGCGGTCCTGGTTGTGATCGCGATGGTCGTCGTGGTCATGGCGGCGCGGCGCGACAGCGGCGCCATCGGCTCCTCCCGATGCGAAAAAGTCCGTTGCAGAAGGCCTTTCGGCCATGCGGGCGTTGGGTTGGGCCATGCCGCTGGCGCCGTGGGTGTTCGCTTCGGCGACGCTGGGATTCATCACCATTCCCGCGCGGGTGCACACCGGGCTCGCGGCACCTACCGCCGCGGGCATCGCGGCGTTGATCGTCAACGGCTCCAGCGGCGTCATCCAGGTCATCGCTCGCGCGGGCTCCTGGGGCCCGCGGGCCGGCACCGTCGGCGCGGCGCTGGCTGCGCTCGCCTACGCGCTCATCGCGGTGGCGCCGCCGACGATGACGCTCACGCTGGCCGTTGCCGCTGCTGCTGATCCTCGGTTGCGCGTCCGGCCTTTCGCTACGCGAGGGCCTGATCGACCTGGAAGCCGCTGCGCCGCAACATGTCCGGGGCGCGTTGACCGGGGCGTTCTATGCGTTGACGTACATCGGCTTCGGCTTGCCGCTGCTGTTGACCACCGTCGGGTTCAGCGGGGCACCCATCATCCTGGTCGGCATGGCGGCGCTCGCGGCGTCGGCCGCGATCTTCAGGACGATACGGCTACGCCGAGATAGCCACCGGCAGAGCTGATTTAAGCGGCAACGACTTTGCGCGTCCGAACGCCGGTAACCGGGATCGGGTCGTTACTCACCACGCTCAGCCCGGCGAGGCGACGCCAGGAGCGAATCGCGTTGCGCGTGACCTCCACAATTCGTGCGGCCCCGGCATCTCCGTTGGCCAGCCGGTGCGCGCGCAGCGCGTTGCCGGTGACGGCGTCGAGGGTGTCCCAGTCGTCGGTCTCGACGAGCGCCGTGGACTGGCAGGCGGCCCGCACCGCGTACAACTCGGCGCCCTCCGACGCCTCAGCGGCGGCACGGCCGGCGCGCGCGGCGCCGTCCCAGTTGACGATCGACGGCACGTCGCCGGGAGCGAACGTGCGATGCAGGTCCGCGATATCGGCGATCGCCTTGGCCGCTGCGTCACCGGCATACCGGAGGACGCCCCACGGCGGGCTGGTCAGCAGTTTGGTCACCCAGATGTGCATGATCGCGTCGGCGACGTCGGCGGTCCCGACGGTCAGCCAGCCGAGATCGAGCACCAGCAGGCTGTTCTGCGGCGACAGGTAGCCGTCCGGCTCGGCCAGCAGGTCGTTGCACAACTGCACGAACGACGCCAACGGACGGGCCGACGTTGCCGGGAAGTCGGTGATCTGCTCGTCGCCGTTGATGTAGGAGATCACGTTCATCGCGCACCCTTTACCCGATCCGGGCTGGTGCGATCCCCTCGCCACTCGCAACGGGTTGGTGATCCGGTCGACGTCCATTTGAGTTGCTTCCTAAGGGTTTTCGAGCTCAACGACCTAGAAACAGATTGATCTTATGACAGGTCAGGCCGTCCACGGCCGCGACACGACGAGCGGCAGTGTGCTCGAAATCGGAAAACCCCGTGAAGACTTACAGTTCGCCGGAGAAGTCCGCGGTGATCCAGCGGTCGGGCCGAATCGTGAACAGGATTCCCGGCTGATCCGCCATTCCCTGGACGAACGCGCGGCCGCCTTCCTCGCCGAGGTAGCGGATCGCGATGTCCTCGCGGACATCCAGCGGCGCGGGCGAGGCGGTGTCGACGACGGTGCCCTCGACGACCACGTACTGGTACGGCGGTTCTTCGCGCTGCGCCACCAGGGTCACCACGCCCGCCCGCTCGATGAGCTTGGTCTTACGGGACTTCACACCGGTGTTGACCAGGATGTTCCCGCCGGGCGTGTAGCCGTACCAGATCGGGACGCTGGCCGGCGGACGGCCGTCGGTCGCCGCCACGGACAGCACCGCGACGTGCTTGCCGGCCAGGAACTCTTCACGTTGGGTCTCGCTAAAAGCAGCCATGGCCGTGTGCAACGAGTTCGCGCGGCCCGGCTATTCCCCCAACGCCAGGATCAGCTTGCCGGTGTTTTCGCCGCGGAACAGCTTGAGCAGGGTGTCGGGGAAGTCGGCGACACCGCCGTGCTCGATCTGCTCGTGCGATCGCAGTTCGCCGCTGTGCAGCCATTTCGCCAGTTGCGCAATGCCTTCCGGGTATCGCTTGGCGTAGTCGAAGATGACGAACCCGGTCATCGATGCGCGTGCGACCAGCAGTTGCATGTAGTTGGACGGGCCCGCGCGGAGTGTCGTTGTACTGCGACACCGCGCCGCACAGCACGATGCGGGCGCCGTGAGCGAGCCGATTCAGTGCGGCCTCCAGCGTCGCCCCGCCGACATTGTCGAAATAGACGTCGACACCGTCCGGGGCGTGGGTCTTGAGCTCTTTGCGCAGGTCGGCGCTCTTGTAGTCGATCGCGGCGTCGAATCCGACTTCCTCGACAAGCCAGCGGCGCTTTGTCCTCGCCACCGGCGATGCCGACCGCGCGGCACCCCTTGATCCGGGCGATCTGCCCGACGATGCTGCCCACCGAGCCGGCCGCCCCGGAGACCAGCACGGTCTGGCCCGGTTCGGGCCTTCCGACATCGAGCAGGCCGAAGTACGCGGTCAGACCGCTGATACCGAGGGCGCTGAGATACACCGGCGCCGGCGCCAGCGTGGTGTCGAGCTTGTTGACCTCGGTGCCGTCGGACACCGCGTAGCGCTGGACGCCGAATATCCCGGACACGTCGTCGCCGACCGCGAAGTCGGGATGCCGGGATTCGACGACGTGGCCGACGCCCAGCGCCCGCATCACCTCGCCGATCTCGACCGGCGGCACATAGCTGCGGCCGGCGTTCATCCAGGTGCGCATCGCCGGGTCGATCGACAGGTAGTCGACCTGGACGACGAATTGTCCTTCGCCGGCAACGGGTTTGGGTTCTTCGACGATCTTCCAGTTGCTCGGCGTCGAGCTTCTCGGTCGGGCGGGCGGCAAGTCGGCATTGGGTGTTGACGGTGGTCATGTGGCGGTCTCCTGAGCGATCGAGGTGGTGCGGGCGATGTCTGCGGCGCAGCCGAGGGCGATGCGGCCGGCGGGGTCTTCGGCGGTCACAGGGTATCACCGCGACGGTGTCGGCGCCGGCATCCAGATAGGCCCGGATCCGGTCGGCAACCTGATCCGGTGTGCCCAATGCGGCCAGTTGCTCGGCCAATTCGAGCGGGATCGCCGCGGCCAGGTCTGCCCGCCGCGCGCCCGCGCGGGCCCGTTCGACGAGATCGGCGAATCCGAGTTCGCAGAACATCTCGCCGTATCCGGGCGGGGCGAGGTACACCGCGAGCTGACCGGCCAACTGGCGCAGCGCGGCCTCACCGGGTCGCACCGCGACCGGCACCCATGCCGTAACGTGCGGCGGCGTCCGCGCCCGACTGCGGCGGCGTCCTCGCTCGATCTGTTCGCGGACCTGCGAGACCCGTTGCGGCGAAGCCAGATTCAGCACCACTTCGTCGGCGAACTGAGCCGCCAGCTTCAGTCATCGATGGCCCGAACGCGCCGACGCCGATGCGGCTGTGCGGCAACGGGTTCCGCAGCCGGAATCCGTGGCTGCGGACGAGAGTGCCGTCGTAGTCGCTGCGCTCGCCGCGCAGGATCGGCCGCAGGCACTCGATCGTCTCCCGCATCCGCGCGGCGCTGTGCGACCAGTCCCGGTCGTGCCAGCCCGAGACGATGAACGGGCTGGAGGCGCCCAGCGCGATGTCGACCTGAGCGCCGGTGATCGCGGCAACTGAGCTGGCACCCAACGCGATCGACGCCGGAGTCCGCACGCTGATCGGCAGCGGTCCGATCCGCAGCCCCAGACCCGGCGCGCGAATACCGATGGCGGTGGCCAACGCGAAGGCGTCGAACGTCGCCATCTCGCCGATCCACAGCCCACCGATGCCCGCGGCGTGCGACGGCCTCGGCGATCTCGAGCGCTTCCAGATCGGGCCGGTCCAGCCAGAACGGCAGCACCGCTTCGATCGGCGACCTCACAGCATCGCCGCCTCGCTGGCCTGGCCCAGCAGGATGCGGCCGGGCAGTTCGCGCGAGGCCTCGTTGACCTGGAAGTGCGCGGTGGCGGTGAACGCGTCGCGCAGCCGCCGTTGCAGGGGTGCACCGTCGTAAATGGCGCTGCCCCCGGCGAGGTCGTACATCGATCCGAACGACGTCGGCCGAGACGCGCGCCCCGTGCGTGGCGGCGAGCCGCAGCCGGGTGCGGGCCGCCAACGGCACCTCAGGCCCCGTCTTCGGCTGCCTGCCAGGCCTCGTCGATGGCCTGGTAGTAGCCGCGCCCGCGCGGCTTCGAGCGCCGACTCGGCCGTCGCGACCGCCGCCTGGATGGTGGACCGCTCGGCCAAGCGTGCGGCTGGCGGCCGACACCCTTCTTGGTGCCGGCGAGGTCGACGAAGTTGTCGATCGCGGCCCGCGCGTTGCCCATCGCCGCCGCCGTGATGCAGGCCGCGAAGAAGCCGAACGGCGGGAACCGGTACAGCGGCCGGTCGATCACCGGGCCGTCGAAGATCGAGAGCACCCGCTCGTCGGGGACGAAGACCTCCTCGGCGACGGTGTCATGGCTGCCGGTGCCGCGCAGGCCGAGGGTGTGCCAGGTGTCCAGGATCTGCAGTTGCTCGGTGGGCAGCGCCACGACCGCCGGCTTGTCGTCCAGCATGCAGCCGGCGAACAGCACGTCGGCGTGGGTGATGCCGCTGCAGAACGCCCAGCGGCCCGAGACCACCACACCTCCGGGAACGCGCCGTGGCCTTGCCCTGCGGCGCCCACACCCCGGCAGCCAGGCCGCGGCCGTCGCCGAACAGTTCGTCGCGGCTCGGCGGCGGCAGATAGGCGACCAGCAGGGTGCTGGTGATCCCGATCGACACGCACCAGCCGGCCGATGCGTCACCGCGCGCCACCTCCTCGGCGCAGCGCAGAGCGGTGCCTGCGGGCAGTTCCAGAGCGCCGACCTCGCGCCGGCGCGCCCGCCCGCAGCAGGCCCGAATCACGCAGCGCCTCAACCAGTTCCGTCGGGCAGCCTGCGGGCGGAGTCGATCTCGTCGGCCATGCCGCGGGCCAGTTCGGCGATCTCGCGCGCGCGGGTCAGCACGGGCGCGGTCATGACGTCGGTGTCCATACGTCCTCGCTTTGCACAGACGGGGTGGGTGGTTCAGTCACGTTAGCACTACCGGTTTAGTTTTTGAACCGGTACATTAGCTGAACCATGGAATACCCCGATCTGTCCCATCGCTTCGAGGGCGAGTCGGTCGCGCGCGCCCTGGAGATCGTCGGCGAGCGGTGGACGCTGCTGATCCTGCGCGAGGCGTTCTTCGGGGTGCGCCGCTTCGGTCAGCTGGCCCGCAACCTGCAGATTCCGCGGCCGACCTTGTCCGCCCGGCTGCGGACCCTCGTCGACAAGGGCCTGCTGGACAAGGTGCTCTACGCGAGCGATCCCGACCGTCACGAGTACCGGCTGACCGACTCGCGGTCGAGACCTGTTCGCGGCGATCGTCGTGTTGATGCAGTGGGGTGACCGGCATCTCCCACATCCCCAGGGCCCGCCGATCGTGCTGCATCACCAACCGTGTGATCAGACCGCCGAGCCGATGCTGGTCTGTGCGCACTGCCGGCGAGGAGATCACCGCACACAACGTCACCCCGGAACCCGGGCCCGGCTTCCGGGAACCTGCGCTGGCGAAAGCTCAGACCGCCCGAAAGACGGGGTGGATGACTGTCGCTTGGTTAAAGGGGTGGTGAAAAAAGTAGGTAGGGGTGTGATGAGAGATGGTAGTGGTGTAGGTGCAGAGTAGGTTAGGGTAGAGTAGAAGAGGGTAGGTAAAATGAGGATGAGGCGGCAAAGGTAGGCGTGTAGGCGAAGTGTGGGCTGGAGTGGTAAAGCAAAACGGTGGTGTGAATCCAGTAAGAAAGTGGCACAAGGGGTCAGACGACCGCGGTTGTCGATGTTAGAGCGCGAACAGGATAATGATCGACAATCGGGGGTGAGTCGATTCGCTCGAATTCCTCGAGTGGCGCCGCGGCGGTAGACAGATCGGGAAGAACGGACGCGGCCCGCCCGGCCCTGCCGGTATCGAGCGTTGCACCGGTTCGGGGTCAACCGGGGCGGCTGGGACGCTCGACGGGTCTTCGGCGTCGTTGGCTCAGCAACGCAGCGCGGCACGCGCTCGCCGTCCCAAGGCCCGCAAGTTGGCCCGTGTCCGCTGTTGCGCGAGCAGGTGCAAGCGTTGTTGACCAAGAAGTACAGCCCCGAGCAGATCGCTGGGGTGCTGGCGGCGACCTATCCCGATCGCCCGGAGATGCAGGTGTCGCACGAAACCATCTATAAGGCGCTTACGTGCAAGGACGCGGAGAATTGCGCCGTGAGCTGACCACGTGTCTGCGCACAGGGCGAGCACGACGTAAACCTCGCGCTCGCGCCGGCGTGCGCAAGGGTAGGGCCGGATCCCGGGCATGGTCAACATCTCGAGCGGCCGGCCGAGGCCGACGATCGAGCCGTCCCGGGCAGTGGGAAGGCGATCTCATCAGCGGCAAAAACAGGCTCCCAGATCGGCACTGGTCGAGCGCTCCACCGGGTTCGTCCGTCTCTGCACCTGCCCGACACCCAGTTGCCGACGTTGTGGCCGAGCCATGATCGCTGCGATCAAGGAACTACCGCCGGCCCTGCGTAGTACAGCGACCTGGGACCAAGGGCAGGAAATGCAACACGCCCGGATCAGTCTCTACGCGGGCATCGAGGTCATTCTGCGACCCACACTCTCCCTGGCAGCGGGGAAGTAACGAAAACACCAACGGCCTGCTACGCCAATACTTTCCAAAGGGCACAGACCTATCTGTGCACTCGCCGGAGCACCTGGCCTACGTCGCCGGCGACCAGTGGCCGAACCGCAGAAAAAGATTCAACTGGGACAACCGCACCAACCGGTTTGCGAACTACGCGACAGTACCCGGACAAGTCCACTTTGCGGTACTGCCATCGTTGAAACGCGCTTGAACAAAGTGCGCTCACCTCTATCTCGCCGAGTTGCGGCGGCCGTTTGCGGCATCTCGCGGTCACTTCCAGGCGAAGACCGGCTGCTCCAGCTCGTCGACCGGATCATGGCGGCCATCGAGGCAGAGCCAGCGCAGCTGCAACAGCACGGCACCGGTCGGGGCGTGGATGAGGTCATTGCCGAGCGGAATCTGGACGACCGGCCGCGAACTCTCCGGGATGGTGATGAATCGCGGCGAGTCCGGCCGCTGCAATTGGTGGAGCCCGACGCGGTACACCGCCACGACTTCGTCGGGCGCCGGCTGCGGGTCGAGTCGCCCGCCACCCCAGATCACCACCGGGGTGATCACGTATCCCGACCGGGTCGGATAGTCGTCGAGCAGGCCCAGCACGTTGGACGGCGGCGAGCTTGATCCCGACCTCTTCGTCGAGTTCCCGAAGGGCCGCGTCGACCGCGCTCTCCCCCGGGTCGAGACGACCACCCGGAAGTGCCCATTGCGCGGGATGGGAGGTGAGGCGAGAGGTTCTGCGGCACAACAGGAATGCGGCACCGCCGGATACGTCGACCATGCGACCGTCAAGCGCCTCCGGCATCGGGCGTCCCGCGATCCAATCGCCGACAGGCGCCGGGTCGATCCGGTCCTCCCCGACCTCCGAGTCGACCAGCAACACCGCGACGGCCGCGTGCCGTTTGGTCGGATCGGCCACCGCGCGACGGTCATGAGCGCCGAGCCGGTCCCGGATCTGCTCCCGCAGCGCCGTGGTCGTAGCGGGATGGTCATGACCGCGAGCGTAGTGATCCGCAAGATATGCAAGCTGCCTCAACCCGCGGTGGCTCCGGGGGCCCAGGTCTGCTGCTCGACGGCGACGGCCCGGGCGACGATGAACAGGAGGTCGGACAGGCGGTTGAGGTACCGGACGATCTCCGGGTTCAGATCGTCGACGGATACCGCTCGCCGCTCCGCCCGGCGACAGACGGTGCGGGCCACGTGGAGCTCCGCCGAAGCCAGGCCGCCCCCGGGCAGCACGAACGACGCCGGCGGAGAAAGCTGCGCGTTGGCTTCGTCGCAGCGCCTCTCCAGCCGATCGACGTACCCGCCGTCGATCCGAAGCCCCTCGCCGTCCGCCGGGCGGGAGAGGTCGGCGCCGAGATCGAAGAGTTCGTTCTGGATCTCCCCGAGCCAGCCGGCGAAGGGCTGCTCCCGCAGATGGGTGAGAACCACCCCGAGCTGGGCGTTGAGCTCGTCGACGTCACCGCCGGCCTCGATCCGCGGGTCGTCCTTCGGGACCCGGGCCCGGCTGCCGGTCGAGGTCTCGCCCCGGTCGCCGTGGCGGGTGTAGATCGTCGTCAGGTTCACGTTCACTGTCGCCTCCGTTGCTTGAAAGATCTCCTCGGTCGACGGGTGGTCGGAGGAGTCGAGTGCCGCCAGCAGACGCTCGAGCCGGTGATTCAGCTCCGAGGTCTCCCGCAGACCGGTTCCGCACCTGTTGCAGATGGAGCCGGACGACGGCGGGGAGACCCTCGCCGCCGTCGAGTGCCCGCCGGATCTCCTCGAGGTCGAAGCCGAGGCTCCGCATCGCGGTGATCTCGTAGAGCCGCTCTGCCTGCTCGGCCCGGTACCGCCGATGGCCCGCACCCGTCCGCGTGGCCGGCGCGAGCAGCCCGACCTGGTCGTAATGGTGAAGCGTCCGCACGGTGACGCCAGCGGCGTCGGCGAGTTCGCCCACGCTCCATTCCCGGTTGCCGCTGCCGATTTCCGATTCCGTCATCGCCGTCGAACCTACGACCTGACGTTGCGTGAGGTGCAAGAGCGGAGCGCGCTCACCGCACTGCTGATTTACTGGACGCAATGGCTGACATCACCATGTTGATCCTCGACGACCACAACTGGTTTCGTGAACAGTTCGCCAAGCTGGACGAACTGCAGGCGCAGACGCCCGTCGATCAGCGCGCCCTCGAACGGGTCTGGCGTCCGCTCGCCGACAAACTCGACGTGCACGCCTACATCGAAGAGAAGATTTTCTACCCGCAGCTACTCACCCGTGGCAGCGACGAGGCCGAGGGCGAGACGCTCGATGCGATCGGCGACCACAACGACATTCGCGACGGTGTGCGCGATGCCGGCGCTGCGGGGATAGCCACCGACGAGTGGTGGGCGGCAGTCGGTCGAACCCGAGTGGCCAACGACGAACACATGGCCGAGGAAGAGCGCGAAGGACTGGCCGACTTTCGCCGCAACGCCCCGATCGGACTCCGCGAGGCCCTCGGGCTTCAGTATCGCGAATTCATGAACCAGCACCCGACCACGCGTGGGCTGAAGATCGTGGACCGCGACCCGGAAACGTATGTCGCAGAGCAACAGGGCAGGCGCGAAGCCGGCACGCACCGACTACTCGCTTGGCATCGGCAGCCTCAAAGGCGAATAACGTTCACCACGGTGAGACGACTCATGCGGCCTGGGTTCAACCAGGCCGCACGAGTCCACTCCTAGTTTCGGCGGATTAGGCGTGGCCGCAGCCGACGCCCGCAACGCATCCGCCCGGAACGCCTCCCGGACCTGCGAACTGTCCGCCGGAGCCGCACCCGACGCCGGGGACACAACCCTGGCCACCGGGACCGCCCCCAGGGCCGCCGTTTTGACCACCGGAGCCGCAGGTCCCGTTGGCGTCACAGCCACTGCCGCCCGGGTCCAGCTTGTAGATCACGTGAGTGGGGGCGCCGGTCTGACCCACACTCGCTTCGGCTGCCGCCACAGGCATTACAGCCATCGCTGTGGCAATAGCCCCACCAACAACAAACGGTTTCAACACACTGATTATGGACATGTAGATTTTTTTACCCCTTCCACACATGTCCAAAACATCGAATTTCAGTCGTGATGATTCACGATGTTGACGACGTTGCCGTCCGGTGCCCGGACGAAGAAACGCCGCAGCCCCCAGGCTTCTGTGGTCAGCGGATGGACGATGTCGTAGCCCAGTTCTTGCGCCTCCGCGTAGGCGGCGTCGATGTCGTCGGTGCAGACCGAGATCACCGAGTCTTCAGCGGCCGTGCGATCACTCGTGACGAGTTGCAGCCGCGCCTCGGCGTCAGGCGAGGAGTACCGGGCTACCCAGCCCATGTTGAATTCTTCGTTGCCAAGCCCCAGGTAGTCGGTGTAGAAACCTTTCGCCGCTTCGATGTCCGCGACTCGCAGGTTGGCGAATATTTTGGTGGCTTGCATGCCTACTCTCCTCTCGATGAGCGATCAGTCAGCCCGGAAGTGGCTCACCGCGGTAGTCGCCGAATGACCACAGATTGCCCTCTGGATCGCGGACGGCGAATTCGTTTGCACCGTAGCTCGGTTTCGGCCAGCGGCCGGATGACGTCGGCGCCGTGCGCGCGAACACGCTCGTACAGCGCGTTCGGATCGGCGGTCACGATGTACCCGCCGGCGGTACCGGGCTCGCGGCACCACTCGGCGCCGGGCTTGTAGCTGCCGAGCATGATGCCGCCGCTTCCCTCGGGCCACAGGAGTTGGGCGTGGTCGACGTGTTGGCCCTCGCCGTAGCGCGCCGCGAGGACCATGCCGAAGGTGTCGATGTAGTACTCGATGAGCTTGGGCGCGTCGTGCGCCTGCAACGTCGGCCACACGGTCGGATTAGAAACAGTCATGCTCGCAGTCTGCGCCGCCGGTGTGGCCGCCGGCTTGAATGTTTCGGAACTCCTCGGCGATCCACCGACGTGGCGGTGCGCCCGCAAAGCGCGCAAATTCGCGGGTCAGGTGCGCTTGATCGCTGTACCCGGTGCCCGCGGCGACCGCGGCGAGATCGACCGTCGCACTGCGCCGCACCGAATCCGAGATCTGTGCGGTCGCCCGCTCGAATCGCATCAACATCGCGACCGTCTTCGGCGAGCGACCGACTTCGCGGTGGAACAGCGTCGTCAAATGCCGCCCGGTCACACCGACACGATCAGCCACCGCGCCCACCGATGCCCGTCCTCCGCTGAGTGCCAACAACTGCCATGCGTGCGCCACCTCGGGACGCACCCCGGTGCCGTCCCGGTGCCGCCACGCCTGCGACAGATACCCGGCGATCCAGCCGAATGCGTCGCCCCACTGCTGCGCCTCACTCACCCGGTCGCGCAACCGAATTCCGCTGCGTCCCAACACCGCAGTGGCGTCCAACTGGGCCGCGTTCAACTCCGCGCTCGGGACCCCGAACAGGGCGCGCGCGGCGAGTGGATGCACCGCGAGCTGCACACCGGTTTGACCGCGGCGCTGCCGTACATGGGCGGCCTGTACATGTAGGCCACCCAGCAGTAGCGGGTTGGGCCGCGCGGCCGGAAGTGCCTCGGCCGTCTCGGCCGCCTCCACACCATCGTCGAGGCTGACAATGAAGGTCAGCGTCGAGGACGGCATACCGCGGTGGTGTTCACCCGGATTGTCCAAGGCGCAATACCCCACCATCGACATCACGCCAGGAGCGATCCGCGGCGGCGCGGCAGCGAACTCCCAGGCCCGATCCTGCTCGCCACCGGTCATGACATCCACGCTAGCGGGCCGGCCTTACCGGGATCGGCGATTAATCTGGCGCCATGAGCGGTAACCGGGTGCCCGGCGGGGTGGTCCACAAGCTTCCCGCGGACCTGCGTACGGCGCTGCTGGCCAACTCCACCGCACTGGCGGCGTGGAAGGACATCACCCCGCTGGCGCGCAACGAATTCATCTGCTGGGTCGACGACGCCAAGCAGGAGGCCACCCGGGAGCGTCGCATCCGCCGCACCCAGGAAGAGCTCGAGGAAGGTCAGCGACGGCCGTGTTGCTGGCCGGGCTGCAAGCACCGCGAGCGCACCGGCAAATAAGACCCGGATCGACTCTTTACGCCCTCCCCGACAAGTACTACGCTCTGTGGTACTACGTCGCATAGTAGATGCTCGGCTGGCCGCAGAGCAGCGGCTTCAGCCGTGAGGGGATGGTTGCCATGGACCTCCGACCGGCGGATACCGCGATGCGCCCGGCCAACAGTGTCGACGCGCGATATCACCACTCGGCTGCCCTACGCCGCCAACTCAACAAGGTCTTCCCGACGCACTGGTCGTTCCTGCTCGGCGAGATCGCGCTGTACAGCTTCCTCGTTCTGCTGATCACCGGCATCTACCTGACGCTGTTCTTCGACCCCTCCATGACCGAGGTCACCTACCACGGCGTGTATCAGCCATTGCGCGGAGTCGAGATGTCGCGCGCCTACGAGTCGGCGCTCAACATCTCCTTCGAAGTACGCGGCGGACTGTTCGTCCGTCAGGTCCACCATTGGGCCGCCCTGCTGTTCGCGGCGTCGATCATGGTGCACCTGGCCCGCGTCTTTTTCACCGGTGCGTTCCGCCGGCCGCGTGAAGCCAACTGGGTCATCGGCTCGCTGCTGCTGATTCTGGCCATGTTCGAGGGCTACTTCGGTTACTCGCTGCCCGACGATCTGTTGTCCGGTATCGGCCTGCGCTGCGCACTCTCGTCAATCATGCTGGGATTCCCGGTGATTGGCACCTGGCTGCACTGGGCCTTTTTCGGCGGCGACTTTCCCGGCACCACGCTGATTCCCCGGCTCTACGCGCTGCACGTCCTGGTGCTGCCGGCGATCATTCTCGCGCTGATCGGCGCGCACCTGGCGATGGTGTGGTTCCAGAAGCACACCCAGTTCCCCGGCCCCGGCCGCACCGAGAACAACGTCGTCGGCGTGCGCGTGATGCCGGTCTTCGCGGTCAAGTCCGGCGCCTTCTTCGCGCTGACCACCGGCGTCCTCGGCCTGATGGGCGGTCTGCTGCAGATCAACCCGATCTGGAACCTGGGCCCCTACAAGCCATCTCACGTGTCGGCGGGATCGCAGCCGGACTTCTACATGATGTGGACCGAAGGCCTGCAGCGGTTGTGGCCGGCATGGGAGATCTACATCGGCGGCCACACGGTGCCCGCAGCCGTTGGTGCCGCGATGATCATGGGCATCGTGTTCGTGTTGCTGATCATCTATCCGTTCCTGGAGAAGCGGTTCAGCGGTGACTACGCGCATCACAACTTGCTGCAGCGTCCGCGCGACGTGCCGGTGCGCACCGGCATCGGCGCGATGGCGATCGCCTTCTATCTGGTGCTGACGCTTGGAGCGATGAACGACATCATCGCGCTGAAGTTCCACGTCTCGCTCAATGCGACCACCTGGATCGGGCGCATCGGCATGGTCGTCCTGCCGGCGATCGTCTACTTCGTCACCTACCGGTGGTGCGTGGGACTGCAGCGCAGCGACCGCGCGGTCCTCGAGCACGGCATCGAAACCGGGATCATCAAGCGTCTTCCGCACGGCGCCTACGTCGAGGTGCACCAGCCACTTGGACCGTTGCCGCTGGAGTACCAAGGCGCCCCGGTCCCGGTCAAGATGAACAAGCTCGGCTCGGGTGGATCTCCCGGCTCGGGCAGCTTCCTGCACGCCGATCCGGCCGTCGAGGACGCCGCGCTCGGCGACGCCCACCGCGCGGCCGAACGGCGCGCACTCGCCGCTTTGCGATCGCGGCTAGCCCCGTCTGTCGCTGGCGCCGTTTCGCGATACATGATGTCGGGATGACCACCGAGATCCGCGTGCTCGACAGCGAAGGCGACCTCATCGCCGCGGCCAACGTGTTCCGCACTGCCATGATCGGTTTCCCGCGTCTGGCGGACCTCGCACCGGGACAAATCGCTCAGTTGCTCGAACCGGGCCGCACCATCGGTGCATTCGTCGACGACCAATTGGTCGGCACCGCCGACGCGGTGACGAGCAGGCTCACTCTTCCGGGCGGAACCCTGGTCGGCCACGCGGCCGTGACGCACATCGGGGTTCTGCCGTCGTTCACCCGACGGGGCGTTGCCACTGATCTCGTTCGCCACCAGTTGCGCGACGTCGTCGCACGAGGCGAGGCGGTTGCGACGCTTCGCGCGTCGGAGGCCACCATCTACGAGCGGTACGGCTACGGCGTGGCGAGTTCATCACAGACCGTCGAGGTGCAGACCGCGCGGGCCGCGCTTTCGTCCAGGCGTCGGAGCGGGCGGTCCGGTGCGATTGCTGGAGCCCGCGGACGTGTGGGATGCGTTGCCGCGGATCTACGCCGACCACCGGCCGTCGCGTCCGGGAACCATCGACCGCCCAGATGTGTGGTGGCACGGCGCGCGGCTGCGCACTGAATCCGGCCCCGGCCCTTGGTATGTCGCGGTTCACGGCGTGGCGGGATCGGAGACCGGCTTCGTCCGCTACCGCCCGATCGACACCGACAAATGGTTCATCAGCGATCAGCGAACCATCGTGGTGGAAGACTTCTTCGCCTCCGACGCCGACTCCTATCTCGGCCTGTTGCGATTTCTCCTCGGACTCGACCTGATCGATCGGGTGGTGTTCTGGATGCTTCCGCTCGACGACCCGCTGCAGTGGCTGCTGCTCGATCGGCGCGCGGCGCGGGTGACCGCGACCCACGATGAGACCTGGCTCCGCATCGTCGACCTCGAGAAGACTTTGGCGGCAAGGCGATACGCGGGTGAGGGGACGGTGACCATCGCCGTCGATGACCCATTACTGCCGGACAATTCCGTCACCGTGGCGATCACGGGAGATGGCGCCGAACGAACCGACCGGCGCCCACAACTGCGCATTGGCATCGCCGGACTCGCCGCGGTCTTGCTCGGTGGCGCGACGTGGCACAGTCTGGCCATCGCCGGAGTGGCCCGCGCCGACGATCCGGCGCATCTTGCGGCGGCCGATCAACTGTTCGCGACGCGCGACGCCCCCTACGCAGGATTCTTCTTCTAAACCGGATCGCTAGCCGGTCAGTTGAGGCCCAATACTTGGGCCAGCTCAGCGACCGAATAGTGGCTTGGCCCAACCTGATCACGGACAGCTTCGCGCGCTGCGCGGGCCAATGCGGCGTTGATGGGTGCGTCGATTCCATGCTGATGGGCGATGCGGACAATCTCACCGTTGAAGAAATCGGTCTCGACATCGCCGGTGTTGCGGCTCAGCGATTGCCAGGTGGAATTGCTGGCTCCGGTATCCGCACCGGGCACCGCCCGCGGTGTCGGCCCGTTGACCCGAGCCGCTGTGGACACCTCGAACGGCACGAATTCGATTCCTGCAGTGGCTAATACGTGTTCAGCCTCATCACGTAACGACCTCACCAGCGCGCTGAGATCGGCCTCGCCGGCCACCAGCGCGCCCACCGCGTTGCCGAGGTTGCTCAATAGCTTGTTGTATTTCCACGGAGCGATATCGTCGACGTCGTTGATCCGGATTCCCGCCGGGGTCCATGCGGCGTCCAGGTCGCCCAGCAGTTCGGTGTCGGCAGATGTGCGCAACGGGGCCGGCCACCGCCCGACATGAAATTGACCAGCCACCGGCCACGAGCGGACGATCACCTCACCGGCTTCGAGGTGCACGGCTGGAAGCCACACGCAGATCCCGAAGACCCGCCGAAAGTAGCGCAGCGCTTTCTCCTCGGCCACAACACCATTGAGCGCGGTCAGCGCCGGCAGTAGATCACCCGCGGTGCCGACAACGCCTCCCGCGCCGTGCACCGGCTGATCCACCCACTGCTGCAGTGCCACGTCGAGTTGCTGGGTCTTGGTGGTGAACACCAGGACATCGTCAGTGGTCAGCCGCAGTTGCTCGGCCCCCGACACTGCGGTGACTGCCGTGTGGAAGATCCCGTCCGGTGTTCTCAGCATCAACCCGGCCGACGCCAGTATCTCGGCGTGGCGGCCCCGGGCGACCAGCACGGTGGGAATGCCGGCCCGCGACAGCACACCGCCAACGGTGCCGCCGATCGCCCCGGCCCCGACGATCACATACCGTCGGTCGCCGTCGCGCGCAGATTCCAATGCCATTGGGCGAGAGTACGTCTCCCGATCGGGCTGGATCAGACCAGGTAGTAGTAGTGCTTGGCATCTCCGTTGGTGCCGACGGCGGCGGCAGCCGGCACGGCCTCGCCGGATTCGTCGAACCCCCGCAGGGCATGTGCGTAGCGCACCGCCTTCAGCGTCGCCGAGAATTCCTCTTCCTCCTCTGGGAAGACCCGCTCGGATGGGAACCATTTGTCGAACCCGACGTTCGTCAGCAGCTTCCACAAGTCGTCCTGCACACCGGCGAGCAGGACCGTGACGCCGCGGTCGGTTTCTTCCCGAACGAATTTCTCGATCCGCTGGATCACGACGGCATCCGGGTGACGAACCCGCTTGACCCGCAGGACGAGGTATTTGATGTCGTCGTCTTTGATTCGCTGGCCCAGCACTTCCAGATACTGCTCGAGGTCGGGTGCGGCGCCGAAGAACAGTTCGCCCTCGAAGTCATAGATGAGCGTCGACGGATCGGACGCATCGGACGGCACCCGCTCGCGGACCACCCGCTCAGGCGCGACCACCAACTCCCGCGCCTTGAGCTTGGCCGCCCGCGGCACGAACAGCAGGATCGACAGCGCGACACCGAGCAGCACCGCGGTGTCCAGGTCGACGAACACGCCGACGAGCGCGGTGAGGATCACCAGGCCCGCGTCGTAGCGGGACGCCTTGATCGCGTAGCTCAAGCGCTTGATGTCGATCAGTCGCGCGGCAGTGATCAGCAGCAGTCCCGCCAGCGCGGCCCGGGGCATGTAGTGCAGTAGCGGCGCGAACAACAGCACGATGATCGCGACGCCGATGGAAGCGATCACGCCGGAGAACCGGGTCGCCGCGCCGGCCTGGTAGTTGATCGGCGAGCGCGTCACCGAACCCGAGCCCGGCACGGCCTGGAAGAAGCCGCCGGTGAGGTTCGCTAGACCTTCGGCGATGATCTGCCGGTTGTAGTCGATCTTCTGTCCGCTCTGGTAGGCGATGGCCTTGGCGATCGACAGCGCCTCGAGCAGTCCGATGAACGCGATGGCCAAGGCGCCGGGCGCCAACTGGGTCACTTCGCTGAGTTGCACGGACGGGATGTGCGGGTGCGGCAGGCTCTGCGGGATCTTCGCGGTCAGCTTGATCGCGGTGTTGCCGGTGTGATCTTCGGTCGCCCATCCGGCCAGATACGCGATCAGGGCCGCAAAGATCAGCGTCGCCAGCAGGTCGAGTTGGGGCAGGCCGAATCGCTTCACCACCCGCCGCAGCACGACGGCGAGGACGATGGTCGCGACGCTGATGATCAACGCGCGGTAGTTGAAGGCCTCGCCATGGAACAGGGTGAGGTAGGTGCGTTTTATCACCGACTGCCGGGCGTTGCCTTGGTCTTTCACTCCCAGCGCATTGCCGAGTTGACCCAGCGCGATCAGAACGGCCGCGGACAGCAGAAAGCCGAGGATCACCGATTCGGAGATGTACCGGGTCAGATCACCGAGCCGGAACACCGCAATCAAAATTTGGAAAGTGCCCACCAGAACTCCGAGCAGGAACAGCGCTTCGAACAGGACCGTCCGGTTCTCCGGGTCGATGAATGCCAGCGAACTGAAGACCAGCAGCGATATGGCACTCGTCGGGCCGTTGACCAGATGCGACGACGACTGGAATATCGACGCGACCAACGTCACCACGATCGCCGAGTAGACACCGAATTTCGGGTCGACGCCGGCCACCAACGCGTAGGTGATGCCCTGCGGCAGCGACACCGCGGCGACCGTGAGGCCCGCTATCAGGTCGCTACGCAGTTTGTCCCTGTCGTAGTTCACGCCTTTTATGCGTACAGAAATCTGCGAAATGCTCATGGGGTCTTCGTCTTTCGCCGCGAGTGTGCCGACGCGACCCTGGCCGGAGCCGAGGAGACCACGTCGTAGATGCCATTACTGCCGAAGAACTTCTCCTGCGCGTCGTACCAACTCTTGGCGATCGCAGTGATGGGGAACAGATTGATGGGCGGTAGCCGATCCGCATGCTTGGCCAAGATCTCCGGCTTCAGCGGACGGTAACCGTACTGGGCGACGGTCTCTTGCGCAGCATCGGTGTAGAGGTACTCCAGGTACGCCTTGGCGTAGGACGCCAGCTTCTTGTCTTTGAGGTTCGCGTCGACCCAGGTGACCGCTGGTTCTGCGAGGATGCTGACCGGCGGATAGACGATTTCGAATTGGTCTTTGTTCTCCGCCACTTCCCGCAGGGCTTCGTTCTCCCAGGTCAAGTGGACGTCGCCGATTCTCTCGGTCGAAAAGGTAGTGGCGGCGCCGCGCGCTCCGCTGTCAGCGACCTTGACGTGGCTCAACAACGCCCGAACGTAGTCGCTGGCCTCCTGCTCGCTGCCGCCGCGCGTTGTCACCGAACCCCAAGCCGCGAGAACGGAGAGCTTTCCGTTGCCCGAGGTGCGGGGATTGGGATTGATGATGTCGACACCGTCTTTGATCAGATCCGGCCAGTCGTGGATCCCCAGTGGATTGTCTTTCTCGACGACGAAGACGATCGTCGAGGTGTACGGGACCGAATGGTTCGGCAGACGGTTCTGCCAGTCCGCCGCGATCAGTCCGCGCTTGCGCAGCGCGTCGACGTCACTCGGCAAGGCCAGCGACACGACCCCGCCTTCTCGTGGCCCTTGATGACTTCCGTGGCCTGCCGGCCCGAACCACCGTGTGACTGCTTGACTTCCACCGTGACGCCGGTCTTCTTCCGGAACTCGTCGACGAATGTCTTATCGATCGCGGCGTACAACTCGCGGGTCGGGTCGTAGGAGACGTTGAGGATCTGGTTCGGCGAATTGTCGTGGTGCAGGTTGTGGACGGCGATCAGGCTCGCCGCGCCGACGATCGCGGCGATGCCGAGCGCATTGATTCGCGATAGTGCAAATGGCAGTTTGATGCGGCGTTTTTTCGGCTGCGCTGGCTCCGTCATTGCCGCCTCCATAGTCTCGGATTCGTTGGGGATTGCCGGTCACCTGTGATAGACCGCTGCTGCGCGCTGATTGTTCTCACCAGCCACGAGATTTGGAGCGTAGCTAGGGCGTCCCTGAAAGACAGCTGTGTAAATCAGCCTGATCGCAATGACCGGTTCACCGGACGTTTATTGTGTGGCGCCGACCAAGGCGAGTTCCTGGTCGGACGGCGCCGCCTACCTAGATCGTCGCCACTCCAGAAGCCTTCGCACCGGCCGCAGCTGCTGGTCGTCGCGCCCGGGCGCCCACAGTCCGATCAGGACGGCACTGACCGCGATCAGAATGCCCAGCACCAACAGCGACGAATGCATGGCGTCGATGAACGCCATCTTGCTGACGTCGGCAAGTCGGGCGCCCGCCGGTCCCAGTCGCCGCGCGACTTCCAGCGCCTGGCCCAGCGACGTCGAGGCGGCGTCGCCCACCGATCTTCGGGAATCCGATCAGGTTGGGAGCCAACGTCTTCGCGTATTGCGCGGCCAAGATAGACCCGGCGACCGCGATGCCAAGCGCGGCACCGATTTCCCGACTGGCATCGTTGACCGCCGAGGCGACCCCCTGCTTGTCGTCGGGAGCGGTCGTCATGATCACCGATGTCGTCGGCGCCGTGCACAAACCGATGCCGACGCTCATCACCAGCATCGGCCAGGCAGCTCGCCAATAGGATGAACCCACGTTGATGCCGAGCAGGCAGATCACGCCCGTCGCGATCAGCAGGAGTCCGCTGAACACCACCGCGCGCAAGCCGAGTCGGGGCAGATACCAGAACGACAACCCCGACAGCAGAAGCATCGGGCCCATGATGGGGCTCAGCGCAAGCGCTGTCTTGTTGGGGCTGTAGCCGAGGATCAACTGCATGTACTGCATCAGCAGAAACATGTAGCCGAACATCGACAGGAAGAAGACCGTGATGGTGGCCGCGCCGGTGGCGAACGCGGGAACCGCGAACAGTCGGACATCCAACAGCGGATAACGCTGTCGCACTTCGACAAAGCCGAAAGCCAGGCCCAGCAGCAGTCCGATGCCGATGCTGGTAACCACCAGTGGGTGGGTCCACCCGCGTGCCGGTGCCTCCAGAATCCCGAAGACGAGAGTCGCCACGGCGCCGCCGATGACCAGGGCGCCACGCCAGTCCAGCGGATGCGCATCGGCATCGCGCGAACTCGCGATGGTCAGGGTCAGGATGAAGATGGTCAGTGCCGCGCCCGCAAACCCCCAAAAGATGGAGTGCCACGACCAAAAGTTCAGCAGGCCGCCAGATCCGAGCATCCCGATGACGGCGCCGGATCCGGCCACCCCGGCCCAGATGCCGACTGCCTTGTTCCGCTGATCTTTTGGATGGGCTGCCGTGATCAACGACAGGGTGGCGGGCATGATCAGTGCCGCACCCGCACCGGCCACCCCGCGGGAGACGATGACGATCACGGGGTCAGACAAGACGGCCGGAACCAGCGATGCGGCGGCGAATATGGCGAGCCCGGCCAACATCGCTCCGCGCCGGCCGTACCGGTCGCCGAGCGCGCCGGCCGGTAACAGCAGGCAGGCCAGCACCAGGGTGTAACTGTCCACGACCCAGGTGAGCTGGGTCTGCGTGGCCGAGGTGGCGATCGCGATGTCGGGAAGCGCAGTGCTCAGCGCCACCATCGAGGAAATCACCAGCAGCACGCCGAAGCAGGCGACGGTGAGGAGCCAGAGGCGGGCGCGCGATGACAGGCCGGCCAGCGCGAAGTCGCCGTCTGGGATTGGGTCGATCAATGCCTCGACCAATCGAATGCCTCCGCCCGATGAGTTCCGAGACCGACTGTCTCAAACGAGACTAGCAGTCTTGTTTCTGCCCGGCGGCCGAATCAGACCGGCGCCCGGCTGCAAGCCAGCGCCTACGCTCCGGCCCGGTCACGTATCGTGCGGGCCGCAGCGGCCATGCCGGCGGTGTTCACCGGTATCGTGAATTTGCTTGCGCAGTAAAGACCCAACGGTCAGACCTGGTTGAATCCGCCGTCGGCGGTGACCGTGGAACCGGTGGTAAAGCTGGACAGGTCGCTGGCTAGAAACACCGCCGCGTTCGCGATTTCGACGGACTCGGCGAAGCGCCCCAACGGAATGGTCGAGACGCGAGCGGCACGGAACTCTTCGATCGAGGAGTTGGGGTTGGTCTGGGCAGCCAAGTTGTCGCTGCCCGGCGTCGCGGTCGAGCCTGCGACGAGGACGTTGACCCGGATACCGCGATCGGCGAGTTCGTTGGCCCAAGCACGCGCCAGTGATCGCACCGCGGCTTTGGAGGCGGCATAGATGCTCAGCCCCGGACGGCCGCGGTCGGCGGTGGTGGATCCGATCAAGATGACGGAGGCACCGTCGTTGAGCAACGGCAGTGCTTTCTGGACGGTGTAGACCACGCCTTTGACGTTGGTCGTCAGCAACGTGTCGAGGTCGTCGTCGCTGATCTCACCCAGTCGCGCAACTCTCGTCGAACCGGCGTTGGCGACGACGACGTCGAGGCCTTTACCGGCTGCGGCGACCTCGGCATAGAGCCGATCGAGGTCCGCAGGTGTTCCTACGTCACCAGGAACCGGTGCTGCTCGGGGTCCCAATTGCGCGGCGGCGGAACTGAGTTCGGGTTGCCGACGGCCGGTGATGAACACCCGTTCGGCGCCCTCGGCGATGAACCGCTCAGCGGTGGCCAGCCCGATCCCGGAGTTGGCACCGGTGACGACGGCGGTCTTGTGGTCGAGTAGCCCCATCGGCTCATACTCCCGCTTCGATGCCTGACTATAGGCATCTTTACTTAGCCTTCGACGCCGACATTAGCAGGGCGTCCAGGGTGAAGCGTTGGCGAAACCGCGTCGCTAGGCGACAAGCGGTTTGGGAGTGTCCACAATCGAGTAGTCGCTGGCATCGCCGGAGACGACCCGGCTGTGCTCTCCGTTGACATTGACCGGGATGTCGCCGGCGAGCGTGATGCGACGTACCTCGCGGCGCTGATTGCCGAAATCGGAGACCGCGTAGTGCTGGGTCGCGCGGTTGTCCCAGATGGCGACGTCACCGAGCTCCCAATTCCACCGAATCGTGTTCTCCAGCCAGGTGATCCGATCCTGGAAGATCCGGTACAACGACTGGAACTCGGCGCCATTGAGGCCGACGAAGTTCTTGGCGAATGAGCCCAGCAGTAGTGACTTCTCGCCCGACTCCGGGTGTACCCGGACTACCGGATGCTGCGTCTCGTAATGCGTCGAGTGGAATTGGGCCGCGTACTTCACGATCGCCTCGGGGTCGGCTTCCGCCGCCGCCAGCTTGGCCGGGTCGATCTGGCCGTAATCGAACGCATTGTTGTGGGTAGCCCAGAGGTTTTCCGCAAGATCCTTGAGCGGCTGGGGAAGCTGTTGATAAGCGGCGACGGTGGACGCCCACGTGGTCGTGCCGCCATAGGGCGGCAGCTCGACGGCACGCAGGATGGACGCTTTCGGCGGGCGGTCGACGAACGTGACGTCGGTGTGCCACTGGTTGGCGCCGCCACCTCCGATGGCTTCCAGTTTCATCACGCGGCTTCCGTCGAACTTCAGCGTCGGATGCGGCGTGGTGGGTACGCCGAGGCTTTCGGCGAACTCGTAGTGCGAGTCGTCGTCGAGGTGATCCTGCCCGCGGAAAAAGATCACCTTGTGGGCGATCAGCGCCTGATTGATCGCTCGTGCGGTCTCGGCATCGACAGCGCCCAGGCGTACTCCATCGACGCGCGCCCCGATGTTTTCACCTAGCTGCACCACACGTACGTCATTGCTCATTGCTGCTCCCTTGTCGACACCTCTGATGTAGGCGGCTGTCTACACCGGCCATTGTCGGATACCGTACACAGATGGCTACAGCGGCGGCAACGGTTTCGACCACGGCGAAGCCAATTGGCAAAGACGAGGTCAGCGCGGCCGTCATCGAAGCGGCCGCGCAGTTGTTCGCCGAGAAAGGCCCCGCCGCAACATCGATCCGGGAGGTCGCCGCCCGAGCCGGCGTCAACCACGGCCTCCTGCACCGCCACTTCGGGAGCAAGCGCCAACTTCTGGCGGCGACACTGCAGCATCTCGCCGACTCAGCCGCGGCCCTGCGTGCATCCGGCGCCGCGCAGTCGCAATTGGAGGCCGCCTACGAATTCCAGGCGCGCGTCATGGTGCGCTCCACCCTCGACGGCTTTCCAGTGGAAGAACTGCAGCAGCGCTTTCCCGGCATGGAGGCGTTTCTGGAGCAGGTGCGGGCCGATCACAGCGATGATCGGACAGCGCGACTACTGGCCGCGCATGGCATGGCCCTGCAGGTCGGATGGGGCCTGCTGGGACCGACTCTGCGGGTCGCGTTCGGGCTGCAGGACCTCGATGACACCGAGATCCGTGCGGCGGTCGCCGAGCAGATCGCCAAAATCGTTGCCGCCGAGTAGGACGCTCGCGGACAGACCACTCTGTCTAGGCGTGCTAATTTGGCTGTCATGCAGACCGCGGAGGCCAAATCGGCACGGCCGGCCGATCGGCTGCTCGCCGCGGCGACGGACCTGTTCGGTAAGTACGGGATCCGGGCGGTGGGCATCGACCGCATCCTGCGCGAAGCCGACTGCGCAAAGGCCAGTCTCTACAGCACATTTGGCTCCAAGGATGCACTGGTTATCGCATACCTGACGGAACTGGACGTGGCCGACCGGGACCGATTCACGCAGGCGATCGAAAGCATCGCCGATCCCGTTGCGCAGGCACTGACGTTCTTCGACCTGGCGCACGCCAAAGGCCTGCGTCACGATTTTCCCGGGTGCCTCTACACCAGCGCCGCATCCGAATTCCCCGGCGTGCGTTTCGAACCCATCGACGAACACCGCCGGTGGGTGCGCTCCACATTGAGCGGTCTGATCAAAGCGGCGGGCGTCCGGCGACCCGCGCCATTGGCCCGCCAGATCCAGCTCCTGTACGACGGCGCATTGGTGGCGTCGAAAGTCGAGCAGTCGGCGGAGCCGATCCGGTTCGGCGCGCGGCCTCGCCGAAGACGCCATCGTCAGGGCACGCGCCGCGCACTCCTGACACCGCGGCGTTCAAATCACCGCGATTCGATCGCATGGACGCCCGCCGCCCGCTCGTCCCAGCTGGGATGCCCGCCGACACCTACGAACGAACTGATGGCGAACGTGCTGGTCACCCGCCTTAATAGCCCTGGGCCGCCGTGATTGCGGTGTCGACAGCCCGCCGTAGCGTTCGCGACCGATGCACTGCCGGGCCGGATTTCAGCGCATAGACAGAGTGGTCTGTCTATGCCACGGTGTGGAGCAATCACCGACGAACTTCAAGGAGCCAGCATCCATGACCACCTTCTCTGGCCAAGCCCTCACGATCGACGCCGCCGGGCTGGACCGACTTTCCTGTAACGCCAAGGCCGACCCGGCTACCGGCAGGAAGACCCTCAAAGCAAAGACGGTGTGCGAATCCAACTTTCGCAACCTCACCTACGTGCGCGATCTGGCGCCGATGCTGGTCGGCGAGCCGCCGGCGCTGCTGGGCGACGACGCGGCACCCAACCCATCGGAAACCGTTCTGGCAGCGCTGGGTTCATGCATCGCGGTCGGCCTGCTGGCCAACGCCACTCACCGAGGTGTCGCGCTGACCAAGATCGAGGTGAGCATGGAAGGCGACATCGACATCTCGGCGGTCTGGGGCGTCGGTGACACTCCCGACGACAAGGTCCCCGGATTCACCGCGGTCCGCAGCCAGGTGGTGCTGGCCGGCGACGCCGACGCCGCCGTCCTGCAGGAAATCCACGACAACGCCATCCACTGGTCTCCCGTGGTGAACACGTTGCGCCGGCCGGCATCCGTCGACTCCACCTTGACCGTCGAATAATCCGGCTCGAGGACAGCGATGACCACCGAACTCGATCACGCCCGAGGCTCGCGTCCGCGATCCTGAGGTCCGACGTCGTCAGCCAGATTGCGCACAATGCAACGGATCTGGACCAGGGCGACCGTGACACGCGCGAAAACGTCGGACTGCTGGCACGCGGACGGGCTGCTCGGATTGGGCGCTCCTGGCAATCACGACCACGCGCTGCCGGCGATGGCCGCGGTGATCGCCGAAGTGGCGGGTCACTGCCTGTCGACTGCGTTCTCGGTCTGGGCGCATCGCATGACCGCTCGAGTATCTGACCGCGGCGGCCACGCCCTGGTCGCTCAGCACCGCGCCAACCTGACCGGCACCGGGGCGCTGGGCGTGACGGGGATGGCCTCGGCGTTCAAGGACGCCGCCGGCTGCGGCTCCCTGGACCTGGCGGCGACGCCCGCCGACGGTGGCTACCGGCTCACCGGCACGCTGCGCTGGGCCAGCAACCTCTATCCCGATTCGGTCATGGTCACCGCCGCGCAGACCGAATCCGGTGAAAAGATCGTCGTCGCACTGCCACTCGCCTCCGAGGGTGTCACGATCGGCAATCACTTCGAGCTACTCGCGCTGGGCAGCACGGCGTCGTCTTACCTCAAACTCGACAACGTCTACATCGGCGAAGACCAGATCCTCAGTCGCGACATCGAGTCGTTTTTGAACCAGCGTCCGCCCGACTTTTCTGGTTCTGCAGTCGGCGATGTGCGTCGGGCTGGCCCGCCGATGCCTCGACGAGGTAGCGCCCAGTCTCGGCGGCGTCAACTCGGCGTTCGCGGCCGAATTCGACTCGCTGACAACCGAACTGGCCGCGGTCGAATCGCAGGTGGCAGCTTTTGCCGCAGCCGTCGGCGGCCCGGCGACGCCCGCGAAGCGTGACCTGCTGACGCTGAGATTGGCCGCGGCCGACACCGTCAGCGCGGCAGCGGCCCTGGAAATCCGGACCGCCGGCGGCAAGGGCTATGCGCGCCGCACCGACGCAAGCCGCCGTTTCCGCGAGGCCGCGTTCATACCGGTGCAATCCCCGTCAGAAGCCCAGCTCCGCTGGGAACTGCGCACCGGCCGCTGAGTTCAGACGACTTTCACTGGGAGACAACCGTGTCCGTACCAACACTGACCAACAACGGCGCCGAGCCACTGACCGAGAAGTCCCAGTCGGTAGGTGACCGCGATCCGTTTGAACTGTTCACGATCGGCGAGATGACCACGCGGGTCGCCGAGATCGCCGTCGAAAAGGCCGCGCACCCTTTGAGTTTCCTGGTCCGCTCGCTGGTCGGCGGTGCCATGGTCTCATTCGGAGTGCTGCTCTCTCTGGTGGTCAGCACCGGGGTTTCGTCACCGGGCATCGCGAGCCTGCTGATGGGTTTGGCGTTCGGGATGTCGTTCGCGCTGATCCTGGTGTCGGGCATGTCGCTGATCACCGCCGATATGGCGGCCGGCGCCATGGCGATTCTGCAGCGCCGGATGTCTCTCCTCGGCTACCTCCGACTGCTGCTGATCGGTCTGGTCGGAAACTGCGTCGGCGCTTTGACTTTCGTCGCCGTGTGCGCCGCGGCCGGCGGTCCTTACCTGGGCGCGTTCGCGCAACGCGCCGCCGTCGTGGCGACCGCCAAGACCTCGCAGCCGACGCTGACCGCCATCCTGCTGGCCGTGGTGTGCACCTGGTTCCTGCAGACTTCGATGTGCCTGTTCTTCAAGGCCCGAACCGACGTTGCGCGAATGGGATTCGCCTTCTACGGGCCGTTCGCGTTCGTGATCGGTGCAACCCAGCACGTCATCGCCAACGTCGGTTTCCTCGGGCTGCCCCTGCTGCTGTCGGCGTTTCACCCGCAAGCCCCGCATACGGCGCTGACGTGGGGCCTGGGCGCCCACGGACTGCTCACCAACATCGCGATCACCACCGTGGGCAATCTCATCGGCGGCACGTTGTTCGTCGCGGTGCCCTTCCAGCTCGTCACCAAGCTCCAGGAACAGGGCCGATAGCCCCGAACCTAGCCGCCGTTTCGCACCACCGCCGCGACCGCTGCTGGCGCTTCGGACGACGGGTAGTGGCCCACCCCGGGCAGTTCGGTCACCGCGCGCGCGGCAGGACCTTCACCGCCTGCTCCAGAACGTGGCTGCCCGAGACGGGGTCGGCCAGCCCCCACACCAGATGCAGCGGGCGCGTCCAGTCGGCCAGCGCCGACTCCCACCGCTGATGGTGCATTGCACGTTCGGCGTTGTACTTGATCAACAGGTGTGACAGTTTGTGTCCGTTGTCTTTGGACATGCCGAGCCACAGGTCGTCGAACTCGTTGTCGCTCAGCGGCGTTCCGCGAATCGCGTCGAGTGCGGAGCGGACCCGGGCGGCACTGACCCGGCCGGCGATCAGCTTTCCGACCACCGGCAGGATCAGCAACTTCTGCATCCGGGTCGGGCGGTAGGCGCTGTAGACGATCCCGCAGTTCAGCATCGTGACGTCACCGACGGCGAACGGCAACTGGCCGTGGTTGGCGCGATCGAGGAGTTCCTGACCGACGATTCCGCCGTAGTCGTGAACCACCAGCCGCACCGACGTGAGCCCGAGGTGGGCGACGAGATCCTCGACGGTGTCCGCGGATTCGGCCACCGAGTAGGCATAGCTGCTGGGCTTGTCCGAGGCGCCGTAGCCGAGGAAATCCATGGTGATCACGTCGTGGTCGGCAGCCAGGTCGCTCGCCATCTCGGCGTAGTCGTAGGACCATGTCGGAAACCCGTGCAGCAGAAGCACTGCCGGGCCGTTGCCGCGACGCCGGTATGCGATGCGGTGTCCGCGTCTGCTGATCAAAGTGTCGTTCTCGGCGATCCACTCCGCCGCGCGAGGCCCGCTCATCGCAGTTGCTCGGTGGGGATGTCGTAGCGGTCCTGGTACGCGCGTACCCGTTCGCGCACCTCGTCTGCGTCGAGGTCGGTGTCTGACCAGGTGTAGCGGCCATGTCCGCCGTCAGACGGGTGGGCCGCGAGGAAATCACGCATCCGTCTGCATGGTGTCCGGGCGCAGCTCGCGACCCAAGGCTTGGTAGATCCCCCCGATGGTGGCCCAGGGGTCGTTCATGAAATCGGTGAATTTGACGTCGATGATCTTGCCGTCCGGGACGGCGCCGCTGTCGCGCAGCGCCATCTCACGCTCGAGACCGACGCTGATCTCCTCGTAGCTTTGCACCGCACACTCGGCGACGGTGGACTCGTCGGTGCTCATCCGTCGCAGGTGGTGGGTCAACGCGGCAATCGAGGAGATCACGTTCAGTGGGTCGCGATGAGTCTGCACGATCAGCGCGTCAGGGTATTCGGCCAGCAGGGTGTCGAGCTGCCAGAGATGCGCCGGTGATTTCAGCAGCCACTGCCCGGGCACGCCGGATTGCAGGTGCTGCAGAAACATTCGATGGTAGCGATAGGCGCCGGTGTACTCGGCGTCATACAGCAACCACCGGTAGTAGGTCGGAAGCCGGTACTGCACGCCGTAGATCATGCTGGTGAATTCGCCGGCCGTGATCCGGACGCACTCCTGCCCGACCAGGGCGCCCATCGGGTGGAATTTGAGGAAGCCAGGAACGATCTGCTCGGAAAGCTCGATGTTCGACTGTATTTGGGCGATACGCGGATCGTCGTGGTACGTCTCGGGCCGCGGAACCGGGCATGGCTCGTCGACCTCCCAGGTCAACGGCGCACGCAGATCTGGATCCTGGGCGAGCAGGTCGTAGAGGATCGTGGTGCCGGTGCGCGGTTGGCCGACGATGAAGATGGGCCGTGCGATCTGTTGGCGGATAACATCGGGATTCTTCTTGCGCCAATCGATTACACCGAGCCGGTTCGACAGTGCGCGCATGAGATCGCCGTAGGCGACTTCGACGCCGATCATCGACAGTCGTGCCTCGTTGACGAGCCCGTCGACGAGCAACTCCAAGGCGGGTTGCCATCCGTCGTCGCCGAAGTCGTCCAGTCCGGTCTGCGCGCATGCGGTGGCGAGAAGGTGGTCGGGGGCAAACCTCTCCTGCGTGGTCATCGCCGCTCTTGATGGATCGACGTCGTGACGACCGGCGGTTCGGGGTTGTCGAGCCAGCGCAGAACGATGAACCCGCGATGCCGGCCACCGGTGTCGAGCCAGTGACCCACACCGAGGTCGCGGGCCGAAATCGCAATGCGTACATGCCCGTCCGCGTCTGCTTTGACTCCCCGGTTGGTCACTGAGCTGTGCCGGCGGCGCGGCTCCAAGCACTCGTGCCAGATGTTTTCCAACGTGACATTCCAGTACCGGGTGTCGGGCGGCTCGATGTCGAGCAGGAGTGCTTCGTCGGGCTCGAGCCGAAAAGTTCCGATCATGTACAGGTTGTCCGGGGTGGTGTCGGCAGCTCCGAGGTCGGCGGCCTGTGCCGTCACCAGACTGTTGGGCTGGTCGAGCAGTTCGGGTTTGATCGTGCGATGCAGGGTGGCCAGCTTCACCAACGTCCAGGCCATCGCGGTCAATTGCGCCGCCAGTGCGCTGTCGGTGAGCGCCGCGACGGGATCAGCGTCAAGCGGCGCGATGTGGAGTTCGGCCAGTTGCTCGGAGTCACGGTCACCGATGTATTCGCGCACGACCACCGAGGACGCGTCCGCAGGTATCTGCACCCAGTGGGCGCCGCTCAGGCGGGCCGGCTTCTGCGCGGAGAGAATCAAGTCGAATTGTCCTGCGATCAAAATCATGTCGCGGTCACTGACATAACCGGCCATCCGGCGCGGGGTGAGGCCGGTGCCGGCGAGGATCTGAAGTCCGAGGTAGGCACTCGTACCTCGCCGGCCGGTGATCCGGTAGCTGCGGTCGCCGCGGATCATCGCCAGGTAGTAGTTGCCGTCCGGGTTCGGCCCGCCGACCATCCGAGTCGGCGTACACATATCGAAGAACAACGGGTGGTCGGGATCGGCTTCCACCGAAAGCTGCGCGCACAACGCTGAGATTCGCGCGATGACCCGGATTCCCTCGAGCATTTCGCGTTCGGATTCCGCGTCCTCAGTGACGACGGTGGTCATGTCGCGCAGCATGTCCTGGAAAAATTGCCAGGCACCGACCGCTTCCAGCTCTGCGACATCGTCAGGCATGGCCTTACCGTACGACGCTGCATTGCCTGGCGTGCGACTTCCGATGTAGCTCTGTGACCTGATCGTGGCCGGTACGTGCCCGTTGCTCGGCTACCTTTACCACTCGACCGATCGACGGCACACCGGACGGCACCGGGCCGAGAATCGATGACGGGCAAGGAGTTTTATGGACTTCGAGGGTGACAATGCCCGCGAACTCGTGTCGCTGGCTCACCAGGCTTTACGAAGCGGTGAGGCCGACAAGGGGCCACTGTGTGCAGCCGCGATCAGGGTCATCGACAACCCTCCTCGAGACGGAATATTACGCAGCCTGGCTGACCATGTCTGCCAAGCCGTCTTCGACTGGGCTTGCTTCGACGGCTCCACCGCGCGGTTAGAGGGCGTCGTGAAAGGCTACGAGACGGCGGCGCAGGCACTGCGCGCACTCCAGGTGGAGGACAGGCTGAACACGCTGCGTCACTGAGGATTAATTTGTTGTGGCTCAAGCGAATTGGCGTAGAAACGCAGTCAGGGCTGGATTGACCTGCTCGGCATGCGTCAGGCTTGGGGTATGACCGGCACCCGGCACGACGATCAGATCAGCGGCTTGGGGCAGGGCGTCTCTGAGCATGCGCCCGAACTGCAGCGGCACGGGCTCGTCGGCTTCGCCATGCACGACTAACGCCGGCTGGGAGATTTCGCCGAGACGGGCAGCGATGTCGTCGACGCCCATCAGCACAGTCACCGCATCTGCCAGTCGATCATTAGGCTGCTGACGCCAGGACCGGAGCCAATCGTCGTGAATGTCCGGATCGCCGAGCAGCATGTCGAGCAGGCCCGCAGCAACGGCATCCGGGCCGCCGGCGCGGAATCCTTCGCTGATGCCTTGCATCTGAGCCAAGGCCTCGGGCGGCCAAGCCACCCCCATGGTGTCGATCAAGACCAGCGCCGTGACCCGTTCGGGCGCGAGCAGTGCCGCGCGAAGCGACAGGAATCCGCCCTGCGAATGCCCGACCAACGCCGCGCGGTCGATATCGAGATGATCCATCAGGCCCAGCAGATCGGTGGCCGAGTCCCAGTAGGTATACAAGCCGTGGTCGTCTTCGGTGTGCCCGTGTAGACGCTCATCCCATACCAGACAACGGAACTCGGTGCGCAGGGCCTCGATCTGCGGGGCCCACATCCAGCGGTTCATCAGGCTGCCGTGGCTGAGGACAACGACTGGCTTGTCGCCACCGCCGTCCTCGAAGAACAACCTTTGGCCATTGACCGGTGCGAACGGCATGCGCCTATCCTGTCAGCGAAACATCGAGTACTGCCGCATTTCCGCAGCGAGCGTCGGCTCGTGCAGCACTCGCCGCAAAAAGACATCGGCGTGCGCGACGACAGCTGCGCCGTAACTGGGCGCGGCGTCGAATTCGTGGTTGCATTCGGCGAATTCCACCAGTTCGGAGATCACCCCGAGACGGGCTAGCTCGTCCGCCAGCCGTCTGGAGTTGATCGGCCGGATCAACACGTCGGCGGTGCCGTGCACGATCATGGTCGGCGGGAAATCCGGGCCGACGAGCGCCAGCGGGCTGATCGCGTCGGCCTGCGCCTGGGTGCATGTCGTTTCGAGCAGGTCGACGGCCGGCAGGGCCCCATCGCTGCGTTGATTGGCCAGTATTGCGGCGAGATCTATTCCGCCGGGCCCGATCTGGAGAAGCGAGGCGTCCTCGGCACGGAAACTCACGGGTGCATAACAGTCAATCAGCGCGGCAACGGCTATCGGCGTACTGGTGTCGTCCTCGAAGTCATCGAGCGTGCCGTCGGCGAGGGTCGCGGCCGTCGTCAGCGCGATATGCCCACCGGCGCTGTGTCCCCACAGCACAAGTGAATCCGGCCGCACCCCTAATTCACCCGCGTGACCAGTGACCCATCGCAGTGCCGACCGGACATCGGTGACCGGCGCCGGCCACCGGGCCTGACCGAGCAAGCGGTACTGGACCTGGATCACGGTGTATCCGCGCGCTGCAAGTGCGGCGGACCGTGAATCGAGCATGGCCGGCATTCCCACTCGCCACGCGCCGCCGTGCAGATGCAGCACCGCGATCGCAAGCCTGGCCGGCCCGGTGGGCCGGAAGACCCGCAACTTCAGCGGGCCGGTGGGCCGGTGCGCGTAGACGAATTCTTCGACGGCCATCCCTGCACGGTATCCGTCGCGGCTCTTACGCCAAAGCGGCTGTCAGGTAACCAGATCCACTACCCAGCGACGCCAGCTCGTCGTTGGGCACCTCGAAACCGTTGGCGGCGTACGCCTGTTCGTTCGTCCTGATGTCCGTTCGCCAGCCGTGCGCTGCGAGATAATCGGCGGCCGGGTTGCGATCGCCGGTGTAGAACAACTCGGCCAGGTTGATGTCCGAGCCAATCCGCCGCGAACGCTCGGTGAGCCGCTCGGCCCAATCCGCTGGAACATTACGCAAGTCCATGTGCTCGGTGGCAATTCGGCTACCGGGGGCGGAGAGGGCTGCGACGTTGTCGAACAATCGGTCTTGGGCCTCCGGTGGCAGATACACGAGCAGACCTTCGGCACTCCAGGCCGTCGGTTGCTGTGGGTCGAATCCGGCCTCGAGCAGTGCCGCGGGCCAGTCTTCGCGCAAATCGATGGCGACCGTGGTCCGTTGAGCGGTCGGTTCAGCACCGAGGTCGGCGAGAGTTCCTGTCTTGAACGCGATGACCTGGGGCTGATCGATCTCGAAGACGGTGGTGCCGCTCGGCCACGGCAAGCGGTAAGCCCGAGTGTCCAAACCTGACGCGAGGATCACGGCCTGGCGAATGCCCGCCTCGGCCGCCTGCACGAAGAAGTCGTCGAAGAACCGGGTCCGCACTGCGATCTGCTCACGCACGGCGCGACGATTCAGCAGCGGATCGTCACCGTGCTCGATCTGCCCGTCGATGAGCTTCACGAACGTGTCGATGCCGACCGCTCGGACCAGCGGGTCGGCCCACGGGTCGTTCAACAGCGGATCGGGCTTCTGTGAGGCCAGTGCGCGTGATGCGGCGACTGCGGTGGCGGTTGCGCCGACGCTGGATGCCAGATCCCACGAGTCCTTGTCAGTACGAGCCATGTCGGTAGCCTCTTCTGCGTATGCGATTTACTTAGCCTAATTAACTATATCACGCAGTTGTGCCGGCCCGCGAAAACTAGTTCAGCTTGGCGTATTCCGCGTGCAAGGCATCGAGGCGGCGCAGCGACTCGTCGCGAGGCTGGGTCGGCAACTCAACGGTGACGTGCTCGACGCCGAGATCGCGATAGCCCGCCAAGACGTCGGCCGTCACCTTCCCGATGTGCGACGCGATCACCGGCACGTCGGGGCCGGCGACCTTGCGCAGCGCCGCGAGGTCGTCGGCGAGCGCGTCGGCGGAAGGGCTCAGGGACAGCCAGCCGGCACCGAGTTCGGTGATGCGGGAGAAGTTCGCCGGACCGCCGCCGATGTACACGGGTGTGTGCGGCTCCGTCGTCGGCTTGGGCCAGCTGTAGATGGGGTCGAAGTCGACGTATTTGCCATGGAACTCGGCCTCGTCCTCGGTCCATATCTCGATCATGGCGCGCAGCCGCTCGTCCATGACGCGACCACGCACCCGCGGATCGACACCGTGGTTGGCGATCTCCTCGCGCAGCCAGCCCACGCCGACACCGAAGAGGAAGCGCCCCTGCGACACCAGGTCCAGTGAAGCGACCTCTTTGGCCGTCTGGATCGGGTCGCGTTGCGTGACCAATGCGATGCCGGTGCCCACGAGCAGTGACTCGGTCGCCACCGCGGCAGCAGTCAACGACACAAACGGATCCAACGTTCGGTAATACTGCGGCGGAATCGGGCCGCCCATCGGATAGGGAGTCTTGGCGTCGACCGGGATGTGGGAATGCTCGGCAACGAACAGCGACCCAAACCCGCGCGTCTCGAGCCCGACCGCAAGATCGACCGGGGTTATGCCCGAGGCATTGAAAAATGTGAACACACCTAAACGCATCGACGCTTCCTCCCGCATCCGAGCGCCGCCCAAGATTTTTGACAGCGCGCAGCACTGCAACTGTGCCGACGGACGACCTTATTCCGTAGGCTGCGGGCTGTGGTGATTCGCGATCACGGTGATGTCGGAGACGCGCCTTCAGTTCCGCCGCCGCTGCAGCCGCCGACCATTACCGCGCAGCCGTCGGCAGCAGAACAGGCCCGCACCATCGCGGCGGGCACCAATGCGTCGACGCTGGCGACCCTGACCGCCGACGGAGATCCCTGGGCGTCGCTGGTGGCGTACGGACTGGTGGGTGGCGCGCCGGTGCTGTGCGTATCGAATCTCGCCGAGCACGGCCGAAACCTGGCCGGCGACCCGCGCGCCAGCCTGTCGATCGTGACCGCAAGCAGCGACGCCGATCCGCTGGCAACCGGCAGGATCACGCTGGCCGGCGTTGTCGCATCGCCAGTAGGCGCCGATCGGGACGCGGCGCGAGCGGCATATCTGGCTGCGGTGCCTGCTGCGCGGTTCTACATCGAATACAGCGACTTCACCCTGTGGGTGCTGCGGGTCGATCGGGTGCGATGGGTGGGTGGATACGGCCGGATGGACTCGGCCACCGGCGCGAACTACCTTGCCGCCGAGCCGGATCCGGTGACTCCCGCGGCGGCACGCGCGATCGCGCATCTGAACGCCGATCACGCCGACGCACTGGCGTCGATGGCCCAAGCCTTCGGCGGCTATCCCGATGCCGAGAACGCGGTGTGTACCGGCATCGACCGCTACGGCCTCGACGTGCGCGTGCACACCCCGCGCGGAGTCGCCTACACCCGCGTCGGCTTCCCGGAACCGCTGCATTCGGCTGATCAATTACGCTCTGTCACCGCGGATTTGGCCCACGCAGCCGACGCAGCGCACTAGGCGGTGAAGCGGGGCGCGCGACCCACGGCCAAGCTTACTAACCGGCCTGGTCGGTGGCCCGGCGTCCGCGCGCGAGCAGTCGATCGATCGCCACTCGCCGGAGTGACTTGCGGGCAGGGTTTTGTTCGTAGCGGCTCGTGGCCTGACCGGTTCTCTTGGCTTGATACATCGCCAGGTCCGCGTCACGCAGAACCTCTTCGGCACTACGGCTGTCGTCGGGGCGGACGCTGACCAAGCCAATGCTGGCGCTGATCCACACATAACGTGGTGCAGTGGGATCGAGGTGGTAATCGACGGCAATGGGCTCGGCCAGGGCCGCGTGCAGTCGCCTGGCCACATCGTCGATCTCTGCAGGTTGTAGCGGGGCGGCCAACAGCGCCACGAACTCGTCGCCACCGACACGTCCGACCACATCACCGGGACGCAATGCTTGATCGAGGTGTTTCGCCGCGATCTGCAGGACGGTGTCTCCCGCGTGGTGCCCCAATGCGTCATTGATCGCCTTGAAGTTGTCGAAGTCGATGAAAAGCACGGCGCCCAGCCTGCAATGACCGGCTGCGATGTACTCGGTCATCAACGCGAGCACGCGTGCGCGGTTGGGCAGCCCGGTCAGCAGATCATGGGTGGCCTGATGCAGGAGCTGCTGGTGGGAATTGTGACTTTCGGTGATGTCGACGAACGAAACCAACACTGACGAGCGTGCGGGATCCGTGGGGTCCAGAAGCGACCAATTCACCGTGAGCCATTTCCGCTGGCCGTCGGAAGGTCGATCGATGCCATAGACGGTGGCGTGACGTGGACTGGTGGTGAGGGTTTCCAGGACAGGTTGTTGGTCAGGGCTCAGCAGCGCGCCGTGACCGTCGTAGACCGGCACAGACGCGAGCTTGGCGAACTCGAGCGCATCGATTCCGGTCTCCGGCACTCCCACGATTCGCAGAGCGGCAGGATTGACAAATTGCACGCCTCCGTCCGCGCCGATGACGACCACGCCTTCTTCCAGAGAGCGGACGACTGTCTGAAAATGCTGTTCCGCCCGCCGGAGCGCGGTTTGGTCGGCGCACAGCACCACATACCCGTCGCTCATCGACGAGACCGACACCCGCATCGTCAGCGCGGAACCATCGGCGGCGCGGTGAGTGGCGTGTTCGACTCCCCCGCCCGCGACGATGCTCGCCGGATCCAACGCGGCACCGACCACTTCGGAGATCGGAAGCCCCAACGCGCGTGCGGCCGTGCTGCCGTAGATGGTCTCGGCGGCCGGATTCCAGCTGGTGACCTCGCCGTGCGGCGTGGTGGCGATGATGGCGTCGCTGACATGGGTCACCAGCGCCGCCTGAAAACGCAGACCGGCCTCGACGGCCTTCTGCGCGCTCAGATCGCGGAAGATCACCTTGTGGGCCGGCTTGCCTTCCCACCGCGTGCGGACACCAAGCGCCTCGACGGTGAGGGTCGTCCCGTCCAGCGGTAGAACGGTGATTTCCAGAGCCGGGGTCACGTCGCCTTCGTGCTGGCGCGCGGAAATGAAATCGCGCACCGCAATCTGCGAGTCCGGGTGCAGGAAGTCCGCGACCCGGCGCCCCAAGAGTTGATCGGCAGACTCAGCCGCCATGCTCCGTACCAGCGCCTCGTTGACGTAGACATAGCGTCCGCCGGCGTGGACGCAGATGCCGATGGGACTGTGATCGAGTAGCCACCGGTAGCGCTGCTCAGCGTCGGACTCCAATGACGCGCTTAAATCGCCGGTCGCGTCCTCAGTTAACCCGGCGATTAGCCCCGCGCTGAGGTGATTGTCCATCCGCCCCGGCCTTCAATCGGCAGCATTCAATAGCGCTGCTGCTCAATGCCAGATTAAGGCGCCAGGGCAGGCCAGTCACGCCGAAAGAACGTTTTCTTAGGTTAGCGGCTACGCGGTCATCCGCGGATCTTTCACCAACATGCGGACCAACGGCATATGGCCGGCAACATGATCAAAGTGTGCCGCACGATAAGGAACGAAAACGACCTTTATCCTAAAGGCTCGACGGCCGGAAATATATTCTCAAGCTTCGTCATCGTGGAGCTACCCTCCACAGTCGATTGGTCGCAGAAAGTGGTGAGTCCGTTGACTCGGCGGAAGCGCAGATCACCGGGCAGAGCTGGCGGCTTCGCGCCGAGCCTTCGCTTTCACGCGCGTCGAGCAGCAATGTGTCATATCGCAGTGGTACCGGTCACTGCAATAGGGCGAACAATAACTTGATGCGGCCGGAAGCCACTGCGGATCGGACAGGTCACGCCATCGGTCGTTCGGATCGAACGTGTGGCCGCAATGTGCGCAAGTCTTGACCTTGGTCTTGGTCGCCATACCGCTCTAGATTACGCGCAGTGGCCCTAAATCGGTGGCGATTTCTGACCGACGGCGAACAATTGACGTCACCACGAAACACCTGGCGCGCAATTCGACGTCGACAACATTCCGCTCGAGTGAATTAGTTACTTTCTAAAACTAACTCAGCCGCCTGCGACTCTTGCCGTCGCGGCAGGTCAATATCAGCGCCGCACAGCGAAATCGCCTGTAGCGCATACCGTTTCCGCGGCCGACTCAAAACGACCATCGCGGAAAATCTTTCGCCTTACCGACACCGCCGTACGGCTCCTCGGTTGAGCGTCGCGTCGTGCTGTCCGCATGCGAGCGGCCCACCCTGGCCTCACACCGCAGGAATGAACTCGACAGCGATGGCGTTCGGCTAGCGGTGGCGCCCACGACGATTTGTCTTAATATCAGCCCATCGAGCATTCCCAGGCGAGGGCGGAGGGCACGACGTTGACGATTCTCAAGCGGGCATGGGTTCCGCTGGTCGTGGTCGTGGCACTGATCATCGGCGGAGTCGCGGTTTCTCGACTCAATGGCGTCTTCCCAGGACCCGGCTTGCCCAAGCCCGACCCCCGGGACGCGACCCCGCCCTACGCGCCCAAGACCGCCATCTACGAAATCCTCGGGCCTCCCGGGACGACAGGCGTCGTGAACTGGATGGACGCGGAGTCGCTACCACAGAAGGCCGACTTCACCACGTTGCCGTGGTCGAAGACGATCGTCGCCGCGATGCCCGGCATCTTCGCCTACGTCGTCGCCCAAGGTGACGGCCCCTCGATCGGCTGCCGGATCACCGTCGACGGCAAACTGGTCGATCAGCAGCAGACCAACACGCGGGACGCGCAGGTTTCCTGCTTGGACAAGTCCGCGTGAGCGACGACACGAGCGACACGGACAAAATTCCCGTCGCGCAGCGCAGCGGAGTCGAGCACAAACCGCGCATAGCCCGCACGATCCGCGTCCTGGCACTACCGATCGTCATCGTGTGGGTGCTGCTGGCGGTCGGCGTCAACGTCTTCGTCCCACAGTTGGAGAAGGTCGCCGAGGAGATCTCGGTACCGCTGTCGCCGTCAGATGCACCGTCGGTGACCGGGATGAAGCACATCGGCGAGAAGTTCAAGGAGTACGACTCCGACAACCTCGTCCTGGTGACTCTGGTCGGAGACCAGAAGCTCGGGCCGGACGCCCACAAGTTCTACGACGAACTGGTCAAGAAGATCCAGGCTGACCACGAACACGTCGAGCATGCGCTGAACTTCTGGGGCCAGCGATTCACGTCCTCGGGTGTCGAGAGCTACGACCACAAGGCCGCCTACGTTCAGGTCAACCTGAAGGGTGACCAGGGTGGTGCCGAAGGCGACAAATCTGTTGCCGCGGTTCGCAAAATCGTCGCGGACTCCAAGCCGCCGGCCGGCGTGAAGGCCTACGTCGCCGGCCAGGGGGCCCTGACTGCCGATGTGATCGTTGTCGGTGACAAGAGCCTGGCCAAGATCACGATCATCACGGTCGTCATCATCGCGCTCATGCTGATGTTCGTTTACCGGTCCGTCAGCACCGTGTTGCTGACCATGGTGATCCTCTTCGTGGGACTCGCGGCCGGCCGCGGCGTGGTTTCGCTGCTGGGCGAAATCGGCATCATGGGGTTGTCGACCTTCGCCGTGAACCTGCTGACCTCACTGGCAATCGCGGCGGGTACCGATTACGCGATTTTCATGGTCGGCCGCTATCAGGAGGGCCGTGAACGGGGCTTGGACCGTGAAGCCGCCTACTACGACACCTTCGCCGGCGTCAGCAAGGTGGTCCTGGGTTCCGGTCTGACCATTGTCGGGGCGCTGGCCTGCTTGAAGTTCACCCGGCTGCCCTACTTCAGTTCGCTGGCGTTCCCATGCGCAGTGGGACTGCTGGTGGTGGTGGTGGCTGGGGTCACGCTGACGCCCGCTCTCATCGTATTCGCCAGTGGCTTCGGTCTTTTCGATCCGAAGCGCGAGTTCAACTACACCCGGTGGCGCCGCCTGGCGACCGCCATCGTGCGATGGCCGGCGCCCATCCTCGCCATCTCGGTCATCATGGCGATCGTCGGCGCCCTCGGCTTGGCGGGATTCACCCCGCGCTACAACGACCTTTACTATCTGCCGCACAGTGCCCAGTCGGTGCAGGCGTACGACGCGGCCGACCAACACTTCACCCAGGCCCGCCTGAACCCCGACCTACTGATGATCGAGTCGGACCACGATCTGCGTAATCCCCGAGACATGCTGGTGCTGGACAAAGTCGCCGGAGCCATCTTCCGGGTGCCGGGCATCGAACGGGTGCAGAGCATCACCCGACCGCTCGGCCCACCCATCGAAGACGGATCCATTCCGTTCCAGCTCAGCGTGCAGAGCGCGCCGATCCGCGACAACCTCAGTTACCTGAAGGCCCGGGTCGGCGACATCAAGAAGATCACCGGCTTCCTCGACGTCCAGATCGGCCTGCTGGAGAAGCAGTATGCGATCACTCAGAAGCTCGCCAACGCGACGGACGACAGTGCAAAAACAACGGCGGAGACAGCAGCCGTCACGGACGAGATCCGAGACCACATCGCCGATTTCGACGACTTCTGGCGGCCGATTCGCAGCTACTTCTACTGGGAGAAGCACTGCTACGACATCCCGATCTGCTTGTCGCTGCGGTCGCTCTTCGACGCGTTGGACGGGTTCGATCAGCTGGCCGAGAAGTTCCACGCCCTCACCAGCGACCTCACCAACACGGCCGCGGCCACCCGTGAATTGCTGGCGATCATTCCCGAGAACATCGCCGTCTCGAAGGCGATCCGCGACACGACGCTGACCATCTACAGCTCGTTCGACAGCCTGATCGATCAGTTCGATCGGTTGACCGACACGAACGCCGTGATGGGCAAGTCCTTCAACGACGCCCGGGTGGAGAGCCTGTTTTACCTGCCGCCGGAGATCTTCGAGAACTCCGACTTCCAGTTCGGGTTGAGCCTGATGGTGTCGCCAGACGGAAAGGCCGCGCGGTTCATCATCACGCACGCCGTGGATCCGGCGACGGCGGAGGGAATCAAGTCCGTCGATCAGGAGCGCAACGCGGCCAAGGAGGCGCTGAAACTCACCTCGCTGGAGAACGCTGACATCTACCTCGGCGGCACCGCCGCGACGTTCAACGACATCGCCACCGGGGCCTGGTATGACCTGCTGATCGCCGCGGTGGCGTCGATCGTGTTGATCTTCATCATCATGGTGCTCGTCACCCGCGCTCTGGTCGCGGCGGGAGTCATCGTCGGCACGATCGTGCTGTCGCTAGGGGCGGCGTTCGGGTTCTCGACGCTGATCTGGCAGCATCTGGGCCACTTCCAATTACACTGGGTGGCAACGGAATTCGCGCTGATCGTACTCTTGGCGGTGGGGTCCGACTACAACCTGATGCTGGTGTCCCGAATCGAGGAAGAGATCGGCGCCGGCCTGAACACCGGCCTCATCCGCGGCGTGGGCGTGACCGGCCCGGTGGTGTCGGCCGCCGGTGTGGTGTTCGCTGTGACGATGGCCGCGATGCTCAGCAGCGATCTGCGGGCGATCGGTCAGTTCGGGTCCACGATCGGTATCGGTCTGATGTTCGACACCTTCGTCGTTCGCACGCTGATCACGCCGTCGATCATGACGTTGATGGGGCGCTGGTTCTGGTGGCCGAAGCGGGTACGGGTCCGCCCGGCCAGCCAGATGCTTCGGTCCGTCGGGCCGCGCCCGCTGGTTCGTGCACTGTTGTACCAGCCGCGGCACGAGGCCCCGCCGGCGGCGGACGCGTAACAACGCCGATGCTCACTCCGGGCGGTGCACATCCACGCCCATCACGTCGCCGTAGTTTTGCGAGAGGTTAGCGATCATCTGCTGCTGGAGTTTGCCCTCACGCTGCGGTTCGTAGTCTTCCGGCAACTCTGAAGCGGCGACGTAGGCACTGGCGGTCACGGCCGACCACATCGTCAGCGCGCGCTGCAACCGTCGGTCCCATGCCATGTCCTCGGCGATCGCCATGATGACCGCCTCCGTGGTGGGGAAATATCTCGCGGATTCAGCTACCGATACGCCTGCGCTCGCAGCGATCTGATCAAGGGTAGTGGCGTCATACCCTTGCCGCGCAAAGAGTTTCAAGGCGGCGTCGATCAGCCGCTCACGGCTATCGTCACGCGACAACGACCGTCCCGCTGAGCTGGCCCCTGGGCTGGAACCCGTACCCACACCGGTGAGTATGCATCGCCGATCTGAGTTTGAGGCCAGGTTCGCATGATGGCTGACAACTGTGGATTCCATTCTGACACGCTTCAGGAACGTGCTGGGAGGAGCTGGATTGCCCCGTAGCGCAACAATTGGGGCGTGCAGATCCGCATTGTGGGCACTGACCTACCGGGCCGCGAGTGCACGGCCGGTGACAACTTCCCCGGCTACTCCAACATTCACGTGGGCGTGCAAGACAAGAACCCCCGTGGCGGGCTGCTGGGCCTTCAGTCCGCCGACGTCCGGTCAGCGACGTGGACACTCGAATGCTCGATGGAGGGCAGCGACTTCCGCGGACCGCAGATCCATGGCCGGCCAGGTGACCGGTTCATCTATCTCAGCTGGGGCACGGTCGACGACGACCGCCACTTCACTATGTTTCGGCGCGCGAAACTGATGCTCGCCGACGTGCCCCCCGACGTCCTGGCCGCGGCCACCGCATCCGGCACGCTGGTCGGAACCCTCGGTCTCACCGACGCGAAGGGGCATCCGTTGTGCGCACGCGTCACGCCGCCGAAGATCCACTGGAGGCCCGGCGAGAATCGGTGAGCTTTGCGGCCGCCAAGGGTCAATGTCGAGTGACGACATCAGAGTGACGGAGAACGGCGATATGGCGAAACCTCAGTACGACCACCTGTGGGCGCTGGCGCACGCCGAGCGCGCCGCGCTGGCGGACGACCTCGCCGGCCTCAGCGCTGAGCAGTGGCGGCAGGGCACCTTGTGCGACGAATGGGATGTGGAGGAAGTGGTGGCGCATCTGACGGCCGCGGCGAGCCTGACGCAGGGGAAGTGGTTGCGCAGCATGCTCGGCGCGCGCTTTCGCCCACACGTGCACAACCGGCGCCGGCTGGCGGAGCACCGAGGCGCCGACCCGGCCGAAACCCTCGACCGGTTTCGCGCCGTCATCAACAGCACAACGGCGCCCTCCGCCCACGTCCCGGCCTACCTCGGTGAGGTCGTGGTGCATGCCCAGGACATTCGGCGCCCGCTGGGACTGACGCAGGCACCCAGCGTCGACGCATTGACGCCGGTGGCCGAATTCTTCGCGCGCCGCAACTTCGCGGTGCCCAGCAGCAGCCGCATTGCCGATCTGCAAGTGCGGGCCGACGACGGCCCGTTCACCGCGGGAAGCGGTCCGCTGGTCACCGGATCAACACTCGCCCTGGTCATGAGCATGGCCGGTCGCGCGCCCTATGTCGACGAGCTCGACGGACCCGGCGTACAACTCCTTCGAACACGCATGCACTCTTGACGAATGGACCACTACCGCCACAACGGCCTGACCTTCGATGTCCGCGATGCCGGGCCCGCCGACGGGCCTGTCGTGGTGTTGCTGCACGGCTTCCCCCAACACAACGACAGCTGGGACGCCGTCATCGACCGCTTGACCGCGCAGGGCTACCGCTGTCTGGCGCCCAACCAACGGGGCTACTCGCCGGGCGCCCGCCCGCCCCGTCGCCGCGACTACCGCATCCCCGAACTGGTCGGCGATGTCGGCGCGTTGATCGACGCCAGCGGTGCGCAGCAGGTGCATCTGGTCGGACACGACTGGGGTGCCGCGGTGGCGTGGGCCGCGGCCGCGGAGATGCCCGAACGGCTCAAGACCGTGTCGCCGGTGTCCGTCCCACATCCCGCGGCGTTCATCAAGTCGTTCGCGAACAGTCGTCAAGGTCTGGCGTCGTGGTACATGTACTTCTTTCAGTTGCCGCGCATGCCGGAGTGGACGATGATGCGTGCGCAACGGCGGCTTCATGTCGAAGTCGCTGCGGCAGGCGGGGCAGACGCGCGCCGTCGCCGAGCGCGATGCACAGGCCATGTGCGAACCCGGAGCCCTGACGGCCGCGATCAACTGGTATCGCGCGATGCCGCTGTCCAATCCGCGCTCGATCAACCAAAAGGTCTCCGTGCCAACGCTTTACGTGTGGAGCGACGGGGACATCGCCTTGATGCCCAAATCAGCCCACAACACCGGCCGCTACGTGACCGGGGAATACCGGTTCGAGATCATGCCCGGCGTCTCGCACTGGATACCCGACGAGGAGCCCGACAAGCTGGCCGACCTGCTGCTCGAGTGGTTCGCCGCTCACTAACTCAGCCGAGGCGAGATCGGCTGTCGCTCAAGGCTTTCTCGATCTCCGACCACGTCTGCTCGACGATCTTCGACGCCGGCATGCAGCTCGATGATCCGCGAGGACACCTGACCGGTGTTGGCGACGCTGGCGTCCATGTCGCCGTCGAAGTACAGGTCGGTGATCCGGCCGAGCAGCTGTAGCCCGGGCTCGGCGGCCGCGGCACGGGCCGCGAGACCGGTTCGCAGCACCCGCATCGTCGGGTTGCCGGGCAGATCCAGCATCACGGTGCCGTCATCGCCGGCCGCGATGATTTCGTTCTTGAAGTTGGCGTGCACGCCGGCTTCGTGGCTGGCGAGCATCCGGGTGCCCATCTGCACACCCTCGGCGCCGAGGACGACGGCGGCCGCGGCGGACCGGGCGTCACAGATTCCGCCTGCCGCGATGATCGGTAGATCGACACGGTCGGCGACAAGTGGAAGCAGGACCAACGTCGACGCACCCAGGGCCGACTTGAACCCGCCGCCCTCCACGCCCTCGACCACCAGGGCGTCGACGCCCGCGTCAACGGCCTTCATCGCACCCTTCAGCGATCCGATGACGTGGATGACGGTCATGCCGGCGTCGTGCAGTCGGGCCGTGAACAGAGCCGGATCGCCGGCGGAGGTGAATACGTGGCGAACCTCGGCGGCCACTAGTTCGTCGACGATCGACGGGTCGCGCTTCCAGCCCTGGATCATCAGGTTGGCCGCGACCGGGCGGTCGGTCAGCTCACGCACCCTGCGCAGGTCAGCGCGACCTTCCGGGGTCAGCGTCTCGATCATGCCCAGACCGCCGCCTTCGGAGACAGCGGCGGCCAGTTCGGCCCTGGCGATGTAGGTCATCGGCGCCTGGACGACGGGATACTGGACGCCCAGGAGCGATTGGATGCGGTTCGTCACGCCCTGATTCTCTGCTAGGCCGCGGCCGGGATGGCGGCCGGATTGTCCCGGCTCGCATCATAAGGCGCCGTCGTTAGATCTGCTGGTCAGGCACGCGCTGTATTGCCGCTGCACCGCGCGCGTTAGTGTCCTTGGGTTGGCTTCAGCGAACAAGCCGATAGAAGAGTTGAGCAATTCATGACTGCACCGGCAGAGGCATCGTTACTTGAGGCGCGGGTCGGCCACCACTACCAGATGGACACCACGTATCTGGTGGGCCGCGAAAAGCTCCGCGAATACGCCCGTGCGGTGCAGGACTATCACCCGGCCCACTGGGACGTCGACGCCGCCCGTCGAACTGGGCTACTCCGACCTGGTGGCGCCGCTGACATTCACCTCGACCCCCGGCATGACCTGCAATCGCCGGATGTTCGAGCAGATCGTCGTCGGCTACGACACCTACATGCAGACCGAGGAATTGTTCGAGCAGCACCGCCCGATCGTGGCCGGCGACGAACTGACGGTTGACGTCGAGCTCACGTCGGTCCGCCGGATGGCCGGCCGAGACCTGATCACCGTGACCAACACCTTCACCGACGCGGCCGGCGAGCGGGTGCATACCCTGCACACCACCGTCGTGGGCGTCACCGCCGAGGACATCGATCCGGCGATCAAGACGGCGGTGCAGAACGCGATGATGCACGACGTCGACATTTTCGGGATCGGCGAAGACGACTACCAGAAGACGGTGCGCCCCGAGGGCGCGGTTCGGATCGCCGACGGAGGTCTCACCCGCACGCCGGGGACGGCGTCGTTCGACGACGTGAAGGTCGGCGACGAGCTACCGGTGCACCAGGCCCGGCTGACTCGCGGCGACCTGGTGAACTATGCCGGCGTGGCCGGCGACGCCAACCCCATTCATTGGGACGAGGACATCGCCAAGCTGGCCAACCTGCCCGACGTGATCGCTCACGGAATGCTCACCATGGGTTTGGGTGCGGGGTTCGCCTCCACCTGGACGGGTGACCCCGGTGCGGTCACCCGCTACGCGGTGCGGTTGTCGGCTCCGGCGATCGTGTCGGCCAAAGAAGGCTGCGATATCGAATTCGGCGGCAAGATCAAGTCTTTGGACCCGGAGACCCGCTCTGGTGTTGTCATCGTCACCGCGAAGTCCGCCGGCAAGAAGATCTTTGGCATGGCCACCTTGGGCATTCGCTTCAGCTGACCTGAGCGGGGCTAATCGGCTAGCAGGGAACGCAATTCGTCCAATCTGGTCTCCTTGGTGGGCGAGGCGGCGCTAGTCGGAGAGGGCGTCTGGGTGACGTGCGAGTGCGCGTCGCGCGTAGTAGGCGAAGTTGGCCTGGCTGCGTTTGGGAGTCAGGGCCCAGTCGTGAGCCTCGCGAGCCAGTTTTTCGGTCAGTGGCTTGATCGTGCCGGCGGCCATCGCGGCCAGTTGCAGCTTGGCGCCGCGTTCGATCACGACCGCCAGCGAACAGGCCTCTTCGACGCTCGCCCCGGCGATGACGTGTCCATGATGTGCCAGCAGTACGGCTTTCTTGTCGCCTAACGCGGCACTGATGATTTCTCCCTCTTCATTGCCGACCGGCACTCCCGGCCACTCGGCCAGGAAGGCGCAGTCGTCGTAAAGGGGTGTGAGGTCCATGTGGGAAACAACCAATGGCACTTCGAGCATTGAGAGAGCCGCGACGTGAAACGCGTGAGTATGCACAATGCATTGCACATCGGGGCGGGCGCGATAGATCCACGAGTGAAAGCGGTTGGCGGGGTTGGCCATACCGCCGCCGGACAACAACGTTGAGGTCCTCGTCGACCAGAAGCAGGTTGGCGGCGGTGATCTCGTCAAACCCCAGGCCGAGTTGCTGAGTGTAGAAAGTGCCGGGCTGCTCCGCCCGGGCGGTGATCTGTCCGGCCAGTCCCGAGTCGTGTCCGGCATCGAACAATGCACGGCAGGTCAGCGCCAATTTCTGGCGCAGCGTCCAGCCGTTGTCGCCGAAATGTTGCTCCATGGCTTCGAGCGAGCGGCGTTTGAGGTCTTCTTTGGCGTCATTGAATGTTGCACCCACTCGCGAACACCTCCGGCTCGGTAATCAAGCGACATGGACTGGCGGCAACGCCTCGCCCACCCCACTTATCTTGCCCGATCATTCGCCCGGCCCGAAAGGCGCACGTGCTGGAGTACATTTCGGCCAGGTGCCGCGGTTCGTCGGTGCGGCCGCGAAGGAGCGCAGGTGAGTCGACGCAGGCTGGCAGCCGTCGCGCTGTGCGCGCTGATCGTCATCGTCGGCGGATGGATGCTGGCGCGGAATGATCACTCGGAATCGGCGCCGAAAGCAGACAATGGAACCGGCGAATCAACCTGCCCGATGGCCACTCTGCCGCACGAGGTGGTCGACACCGTGAGACGCATCCACGCCGGCGGTCCGTTTCCGTTTCCGCGCAGTGACGGCGAGGTGTTCACCAATCACGAGGGCCATCTGCCCAAACAGCGCAGGGGGTATTACCACGAGTACACGGTGATCACGCCGCGTGCCCGAGACCGGTCCGTGCGGCGCATCGTCACCGGTGGAGCACCGTTGGCCGATCCGAGCCAGTACTTCTACACCGGCGACCATTACGACTCGTTTTGTCTGGTCACTGACGCGGGGAGTCAACGATGACGCGAGAGCCAATCGAGAATTCTCCGGTGATCTACCGCATCGACGGCCGAAAGATCAAGTCCGCCAGCGACTTCTATCGCGAGATCGGGTCGGCCGTCAACGGCCCCGGCGGATACTTCGGCCGCAATCTCGACGCGTTGGCCGATTGCCTGAGGGGCGGATTCGGCACCCCCGAGAACCGGCCTTTCGAATTCGAATGGCAACACAGCGCGCTGTCACGTCGCTACCTCGACGGGGTGCGCCGCGGGCAGCGGACGCTGTTCGAGGCGATACGAGAGGTCTTCCGCGACGCGGGAGTACCGTTGAGAATTGAGTGACACCACCTCGAGAAAGCACTCGCCATGAACCGCAACACCCTCGCAGACGCTTCCGCCAAATTGATGAACCTGGGCCATCGGCTGATCCTCAAAGTCAGCGGTAACAGGTTGCTGACCAACCCATTTGGAATGCCGGCGGTCGAGCTGCACACCACTGGACGTAAGTCGGGGCTTCCTCGGTCCTGCTATCTGACCGCACCCGTGCACGACGCCCGTCGCGTGGTCCTCGTCGCGTCCAAAGGTGGTGACGATCGCAATCCGGACTGGTACCGAAATCTCCAATCACACCCCGACGCCGAGTTGGTGATCCACGGCGAACGCCACAAGATTCATGCGCGGACCGCCAACACCGCAGAAAAGGCCGAGCTATGGCCGAAGATTGTTGCCGCATATAAGGGTTACGCCGGCTATCAGCAGCGGACCGATCGTGATATCCCGGTGGTGATCTGCGAGCTGCAAACCTGAATTAGGTGCACAGAGTGGGAGCGTCGCAGACGTTTCCGGGGCAGTAAATCTTGTGCGCCGCGTCGACCATCGTCCCGACATCCAACAATGTGACGCCCCTCTTATTCAGGTGGTCGTGAATGTCGTCGGCGATCTGCTGGGGCTGCCAACCCCACGTGAGGTCGTAACAGATGAGATGCGCCTCACCGATAAGCGCCTCTTCGGTGGTGGGCGGCCACGTCAGGCCGACGGCACTCAGCTTCGCGAGGTATGCCTGGTCCTGCGGGGTGATGGCGTTCGCAATTCCGGTGTTACCCATCAATGCGGAACCGGCCATTGCGAGAAAGGCGAGTCTGGTGAGCGCGCGATGTGTGGTCATCTGGGTTCGCTTTCTCGAAAGAATCGACGCGTAGCTGTGGAACTTCCGGTCTGCAGAATAGACGCGGGTTCGCTTTGGCGCGTCCCGATTCGACCGCAATTTCACGTCTATTCACTTTCAATGGCGGTCCTCAGTAGCTCGCCGATACCGTTCATTCCGGACAGCGCCACGTCTCGGAGCGCGGCATGCGGGGCATCCCAGTTGGCGATCACGGCGTAGGAGTATCGCGCAGTGCCTCGCCCGATCGTCCCAACATCTGCTCTAACGCCCGGATCAGCACCGGTTTTGTTGCGAATCAAGATGTTTCGATCGATCAGCACATGCGCCAGCGGATCAAGACCGAATGCGGACGCGACCATGGACAGGTCCACTCCTGTTGCCAGCCAGGTGTTCACCCGCTCTGACACAACCGGAGATACCAGCTCATCGCGCGAGAGCTGACTCATCAGGCGCGACAATTCCGACGCTGACCCGGTCGACAGCGTCGGTGGATTGTCGGGGCCGCGGTGGTCTCGGACGTAGTCGAGCAATGCCGTGTGAACTAAGCCGAGAGATTCGGTCAGGACGCGAAGTGCGGGCAAGCCAACCTTATTGAGGACGACATTTGTCGCGACGTTGTCGCTGACGCTGGCGATCAGGACGCAGAGATCATCGACGGACAGGTTCTCGACCCGAAGATGTTGCCACAGACCGGAATCGGCGACCATGAGCGCGGGCTCCCGACGCAGCAAGGCGGCACCGCTGAGCTCACCCGCAGCACGCTGCCTAGCGACCTCGATGAGCAGGAGCAGCTTGCCGACGCTCGCCGTCTTCATCGCCCGATCGGCGTTGCTGTGGGCCAACTCGCGGCCCGATGCATCGCGAATGGAGACCGCCCACTCGACGTCGGCGCTCGTGCCTACGACGTCGTCGATCGCTTGCTGGAGCACCTCGACAGTATCGCGACGAAGTGCGACTCGCCGCAGGAACAGTGCGGCGAGCGCCGCGGCGGCGCCGACACACGCCGCGATCGTCGCCGCAACCGCCGTCCAGCCGTGGGCATCGAAGGCCACGCCTCCTAGCCATCCGATGGCGCTGGAGCCGCCGTAGTAGAACAGGTTGTACAGCGACGACGCCTGGGCTTTACCTACAGGTGCGGCTTGGCTTGTCCAGCCGGATGCGGTGGAGTGTGCGCCGAAGAACCCGGCGGTGGCGACCACGAGACCGACCAGGACGGCAATCACGTTGCCGCTCAGCGTCATTGCGATTCCTACCAGCATGATCGACACCGACATGAGCAGCACACGTTTGCGGCCGAAGCGGGTGACCTCGGCGCCCGCCCGCGACGATGCCCAGGTGCCGGCCAGATAGGCCAGGAACATCAGGCTCACGACCGAGGGGGCCAGGTGGAAAGGTGCGCGAGTCAGATAGAAACCGAGGAAGTTGTAGAGCGCTACGAATCCGCCCATCAGCAGGAATCCCTGCGCGAACAACACCAACTGCCGCGGTGAGCGCAGGTTGGCGGCGAGCCGATGGCCAAGGCTGCCTTCAGGATTGGCGTCGTGACGCAACACCGGCGTGAATCCGCGCGGATCGGGTGCCAGCCTGACGAAACCCATTGCGGCGATCCCGCAGATCACCGCGACGGTGAAGACGCCGACGCGCCAGCCGGCCACCTCAGCAATCGGGCTGGACACGATGCGGCCAAGCAGTCCGCCTATCGTCGTTCCGCCGACGAATATGCCCGCCGCCCTTGCGGCGTGCACGGGATCTACTTCTTCGGTCAAATAGGCCACCGCAATAGCCGGCACGCCGCCGACCATCATGCCCTCGACAAAGCGTCCGGCGAGCAGCAACGAGAACGTCGGGGCGAAGGGCACCAACATCCCGACCAGGGTGGCGACGGTCACCGAGATCGAGATCGCCTTCACCCGGCCGATGCGATCGGCCAGCGCAGACCACGGGATGACACCGATCGCGAGACCAACCGTCGACGCCGAGACCACTAGCGCGGCGCTGGCCGCGCCGACGTCCAAATCCGATGAGATCAGCGGCAATACGGCTTGGGGCGAGTACAGCTGCGCGAATGTCGCGATGCCCGCGCAGGCCAACGCCGCGAGCAGGCGACTGTAGGCCGCGGAGCCACGGGTGTGGCCGGCCCAGTCGCCGTCTACCGGTTGCTCGCCCGCCACACCCTGAACCGTAGGAAGCGGCCAGTGGTGTGTCCAATGGGCTGCTTCGCGGTTGCCCGGTTCGCGCTGAACGGGTGAAATTGGTCCGTCTGACTCCCGCTATCTGACTCGGTCGGGTAAATTTCAGCACGGCTGGAAAACATGCTGGTCCGGGTAGGGGTTCTGCCGTCGGGGTATGGCCGCAGAATTCGAGGCGCACCGCGCCACGACCCGGTGTTCACGGTGATCGTCGACCCCCGCGGATCACAAATGAGTTCTTCATCCGATTCTTCACGGGAGTCAACAACTGGTCCTGCCGCGCTGAGCAACGGGGAAGCGCGCCGCACCGAACGGCGCCGCCGACCCCAGCCGAGCAGCCCGGACGAATACCTCCGCGCACTCCCCGCATCAGTGCTGCTTGACCGAATACCGGTACCCATGATCGCCACCGGACTCGACGGCGTCGTCGTGTACAACAACCCCGCTTTCGCCACCATGCTCGGCCACGGGGCCGACGTCACGCTGGCCGGATACGGCCTCCCTGCCCTGCTGGACGGGCATTCGGCAACGCCGCCACGTGACTGCGTCGCCACATTGCGCGCCGCCAGCAATATCCTCGTCGACTGGCTCCACGTAGAAGGCTTTCCGGTCCGCAGCGTCATATCCGAATCGCTCTACATCCGCGCCACCGACCAGATACTTCTGTTCGGTGATCACCGACATCACCGAACTGATCTGGATGTACCCGCCTGAATCAGGCTGAGGCGCAATGCCATTGGCCCATACTTCGGGTTGGACCGACACTCCCCGGTGATCCTTCGGCCATCCCACGCGTCGGGCGGTGAGACCTTTCTGCCGTGCTGGGTACCCTCCCGACGGACATCTGACAAGGAGACTTTTGACATGGCACGAATCCTGACGGTGTCGGACACCGTCGACATCGATGCGGGCGCGGACGAGCTCTACACGCTGATCAGCGACCCAACCCGGATGCCGACGTGGAGTCCGGAGAACCGCGGAGCAACAGTCTTGAATCCGGCGGCCGACGGGGCGGCGTTCGTCGGTATGACGTTCGAGGGGCGCAACAAGCGGGGCCGGGCTGCCTGGGTTACTCGGTGCACGGTCACCGCTGCGGACCCCGGGCGACGCTTCGCCTTCACGGTGCACACGATCGGGGTCAAAAAACCGCGCCTGCGCGGGTCGAACGCATCCTGGGAGTACCGATTCGAACCGATCGCACCGGGCAAGACCAGGGTCACCGAGACCTGGAATGACGACCGAACGTCGTGGCCTGACCCGCTGGTCGCGGTGTTCGACCGGGTGGCGACCTCAGGCACGACGTTTCCGGAGTTTCAGCGAGTCAACATCCGCAAAACATTGGACGCGCTCAAGCAAGCGGTCGAAGGTGCCGTTCGCTAGACGCTCGGTTTACCCATGCCGCGACCGGGTACGCGACGCGCATGGTCAAAGCATTCGGATACCGCAGCAACGGCGGACCTGACGTCCAAGAGTTCCTCGACCTGGAGATGCCGGCCCCGTTACCGGGTGAATTGCTCGTTGAAGTGCGCAGTGCTGGCGTCAACCCCGTCGACTGGAAGATTCGGTCCGGAATGCTGGGCGAAGCCAGCGCCGCTGATCTGCCCGCCGTACTCGGTTCTGAGGTCTCGGGTGTCGTCCGGGAAGTCGGCAAGGACGTCGAGGGTTTCGCCGAGAACGACGAGGTCTTCGGGTCGGTCGCGCCCGGCTCGGGCGGCTATACCGAATTCACGCTCGTGACGGCAACCGCGGCCGCCCACAAGCCCACTCAGGTTTCGTTCAACGACGCCGCCACCTTGCCCGTGGCAGCCGCCACCGCTTATGACGGTGTGGCGCAGCTAGATCTCAAGGAAGGCCAGACTCTGCTCATCAATGGCGTCAGCGGCGGCGTGGGAGTCGCTGCGGCGCAGATTGCCCGCGATCTCGGCATCAATGTCATCGGTACCGCGAGCGAGGACAAGCGCGCCCTGGTGGAGGCGCTAGGCGCAACGCTGGTGACCTATGGCGACGGCGTCGACGGACGGATCAGGCAGATCCTTCCCGACGGCGTCGATGCGATCCTCGATCTGGCCGGCGGGGACGGCCTTCGCGCGGTCGCGGGCTTGCTCGCCGATCGCAGCAAGTTGGTCAGCGCGGGAGACCCGGGCGTCGCCGAACTTGGCGGGCAGTGGATCGAACGCGACCGCACCGGTCGCGTCCTCGAAATCGTCGGAACCCTCGTCGCGGATGGCAAACTGGATCCTCACGTCGAGGACGTCAGACCACTCGACGAGGCCGCGGACGCACTGGCGGCCGTCGAGGTCGGCCACGCGCGAGGCAAGGTCGTCATCGAAGTCAGTTGATTGCAGAGTTATTGCACCGAAGGGACAGCGTGACCGTCAACGTCGTCGACGCGGGACCGCGCCGGATCAGCCGATCGGTTGAGGTGGCAGCGCCGGTCGAGGAGCTATATGCGATGGCGGTCGATCCTCGTCGCCATCACGACCTGGACGGCTCGGGCACGGTCGGAGGCAACATCGAAGCACCGCCGGAATTGGCTGTGGGGTCGAGGTTTTCGACGCACATGAAAGTTCTGGGTGTCCCATACCGCATCACCAGTACGGTGACCGCCGTCAAGCCGAATGAGTTGGTCGAATGGCGTCACCCGGTGGGCCACCTGTGGCGTTGGCAATTCGAAGCGCTGTCACCGACAACCGCCCGGGTCACGGAGACGTTCGACTATCACGACGCAGGCAAGATCAAGAATGCGATCGGTTACTACCACTTGATCGGTGCCACGAAGTTCAACGTGACCGGGATCGAGTCAACCTTGACCAAACTGCAGAGTCGGTACGCAGGCGGTTAGAGACCGATGTAGACGGCCTTGGTGTTGAAGTAGGCCTCGATGCCCTTCCTGCCGCGCTCGCCACCCCAGCCCGACTGCTTGTGGCCGCTGATCGGCATCGAGGGATCCGCCGCCAGTGAGGAGTTCACCCAGATCTGGCCTGCGTGAAGCTCATTCACCACGCGGTGGGCCCGGCTCAGGTTCTCGGTCCAAATGGAGCCGGCCAGGCCGTAGTGGGTGTCGTTCGCGGCGGCGAGCACCTCGTCTTCGTCGTCGAACGGGATCACGCAGCCGACCGGCCCGAAGATCTCCTCTTTGATCAGCCGCATGTCGGGCGTGGTGTTGGTGACGATCGTCGCCTCGTAGAAGTACCCCTTGCGGTCCATCGGCTTACCGCCGGTGATCACTTTCGCCCCGCCGGCGACGCCGTCGTTGACGATGCCCTCGACGCGTGTGCGCTGCTTGTCGCTGATCAGCGGCCCCAGGACCGAGTTCGGATCTTCGCTGCCGCCCATCGGCAGCATCTGGGCGAAGGCGGCCAGGCCTTCGACCACCTGGTCGTAGATGCCACGCTGGACGTACATCCGGGAGGTACACGAACAGTTCTGCCCCGAGCCCGCGAGCAGGCCCATTCCGGCACCCATGATCGCCTTGTCGAGGTTGGCGTCGTCGAACATGATCAGCGGCGACTTGCCGCCGAGCTCGAGCGTGAGGCGTTTGAGGTTGCCCGCGGCAGCCTTGACGATCAGCCGTCCGACCTCGGTCGAACCGGTGAATGAGATCTTGTCGACGTCCGGATGCGCAGTGAGCGCCGCACCCGTGGTCTCGCCGTAGCCGGTGATGACGTTCAGCACGCCATCGGGCAGGCCGGCCTCGCGGAAGATCTCCTCCAGCTTCAGCGCGGTGAGCGGTGTTTCCTCGGCGGGTTTCAGCACGGCGCTGCAGCCCGCCGCGAGGGCGGGCGCAACCTTGAGCATCGCGACGAAGAAGGGCCCGTTCCACGGGATGATGAGGCCGACCACGCCGACCGGCTCGAGCTGGGTGAAGGTGTGGTAGGTCTCCCAGCTGCCGAGCAGTCCGTCGGATACCAGATTCGCGGACTCACCGTGGATCTTGCCGACCCATCCTGCGTAGTACTTCAGCATGTCGACCGAGACCGGGATGATGTGCTTCGCGGCCGTCGTGTTCATGCCGTTGTCTTGGGCTTCGAGCGCGGCGAGCTCGTCGGCACGCTCTTCGATGATGCGCGCTGCACGGAACAGCACATTCGCGCGGTGCGTCGCCGGCGCCTTGCGCCACACACCCGACTCGAAGGTTTCGCGTGCCCGGCCCACCGCCGCATCGACGGCCGCCTGGTCGGAATCAGGGACCTCTGCGATCTGCTCTTCGTTGGACGGGTTGAAGACCGCAATGGCGTTACTCAATGTCCCTCATCCTTTCACGGGGCCGTACAAACAGAACAACCTACTCTATTAATTTAGAGTAGGTTGTCGCGGCAGGGAAGAGGCCAGCGATCTGAGTCAGCGCTCCACGACCGCGTCGGGCGTACGATGTCGCTCCCCGATCGCGCGCACCGGCAGATACCAACGCAGCAAAGGGCTTTCAGGCTGGCGAGACGCCATGCAGTGCGGCGGACACGGTGGGGTATATCGCCAAGAGGTCGTCAATCCCCATGAGTTGCATCGAGTTAACGGTCACCGACCCTTTCGCTACGACGCGAAATGAGATACCGAGTTCCCCGCATTTGCGGCCGGCCTCCATCAGAACGCTCATGCCGGCTGTTGCCAGAAAGGTGACACCGGTGAGGTCGATGACCAGTACGGGTGGTCGCTGGCGCAGGATCGCGCGGATCTGATCGGTCAGAGTGGGAGCGGCCGCCATGTCGACGATGCCCTCCGCGGAAAGCACGACCGCGTCGCCGTCGTGTCGCTCGGCCAACGTCAGCGGGGACGGGTTGTCATGCAACGCGTGCTCCTCCCGCTTCGTTGCGACGGAGATTGCGCCAGCGGCATCTGCCCGCTGATCAAGCGGAGAGATTCCCGCTTGGGGCGCCGTTCAATCGCCCCTCGGCTGGCTTCGCCGGGCCGGAACCATTAGTTGACGCGAGCACCACATCGTTTGTTTCGACTGCCGGATTTCGCCGGCGCCATACCCAGCTACCGACCGCGATGGCGGCGACGATGCCGCCAATCGTGACAACCGGCCAGAAGATCGCTTGGAGCAACCAGATGCGGCGTTGGACTTTCGCGACCCGGACTGACGCCTGCCGCACTCGAGCCACATTGTCCATGTCCGCCTTCCGTGCCTGACCCGTGGGCGGCAAGTGCACGGCCCGGAGTGAATGTACCCAGGCGACCTTCCCGGAAACCCACGAACTAGCCCTGAACAGCCGACTGGGCATGCCGGCCACGTCGGGAAGCCGGGATGATGGAGCGGTGAGTCTGCATTTGGGTCTGGTGTTGCTGTTGGCCGCCGTCGCCGTGATCGTGGCGGTGCATCGGATCGCTGAACGTACCGGGTTGCCCAGCGCCGCGTTGCTGGCCCTGGGCGGTGTTGCCTACGCGTTCCTGCCGGGACCCAACATCACCCTTCTTCCTGAACCCGCCCTGTACTGCATCCTGCCGCCGTTGCTCTATTACGCAGCCCTGGAGTCGTCGCTTGTCGAAATTCGGCGCAACCTGCGAGCCGTGATCAGTTTGTCGGTGGCGCTCGTTCTGCTGACTGCGTGTTCGGTCGGCGTTGCGTTCGCCGTGTTGGTCGGCGGTGCGACGTTCGCGGTCGGGACGGCGCTTGGTGCGGCCGTGGCACCCCCTGATCCGGTGGCCGCGCTCGCCGTCGCGCGCAAGGTCGGACTGCCGGCCAACATCATCACCTTGATCGAGGGCGAGGGTCTGCTCAACGACGCGACCGCGCTCACCACGCTCTCCGTCGCGGTCGCTGCCGCCAGCGGCGCTGGCTTCTCCGCGCCGTCGGCGGCCGGACAGTTCTTGCTGGCGGCTGCCGGCGGGTTTGCGGTGGGAGTGGTCATCGCCGTCTTGCGGCGTCTGCTCAGCCGCTGGACATCCGACATCTTGACGGCCAACGCGGTGTCGCTCGCCACACCATTTGTGGCCTACCTGGCGGCTGAGGAGGTCGCGGCCTCCGGTGTGCTGGCCGTGGTGGTCTGCGGCCTGATTGTCGGACACGATCTGCCGCGTTCGGAGTCCGGCGCGAGCCGGTTACAGACGCGGGCCGTCTGGCGGCTGACCAACTTCCTGCTAGAGGGCTTCGTGTTCTTGCTCATCGGTCAGCAATTGCCACGAATCCTCAAGGGCCTCCATGCTTTCCCGACATCGACCATCCTGATGGCAGTGGGTGTCACCCTCGCGGTTGTGCTGTTGATGCGCCCGCTGTGGTTACTGGTCACTCAGATACTGCCCCGGCCGCTGCACACCCGTCTGGGCGATGTCCCGGGTCCTGATCTCGACGAGTCCCCGGCTTCGGTCCCGGCCCGGCCGTCACGCGAACACGACCAACAGCGACTCAGTGGCCGTGAGGTTTTCGTGCTGAGTTGGGCCGGAACCCGCGGCGTCGTCAGTCTGGCCGCGATTTTCACCGTGCCACTGGTGACCGAAACCGGTGCACCTTTTCCCTTCCGAGATCTGCTGCTGTTCTGCACGCTGGTGGTGGTACTGGTGACGCTGATCGGGCAAGGACTCACGTTCGCCCCCTTGGCACGCGCATTGGGTATCCGTGCCAAGCCCGCCGACGAGTCACGACTGCGGAAGCTGGCCGGCATAGCCGCAATCCAGGCCGCGATCGAAAGGCTGGAAGCCCTGAAGCAGCAGAGCCACAACACTATTGAGCGGCAGGCGGTCGACACCGTGCGCGCGCAGCTCTCGGCTCGGCTCAAGTCTCGGCAACAACAACTCGACGTGCTCGAAGTAACGGACACCGACGACATCCCCGCCTTTCCGCACGACGAGGCACTCCTGGAGATGCGGCGAGCGGCCATCGATGCCCAGCGCGACGAACTCGTGCGCTGGCGCGATGCCGGCATGCTTCCCGATCAAGGTCTTCGCGCTCTCCAGCGGGCACTCGACCACGAAGAGGGCATGCTGACTTTCAGCAGGCCGTGACACGACGAGCCTCATCCTCACGGATTGGATCGCCGCACAGCGGGTATCCCCTTCGGGTTGGGATACACCACGCCAGCCCCGCGGGTGATCAGAGCCGAACTTCCAGAGCTGTTCCATTTCCCCGCACGTGACCTGCCTAACCTGCACCGTCAAAAGATCCGCGCTGATGGCGCGGCGACTGGCGAATCCGACGAGGTCCGAGCTGCCACATATCGACCGAAACCGGAGATGAGCGGATGTCTGACGCACGACCATTCACCCATTCTGAGAACGGAACCGCCGAGCCCACCTGGCTTCTTGACTCCAGATGGGACGGTGTTCCGCGGTTTGGGCTTCACAGTGTGCTCCAGCGATATCCGCACGTCGTGCTGGTGGCCCCGCATCCGGATGATGAAACGCTGGGCTTAGGCGGCACGTTGGCTGATTTGGCCGACAGCGCAGCCACGGTGACCGTCGTCGTCGCGACCCACGGCGGCTACGGACCCGGTTCGACTGAGCGCCGCATTGAGGCAGAGCACGCCATCTCGAGGCTGGGTGCGCACATCAAAACGGTCTGGTGGGACCTGCCCGATGGGAGCCTGCACAACGCCGTCGGCCAGATGGGCGAGCACCTTCTGGAACTCGTCGACTCTCACACCCTGTTGATCGCGCCGGTCGAATGCGACGGACACTCGGATCACGAGGCGGTAGCCGCGGCGGCCGAGGCAGTGGCGCGTGAACGAGACGCGGCATTGCTGCACTACCCGATCTGGCTTTGGCACTGGGCCAGGCCCGACGACATTGACTGGGCTCGGCTACGTACGGTCGCTCCATCCCTGCGGGCATTAGCCGCCAAGTCTGCCGCGATCGACTGCTACGTAAGCCAACTCGAATCTCCCGACGGCTACCCCATTGTCGGACGCTCGGTTATCGCCCGAGCCCGGCGGGTCATGGAAACTGTTCTTCTACCGCTGCCGCTCGACCTTGCAGCGCGAGTCGCAGGTGATACCGGCGCGCACCGTTCGCGAGCACAGATAGCCGCCCCCTTCGACACGATGCTCGACCACGGTGTGACAGATCCCTGGAGTCTCGATGCGTCAGAGTACGAACAGCGGCGGCTCGCGCTAACCCTCGCCTGCCTGGGCCGGCAGCACTATCCGAGTGTTTTGGAGATCGGTTGCGCCACTGGACAACTCTCCGCGAAGTTGCGTGAACGCGCCGACAACGTCATCGGGATGGACGTCAGCGAGATGGCGCTTGACGTAGCCCGCGCGCGAACCGACGCTGTCGAATGGCTGCTCGGGGCGGCCCCGAACGACATTCCCGACCTGCAGTTCGACCTCGTCGTGCTCTCCGAGGTCGCCTACTTTCTCGACGGCCCCGAACTCCTGGCGACGCTGCGGGCCGCTCGCCGTCAGTTGCGCCCGCACGGCGAGATCCTCATCGCTAACTGGTCTGCGCCTACCGAAGACATCCCCCTGGATGGGCCCACTGCCCACGCTCAAGCGGCCGCCATCTTCGATCTGCCGCTGCGAGCCCGCTACCACGACGCCGATCTCACAATCCAGGTGTGGGGGGAACCGCTGTCGGTCTACCGCGAATGCGCGGACACCGCATGAAAGGCCTACGCCACATCGCGATTATCGTGCCGGCGTGCGACGAGGAAGAGCGTATCGCGTTGTGCCTGAAGAGCATTCATGCATCGACCCGTAGGCTTCAGCGCGAATATCCCGACGTGTCTTGCGATGTCGTCGTTGTGCTCGATCGTTGTACGGATCAGACCAGTTCACTCGTCGCCAGCCACGGTGACCGCACCATCACCAGCACGGTCGGACGGGTAGGCGGTGCCCGCCATCTGGGCGCCGTCGATGCGATCACGCGCTCTCGCCGCGCAGGCATTCCCGACCACCAGGTCTGGTTTGCCAACACCGACGCCGACAGCACCGTGCCCGACACCTGGCTAGCCACCCAATTCACCTTGGCGAATGCAGGTTTCGACGCTGTCATCGGAACCGTCACGCCAGCCGGACTCGACTCTCGATCGGAGCGAATCTGGCGACAACGGCACCAATTGGCCGAGGGTCACAATCATGTGCATGGAGCCAACCTCGGACTTCGGGCGAGCATCTACGTCCGGGCTGGCGGCTTCGCGGCGGTGTCGCTGCACGAAGACCTTGACCTCGTCAACCGCGTCAAAGCGTGCACCACACACTGGATCACCACACATCGGACCAACGTGAGAACGTCGGCACGCACCCAATCGCGGGTCGAAGGTGGATTCGCCAGTTATCTAGCGGATCTCGGATCCGGAGATCGTTCATGACGGCTCAGCTCGTGCAGGATTGGCTCGGCTCCGGTCGGCTCGAATTGCCCTTGCCCGCATCAGGACACACCGCCGAACGCTGGCAACGACTCGCGTCGCTCGCCGAAGAAGACGTGGTATCGGCCCGGATCGCTGAGGCACATCTCGATGCTCTCGCTATTCTCGACGAACTGGGCGCCAAGCCGCCGTGCGCCGATCAGTTGTGGGGTGTGTGGGCGGCCGAGTCCCGCGACAGTTCGGTCGTTGCGACCCAAACCGATGATGCCTTCATTCTCAACGGCGTCAAACAATGGTGCTCTGGTGCCGGGTTGTGCGGCCACGCGCTCGTCACCGCCGCACTGGACGACGGCTCAGAAACCCGTCGTGGACTGTTCGCTGTCGCCATCGATGATTGCGCCGTCACGCCCCTGCCCAGCACATGGTCCAACGTCGGGATGGCCGAAAGTGACACCCGCGCAGTGCGGTTCGTCGACGCACCTGCGGTCGCCGTCGGCGATCCGGGCGCCTACCTCGAGCGGCCCGGCTTCTGGTTCGGCGCGATCGGGGTGGCCGCGTGCTGGCTTGGGGCCGCACGCCGGGTGGCCGAGCCCTCTACCGTCGGGCCGCAGACGGCCGCGCAGATCCGCACGCGCTGGCACACCTCGGCGCCGTCGACGCTGCGCTGGCAGCTGGGAGTTCGATGCTTGACATAGCGGCGGCACAGATCGACCGGGATCCGCTGGACCACAATGGAACCGCGCAATTGATGGCCCGCCGCGTTCGCGCGGTGGTGGAACGGGCAGCCGACGAAGCCATCACGCGCACTGGTCGCGCATTGGGACCCGGCCCACTATGCCAGGACGGCGGCCACGCGCAGCGGGTCGCGGACCTCACCGTCTACATTCGCCAAAGCCACGCCGAGAGAGATCTGGCCGAGTTGGGGCAGCTTGCGGCGACGCACACGTTCGAAGGGGAACCGCAGGTCAAGGCTCGATGATGCGGTGGATACCTATGCAGCCCATGGGTCGGGTCGTCGCCTTGCCATCGGCTGCAACGCGCACCCTGGTCATCAGGTTCGGTTTGACACGGTCAAATCCCGCGTCGCCGGTCCTTCGAGCAGCGTGCCGTCCGGGGCGAAGCGGGAGCCGTGCAGTGGACACTCCCATGCTTCGTCAGCGTCATTCCAGTTCACGATCCCCCCGAGATGGGGGCACACCGGCGAGACACGGTGTTCGGTACCGGCGACCCGGCATCTGGCTTCGAGGTGCCAAGGAGGTCCGCTCACCACGCCACCCTCGTGCTCACTGGGATCGCGGCTGACTGTGCGTGCAGCCGGGGTGATCCAACCTTTGGTCAGATTGAAGCCGACTTCGAGATTGGATTGCATGGCCGTACGCAGGCCCGAAAGTTCGTGCGGACTCCAGCTGGCGAACGCACGCGACCAATCCATCCGCCCGCCCAGTATGCGACTGGACAGCGCCAGCGCAGCGGCAGCACCGTTCGTCATCCCCCACTTGCTGAAACCCGTCGCGATGAAGATGCTTTGACTGCCCGGCAGGATCGGTCCGACGTACGGCAAATCATCGATCGGCGTGTAGTCCTGGGCCGACCAGAAATGAGTCTGCACCGCTCCCGGGAAGTTCGTGCGTGTCCAGGACGACAGTTCCTCCAGCGCTTTGGACGGGCTCTTCTCACGTCCGACGGTATGTCCCGCGCCGCCGACGATCAGTCGCTCGCCGTCGGCGACGGGTGCATAACGCACAGAACGCGTCGGCGAGTCTGTGGAAATCATCATTGGCCGGGTGATATCGCCGGGGATTTTGAAGGCGTAACAGTAGGAGCGGCTTGGTTTGACGCGGGCGAAGTAACCGCCGCGATCGAGAATCGGAATTCCGGTGGCCAGGACCAGCTTTGCGGCTTCGATGTCGACGTCCCGCCCCGCGGGATCATTCACGTGGACCCGCAACTTCTTTCCGTGGGTAGAAACCCGCCGGACGCGGACGTGCTCGACCAGCCGCCCGCCGTGACCGAGTAATTCCTCAGCCAGCGCGTCCAGGAACGCGATCGGATCGAACTGCGCCTGTTCGGCCAGGCGCACCCCGCCGTGGTACGAAAACGGAACGTCGGCGTCCGCTTCCCAGATGGCTCCCAAACCCACGGCGTGGGCCGCCTCTAATTCGGCGCGCGCAGACGCGACGCCTTTCTCGGACTGCGCGTAGGTGTATGCGTCCTCGCGCTGCACCGCCACGCCGTGAGACTCGCATTGGTTCAGCACCCAACTTTGACCCTCGCGATTGCCGTCCACATATGCGCGGGCCGTCTCTGGGCCGTGCTTGGACAGAATCTTCGACAGATGGCTGCCCTGCAGCAGGCTGATTTTGGCTGTGGTATTCCCTGTCGCGCAGGCGCCGACAGTTCGAGCTTCCAGCACCAGTACGTCTTTACCGGCGCGCGCCAGTAGAACCGCGGTCATCAGGCCGGTGATGCCGGCACCAACCACGATCACCTCGGCGCTGTGGGCGCCGTCATCAAGCTCGGTTGCGGTCCACGGCGGTTCGGGTCGGTCGCTCAGCCACAGAGATGTCACAAGGGACTTGATACCCCGACGGCGCTACCACAAAACGACCGCGTCTTACGCGAGCACGACAGGGCCGATGAGGTACCACCGCTCGAAAGTCCGGACACAATGTCTCGATCGTTCAGAGTGATTGACACACAGCATTGTTCGCGTCACAAGTGATAGCAATCCCCCGCGCGAAGGGCCGGACAGCCCGCCCCCGGCGACCCTCTCGGCCGGAGGCGGGCTGTCGGGGTATCTCCTTTGCGATGCCATCACCTACCTTTCAATCAGACGTTCGGGCCAGCGTTGCAGGCTTCGTGGAAGCGGAGGACTCGTTGCACCCCCTGTTCGCGGGGCCGGCAGCTCAGGCATTGATGACTTGGTGACCGTTTTTGCGGCCGCCGATCGTGATTTTGCGCGGCTTTGCCCGTTCAGCCACCGGGATCCGCAATCTCAGCACGCCCCCGTCGTAGGCTGCGTCGATCTTCTCGGTGTCGAGGTTGTCTCCCAGCACCAATTGCCGACTGAACACCCCGCGAGGACGTTCGCTGGCCAGCATTTCCCGGCCAGGATCAATTCCGGGGCGTTCCGCGCGAACAGTTACGACGTTTCGTTCGATGTCCAGGTCCAGTGAATCGTCCTTGATCCCAGGAAGATCGAACTCGACGACGAACTCCTCACCCTCGCGCCAGGCGTCCATGGGCATCACGGCCGGGCGGGCCGCGGTTCCCAACACCTGCTGCGTGAAGCGATCCAGGTCACGGAATGGGTCTGTTCGCATCAACATGGTCGCCACCTCAACTTTCTCCAATCTGGCGTCAGCGTCATGGTTAATCTATGCCGTTAGGCACAGATTTTATATAGCACCTACTACGAAGTTCGGGCAAGAGCTCAAGAGAAGTTTCCGAAACTAGGGTCGCGAGCGCAAAGCAGCCTAGAGTTCGGCCGAATTGACGTCCTGGTCGTCAACGCTGCCAGACGCAAGCTACATCTCCGGCGCCCGCGTGGCCGTTACCGGCGGCAGGCCAATCCTGTAGTTAGGCCACCAATTGATGCCTGTCAGCTCGCGCGGCTAGTTCGCCGACACCCAACTCAACGCTTGACCTACCGTCTCATGCACCGAGAGCAGTTCGTCGATGGAGAGTAGCTGGAGTATCCGACCGGCGGCTGGACTCCGTGCTACCACCGCGAACCGATCGTGGTCGCCGACTCTCGCCTGTGCCTCCAGCAAGATCGGGACTCCCACAGAGCCGAAAAAATCGACTTCCAGCAGATCGAGAACCACCCCCCGTGGATTGCCCGCCAGCGCCTCAGCGATGGCGCTCTTGAACGCCGGCGCGCTCGCCACATCGATCTCGCCGCGGATCGCGAGCACCGCGACACCACCGCGGACTTCGATGGAGCTGCCGATCGGATCTTCGACTAGCAACGACTCCCCCTAACCCCCCACCGCGCCGACAATTTTAATGGTTTCCCAAGGCGCTGTGGGCCGCTCAGCTGAATCGAAGGGCATGGCCGATTCATATTCGTCAAGCCTGCAGCGTGAGCCGGCGCGCGATGATGTCGGCGGCAACCGAGGAGATGCGGCGACCACACGCGTAGGAGTAGGCACGCAGCCGGTCGACGCCCTCGTCCGGGCCGACTCCAAGTTGAACCGCGACCATCCCGCCGGCTATGTGGACTTGCGTGCGGGTGTATGGATTGGCGGCCTCACCTGGCGCGACGGCGGCGGTCGCGGCGGCGTCGAGGGCCTGTTCAACGCTGCCGAGGCGGTCGACCTCATGCTCCCAATTCGTTAGCAATCGACGCGCGATCAGTGCGGTGCATGACACCACCGCGGCGCACTCGGCGGCGTCGAGGTCGCCGGCGCTGCGCCGGTACAACTCCAGCACGCCCAGCGGTCGTTGCCCGTCGGGTATGGGAAATGCGAACAGCGCATGGGCTCCAAGCTGGGTCGCATCAGCGGCAAACGTCGGCCATCGTGACGGCTCGGAGATTTTCATCAGCTCGGGATGGAACTGTGGAGTGTCGTCGAGATAGGCATCGAAGCACGGGCCCTCACCAATCGTGTACTGCAGTTCGTCGAGCTGCTGGGCCAGCCGATCGGTGGCATAGATCAGTTCCCGGCTGATCGCCGACCGGCTCAAAATCGCCAGCACCGCGCCATCGGCTCTCGCCAGCGACATCGCGGTGTCACAGATTTCGCCGACGCCGGAAAACATTGGGTCACTGGCCATCGCCGGTTGACTTCCGCTGCTCACCAACGTCCGGCACCCTATTGCGCACGCGCCAATCCCCCAGCTCTAGTCACTTCGGGGCGGCTCGGCTGCGTGCTCGCTGTCGAGCGGCGCCGCGGCGGGTTCGGGATCCTCCGGATACTGCTCCGGGCTGTAGCTTCCAGACTCACTGGATTCTTCGGCCGCGCGGTCAGTTTGGTCGGACTTACGACCCGTATCTTCAGCTCTAGACATCGCTGCCTCTCTGATTCCAAGCCGCAGCGAAAGTACACGCGGCGAAGGCTGGCTACCCCCTCACGGTGGTCGGCAATCGCGCGAGGCGAGATTCAGGGAACTTTTCAAACGACGGATCCGCGACCGGTGCTGGAAGAAGCCGACGGCTTGATCTGAGCAGGGACGCGGCTCGAGGTCCGGCGGTCACGATCGGCTTCGCCCCATCACGAGTGAGGCTCCACCGGTATGGCGATTTCGTTGCGCCGCAACATCGGAAGCGTCCACGGCGGATCGTAAAACCACGCGACCGGGACGCCGATGGGTTCCAAACCCGCTCCATCTAAGGTCTGCCGCAGCTGCGCGGTCTCGCGCGCAACCGCCTCGGCGCTCGTGCTGCCGGAGAAGCGGCGCACTGCGACGGTCTCTGCCGGAACAGCGACGAGCTTGACCGCCTGATCGTTGGGTCGCGGCAGGGAATCCAAAGACTTCCCGGCCGGCATGAAGAACCGGATCAGCCATTCGCCATCACCGATAGCACTCTCGGAGACCGGCGCGGTCATGGGAATTTTCTGACCGCGAACAGCGCCGTCTTGCTGCGCGACCGGTGCAGTCATGGCGATTTTCTCCCGAACTTGATTGCCCCCGAAGATGTAGCCCGCCAGTCGACGGAAACCGTCGCTGCGCGCGGTGACTTCGTCGGCAATTACCTTTGTCTCGGCGGCGATCCGCGGTCCGTAGTGGCGGATCTCCACCCGTGAGGTCACCTGCTCTGAGGTGTACGTCGGCTCCTCGGTGCCATGCCGCACACCCACGACCGCGCCCACCGCGCCGACGGCACCGCGGGCCAAATCCACAAGCCCATCCAACATGTTCGGCTCCCCTCGTCATTGCAATCAGCGTCCTCGCTGACGACATCCCCCGACTACCACTGTGCACGCGATCCGCGGTTTGTCGACGCCACATCTGCGATCGACCCTGGGTTGCCGGAGCGTACGGCGGGGTATCAGTAACCGTGCCTTGGCGTCGACGTGGCCGCTGGCCGATGTCCCGCAGCCGATGGAAGCGATATGACGAAACCCGAAAACGAAGACCCGCTGAGTCGGGCGAATGAGCTCGAGACCCTTGTCGATGAGCTAGACGAGAAGGTTGCCGATGAACGCGAGGCGGAAGGCGTTCCCGGCAAACCCAGCGACCGGGAAGACGTCGACATCCGCGTCTCCGAAGACGAGCCACCCGATTAGGTACTCGAGGGCCGACAGGGTCAGTGCATAATCTATCGACGTGGATATCAATGGAGCTAGCGCAGTCGTCACCGGCGGCGCGTCAGGAATCGGCGCCGCGACTGCCCGTCAGTTGGCCGCCAAGGGTGCCCGGGTCGTCGTAGCCGACCTTCAGGCCGACAAGGGAGAAGCCCTCGCCGACGAAATCGGCGGCGTCTTCGTCACCGTCGACGTCACCAAGACCGACCAGATCATCGACGCGGTCAAGACCGCTGCGGACCTCGGCCCGCTGCGCGCATTGGTCAACTCTGCCGGCATCGGGTGGGCCCAGCGCACGATTGGCAAGGACGGTGAGTTCTCGTCGGCGCACGATCTAGGTGCCTACAAGAAGGTCCTCGAGATCAACCTCGTCGGCACCTTCGACTGCATCCGCATCGCGGCCACCCAGATGAGCAAGAACGAGTTGACCGACACCGGTGAGCGCGGCGCGATCGTCAACATGACCAGTGTCGCCGCCTTCGACGGTCAGATCGGGCAGGCCGCCTACTCGTCGTCGAAGGGTGGCGTCGTGGGTCTGACCCTGCCAGTAGCTCGCGACCTGTCAGCCGTCGGTATCCGCGTCAACACCGTCGCGCCCGGGCTGATCGATACCCCGATCTACGGCGAGGGCGAGGCCTCCGAAGCGTTCAAGGCCAAGCTCGGCGAGTCCGTGCTGTATCCGCACCGCCTGGGCAAGCCCGACGAGTTGGCGTCCATGGTGGTCGAGTTGCTCACCAACTCGTACATGAACGCCGAAGTGGTCCGGGTGGACGGTGGCATCCGGATGCCACCGAAGTGAGCCGGGCGCGCGACTAGCGGATCACACCGCAGCATCGGGTGAAGCGGATGGGGCGTCTGCGGTAACGCGGACTCCACTGCTACTGGGCGTCATCGGGGATCCGCCGTTCCGCAATTGCCGCGAGCCGCGAGGTGCACTCGCGGTTACGTGGAAAGGCAGCGGCCAGTGCCACCCGCTCAGGAACCCACCCCAGCGGGGCACCGACGGGTACTTCAGCCATCTCGATACGGCAACCACCGCCGTTGATATCAAACAGCCGCAGTGTGATTCGAGCCTTTCCGAAGGGTCTACCTTTGGCTAGCAGCACCAGCTGTTGCAGAGGCTGACAGGCCTCGACGACAGTGACGTCGTCGAGAAGCAACGGCCACACGCCGACGGAATGGCGGATGGTGCTGCCGACGTCGGGCCAGTTCGGGTCGACAGCGCGCATCCGGCTGTTTCCGACGACCCACTGCGAATACGTCCAACCGTCGGCGATGACGGCCCAGACCTCTTCGCGTGTGGCCGAAGTATCCCGTTGCACAATCAACGGACTCTTGGCCTCTTCAGGTTTTGTAGTCATGCCGCTTCCTTATGGTAGGTGCTCGACGGAGGGACTCCAGGCCAAGGCCGCCCGCCACTATCGCCAGCTGCACAGAGGCCCTGTGATCGTGGCTTAATACCGCTGCGCCGCAGTATGATACGTCGTGTCAGCCGCATAAATCAGATGCGGCGGGCACGTGAACGTGAACCGAAGGATTTCTCCGTCTATATAGCTGCGTGCGTTCATGCGGGCGCATTCAGTGGAGCTGAGGATCTGGCGGGTTCTTGGTAACGCGGCGGGTCAGCGCGTCGCGCAGGTGGTCGACTACCGCCACCAGCATGCCCACCGTTTTGAGCAACAGCGAAGCTGGCGGTGTACCGGGATGTGGCCGGGTCGGGGCAACCTTCTTGGCCGTTTCGAGCTGTCGGCCAATGGTTTCGAGCCGTTCGCGACTGACCGCGGCCTCGAATTTCGGGAACACCTCGTTTTGCTCGAAGTCTATGTGCTCCCGTCCCGCAGCGACGAAAGCCTGCAGGGCCTGCCGGTACTGCGGTTGGCCGGGCCTGGAGTCTTTCAACTGTTGCAATAACTTTTTGCCGTCCTGCTCCTGCTGAATTGCTCTGTCGGCCAATGCATCGCCGTCATCTAGGGCCCGGCGGACCGCTGGCCAGAACCACTGTTCTTCGATGGCCTCGTGTTGCGACTCTGCGATGATCAAATTGGTGACCATCGTGTCCAGGCCGCTGAGTTGACTGCCCGAATCCGAGGGTGCTCCTTCGAGCACTTCGAGCAGGCCCAAAACGCTCTTGTGGTCTGCGCGCAAGAAGCTGATCGCATCCATGGTGTTCTCCTCCGAGATAGAAACGATGCCCGCCCCTTTCGCGACGCTTCGGACTGCGAAAGAGGCGGCGTCGTGGCGACTGGTTAGGTGGTGGGAATTCGGTGCTCATGGGTGAACGGCTTATCGCCGTCGACCGCTGGCGAACCCGCAGGGTTGTGCTCGGCGCCGGTGTTTTGACGAATGTCGGTTCCCAGCCATTGCTTTTCGGGCTGGTCGATGTAATTCCACTCGGTGCCTTCCGGCCACGGACCCTGGCCTTGATTCCACGGGCCGCGCACCGACTCGCCTCCGCCGTTGGACATGTTGAACGCCACGTTCTGAAAGCGGTTGTCGCCAGCCAATTTTCCAGGCGGAAAGTTGACCGGCAATTCGTTCAGTGCGGCGGTGAATTGCTGGTAATGAGCGACTTCGCGACTCATGAGGAAGGTCAACGTCTCCTGGACCCCTGGGTCGTCGGTGAATTGCTTCAAGTATTCGTAGACGACCTTCGCGCGCGATTCAGCGGCCAGATTGTTGCGCAGGTCAACGGTCGGGTCGCCGTTGGCATCGATGAACGCGCCAGTCCAGTTGTTGCCGGCCGAGTCCTTGACGTCGGGGCCCCCGCCGCTGAGAACAAGGAACATCGGATTGATCGCGACCTGGTGGATAGCTTGCTCACGGCCATCGCGACTCGCTACCGCCGGCATCCAATCACATTGCTGGTGAGCTACTTTCAGGTTATCGTTGAGGCCATCGAGGAGCATCGTGATCATCGATCCCACCATCTCGAGATGACTGAGTTCTTCGGTGGCGATGTCCATGAACAGGTCGTACATCATCGGGTTTTTCTGCCGCAGGACAAAAGCCTGGGTGAAATATTGCAGCGCAGCGGTCAGTTCTCCGTTGGCGCCCCCGAACTGCTCCATCAGCAAAGAGGCGAACCGGGGATCAGGTGCGCCGACTCGAACCTCGAATTGGAGATCTTTGTTGTGTATAAACATGCGTGCCTCCTAGGCGTGTCCAAACTCGCTGGGAGACCAGAGTTTGGAGCGCGAACCAGCGGCTGTAGTTCGCTTAGAAGTCGAACCAGGGGCTGTAGTTCGTAAGAAATGGCGCGGCACTCGGGCCTGCGCCTGCAATGGAGTTACCCGGTTCGAGACTGTGCAAACACTGGCCCGATCAGCCGAGGCATTCGGCCGCCGACTCAGCTCGGCCGCCATATTGGCTTCCATCATCCTCAGTGCAGCCGCCAGCATTTACGACAAACGTTTCATTGGTCGTCAGACGGCCAGGCTGTCGACGCGCGCCGCAGTCGGGTAGCGGACTCAGATCCCGCTGTGATGGACCCGGACCGAAACCGGTTGTGACCTAGAGCCAGAACGGCCCGCCCCTGGACAGGGGCGGGCCGTTGCGGTCAGCATCAACCGGCCATGAATTCCTGGTAGGCCGACTCCAAGCCCGGCGGCAGCGCCGTAACATTGCACTGCCGTTCGGTGTCACCGATGGGAGCCAGAACACCGCGCAGGTCGTAGTACTCGTTGGGGTGCGCAGTGAAATAGGTACGCAAATCCGACGCCGCCTGCGGGCGGGGCTGACCGTAGGCGGCCATGACAACCTGGTTGGCGCCTGGATGCGCATCCAGATACTGCTGCGCCGCGCCGGTTGCCGAGGAAACGGTTGCGTGCACTCCTCCGGGGCTGCAGTCCGGTGCCGCCAGCGCCGTCGGCGCCGCCCAGACCGCCACGGCCACGGCGCCCGCCCAGAGGCCCCCGCTGATGCCACCGGTGGGCCGGCGCATAATGCTTCGATTGGTTTTCGTCATCGATCTGTCCTTCGAGATTGAACTCTAATTAGTGTCGGGAACACTGCTCGCCCCTGCATGTCACGGTACCGATGCAGACGTTGGACCGAGTCGTGAAAAAGCTCGGGCGCAAACGGATCTGAGCAGCGCGTGCTGAACATATGGACCGCGGCGGGCTTGTTTTGTTAATTTCGCGACACATTCCATTAGCCGTCGATGAGATCTCTTAAGAACCCCGACCGTCTCTTAGCGAATTGTAAACTTAATTGTGATGGATCCGTGACCATGCGTTGGGCGCCAGCGGACGGACGCGCGGACTACTGGTCACCCTGCTCCGTCTTCCTGTTCAGTCTGCGCGTCTAAGCGTCGGACATAGGCCGCGTCGCGCACCGCATCTTCAGTCTCTAAAGCCGCGCCCAGCGCACCTCCGATCATCGCCAACGAGCACGTCAACCAGGCGAGTTCGAAGTAGTCCCGCAGGGACGCCGAGTGGCCCACGGCGCTGGCGAAGACCTGCGGCACGACAAACCAAAAGGCAGCGCCCAGCGCCAACAAGTACAACGCCCCGTAAAGCGCAGTGACCCCGATGACGATGGTCAGCACAGTCGCGATGTTGAACAGCATCACCTGCTTGCGCACTCCTCGCGCCGACGTGCGCTCCCAAAGCTCCGCTCCCACCATCAATGTCGCGGCGGTCGCACCCACAGACAGCAACGTGGTTCCCACCAGGCGCCACCACTCGAATGCGTCCGACAACCGCCACACGTCCGAATACACCAGGCCAAACACCCCTACCGCCACCGCACCGGTCAAGGCACGTGACAATCTCAGAGACAGTTGCCACGGCTGGTTGGCCGCCACCATGCCGCCCAGCAGCATGAGATTGCCCGACAGCACGCGGGCGGTGAATGCGAACGTGCCGTCGGCGGTGTCGGTGCCGAGTTCGCGCACCCGCTGCACCGACAGTCGTCGCGGCTTCGGCACGTCCCGCCTAGCATCCGCATTGCGCTGGTGCGAGCCGACCAGTCGCTCCAACAGGCGCACGATCGCCTCACGGATCCGAGGCCGTGTGCCAAGCGCACCGAACGCCGGCACCGACACGATCGCCACATTGTGAACTGGGTTCGCATGGGCCACCACCGGGCGTCGATGGACGTGCAACGGGAGATCGGTCAAGTACACCACCACATTCCAACCACGCTCGAGCAACAAGCGCCGAGCCGCATCCACGATCGCCGCGTCAGAGGCCGGCGCCTGCACCAAGCGGGCTTCCTGCACCTCAATCTGCCAACTCGCCCCGGGTAACCGCCGTTCGAGCTCCTCGCTCAAACCCGCGGCGACCAACTCGTGGGCCACCGATGCCGCCGCGCCCGGCGCCCCGATGAGGCCCAGCACGATCTGAGGACCACTTGCCACCTGTCCAAGCGCGCCAGTCAAATTCACCATGGATTGATGGTCACACCCACACACCGGTGCACTGGCCGCGACCCGGCCGGGCGCACTGCACTCGCGCGATGTTGTAAAGTCCCACTCAACCACGACGTGCGCCGGTTCAGCCCAAAGCCTCACGCGCAGTTAGCCAATGAGGTGCAACTGAAAATGGCTCATCGCGGGCGTTCCCATCAGGGATTACTAGTTTCCAAACACGAATCCGACGTCGCGGCAGTCCTATCGGTCGCCGGCGCTATCGATATGGTCACCGCTACCCAACTGCAGACGCACGTGAACACGGTTCTTGACCGCCGACCCACGGCGCTGATCATCGATTTGTCGCGGGTGGAATTCCTGGGCACTGCGGGCATCGCGGTGCTGGTGCATATCCACAACAACGCCGCTGACATGCCCTTCGCGGTCGTTGCGCTTGGACCAGCCACCAGCCGCCCGCTGCAGTTACTTGGCATCGACAAGATCGTCCCGATCTTTCCCCGGTTAGCTGATGCTGTAAGCGGTCTGGGCTTAGCCGCAGACGAGGTGGGGTAACTACCGCCGGGTGACCGAGAGCTCAGCGATCAGCAACACCGAAACGAGCACCCACATCGGCTACGCGGACGGCGATGCCGTAGCGGGCCTCCGCCAAGTGCTGCACGCATGGCTGGACCGCACCGTGAACATCAGTGCTGAGCGGACGTGTGACGTCGTGCTTGCCACTGACGAGGCGGTGACCAACGTGGTCGAGCACGCCTACCGGGATTTTGCCGGTGTTGGCCTGGTGACACTTGATCTCTCGTATTCCGCACCGAAGGCGACGATCGAGATTCGTGTCACCGATCAGGGTCACTGGCGCGAACCCGCCCCCACTCCGATCACCGCGATTCGCGGTCGGGGTCTGATCCTGATGAGAAAGCTGGCCGATGCGTGCACCGTGACTGGGCGCATTGACGGCACATCCGTGTCACTGCTCTTTCATCGCTGTCATGGCCTCGACGATGACCCCACGGAGGGCGTCTCGCAGGCAGGACGGATGTCCACGAGATCGGGACCTTGCTGACTGCGCCGGCGCCAGCCTGGTTTACCGAGACGGCGGACGGGTCACTAGTCTGCACGGCGAAGCCTCAACAGGGCCTGACACAAGGAGTGCATCACGATGACTGCGCGGCGGATTATTCTTTTGGGCAGCGCGATTCTATTTGTCGCTGGCGTGATCGGATTGTTTGTGCCTGTAACAGTCTCCGGTGGAATCGGGTGCGGCAGTGCGGTGCACTCCGACCTAACGGCCGCCCGCGCGCAAGACGATCGCAACGTCGGTAACTCGCCTGTCGTTCAACAGATCCCGATCGCCAACCAACTAGCCCCCAAAAGTGAATTCGTCGCTTCCTGCAACTCCGCTCTCGGTGATCGACGGCTGTGGACGATTCCGCTGGCTGTAATCGGTCTCGTTGGCGTCGGCTGGGCCACGGTAGGGCGCCGGGAAAAGTCGGCTCGCGGAATCTGACGCATCGGCTTCGAAGCGATGCGCGTCGACGAAATCGTTAACCTCTATCCCTCTGTCGACAACGCGCTGCGGGTACTGACTCAGTCACCCACGCGAAGCGATTGACCTGCAGCGCGGCCAACGGGTGTCACAAAGTGGACTCGGCCCGCGAGGCTACAACGTTAACAGCAGTCACATTGTTAACATCACGCGATGCAGGACTGGTCGGAACGTATCGACCTCCCACGATCGCGTCCGGTTTCCCGGCGCGACGCTTTGCGCTACGCCGGTGCTGTGTCGGCGCTGACCGGGCTGGGTGCAGCAGCAGTAGGTGCCGCTGCCCCCGCAGCGGCGGCCGCTCCCACGTTGATTGACTTCGCGATGCGCCAGATTCCGGCCCAGGACATCAAGGCTGCGGGCCATTCCGGGGTGGTCAATTATGTTTCGCTATCGCGTCCCGGCTCGTCCTTTGGCGCCAAGCCGATCACCCGGCCCTACGCCCAGTCGTTGGCCGCGGCCGGGCTCGCGATCGTGAGCAACTACCAATACGGCAAGCCGGGTGGGTCGGTCCCGTCGGATTTCACGCGCGGGTTCGCCGGCGGCGTCTCCGACGCTCACACCGCCTGGCAGCTTCATACCGCCGCGGGTGGCGGACAGAGTGCGCCGATCTTTTTCACCGTCGACGACGACATCAACCGTGACACCTGGAACAACGTTGCGCTGCAGTGGTTTCGCGGAATCAACTCGGTGCTTGGCGCGCAGCGCACCGGCGTCTACGGGGGCATCAACGTGTGCCAGTGGGCCGCCGGTGACGGCGTCATCGGGAATTCGCGAACGCCCGGCAAGCGGTGGGCCTGGCAGACCCGGTCCTGGTCTCACGGGCAGGTCGACCCCGCCGCGGTTCTCTACCAGCGCATTGTGAGCACGGCATCGACTCCAGGGCCGGTGGTCGGCGGGCTCGAAGTCGACGTCAGCGACGCCCTGGCCCAGGACTGCGGCCAGTGGCAGCTACATCCGTGAGGTCGTAAGCCACCCTCGACGACCGAGCGGCGCTCACCTAACGCGCTATGGGACGCGCGCCGGTTCGGGTGATGGTCTCCTGATACCGGCTACCGTCCATGCGGACACGTCGGACAAGCGGATGCGCAATGAATCATGCTCGACCGTGGTGCCTGCGACGTAGCACCGGGCTTTACGGAGATGCAGAAAGACTCTGTCCTGCTCGGCGTCGAGGGCTCCGATGCGCCCGGCGACATCCTCGGCATCATTTCTGTTGAAAAACTTCGCAACGTAACGGCCGAAGTATTCGCCGGGCACCGTTATTCCCGTTGCCACACCCCAAGGCAGGTACAGCGTCACTTCGATGCTGACGGAACCAGCTTCGGCGTCGATGTGACGCAGGATCGCGTCGGTCCCTGGGGCGTCAGAGTCAGATATGGCCACGTTCGGATGGTAGAACACTTCCCCATGAAAACGAAGGAAATCTGTTGCCGCGAGGGTAGACATTCGCCGTCGGTGTAGTTAGAGTATTGCCCGTAGCAAGAACAGATGGTGATGGGCACGGGAGATGACGAACTACCCGTGATATGCGGCGGTAGACACACGTGGTCCCGGTTGCAACAGGGGCGCTCGACCGCCGTGCAGGTCAGCAGTATCCGCAAGTGAGGTAGTACCAGCAGTAAAAGTAGTGCCAGCAAGTGAAGTAGAAGGAAGGGAGGGGTTACCGTCGGATCGCCCGTGATAGTGAGTGTCGGGCCGATGCCGCAGTTTCGAAGCAGTGTCGATAGATGGTAGGAATCTCCTCAGGGCCGGCGGCCTCGGGCGATTGAGTGCCCGGGGTTGCCGGCCCTTCACCATGAGCAGCTGTTGGCCTATCACGGATGGCCGTGACTACGTCGGGTCCTGCGGTAGTAGACCTAGTTGCTCGCTAGCTCGACTGTTTGGTTGCCTGGAAAGGTGTTGTAATACAAGCGAAGCCGGGTTCTGCCGATAGTAATCCGAACGATAAGTTCGATGACGAGGACTACCCTGCCTACAGCATGGGTAGCGCCGCACAAATCTTGGGAACCACCCCAGGGTTTCTGCGAAGCCTCGACGAGGCAAAACTACTCACCCCTCAACGCTCCGAGGGCGGACACCGCCGCTACTCCCGCTATCAGCTGCGGATCGCGGCGAGGGCTCGTGAACTGGTCGATCACGGCACCGCCCTCGATGCGGCGTGCCGCATCATCATCCTCGAAGATCAACTCGCTGATGCCCACGCCATTAATGCCGAACTTCACCGCAGTCTCGACGCCCGTCGCGCGCCATCTAGCGACGATGCACGGTTCCCGAACGACACTCCTGGAGTGTCGAGCTGAAGATAGCCACGCGCCAACCTGATGTCGCTGCGTGACACGGAAGACGCCTGTCGTACTTGGACATACGGGACTGCGCGGCCCGAGCGCGAACCTGCGGAAGCCGCACCCGTAGTCACTACCGCGCGCTCTTACCCTCGCGGCGTCGTACGCCGGCCAGCACATCGACGTCGGCGCGGAACTGTAGACGGCGTACCTGCCCGGCCTCGACGGTGAAATCGAAGGTGACCTTGACCTCGCCTCGGTGAATCCAGGCGGCGCCCGGACGATCCTCAACGAAGACCGGGAAGGCCGCTGCGGCTGCGCCATTGAAGAAGTTGGCCACCTCATCGCGACCTTCCAGGCGTGTCGGCGTGCCAAGCGCGCTCGCTGCCGCGTCCGCGGAAACCACCACGTCGGGAGCGAGTAGCTCCAGCAGCCGGGTGAAGTCGCCCTCGCGCGCTGCAGCCATGAAGGCGTCCACGACCTCCCAATCGGCGAGGGCATCCTCCGGCGCTGCTAGGCGTACCTTGGCGCGAGCGCGAGAGGCCAATTTGCGCGTCGCGACCGGCGTCGAGTCGAGCATCGAGGCGATCGAATCGAAGTCGACGCCGAAGCTGTCGTGCAGCACAAAGGCCACCCGCTCGGCGGGCGTTAGGCGGTCAAGCACCACCTGCATCGCGATGCCCACGGCGTCGGCCAGCACCACGTCATCGGCCGGGTCGAGTGCCGTCGCCTCGACCTCTATCGACTCCGTCGGCACCGGCGTGCGCGCCCGCAGCCGGTCGAGGCACAGCCGCGAGGTCACCGTGGTGAGCCAGCCGGGGAAGTTGCCGATCGGCTCGTCGGTGGCGTGCAGCCGCAGCCACGCCTGCTGCACGACGTCCTGTGCCGCGTCGGCGTCGCCCAGGATCCGCGCGGCGATGCGCTGCAGGCGGGGACGCTCGGCCTCAAAGCCGTCGCGGAGTTGGTCGTCGCTCACCATGGCGGTCACACTTTCGTCGTCGGCTGCGTCACCATCCTGACGCACCGGGATCGCCCGGTGTGACCAGAGAATGGAGTATCGCTGTGAAGACCATGACCTGCCAGGACCTCGGCGGCCCCTGCGCCCTCGCGCACCGCGGTGAGAGCGCCGACGAGATCATCAAGGCGCAGGACCAACACCTCAAGGAACTCGTGCAGGCCGGCGATGAGGCCCACCTGTCGGCCCGCGAAGACATGAAGGGCCGGTGGCGCCGCCCGCTCAAGTCGATCAGCTGGTACGCAGACGTCAAGAAGCGGTTCGCCGAGCTGCCGGAGAGGTGACGCTCAGCCCGTCACGTAATACGCACTCGCACAAGAGAAGCTGAGCGCGACATCGATCGCCGGATCCATCATCCCGACTGACGTCAGCTAGACCAGGGGTACGCAAATAAGGGTCCGGTGACTGCCGACGTGAAGAGCCACACCAGCGCGCACAAGATCAGGAGCCAGATCGCCCGAGCAAAGAATCGGAACTGATTCGCCGAGGCCAGCTCCAATCGGATGACGGTGCTCAGTCGGTCCAGATCGCCGGCACTGAGGAACACGCTCCCCGTTCCAACCCTCAGCAGGTAGCCGCGCGCCCCGTCAGCCCGATTCAAACGGAGCAGGACGAGCCGATCTCCAACGCGGTCCCGCAGGCCGATGAGGCTGGTTAGCTCAGGTTGTCGCACGGCATTCCCCTAGGTTGGGTTGGGACTTCCTGTGCTTGGTGTGCTCACGCTACTCGCCGCGACTTTGTCTCACAAGCGATTTGGTGTTGCCGTGATAGGCCGCTGCCGTCGCCAGGCTCGGGAGTGCTTCTCGCGTAGCGGCGGCATTCACACGGCCCCCGGCTGGCGGCATCCGGCGATACGACGCCCGCGACAAGCCACTGCGAACCGGCCAGCAAAGCGGGCAGCTAGGTATCCCGACGCACGACAAGCAGCATTAAGCGCAGGGGTTCCTAATATGAACTGTGATAGCTTCTCAGGTGAACAGAAAGCAAACAGGAGACCTTGATGTCCGGAAGACTGCTGCTCGGTGGCGTTGGCGCCCTCATCGCCATCGGCCTGGCCGCGCCGGCTGGCGCCGACCCGGTCACGACGATCGGCTCCGTCGGAGCACCGCAAGCTGACGCCGTCCCGAGCTTCTTGGCCGCGGCACGGGCAGCCGGTGTCACCGGATCGGATCCTGCAATGCTGGAAGACGGCTACAGCGTGTGCAGGCAACTGTGGAATCAGCAAGCCCCGGGTCCGCAGGTGGCTGCCAATCTTGTGCGGGACCACCCACAGCTGACCAGCGACGAAGCGGGTCAATTCGTGCTGGCCGCGTACCACTCCTTGTGCCCCGTACCCGCCGCGTACGACTACTGGGCATACAGCACCAGCTGAATTCGGTCGGCCTGCAACATAATCGGTGGACGCAGACGCCCTTTCCCGCCCCAGAAGGTCTCGCCGCGGTCAGGCCAGTGCTAGGCGGCATCGACAAATCTCCCACGGCTCGGCAACGCTTCTTCGTAAGATTCGCCCATGCGGTTGAGTGGGGGCAAACGTCTACCGTTGACACAGTGAACGTTTCGGCATGGGCGTGAGCGCGTGGCAGTGACGGTGGCCGATATCGATCGGTGGAGCGCCGAGCAGGTTCGCCAGGTTTTCCACGCCGCCAACCAGCGCGGGCAGGCCACTCTGGAGGCCTCACGTCAACTCAGCACGTTGGAAGTGTTCGACACCTGGGAAGGCGCGACGGCCGAAGCGAGAAAACACGCCAACGCCTCAATCCGCCAGGATCTGGACGCTCACGGCAAAGAGTCACTCGCGGTCGCCCAAGCGGCCGGCAAGGCCGCCGACGACATTGAACATGTGCAATCCGAGCTACGTACGCTGCGCCACGACGCCGGCGAATTGAATATGTCGGTCGATCCGCTGGCGAACAAGCTAGTCCCCACATCCAAAGCCATACCGACCGAGATCTTGTTTGCCGAAATGCAGCTACAGCCACGGCTAGACAAGATCATCGCCGAGGCCAACGCGGTAGACACCGAGCTGGCAGCGGCGATCAACATGGCCGACGGTGACGCAGCGATTCCCCAAGGGCCACACGAGGACCGGCCCGAAATTCAACAAGCTCTGGCCAAGCCGCTGCCCACCGACCCCAAACAATTCGCCGATCTGTGGAACCAGCTAACGCCGGAAGAAAAAGACTGGCTCTACAGCCGAGATCACGACATCGGCAACCACGACGGAATGCCCTGGGACCCAGAAGATCACCTTGGTAAGGACCATTACAACCGGCTGCATCTGCCCGAACTCAAACAGCAGGCCCAAGCCGATGTCGACCAGATGCAGCACAGCCTCGACGAACTGATGCGCGAACCCAACGCCGACGACGGCGCCATCTACTCGCTGCAGTCACAGCTCGCGGCAGTCAAAACCCGACTTCAGGGCTACCAGAACGTCGAGGCCACGCTCAACAAAAGCGGACCCCACCGATATCTCGGCCAACTCGATCAATGGGGGCACGCCGCCGTCGCCATCAACAATCCCGACACCGCCAAACGAAACGCCATCCTGGTGCCCGGCACTGGACAGGATTTGACCAGAATGGATGGCGCTGACGCCAAATCTCTGGCCATGTACGGTGCCGCCCTGAAAGCCGACCCGAGTCTGGGCGCGCAGGACGTTGCCGTAACGACGTGGATGGGTTATGACCGACCGATGGATCTCGGTCAAGCAGATTTCCCCGGGCCGGCGCAGTCGGGCGCCGCCAGCCTGGACTCGTTCGAGGCCGGGCAACGAGCCTCACACGTTGGCGCGCCGTCGATTGACACCATCTTCGGGCACAGCTACGGCTCCACGATGGTGGGCGCGGCTGCATCGGGTGGGCACAACCTCGGCGTCGACAACATCGTCGCCGTCGCCAGCCCGGGCATGCTGGCCGATACTGCCCGCGATCTGAGCCTTAATCCCGGCGGGCATGTGTACGCCATGCTCGCCGACAACGACATCATCGGCCCCGCCGGCGTCGGCACCCAATGGACCCTCGGATACGAACCGAGCACCCCCCAGTTCGGCGCAATCCGCCTCGACGCTGACCCCGGGCCAGCCGGGCCCCTGGGGTCGCCCACCATCGACGCGCACAGCAGCTACTGGAACCCCGGCAATAAAGCACTACTCAACATGGGGGCCGTCATCGCCGGCACGCCACCGCCGTTCCCTTATAACTACGGACACCGATGACGCGACCCATCACGTTTTCACCTCGAGCCGCCACCGTCGTGGTCGTGGCGCTATTCCTTGTCAGCTGTGGCCATCCCAATCGACTCGGCCCCTCGACACCGACCGGAGCGACCATCCTCGGAGGACCGAACATGACATCCGCATCCCCACCGCCGCCGGGTTGGACCGAACGGCCCGTCATACCTGCCAGTCAACAACAGGCCCAAGACACCGTCATTGGTTATTTGAGGAAGACTCTGCGAGAGCTGCCGGCAGGCGTCGCGTTGGATGCCACTCGCTACAGCGGCGGCACGAACACCGCGCCCTGCAAAGATGTCGAGACTGGCACATCGCCCAACAACTTCACCACGATCGGCGATCTGAAACTGCCTCAAGGCACCAGCCCGGATTCTGTTATCGCTCAGACGGGTGAAATTTGGAAGCGCTGGGGCTGGCACGTCGTCGAACGCGACGGCTTCTACAAACCCAACCAATTCGGTTACGGCCCAGACGGTTACCGACTACAGATCATGGCCGCAGCGAAACCCGGATACCCGCCGAGCCTCGAGTCCATCTCCCCCTGTTTCCCCGCTGATCTGCCGGACGATCGGAGCCCCTTCCCCACGGTCATCACTGCCGGCTGACACCAGAGCCCCACCGTCGCAACCGGTTCGCCGGGGTTGGGGGAGTTGTTGAAGCCAACCGGCTGCGCGTCGCGCATCGTTGTGGCCGTCAAGCAGTCGCTTGCGCGAACAGCGCCTCGGTCTGCTTGATGCGGCGCCGAGTGCGGGCCAACTTTCCTGACTTCATTTCCTTGCGCCAAGTTGGGAACTGGTCGCCAAACTGTTGGTGCTCGGCCCCGGCGGCCTCGTAGACGAGGTAGCCGCCCTTGAGGATGCTGAACGGGGCGTGCAGCTTGCCCAGCTTGTCGTACTGCGCGGTGGTGTGATCCGACAGCGGGTCGAACCAGGCCGGGGTCACGAAGTTGGAGACCGACACGCCGTTGACCGCGTAGGTCGGTGCCTCGACCGGGTCGCACACCTCGAAGCTGTACGCCTTGCCGTGGCCGTCGTTGGCCCACAGATTGCAGTTCGGGTCGATATACATTTCGAGCACTTCGTGCGATAGAACGCTGGAGACGCTCCAGTCCCCCGTCGTCGCCTTTCCGCCGTTGTCGATCTCGGGCTTGGCCGCGACCACGCCCCACAACTTCCCTCCCGGGTCCTCGGTGTGATAGCCGAGCACACCTTTGGGCTGGTCTTTGATGGTGTCCACCAAGGCAATGCCGTGCGCCGCGACGGGCACGTCCGCGGGCTTGGTGTAGAAAATCACGGCGGCGGGCGCCCGGTCCCATAGCGGGGCAACATCTAGTCGGACCTGGGCGGCGATTGCCTGGGTCATGGTGGCGGCGTCCTCGTCAGACACCAAAGTCGACTGGTTCAGAATCGCGATCAGCATGTTCGCTCCGGTTGTTGAAGGTCCGACCTCGTTGAGAGGTCATCGATATCGTCTGCCGCGGACAGGAGAATTGCGTGAGTAGCTGGCTACTTAACATTTGCGAGATACACAATGACAGCCGCAGGACTGCAATGGGCGGACAAAGCGGACACTGGTCTTGCCTCCCGCGGGCTGCCGAATATGCGCAGCGACGATGCGCCTGTCATAGCTGGTAGCTGGGTCGGGCCTGTCTGTCTGCTACGAGTAGTGAATTACTCGGCTCGGCGTGGCGCCAGTCATCAATGATTACTCGATGGCAGCTGACGGCATCGATGCTCACGAAGCCGCTCCGCGCCGACTGCGGGAAGCGTATTCGTTGGCGTCGCGTTTGAAATGCGCTGGCGTCGCCGACGAGGTTGTCTGCGGTTATCTCCACATCGAGCGCGAAGGATTTGAGACCTTGCTTCATCGGCGCTAGTTGGGATCTGCATTCCGGCACCCCGGGCGCAGCGAACGTCCTCCGTGTCAATCCCCATTTGTGCGTAGTTCCCAGGCCTGCATGCCGAGTGCATCCGCAAGGTTCCGCTGCAGCGCGACGCCGGCCGGCAGCGGCCGCCACCAGATTGTCACCTCGGCGATCTTGCCGTCCGGGTCGAGCAGGATGTAGTCCATTCCGTTGACCACGATGTCTTCGACCTGCAGCCGGAAGTACGCGGCGTGGTGCGTCTCGCCGCTGAGAACCTCCTTGTAGGTGAGGTCGGTCGCCACCGCGCCGACCCCCCGGATGGCTTCTAGGACTGCCTCGCGGCCGGTGAGTGGCTCATCGCTGAGCGGGCCGTACAGCACCACGTCCTCGGCAAGTATGCCGGAAAGGGCGTCTTTGTTTGCGCCGCCGTGCATGCACTCGACGAAGAATTCCACAGCGTCGCGGTGTGGGGCGAAGGTGGTCATGATTGCTCCCTATGTCCGTTGTTGTTTGTGGTGGTGAGGCTGAATCCCGTTGTCGCTCAGTCAGATCACTGTGGTGCCGCCGTCGACCACCAGCTCCATGCCATTGACATAGCTCGAGTCGTCGGAGGCGAGGAACAACGCGGCCGACGCGATCTCCTCGGGGCGGCCCATCTCTCGCCGCGGGATCACGGACTCGAATTGCGCCTTCGCCTCGTCGTCCATCACCTCCGCCAACATCGGCGAGGCGACCTGGCCGGGAGTCAGCACGTTCACCCGGATCTTCCTGTCCCTCAACTCGGACACCCACACCCGTGCGTAGGCGGGTAGCACGGCCTTGCTCCCCGCGTACACACTCCAATTGGGGTAGCCCCGCAGCGATGCGTTCGACCCGGTCATGAAGATCGAGCCGCCATCGTTGAACAGCGGCAGCGCCTTCTGGACCGTGAACAACGTGCCGCGCGCGTTCAGCCAGAAGGCGTCATGGAAGTCCTCCTCGGTGATCTCGCCGAGCCTGGCCTGCTTGCCCACCCCGGCGCTTGCCCACAACACGTCGATCGCGCCCTTTTCCTGTTTGACCGTGTCGAACAACCGGTCCAGATCGCCGAGGTCGGCCGAATCGCCTTGCACGCCGGTCACATTCCGCCCGATCTGTTTGACGGCTTCTTCCAGCGCGTCCTTCCGTCGGCCCGAGATGAAGACGTGAGCTCCTTCGTCAACGAACAACTTGGCGCCGGCCAGCGCCATACCGCTTGTCGCGCCGGTGATTACCGCGACCTTGCCATCGAGTTTTCCCATGATCACTCCAATCAATTAGATAGTGCCGATGTCACGCGCCGGATGCGGCGGCGATCTGCATTCTGGAGCCCTGCGGGCGTCCAGTACGTCCTTCGTGTCACTCTCGATTTGTGCGTAGTTCCCAGGGCTGCATGCCAATTGCATCCGCCAGGTTGCGTTGCAGCGCGACGCCCGCCGGCAGCGTTCGGTAGAAGATGCTCACCTCGGCGATCTTGCCGTCAGCGTCGAGCAGGACGAAGAAGATGCCGCTGACCGCGGCGTCTCCGACCTGCAGCCGGAAGTGTGCGGCGTGGTGGGTCTCGCCGCTGAGGACCTCCATATAGGTGTCGTCGGACGACAGTCCGTTGACGGTCTTTATGGTTTCCACGGCGACCTCGCGGCCGGTGACTGGCTCATCGCCGAACGGGCCGTACAGCACCACGTCCTCGGCGAGCAATCGGGTGAGGGTGTCCTTGTCTGCGCCACCGTTTATGCAGTCGACGAAGGACTGCACGGTGTCGCGGTGCGGGGCGAATGTGGTCATGTCGAGGGCCCCCCGGAGAAGTAATTGCCGTTGTCCAGATCGGCAAACAGGTTGGGCTGCGCCGGTTCCCAGCTGAGGGTCTGGCGAGTGATGAGATTGGACGCCGGGAAGGACCCCGTGACCAGATTCGTGAACATCCCGAAGTAGCCCGGCAGCATCAGCACGTCCTTGGGAATGGTCACGGCGGGCAAGTCCAGACGGGTGCCAATGGCCTCGGCGATTTCGCGGAACGGGATGCCCCCATCCTGAACCGCGTGCCAATATCTACCGGCCGGACCCTTCTCCAACGCCAGGCGGAACACGGATGCGGCATCGCGGATGTGCACGGCGCACCACAGGTTCATGCCGTCTCCGGGGTAGCCGGCGAAGCCTTTGTCCTTCGCGAGCGCGATGAGTCCGGGGAGGAAGCCGGCACTATCAGTCGTGCTGTGCGCGATGAGCGGAAGCCGCACGATCGACGATCGCACTCCCCTCTCGGCCAGTCCGACCACGGCGGTCTCCACCGCGTTGCGGAACCGCAGGGTGCCCCTGTACTCGTCGCCGCTGGGAAGGGCCGGGTCTTCCTCGGTGGCCGGTCGGCCCAGGTTTCCAGGCGAGCCGATACTGCCCGCCGCGACTAACGGCTTTCCGGTTCCCGCGAGCGCCTCGCCGTACGCGAGAATGACGGGGACTTCCGCTGCGGTCACGGCGTCGATCCCGCCGGAGGGAAGCAGGTCTTGCCGGTGTGCGACGTGGATGACGCCGTCGGAGTCCGAGGCGGCCTCCTTGAGCCCGTCGAGATCCTCGAGATCGCCGCGCCGCACCGTCGCGCCGAGCGCGGACAGGGCCGCCGCGGCCGTGTCCGACCGGGCCAGGCCGGTGACCTCGTGCCCGGCGGCGATGAGCTCGGGAATGATGTGCGAACCGGCATGGCCGGACCCGCCCGTAACGAAAACGCGCATGTGACTGTCCTTCTGAGGGTGGATGGACCGGGGCGCTCAGCTGAGAATGCTGACGCCCAGGAAGAAGTTGGTGTGCTTGACGGAGTGGGCGACGAGGCCCATCTCGAGTAGGCCCGCGCCCTCTAGCCAGTGCGCCATGCTCAGGTCGCCGGCATCCATCGGGCGCAGTCCCAGGCTCTCGATGAACGCTGAAAGACTCGCCTTTGCCTGCGCATCATCGCCGGCCATGAACACATCCAGCGGACCGCCCGCCGCGAGGACGTCGCGGAAGAGGGTGTTGAACGCCTTGACGACATGGGCGCTTACGGGGGCGGCCTCGGCGACCATTTTCGCGACGGAGGTGTCGTCCGGGATGGCCAGCCCTGTGCCGCTGGCGTTGAAGGGGTTGGTGATGTCGACGATGATCTTGCCGGCCAGCGCGTCCCCGTACTGGCTCACGACCGGTACAGCACTGTCGAACATCACGGCGAGGATGACGATGTCGCCGGCCGGGGCGGCGCCCCATGTTCCGGCCGTGGCACCGTTGCCGAGCTCGCTGGCCAGGGCCTCGGCCTTGGCCGCGTCGCGACCTATGACTTCGACGGCATTGCCGCCCTTGACGGCCAGGGCGCCAATGGCGCTGGCCATGTTCCCCGAGCCGATGATGCTGATGCTGCTCATGAGGTGTCCCGTCTTGGTTGGTGAATTGGTTGACTCCTCAACCATATGGAAAAATAGATGATGCGTCAACCAATCGGGGTAGGATCGCGACCGTGGAACCCAACTGGCTAAGCCCCCGCGAAGACCGCGCCTGGCGGGCCTTCATGCACGCGCATCATCAGCTCGTCGCGCACCTGAACCGGGGCTTGCAGGAATCAGGCCTGTCCGGGGCCGACTACGAGGTCCTGGCAGCGCTCTCGGGCCACGACGGGGACCGCATGCCCGCCCGCGACCTATGCAACGCACTGGGCTGGGAGAAGAGCCGTCTCTCTCACCAGTTGCGGCGCATGCAGAACGACGGGATGATCAGCCGCGAGCCCAACCCCGACGACGCCCGCAGCACCATGGTCTGCCTGCTGCCCACCGGCCGAGCCGCCAGCGAGAAGGCGGCGCCCAGGCACGTGGACGACGTCCGCAGGAACTTCATCGATCTGCTGACCCCGGCTGAGCTCGACACGCTCGCCGCCCTCAACGAACGAGTTCTGCACCACCTGACCACAATCGACGACTCCCCCGCCGAAGACGACACACTGGCCGATACCGCCGGTACCGCATAGTCTGTCTCCGTGGAATCACGACGGCCGGCCGACGCGAGCTCCGAAGAGCGTGCGAACGACGAGCACGGCCGGGACTGGCAACTCGTGGGCCAGCGCTCGCGAGAGACGCTTGCTCGGGCAGCTGACAAAATGCGCAGCGCGAACCGCAGTCCCAACGTCATCGACATGGTCAGGCGCGCGCGTCGCGTGCTGCCCGGCGATCCAGGGTTCGGTGACTCGTTGTCCACCGCCGGCGACGGCGGTCCGCGTGCGGCCGCCCGGGTGACCGCACGGATGATGGGCGGCCACGAGTCCGCCTCGCACCAGATGGGTTTAGCGGGTCTTCAGGTGTGGCAGGCACTGGCCGACCGGATGGACCGACGCCCGGGCGATCGTGATGTCACCCTCGTCTTCACCGATCTCGTGGGCTTCTCCGGCTGGTCTCTGCACGCCGGCGACACGGCGACAGTGACGCTGTTGCGGCGCGTTGCAGGGGCCGTCGAGCCGTCTCTGATGGATCGCGGAGGGCGCATCGTCAAGCGCATGGGTGACGGGATCATGGCTGTGTTCGACAACCCGACCGTCGCTCTGGCCGCCGTCGTGGCCGCCGAGGAGGCGCTGCGATCGGTGGAGGTGCATGGCTACACACCGCGGATGCGCATCGGTATCCACACCGGTCGACCGCGACGACTCGGTACGGATTTACTCGGAGTGGATGTCAACATCGCCGCCAGGGTGATGGAGCAAGCGGCCGACGGCGGCTTGGTCATCTCCGATGCCGCACTGAGCCGCATCTCGAAAGATCACCTGGCGGAGTTGGGCGTTTCCGCGAAATACCTTCGTGAAGAAGCCCTTTCGGGACGGATCGAGGGAGTTCCACCGGGGATGATGATCTACCGCCTCACCACCTCGGAACCCACCGATCGCGCCATAGGCTGATCACAGCCGGTCTCCGTTCCCATGGCGCGGGCGGCTTGAGCGTGGCTAGATCAGATGCCGGGCGAAGAATCGGGCCCCTTCGTCGATTTCGAACGACGGGACTCCGGTGTGTCCGCCCATATTGGCGTGCAGTGTCTTCTCCGTGGAGCCGAAGGCGTCGAACAGGTTCAGGGCCGCCTGCCGGTCGTTGCCTTCGTCGTCCCACTGCAGCAGGACGTGTAGCGGAATGGTGACCTGGCGGGCCTCCTCGAAGATGGCGGCGGGCACAAAACTGCCGGCGAAGAGTCCGGCGGCCGCGATCCGCGGCTCGACCACCGCCAGCCGGATGCCGATGGCGATCACTCCCCCCGAGTACCCGACCGGGCCACTGATCTCGGGTAGCGAAAGAAGGGCGTCCAGGGTGGCTTGCCATTCCGGAACCGCCTTTTCCACCAGCGGGAGGATGAGCCGGTCGACGATTTCATCGACCGGTTCGCCGGCCGCCATCGCCCGGTGCAGGTCGGCACGGGCCTGCTCGGCGACGGCCGAGCGGGGCCGGTCACCGCTCCCGGGGAGCTCGATGGTGGCCGCGGCGAATCCGAACTCTGCCGCGCAGTGCCGTGCCCGCCCCGCCAGCCGGGGGTACATCTTGTCCAGCCCGCCGGGGTGGCCGAGCAGGATCAGCGGAACCGGTTCGGATGCGGAACTGGGCGTCCACAGGATGCCCGGGATCTCGCCGAGGGTGAATTCGCGTTCGAGGACGCCGCTGTCGAGGCGCTGTTCAGAAGTGAAGTGCATGGTCGTGCCTTTCGGGAGTGCTCGTTGAAGGGCGCTCCCGGACGATCTATCGCCCGACCATGACCCCAGAGGGAAGCGCCCATGTCGCAACTGCATTCACGGGTACCACCTCCTCGTTCTCTCGCAGGGCCTCCGCAAAACTAGCGCTGGTCGCCCTGACTCGGCAACGGGTTTTTGCGGCGGCCGCCGGGCCTGGATCTCGCATTCGCGATTCGCCGTTGACCGAAGCAACCCCACAACATAACCTATCGGTTATGGAACCGCTAGGTTATGCATCGTGAGTGACACGCTGAATGCAACGTTTGCAGCGCTTGCCGACCCCACGAGGCGAGCGATCATCGCCAGGCTCGCGAAAGGGGAAGCGAGCGTCACCGAATTGGCGGCTCCGTTCGCCATCAGCCAGCCTGCGGTGTCTAAGCATTTACGCGTGCTGGAGCGAGCAGGTCTCATCGAACGCAACCGCGACCGACAACGGCGGCCATGCCGACTAGTGGCGGCGTCACTTTCTCCGGCCGCGGATTGGTTGGCGGATTATCGCGAGTATTGGGAAGCCAGCTACCGCCAGCTCGACACAGTCCTCAGCGATCTACAGAGAAGACAACAGTGACATCGGCGTATGACGGTGCAGGGCTGACAAGTTTCGACGTCGGGAGACACTGACATTGTCCTCACACGTGTTTTCGCAGCTCCCGCACTATCTTGTGTTCGCGGCGCTGACCCAACCTGCATTGCTTCGCCGCTGGCATGGCGCACGAGGCTGGAGCCTGGTGGTATGCGAGATCGATCTGCGGGTCGGTGGTGCGTGGCGATTCGTTTCTCGAGGCCCAGACGGCGCCGAGATGGAGATGCACGGTACGTATCAAGAGATCGTGGAGCCAACACGCTTGGTACACAGCGAGATTCATTCCGACTGGCCTGCCGGCGATGCCCTCGTCGTCACTGATCTGGCCGAGACCGACGGCGCGACCACGATGACGGCCACGGTCACGTACTCCTCGTCGGAAATTCGCGAGCAGGTGCTCCGCAGCCCGATGCAACGCGGCCTCGGCGAAGCCTACGACCGGCTGACCGCCGTGCTCGCGAATCTAGTAGTCCATCCGCCAACAACAGGAGCCAGCCATGAGTGACACCGCCAAACCCGTAACCGAGATTCCGACTGACCCATCGCAGATCTCGAACGACCCGAACAATCCGGCCGTGCCGGCCCGGGGCACTGCTGTTGGAACTCGTGCCGGTGCCCGTGACCGACATCGACGAGGCCACAAGGTTTTACCGCGACCGCGTCGGCTTCCATCTGGACGTGGATGTCACGCCGGCGCCGGGCGTGCGCATCGTGCAACTGACCCCGCCCGGCTCGGCCTGCTCCATCGTGCTCGCCGAGGGTCAGTCCAGCCTGGATGGGAACGTGGGCGGCCTGCGCGGGTTGCATCTCGTGGTCGCTGACATCGAAGCGGCGCGGGCGGATCTGCGTGAGCGGGGCGTGGACGTGGGCGAAATCGAGGACGTTGGTGGCGGCGTTCTGTATGCCCACTTCGCCGATCCGGACGGCAACACGTGGTGCCTGCAGCACATGCCCTGGCGAATGCACTAAACACGTCGCCCAGGAAACATCGACGGCGCAGGACTACGGTGAAGGTGTCCAAATGATCTACGCCGCTGCACATGTCACGGGGGATATCTGAGATGTCGTTGCGGATGGAGTCGTCGTGGGCGTGAGTGCCGGGTTCTTGGCCGGCATGCCCAAGGCGGAACTGCACGTTCACCTCGAGGGAACACTTGAGCCCGACATGATGCTGCGGACGGCTCGGGCAAACCGGGTCGACCTGCCGTGGAGATCGACCGAGGAGATTCGTGACGCCTATCGGTTCAGCAGTCTGGAAGACTTCCTCTCGGTGTTGTTCCGGGTTGGCCAGGTGTTGCGCCGACGGCAGGATTTCTACGATCTCACGTTGGCCTACCTGCAGCGGGCTGCCCAAGAGAACGTGCTGCGTAGCGAAATGTTCCTCGGTGCACAGACTTTCCTCGATCTTGGCGTCCCAATCTCCGATCAGCTCGAGGGTGTATTCCAGGCAATCGACGACGCCCGAACTCAGTGGGGCATCGACGGTCAGGTGATCTGTACAGCTCAGCGTCACCGTTCGGAGGCAGACGGCCTGGAGCTACTCGAACTCCTGGATCCCTGGGCCGAGCGCATCCTCGGGGTGGGCCTTGCGTCGGCCGAACTCGGCCATCCGCCAGGCAAGTTCGCTCGCTACTTCGACCGGGCCCGCACCCGCGGGTATCGGACCACCGTGCACGCAGGCGAGGGGACGCCAGCGTCCTACGTCACCGAAGCACTGGACATCTGCCGACCCGATCGCATCGACCACGGCGTCGCGGCCGCCGAAGACAGCGCGTTGATGCGGCGGCTCGCCGACACCGGTATCGCCCTCACCATGTGCCCGTTGTCGAATCTGGCGCTGCGGGTGGTGCATGACCTGAGTTCGCATCCCTTGCGGCGACTACTGCATGCGGGTGTGCGGGTGACGATCAACTCCGACGATCCACCCTTCTTCGGCGGCTATGTCAATGCCAATTATCTCGCCGCCACTGAGGCGTTGGCACTCGATGTTGGTGACGTGATCGCGCTGGCCCACAACAGCTTTACCGCAAGCTTCGCCGATCCCAGTGATGTGCGCTTCTGGACGAACCGCCTCGAGGCGTATCAAGTCGAACACCTTTCGCGCGACGAATAGCGACCGGCTGGCGTCGACGACTCGAACATCGAAGCTGGCTGAGGCCATGCGGGGCTTCATCACGACTGACCATCGATCTTTAGGGCGTCGCGAGTCGTCAGCTGGCGCGGCTCTCTAATAGCCGTCGACGGCCGTAATCGTGAATCGACGCAATGAGGCAATCTCAGCGATCTCTCAGCACGTCATTCCTACGCTAGATCTTCGTGGAGAGCATGCCAGATTGTGAGGATGGCAACTCGTGCTCTTCTCGTGCGCAGATAGACCGGCGCACGGAAGGTTTTCGCCTCGAGCAGGTCACGGTGACCCGCGGCTCCGCCAGGCTGTTAACCGCGGTCAGCGCAACCATTCCGGCCGGCCGCTGTACCGCCGTGACGGGTGCCAGTGGGGCCGGGAAATCAACACTGCTGCGACTACTGAATCGGCTCGATGAACCCACGACCGGCCGTATCACGCTCGACGATGTGCCCATCGCCGAGCTGGACGTCCTGGCGCTGCGGCGGTGTGTCGGGCTGGTGGCGCAGGCCTCTGTCTTGCTGACCGACCGAGTGATTGACGAGGTCCGCGTCGGCCGCCACGACGTGTCCGAGGCCCGCGTGGTCGAGTTACTCGCGCGCGTGGGGCTGGAGCCATCGTTCACCAAGCGCGCGACCGCGGAGCTGTCCGGTGGGGAGTCGCAACGGCTGTGTCTGGCGCGCGCGTTGGCCGTTGAACCGGAGATGCTGCTGCTTGACGAGCCGACGTCGGCGCTCGACGAGGCCACGGCCGAGGTCATCGGCGCGTTGATAGGCGACTACGTCAGCGCTGGCGGAACCGTGGTCCTCGTCAGCCACGACCACGCTCTCATCGAAAGCGTCGCCGCACAGGTCTTGGTCCTTGAAAGTGGTCGCCTCGTCTCGTCGGGCGCGGGTGCCCGGCAGTATCGATATCCTGAGACCGTCGGCGTTGCACGCCGAGAAGCGTTGGGCTGGAAACGATTTAAAACCTGGAAATGATCGAGATGACAGTGTGAAGGGAGAGTTCGCGATGGTGTGGCAAGGGGTTTTGGCAAAAGCGGCACCCACGGTAATTACTGGCGTCGTCGGAATGGTTGCGTATGAGGGGCTGCGCAAGGTGGCGGCGAAGAACCCGCTGCGAGCAGCAACCGTTTCCGTGACGGCTTGGGGTCTTCGCGCTGCGCGGGAGGCCGAGCAAGGCGCCGCGCGGGCTCGATTAGCGGTCGCCGACGTCGTCGCCGAGGCCGCGGAGCGGATTGGACACGAGGTTCCACCCCCAGCGGCTCATTCGGGAGACGACCCCGTGGAGACCATTGATGCTGTGCACTGATGCTGGCGTCGAACCGGTCGTTCTCTCCGCTGTAGCGGGGCGGATGCGTGTGCGTGCCATCGGGTTTCGTCACAATGAAGCCTGGGCCGCCGCGGTCGAGAGGACGCTCGCCACGGTGACAGGTGTGCGCGCGGTGCAGGCTTATCCGCGTACCGAATCTGTTGTGGTTTGGTATGCGCCTGGAGACTGCGACACCGCAGCCGTCTTGTCAGCGATTGCCCGTGTGCGAGACGTCGCTGCCGCGTCGGCGGGCACGCGAATTTCCCACTCCCCGGTTGCTCGCCGCCAGGGCAGCGTGCTGAGCAAGCTCCTCGGCGGGCTTGCGCAAACCCTGCTGAATCCGCACCGCGACGCGGACGAGGCCCCACCGGAGATCGAGAGGCTGCGTGCGGCGCTGGACCGGATCGGCTATCTCGCGCCGCAGACCGGAAGCCAAGCGGCACTGGTGAAAGAGGTCGGGCGAGGCCTCATTCGCGTCCGCCCGCGGTGGATGTGGCTGGCCCTGCCGCTGGGGTTGGTGGCGGTCAGATTGACCGGCTTCGGCCTGCGCTCGTTAAGCCGGTGGGCCGCAGTCATTGGTCCTCAGGCCGGACGATCTCGTCGCGTGCGGGTCCGTCGCCCCACATCGCCCCTTGCCGTGATAGCGACGGGGCTGGCCGTGCCGAGCTGGGGCGGGGTGGCCGTATCGCTGCTGTTGGTCTCGGTGGCAGGAGCGATCGCCTATCGGCAGCGGCTGGGTCTCACTCGCGAGGTCGTCGTCGCCGCCGCACGCGCCGCAGTGCAACTGGTCACCGCCGGCGCACTTCTTCGCGTTTTGTTCCAGCGGCCGAGCCTGCTCGGCCCCGCTGGCTGGTTGCTCGCGATGGTGGTCATTGCCGGGCAGGTCGCTGGCCGCCGCGGCGCAGGGTTACCCCAGGCCAGGCTTGCCGCTACCGGCGGAGTGGCCGCCAGCACCGTCGGCACGCTGTTCGTCCTGTTGGCAGGACGGGTTATCGCCGCCGAGGCCCGCGTGATTGTTCCGGTCGGCGGCATGATTGTCTCGTCCGCCATGTTGGCTGCTGGAGGTGCGTTGCGGCGGCTCGACGACGACGTTCGGCAATCGCGGCCCGCTATCGAATCCCGGCTATCGCTCGGCCAATCTGGACGACAGGCCCTTCTGCCCTACCAACGATCCGCCCTACGCACCGCGTTGATTCCGGCAATCGATTCCACGAAGGTAGTTGGGCTGATCAGTCTGCCCGGTGCCATGACCGGACTGATTCTGGCCGGGATAAGTCCGCTTACCGCGATCCGGTACCAGATCGTGGTGATGTACATGCAGCTGGCCGCCACCGCAATGGCCGCTCTCATCGCTGTCCGCCTCGCAGAAGAGTCGCTCTTCGACGACGCGCAACGCCTGATTCAGGTGAACCGGCCGGATGAGCTGAGCTGATCGTTACCGTCTGCACGTCGTCGCGACCGGTGCTACGTCGTGCTGGGTTGCTCGGTGGTGTTCGTGTCGGCCGCGGGTTGGCCGATGAACTCGACCCCGGCGCGAATCGCGGGGCGGTGACGCAGGATTCGGTAATGAGCTAGTCGGCCGAGCCCTCGCGTGGTCACCAATCGTGCGCCCTGCCACGACGCGGCCAGTCGTTCGCTGGCGGCATAGGGGCTGTCCGGGTCATCGGGATCATGGATGAGAAGCAGCGGCGGATAGTTGGCTCGTCGACCGATCCGCGTCATGTTCGTGTCCTGCAGTGGCATGGCGATTCGTTTTTCCAGACGACGCTGCAGGCCAGCGCGGATCCGGCGACCGAAGCCATGCCGTGCGGCGAACAGGTCGAGATAGAGCGGAAAATTGCCCATCGGCGCCAAGAAGACCAAGCGCCCGACGGGTGCGCCCTGCGCCGCCGCCAATGCAGTCGCGTTAGCTCCGAGTGAGTGGGCTACCACCGCATAGGCGGGCCCATGGGTCTCGATCATGGCCGCAATCGCGTCGGCGCACTCGGTTGCGGTGGTACGCCCGGGCGCGAGCGCACCCGGATCAGATTCGTTGTGGCTGGGCAAGTCGAACGCAACAACCCGATATCCGGCCTCCACCAGCGGTTTTACGAAGACCGCCAAATGCGGTCGCTGGCCGCCCCAACCGTGTACCAGATATATCGGCGGCCCCTCGCCCCATTCCTCACCAGCGACGCGATGCCCCTCCCAATACGCTTCTGTCGGCCTGCCCGGGGACACCCCCGGCGGCATGCGCAGACTCGACTCGAGAACCGGTGGGGTGCACCACAACTCGACCGCCCACCGCGACCCCAAAAAGGGTGCCAACCGCTCGAGCAGCCAAAAAGATCGGCGCACTCGGGCAGCGACCGGGGGAAGAATTCCGGAGCCGGCGACATCGAGCGGGCCGACCTCGCCATCCTCTGCTTGCGCCGACGCCGGTCCAGGTGCTCCTTCCGCCATGAACAGAGATCGTAATGTGGGCCGGCCCGGGCCCCTTGCGGACCTTGGTCCTCGAAGTCAGCGGCCAGATTTCCGGGTAGGCAAGTTCGTCGCTTCGATGCACAACCGGGGGCAAGTCGCGGTCGCCAGCCAGGGACGCTAACTTCTCAGGTGTGATGTTTTCCGCTGCCGCACGGTTTGTCGCCACCCTCCTCCCGCTGATAGCCGGCGTATTTCTCTTCGCGAATCCCATACAGGTCGGCCCCGCCCCGACGGTGCGCCTGGTTGACGATGCCAACCCGCTGGCAGGCATGCCTTTTTACGTCAACCCCACCTCGGCGGCTATGCGCGCTGCGCAGAAGGCCGATCCGCCCACTCCGGAGCTGACCGCCGTCGCCAACACGCCGCAGGCGTACTGGATCGTTCCGGGATCGTCGGCGTCCACCGTCGCGAAGTACACCGGCGACGCGGCGGCGGCAGGGGCGCTCCCGGTGTTCACGATCTACGGCATTCCGCACCGCGACTGTGGCAGCTTCGCCGCGGGCGGAATGGGCTCGGGCGACGCCTACCGCGGATGGATCGACGGCATCGCAGGCCAAATCGGCGCTTCACGAGCAGCGGTCGTCGTCGAACCCGACGCGCTTGCCATGGCGGACTGCCTGTCCGGGGACCAGCGCCAGGAGCGCTACGACTTGATCCACTACGCCGTCGACTCACTGTCGCGCAATCCGGCCACGGCCGTTTACGTCGACGGCGGCCACATCCACTGGCACAGCCCCGAGGACATGGCCGACAGACTCAACAAAGCCGGTGTCGGCCACGCGCGCGGATTCAGCCTCAACGTTGCGAACTTCTTCACCACCGAGGACGAAATCGGTTATGGCGATGCGATTTCGGCGCACACCAACGGCGCGCACTACGTGATCGACACGTCGCGCAACGGCGCCGGGCCGGCGCCCGCCTCCAAGCTCGACTGGTGCAACCCCAGCGGACGGGCGCTTGGCGCTGCGCCGACGACAGCGACCGGCAACGGACACGTCGACGCCTTCTTGTGGATCAAGCGGCCAGGCGAGTCCGACGGATCGTGCAATGGGGGCCCGCCGGCCGGGACCTTCGTCAACCAGTACATCGTTGACCTGGCTCACAACGGCGGTCCCGTCGATCTGGCTCACGCGGGTCACTAGGAGCACTCGTCGTCACAGGCACTGTGCGGCGAACTGTTCACACGTAGCAACCGGAGGGGAAAGACATGTCCGGCTGGACGAGGGGAAGCCTCCTCACCGCTGTGAAGACAGCAGCATTGGCGTCGCTGTTGGTGTCAGCCTCGGCGCTGATGCCGGGAACCGGCCTCGCGTTGGCGGATCCGCCTCCCGCCGATCCCGGGGCTGTCCCGGACCCAGCTGCGGAGCCGCACCCGGCGCCATCAGCGAGGCTTTTTCCTGCCAACGGCTCGACGGTGGGTGTGGCTCAACCGATCATCATCAACTTCCCCGGGCCCGTCGATGACGCCGGTGCAACCGAAAACGCCGTCCACATCTCTTCGGAGCCGCCGGTGGAAGGCAAGTTCTACTGGATGACACCCACGCAGCTGCGCTGGCGCCCGCTGAGCTTCTGGCCGGCGCACACCGGGGTGACCGTCGACGCCGGTGGCGCAGTGTCCAGCTTCCAGACTGGAGACACCCTGATCGCCACGGCGAACGACCCCACCCATCAACTGGTCGTCACGCGCAATGGCGCTGTGGAGAAGACGATCCCGATGTCGATGGGTATGGCAGCCGGTGGGCACCAGACCCCCAACGGCACCTACTACGTCCAAGAGAAGAAGCCCTCGGTCGTGATGGACTCCTCGACGTACGGGGTTCCCGTCAGCTCGGCCTATGGCTACAAGACCACGGTCGAGCTAGCCGTCCGGTTCGACGACAGCGGCGACTACGTGCACAGTGCGCCGTGGTCCGTGGACGACCAGGGTAAGCGCGACGTCAGCCACGGCTGTATCAATATCAGCCCAACCAATGCGCAGTGGTTCTTCGACAACTTCAAAGCCGGCGATCCCATCGTGGTCACCAACTCCAGCGGGGGCACCTACTCCCGACACGACGGCTCCAACGACTGGCA